>CAZBAS010000012.1:0-1505 GCA_964490395.1 uncultured Candidatus Saccharibacteria bacterium | reverse complement strand
TTCTGACATATGGCGGAAAAGGTATTTCGGTGAAGTCAAATCCAGCACCAACCAGTGCTGTTAGTCAGAAAGCCCCATCAAATTCGATAGTATATGGTTATTGGCAAGATACTTCCTCATACATAAATTCATTTGATCTTACTACTAACAAGAATACTTTGTTGGCAAAATTACCTTCGAATGTAAAGCACGTGAAGGTTATAAGTCCTACGAAAATTATGTATATCAACAATACTGATGACCGAGATTATGGATCAGAGATTGTTGTGCGTACCCTTACTGATCAGAAAGAAGTGGTTGTTCTGAAAGCTGATGCAGGCTATGGAATAGATGACTACGTTGTGTCTGCTGATGGTAATTATCTTGCAGCATGGCAAGTTGCGCCGCCCCCTAGTTCCACACAGCTTCGAGGTGGAGGTTCAAGGGTTATAACTGTTCTCGTTGGTGATAGTACAAAAAAGTACACAATATATGATGAGCCGACAACATCTCCAGTCCGTTATCCAGTTGCTGTATTAAATAACGGTGACGTTTTTTATGATAAGTTCCTCGCAAATGCCGACGCAGGGTGGGCTTATGGGATGAGTTATTCAAATTTTACTGGGACAATAAAAGGTGACATTGAGTCAATGGCAGCGGGAACATATGGTTCTCAGCCCATTCAATCTCCAGATGGTGCTAAATTAGTTTTTGCTGGATATGATGGGAGTAAGGGTCCTGGCACAGAGGTGGTAAACGGATTTAGACGAGCCATTGTTAGCCCAAACACGGTTGAGACTTTTGATTTAGCAACAAAAGCACGCTCAGTTATCGCGACTTCAAGTGAGGGTGTATATACTACCGCAACTTGGGATTTACAAACGAATAGTCCTACGTATACATTTCTTTCAAAAAATACCGAGGAATCAGGCGCTTTTATATATAATACAGCACGCTCTCAGTCAACCAAACTTAAGCACGATGGCGTTCAATCTATGCTTGCTGGAGGAGCTTTCTTGACTTCTGATCAGGCGGAGGGAGATGTAGCTGTGGGTAATTTGGGCTCCAAATATACTCCTTCTAGCTCTAATTTGTATGTCGTAAAGGCTGGGGATGACGCCGGCCAACGAATAGAAGTTCAGGGTTCTTTTCTGCAACTTATCGGGATAACAAAAAGCGCTTATTTCTCGTCTACTATCAATGCAAATGCAGCGTCTGGTAAGTCGTCTAATAAGCAATTAAAACTTCAGACCTTAGGATTTAAGCCAGCACTAGTTCCTCAAAGAGTAGAGCAACAAAGCGGTGAGAAATGCAGAGATGTTGCGGCAGCACAATGCAATGCGTTGCATGGAACTACATTTACAGGAGATCAGGCCAGAACTGGTACTGGAAATGCAGAGTATGATGCATGGTTTAAGGAGCGCTTCGCGACCGCTGGGGGTAAAAACGCATCCAACAACTGTGTCGATAGCCCGCTATATCTTTATGGGCAAGAAGGCATGAGTGTAAAAGTTAATGCAGGTACT
>CAZBAS010000011.1:0-2363 GCA_964490395.1 uncultured Candidatus Saccharibacteria bacterium | reverse complement strand
CAAGAAGATTAAAGAGAGATACCTTGCACTAAAGTCCGTTTATCGTAGCTCTTGCCTTGCAAGGGCACTCTCAGAGCTACGACGAGCGGATTTTTTATGGCAACATTAGTTAAACAATTATCTTCAAAACAAAAACGATACTATAAATCGTTATTTTCTAAAGTCTATCCATTATTTAAGTTTTATGCCGTCTGGGGGTCAAAGTGTTGGGGACGGCGCACAGAAAAGCCAACACGCTAAAACTCACTGATGAATTGCAGCAGCATCTGCAAACACCACGGGCGATAGTCTAATAGATCCAGCAACTCACGTTACCAAGTCGGATCTCTTGCGAAAGCAACTGATAGGGAAACTAAAACGGTCAGAGAGAAAACTGAAAAAACCGTCGATTATAACAATGTTCTTAACACGGGGGACTAGCCTACATACTAGCCCACAAGCGATATAATACATAGAGTATGACTACAGATCAGAAGTTAGCACAACTAAGAATAGACTGGAAGAATGCTACAACTGAAGTAGATAGAAGGAATATAGAAAACAGAGCTAAATTACTATTAAAAGCTATTAAGAAAGGAAGTGATGCGAAATGAAACCAAACAGTACGGATGTAAGATTTGATCCGAACGTGGTTCAGTAGTATCGGGGATAGTCGCATCCGAAATAAAACACGCTATTAAGAAAGGATAGGGCATGAAAAAAGGTTGGATAATAACAGAAGAAAAGGAATATTATTTCACAGCTAGATATTATTCAGGACAATGTATAGTTAGTAATCCTCCTGTAGATATAGCTGATTGCGAGGTATTCTGTAAATGGGATGGTTGTATGGATTATTCAGAGTTTAGTAATGGCGATGATTCTGGATCAGAGGAAAACACACAAACAATTCATATATGCGACCAAGATGATCTAGTTAAAAAGCTTACTGAATTAAGAAAAATTAGAATAGATAAAAGGCAAGAGCTTTAACTCATGAACCTATCTTAAAGGCTAGTAAGAAAGGAAGTGATGTGAAATGAACTCAGGAAATTGTCCCAATTGTGGACTTAACCATGCAGGAGAGCCATGCTCTTTTGTAAGGGTTCAGTAAAAACGGGGTAGTCGCATCCGAATAAAACACGCTAGTAAGAAAGGATCATGAACTTAACCACTAGATTTTCTATAACCGCTACCCGATATGTCTGTAGAAAGTGTGGTAAGTCTTTTAAGAGAGTAGATCATGCAAAAGAACATAGGTGTTAAAGAGATATTGAAGAAGGGTTGACGTAGTACTTGACAATAGCATTTATATGCGTTATCATAGTAGCAGTTCATTAATAATTAGTCACTAGATATAGGGTGGTAACAGAAGGGTTACTTCACTACTAATGACGTGGTCGTTGGTTCGAGTCCAACCAAGTCGTAAGATTTGTAGCTCAGCTGGTAGAGCACGAAAATTTCCTTTCTATTTTTCCCCCTATATGTGGTGATTATTCGATAATTGAAATGTGGTGGTAATTAAAGAGTTACTTCATTTTTTTTTCATAAAATAACACGTTACTCTTTAGATTTTCCCCACGTTTGAGGTATTGAATATTTATCCTCAAGAAAGAAGGTATATGTCACGATTTAGTGTCAGAACTTCAAATAAAACAGATAACCTCGCAGGTGGCGAGGCTTTTTTAATGGGAAAAGAAATGGAATTAATACATGCCGTACTCACGACATTCTTAAACGATAAGTATTATGAATCAGCAGGAGATAGGATCACACGAATACAAAACCTAATAAAAGCAAACAAGCCAGAGTTTGTTGCAAAACTCGCTGTAATGGCACGTACAGAGTTTAATATGAGAAGTATTACTCATTTACTTGTAGGAGAATTGGCAAGGATTCATAGAGGCGATGATTTGATTAAACGGACGATTGAGAAAACCGCTATCCGTGTAGACGATCTTATTGAAATCTGTGCATACTTGGATAAAAAGATTCCAAAACAAGTAAAACGGGGTATTCGTCATGCGCTCTTAAAATTCAATCGCTATCAACTTGCTAAATATCGTGGAGAAGGAAAATCATGGTCACTCATTGATGTATTTAACATAGTCCATCCTAATCCAAAGTTTGCAAGCGAAGAACAGAAAATGGCATGGAAAGATTTGATGAGTGGTAAACTCACCTCATTTGATACATGGGAAGTAGAGATTTCAAAAAATCCTTCTAAGGAAGCATGGGAAGCTCTTATAAATGAAAACAAGATGGGGTATATGGCTTTGCTTCGTAATTTAAACAACTTTATCAAATATGGAGTAGAAGAAGGAAGAGTTATTGAACGATTGACGAATGAAGAATTAGTCAAAAAGTCCAAACAACTACCTTTT
>CAZBAS010000010.1:0-6797 GCA_964490395.1 uncultured Candidatus Saccharibacteria bacterium | reverse complement strand
AGCGGAAGCTGTCGATGGATCACCTCCTTTCTAAGGAATATTGATATTGCATATACATTTTTCGAAATTATATGTGTATCCATCCGGTGGTCGGTTATTCTTTATTTCGATAAAGGATATCCTCGTAAAGACTGACATAGAAACTCTCGTACACTCTTGTTGCTATTAAGCTGTGAAATTTGAAACCACCTCGAAAGGGGTGGTTTTTGTGTTATAATTGACATTAGACACTAACTATTTCGCTCGAGTATGGTGATAAATGCTATTTGCATTGTTCTCATGTCGGGACGCGTGGGCTTAGTGGGTGCTTGTTACAATTCGTTTATTAGCATTTGTTATCTATGAAAAAAGCTTTAATCATCATTGGCATTGTTTTGGTAGCAGCCGCGGCGGCTGGGTATTTGTTTTGGAAAGACTATAAGTCCGGAGTCCTTACCGGGAACGTAAATTTGGCGGGAACAGAAGAGCCAGATGGTGGCAGAAACCACATTCCTGTAGGAACTCCTCACGATCCGTATCTGACTAACCCTCCCACCTCTGGCCCTCACAATCCAGACCCAGCTGCATGGGGTGTATATAACCACGAGTTGCCCGATGAGCAGCTGATTCACAATTTAGAGCATGGTGGTATTTGGATTTCCTACAAACCAGACATAGATGCAGACACGAAGGCAAAGCTGGAAGATATAGGACGACAGTACCCTCAGGCAACTATTATCACTCCACGCGCGAACAATCCTCACCCTATAGAGGTGGCTTCATGGCGAAGACTTACCGACATGGATACGTTCAATAGGGATGTAATCTTAGATTTTATCAAGCGTAACAAAAATCAGTCGCCAGAACCTTTAGCGAACTAGAGTGAGAAAGTTCATAAAGTTTGTAAAGTCCCTAAAGTAATACTTTATAAACTTTCTACTTTATAACTTTAAAAACTTTTATGACAAACAAAGTATTGGTAACTGGAATTCCCTGGACAGTGAGTGGTCAGCAGCTAGCTGAATGGTGTGGGCAAAGCGCCCCTGTGTCCGAAGCGCACGTTTTTGTGGACGATGTTACGAGCCGAAGTAAGGGGGCAGGCTTGGTAACGTTTGAAAGCGTCAATGACGCTGCTCAAGCTCTGACTGAGCTTCGCAACGCTACACTTGCTGGCAAAGTGGTTGATATAGAAATGGCTACTCCTGCGGCATTGGCAGCATTTGAGCCGGCTACCGCTACCCCACATACATAATGCACGAAGCAGTGCAGTGGATAGCATGTGTAACCGACGACCGGAGTATGATATACTTATCATACATAAAAGGTACGCTGTTAGTTTGCAGCAAGTGACTGAGGGTCGTACTAAAAAATACTTTAGAAACAAATGGTAATAATTCCAACTGAAGCACTGCTCCCTTTTCTCTACGCGGGTTTTTCTATTTTGGTTTTAGGGAGTATATATCTGGTAGTAGAAGCGGTGCGAGTGCATCGACTGTTCGCTGACTCTATTATTGGGAAGCTGGTCAAAACTTTGGTTGTAGTAGTAATTATTGAATTGTATAGTCTCGGAGTGGTAAGCTATGCATTTATTAATTTTTTCACTAAAGGCATTTACATGCTATTGCCTATTATTGGTTTGTGGATTTTGTGCGTAATCTATTCTGCATACGCTGTGAGATCTGCTCGTACCGAAGTAGGCGCGCTTATACATAAATAAAAATATGATGGCAACACATCCTTCTGCAGTTGCGCAACCACACAATTTGCGATGGTTCGTATGGACAATTATTTTTCTTCTCACGACCGGCGTTCTCTTGGTTACCTATATTACGTACACCAATATATCGGACGACACCAATAACTATGCTGGCTTTCCTACGCATTCGGTAAAAAAGAATACTGCGGCCCAGCAATAACTACCTATTGTATTGTTTTGAAAGGCATGAAAAAACTTTTTTCATGCCTTTTTTGTTTCTTCGTTCGGTGTAGGGTGTTACGTTCCGTATATTCTTGCAAAAACTATAGAGACGTGCTATAATTGATACAGTTAGATACATCTAAGACTACTCAAAAATAAGTAGTTTTCGAAACCAAAACACAAAGCAACACAAATATACGAATCCCACGCGAATATAACGAATTATCCGTATCGTTCGCTCCTGTCCAACGAATCCGCTCGCTGGCGGAGAAGCTGGATGGTATTCGTATATTGGTGTCTTGCGAAAAAACCAATGAACAGCACCATTTACCCGGGCCAGCTCGGGAGTCAGCCTGGATTTTTACAACGGAGTTGGTGGCATTTGAAGGATCATGTTGTTCCTCATGCACGCAACCATTATCAGCCCCATTTATTACACCACCGAACACTGGCGGCGTTTTCGGTATTATTGTTAACAATCAAAGTATTTAGTTTTGCAGCACTTGAGTTCACGCCTAGTGAAACCGTGACTGCTTCTGCCATAACCCAAAGCTCGGTCTTGGAGCTTACCAATAAAGCCCGCGCAGGTAGTAACATAGGCCAAGTAACATATAACGCAGTACTGGAGCGAGCAGCCCAGGCCAAGGCGGATGACATGCTTGCGAGACAGTACTTTGCTCACAATACTCCAGATGGTAAAACACCATGGACTTTTTTTGAGGCCGTAGGATATAAATACCTAAGCGCGGGAGAGAATTTGGCAGTACATTTTAACGATGTAGAGCCCTTACAGGACGCCTGGATGAATAGCCCGGGGCACAGGGCGAACATACTCAATAGCTCATTTAAAGAAATGGGTGTGGGTATCTCTCGAGGAGTGTTTGAGGGGCATGACAGTATTTTTGTAGTGGAAGAGTTTGGAAATCCGGCGGGAACGACTACCCCAGTAGCGCCCGTGGCAGTCGCTCCGCAGCCCGCGCCTGCACCAGCTCCGGTTCAAGCAGTAGTTCCTGCACCTACGAAACTGATAAAGCCTAGTACTGCATCTGCAGCTCCGGTTCAGAATGTAGAACGGACTACAGTGCAACCGGTGCAAGCCCCAGCCGCAAGCCCTGCCCTCTCACCAAAGCTGGCCATTGAAAAAACTTCCTTGGTAGCAAATGGGGAAGACTTGTTGGTCTCGGCTTTCACAAGCAGTAACGTTGCAAAATTGCTCCTCGTATATGGGGAAAAGTCGCAATTCTTTAAGCCGCATAGCGACGGTAGCTGGAGTGTTGCAGTGCCAGTTAAAACCGCTCAGGCTGCAGAGAACTTAACGGTGAAAGCGTTCGATTTGCAGGGGAATGAAGTAAGCACGCTGCTTACCTCAGTTGCGCCTACGTTCGCAGATAGATATGTTGCAGCGGGGACCGTAGACAGTGCTTCGGTAACTGTGTTGGGTCAGAAGATTCCGGTTAAGCCCATAGAACAAAAAGCCTATCTTGGCATAATTGCCCTTTTGCTTACCGCTCTTGTTATAGCTATAGTTGTTCACCGACATATACAACACGTCCGACTTATTGCCAATACCGCATTCGTAGTGGTATTTGCTACTATGCTGCTACTCTTTTAGTTTTCTACTATATTATTTAAAAATACCCCGTTGTAGCGGGGTGTTTTTTTTATGTTGTGCGTAGGTATTTGGGTATGCTCAGCCTGGAACATAGTGTGCTTGCTGCGTCCAGCGAAAGGTTTCCCAGTATGCACTGCCATCGGAGGTGCAATTGCGTGTGCTCATCTGCATGCTGTATCCCGTCCAAGGCAGAGAGGAGCAGCGTCCATTCTTGCGCGGACGGTATGGCTGTAATTAGTTCGGGGAGGTGTGCTGAGAGTAGTCCCCATGCATGCGCCAGGTTAAGAGCGTGCGATGGATTTGCACTTTTTGCTAGTAACTTATCGAGTTCGTCCCTTACGCGAGGACCAGAAAGCGCGCCCACTTCACTGGTTGTGGCCAGAGCGCGTAAGGTCTGTTCTGTTTGTGCTTCGATGGTTAAATCGAACCTTCCCACAAGCTGTATTGCTCGCCATGCTCTGAGAGGGTCTTCTGCGAGGCGTGCCATGTCTACTGCTCGAAGACAACGCCTTTGTATATCGCAGAGGCCAGTTGTGTAATCGGATACGATGCTGGTAATGGGGTCAAGAAGCAACGTGTTTATGGTATAGTCGCGGCGTTTTACCGCTGTGGCCATGGGCAGTTCCGGATCTGCGGTTATATCAAAACCCGTATGTGTGGTGCCGCTTTTTTTCTCGAAACGTGGAAGGCTGTAGGTATAGCTGTGGCCGCCATGAGTTATATTCCATAGCGCAAATGCTTTTTCTGGCACTATGTGTGCCGCCCCGAAGGTTGTACGGAGTAGGGTATCTAGCGTATCCCAAGACAAGCCATACACCTCTACGTCTATGTCGGATGATGGCAGTCCGTACAATAGGTCACGAACATACCCGCCAACAATATAATCGTGGGGTAAGGTTTTGTAATTTACTCGGCTGCTCCGTATAGCTTGGCTAAGGCTGGTAACTATAGCTAGCTGCGGAGATGCGGGTATGGCTAGTTTAGATGTGTACATGCATCACTTGTTCCGTACACGAATTGCTGTAAAGAGGTTCAATTCGCGCACAAAAACTTTGGTTTGCCTCTGGCGTTGTTAACAGCTCCGTGGCTCGTTGAAAAATAGTATTGTAACAGCTTTGTTTCTCTGTGGTGCTCGTGAGTCTAGTACAAAAATCTATTGCTCGTTCTTGGCCGCTGGGATCCCAGAACGAGTTCTGTACTGCTCCATTGAGGCAGAGCATTTTGTTGGATTCAGTAGAAACATAGCCGCATTCGGTAATTTGCCGTTGGTTGTCGGTGGGGAAGTTACCTCCTACGTCTCGGCCCATGCTCCCAAAGCATGAGGGCTGATATATAATGGGCGCGGTTGCACAGCTCGCAGCCACTTTTTTAAAGTCTTGGCCAAATATTTGCAACATACGGGATGTTTGTAGAAAATAGCAGCTATTCTGATACTTGTCTGCTATGCCATCACAAGGGTAGAGGGGATCTTCGTCCTTAAGGTATTTGGTTACATGGACGTCTGTGCTACCTACAGAGCTATTTTGATTCCCTTTCGCAATTTGGGCCGAAAGGTTTTCCATGAATACACCAGTCCAGCAGCTATCTTGCCGGCGGGGGAGCTGGTCACATCCGGCTAAAGCGTCGGGCAGCTCATAATTGCTCCACGCCATAAGCCCGTGCCCTATGCCATGAACACACTGATGCTCAAAGAAAGAATTTAAGTTGGACGGGCAGAGGGTAGTAAAGCTTTCGCTGAGGTTGCTGGTGCCGTGGTCCTTAAAATATGCTTCCATGACCCCATGGTAGTAGCCAGACTGGCACTCGGGGCTGTATTCAATAAGAGCATGGTCGCCAAGTTGTTGGTACCCTAAGTGGCCAGCACGGTGGGCTGGTTGGTGACACGAACCAAACTTTGTCTCGAGCGCGTGAAGCTGGGCTATGGTTTGTTTTGGTCCATATTTTTTCATGTATGAACCCAGTGCAGCGTCGTCGGTAAATATTGCTTCACTATTTTGCGCAATAGCACTGTCATAGTTTTTCGGTTCATTGTCCGCTTTTTTTGTATTGGTAGCATTTTTATGCCATATATGGTGCCACCAGGTGCGTATGGCGTGCCATGCCCTGGTCCACCAGTGTTGGTTTGTTGTTTGTGCGGTTGATATATCTGTCACAGTAACAGTGCCGCTATCTGTCGGTATAAGGTGGTCGTGGTATTTCCATGTGCCTGCTTTATCAAACGTGAATTGCCATGATTTGCCTGGTGCTACCTTAGTTTTAGGGTCGAATTCGGGATATATCTCATGGGTTGGATGGATGTTTGACGCTGGCCACCGGTCTTCCGGAGCTTCATTTACAAACACTACTGTTTCGCCCTTTTGGATAGTAATTTCTTTTGGCTCAAACCCTTGTGTGGTCATGCGCACGGTGGTTTTTGCCGCCGCAAAGGTAGGGTGCACCACAGCAAAGAGCCCAGTAATGAGCAAAATAAATAAACTGATAGCCTTGGTATACATGGAATTATTTTACCATGTAAGCAAGAAAGCAGCCTGCCAAGCGCCATGCAAGAAAAAAACACCACAAATGTGATGTCTTTTTCTTGGTGGACCTTGGGAGAACCCGCCGTCGCTAAAGCTATGGCGGGGCACGCTCGAACCCCAGCAGCAGAACTCGTGGACTCGTTCGCTACGGGGCAAGCTCCCTGCGGATATTCCTCATCTCCACAACATCTAACCAAACAAAAACCCCAACCGAAGTTGGAGTCTTTGTTTGGTGGACCTTGGGAGAATCGAACTCCCGCCCGCCGGATGCAAACCGGCTGCACTACCACTATGCTAAAGGCCCATATGAAAAGCAGAATTATGAATATGGAATCATGAATTATGTATTTGGTTTGATACTTAATTCTTAATTCTTGATTCTTATTATTGAATTGCGCCACTTTGTTGGTACTCGCTGCCAGGAAGCTGGTAGCTACTGTTGCTATTATAGTGTACTACCCCGGTAAGCCACAAGAGTCCAAGCAGTAGTATAGCAAGACCACATATTCGCCACCAGGCGTAGGTTCCGCCCCAGCCAGCAAAGTACTTTTCTGCAAAACCTATGGGTCCAGTTATTCTGGTGGTTTGCACGGGATACCTCATAAGGAGAAAGCCGGCAATCATCATAAGTGGCGAAGCAATAAAGCGCATATGTGTTTTAGTTTAGGTCTTATTGTGGTGGGCGCGCTAAGCGCGCCTATCACCACGCTAAGCGTGGTGGGCGTGCCAGGAATCGAACCTGGGACCTCGTCATTATCAGTGACGCGCT
>CAZBAS010000009.1:5304-23379 GCA_964490395.1 uncultured Candidatus Saccharibacteria bacterium | reverse complement strand
CCCACAGCTCATCCCCTAATTTTGCAACATTAGTGGGTTCGGACCTCCCGATGCTGTTACACATCGTTCATCCTGGCCATGGGTAGCTCACTCGGGTTTCGGGTCTAGCTCGTGCGACCTTTAAGTTAGTATTCAGCGTCCTGCAAGCAGGAAACTGAATACAACTTAATGCGGACTATTAATCCTCGCTTTCACTGTGATTTCGCTAATCTAATAGCTTAATCGAGCCGCACAAGACTAACTCGTTGGATCATTCTTCAATAGGCACGCCATTAACCTGCCAGCACCTTGCGGCGCTGACTTAGGTCTTTGACTCCTTGTAAGTATACGGTTTCAGAAACTATTTCATTCCCCTTCCGGGGTGCTTTTCACCTTTCCCTCACGGTACTTGTTCACTATCGGTCACTACAAGTATTTAGCCTTGGATCTTAGTCGACCCGACTTCCAACCAGATTACTCGTGTCTGGTTGTACTCAAGAAATAACCTAAAGTTTACGAAATGTTTCGCGATACGGGACTATCACCCTCTTTGGTCTGCCGTTCCAGGCATGTTCTGCTACACAACGTAACTACTTTCTGTAGTTTTACTGAACTACAACAGTTATACTTATTACCCCTATATTGCAACGCCAGTAAGCTTTAAATCTCCATCTTACGATTTAGAAAACACAATAAAGGTTTGGGCTGATAGCATACGTATTCGCTATCCACATGGAAATTGGACAACGAATACATAGCTATTCTTTTCCCTGTTCGCTCGCCACTACTAAGGGAATCTCCGTCCGACTTACGTCGGGCTTGATTTCTTTTCCTCATGCTACTGAGATGTTTCACTTCGCATGGTTCCCGCTCTATATACCCCACGGCATATAGGCACGCACTCTTCCAGTACGTGGGTTTCCCCATTCAGACATCTCCGGATCAAAGCTTATTTGCCAGCTCCCCGAAGCTTTTCGCAGGCTATCACGTCTTTCATCGGCTCGTAGTACCTAGGCATCCACCGTATACCCTTCTCTGTTCAATGTATCAATGTTGTTGACTAGCAATTGGTAACTACCACGCTAAGCGTGGTAATAGGGCCGCTCAGCGGTCCTACCATTCACCCTTGGTGATACTATCAATTACTTTCTATCTAGACTCAATGTTCTACTTATTCTCGTTATTTGAACTTTTCAGTGTTCATTCTTTTGGTTAAAGAATGAACTACCATATTATTTATTTTTTAAAGTACTTGGAGCAAAGCAGTAGTAAGTTGTCAGTAGTAAGTTGTCAGTATTAAACTGACTACCGACTACTACGTTCTGACTACTGAAATTTTACATCCACATAGCTACTGCCCACCAGAAAAGCTGATACCTGTATTCCCAAAGTAAATTGGAATGGCCGCCGCATCCGTGTAGCAGTAAGTATGTGCCTGCAAATAATCAAATTTTTAATGTAATTTTCAGCAATTGAGCCACAAAAAAACCGCATCCGCGGTATAGTCAATCAACGAGAGTGACCGCAGGTTTGTTTAGGAATTTGTGGAGTTACTCATGGATATGCGAAAATTTCGGTAAATCAATCTTACTCTATATGCAAATTGTTGTCAAGAGAAACAGAAAAAAGATATTTTTGACGGTTTTATCCTTTACATAAGCAAAGTCAATAGCACTTCCTGTTTCCGGCAACACGCTATTTTCCGAACCTGCGGGGTCTCATTTTATAGTCTTCCAGAGCTTTTTCTAGCTCCTTGGCATTAAAATCTGGCCACAGCTTTTCCGTGAAATACAACTGACTATTTGCCACATGCCACATCATGAACCCAGCTGACCAATGTGGCTCTCCTCCCGTACGAATAACCAAATCCACTGGTGGTAAGTCTGCAGTCCACAAAGCAGCACGCAGAGTAGCGGCATCGACCGCCTGTTTTGTTAGAGCCAGATGGTTCAATGCTGCGACCATTTCACTTTGACCATCGTATCCAAGTAAAATAGTCAAATTTCGTTCGGTAAAATGGCTCGTGCGTTGCTGCAAATGTTCTATGCCCGTGTGGATGCTGGTTTTTGAAATAAGTTCCTGCCACCGACCAAGTACCCGCACCCGCACTTTATCTCGCTCAAAACGTTCAAGCGCAGATTCCGTTGATAAATACTTATCGATAAGAAACATGAGCGCAGTAATCTCGAGCTTTGGACGACTTCGTAAATTATCTTCGGACGCAGCCCAAAAAGTAAAGTACGATATACCAGCCTTAAACGCTGCTTCGGTTGCTTCTTCGAACCGTTTTGTCCCCTCTTCGTGCCCTCTCCATGGGTCCAAGCCTTGCGCCTTAGCCCACCGCCTGTTTCCGTCGGGGATTACCGCAACGTGTTTTGGGATATGTGTTTCTTCCATTGAATGTAAAGGCTGTTCCATAGTATTGCTCAGATATACTACCTCAAAACCAGGATAAATTCCACTTGTTTATTACGTAACCGCGCGGTAAAGCCAGTGCTGGTACAAAGCCAGTGCCAGAAACACTACTAATAGATACGCCGCGAGAGACTGGCGACCTTGCCTCCATAGAAGAACCACAGAGTAAGCCCCTAGCATAAAGGCAAGTGGCATAAATACTAAGTAGTAATATATTTGTAATCCTCCCAGCGCGCCAATGGGCACCAAGTATACAACCGAAGGAGCGCAGAACCAAATTCCTAACACCGTACGCACACGGTAAGGCAACTGCGGAGCCGTATAGCTTGCACGGCGAGCTTTGCTCCAACGCAAAAGTACTGGCACCATGCACAACAGAGCAGCAAACACTGGTATAAAATATCTCCCGCTTAGCCCAACAACATTAAAAAAGCCATGAGTAGAAAGCAACGGGCTAATCCAAAATTGCACATACCCGAGTATGCGATCAAAGACAGAAACGTACAGGTGCGGCCCAGTTAGAACCCCTACTAAACCATGAGCATTTGCAAAGTGATGACTAAACTCATACGACACGTAGGGAACGTACACAAGCACGCAAATAATAGCAGCAAGGCAAAACTCGAGAACAGTCGCCTTAAGCCATTTTAGACTCACCAACCCCGCCGCAAGCAGACCAACACAAGCTGCTGCGTGAAGCTGGCTACCAATTCCAAAACTAAGCGCTGCAAGCATTACCCATTTATATCTCTTCCCCGAAGGATACTGCATGCAGCGCTCAAGACTATAAAAAAACAGGAGCGCACACAGGGGCACAAAATTTGGATTTGAAACATACTGAGCCAGCTGGAACGTTAATATGGAAAACCCATACAAACCGGCAGCTACACACACTACCAAAGGATCCCTGGACCAGCGCCAAGTTATGGCAAGCAAAACTAAACCGGTAATGCACCACATTGCCCACCCGACCAACAATAAGCCATGGAGTGAAAATCCTGCAATCAGAACCCCCGCATATAGCACATAGTAATACGCCGGACCAAAATATATTCCCCCAACGGAAGCGGGAGGTCCTATACGTGGGTACGTGCCAGCACGCATCCGGGTCACTACCTCAAGGTCACGATTGAGCTCATCTAAAGGGTACGTAGAGTGAAATAGATGAGGAAATGCAAAAGCCAAGCCACACGCCAACAAACCCAGGGCAATGACCCACCAATACCGAGAACTATATTGTTTAATTGTGCTTACGAATGTAGCGTTCAACATATACAGAATCTGTGGTAAATGTATTTTCTAAATTATACGAATTGGTACTCGGAGCAGAAGGAGCCTCTCCTGCATTCAACCGAACGCTGTATATAGTATGCGCAGCAGCCACAGGTTGGTACGGTTTTCTCTGCGCTAGCTCAGTGTAATATCGAAGCATATTTATATCCGCATCCACGCCCATAACTATATATGATTGACCCTGGGCATCTGCATCAATTCCTTTGAAAACTCGGAGTAAGTGACTGTGCTCGTACGCAGCGGCATGTAGCTGCGGATACATATATACAAGCTGCACAATTTGGGCACAACAATACATAAGCACTAGTGCATACGCTACTCCGCGCTTAGCTTCATATAACCGTACAATAACGCAGGCAAGCACAATGACTGGCAAGGGCCACAGCACGAGCAAATAGAAAAACTGGATTGGCGACTGGTACCATACAAACACCGCAAGACTTGCAAGGAGCCATACCACTGCAAAGAAAGAGCCATGCGCGCTCAAGACGGCAGGAGTTCTTACTTTTTTGACAGAGTAATACATGACTAGCGCTACTCCTACAGCAATGCCCAGACAAACAGCGTACACCCCCGTGTGCGTAACGAAAAAAGTAAATAAGTCGTTTTTTACAAAGAAGGTGCTTACCCAAAACTCAATAAGAGCCGTAAGCGACTGGAGCCTTGGAACAAGGCTAAACGAATGTTCCCCAACATGGAGTAAACGACGCAGGTTCGCAAAGCCATGAGTATATTCGTAGTAGCCATAAGGCACGTAGGTCAGCAAAAGCGCACATACTCCATATATTATATTCCTGATGTACTTATATAATGTATACGCACCTGTAGCAGCCGCCCCCGCTAAAAACAAAACTGCTAATGCAACACTATGCAGCTGGGTAGCTATACCAAAAGCAACGCCCGCCACTAGCCACCACCGCGCCCTCTGCGGCTGCAAACTAACACGCGTTACAGCGTAGAGAAATAACGCAGTAAAAAAAGGTAGAAAATTTGGATTGGATACATAGTAAGCGTTCTGGATATCCCGAACAGAAATAGAAAGCAAACATGCGGCCAACAAAGCCACATGCCGCGTCCCTGTCCAAACATATACCATCCTATATACCAAATATATAGTTGCTACCGAGCATACTCCGGATGCGAGCACCGCGCCTACCGGATTAAAATGCATAAGCCATACAAATGGCGCAAGAATATAATAGTATACTGGTCCAAAATAATACCCGCCCACAGAACCCATAGGGCCAATGAGCGGCCAATGGCCATACGAAATAAAATGATGCACCACGAGTAAGTCACGATACAGCTCACCAGTAAAACCATAAAAAATAGTATGCAGGGCACCAACTCGCAAAAAAGCAGCAAAGCAGAGCACAATCCCAATAGAATATCTACCATTCCCCACAGCAAACACACTGGCACCCACCCTCTGGAGCCAGCCCAATACATAATGCGCTACCCTTGCATACCTCTGCTGAAACATACAAAATCATCCTAACTAAACTACACACTTACCCGAACTCATGGACAATACCCTTATGTTGAAGTGGCACTTCAACATAGCTAGTTTTCTTCAAATGTTAGATTAACACCTGCGAGAAGATCAGCAGAATACGCATACTCAAAGAAATTCTGGTACGTACTCCCCATGTCGTGTAGCATACCAAGCAATACACTATCGGAAATTAGTAGGTTGTTACTGATACGTAAAAAGTGCGGCAAGCTGGAGTACGCCCAACTTAAAGGATGTTGTGGGTTATTGTGAATATAAGCACTCAGATGTAACAAATACTGATCTTCAAGTACTGGCTTATATTTAAAATTATCTTGAAATAAATGGCCCACCCGATCATACTTTAGATTAAAGTAACGGACATACGAAGTCAGCAGCTTACGGAATAACACCTCGGGACTTATCTCGGCAATCTGTCTTATAAGAAAGTGAAAATGATTCGGCATAAGACAGTAGCTAAATATCTCAAACTTCCCGATTCCTATTGGTTTTATTTGCAAACCACCTTTAGTGGTTCGCTTAGGGGGTGGAACTAGACCCAAAATAATCAGGAGTCGAAAAAGGAAGCTCTGATAATCTTGATCGTCGCGATAGACATCCCCCTTGCCTACTCCCCGGTTATAGATATGGTACACCCCGCCCGGAAAATAGATTTTATTATCTCGGTAATTACCCATATATCATTCCTTGGTTATGTTGAAGTGGCACTTCAACATAACTTAAATTTAGAGCGTATCGAAAAAAGCTGGATTGCGACCACCCTAATGCTGATAGTTGTAAATACAGTGGCCAAGCATATGTAACCAAATAGATATTGCGCTCAAAGTACTATACGATCTATACCATCCCTATAAATTTTTGTTCGTCCAAGATTTCAACCCCGAGCTCCTCGGCTTTCTTTGCTTTAGAACCAGGATCTGCCCCAACTACCACATAGTCAGTTTTTTTAGATACTGATTCTGCCACCTTTCCGCCCATGGCTTTTATCTTCTTTTTTGCTTCATCACGCGACATGGTTTCCAGTGTACCCGTTATGACAAACGTTTTACCAGCTAGTTTCTGATTGGAAATTGGAAATTGGAAATTGGAAATTCGCACCCCATTTTTCAATAACTTCTGAACGTACTTTGCGTTTTCTTTGGTGTGGAAGTAGTCGTATACACTCTTGGATACTACCGGTCCTATGTTTTCCACTGCATTTATTTCTTCCTCTGTAGCAGCCTCTAAGGCATTGAGTGTGAGAAATTGCTTGGCTAAATCTTCCGCTGTTTGCTCACCAACATGCAATATCCCCAGCGCAAACAAAAACCGGTTCAGTGGCTGGGTGCTATGATCGCGAATAGACTGGATAATGTTGTCGGCGCTCTTCTCGCCAAAACGGTCCATACCAATTATGTCTTCTTTTTTGAGCGTAAATAAATCTGCAGCATCGCTTATAAGCCCTTCTTCCTGGAATCGATCTAAAATTTTTGGACCTATCTCGTATATTTCAAATACGCTTACAAAGTGCTGCATACCGCGGCTATTTTTAGCGGGACATTTGGGATTCACGCAAAAATACGCAACTGACTGCCCGTCTTTCTTGCTCGCAGCCACTCGCTGTTCCACCACGCCGTCACAAGTCGGACACGTTTTTGGCATATGGAATTGCTTCTCTTTGCCTGTCCGAAGCTTTGGCAATACTTCTACCACCTCCGGGATAACATCACCTGCTTTTTGGATAACTACTGTGTCGCCAATTTTTAACCCAAGACGTTCTATTTGTTCTATATTGTGCAACGTGGCCTTAGCTACAGTCGAGCCAGCAACTACGGTTGGCTTAAAATGCGCGACTGGAGTAAGCACGCCCGTACGCCCAACACGCACTGAGATATCTATAAGCTGAGTAGTGGCCTTTTCTGCAGCGTACTTATATGCAACCATATACCGCGGCGCCTTACCCACAACCCCCAAAACTTCATGAAGGTCTAAATGGTTCACCGATACAACAATGCCATCGGTTCCGTAGTTTAAAGTCGGCCGAATAGACTCAAATTGCTCAATAAATTTCATGACCCCATCTAGACTTTCGAACGTGCCCTGATGCGGCTCTTGCTTAAAGCCTAAGTCTGTGAGCAATGCATGCTCAGAGGCGTGGGTGTTCAGCTTGAAGCTATCGTCCAATTGCGCGATATCGTATGCAAAAAAATCTAACTTACGCGAAGCAGTAAGTTTAGAGTCAAGTTGGCGCAAAGAGCCAGCCGCAGCATTGCGCGTATTGGCAAACACAGGCTTTCCCAATACTGCTTGTTCCTTGTTCAGTGCCAACCAAACTTTTTTTGTCATGATAGCTTCGCCGCGAACCTCCACGAGCTTCGGGATTTTCGTACCGCGAAGTCTGAGTGGGATAGATTCGATAGTTCGCAAATTCTGGGTAATGTCTTCGCCAACAAATCCATCGCCCCGCGTGGCGCCACGCACGAACACCCCATCTTCATATATAAGCGAAACTGCCAAACCATCCATTTTCACTTCAGCAAAATATTCCAACTTAGCCGCAGCAGGTAAGAGCTTTTTTATTCTAATTTCCCAAGCCTTCAGTTCTTCAGCACTAAATACATCGTTAAGCGAAAGCATGCGTATTTCATGTTTCACTTTCACAAACTTATCGAGCGGCTTACCCGCAACTCTCTGTAAGGATGAATTGGTGTCTATAAGATCTGGAAACTCTACCTGAAGCGCCTTCAGCTCTTTTTCTAAAGAGTCTTTCACATCGTCCGTTACCGCCGGGTCATTTAGCACATGGTACCGGTACCGCAACTCCTCAATTTGCCGCTCAAGGAGCTGTATTCTTTTTTTCGCTTCAGCCTTATGCATAGATGTATTATACATTTCTCCTAGGATATAAGCGACCCCAATATACAAATATACATCCGAATGTCACGAATAATTAAGAACTTCCCGCCGAAAGAAACTAAATCTTTACTATTCGTGGCATTCGGGTGACATTCGTATGATTGGGGTCGCATATTTTACTTATCCCCATGCGAAATTAGAATAAACATTGTATACTTATAAGTAGATATATGTGGTTTGGAAGCAATACAAAACGAATTCGATTATCGAGAAGGCTTAGGTGGAGTGTAGGCAAAGGCCAACATACCAATACCTATTTTTGGCTTATAGGTAGCGCGTGCCTAGTGGCTTCTATTGGCATTATCACTCGAACAAATCATTTGTTGGCCGATCAGATAAAGCCGTCAGTACTCGGAGCCACAACCACAGCAAGCGCAGAAGAAACACCACCACTCCTTTTCCAGGACTATAAAGTAGCAAGGGGCGAAACACTATTCACTATTAGCCAAAAAGTTGGCATACCAACGGAAACTCTTGCGCAGCTCAATGATATAAAACCACCATTTGCGCTTAAAGCTGGAGACATACTAAAAATTCCGGCCACAGGACAACACTAAGACGAAGCCCTATGTAACATATGGCACTCAACAAAAAAACAATAAAACACCTCGGCATTGCCGAGGTGTTTTTGTTACATGCTCCATGGTATATACCACGCACATCCTAACTTGTAGGCACCAAAACCCGGATCCTGCGGATAAGGCGGCCATATGCAGATTGTATTTCTACACCTTCTTTATTTAGATACGGCAGACCTTTAGGAGCGGTAGTAATTTCCACATACTCCTTGGCACTGCCCGAGTTCACAAAGACTATTTCGTATGGTTTACCATCGGTTATAGGAGAAGACGGAGTATTGTAGTCGAGCAAAGTGCCAGCAGGGTTAAGCCAACCAGCGGTTTGATTGCTTGGGGAAGTAGGATCACCACAATTGGCGCTAAGCGGGCACAAATACACGCGCACCACTCCAAAATTGTTAGTGGTCTTTTTAAAAGTAATTGATGTATACCCACTTATATCGGTACTATTTGTCGCTGGGTCATATACATACACCCGTGGAGCCGAGCTATAGGTATTTACCGGCACTGCTATTTCTGCCACTCCCACACCCCCGCTGCTCGGGCTTATGTTGCATACTTTGGTCTGGGTAGACATAAGGTCAGGGGTTTGAATGTGGTATGCAACAAAGTTCGTAGCACACTCAGAGCCCAGATTACCTTTTAGTGTAGCTTCCCCTCGCTTCATGCCATAGGTTGCTTCTTCGGCCACCCCAAGGCTGTAATACAACACTGGCTCAGTACGAGCCAAGTCATCGGACGTAGAAATTTCCGCAAAACCAACCACAGCCAAACTAAATGCAATGGTAGTAATAGCAGCCAGCAAGAGAATAGACAAAAGCAAAGTCACCCCCTGCTGACTGGTAGCGCGATCGTATGGAAATAGTTTGTTATTGACTAGGAATATCATATATATAAGTAGACACTGAGGTTTGATACGGAACAGTTCTCACTTCTCCGGTTGGCAGTCTTACGGTCACCTGGGCCACAATGGTCACTACAGGCTCTTTCTCTACCAAGTTTGGACTATCCATAAATGGATCCCTGAGCGGGCGAATGTAGAGCTTGAGCAGATCGAGTGCTACCGCCGGAGGGTTTAACTGCGCAACGCTTGCTACCCCCTCTTTTTTGAGAAACAAATTCTTTGATGTTGAATCCCAGTAAACACACTCTCGCTCTCCATCCACGTTTACAAGCGCCAGGGACGAGCTAACCGCACTGTATGAATCTTGCCCTAAGTTGCTTTGAGTAGGGCTAGTGGTGAGCCCTGGCCCATTACAGGGAGCAAGGGGCGTAGTAACCAGGGCTCCATCCTGCACACTGTAATCCACCTTACCATTTCTTATTTCTTTAACTAAAAACTCCATCGTGGTTCGCACGCTTTGAGAAACTTGGCGCTGCGCCTCCACCCGGCGATAGATTTTTAGCGTATAGTTAAACAAGCTCATCATGAGCGTTATGGCAAACGCAAAAATAGTCACAGATACCATAACTTCCATGAGTGTAAACCCGGAAGAAGAGCTGTTTAGCTGCTTAGCTGGTAGCTTATTAGGTCGGATATCAATTGTAGAATTTGAATCAAACATGTGCATTTTCTAAATAGCTAACAAGCTAATTAGCTAAAAAGCTCGTTAATAATTTCTCCAGTTCGTTACATAGGTAACCAATTCAATTCGGCACTTTCCTGAAGTAGGCCATGTTGCAGAGCTCGGGCATCCTTTATCGTTCCACCACACCCGCGATATTACCTTTAATCTGTTGCCAATAGTTGCCTGGTAATACGAAGGAGTTTCTAAAGTTAACACTATTTCCCGGTAATAATCCGATGGCACAGCACCTGTAGCCGAAGTTTTATAGAGTACCCCTGAGGTAGCGGCAGCGTCATAGTACAGTCGGTAATTTGGGCTTGCTCCCTGCTGTGTAAAAGTCCAGTGGGTATTCTGGGGAGCAGTGTCTGCGTTGGTAGGGTTTATATCTAATACATAACTTCCCGCAGCACTTATGTTATAAGAACCGCTCACTCCCGGATTAAGCCAGTCCTGGTGGCATACAGCATCGGTGGTGCTAGTGGGATAATTCCAACAGTTTGCTACAATTGCACCTTTCAGCCAGTTAGTGGCGCGCATGTTAAATACCGCCTCTACTCCTTCTCTCGCAAGACCGGCACCAATAACCTGCTTTACTGCGCTCGTAGAAGCATTGAACATGGATACCGCCAAACCAAGAGCCGTGCTTATACCAATAGTCAGTATAAAAATACCAACTACTGTTTCCACCAAAGTTTGACCGGCGTTATTTCTAGTTTGCTGTGTAATCTTCATTTCTATATTTATTGAACATCTACTTTTCCGGTAATGCCATCTATGGACACTGTACGTATAGTAGTTGTACCCGCTCTTCCTATGACCACGTCCAATTTAGCATTTGCAAATGCGTCTAGCTGGCTTTGAGTTTTAGATATGGTCTGACCAGTCCCCGAACCAAAGGTACAACCGCCATCTATATACGACCGACCGAAAGGAAGCGCGAACACTATCTGCACACACCCAGGAGTGGTAACTGCAGCGCCCTTATCCGTAAGACGCAAGCTTTGAATATATGCCCCACCCTGAATTTTTAAGGTCTCAAGAGGACTCGTAAATATGTCTTGGGTAGCACCCGTAGAAACAGCTTGTATTACATAGCTGGTTGCACTAGTACCAGAAGTTAGTTGTAAGATAAAATATTTTGCTGGATTATCCGCCACACTCCGAGCACTAAGCGCGTTTGAGTGCAGCCGATTAATAGTAGTAGCAAGCTCGTTTCCACTTACTTTTACATACTGTGGACCACGCCAAGCCGCGAAGTTGGTAATAATAAGCCCATAAAAAACAGCAAGAATTGCCAATGTTACCAACAACTCTATGAGCGTAAACCCCTCATCATATGACAAAACAGAACCAAAACCACTACTAGAACCGCGCCGAAAAAAAAGGGATGGGCGAAAATTGCGAAGGCTATATGGGGGTATATGTTTTAGTGTGTATTTCATGAGACAAGCACCAGTCTATACATAGTATACGGAAAATTGGTCACAAATACAAACAGTATCGAATGCTATATAAACAAATGCCAGTACCAGGTTAAGAGCTGTTGCCCCCACACCAAAGTAACTAGCTGACCAATGACCAAAAAAGTACCAAAAGGCAATCGGCTCTGCATTTTTTTCTTGCCCATAACCAAAAGCGGCAACGATAGAGCAGCGCCAATCCAAAAACTGAGCAGCATGCCCACCCAAACCATAGAAATCCCAAGACTTGCGCCCATAAAAACCATGTATTTCACATCACCAAACCCAAGCCACTTGCCCCGTGATACAAGCCACAGCAAGAGAAACGGCAACGCGCCAAGGACGGCGCCAAGGAGCGCAGAACGAGTTGCGGAGCTGCCTCCCCAGAGACTGTTATGCGCTGCCAAGTCCAGGGAAACCTGCAAAAGCACAACGCCCACCGCACCAAAACCCGTAACCACATCTAATATGAGATAGTGTTCTAAATCTATGACAAAGGTAACAAGGCCAATACAAAATACGAATAAGAATAACGCCAATTGCAGCGCAGCCAAAACTGAAACCGGAGGATACAGCAGCGCGCCGCCAGCAAACCCTAGAGCAGTTACTAGTTCCAAGATGGGATAACGTGGAGAAATAGGCGCCCGGCACCCTCTACACTTCCCCTTCAAAAAAACAAAACTGAGCACGGGAACTAAATCCCTAGCACTCAGCTGCAGCCCACACCGGGGACAGCCCGACCTGCCACCAAGCTTCTTACCCACCGGCAAGCGGAGCATAACTACATTTAAGAAACTACCAATAATGAGGCCAAACGCAAAAAAAAGAATGGGCATATAACAAGTTAAGAAAGAGGATACAGACCACAAACGCAGGGCTGGTTATTTCCAGGTTGGAATATCGCGCTCAGTAAGCGTATGAAGCCCAGCAGCTTGGTCACCAAGGGCCCTTGGGAGACAATAGGTAAAGGTAAAACTCCGTTCATCAAACGTGTCGTACGCTGTTGTGGTGGGACACTGTTTAGAAGCGAAGTTCGGTGCTGGAATGGGGTCAAGGTAGACTCCCATAACAGTCGGGTCTTCAGACTCCACAGGGCTCGGATACCTATCTTGATCGCTAAAAAAATAGTCAAAGCCTCGCAAGGTAGTATGCACTGTGTTCAGCGTAGCCGCAGATTTCGCCAAATCCCTACCCGCTCGAAAGCCAAACAGGCTCGTGAGAAACACGATAAATAGAATAACTACTATAATTGACGCTCGTATGTATTGTGGTTGTACTTGTATATCCATATAAATACGCTGTATACAATAAGCATATCACATATCACCTCGGGGGTAAGCCTCAAACTATAACGCTCCGAGTAAGTTAGGTATGTCCAAGGGAATATTCCTCAGATCGGACTCATGTCGCGCTATAAACAACAGCTTATAGACTAACGAGTCGTGAGCAATGTCTCGTGCGTGCTGTAAAGCGTATACGAACTTTTCTTGATTGTTCTCTATCTGGTATATTTTGGCAAGCATAAGCCAGCCATACACATATTTTGGGTCTTGGGCAACCTGAATAAGCATTTCTCGTTTTGCGTCATCATACCTTTGCGCCAGTACATAATACTGTGCACGGAGGTAGCGGTGCTGTCTCACGTTGGGCTCACGTTCTACAGCTCGCTCTAACCCATCGCCTATCAGATGCAAATGGGCAGAGTCAGGCCGCTCGTAAAACTGCAGCGCATACAAATGAGCAAGCCAAATCGTAGTCCTGTTGTACGCAGGATGCAGATTTGCTAAACGCGCTACAACTCGCTGCTGATCCGGAAGCGGCCGCCTGTTTTGTATAACACTACCCGCATAAAAAAACACAGCATACGGGTTGGTCGGATTAAGTCTCGTTCCCCACACGAGCTTTTTTTCTGCAGTTACATAATTGCCAGAACGATATGCGTGTACGCCGAGCCCGGAAAATAGCTCGCCGGTTAAAAGTACCAGAGAAAGGATAACCATTGCACCTGCCAGTAACGTGCCAGTGGAGGCTCCCCAAGAGGGCAAAGGCATAGCTCGCTCTTCTGGTCCAGACAAAAGCAAGCCAAGAATAATTGCTAGGATAATAAAGTTCGGCACTGAAACAGGAGTAAACATGGCTGTAACAATCCAGGCGCCCAGCGCAAGAAGCAAGGCCAAGTCCTGAGCACTTCCCGCACGTACCCGTTTAAACCCTGAGTAAGCCGCCCACGCAAGCAGGACGAGGCCAAATACCGCGAGCGGTATACCACCGGTCACTGCCCATTGCAGCACAAAATTGTGCACGTCATCGTATACGGCGTCAGTAAACAATTCTGGTCCGCGTTCTGTTTCAAACGCATACAGAGCGTTGCCAAGACCTGTTCCGAGCAATGGCCTATGCAGGATGGAACGGGTAGCAACATTCCAAATAGCAAATCGGTCTTGAATGTTTGAATCTGCAAGCTGTGCTGTTTGTTGCCATATTTGCGGCCGGGTTGCTGCGCCAAACCAGACATTGAGGCCAGCAGCGAGCACAATAAAACACAGAGCAAGCACTAACCGCTTCCGAGCCTCAGCCTGGTACACCCATACAAGCACCATACCAACAATGGCAACACAAGCCGCAGCAAGCAAGGCACCGCGGCTACTGCTCAAGATAACCGCGAACATAAGAAATACGGACCCCAAAGCAAACCAAATGCGGGCAAAGCTGCTTTTACCGGTAGCTGCAAACCACAACGCACATGGCAGGAGCACAACGAAATACATGCTCGAAAAATTAGGGTTACCAAGTAGGCCTGGTGCCCTATACCATACTAAGTCTGTAGCACCATCGTAGTACCCGACACCTATGGTCTGCAGTATGCTCCACACCGAAGCCACCACTGCCACACTGCATGCAACCTGCATAAGTGTTCTCCGCTGGCCTCGGGTGAAGCCTATGATAAGTAAAATAAGAGCGACGAATACGAATTGGAATACGAGACTACTAGTAAGGCGATTATAGAAACCAACGACTGCATACAGGTGGTCCACTGCAAATACGGTCGTTACCGCAGCCCATCCTAAAAATAGCCCCAGCAAAACAAGCGTGACTCTATACTGCTTCGGCGGCACTGATGCACGCCAGATTTTGCTTCGAAATGCGTAGAGCAATGAAGCGGCCGTGAGCAGTACAGCCAACCCATATTTGAGTGTGTCGTACTGTTCTATATACCACAAATTAAAAACCAAAGGCACCAGTACTACCAGCGCCATAATGCAGGCCCACACAGGCTCAGATCGAAAACCGAGTCTTGCTTTGGAAATTGCTCTGCTCACCCGAAAAAATATATGATTCGTTATTTCAGTAGTATCATCTTTCATAACATATAGTATACACCAGTACAATCCTCATAAAATGGGGGGGGTAATAAAAACCAGAGTACCCATAAAGGGCACTCTGGTGTTCAATGAGCCTTATAAAGCGCTTATTGGATACCTGACGGAGACAAAGTACGTACACCTGCAGAGTAGCCACCAGTGGCAGCACCCAAACAGAATGTATAACTGTAAGTAGTCACACCACTTGAAGAATAAGTGTACGTGTTACTTGCAGTTGCACAAGTACCGTCGGCAGGAGCAGGAGCTGTTGGCAAAGCACCAATATAGTTTGGATTTATGTTTGCCGGAGTAGATCCTGATGCAACAGGATAACCGCTGTAATCGTTATAGTAAAGCTCCAATGCTGAAGCCAACTGTCGCATATCAGCCAAACGTTTTGCATCCCTAGACTTTTGGCGTGCTGAATTCAGGGAAAGCAACACCACGGACGCCAAGAGACCAATGATGGCAATAACGACTAACAATTCAATAAGCGTAAATCCTTTTTGTGAAGTTTTGTTTCGAATCAATGTATTCACCCCCAATCCTCGCTGGTTGCGTAAAATTTAATTTTAGAGATTGAGAATTCTCTTGCCTTAAGTATACCATTCGCCTGTGCCGGGTCAAGAAATCTTATACACAATGCAGAATCAAGAAGTAAGAAGTAAGAAGTAAGCATAAAGCCCTTTCAGCATTCTGAAAGGGCTTTTAGATATTATACTTGATTCGTGATTCTTAACTCGTAATTCTATCCTATAGTGCTGGCAAGATTGTAAATAGGCAAGAGCACGCCTGCGATAAGCGCACCAACACCCACACCCAAAATAATCATAATGAGTGGCTCGAGCAATGTGGTAAGGATGGCTACACGATCATCAACTTCTTTTTCGTAGAACGAAGCAAGCTTGCCCAATATATCATCGAGCTGCGCAGTCTCCTCCCCAACGCGCACCATTTGCGTAACAATAGGAGGAAACTCAGGGTTGCCTTGCAGAGAATCACTTATACTTCGGCCGTTTGCGAGCTGCTCAGAAGCTTTAAGGATAATATCACGGTAAATGACATTGTTTATAATTTGAGCAATAATTTGCAGCGCTTGAATAATAGGTATACCTCCAGCAACAAGGGTAGATAGGTTTCGAGAAAAGCGGGCCAAATAAATGCGCTGAAAAATTCCACTAATAATAGGGAATGTAATTTTAATCCTATCCCAGGTATACCGACCATTCGGCGTAGCAATGTAGAACCGAGCCAGTACAAAGAGACCGCCCGCCCCTACAATGAGCAACCACCAATACACATTGATAAACTTAGTGATGGCAATAAGTATCCTTGAAACTGTTGGAAGCTCCCCTCCTTGTTCAAGCAGTACCGCGGTTAAGTTTGGCAGCACAAACTTAAACATAAGCAAGGCAACAAGAAGCAACGTACCAACAATAAATATCGGATACGTCATAGCTGACCGGACCTTAGACTTGAGGGCGTAGTCTTTTTCCAACTGATCTGCAAGGTAGTTCAGCGACCTATTCAATGTACCGGACACTTCACCAGACTTAACCAAACTTACATACACGTTACCAAAAACAGTTGGGTGTTTTGAAAGTGCAAGAGACAAGCTTTCACCGTTTTCAATTGATGCAATGAGGTCCTGAGTAACTGCGGCTAAACGCTTGCTTGTAATTTGCGACTCTAATATACGTAATGACTGGAGCAGAGGAACGCGAGCACCAATAAGTGTTGCGAGCTGTCGTGAAAACAGCACTATTTCTTTCCCAGAAATAAACTTATCGAACGGATTGATGCGCTCAAGCAGGCTTTCAGCCTGTGGCTCAAGGCTAATAATAACTAACCCGTTCTCAGTGAGAAGGCTTTCAGCTTTTTGCTGGTCAGCGGCAACCACACTTCCCTGCTTTACCGCTCCATCTTTGTTTCGTGCTTGATAATAAAACTTCATAATATAGTTGTCGGTAGTCCGTTGTCAGTACTCAGTACAGACTACTGACTACTACATTCTGACTACTAACGAATAAGTGAAAGGAAATAATCGCTATCGTTTACATGGGCCTGAGCTACTTCAAGTTCAACCACTCCTTGTTTAACTAACAGTGCCAAAACCTTATCCATAGGCACCATACCGGCTTCAAGATTTGTATGGATAATGTTATTGATTTCGTAGGTCTTGTTATCGCGAATAACATTTCGTACCGCGTGGTTTGCCATAAGAATTTCATAGGCGGGCACACGGCCGCCGCCGATTTTCGGTAACAAGCGTAAGCTTACGATTCCAAGCAACACACTGGCAAGCTGTGCCCGAATTTGGCCTTGTTGCACTGCAGGAAACACATCTATAATACGATCCACAGTTTGTGCTGCGTCATTGGTATGCAATGTAGCAAAGATTAAGTGGCCAGTTTCAGCAAGAGTCAGTGCAGAGCTAATAGATTCAAGGTCGCGCATTTCTCCTACTAACAGCACGTTTATGTCTTCACGCAGAGCAGCGCGCAATGCTTGTGCAAAATTTGGTGTGTCTACAGAAATCTCACGCTGGGTAATGACCGACGCAGCTGGGTTGATAACAAACTCAATTGGATCTTCAATGGTTAGAATGTGTTCAGATCGCTTTTGATTAATCTCATTTACCAATGCAGCCATGGCTGTAGACTTACCGTGCCCCACAGGACCGGTAAACAACACTAACCCTTGGCGCTTTTCCGTAAAGCCCCTAAGAATTGGCGGTAGACCCAGTTCTTCCAATGCATGAATGCGGTTCGGGATAGTACGCAAAGCAATACCCATGTTTCCCTGCTCGGTATACACGTTCACGCGAAAACGGACGTTGTCCTTAAAAGAGTAGGATAAGTCTACGTCTTGCTGAGATTTAAATACTGCTCTCTGGACATCGTTCATCATCAAGTTTGCAATATCCAACACTGCCTCTTCGGACAAAACCTGATAGCTATCGAGTCTGATAAGTTGGCTATCAACACGAATAATGGGAGGCTCCCCGACTTT
>CAZBAS010000009.1:0-5294 GCA_964490395.1 uncultured Candidatus Saccharibacteria bacterium | reverse complement strand
TTAAATGAAGGTCGGACGCATTGCGTTCTACGACCAGAGATAGCATTTTATTTAGCTCAAGTTCACTTGCTTTATACATATGAAAATTTGTGTTTCAAATAGTAATGCTTTGGACCGCACAGTCAAACGAACGGCTCCCCAAGGCGAATAGATATCTGTATTGATTGTAGCAAGTTTATAGGCTGGCTGCAAAGACAAAGAGCCCACTACTGCACGTAAAACAAGGCGCCGGCCGCTACTCCATATGCAATATGGCTGCAATCCGAGACACCACCTCGGTTAAGCTTGTTGCGTTTCGACGAAAATGGGCTTGCACTGGCAACGCAGAAAAATCCTCGGAGTTAAATGGTTCTGTATCGAGCACCACCAGCGGGGCGTACATGTGTAAGCGGCGCATACCATCTAAGAACTGCTGCCGTTCATGTGTCTCTTCCGGGAAAGAAAGTACAGCCAGCACATGCGATGATTCGCGCAGCAACGCGTGGGCAGTGGCAGAAGTACGAGAAGAGACAACAGTAACGCCCAAAGCCTCCAAAGCACGCCCATATAACAAGTGTCTTGGGTAATTTGCCTCGTGGAGCACAACTGTTTTTCTAAGATGAGCCATATACCTATTCTTTAGTAACACGGACCACCTCTTCCAAGGTAGTTTCACCACGCAATACTTTAATAATACCGTCCTGACGCATGGAAATCATGCCTTGTTTATTGGCCACTTCCAAAATTTTTCCACTCGGCTCTTTAGCTAAGATAAGATCTTGGATTTCCGGAATAATAGCCAGGGCCTCATATATACCCAGTCGTCCCCGGTAGCCAGTACGCTCACATTTTTCACAGCCTTCACCCTTATAGAATTGCACCTTCCCTTTTTCTATGCCTTCATAGTATACGTCGGGGACCCCCACAAGCTCAGACTTAAGCTGCGTAGCAACTGGCTCTGGCACGGGCTGTTCTTTTCTACAATTTTGACAAATTTTACGTACCAAACGTTGAGCAACTACGAGGTTTACTGAAGCAGTTAACAAGAACGGCTCTATTTCCATATCCATCAAGCGCGGCATGGCACCTATGGCATTGTTTGTGTGCAATGTAGAAAATACCAAGTGTCCAGTGAGCGCTGCGTGCACTGCGAGCTCTGCCGTTTCCTTATCGCGAACCTCACCAACCATAATGACATTGGGATCTTGGCGAAGAATACTGCGTAGCCCCGCAGCAAACGTAAGGCCAATTTCAGAGTTTATTTGGCTCTGATTTATACCTTCTATAAAATACTCTACCGGGTCTTCCAGAGTTACTATGTTTACCGACATAGTATTTATCATGGAAAGAATAGAATACAGCGTGGTGGATTTACCACTACCAGTAGGACCAGTAATGAGGAATATACCGTGCGTCTTCTTAATGTTTTCGAGCACCCACTCAAGCGTCTTCCCTCGTATACCCAAGTCTTCTAGTGTAGGCACCTTGCCGGACTTGTCCAAAATACGCATAACTACCTTTTCGCCGTATATGAGAGGCAGTATAGAAACACGCAAGTCCACAGATTTTCCACCAACATCTACATGGAAACGACCATCTTGAGGAAGCCTCGATTCATCTATCTTCAGGTTTGATAAAATTTTCAAACGAGAAATAATAGCTGGATGAACGTGCTTTGGTAGCATCAGTGAGGTATGCAAAATACCATCAATACGGTAGCGCACACGCACATCTGTATCTGAAGGCTCAATATGAATATCGGACGCATTGGCCTCTATAGCGTTTGAAAGGATAACATCTACGATACGAACAATTGGAGCACCTTCAATATTGCTTTGGGCTTGTACCTGCGCTTTTGGAGCGGTTTCTTTATCGCGTTGCACTTGGAAATCTTGCAGCGCTTCGCCAACCACACTGGTCAAATTTTTGCTACGACCAACCATCACATCTATAGATGACTTTGAAGCCAAGTATATTTGTACCTGTACGCCCTGCTTCTGGCCAACGAATTCGAGTGCCTGCAGTGCCTGTAAATTGGTGGGGTCAGTTACCCCGACTTTGAGGACATTGTCCTTGAACTCAAAGGGGGCAAGATTGTAGAACGTAATAGATTCTTTTGGGATAAAGGTAGCGGCTTCAGACGGGATGGAACCGTTACGTAAATCTATATAGGGCAAGTTGAAAAAGCTAGCGCGCGCCTGGGTGACTGCCTCCTCGTCCATTATTTTTTGATTCACCAGCCAGGAATCAACGTCGAAGGTGGGGCCAGCAGTTTTCATTTCACCCTGCAAACGGTCAAACACGGGCTCGCCAATAAGCCCGTGTTCCTTCAGGAAATTCTCAAATGTGGTTGCTGCCGTAGGGGCAGACGTTACGGTCTCAGTCATGATCTGCCGGGGCCTTTTAAATTAAATTCTAACGCATTCCGTTGCAAACGAAACAGATTTTACTTACGACCTTGCTGCTGACTACTCGCATCCGCTGCAGGAGTAATAAGAGAATGTATGTCTACACCAATATTACTCTGATCTACGGTTTCGTATACAAATGGGGTGGTAGATTGCGCCCGCGTTTTCACTTTGCTGAAATCCAGGTTAGTACCGTACGGAAGTAAGTTAACTATTTCCTTTTGTGCGCCTGCAATATCTGCAACACCGCCTGCCGCAGGACCGCCACCCGAAAAGCCGCGGTATAAAACAACACCGGAGGCAACAAACAGTGCTACTACTACTAAAATCAAAATTGTGTTTTTGCTATTTCCCATGGCTGTATAAATTCTTATTTAGGTGCTACTACACTCGCAGCTGCGGGGTCGGAACTATACGAGTAGGCCTTAAGTCCGACTTTAAATATAAGCTGATCCCCTCGCCCTTGGCTTATATCGAGACTGTTCACCTCGAGCAAACGAGTGCTAGTTTCCAAGTGTGTGAGAAATCCGGTAAGCTGGTCTATGGTACCAGACGCACTCACAGAAACAGTAGTTGGTTTAATCTTATGGTCCGTAGCAAACGACTGGTCAGCAGCTGTCTTTGCACCTGCCACCACTGCCTGTGCATCGGAGTCTACCGATACCGTACCCGTAGTAAGACCAGAGCTCTGAATAAGGTTTTCCAGGAGCACGTACAGTCTGCTTGGCTTGTTATCTAGCGGGAGAGTATTATCGAGCTGGGTCACTGCATCAGGCTGAGCCTCAAGCTCCTGGACGAGCTTGTCAAAAGCTTCTTTTTGGGTCTTGAGCGTATCTTGCTTCTTTTTCAGACCTGACAGGTTGTCGCTCACATCATGATATGCAGACTGTTTAGGAGCAACCAAATAAAAATAACCAATAACAATAATTATTATAAGAAAAATAATTTCAAACACAGAACCACTAAATGAGGTTTTGCTGCTTGTGGCCGGAATTGGTTGATTTGTTACGCGTATATCCATACCTATTATTGAGAAACGGAATTAGTTTGCGTGGGCTTAGCATTCTTCAAAAATGTTTTGTCATAATGCAGCGCGACCTCAAAGCGCACCAACTGCGCATCACCCTGCTGGTACTTCCCTACCGAAGATACAGTAATTTGGGAAAAGGTATCGTTGAATGCTTTCAAGTCAAACACTTGCAAAAACTGATCAAAGTCTTTATATGAAGGAACGGTAACGGACAAATGCGCAACACCTGTACCATCGGCACTAAAAGAAATATAGCTTGCAGTACGCAGTGTAACCCGTGCCAGCTCAGGGAGAAGCTTTGACCAATACTGGTGTTCTGCCAACAACCCATCTGCGGCTTGCAGCTGACCCTGCCTTACCAGCAGTTCCCGCCTGGTGGTGTTTGCCAAAATTTCTTTTTGGGTTGCTATAATCTGCGCCTGGGTAGTAGCAACTTGATTTGTAGTTACCCGAGTACGTATAAACAAATAGCCCCAATACGCTATGAGTAACACAAACAATACCACAAAAACCCGTACTATATAGAGAGGGCCCTTAACCCACGGGGTGGCATATCTATTACTATCCTGACCAAGTAAGTTAATTTGTGGCATTTTTGTATCTAAAAGAAAATGAGTAGGAAATTATTCTCTATTAAGCGCCAAACCTATGGCAACGGACAAGTGGAGGGAATACCGCTTCAGCACCTGCTCTACTGCTGGAGGATAATCGAGCCGAGCAAGCGGGTTACCTAGTTCTGTGGGAACGCCGAGCTGACCAAAAAATTCTGTTAAGCCAGGCAATCCAGCACCTCCCCCAACTAACACTATCTTCCCCACTTCTACGCCCTTTGCACGATATATAGTAAGCAGCTGTTTCGTTTCGTTTCTTATTGTTTCAAGTACGGGTCTAACTGCTTCTGGTATAAAACCACTTCCCGCAACCCCAAAGTCTTTTTTAAATTGCTCTGCCCGGGCATGACTTATGTTTAGGACACCAGCAATTTGACTTGTAATAGTATCGCCGCCTACGTTAATACTACGCGAGAGCTGCAAGAAACCTTCTTTTATAAAATTTATACCAGTTGCTTTTGCACCTATATCAATTATAACATGATTGCTTCCGGTGTCAAAAACAATTGCGCGAATAAGTGCCAATGCTTCTATCTCTATAACTTCGAGTTCTAAGCCAGCAAGTGAGAATAGTTTTAAATAACTTTCACGTAAATGTTTTGGGACAGCAGTAAGCAAAATGCTTTTAGTCTTAGCGGCGCTATTCTCTCCCACCACTGACCACGAAAGGATAACTTCGGAGATAGGAAGGGGAACATACTTTTTCGCTTCAAACTGTATGGCCTTTTCCATTTCTTTATCGGAGAGGAACGGCATTTCTATGATAGACGTAAAGACTGCGCTGTTGGGCAAGCTTATCATGCATCTTTTTGCAGTAACTCCTGCATGCTCCACGAGCTGCTTTAGGACCTCGGCTGCTTTAGCAACTACTGCGCCACCTTCATCGCTCGTAAGCTGATAGGAAAGATTAACAATCCCATACGTATCAAGGTAGGGTTTTGCACCGTCATGGGTAATTTGGACGATTTTAATATCGGAAGTCCCAATATCTACACCGAGTATGGATGGCTTTCTCTTGAAAAATGACACAATAGAAAATTGATATTTGTTTCTTGGGAATTAGGCTAAATTCGTATAGCCAGTACATGCAGAATACAATATATAGCGACCATTTGTCAAAGTTGAATATAGTTGTTACAATATCCGAGCAATTGCAGATTTCATATTGCAAATCGCAGATTATCCAGCTTTTTTATTCTGCAATCTACAATGTGCAATCTGCAATTTATGCTGGGGCGTGTAGCTCAGATGGTTAGAGCGCGTCAC
>CAZBAS010000008.1:22475-23677 GCA_964490395.1 uncultured Candidatus Saccharibacteria bacterium | reverse complement strand
CTCCACCAAATGATTTTTAGACCCAGATTTTTCTTTAATAGCCTTGAAAATAAAAGGAATTTCTGGGGTTTGAAACCCAGAGGTTGGATGATAAATTAACTTCTGTTCAAAGTACATATTTAGTAATACCCTTTTCCCGTGATAATCAGTTTTATTCCATTGGTTTAAAGGGTTTTGTAGATATTTGAATATCTCCTTAATTAATGTTTGATACCCATCTTGTGGGTATTTTATTATATCTACCGATTGTTTTAGCTGATCCAGAGTATCTACATTTTTTGCTATTTGCCTTTCATACTGGCTTATCATAGTTTGATTCTGGGTTACTAAGCTTCTATTTAGTAATAATTCGTTCTCTTTTTCTAACTTTGTAATCTCTAGTAAGTTAATTGATTTTGATTTTCGTTCATATTCCTGTTTGTTTTGCCAAACATCTATTAACACCTGCTCCGCTAATTGTAATAAAGCTAGATCGGGTTTACATTTTTTCAATAATCTACTAAATTGGTCATGAATAATATCCCTATTAATTGTCTTGTGGCTTAATTGGCATAGTTTATTTTTGCATTTGTACTTGGCATATAGTGTACCCCACCTTCCTTTAAACCAAGCGGCAGTGAGGGGTCTTTGACATTCAGCACATAAGACATAATTTCTTAAAGGAAAGTCCTCGCTGTAATCTTTACGGGCTTTTGCGTGACTTCTTTTAGCAAGAATGTCTTGAACCTCTTGAAATGTATTCAAATCAATGAGGCCTTCATGCTTACCTTTACGAAGTTTTATTCCCCATGGTTCGTATTCAATATAACCGGTATACATAACACGACTTAACATTCTCTGTACCCCATGAATGGAGATTAAACGTTTAACACCATTCTGCTTATACTGACCAATAATATAATTTCGAATTTGTTCTAATGTAACTAGTTCAGATGACCCAACCTTTTCAAAAACTGATTTGATAATAGTAGCAATTGGCTCATCAGGTATCAAAAGTTTCCCGTGTTCCGGATCTTTAACATACTTCATACCGAGAGGTTGATGAAAGGACCAGTAACCTGCCTCAACTCTAGCCTTCATTTTATTCTTCACACCTTCAGCAATTTGTTCCCTTTGTAATTGTCCAGCTCCAACCATTATTAACTCGACATACCTACCTGTCGGACTATCTTCAAAATTAAAGTTTAGACACTCCAGTTTAA
>CAZBAS010000008.1:0-22465 GCA_964490395.1 uncultured Candidatus Saccharibacteria bacterium | reverse complement strand
GCATAATAACCAACTCAGTTTTTAACTGTAGATGAACAGGTACATCACGAGAAAAACGAGCAAGGTCATCAAAAATGACTACAAACTTTTCATTAGGATGAGCATCTAAAAAATCTATCAAGCTTAACATAGCTGGGCGTTCAAATAATTTACCTGACACGCCTTCGTCTCTAAAGATTTCTGCAACCTCCAAACCTCTACTCGAAGAGTAGTGGATACAGCGTTGTTCCTGGCTATCCAATCCGTGGCCCTCCCGGACTTGCTTTTCAGAAGATACACGACAGTAAATAACCGAACGTTTATATTCAATTGTTGGTCGATTCTTCTTTTTCACCATTATTACTCCCTAATTTATTATCATCCAAAGGTATGCGATTATCAACGATTGTTGAGATATGCAAATATAACCAATCCCTGATCGCTGTTAGGCGTTCATCAGATATATTGGGGTCTTTGAGATATTTTCGGCATTCCTCAGTTGATAACATCTATGCATGCAACAAAAAAACCGACATGCTTTTATGTCAGTTAATTATTATAAGTAGACGTGTTGGCATAAAAGCTTTCCACGCCGCTCGATACCAACAGATTATTATACCGAGTGCTTGTGCAAATCTTCTATACCCCGAAATTTAATATATTTTTTAGTGCTAACTTATTGTTTGTTCGTTGTTTGGATGGGGGTATCCGGGAATTCAGTTGTACACCAAGTATAACAAACGATTTTCTAAAGTCAATAGAATCCCGCGGATTTTACAAAAACGCATGAATTAGGCGATGTTTTGCGCGAATAACGCGAGATTTACTTTGGACGAGATAGCAATTTTTCCTTGATTTTCTCTTCGATAGCCTTAATCTCAGCTTGAACCTCTGAATTAAACAAAAAGTTATATGTCGTGTTTGCAGTCACTTTTCTAGCTACTTGTTCATGTATACCATAAATATCCTTGGCATGCTTAACACCCTTGTCTACTACTGCAGGATCTGCGTGTTCAAGTAAGAACCCAATCTTAGAAGCAATATTCTCTGGTGTTATACCTTGTTTAACTAATGCGGACTTAAGACTGTCTTGTTCATGATCTAGAGCTTGTTTTATATTACCCTTTCTTACCAATCTTAAACCTTTAACTGAAGCATGGTTATTGTCCATAATGCCAAATACCTGCTTAACAGTTAAAGCTCGGTTACCATTATTAGTTAACAATCGAGAAACAAACTCTTGTTCTTTTGGTTTAAGTGGCTTCATATTTAAATATTAATAGATTTTCCGAATTTAATAACCCTCCAAGCCTATACTCTTTTCTTTAACTATGAGCTATACTTAGCTTAACTAAGGGTAAATATATGTCTGACTCAGCTGCAGGATTAATCATGGGGGGACTATCCCTGTCATTATTGTTCGGGGCCTTATTTTATTTCTACAAACGACGTAAGAAGGAAAAAGCACAAGCTGCTATTGCTCGTGCTGAAAAGCAAGAAAGATTTAAAAATTTTCAACATAAGCTTAAAGGTATACCTGAAAGAAAACCATATCTTCCAGATGCGAACTTTTATACAAGATATCCGCATGATCCTAGGTCTGGTCTTCAAGCTATGGCGATAGACCTGTTCGAATGGTTAGATATAAGCCCTAATGGTTGTGTTGTAGACTTTTACAACGAGAAAGAATTCAATAATACTGGAGCAGACACTGCCGGATTTTATACAAAAGTTATAGATTCAGACACAGGTAAACCTAAAGAAGTAATCCTGATTAATTCTAAGTACTACAAAAATGCACTAGCCGTTGGTGCTATTCTTGCCCATGAAATGATGCATCTTTATTTGTACAGGCACGACATCGAACTCCCTGAACGGTTTGATAATGAACAGTTAACTGATATGGCAACAATAAGGAGTGGACTTTCTGTTCTGATACTTAATGGAATGAGTTACTCCACTTATTGGTGGCTATCCATTCTTCTCATTTTCGCAGGGGTATTTTATTGGCGCTCTGAAACTCAAACCTTCGGCTATTTTCAACCAGCGGAATATGGTAAACTTGCCAGCGATCATTTCGACCAGCAAATGATAGATCGTGATATTATAACTAGCAATTTAAACCCCAGCTCTAGGACATTCTTCCCACATACATTTTATAAGCGACACACACCTGCTAATAGTTACATTAAAAAACTAGAGAACAAAAGGTTACTTAGACGAGCAATTCAGGTTGGTGTAGTTTTACTAATAATATATTGGATTGCTTCAGATTCAGGCACATCTTCGAGTGTATCAGATTCTACTTATTCATCCCCACCATCCAGTACTTCTTCTGTCCCTGCAACTTCATCGCAACCACTTTTAAACTCAAGTAATCCAAACCTCGCTTCTTTAGAGAGACAAATTACGAGTTGTAAATCAGAAGTTGAGGACAAAGAGACAGAGATAGAGAGTTTGCGGAGCGATCTTGACGATATAGAAAGCAGAATGAGTTATTACAAAAGGAACGACAATATTTATGCATATAATAATCTCGTTAACGATCAGAACGACTTAGTGGATGAAATAAAAAGCCAATCACAGCAGTACGATGATATGCTTGATTCGTGTAATCAACTAATTGACAAGTATAACAGACAGTAGTTTGATAATATGGGAAGTATGGTGACCAAATACATTATTTACGCAAAGATTTTAGGGAATTTTTTACCAGAAAATATTTTTATAATCGGAAATTGTACAATCAAAAAGGATTTGAATGCAACCGATACCGAGCTTGATATTCCCGAAATTCCAGTGAGAATGAAGTCTACTGAATTCCATATTCTGGAAAAGGGTGTCAGAAATTTTGTAATACAGCCCCGGAACCCTATTTCAGTCAGAAACTTTAATAGCGACTACATTATTACCACAGAGGTTAGTGAAAGTAATATTTACCATGCCCTATCGGAGGCTAACGATAGATTTCTAGATGCTGTTTCAGCATTAACCTTAGCTATTAAAAACACTACTTACCGTGTAGGGAAAAAAAGATTCAGAAGAAGCGATCAAATTTATGACTTTGAGATAGTTTCAGTTTACATAAGAAATGGGAGGAAACTGGAAAGGGTCAAACTACCAGCACCGTTGTCCGGGGGTCATAACTATTTTCCCAAACCTCCATCTGCCAAATTTAGTGCAGTTGCTAGGAAATACTACAATTATCAAGAACCAATTTTTAGGAAAGCGATGATTTATCTCCAGAGATCTCTGATGATGAGAAAGTACGGATTATTTGGATCTATTGATGTAAGTCTAAATTTAATAAAAGCCATAGAATTAATAGCTAGAAATATAGACAAAACTAATCATTTTGGTTTAAATAAGAGTGAGTATAAAAATTTAAAAACCAAAGAATTGTTTGTATTAGCAGGTAAACTTCTTAAGGTTCGACAGAAAAGTATTACAAATGCAAAGAAAGCTTGGGATGAGAGAAATAAAAAAGATATTAGTCATCAAACAGAAAACTATAATCCTTACCATAGATCATCGGGGGATCTTATTGATTGGATATCTTTAGAAGAATCTACAGCAGACTATTTAATCAAGTATTATGAATACATTAATAAGGTTTCAATGTATAACTATCATCATAATTTTAAAAAATACCCATTCCGGAGATAATTCTTAAATGAGATTGAAATCTTTTTTCAAAACATACTCTGGTATCATAGTTGTAAGTATCATACTGATAGGTCTATATCTTTTTTCGAAAGATATATTTTTCCTCATTATTTGGGCTTATGGGCTAGGGCTTTACTTATTAGTAAAATTACCGATACCGAAGAAAGTGCTTAAAGTTTTATCTGTAATACTTTGGATTTGTTTTATTGCATTTTCTTTCCTTTTTTACTACTCTAATCATCATTACGAAAAAGGTCCGATGTTTGATACTGGTGATATTATTTGTATAAATGACGGTAGAGGTCCATGTGCTGAAAAGTACATTGAAGATCCTAGATATTTAAACATCCCTCGGTGGGCTAAGTTATTTAAAACAAGTGGAGGCGAATTATTATGGTTTGGTACATTACTAGCCGCTGGAATAGCTAGTGGGGTTAGTAAGGAAAATCATAACAATGAAGAATAATATATGGATTTAATCTACGAAAATATTTGGAAAGCACTCGGGTATTTGTTTATATCAGGATTAGTTTATTTTGCCTGGAATGAAGCTTATAAGTTAGCGAAGGAAAGAGGATGGAAACATGCCATGTTAAAAGGCTTAGGGTTCTGTTTATTTATTGCAGTTATTGCAGCTCTTCTACTAGGGAACCCTAGCTGTGAAGAAACCTCAGACCCGGTATATGGTGGCTGTGAACAATACGCTGATGATGGATACGAGGCTACAACCCAGCAAAGACTTGCACAATTCGCTTATTTTATGGTACTGTTCTATGTTCCGGTAGTACTGGGAGCTTATAAGTCCAAGAAAGAAGATCACGATTCACTTTAAAAAAATACTAAGTTTTATTGATTGTAATCATGGTATAGCCTTTGTTAACCCAGTCTAATGTCGGGTTTAAAGAATTTTTCACTATGTCCACCACGCTTAGTGTGGTAATAGACGCGCTGAGCGCGTCTACCAATGAATTGCAAAATAAACCTCTTGGCTATTTTCTATCAAAACTAATTTCTTGATAGTTTGTAGCTAAGGGGTTTTAACTTGTAAATTCGTAGCGTTGGGTTTGTGGCCCTTGCCACTTTCTCAGCCAAACACTAACTGCAGGCGCACAAACCAAAGGGGGTGTTATGCGCAACTTTCCGAATTGTTACCTAGATCATTTTAGGTTGGCCAACCAAATTTTTGGTCACTTGGGCCAATCTCACGATTTGCGGCGAGAACTCAGAGACTCGTTATTGCAGATGGCAGCAGCGCAGATATGGACGATGAAATATTTCGTGGTGATACCTGAAACGGGCCATCATATCATCCTGCCAGCTGTCGCAGAGGTGAGCACTTTCCATACTTCGCCAAGACTTTCTCCTGCTCTGCCGATTGTCTTGTGGGTAAGGCGGTCCGAAGATCAAGGGGTTGACTATCAAGAGACGGCAACTATACGGATAGATTCCGATGGTAGTGAGGCAGTTGCATTGCCGCTGGGATTGCCCCAACCGTTTCATGGAAGTGTGGTCGGCCTGTATGGTAGCCATAAAGATGCCACGCAAGCGGTGCGAACTCATTACCAAGAGCTGGGCGGAGATTGGCATGATGTGCATGTTTTGGAAGGAGGCGCGCCGCGCTGTAAGTTCTCGGAAGAGACGCCCAATCTTTGGCCTCCTGGTCATACATGGGTTGGGCCTGATCATCCTTATCGTGTTACGTGTGATAGGTGCTGGGTAGGGCTATGGCCTAAACCGTAATTTGCCATCACAGAACAAGCTTCAAGCCAACGAGTGGAATATCTCCGAGGCTTTTTATTTTGCTAAGTTTCCTGGCAGCTGCTTTTGTAGTTAACGACTTTGATTCGGTACTTTCGTTTTACTATAATACTGTCTAGTATTAGCCTAGAGTTTTGGAGGTGTATAATTAAGGCATACTATGCAACTACCATATTCGTGGGAAATAACACCAGAAGAAAAACGTGCTGAGGCTCAGCAGCTGTTCTTTGTGGTGCTCCGTCTGGGTCCGCCATTTGTGCTTGTTGTGGTTAGTTATGTATTGCTTAAGCTGTGGCTGCGTAATCCAGACGTATTTGCTCAGGTTCATTGGCTTTCGCTCGCACTATATATAGTGTTCGGCATAATTGCTATAATTGGCGTGGCTGCAACGTGGGTGTATGTAACTAAAAAATACAGTGCACGGCATGCTCATGCATATACTATAACTATAGATGGCATACACATTACTGCGGGAGGGGAACATGCGCACTTTGCATGGGAAGAGTTTGCGTCTTTTGCGTTTGCTGGCGACATGGGTGAACTTGAGACTGACACAACAGAAAAATCCGTTCCAACCGGTGCTAACAAAGAGCTCCTGACTGTTCGCGAGGTGTTGCTCTTCAAACTTAAGAGCAAAGGCTTTTGGCGCACACTTCGCCAAACATTTGTATATGTATATCTAGATATAGATGCTCCAGCCGAACTAAAAGAGTTCGTAAAAACGAAAGTGAAACAAAAAGATACTAAAGACGGATCTCTGACTCTTGCTGTATATAAGTATAAATAAAGTGGGCTTGCTCTGGGTGCCTTAGCTGTAAAATGTTTTACTATAATACTGTCTAGTATTGCAACTCAGTAGTTAGCACGCAATCGTGTTTGTGTATGGCAAAATTATTTCTTACATCCAATTTTTATAAAGTTACTGATAAGCTTTGCGAGCTTGTACCCACTGCTCAGGGTCTTCGGGTTGCATTTATTCCTACTGCTGCGAATATGTACACTGGGCATCCGTGGCTGGATGCCGACCGTGAAGCTTTGGTAGATATGGGCTTTGACGTGTTCGACTTCGACTTACAAGGCAAGCAAGAAGCAGAAGTATATGCTGCCTTACGCTTAGCGGATATTATTTTTATTGGAGGAGGAAATACATTTTATTTGTTGTATCATTCACAGCAAAGCGGGTTCGCACGTGTATTGCCCACCTTGCTTGAGCAGGGAAAAGTATATATAGGTTCCAGTGCTGGTTCAGTGTTGGTTGGGCCAAGTGCTGCGCCGGTGCAAACTATGGATGACCCAGCTGAGGCGCCGGAACTTACTTCTTTCGATGCGTTGAGCATTGTTCCATTTGTGGTGCTTCCTCATTATGGTAATCCAAAATATCAGCAGCAATACAACGATATGATTGCTGCGTGGTCAGGAAAGTATGAACTTAAGACGCTTACAGATACTGAGGTTGTTATTGTAAACGGCGATACCATTCGCACAGAATGACTTTTGCGCAGCCCCCAGATTAATTTTTTATTATGTCCCTATCCGAATATCACCAGAAATTCGCACAGCAAAGTGACGATACTATAGCGGACAAAATCCGTGTAAAAAAGGAAGAGCTAGAAGCTATTTTTAAAGTAGTAGCTCCGGCCTTTGTGGCGCATCCTATAAGAATTGCTGTACTTGGCTGCGGAGATAGACGTTTTGTGCAGAAACACAGAGAAATTTTTTCAGAATTGCTCAGCGGTCCAGTTGCGCTTACAACGTTTGATATAACAATAGACCATTTGGCGGGGGAGAATGGGGTAGTTGAGCATGATTGTGCAGTGCCTCTGCCTGGCGGTTCTTTTGATATTACGTATGCCCATGTGCTCCTCAAGTTTATAGAGCCTGCAAAGCAAATGAATGTAATTCAGAATTCTTACGATGCACTTGCGGACGGAGGGGTAGCCATTCACGTTTTGGACACCGGAGATTGTACCGGCGATGCACCGAAGGTGCCCCTTGAAACTTATAAGCAGAAACTCTTAGCCAAAGGTATTGCCTTTAAAGAAGTATCAATAGCATTTGGTATTGCGTTAGTGTTGTATAAATAGCCACGCATGCAAAATAAAAAAGGTGTCCTGCACCTTTTTTATTTAAAACTTACTACTGTATACTTCTTTTTCAATGAACGAAACTGTGCCAGTAAAGTTTTTGAGTAATTCTATTTCTCCGAAGAATTCTTCGAGGCTATTGAACGGATTTGTTACTTGTTCAGCGAGTTTGTTTTCGGGAATCCAATAGTGTTCGCCTTCCTCGTTAGGAGTGAGAGTGCCGGTAGGGTTTTCTACCTTGTAGAAGAAAAAGAACTTGTCTTCTAGTAGCTCTTTCGTTTGTTTGTCATATACTCTCATGTGCTCTACCTCTACAAGAACGGGGGAGCCGGTAAGTCCCGTTTCTTCTTGTAGCTCTCGCACTGCAGCATCCAGCACTTTTTCTCCGTAACGAATTTTGCCTGCAAGAAAACCTTGGCAGTTATAGAATGGCTGCTTTTTTCTGGTATAGACTAAAAACTCTTGCACTCCATGTACAGTTCGTACGCACCCTACACGTGCTCCCAGCTTTGCTTGCTGGAGTATTTTTACTTCGTCTGTGTCCATGCGGTTGGCGTATTCTTTTCCCGTGGGGGTGAGAGTGTATCCAGTATCCATTTTTTCCACTAAGCCTGATGTTATCAATGAGTCCAAATGAAAGTCGAATTGATTGTTATCCATTTTGCTCTCCGGCTTCATTTCCGTATACCGAAGCACGGGACTAAATAATAGTTTTTTAAGAATAGCCAATTGTATTGCGTGAAGTTGTTTCATAAATATAAGTATTGAATATAAACATATAGTACTGTGGAAGGGTAATTGGGTCTAGTCAAACATACTTCACTCTCCCTTTCGTTACGTACTTTGCTGCATGTGTTCGTGATTTAAGCGGCCGCTTAAATCACGAACAGAGGGGCTGTAGGTCGCGTTGTGCGAGTTAGTGTTTTTTTTTGACAGGTTGATTGCAGGTAGGTAGAATTATTGTATGCTATTCTTCCAATACGTTACCACACCCATGAAGTCTTCTTTACGCAAGGTGCTTGCGGGTGTTTTGTATTGCCACGGATAGCTTGGGTAAGTCCTAACGCATATGTGGATACAACACCTGCCGAGGTGTTTTTTTTATTTCATTAAAAATATTGTATACATATATGTTTCGCATTATCTTTGTTCTCATTGGTGCCCAATCTTTGTTTACTGTGGCTGACTTACTTGCTCGGTCTAACCTCTCCAAAAACGGATTTCATTTTGAAACGCTGTGGACCACTTGGTTTATAAGTTATTTTGCACTCCGCACGCTTGCCATGTGTGGTGAGCTCTATGTATTTAGTCACGTAGACTTAGGTAAAACTACTGCGCTGTTTGGTGCGGTGTCCATTCTCATTGCAAATGTCTTAGGTGTGTTAGTGCTTGGCGAGCTTATCTCCACGGTGGGGTATGTTGCAGTGGTGTGTGCGACTTTTGCATTTCTGCTTTTGCTATGGGCATAGGCATTCTGGGTATAGTTGTACTATTTTGAAACATAGGATCTATCTATATGAGCGCAGTATGTATGATGTAATTTAATTGACTTTGGGTAGGTATGCTGTTATAGTAGCTCAGCAGACAAGTATTTTTAGAAACAAGTCGAATTTCGGAAATATATTGAAATTTGCACACTTTACTTACTAAATTACATCTATTTTATGGAAACTGAAAAGAAAACTGGTGTTATAAAGAAAAAGACCGAAAAGGGCTTTGGATTTATCATGCCAGATGGCCAGGACAAAGATTTGTTCTTCCATCACACAGCTCTCGTAGGCGTAACCTTTGATGAAATTCAAGAAGGCGACAAAGTCACTTTCGAAACTGAACAGTCAGAAAAAGGTATGAACGCTGTAAACGTACAGCGCGTACAAGCAGAAGCGTAAAAGCTTTTGGCCTCAAAACAGGTGCCTATATGGCACCTGTTTTTATTTAACCAGATACTAAAATCACCCACCTTTGGGTAGAAAGGGGGTGATTTTCGCAATGGTCTCAAGTCGTAAATTGTACCAACTTGAACATTGCACGTACCGTTGCTTTTACCATACAGGTAGTGGACGCCGCGCTACCGCGGCAAGGTACTGCAAGACAAGTATATCAAAGCAGAGCTGAAAAGAATATTCAGGGCAATCTGCAAGTGGAAAGGTTGGGAGATATCCGCCTGGCACATTGGAGATGAACATATTCATCTGTACATAGGTATTCCACCCAAGTTTTCCATTAGCTACAGTCTTGCAGTTCTGAGAGGCAAGTCTTCTGCCTGGATCAAGAAAAAGACCAGGTAGTTTCCTCCCGGTCCTTTGTGGGCCAGAGGATACTTTGTCTCTACTGTCGGCATTGATGAGGTGATTGTTAAACGATACGTTCAAAACCAACAGCATCACCAAGTAGAACCACAGAAGCTGTTTTAGCCTGCATTGCAGGCACAGACAAAAGCCACCAGCGTATTAGCTGGTGGCTAGTTTACTTTTCTTTTTGTAGTATTGGGGCTGTGGGGCTATGGTGAACATAGGAAGGTTAGCCTTTCAAACTTAGTATACAAAAAATCTCCACAAGTAAAAAGCAGCCACAGGCTGCTCTTTGCACTATCGACAATAAGTTACGAATATTATTTACGTGGTTTTAATATGTATGCGGAACGGGTTTAGGGTAACCATGGGCCAGAAAAAGAGGGGTGCGGTAAGCGCGTATATGACTTGCCACGCAAGTATGGGTAGGGAGAATGGCGCAAAGGGATTGTACAGAATACTCACAAACAAGAACGCCCACATAGTAATGGTTTTGTTGTGTTGGTGTGCCTGCAGCATGGTAATAAGAGCGCTGCCTGTCACTATCCAGTCCATGAACTGGTAATATGCAAGAGGCTTTGGAGTAAGTGCTCCAAGCAAAATGAACACAGCAACAATTTTGAGCCAGTGATAGCTGAACCAGGCTTTCATAGAGAGTAGATCAATGACTGACAATTGTGCCATATATGAAGCTATAAGTCAAGAGTATGCGGCTACTATGATATTATATTGGTATAGGTACAACTCATGAATGCTATGAACAAAAAATATATATTCATCTTTATTTTATTAATTCTAATGGGCGCAGTAGTTGCGGGAGTATGGCGAGCGCGACACGCAGTGTCTGTGAGGGGCAGTGCGCCTCACACCACAAGTGTTCCTGCTAGTGCTGCGCCTGTGGCCGCCATCCCTCCTGGGCAAATAGTTGAGAGTGGTGTCCCACAAGACGGTATACCTTCTCTAGATGCGCCAAAGTTTGTAACAACTGCCCAAGCACTTGAAGAGCTGGGGACGAGCGGTATGGGTCTTGCAGTGGTAAAAGGCGCTGCTGCGAAATTTTACCCGTATCAAATTCTGACCTGGCACGAGGTGGCAAACGATGTGGTCGCTGGCACCCCCATGGCTATAACCTATTGTGCACTGTGCAATGTAGGCGTGGTGTACGATGCTACAGTCCAAAACGCTGCCCTTACCTTTGGCGTCTCGGGCAAACTTCACGAGCTGGACTCGCTTTTGTATGACCGATCTACACAAAGTTTATGGTCGCAGGTTACGGGCGAAGCAATTGCTGGAAAACTCAGCGGCCAAAAGCTGCGTCAGGTGTCGGCCTTGACCATGACTCTTAAGGAATTTGCTACTCAGTACCCGGGCGGGGAAGTGCTTTCTAAGTTTACTGGTTTTGTTCGAAACTACGATGACCTTTCGTACGGTGACATAGCCGGCGCAAGTAACGGCGAAGCTACTATTGCGCAAAAGAATCTATGGCACCCCAAAACCAAGGTGGTTGGGGTGGAAGTAGCAGGAAAATATAAAGCATACCCAGAGGACGTTATAATGGAAAAGACCATTGTAGATTCGTTTGCCGGCGCCAAGCTTCAAATTGGCATAGGCGATGGAAAAGTAGTGGTGGCAAATATTACCGACCCTCGGCACAAAACCTACTTGCGTTCTGCATCTATGTATTGGTTCATGTGGCAACTGTGGCATGCAGATACTAAACAATATACGGGTTCAAAATAGCTCGCTATTAATTGGGTAACAATGGGCACCATTGCACGGCGCAATGGTGCCCATTGTTGTAAAACAAGACCCTGCAGAGCAGGGTCTTGGTAGGTTATGGATAATAGTAGTGCTACTATTTTTTTGCAGTCTTTTTTACTGGAGCTTTTTTTGTAGCTTTTTTAGGAGCAGCTTTTTTCACTGTCTTTTTTGGCGCAATGCTACGTGCGGCCTTGCTTACTTCGCCGGCGATATTATCCCAGTGACCTTTGAGTTCGCTTGCAAGTGCAACGAGTTCCTTTGGGTCAACCTTCTTTGCTTTTTTGTACTGTGCCACTACTGCATCTACAGCAGTGTTGTACGAGGTTTTGGTTACATCCTTCATGCCTTTGAGCTGCTTCACTACATCTTTTTTTGCAGTGTCTGCCCACTTGGAAACTTTAGCGCGATTTTCTTTACCACGCTTTCCTGCGAAGAAGTATGTACCTGCAGCGGCTGCGGCAGCTAGAGCAGTAATGCCAGCCCCTACTGCAATTTTCTTTTGTGTCTTATTCATAATCGTTCCGACCCTAATCTACGAACGAGACCCGAATGACACGAATCCAGATTGGATTATTCGTATCATTAGTGTGAATTCGTATATTGGTGTCGCGTTACTTATTTTTTACGTTTAGTACTTTTGTTGTGCAGTCGTGAGAATATGTCCATGATTGCTCCGGGAACGTATCCGCCTTTCCGCATCTCCTCTTTTGCATCTGCAATGCCCTCTACAATTGTATCCGTTCCTACTTTCGCGCTGCGGCTAATTTGTTTAATGGTCCGCAAAATGCCTACCACGTATACCATGCCTATGGTGAGAAGAATGGTTAATACCACTACTGCGATAGTAGAGACAAAAAAGAAGATATCTGACTTGAGTAAGCTCTCATTCATACGTAAGTATTATAGCACAGGGGGTGCTTAGTTTTATATGAAAGGCCCGGCGTAGTAATTTTCAATTTTTAATTTTGCAATTTTCAAGTAAATTCGCAAAGACAGGAACAAAGTCTCGCGGTGACATTCCTATTTAAAAATTGAAAATTATAAAATTGAAAATTACTCCGGTGGGTATTTCCCGAGCACCTCCCGGAGGACTCGTTCGTACTGCTGGCGAATGCTTTCGTCCTTACCGGTTTCTATGACTTCGTCATTCTGGTCTGTTGCCGCAGCGGTCCAATTGTAGGAGCCAGAGACATATGCTTTGTCCGTTACTACTGTCTTCATGTGCATAATGGCGGAGTGGCTTTGTACCGCAATGGGTATGCCGGCACTGCGTAGCTCTTTGATTATTTTTTCTTGCAGGTCTATTTTTGCGAGCTGGTCTTTATCGGTTATACCGCGCACCTCAAGACCGCGATGCTTGGCGCCGAGTAATGCATCTTCAATATCGGTTCTCGTAAACGTATATATAGCAAAATACACAAACTTGTCTGCGTTTTCTATGGTCTCGATAACTTTTCGGTTTGCCTCAGTATCGTGGTTATAGTACACAGTTACGGCGCGCTCCTTGGCGGGGGTATACTTATACGAATATACCAGCTGTCCGCACATGGCCAGCAATATTGCGATGATGGCAACGTAGATGAAATCTTTGGTTAGGCGCATGAATAATTTTCAATTTTTAATTTTGCAATTTTTAATGAAGCAACAATGATTAAATGTACAATTACAGATTTGCTTTGCTAGTTGTGATAATTTTTTGAAAAATCAAAGTTAACTCCTGAGCCTCTTGCCATAGTGCTGTAATCTGTTCTTTCTGGTCCGAAAAGAGAGTCGCCAAAATTCGCAGCCAGTACTTGCTTTCTTAGGACTCTTTCTTACAAATGTAGATTTTGTTAATAAAATCTTTGCGGGAGCTTGCGCCATTCGCTTCCATATAATTTGCCCCAACGCTCGTACCACTTCGTACCAACTGTACTATTGGTGGTGTAGAAATGGGGTCGCGCAGTAATCTTTTACAGAATAGTACTATCTGCTCGCCGAATTGGGCGGTTCGTTCTTCCAAGTCGTATTTATTTGAATTTTGTAACATTGCATTTTGATTAAAAATTGCAAAATTAAAAATTGAAAATTGGCATTAAATGCCTTTGCGTATTTCCCGTTCAGTATCTCTCTTCTTAATGTATTCGCGTTTGTCTATTTTTTTGCGGGCGCGGCCGAGGCCGAGCTTAAGTTTAAGCAGGCCGCGACGTCCAGGGTATATTTCGAGGGGGACTATAACCAGGCCCTTTTCTTTTCCGAGGAGGCCTTGGATTTCATATTTCTTAAGTAAAATTTTACGAGTATGCGTGGGGTCGTAGTCTGTGTTGGGTGCGTATTTGTAGGGACCTATGTGGCAGTTAATTAAATACGCGCCTTCCTGGTTTACCGTTACGTAGCTTCCGTTCAGAGAAACATTACCACCACGTACAGACTTCACCTCGCATCCTTCCAATACCAAACCAGCATCAAAAGTTTCTTTGATGTCGTAGTCGTAGCGGGCTCGGTTGTTAGAGGCTAGGCTCATAGGACGAATTTAAACATGAAAACATATAAACATGTAAACAAGAGTAAACTTATTTGCTTACATGCTTGGATGTTTGCATGTTTAGATGATCAATGTTTACATGTCTTATTGTAGCTTTTCTAGGTAAAAAAAAGAAGGTTAATACCAGAAAATAAAAGAGAGGCCGGACTATACTATATTCCAGCCTCCGATGGTTTTTTGCCAAATTCTTTATTTTGGCCATAGTTCGTCGATGGCAACTATGGCGCTGAGTAGCAGCATTAACCCAATAACCAGGCGGAGCCAAAAAAGATAAGGGTTGAGGATTCTTAACGACAGAACTTTCTTGCAGGCCCGACACTGCCATGCTTTGTGCTGTCTGTTTTGGCTTGCATTTTCTCGAACCGCGAAGAAACCACAACGTGGACACTTATAGTGCGGCACTTGATTGGCGTCGAGCATCATGGGTAAATTCATAAGATTTTTCCTTGTGCTAACCCCCATTGAGAATGGGGTGGCGGTATACACCGCGCTTGGCACACACCTGGTGCCACTAACCCACCTTGCACCTTGCCGAGATGTAAACCTGGGCTTTTCCACCTTAACGTTTTTGCTAAATCACATTAGCGCTACATTATGCCATGCGAGAAGTCTTTTGTCTATACCGCCGTTTTGTACTTACAGGCTTGGGTTGCCCCCATAAGACTAACTGGCTTTTATATGGGGATTTCGGTATACTATTCAGTATGAAACAGCAGTTAGAACAGCTTATTCGTGAGGCGGTTGCCGCAGAATTCGGAAGCGAGATTGGCCGGGAGGTTGTTTTTAGCGTGGGCTATCCGCCTAAGGCTGGTATGGGTGACTATGCGAGTAATGTAGCTTTGGTGCTGGCAAAAAAGGTTGGTGAGAATCCCAAGCTCGTTGCAGAGAAGCTCTCTGTTCGAATGTTTGGTTTTTCCGCCGACGGCGGACCTGCCACGGGCGGGCAATTTTCAATTTTCAAAGGTAGCACAGAGAATAATCCAGTTATTGAGAAAATAGAGGTGCTTGGTGGGTTTATCAATTTCACCATATCAGAGACCCAGCTACTTTCGGGGCTGCAGTCTATACTTGACCAGGGAGATGCATTTGGCTCGTCGGGCGAGGGTGAGGGTAAAAGAGTCATTGTAGAATATTTCCAAAACAATGTTGCGAAGCCCCCGCATGTTGGCCACCTCCGCTCCGCTGTAATAGGGGATTCACTAAAAAGGCTGTTCAAGTTTTTGGGGTACGATGCAGTTTCAGATACTCATGTGGGTGACTGGGGCGTGCAATTTGGTATAGTGCTCTATGCTTTCAAAACTATAGGGAGCAGGGAAGTAGTAGAGAAAGATCCTATTCAAGAACTGAACAAGCTCTATGTTGCTATGTCGAGCAAGATAGATGCAGAACCTGCATTGCGAGATTTGTGCAAACAGGAATTCGTAAAGCTTGAACAAGGTGATGCTGAAAACCGGAAGCTCTGGGAGTGGTTTGTAGAAGTGAGTATGCAGGATTTTGAACGGTATCGTAACCTACTGAGCCTGCTGCCGTTTGAATACAATCTCGGCGAGAGTTTCTATGAAGATAAAATGCCAGCAGTCCTGGCAGAATTAAAAGATAAGGGCCTCGTGCAAACGGGTGAAACAGGGGAATTGTACGTTGACCTTGAGGCAGAGGGTTTAGGACGGTGCATTTTAGTAAAGAGCGACGGCGGTACTACGTATCATCTGCGTGATTTTGCCACGTACAAATACAGAAAAGAAGTGATTGGCTATTGGAAAAATATTTACGCTGTAGATGTTCGTCAGTCGCATCATTTTGTACAGCTTTTCAAAATACTGGAAAAGGCGGGATACCCAGCAGGGACCGATAGCGTTCATGTGGACTTTGGATTTATGGGCCTACCAGAAGGTGCTATTTCTACACGCAAGGGGAATGTAATTAGTCTTGAAGCGCTTATTGGCGAAGGTACTACTAGAGCGAGAAATATAATAGAAGAGAAGAATCCAGATTTGCAAGACAAAGAAATAATCGCGGGTAAGGTCGCCTTGGCAGCAATTAAATATTTTGATCTAGTTCATAATAGACAGTCAAACATTACTTTTACCTGGGATAAAGCACTTTCGTTTGAGGGCAATACAGGACCGTACTTGCAGTACACGTATGCTCGTATTCATGGCATTGAACGCAAAGCAGAAACCAGAGCTGGCGAAATAAGTGCTAACTACACCTTGAATGAATATGAGGGTGCAGTGCTGCGCAAGCTGCTTATGTTCCCAGAAGTGCTGGAGCAGACTGCGCTGGAGTATTACCCGAACCTTATTTGCAACTATCTGTTTGAGCTTGCTCAGACCTTTAATCGTTTTTACGAAGCCGTGCCTGTAAATCAAGAGCAAGACAATACCGCGTACTATTATAGAACACGGCTGTGTACTGCGACTGCCCAGGTCATTAAGAACGGCCTGTCCTTGCTAGGCATTGACGCCCCTGCTGAAATGTAAAATCGCATTATCTAATTTCTAGTAGTGAATGAAAAAGAGTTCGTGGAAAACTATAGCTCAAAAAGTGGTCTATAAAAACCCTTGGTATCAGGTGCGTTCGGATGCAGTTATCCGGCCTGATGGCACACCAGGCCAGTTTAATGTTGTAGAGACCCGATCGGATGCTGTTGCGGTAGTCGCCCTTAACTCCAAGAAGCAGATCTGTCTTATTCGTCAGTACCGATATGCCACGAGTGTGTGGTCTTGGGAGTTGCCTAGCGGTGGCACAGACAACGAACAACCTTTGAAAGCAGCAAAGCGTGAACTGCAAGAAGAAACCGGATATAGTGCTAAAACTTGGAAGAAGGTGGGCAGGCTCCAGAGTATGAACGGAGTAAGCAGCGAATGGGTTACTACTTTTATAGCCCAAGATTTAATATTCATTGGCAACACCAAACAGTCGGAGGAGGGTATAGACAAGATTCGTTGGTGCTCGTTTAGAGAAATGGATGCACTCATTCGGAGTGGCGAAATTACGGATACTCAAACTATTACAGAATACACGCAAGCCAAGCTTTACTTAACAAAATAATTTTATGGACACTACTAAACCACAATCGAACGCTCCGGATTTTAATAAAATGGAGCAGGAAGTCCTAGAGTACTGGGACCAACATAAGACATTTGAAAAGTCGTTAGAAAAAACGAAAGATAAAGAGCCGTATGTGTTTTACGATGGCCCCCCGTTTGCTACGGGTACGCCACACCATGGGCACATTCTTACCTCTACTATAAAAGACGCCATTCCTCGGTACCAGACTATGCGTGGCCGTTATGTGCACCGTCGTTGGGGCTGGGACTGTCATGGTCTGCCAATTGAAAATATAGTAGAACAGAAACTGGGTATATCTGGTAAACAACAAATTCAAGAATACGGTGTTGAGAAATTCAACGCGGTGTGTCGTGAGAGTGTGTGGGGGTACGAGCAGGAGTGGGGGAAGATGGTGCGTCGTCTTGCACGTTGGGTAGATTTTGAAAATTCCTACAAGACCATGGACACGAGCTATCAGGAATCGGTCTGGTGGAATTTGCAACAACTATGGAGCAAGCAGCTCATCTTTGAAGACCGAAAAGTACTCTTGTACTGCCCTCGCTGCGAAACGCCTATTTCGAACTTTGAGGTAGCCATGGACAATAGCTACAAAGACGTAACAGAGAATTCTGTATACGTTAAGTTTCGTTTGTTGCCGAGTCAACGCATAGTAGACTGGATGACGGATGAAAAAACCTACGTCCTTGCCTGGACTACTACCCCATGGACACTACCGGGAAACACTGCCTTGCATGTAGTACCAACGCTTGAGTATGTGTTGGTGCAGCAAGGAGAGGAAAAGTTTATTCTCGCTAAAGAACGACTCGATTTACTTGCAGAAGGGTATGAAGTTATTCGCGAGGTGTCACCACGAAGCCTGGCTGGCATTGCTTATGAACCACTGTATAGGCTGGATGTAAATGCAGAACGGTGGCTGGCTAAGGATGGTGACCTTTCGCGCGCTCATAAAATATACGTAGATGATTTTGTAGCAACCACAGAGGGGACGGGTGTAGTCCACAGCGCCGTGATGCATGGAGAAGAAGACTTCCTTGCGGCAAAAGAACATGATTTACCGCGCATAGACATGCTCGACCACAAAGGGCACTATATGGACCTTGTTCCCGAGTTTTTGCGTGGCATGTTTTTCAAGAAAGCAGAACGACCAGTGCTCGAAGATCTAGGGCGACGCGGGTTGGTGTTTCAAATAAAACCGTTTACGCACAGCTATCCGCATTGTTGGCGTTGCAGTACCCCTTTGTACTACAATGCGCTTCCTGCGTGGTTCATAAACATACAGCAGATAAAGCAAAGCTTGCTTAAGTCGAATGAACAAGTCGAGTGGTATCCTGATCATTTAAAGCATGGACGTTTCCAAAAAGGCTTGGAAGGGGCTCCGGATTGGAACATTTCTCGTAACCGTTTCTGGGCAACCGCGCTTCCGTTTTGGAAATGCACTGGCGCAGAGTGCCGGACTGTAGTTTGCGTTGGTTCGGTGGGTGAACTTATATCTCGCGCTAAAAACTTTGCCGAGGTCTATCCGAATTTCCAGTTACCAGTTGCCAATTTCAAATCGAATCCAGGCACACCCATACCAAAAGAAGAGCTGGAGAAATTGGATTTGCACAAGCCCTACATAGATAGAGTTATTCTTCAGTGTGAGCAGTGCCAGAACGATATGGTGCGTGTACCAGAAGTGGTTGACTGCTGGGTGGAGTCGGGGAGCATGCCTTCTGCAGAATTGCACTATCCTTTTGAGCACAATGGTTCAACGAGTCCTGAAGATTTTAAGCGTCGGTTCCCTGCGGACTTTGTCGTTGAATACACTCCACAAACGCGCGCGTGGTTTTACGTTATGCATGTCATAAACACGGTTAACTTTGGCGAGGCGCCGTTTCGAAATGTGTTGTGCCATGGGACCATTCTGGCTGAGGACGGCAGTAAAATGTCTAAGTCCAAAAAGAATTATCCAGATCCGTGGCTTATAGTAGATCGCTATGGGGTAGATGCACTTCGGTTCTATTTACTTTCCAGTCCTGTGGTCTCGGGAGAAGAGCTGAATTTTTCTGAGCAAGGGGTAAAGGAAGTATCGCAGAAGGTGAACATGCTTCTCTACAATGTGTGGAGCTTCTACCGAATGTACTCAGCCGAAAACCTACAACCTACAACCTACAACCTACAACCTAAACATGTTTTGGATAAATGGGTTTTGGAGAGACTGAAGAAGCTTGTGGGAACCGTTACCTTTCAGCTTGACCACTACAATACCGTGAAGGCATGTAGGGAAATAGTAGAGTTTATAAATGAGCTTTCTACCTGGTATGTGCGAAGGAGTCGGGAACGAATTAAAGCAAATGATGAATCATCCAAACAGGCTCTGCAAACTTTGGGGTATGTGTTGGCCCGAACCGCGCAAGTGTTGGCCCCTATAGCACCGTTTCTGTCCGAGAAAATATACCGTGATGTCACTGGTGAAGAGTCGGTGCATTTGTCAGAGTGGCCTATGGCGGAAGGGGGTAGTGGATCCAACTTCGCCGAGGCTTCGTCGGACAAGCAGTGGGCAGTGGACAGTCGGACGTTGGAACAGATGGAGTTGGTGAGAGAAGTTGTAAGTCTTGCATTGGCAGCGAGAAAGAGTGCATCGGTTTCGGTGCGACAGCCTCTGGCACAGATGGCGTACAAGGCGCATACCGAAGTGCATTTATCGGAAGACCACGTACAGATAATTTTGGAAGAACTGAACATCAAGTCCTTGGCAGATTTTGACTCACTTGCTGAGCAGGGTCAGCTAAAGGGTGGCGTTGTTCAGGCAACTGGTGCAGGAGCTGTTTCCGTTGTAGCGTTGGATACGGCACTCACTCCAGAGCTTACTCTAGAGGGGTACGCCCGCGAACTCGAACGAGTGATACAAGACCTTCGGAAAAAGAGTGGGCTTACCGTGGGGGATGAAGTTGATTTGTACTACAATACTACCGATGCAGACCTGGAAAAAGTTCTACTCAGTTTAGTAGACCGGAAAAAGACCTCTGTACGTACCATTGCTCAGAGCTTGGAGGTTGAGACGGATAACGAAGCGCAGGCAAATATAGACAATAAACCAATTTGGGTTGGGATAGTAAAAGTATAGTCGTGCAAGCGCGCTTTCCTGGAAGCGCGCTTTAATATTCTTGCGTTTTGAACTACCACGGCGGCGGCGCGGATGAATTCCGTTGTGAGATTATGAAGATTGTGCTAGGATACCTTTATATTTAGGTATATTTGAAACAAATTTAAACAAGTCCTGGCAACTTACACATGTTTGTGGTTCAGGACATAACATAGATATGGCAATGAAGAAAATATCTGCCTTACAGAGCTTGCTCAAATACAAGTTCGCCTTACTCATAGCCGCGGGTGCAGTTACTGCACTTTTTGTTGTTTTTGTCGCAACGCAAACCACAACAATAAACCATTTTCTGGCCGGTGCTAATGTGCTAAAGCCACATACTGCCAGCGCGAATCTGGGCTGGGATGATGGTTGCTCGGACGCATTTTGGGCTTGGTGGATGAGTGGTGATGATGATGATTATTATGATGCAGAAGCGGCCTGTTCAGGTGGCGGTGGCGGAGGGGGCGGCGGTGATAGCAGTGGTGGAGGCGGCTGGGACGACGGCTGTAGTTGGGGGTGGGGCGGATGCGAGGATTCTTGGGGTGGTAATGATGGGAATGACGGCCCCCCGTACGGTACTTGCTATCCTGGGTACAATATGGACGCAAGCGGCTATTGCTACCCCAATGGCGGCGTTGATAATGGTTGCTACAATAGCCAGTATAACTATACCTATGATGACTGTGACCCTGCAGCGCCATATGACCCTACGCCAAGCCTGTGTTCGGATCCGTATTATGCACAGATGAACATTAATGAATGTGGCGTTGTTAATGTTCCCGATAATAATGATCCGTTTAACTGCGACGAGTTGCACGATGACTGCTCTAATATTTCTGATCCACCAACATCCCCAAACGATGGCTCTTCGAGTTGTAGGGCTGCAAATGGTATGGCGGTTACGTGTAATGACGGTTTCCATTGCGATACCGTAAATGGTGGTTGTGCACCAAACAGTACTCCGGTAACTACCGATGGCGATCCTGACGGTTGCGATGAGACTCATGATGCTGGTTGTGTAAATCCTACTCCGCCCCCTCCTCCGAACAGTGGTGTGGATGAGCATGGGTGTACTCCAGGGTTTGGGTATTTTCAGCGGAGTGGAGTTTGGGGTTGCTACGATACCACTTACTCTGCAGAACATTGCGCGGATGTGACTTACGCTCTCAACAATAAATCGGAATGCGGTGTGGTTGATGTTCCTGCTGGTCCGCCACCGCCGATTCCGGTAGATCCAAACAATCCGCTTAATCCATCTGATGCCATCCAAAGGTGTGAACGTGACTCTGGCTTCCACTGGAACTATCTTGCACAGAGGTGCGAAGCAGGTCCTGTATCTGATCCTTGTACCACTGACCTACATTATGCAGCAGGGCACCCAGATGAATGTAGTGTAACTGTGGCAAAGTGTTCTGACCCATATTATGCGGCTGGTCATTCGGATTGCGACGGAGTTGTCCCGGTCGGCCCACCTCCAACACCCGGAAATGGTGTGGATGAGCACGGTTGCACCAGAGGTTTTACTTGGAGGCAGGATCAATATACCGGCATATGGGCCTGCTACGATTCGGGCTCGAATCCGCCACCTTCTTCACCGTTTGACGAATATGGTTGCTCTATTGGTTTTAAGTGGGAGTCGCGGAATGGAGTATATGCATGTTACGATGCAGGATCGAGCGGTGGTGCTGAAAGACAGCCAACGCCAACACGTGATTCGAGTAATGACTGTACCGATGAGGCTGGTAACTCATGCGATTACACTGCACCGACCAATCCAACAGGGAGTACGGGCGGGGGCCGTTCTTTATGGGATAGGGTTGTAGGTCCCATCCGTGGAATATTAGGTCACTAGTTTTCACTTCTATGATCTCCCATTAAACGTTCCAATATACTATGCAATCAAAAAAAACTCCTTGGGCGCGTATACGTGCAGCGGTGATGCCTTATACCGATAAGTCTATTGCTATAAGCCTTGGCGCATTTGCGTTAGTGCTCGTAGCTGGGTTTATAGCGTTTGTGCACGGGCCAGCTATACAGCAGACCGCAAACATTCGCAAGACAAATGCGCTTGCATCATATACTTCGACCATTACCGTGCCCATGCGCGGCATTGCAGTAAACAATATAAAAACCAGTTCTAGGAACGCTTCTGTATCTGTAAAGAGTGGCGCGGGCGGTGGGCTTGTGACCACACGAATAAATG
>CAZBAS010000007.1:0-81965 GCA_964490395.1 uncultured Candidatus Saccharibacteria bacterium | reverse complement strand
ACTTGCATGTGTTAAGCACGCCGCCAGCGTTCATCCTGAGCCAGGATCAAACTCTTAGTAAAGGTACGGCTTGCGCCATACCTCTCAAACTCCACATTTCCACACCGAAGTGTAATGCTTTGTTCAATTGCAGTTAGAAAGTAACTACCAACTTTTTTGATTCTGAAGAATCGTTTTTGGGTTTACCTATACGTAGTATAGATAAAAAATCTCGTAAAGAATTGACGTAAAAAATTTCTTTGTACACGTCTTGTCACTATTAAACTGTGAAAGGGCAATAAGGACTGGTGTCCTTAACCCAGTACTGTAGAGTGCAAGCACTTTACAATGCTGGGCCAAAGGCAGCAGGGAACCAATTTTGAGCGATAAAAAAAGCACGTCCTGGCTTATGCCGAGAACTGCGTTTCCGTTTTCCCCACTCCCGCACTGGCGGGTGGGATTCTTATAATCTCTGGAAAACCAGATACATAAGAGCAAAATTGGAAGGTGTTATGAAGAGAAAAGAGCTAAAACTTAATGCCTAACCATAATATACATATCCTTAACCCTTGTCAAGTGTTTTTACATCAATTTTTCATGTATTGACGGGCTCTTTGGCACCTACTGAAACTATAAGCCTAGGACCCACAAAACGAACCCTCTGTACACCCTAATAAAATTAAAATCAATAATGTATATTCAATATCTATTAAAAACAAGCCGGCGTTTATGCAACGCCGACCAAAAAGTTAGTTGGAGCAAAGTGAACGAACCGCTAGTTAGCGGAGGCAGCTTCCTCAGAAGGGCGCTGAAGCCACATCTTTTGGAATAGCGGGCATGTAGCCAAAAGCTCGCTCAATGTTCCTGAGGCAATAAGACACCCCTTGTCAAAGACGCAAATCTCATCAAACAAAGGAAGCAGATCTAGGTGGTGGATAGTCGAGATAATAGTCTTGTCACGGAACTCACGAAAAATATTCTGGTACACACTTAGCTCAGTGAGCCTATCCAGACTACTCGTAGGTTCATCCAAGAGGATAATATCTTTACCGAAACAAGCAAGTAACCCGCGCGCGAGCGCCAAACGTTGCTGCTGCCCACCACTCAAATTTACTCCTTTTTCTTGAGTCTTTGCGTTAAACTTATGCTTCAGTTTTTCAACCACTGGCGTAAAACATGCCATGTCGGTAAAACGAAGTACGAACTCCATAGTATATTCCGCACCTAGGGTAATATTCTCCCATATTGTGGTAGCGAATATTTCTGGAATTTGAGGAATGAGGGCGATTGCTCGACTAATCCCTGCAAAACCCTCAGACACCATTACCCCATCCACAAGAAGAGAACCTGTCTGCGGGATACATAAGTCACGCACTACCTTTAATAGCGTAGTCTTACCGCTTCCGCTCTCTCCCACAAACGCATATCGCTTCCCGCGCTGCAAACGCAACCAGATATTAGCCAGGTGCAACTCTCCCCCAAGTCCGTCGTACGAAAAGCACAAATCACGAAGTTCCAAATACTGCCAGTGTGGCGGAAGAACATGATTTGTAAAACTTTCCTGACGGAACTGCTTTGAAAGCAATTCTGCGTTCATAACTTTTGCGCGTCGCTGAACGACCTGACCGTACAGACCTGTGAAGCTCGAGAAAAGATCGGTTACCTTTTCCAAGTTCCGTAAGACAAGGTACAAACCACCAATTAATGTTCCTGGGGCAGCACCTTTATGTTGCCAGAAGTATACGCCAAGCACGATGACTGTTGTTGATCTGCAACAAAAACTTGTTACAAACCACTTCCACTCGTTAAGGCGACTATTGTTCTGGTAGAGTTCGTAAGGATTATCAATCTTATGGACGAGCGCTTTAAATACCAGCATCTCTACCCGTAAAATGATAACCGTAGTGATATTGCTAATAGCGTCGAATACCCCCTCGGAGACAGTATTCTCAGCGCGACTCAGCCGTTGGTACTGCTCAATAAGCACCCTATCAAAACGCATGGTAATCCATGCGACTACACATACCATTACAAGAACAATATATGCGGATGGGCGACTAAGATATGCTAGCCACGCGTAACATCCAAGAAAACGGAACATTGCGTAAATTATCTCAAAAGAACCTTCAGAGAAGTCATATAGCGCACTTGTTCCTTTTTCAACCTTATCAATCGTATCTCCCGAATGGTTTTCTACGTGCCAGCCCATAGACAACGTCATGATGCCCTGTAGAAGAGCCTTGCGATAACTTGCACGAGCTTGAAATGCATTATTACATTCCATTACTCTTGCAGGGCCGTGAAGCGACCAGAATGCGGGCGTACACGCGAGTGAAAGAGCGAGAAACCCATACAATGACATAAGGTTTTCATCTGTTACGCCCTGGTGTTCAACCGTACTCATAATTGTTGTAAATATGAGCGGTTGAATAAACAGGTCAATAGACTCCGCGGCCATAAACATAAACCAAAACTTGACGATGGTGGCTCTGTTCCCTTTCGAATAATGCCAAGTCCTGCTAAACAGGTAGAGGAGTGGATTACCATCACGCAGCCTACGGTAGCCCATAATTAATGGGTTGAGTAAGCATCTTTGCATGACAACTCGATACCAATTCAACATTGCACATACCTCGCCTAGTTGCGCAAGGTAAGACGCTGTTAGGCCATACGCCCGAGATGCACGTACTGCTTTACGAAAACGAGTAAACCTTTGCTCCATAAAACCTCCTTGGGGTTTTGTTTTTTGTTTCGGTTATTTTGGGCATTCAAAAACCCTAGGCTGCTTTTGCCTAGGGTTTTTGAATAGTGGAAAATCTACATTTTGGAAAATGTAAATTTAAATCTATTCATAAACACACGGCAAAAACCTTCGGAAAGATGTGCTTTCCGGCCCTCGGTAGATATGCGCATTTTCTGCAATTTGTTCTGTAAGTTCTTCATTGCGATATATTAGTTGCGGGCTAATTAAGTTAATAATAGAGTTTTGCCGACCTTGAGACGTATACTGTACTATACTTCGACCTCTCCGTCAATACTATCTATATCACGTTCATACACAAAAGTTTCTTTTCTGGTAGAAGCTGGCACAGCGTAAATGCTACTCGTAAGTCTTTTTAAATGCTTTTCTAAGTCTTCAGCAGGAAGAGTTCTTTCTAGCATTTGTAGAAACTGCCACAGCACTTCTGCATCATCAAAAGCTCGGTGACGACTGGTGCAGGAAAAATTGTGTCGCTCAATAAGGGCAGTAAGATTGTGCCGAGCATGTTCGGGGTATATAGCCCTGGACAAACGCACGGTACACAGCCGGGGCAAGTTAAAGCCATAACCCAAGCGCTTAAACTCTTCTCGCAGAAACCCATAGTCAAACGCGGCGTTATGGGCGACAAACGTAGCACCTTCAAATAGTTCTAATACTTCATCTGCTACTTCAGCAAAAGTCGGGGCGGTAAGCACATCCATCTCACGTATTCCCGTCATACCACTGATAAACTCAGGGATTGGCTGGCCTGGGTTTATGAGCGACTTATACGTACGGACCAACTCTCCGTGCTCAATGCGCAATATGCCAATTTCAATAACGCGCCCAAACTTTGCGTTTGCACCGGTAGTTTCTACATCCACAATTGTAAATATATGAGGATTCATGTCAGGGTAGTATACCCTGGCAAGCACAGAGCGGACAACTCAAGCCTGCTACCAAGGATAACGGCGCAGTCCAAGCTTATGCCAAACAAAGCTCCAGCCAGGCTGTAAGACAAGATTGAGTATTACCCCAAAACCAACCACAGACCACGAGTACACACCACACCATGCGAGCACCACCCCAGTGAGCGCAATAGAATCTGCATGGTCAACAACAGGCATAAACGCACCATCGCCGTATCCACACCTCCGTTTAATAAAGCTCCCCAGTGCGTGTCCACCATAGACGCTCACACCGACAACCAATCCCCACGTACTGCCAATCCCGCACCAAGCACCCACCACCATACCCAACAACGGAGCGCACACTAGCCCGGCCATCGTTGTTGATTCGCCCAACAATCGGTTCGCCCCAAGCACTAGACCAAAATCAAGTGGCCGGTCAAAAAACGCAGCTCGCGGATAATATTTTTTTATTACATACAATCCATTGAGGCCTATGTTCACGAGCCAGCACGGAAGTAAAAAAGTGATAACCAAAAATAGAGTGTCCATAGCTATTCAGCTTCAAACTGAGAGAGAATACTATCCCCGGCCCCCATACTCGTCAAAGATTCCTGCAATACGTTAACATGCCGTGGCATACAGGGAGCGACTTCTGCGTGTATGCTATACACCGTACTACCCTTGGGACCCGCTGGTTCCATTTCGCGCGCACTTACCTTTACACCACTGACATCATACTGCAGACGTTGCAGTGGTCGAAAGACCAGGAGCGTAAAACGGTAAGAGATAGATGGACCGCTCGGCACACAATCGCGCCACGGAACAGCAACTGGGTGCAAGTTGTCGAGTAAGCCCTGCCTCCGAAGCAATGCACCAACCGTTTCAGGGACCTTGGGTATGTATGTATATATGTGCAATGTTCCAATGGTTTCTATTGCGGTAAAAGCAGCATCATGAATCTCACTGTACGAAGCAATAAGTGCGCCTGTATCGGGCCGAATAGCAAGCGCACGATACTCAGCCAATGCGCGGTCAGTAGCAAGAAAAGGATAGAGACTAAGAACGCAGAGCAGTAGAATGAACACATGGACCCTGCGCATGCTCGGCAAGCTAAGCTCCCAGAGCACCCAGAAAGTACCTAACAGCGCCGCATACTTATACATGACATTTCCGTATGCGGCGATATCCGGAATTACGCCAAATAACAATAGCACCGTGTAAGCAAAAGAATATGAGACGATGCACCAGAGCGCGAACCGTATAGCTCCCCGCCGGCCACTTGCTATCATCATACCGAACGCTGAAAGGGCTGCTGCGGTCTCGTAATTGAACAAGCCACCATCAATACAATTTTTCAAAATAGTGAAGGACACCACGCCATAGGCTATCGTCCACACAACGCGCGCCCTACCCCGTGGAAACTTTCCTGTCTGATGGGTAAAAAAATATAGGTGGCCCACAAACGCAATACAAAACAGCAGGGCACCTATACACAACAAGGGCCATGGCACTAACCCCACATATGCCAATCCTGTATCTACCGACTCAGATTGACCAAGTCCCCACCACGATAAAAGCGCTCCAAAAATGCCTTTGAGCACATGATTATGCAACAACCGAGTACTAGACACCTCAGTAAGTCTCATAATCACTGCCATACTTTGAAAACTCAGCCGATATACAAAAAACAGATATACCAAGCTAATAAAGCCCCATGCCAAAGGAGCGAATGACGCAGCCCAAACCACCCCACCGCGCGAGGCCTCTCTAACCGCGCGAATCTCCCTACCACTAACTACAAATGCTATTACGCATAAAAGGGCAGCATAGGCAAGAAACAAAAAAACCTTAACCCCGCTCCGACCCCCGGCAAAGATATTGATTGCGGCATGCAAAACTGAATACACCCCCGGCACATACCACGCCGCAACACCAAGCAGTACGAGCGCTCCCGCCATAGCTACAAAGTACCAATCTCGATGCTTGTATGGATGCATACCTAAAACGAGCTGAAAATAGATTCGTTAACACCCCAAGACCTGCCGGTACGCTCAAGTGTTTCAGCGTAGAGCTGATACATATTATCAAGCTCGCCCTGCCCCGCTAAACACGGAGGCGCAGCATAACATCGGGTAGCCATAGCCGCGGGGGCAGCGTACACATACGTATACCAAGGCGCCACACTCGGAGCACTACATTTTACACCACACGGATCATGCGGCATTGTTTTAACATAAGGCGCCAGATCAACACCCAAAGAAATCCACGTTGAATCAAAGTCAACAGCAACACAATTTGCACCGACCATATAGCCTGCGGCGCTGCAGTTCGTGGGATCGTTAATGTACGGCGCGTGTCCTTTGTCTATGGTGTATTGCTGGATAGCTTTGTTAAGCTGCTCCATGTCGCCCATACGTCGAGCGTCCCTTGCTTTGCGACGAGCATCGTGCACGCTCACAATAATAATGCTACTGAGCAGCGAAATAATACCAAGGACAACTAACAGTTCAATTAGAGTAAATCCTTCTGCGGTATTATATGTTTGTTTACGTTTCATGATTAAGTAAGACAGATATACGTCAGTATATCAAATAACCAAAAGACGGCATAGGTATAACCATATGAAAACCTCTCTGGATACCAGAGAGACCTATGACCCGGGTTCGTTCGACCATGTATGTCCCGCCCTACTATTACTGAATGATTTTATCTACAATGCCATACTTTTTAGCTTCATCTGCAGACATAAAGAAGTCGCGGTCTGTGTCTTCTTCTATTTGCTTTTCAGTTTTGCCAGTATGCTTTGCCAAGATTGCATTGAGCTTGTCTTTTATACGGCGCATTTCTCGGGCGCGTATTTCCACATCGGTTTGCTGGCCTTCAGCACCGCCCATAACCTGGTGAATCATAATGCGAGAATTCGGCAAGCTAAACCGCTTACCAGGAGCGCCTGCTGCAAGGAGCACAGAAGCCGCGCTTGCCGCCTGACCAACACAAATAGTCGTAACTTCGCTCTTAATGTGCTGCATGGTGTCGTATATACCAAACGCAGCAGTCACCACACCCCCAGGAGAGTTAATATACATTTTAATATCACCCTTACCTTCAGCGTCTAAGAACAAGAGCTGGGCAATAACCACATTTGCGACATTGTCATCTATTGGCTCACCAATGAATACAATACGGTCTTTCAATAGGCGGCTATAAATATCGTACCCGCGCTCCCCTGTAGGAGACTTTTCAATAACGTACGGAATTAAAGGCATAAAAATGAAGAATTAAGAATATAGAATTATGAATCAAGTAAGAGACAAATTCCTAATACCACAATAACAAAAAATTATCACTCGTGCAAGTTGAGTGACAAACTAAGGAATATCCAATTTCTAATCTCTAATTACTCATAAGAACAGGAGGGAATTAAAAATGCCCAAACCACTTGATGTATGGCGGGCATTCCTTTTGAAATTGGCAACTAGGAATTAGCAGCTTCCTTACTCTGCTATTGGTTCCTCTGCAGGAGCAGCTGATTCTTCTGCAACTACTTCTTCTGCTACTACAGGAGCAGACTCTATTTTTTCGCCGTTGATATCTATTTTCCAGCCAGTAAGGCGAGCAGCAAGACGGACGTTCTGTCCGGCCTTACCTATGGCCAGCGAAAGCTGGTCTTCGAGCACGCCAACATTTGCTGCTTTTTCTTCTTCATCAAGCTGAACGTTTAGAATTTTAGCAGGAGAAAGAGAGTTGGCAATAAATTTTACGGTGTCATCACTCCATTCAATAATGTCTATCTTTTCTCCGCCAAGCTCAGCCATGACTGTTTGTACGCGAGTACCCTTTTGGCCAACACATGCACCAATAGGGTCTACGCCTTCTTGAGTAGAGAACACAGCAATTTTAGAACGGCTGCCGGCTTCACGAGCAACTGCTTTCATTTCTACAACGCCGTTATAAATTTCTGGCACTTCCAACTCAAATAGTTTTCGCACTATGTCTGGATGGCTGCGAGAGAGCGTAATTTTTGGACCGCGCTGCCCTGGTTCAACGTGCAGTACCAGTACTTTTATGCGCTGACCAATAGCATATTTTTCACCCCGAATTTGTTCGGAAGGGAACAACACACCAGTACCTTTACCCAGGTCAACCAGAACAGTATCGCCTTCTATTCTTTGCACTACACCGCTTACGAGCGTGCGCTCCTTAGCCTTAAAATCTGAGAACTGCATGTTGCGCTCTGCCTCGCGCAGCTTTTGTATAATAACCTGCTTTGCAGTTTGTGCGGCAATGCGTCCATACTGAGCGCCATCTTCTGGGGTTACTTCAGTGCGAATAACATCACCAATCTTTGCACCTTTTTTAAGCTCCTGCGCTGCTTCTACGTCCACTTCCTTTTGCGGATCTTCCACTACTTCAACCACAGTTTTCACATCGAATACTTTTGCAGATAGGTTTTCTGCATCAAATTCAACTTCTATATTCTGGTCGCGATTGCCGTAGTCCTTGCGGAACGCAGCAGCCAGACTTGCTTCTATCATGGCGAGTATTTCTTCTTGCGAAATACCTTTCTCTTCCTCGATCTGGTCGAGTGCTTGTTTGAGTTGTTCGTTCATAATACTGTGTACGAATCTACGAATGGAACGAACCTGCGAATAACTACGAATCAATTCGCAGATATTCGTAATATTCGTCTAATTCGTAGATTCGTCTAATTATTTTTAAAAAAAAGGAGAGCACGCGCTCTACCGGTTCAATTCCAGTCTTCTACTGAATTCTCCATTATTTTAACAGAAACCTTCTGCCTGTCAAGCAGCGGCGCCAGCACCACGCACACATCTATATGCGGCCGGAGAGAATTAAACTGAGGCTGGCGGTTCCTAAAACTATGTACTGCTTTAAGGAGTTTGCGCTGTTTAGAAACACTTACTGCTTCAAATCCGGTCCCAAATAAGTCGCGCTCCTGTGTTCTAGTTTTAACTTCTACGAATGCTATGTCTTTCTTTGTGTGGGCTATAAAATCAACTTCGCCAAGGCGAAGACCTTGGCGATTGAACTCATTACGTGACAGTATAATATAGCCTTTTTGTTCATAGGCCTCTGCAGCTACACGCTCCCCCCACTGACCAAGAGTGAGCGGCTTTGGGGTAGGCTTTGGAGCAAAGGGCCACATAGGAGGCTACGCCATTTTCAAATACTTATCTTTTATCTGCTTGTGATCCCAGTGCGACTTCTCAAGCTTGTAAGATTGTATGTAGTATCTGAGTATGTATCCCGCCCAGATAAGACCTGCGAGCAGGAGCAGTATAAACGCTAGGTGAGTACCGAACCACGCAACAAGTTGATAGCGTGCGGCATACCACACTGCGCCCAAGAGGCCAATAGTTACACACAAACGCCACACGCGAGAAAATAGCTGATACCGTACAATGTGTTTTTCAAAATACATATATACGCGAATAGCAATGGCTACGGCAATAAGCACGGCAGCAATGATCGCAAAAACCGTGTCGGCCCGCTCTAAATGAACGCGATTTATGTATATAAGGAAGTCGTAAGAAAAAATGTGTTTGATGAAATTCATAGGATAGTAATCAGTAAACAGTAATTAGCAATCAGGACTAATAACTGGTTGCTACTTTCTGCTTACTACTTAGTAAATAACGCAGCATAGTGGTACCCATCCGCTTCTAGGTCACGCTTAAGCTTGAAGCCAGCTCCTTGCATAAGTCCTACCAGTGTATCGTGGGATATACGGCTTTCCTGCGGTGGGCCAAATACACTATACCCCCTTTTCCATTCTACTGCCAGTACAGCGCCACCAGTCTTAAGCAGATAATACATGTTACGAATAAGTGCCTCTTTAGACACCACCTGATGCAAGATGTTACTAACCATAACTAAGTCGCACGATATAGCATCCAGTTCTTTAAGTGGCTTCTCTAAATCTGCCTGCACTACCGTGATATTTTTTATACCTTTATGCTGTGCAGCGGACTGAGTAACTGCCAAGCGATCGGGCATAACATCTATTGCCCAGACTGCGCCATCATCGCCTACAAATTTCGCTGCAGCAAGGGAATAGAAGCCCGCACCGCAGCCGAAATCTGCCACTGTCTGTCCTCTTTTTATTTCTGCCTGAGCAACAATGTCGTCAGGGTTTACAAATTTTTTCATATGTACGACTGTTCAAACTTACAGATTCAATAGACGTTGACGAATCTGCGAATGGACGAATATTGCGAATAACTGCGAATTTGTAACGTAAGCATCATTCCATATTCGCAGTTATTCGTTATCATTCGTTCATTTGTAAATTCGTCTATACAACCATTTGCAATCGTTCGATAGACTTCGCTCGCGTACCCTCTATGGTAATGAGCACAGCATTCACCACAACTGGACCTTCTTCTGCGGGTTCCATGGGATACTTGCCTGCTGGGTCAAGAAACCGGCCCAGAACATTTTCTACTTTAACCCCAATAACTGAGTGGCGTGGGCCTGTCATGCCTACGTCACAGGCAAAGGCAGTTCCTGCTGGCATAACCCAGAGGTCTGCTGTAGGGACATGCGTGTGCGTACCTACTAGCGCTGCAACACGTCCATCGGCGTGCCAGCCCAAAGCGACTTTTTCGCTCGTTGCTTCTGCGTGCACATCTACCAGTATTATATCACCCTTTTGCGCCACATCTACGAGCAACCTATCAAGCGCAGTAAAGGGACTACTTATTTCCCCACGAAACTGTTTTTCAAAGAACACCTGGCCGTTGATATTTATAACACAATACCATTGGCCATTTTTCTCAAAACGGTAATATCCTTTTCCGGCAAAATCCGGGCCATAATTTTCTGGACGAATAAGGTTTGGGTAGTCATGGAAACAAGCGTCTGCGGCAGGACCAGAATGGAACACGTGATTGCCAGAAGTAAATGCATCTATACCTAATGCACTTATCTCTTCCATAGTAGCTGGAGTAACACCTTTTCCATGTGCCATGTTCTCTACGTTGACGATAACTACATCGGGTTTATATTCTTCTTTCCACACAGGCAAAACCTGAGCCAGCCCTTGCCGTCCCAGTCGTCCATATATATCACCAAAGAAGAGTATGCGTTGCATTAAATTTCCAATTTCTCCGCCCAAGGCGGACCCGCCTCGGGCGGGTAATTCCTAATTTCTAATAGTAAAACAGTGCTGGAAATCGTTACCGAGGCTACTGTTTAATGTTCAGATTATAATTTACCTGGTCAGCGCAGGGATACATGGTTAATTCGTACTTACACCAGCGATCCGGCAACACACTTGGACGAAGCAAGAGCATAATGCAAAAACCTAGGAGCGGCACGAGAAAAGGTATTTTAGCCCAAAAACTTAAACCCACTGTCACAGCGAATATAAGAAAGAATGGAACGACAACCCACTGTACCTGAGTATCTACCAGGCAGACGAGACCAGAGAAAAAAAGTGCGAGCACAACCACATACCACTTAGTAGGGATAATTTTCCAGATATACCCCACAAGAAATGCCGCGCCAAGACTAAGCACACCTTCAAGACCAATGCTCTTAGAAGTCATGTTACTATCGTAGCCTACTGGATAGACTGAATATTTATTCTGCACAGCTACAATAAACTCTGCCAAGCTGGACACAAAGTATACAGCCACTATCACAACTAGGGCGCTCAAGAGCCACTGCCACCATCGGAGAGCAAAAACAGCATCGGCTGCATTTGCCGCCATGGCGCGAGCCGCCTCGACCCAGGACATATCTTGTAGTTTCTTATCGTGCATATTCGACAATTCTTGTTTCGCGGATAACCACCACGCGAATTTCGCCAGGGAATTTAAGTTCGTTTTCTAAGCGATTGGCAATTTCACGAGCAAGCTTTTGAGCTGCAAGATCGTCTATTCGAGTAGGAGTTATAAATACGCGAAGCTCACGACCACCTTGTATAGCGTAGGTCTTTTCTACGCCTTCGTAACTGTTCGCTATGTTTTCAAGGTCGGTCAGACGCTTTACATAGTTTTCAAAGCTGTCTTTGCGTGCGCCAGGGCGACCACCGGAAATAGTATCGGCTGCATCTACAATCAAAGCTTCAACAGAAAGTGGACCTTCATGCTTGTGTGCGTGCTCTGCTACATCGGTATCGTGGTGGTGAGATTCAATAGCTTCTATGACTTTATTGTCTAAGCCAAACTTCTCGGCAATCTTACGCCCAATCTCTACGTGCGTACCTTCCATGTCTTGGTCTAAAGCTTTTCCAATATCGTGGAGCAGTGCGCCTTGTTTTACTATTTGCTGGTCAGCGCCAAGCTCTTCAGCCATAAGGCTTGCGAGTTTAGCCATTTCCACGCTGTGACGGAGCACGTTCTGACCATAACTGGTGCGGAACATAAGACGCCCAACCAAATGCACGAGCTTTGGAGGGAAGTTGGTTATGCCAAGCTCAAATACAGCCTCTTCCCCAGCCTGCTTAATTTGCTCATTTATTTCTGCTTTGCTCTTTTCGTATGCTTCTTCAATGCGAGCCGGATGTATGCGCCCGTCGGAAACCAATTTCTCTAAGGTAAGCTTAGCAATGTGGCGGCGAATGGAGTTAAAGCCGGAAAGCACTACGGTATCTGGACTGTCGTCTATGAGTATTTCTACACCCATCATCTGCTCAAAGGCGCGGATGTTTCTACCTTCCTTACCAATAATTCTCCCTTTTAGTTCTTCATTTGGCAGCGCCACAGTTGTAGTGGTAGTTTCTGCAGTTACGTCACTGACAACCCGGTCTATGGCCTGAGCAATAATGCGACGAGCTTCTTTATCTGCATCCTCTCGTGCGGTCATGAGCAGCTTACGATGCAGCTTTACCATTTCTTCTGAAATGCTTCGCTCTGCATTGTCCATAAGTACCTTCCCCGCTTCTTCGCGAGTAAGCCCTGCAATCTTTTCTAAAGTTGCCAACTGTTTAGCCTTGGTCTCTTTCGCCTCTTCTAAAGTTTTTTGAACCTCTGCCTGTCTAACTTCCAAGTTTTGCTTTGACTGGTCCAGAGCAAGCTCCTTAGTATTTAGTTCTTTTTCGCGACGATCTATGCGCTCTTCAAAACGAACAATCTGTGCTCTAAAGTCACCCTCAGCCTTCTTGGCCTGATCGGTAATTTCAAGCGCCTTGCTCTTTGCTTCCAAGAGTAGCTCTCGCTCTTTGTTCTTTGCTTCTTCTAGTATTCTTTCAGCCCGACTTTCTGCGCTACCAACTTTTTTGGTAGCCAGACTCTGTCTGAAAGCATAGCCAACTAAGAGGCCCACAATGAGACCGCCTAGTATATATAACAAAATCATACCGTTCCTTATTATAGTTCGAACGGACGTGAGTATAGCAAAGTTCAGCTACTGCCTTCAGTAACTGTTATAAGTTTATGCGTATGTGCCTAATTTTTTAGTGCCGTCGCACAAGCGAAGTATATTTGGCTTATTTGCAACCAAATGTAAATTTGCTATGGAAAAAACTGAATAAATCTGAGGTAAATGGGACATACTATAGTACTCTGTTTTGCTACTACACGCTCTCATGCAAACTAGAAAATAGTAATAATGTAACCACCCTCACTATACCACGCGCTACCAGCCATGGTCAATTTGCCCGCAGCTCCAAAAATTAATGACTTTTTTATGAAGCAACTGTTGCACTTGTAAGGTAGGGACAGTATTATGAATGTATATACATTATTTTTAGGAAAGGAATACAATGGAAACTACATGCGATTGCGGCTGCCAAAACGGTGACTTTGCTCCAAAAGTGGGCCAGGCAACACCTGTGTTTAAAGACCTCCAAAGCTACCACCAGGGCGAATATCACAAAGTATCACTGTCTGACTACAAAGGTAAGTGGCTCGTGCTCTTTTTTTACCCACGAGATTTTACCTTTATCTGCCCAACTGAAATAGAAGCTTTTGGGAAACTGTATGAGGAGTTCAAAGCCGTGAACTGCGAAGTACTTGGCGCAAGCACCGATAGCGAATATGTACATAAGGCATGGTACGAAACCGACGAACGCCTTAAAGGGGTTACCTACCCAATAGTGGCGGACACTACACAAGAACTGGCAGATATGTACGGCGTGCTCGACATGGACGGCTCAGCTCAGCGTGGCACGTTCGTTATAGACCCAGAAGGGACGCTTAAATTCGCTTTAGTGTCTGCAGACTCTGTTGGACGCAATATAGAAGAAACTCTCCGCGTAGTTAAAGCTCTTCAAACCGGTGAACGCTGCCCTGCAAACTGGCATACCGGCGAGAAAACATTAGGGAAAGCCTAAATAATTAAATAAAATCTTAGAACTCAAAAAGCAAAACTTCAACCAAAAACTACAAACTTGTAATACTACCAGTTTTAAGTTAGGAGTTGAAGTTTTGACTTTTGATTTTTGAGCTAGGAGTTATATGGCCAAATTTGAAGTAAAACAGTTTAACTCTATTAACGGTGTAGACGGACTTTCCGAGCGTCAAATGAAAGAGCACTACAAGCTCTATGAGGGCTACATAAAAAAAGCGAACGAAATTCAAGAGTCGCTCAAAACAGTAGACCTTTCCAAAGCGAATGCCACCTACTCAGACCTTCGCGCACTTAAGCTTGGATACTCATTTGCTGTTAATGCCATTAAAAGCCACGAGCTTTACTTTAGCAACCTCTCTGGCAATGGCGCAGCCCCCACGGGCGCTATTGGCAAAATGATAGCTGACCAGTTTGGGTCGTACGAAAACTGGCTTACAGACATGAAAGCCACGGGCATTGCTGCTCGGGGCTGGGTCTGGTTTGCCTTTGACTGGCAAAATAAAAGCGTATTCAACTATTTAGGCGATGCCCACGATGCCTTCCCCATTTGGCACGCCACCCCTCTGGTGGCACTGGATGTGTATGAGCATGCTTACTTCATGGACTATGGCACTTCCCGCGCCGACTACATAGCCGCATTCTTCAAAAATATAAACTGGGAAGATGTCGAAGCCACTGCCGTAAAGCTCGGGATGGACAAAGCTTCCGCACAATAAGCGCAATTATTATGCCAAACAAAAACAGCCACGCATGTGCGTGGCTGTTTTTCATTCTTCGTAATTCGTAATTCAGAATTCTATTTCTTAGGAGCCTTTTCTTTCTTCATTGGCTTCTTTTCTTTGCGAGTGCGAGGAGTGTTGTCCTGACGAGCACGTACATAGTAGAGCTTGGCCTGGCGTACGATTGGATTCTTCACCACTTCAAGCTTTACAATGTTTGGGCTATGCAAAGGGTAAATGCGTTCCACACCAACACCGCTGGCAATTTTGCGAACCATAAAGGTTGCGTTTGCGCCTGTGCCGCCCTTACGAGCAATAACAAGTCCTTCAAAAATCTGTACGCGCTCTTTGCTACCTTCCCGAATTTTCTGATGAACTTTAACAGTGTTACCAACACGGAAAGTGGGGAGCTCCCGAATTTGTTTCTCTTCTAAATGCTTTACAATGGCCATATAAATGAAATGTCTAATTACTAATTTCTAATGTCTAAATATCCGGAGCATTCCATTAGGAATTAGGTATTAGACATTAGACATTTTATTGTCTAAATATTATAAATTCTTTACTGCTTTACTGCCCAAAGAAACAAGTACATCCTTTAGGTCTCCTGCGAGCTCTGACTCCGCTTCTATCCAGGTGCCGTCGGGAAGCTGTACTTCTATGCGACGAGCATGCAAGAACTGCCGGATAAGGCCAGAAAGCTTTGACTTTTTACCACCATACAAACTATCGCCCATAAGTGGATGGCCAATGCTTTTCATGTGAACACGGATCTGATGTGTTCGACCTGTATGTAAGTTTACAGAAATTAGGGCTGTTTTGTCAATGAGCAGGTTGCCCGCCCGAGGCAGGTCAGCCTGGGGCGGATAGCTGGTAGCTGGTAGGGGTAAAACCTCTAAAACACGATATTCGGTCAGGGACGGCTTTGGTTCAAGCATGTCCGTTGTGGTATATTTGCGGAAATCGGCCTTACTCTTGCCAATTGGCACATCTATAAACTCATGCGCTTTTTCAGGCACACCTTGGACAAGCGCAATGTATTCTTTTTTGACTTTTCTTTCAGCAAACGCATCTTTTAAGTACTCATACATGTCAGGTGTTTTTGCCACCAACATAACCCCGCTCGTATCTTTATCGAGACGGTGCACTATGCCCTGACGATGCGCCTCACCCACCCCGGATATTTCTGGAAACTGCAACAGCAATAGATCCGAGAGCGAATCCCCCTTCACCCCCGCACCCGGGTGCACACTCAGCCCCGCAGGCTTGTCTATAATGAGCAGCCCATGATTATCATAAAGCGTTTTGATTTTCTGGCGTGCAAGCCGGTTACTTGATTCTTGATTTTTGATTATTGATTCTTGCGCATACCCCACCTCATCTCCCACTCGCACCACAAACTTCGACTCTTTCTGCACCACCCCATTTACCGCTACCGCACCTGCTTCTATGCCACGCTGAATCTGGCTACGAGAAAGGCTTGGCAGTTGTTCTACCAAGAATTTATCTAATCTCGTTTTAAGTTGTGTCACAGTGAATATATTGCCCATAATTGTCCAAAATTGACCATAATTGCCCAAAATTACCATTTCAATTCTGGGCAATTATGGACAATTTTATTTAATTTTGGTCAATTAACATGTCTGGCCGTCTTTTTTTAGTACGCCTCAGCGCTTCCTGGGCGCGCCACGCCTTTACGTTTGCATGATGCCCGGTAAGCAGTACTTTCGGCACTTTAAAAGTTTTGCCTTTCCACTTTCCACTTTCCACTTTCCACTGTTCAGGTTTCGTGAACTGCGGATACTCCAACATCTGTTCACTAAAAGATTCACCCACTGCGGACTCATCTTTCCCCAACACACCTGGCACATTACGAAGTACTGCCTCGCTTATTACGAGCGCAGGAAGCTCACCGCCCATAAGCACATAGTCACCTATGGACAGTTCTTCGTCTACAAATTTCGTAATACGCTCATCGTACCCTTCGTACCGCCCAGACACAAAAATAAGCTCATCATACCTTGCCAACCGCACTGCATCTTTCTGCTTAAAAACCTTGCCCGATGGTGTGAGTAAAATTACCCGTACTTTGCGCTTACTACTTACTGCTTGCTGCTTTCTTGCGGCAGCAATGGCTGCATACAAAACATCCGGTTTTAATACCATCCCTACCCCACCACCATACGGCCGGTCATCTACTGTTTGGCGGGCATCTAGCCCAAACTGCCGCAAGTCTATGGACTGCCACTTCAACAAGTTGTTTGCAACGGCGCGAGCGATAATGCCAAAGGTAGTGTAATGGTCCGTAAACTTTGGAAATAAAGTAATAATACTAATAGAGATGGTTTTCCGCTTCTTCATGAGCATAGTATAACAAAAAAATCCGGTCCGATATAACATCGGACCGGATTTTAAATTCTAAACTAGATCTTGAAATCGTCCATATCATCAGCGCCAACCGGTGCTGGAGTGGACATGCCATGATCCTGATGGTCACCACCATGCATAGGGCCACGGTGAGAACCTTCTGGTTCATAGATTTTCAAGTTCACGCGAGCTTTGTGCTTAGCACCCACTACACGAAGAAGTGTGCGGATAGCTTTAGCGGTCTGGCCTTGGCGACCAATAACCTGACCCATGTCTTTTGGGTTGATGTGAAGAGTGATTAATACACCCATCTCATCTACCACGCGCTCGGTGCGTACATCGTCCGGGTTGTCGACCAACGCGCGAACTACATACTCTACGAATGCTGCGTCTTGTTCTTCTGCCATATCTGTTATAAAAGCTGCTCTAAACTGGTTCTAGCTTTCGACCTTTCTTACAAAGCCAGCTCTACTTAGATTTTACAAGTGCGCCTTTTAAATGTCAAACTCCCTACTAGTTCACACAAGAAACGTTCACTGATACTGAATCAACTTGCTGACCAGTAGATTCAGTGACCAACCTATGTGTATATGTACCTGCGGAGGTATACCACATATTACCAGTTCGAGTCTGGCCGGGAGTTATTAGATAAGATACCCCGCCAGCACTAAAGGTTAAGTTTACATTGCCACTGTTAGTTGCGGTTATGGAACCCTGTCTTGCTATACCACAGGCATATGGGAATACTGGCTGACGAGCGAGGATCAGCGTAGTAGAATCTACGCTAATGTGACCAGCACCGCCACAATTTGAGTCTGACACACCAGTCACACTCTTCGATCCAAGGTACTGACTACCCGCAGAAAGGGAATAGGTATATGTTGTACCTAACGGAACTATATCGGTAGTAGAACCTGAACCCGTAGTGTTATAGTACCACCCACCGCTACGAGCAACACTATACTGCACACCATCCTGCCCCGATATAGAGATGTTTACTAAACCATTAGTTGAGTTACAAGGAACCGTACCACCGCTTACTGAAAGGGAACCAGTAGGGGCAGGGCAATTCTGAGTAATAACTATTTGTCGGATCTGTCGTAATTGACCGTTGAAGTTCATGGCTACTGAGTAGGTACCTGGAGTGGTTGCAGTATAACTACCGCTCGCAGTCCAGTTGCCAGGATTACCCTGAACAAAACCGTGATTAAATACAATCTGACCATCTTTTGCTACCGTGAGTGAATCTGCGTTTGTAGATACATATCCTGCTGGCATATCAAAGGCAGTAGCAGCCATATTGATTGATGCGTTGTCATTGATGATTGGACATACTGTAGTATCATTAGCAGTAACGTTCAGGTCATAGCTTGGAGTAGCTGTTGGACAATTTTGAGAAACATTGACCAAGCGAGGGGTACCACCACGAAGCTGTCCGTTAAAAGTCATGGCCACAGAGTATACCCCGGTTGTAGTAGCCGAATACGAACCCGCAGCTACGTAGCTACCCGGCTGCACCGACACAAATCCTTTTGCATACACGATTTGACCATCTTTAGAGACGATAACTTGGTCGTTGCCACTAGCCTGATAGGAGTCGGGGATATTAGCCGCACTAGCGTTGAACGCTATGAGAGCAGTGTCATTGGTTACAGCACATACTGTGGTGTCGTTAGCGGTGAGTATGAAATCATAAGTCGGTGTGGTGGTCGCACAGTTACTAGCCTGTGTCACAGTTACATTTTTAGAAGCCATAGCAACTGGGCTTAACCCACCAACGTTACCTGAGAATGTGGTTGTTTCAGTAACGGTACGCTGCCAACTGTCACCAGGCGCATTGAAGTTGCCGAAGATAACACCACCAGCTCCAATAACACCAGGAGCATTTGATGTGACACTCACTGTTACCTGGCCGCTTTGGCCAGGACAGAGTGCTAAGGTTGAAGGAGTAACGGTAATGGTACCAGTTGGAGTAGAGGTATTACAGTTTCTATCATCACGATAGACCACCGCACCTGCCCCGCTTACCAAACTACCGCTTGTAGAACGAATGTTGAATGTTACACCAGAATACATATCCATCTGGCTTGCACTCACAGTGAATGTTTTTGGACCACCGTTGGCCACCACATGACCGAATGAAGCACCAGGATAAGAACCAGTACCAACTACTATGTCGCCTTCACCAAATGGTGTGGTAATAGCAGCACTCAAGGTTACGCTTGCAGGACGACCGCTTAAGGCACAAGTGCTTACGTATGAAGTATTTGGAGTAATGGTACCCGTAGGAGAACAAGCAGGATTTGGCTGTACTATCTTTGTGACGGGACCAGCCAGGACACGGTTGCTACCGTCTTCTACCAAGGTAAAGCTTATGCTATTGCCGTCTGTAGCATATCCAATGCTTACATTTGACTGCGAAGCGCTACCATTTGGGTCTAAGGCAAACAACATGCGACCATTTCCGAGAACACGAGAAGTTGAACCCGTACCGCTGGTGGCCTGAATGGAATCTGCGGTAGCGCTCAAAGATGAGCTACATGCAGCATACACAGTACCAACTGTTAGGCTGGACTGACCAGCTTGAGGACAGTTACTTGGAGGATTTATACGTGCAGTAATTGTTTTGCTAGCAATGGTCTGACCTGTGAAGTAGTCTTTCAAACTAATAGTGACACTTGCCTGGCCATTTGCTGTGGCGTTAAGGCCGGTAAAGTTTCCTGGGCTAATTACTTGCGTCCACGTGTTAGGAGCATCTAACCGGTTTGGTCCAGAGAAGGTTACAGCGCCGGACACATCAACCTTACCGCTTCCACGAGTTACCGCTACGGTAACAGTAGCCTGGTTGGAAGTACCATTGCTTGTACACAAATATACATCTGTTGGATTAGCACTAACAGTACCCTGAGCATTTCCGCCAGTTACAGTTAACGTTGCACTAGTGAGGTAACAAGTCCTACCGGCATATACGAACCGACCAGATATGGTAGCCGTTCCTGCGGTATTCCCTGCAGTAATAGTAGTACCATTTACAGTCGCTATGCTCTGATTATTGCTTTCGTAGGTAACAGCAACACCCGGGACTGAGGAGCTTGCAGTTGTGGTAGTGCCTACTGCAATATTGTTGCTATATAGGTTAACGGAGCCGGTTAAACAACCAACTGGTGAAGGTGGCGTACCGCCATCACATGAACCAGTGAACGTTGCCGAGGTTCCGTAAGTTTCTATTTCATTCCAGGCAATCCACGAAGGAGAGGCTGTAGTGAGCACGCGAACATAGCGGACAGAGGCAGCAGAAAAAGATACGTCTTTCCACTGCTTACTTGTTAAGTTCTCAGTAAATGTAGTAGCAAGAGAGGTAGGAGTAGGACATGCTCCAGCATAAATTTGGTGTGTAGCCTCCCCACCTGGAGTCTTTTCTACATTAAAACGCATTGAAGAGACGGAATAATATTGCCCCAGATCGAGTTCAATCCACTGAGGAGCACCATCACCCGAATTCCACGTTGTATTGATATTGTCATCAATTGCGTTCATGGCAGACCCATAGGTCGCTCGAGAAGCATTTGCAGATATTGGTCTTATTTTCTGGCCACCCGTTGGAGGGGTTACCGAAGTCGCTTGTACGGTTACTGCTGCTTCGTTGCTCCATGTCCATCCAGGCTGGCCGCGAGGTATGAATGATGCGTTATATATACCCTCCCCTATTGTTGTAGGAAGGTTAATTACTATAGAACCATTTGTGACATTGTAGTCACCCCATGGTCCAGTACTGCTCTGACAAGATGAGGGATTTGCAATTTGGCAGAGTCTAAGCTGAACGTCCAAAAGACCAGAGTATTTCTGGGTAGCGCCGTTCGTATCTACATATGAGGCAGAAAAAGTATATGAGCCTCCAGGCGCGACAACAGTCGGCGTAAAGCCCACATCAAGCTTTAGCGCACGAGTAGGCGCCGGAGGGGTTGGCTCTGGAGGAAGAGGCAATATACACTTCCTTGTTAGTGCATCGAGCCTGTAGTTCAATGGGCATTTGCCATTTACAGGGTCTATTACTCTACCAGCGCTTGAGTTGGTAAACCCAGCCATGCTAGTGAGAGATTTTACTGCAAGACCACCTCGACCGGTGCTAAACGCAGCAAGAATAAGGGCAGCAGATACTAAAATACCTGCAAAAATCACAGCGAACGCTGTGCGTGGCCCTACGAACGACAAAAGACGCTCAGCCACTTTTTTCTGGCCAGTAGCGCCGCTAGAACTTTTCCCAGGATCGTATCCCGGCTCTGAAGATTGCATACTTTTTGTTTTCTTTGCGAAACGAATATACAAATCTCATCCAACTTCGCCAAAACTTCGTCGGACAAGCACGAATACAGAGTCATATTCGACTTTGCCCACCATAGCTTTAGCGGCGGTGGGATGTGATTCGTAAATTCGGAACGCTTATTTAATTGTTTTTTATTTGTGTTTCAACTCCCAGAGGGATTTGTAAACTTTTGTACATGCATTATAGCAAAATCTTCATCTCGTGTCAAAATGTATTCATAGAACAAAAACATGTAGCATGTAACGCATAACATATGACACATAACAAAAAAAATATCCCGCACGGCGGGATATTTAAATGTTTTATGCTACATGCTATATGTTACATGTTCCGGCATTATGCTGCTGGAGTTTCTTCGGTTGCTGGTTCAGCTGCAGGAGCTTCTTCAACAGCAGGGGTTTCTTCGGTCACTGGAGCCGCAGGAGCCTCTTCTACCTTAGGTGCTTCTTTCTTTGGAAGAGTAAAAGCTTTCACTTTGGTGCCTTCCATAAGCTTCTTGGTAACAAAGAGGTTCTGAACACTTGCTGACATTTCTAGCTTCTGAGAAAGCCAGTAATTTAGCCTGTCCTGGTTCTTTACGGTTAGCTCTTTGGTGCGAGGGTTATAGTTACCCAATATTTCGGTAAATTTCTTCTGAGCAGCAGCTGTTTTAGGAGCTACAACAACTCGGAATTCTGCTCGATTTCGCTTACCTGTGCGTTGAAAACGGATAGTTAACATGTATCAAATATATCAATAAAGTAGACTTATTCTAACACTCAATAAGCATGTGGTCAAGGAACCCATTATACGGCTTCGGTCTAAGCATTGACCCTTTGACCACGCTGTGACCAAATATAATCAAACGAATCTATGTAGCTCTTTGCCACTATTGGACTATGAACTTGAATAATGGTAATTTCCGGCTCAAAGATTTCAAACGAGATATATTCCTCAGTAATACGAGTGTACATGGGCGAGAACGCGTTGCTCGGAAGAGTGCGTAGTTCGGAGTCAGTCCCCGGAACAACTTTTTTGTTAAACTCTTCCTGTTCTCTCGCATCAGTTAATAGACGCTTGCCCACTTGTAAACGTTCGCAAAGTTCAGCGTATTGCTTATATTTTCTACCTAAAGCGTCGTAATACTGTTTGTCATCGCCCGCGCCAATTATACGCATAATCTTTTGTTCCTGCCTTCCGCAAGCCATAGTCAACAACTGTAGGTTCTCCCAAAACCCTTCTTTTCCTACTAGTGTCTGCACTGTAATTTGCGATGCAGGTATTTGAGCACTCTTCCGCAACTCATCTACCACTGCTTCCGTTTCCTCCAAAAGACCCTGCGCTTTAGTAATTAGCTTGTCCGGGTCTGCTGGAGAAAAAACCTTTACATTGTTTTTTGATGCAATGGAAACAAGGCCTTCTTTTTTAAGTTCTTCCAAAGCATCATACACCATCATCCGGTGCATACCTGCGGCTTTAACAATCGGCCCAGCCTTAGTAGCCCCCAGCTGCAATAAAATAGAGTAGATCTTAGTAGCAGATTTACTTAAACCAAGCTTGCTGAACAAACTTTCGTATTTCATGGCTTAATTATAGCATAATACGCTATTATCGTCAATTTAGAGTTGACAATAACAATATATCCTGTTATAACTATTAGTCGTCAAGAGTTTGACGACAATATCAACACATATAAAAAAGGAGTTTCAATGAAAAGAAGACTGCTTTCAATTACTATTGCCTTGATGCTGGCAATCACCGCCCACGGTCAAACCAGGGACGAGGTGTATATTGCGTCCCGAGACGCTATGAGAAATGCGGGCTATGAGCCTTTCGCAATAGAAATAAGGGATTGCAATAAGGACAACTGCATGTTTGACACACGTTGGGTTGCAAAGATCAGGGCAAGGCGCCCGAACGACCCGAAATGGCAAGGAGTGAAACATGGAACGTTTCGTGTTCCGCGCGAAGGGGGTTTAGCGAAGGCCACATTTAAATTGGATGATTAGAGGATGTGTGACCATAAACCTTGTATCAAGCAGCATCGCTTGGTACAAGGTTTTTCTATTTCGCATACTCAGTTGCCTGATCAAACTTCAGGCTCAAGATTTTGGAAACACTGTCATCGCCCATGGTAACGCCATACAGCATGGTACTTTGAGCCATGGTCTCGCGATTGTGGGAAATGGTGACGAATTGGGTTTGGTGGGCTAGAGTTCCGAGTATTTGGCCAAAACGAATGGTATTGGCCTCATCAAGGGCTGCATCTACTTCATCAAGCACCACAAAAGGCGAAGGGAAACACGCGAGCAGTGCGCACAGTAAGGCAATAGATGTTAATGCTCGTTCACCGCCAGAAAGGGCTTGAATATTCGCAAGCTTCTTTCCCGGTGGGGTTGCTTTCATGTCCACACCAACTACATTACTACTACCAGCTTCGTATTTTTGAACTAACTTTTCTTCTGGACGAAGATTGGTGCCTACAGCTTCTGGAGCTTCATTGGCTTCTAGGGCCTCTTCAGCTGCTTCGTCCTTGGCCCTTACGAGTGTAAGCTGAGCGCGACCACCATTGAACAATACTCTAAAGTAGTTTTCAAACCGCTCGTTTATTTTATGGAAAGCTTCATTAAAACGGGTCTTAATGTGTTCATCTAGTTCATCCATAACCTGTTTTAAATCTTCCATACTGCGGTTTAGATCGGCAATCTGGTCTGAAAGCCGCGTAAAGCGCTCCTCTGTTTCTCGGTACTCCTGCATGGTCATCTCGTCTACGCCGCCAATAAGTTCAAGCTGGTGCTTAAATTTCGCTATGGATTCGTCTATATTCGGCGTAGTGCTCGGAGCAGCAGTTCGCATGACTTCACTTCCAAGATCAGCACCAAAGACCTGCTCTATCTCTGCTGTTAAAGACTCAAGCTGGGTGTCGTACCGAGCTTTTTCTATATTAATACCCGACTCTTGGTCTCTGAGCTTGCTTATGGCATCTTGGAGGGTTCGTATATGGCGCTCGGTCTCAGAAAGTAACTGCCTGCGCTGTGCTTCGCCTGCATCTGCCTTAGCCAGCTCTTCCTCAATGGATCGCATACGAGCCTGAAGAGTAGCCACTTCTTGCTCTATGCGGGTAGACTCGCTTGTGAGCTGCTCTACGAAGCTATCAGTACCTGTACTCGATGCTTTTTGCAGCTCCAGCCTTACATCTAAATGCTCCTGAGACAGTGCCTGCTTCTGTTCTTCCAATAGTCGCACACTCGTTTCCGCGCTCGCGCGCCTCGCGGAAAGCGTGGAAAGCTCTTGCTCAATACGCGACTTCACTACGTGAAGCTTCTGAAGCTCTTCTTGTCGCTCTACAGACTTTCCACCACCCTGCTGCAAAACAGCATGGGCCGTATGCTTTAAGTCTGCATACGAGTGCTTAAATGTGGACGTAAGTTCTTGTATTTGTAGGAGGTTCTGAGCGCTTTCGACACGCTCAAGAAAACTGTCTACGGCGTTGTGGAGGCCATCCATGGCCTTTGCAAATGCATCTCGGTCCACCGTATCTGGCTCGGCGAGCACTGCGTATAGTTCTTGTAAGTGCTTTTCTACGTTGGCACGCTCGTGCTGCAAGTGCTGCACCTGCTCAACGCTCCCCGCTAGCTCTTGGTTTGCGCGAGCGAGCTGCTCCTCAAGTGCTTGCAACTTAAGCTCAAGCTGGTGTGCCTGCAATTGCAAAGTGCGCGGGTCGCCTGCAGCGCCACTTTTCGCACTTGCGAGCTTACCTTGCAATATACTACGCTGCTCAAATAATCTATTTTTTTGTTCTTGTAAACTCAAAAGATCGCGTCGTAGTGTAGCAAACCGTGCAGCTTCGCTACTCTCCCCTTGAGCCTCTTTTTCTATTTTTTCCTGTGCTGCTCGAATTTGCTCTTCAATTGCCTGCCGCTGCTCAGTAAACGCTTGGAGGCGACGAGTAAGCTCTGCGACCTGATTTGAAAGCACATAAAAGCTGCCCCCAAGGCGCTCTCGCAACAACACCTTAAGTTCTAGCTCAATGCCTTCACGAGCTTCCATACGCTTTGCCTGTCTGCGCAAGCTTTTTAGGCGTGGTTCAAGCTCGTTTACCACGTCCTGGGCGCGCATCAAATTTTGCGCGGTCTGGTCGAGACGCTTTAGAGTTTTCTCCCGACGAACGTGGTACGTTTTAACACCACTCGCTTCATCAAGCAGACCTTTTATTTCAGCAGGGCCAGCAAGAATGAGCTGGTCTATAGTGCCCTGCCCTATAACGGTATACCGAGACGTACCGATATTGCTCTTGAGCACAAGGTCTATAATGTCTAGCAGTCTTACCCGAGCACCGTTTATTAAATATTCGCTTTCCCCACTTCTATCAACACGGCGACCAATGCTAACCTCACTACTGTCTAAAGGAATACGACGATCTGCGTTATCGAACGTAGCGATCACTTCGGCAAAAGATCCGCGTGTACGTTTATCACTCCCCGCAAAAATTACATCGTCACTCTTTTTACCGCGAAGTTGTTTTACTGATTGTTCTCCTAGTATCCAGCGGATACTATCGGCAACGTTACTCTTCCCACTTCCGTTGGGACCAACAATTGCGGTTATACCAGGCTCAAACTCCAGCGCTGTTTTTTGCGCAAAGGATTTAAACCCTTGAATTTCTAAACGTTTTAAATGCATAGTCCAAATCTACAAATGAGACAAATATACAAATGGCTACAAATAATCTCGATGCAGAATTCTTTTAGGCTGTAGAAATCTACTTCTAAAATTAACAAGCAATCCGAGTTGTAAATTACAAATATATAAATAACGCTGAACCTGCTCGTAATCGCTTCTAAGCAAAAACGGCTTTGCTTTCAACTCTAAAATTATAACATTTTCTATAATAAAGTCTGCTATATTTCCTGAATCGCCAATTATGCACTCTCTTCGGAACAATATATTACTTTCATCTAACTTTAGAGCCAGTAAATCACCGTATTGCTTTTCGCGAGCATACGTCCCGAGCTCATTGTGGATGGCAAATAATAACCCATTAAGCTTATAGCTTAATTCGCCATACAGGAGTTTGTTTTTAGATCCTGCATCTGTAGACATTTGTATATTTGTCTCATTTGTAGATTTGAGTAACTAGATACCCATGTTCTTCAAAGCATTTTCTGCGGCAGAAATTTCTGCTTCTTGCTTGGAAGGTCCAGTGCCCCGACCCGCCTCTGCTTGCTGAACGTATACAGCCACAACGAACTCTTTATTGTGATCTGGACCAGTTTCTGAAACTACACCATAGGTTGGAGTAACCCCTTTGCGCTCTTGTACAATTTCCTGGAGCTTGCTTTTCGGGTCTACATATTGGCCTGTAGCAATAATTCCGGGCAGCTCTCGCAATACTTCTCGATTGATAAAATCTGCTGCGGGCTCAAAACCAACATCTAAATAAATAGCCCCAACCACTGCTTCAAACGCGTTTGCCAAAATAACCTGACGCGCACGGCCAGTGTCTTTTGCTTCGCCGCGAGACATAAGCAAAAACTCTTCTAGGCCCAATCGGTCCGCTATTTCTGAAAGCATTTTATAGTTTACGAGCGCGGAGCGAAAGTTCGTAAGCTCCCCTTCTGAGTAAGGATACGTGCGATAGAGGTGCTCTGTTGCGGCAAGCTCTAAAACAGCATCACCCAAGAACTCCAAGCGCTCGTTGTGAGGAAGGGGGAAACTGCGATGCTCGTTCAAGTACGAACGATGCGTACACGCAGATATATAGAGATCGAGGTTTTGTATTTTTATGCCGAGTACGCGCTCAGCTGCTTCTTTCGTTATCATGGTGTGTTTAGATTCCTTTTGGAATCGAAACGTCAAATCGGACCGAAATAACTGTTACAGTACGGTTTGACTCTTCGATAAAAATTAATAATTTTTATAAAATTCGAAATTCGAATATTGAAATCCTAAATAAATTCTAAATTCAAATGCTCTAAATTCTAGACCTTGATCCTGAGCATTGAAGTTTACAGTCTCGAATTTGTTTCGTATTTCGAAATTCGTGCTTCGGATTTTACTCTGGTGGGCGGTACAGGAGTCGAACCTGTGACATTCACAACGTCAATGTGACGCTCTACCAACTGAGCTAACCGCCCCCTACTTCACTGAAGTTACGTAGGGCAAGCCTACACATATTCAGCTATATATTTGCAATTCTCGTCCGCCATATCCGCCAGCTGGCGGGGTCGGCGGAAGCTAACCGCCCGCGCTTAGCGTGGGTACAGGCACACTAAGCCTGCCGCCCCTGTTACGGATTGTACTTGCTGTACAAACAAAATACCGCTGGAAGTATGGTACCATAGGCTTCCAGCGGTATGCAAGATACGTATATTTAGGATGCGTCTTCTGTAGTTTGCCCAGGAGCAACTACAGCGGCTACTGGCTCTTCTACAATTGGCGTAGCAGAATTAAGCGTAGGGCCCATTTTATCTTTTGGAACAATATCTTTTACAATGTCGTAGAATTGTTCTTGCTCCAAAGTCTCTTCTGCCACCAACTTTGTTGCAATAGCATCTAGATAACTGCGCTGAGTAGTAAGCACTTCGGTTGCGCGCTCCAGCTGTTCGCGCATTATGCGGCTAATTTCAGCATCTATCTGAGTAGCAACAGTTTCACTGTAATTGGTATGTTCGCCCAGTTCGCGACCTAGAAATACTGTTTCGCTCGGCTCTGCAAAGGTGATAGGACCCAAAACGTCGCTCATACCATATGCAGTGACAAGTTTACGAGCCATGCTGGTAGCAACCTTAAGGTCGTTTGAAGCACCTGTGGTTAACTCACCAAAAACCAGCTTTTCAGCAGCATAGCCGCCAAGAAGCGCTGCAATTTCGTCTAAGAAACTAGAGCGAGTTTGCATATGCTTTTCCTCACTCGGAAGCTTCATGGTATACCCTGCTGCGCGACCACGGGAAAGGATGGTAATTTTATGTACTGGATCCGCTTCGGGAAGCACTGCGCCTATAAGCGCGTGACCGCCTTCATGATATGCAGTAACTTTCTTTTCGGCCGTACTCAGTATATGGCTTGCACGCTTTGGGCCAAGCATAACCTTTTCAATTGCTTCGCGCAGGTCGCTTGTACCTATATCTTTCTTTTCGCTGCGGGCAGCCAGTATGGCACCTTCATTTAGAAGATTGGCCAAGTCTGCGCCGGAAAACCCGGGAGTTCGCTCTGCTATGTTACGTAAGTTTACGTCTGTTGCCAACGGCTTATTGCGGGCATGGACCTTCAGTATTTCTTCACGGTCTTTTATATCTGGTAAGTCGAGCACTACTTGGCGGTCAAAACGCCCTGGTCTCAGCAATGCAGGATCCAGCACATCTGGCCGGTTCGTCGCTGCGATGACTATGACATTTGTTTCGTTTTCAAACCCGTCCATCTCAACCAAAATTTGGTTTAGGGTTTGTTCGCGCTCGTCATGGCCGCCGCCAAGGCCAGTGCCCCGCTGACGCCCTACTGCATCTATCTCATCTATAAATACAATACATGGGCTGTTTCGTTTTGCTTTGCGGAACAAATCTCGTACGCGGCTTGCGCCCACACCAACAAACATTTCCACAAACTCACTACCGGAAATATGGAAAAAAGGCACATTCGCTTCACCCGCTACAGCGCGGGCAAGCAATGTTTTGCCAACTCCAGGACTACCAAGAAGCAACACGCCTTTTGGTATTTTTGCGCCAAGCTGCAAAAACTTTTGAGGAAACCTAAGAAATTCTACAACTTCTTTCAGCTCTTCTTTTGCTTCTTTTGCGCCCGCAACGTCAACAAAACGAACTTTATTCTTTCGTTCATCGGAAAGTTTTACACTACTCTGCCCAAAAGACATAGCACGGTTATTTGTCCCTTGCACTTGCCTCATGAGGAAGTAGATGAACAAAGAGATAAGCAAAAACGGTAGCAAGATAGGCAAGATATTTGAAAGTATGGAGCTTCCCCACCCGGGTTGCTTGTACTCTATTTGCAGAGAGCGAATACCATCGGCAGATATACCATTGTCTTTGAGCAAGGTTACAAACTCCGTATTTTTTCCTAAAGTAGCCGAGAGCTTAGTGTCTGAGTCTTTTATGGTAGCGAGCACCTTGTCTTCGGTAACTTCAACAGACTGAACCTTGCCATTGTTAGCAAGGTTTACAATTTCGCTTACTGAGACTGGCTTTACTTTTGTATCACCAGACAGCGCAGAAATACCTGCGGTGATAAGCAAAAATATAACCAACGCGATAATAATGTTACGAGTAATTTTCCACATAGGGTATGTAAAATCTAGAATTATGAATCATGAATTAAGAATTATGAATCGGAATCAAACACTCGATTTTATCTTGTGCATAATTCATTATTCTATATTCTTAATTCTATTTCTGGTGCCCAGGAGAGGACTCGAACCTCCACGGGATTTCTCCCACCAGCTCCTAAGGCTGGCGTGTATACCAATTCCACCACCTGGGCCAAAGCGCTTACAAATATAAGGCTTTTTTCATTTAACCCCCGAAGGGGCAACAATATGGATATTCTACCAGGTCCCTTCAGTTAAAGCCAGAGCTAACAAATTGTAAGAAACATCGCACGTGCAGCATGTAACAAAAACATCTCTGCGCGTGCAGAGATGTTTTATATGCTCCATGTTACATGGTATCTGTTACCTGTTTAAGACTTCTAACTAAACAGCTTCCCTTGCGTAAACAAGTTTGTCATTACTGTTACCATCATGAAAGCCAACAGTATGGCAACTAACCCGATAATGGCATACGTCATAGTCTTGCGACCGCTCTTTGCGCGCTCTTCACTACCGCGCGAAGTGATGTACTCATACCCGCCAAGCACTATAAAGAGTACCGCGACTACTCCGCCAAGGGTAAGCAAGATGTTTAAAATCTTTTTGATTAAATCCCCAACACTCGTTGCTTTTACCAAGCTATCTGGGCTAGCGCTCGCATAAGGATTCTTAGGCAAACACAGACCAGTCGCAGTGTCTTTTTCAAGACCCTGTGAAGCACACTCCAGATCTGACTGAACAGGAGTGACAGGAGCGGGGCCAGTTGGCCCTGGCGGGACAGGGCCGGTCGGACCGGGCGGCACCGGACCTGTAGGCGATGTTGCAGCTGCAATAGTAAGCGACCCAACCACAGTCGAAGGTATACCCTGCCCAATAAGAGCAATTTTGTGAGTACCCACACCCATCTCCGAAGCTCCAGCCTGTACTTTTACAAAGAAGCTAGTCTCCCCGGTTACAGGATCAGTTTTATAATCGTACGGGGCATTACCTAAACCATTATCTACATCGAAGTTAAATGCAACACGAACAGCATCGAGCGAGTCCACGGGTACGCCGGTTGCCCGTACTACTAATATTTGCCCCTGCTGCACCTTGTTCGGAGTACATGTTGTAAGACTGGTGTCACACCCACTCATACCGGTTGCCCGCATATCAATAATTGCTGCAGCGGTAGAAGCAAACGTTACAGATACACCAATTGCTGCAACCCCGAGGTATAGAAGTATTTTTTTAAACAAAGTCGTATTCATCATACATTTTTAGAGTTGTGTAGAGTCCACCGCACCGGACACTGTATTTACTATTACATAAGAAAGAATGACTACTACAAGACCAATAATTGCGTAGGTCAGTGTTCTCCTCCCCCGCTTGGCCTGCTCCTCGTTGCCGGCAGAAGTTACGTACTGGTACCCACCTAAAATAATAAACAGTACAGTAATAGCCATGAGCAAACCAATCAGTATTCGAATGACGGACAAGATGAGGTCTCCTACCGTTTGCGACTGCGCTATTTCGCTTTGAGAATTAAACTGATTTTTGATTTCGTTTAAACCGCCCTGAACGTTTCCGTTTGTTCCTGTTGTTTGTGCAAACAGGGCGCGTGGGACAACAAAGGTTACCAAGAGAATAAACGTGGCAACCAATGTGCGTACTTTTGGTGTATAGAACATGAGCAGGTTCCGATTGTAAATTTCACATTGTAGATTGAAAGGTTCACACCTATGCAATCTACAATTTGCAACTTGCAATATATATTCATCCGCACTGCGTCATGTGGCTGCAGCCGTGCTCACAGAAATGAGTAGAAAAACACGACGCAGTACGGAGAATTTTATTTATGCGGTGAAGTTTTCAGTTGAGAAGAAGCTAGAAACTACGTTTGCAATGACGTATGCGAGGATGATAATTACCAAACCAATGATAGCATTGATAACGGTAGTCCTTCCCTTCTTTGCACGATCTTCGTTACCTGCAGAAGTAATGTACAGGAAACCACCAATGATCATGAACAATACATCTACTGCCAATGTAATAGCCAATATCCAGTTGATAACACGGATAATAAGACCATTCAATGTGTAGTTAGTACAGTTGAGTCCATTTACCTTGGTGCACAAACCTGGATCAGGAATTTGACTTGCATGAGCAAAGCTTGGTGCGATAATGGAGATACCCATCAATACTACAACTGCGACTATTGGGACAACGCCCAACCAATTTATTTTTTTCATCATTTGTTTCAATTTACTTTCACCCCCTCTCCTTTTATTCTAGGAGCTTTAAACTCTAGAGGATTATTTTTACATAATTATTATATCACATTTTAAGGGAGGTAGAATATTTTAATTTTTTTGCGCGCTAGAAAAGTTGACTGGTAGTTGCGAGTCGTGTGGAGATAGTAACAATCGCATAAGCAAACAACACCAACACCAAACCAATGAGCGCCCACTGAATTGTTTTCTTGCCACTCCCTGCACGCTTCTCATCACCAGCAGAAGTCATATACCTAAACCCACCAATGACTATAAAGAGAACAGTGAGTATGCCAACCAACGTAAACGCTATTTTGATAACTTTATTCACTCCTTCACCCGGAGTATAGCAATTGTTGGCAAGCGGACCTGGTGTGCCGCCACCAAACTCAGTAAAGTTTTGCTCTATCTTACTACAGCCTGCAGAAACTCCACCCGTAGTTGTGTTTGTCGCGGAAGGAGTGGTGGTTGCTCCTCCACCAGCGCACCCCCCTGTTTGATTCAAACCGGGAATAAGTGAGTTCCATGTTTCTGGCCCAGCTATACCGTCGGTACATTTTAGACCAGCACCTTTCTGATACAACGTAAGTTTGTCTTCCGTAGCAGTATCAAAGTCGCCATTCTCTTCTAGAGCAGGCGTTGGTATTTTACTATTGAGCAACCACTGTAATGCTTGTACACAAGTACCGTTTCGGGTAGCAGTCGGAATTTGTGGATGGGTAGGACATGCATACGGATTACCTGTCTGCGCCACGGCTGTACCGGTAAACCACATCGCCACAACTAAACCAGCAACAAAAACAAAAAGTGGAAACGCACGTAGTGTATGGTTGAATTTTATTATTCGTGTCATTCGTGTGAAATTCGTTGATTAGTGTCGCTTCTACTTACGCCCTATTAAACTCTGGACCAAACTAATGAGCGAGAACGCCATGAGTGCAGTAATAAGACCTATGACTGCCCAGGTAACAGTTTGCTTACCAGCAGTAACGGCCTTTTCATTACCTTGAGAGGTAACCATGCGCACCGCACCTATAATAATGAACAGCACGGCAAGACCACCAATCATAGTAAGTAGAAAACGGATAATGGCCACCACAAGCGCACCCAAAGACTCATAGCCAATAGGGTTTGAGATGGTACCAATAGTGCCTACAGTACTAGGATCGCCACCGGGGGTGTTTACGTTTCCACCAGGGGTGTTTACGTTTGGCGCATTCACATCTCCACCACCTCCGCCAGGAACAGCAGCAACCGCAGCAAGTGGCGTGGGACTTGAATTACGGTATTTATCTTCACCCTCTAATTTGACGGCCCCTTCAAGCGACAACTTCCCACCAACTTGTACTGGCTTACCCGTCGTGGTGTCGAGGATCCCATCTACGCCCTGGGTATATTTAGATTCAACAACCCCTCGTCGCAATCCGTTTTTATCAGAAATAGGAAAATTTGCCAAAAAGGTGATTCCATTGGTAAGACGCTGATTTATTACTACATCGTTTATTACCGTGGTCGAGCAGTCACCCTTCGGAGTAAGTTTTACATAAAACGTAACTTTACCATTTTGAGGAGCTTGCGTAACAATGTTGCCAGTTACTGGGTCGGTAATTGAAAAATATATATCTGGATCACACCCAGCGGCAAATGCAGGTGCGCTCCATACAGATGCCACTGTAGCAAGGCTTACGAGCAAGGCTATGGAGTTACTAATAATAGATAATTTTTTAAATGTCATGATAGCTTGTTTAGTTTATTTTTAGAAAATGCATTAACGAACTTATTTCCCTCCGCCGCTCGGCACACCAGAGTCTATTAAGTTTCCACTCTGGCCATTTATAAATTGCGTTGGGTTCTGCAAAGGATCTGCGCCACCTTTAAAGCCAAGAATTACAAACACACTCTTTATGAGCAGAAACGACACAAGTATAACCCCGAGGCCAATGAGCGAATTCGTAACTGCTTTCTTACCAGCACCCTGTTTGCTTGCATTGCCCGCAGACGTAACCATGAGAAAACCACCATATACTACTCCACCTACCGCCACAACAGCAGCGCCACTCAAAAAATAATTTATTAAATTTGTTGCGCTGGTAAACAGGTCACTAAACTTACACCCATCTTTTGCATCTCCCCCGTCTTGATTGCCGCAATTAACTATTGCGGCATGCGCCATAGGAGCATACAACGCAACAGCGACCACAACCGATGCGAGCAGATACCGAACAAATTTCCAATTTATTTTTTTAAGCATTTGGTTTCTTAAAGTAAACTGCCTTTAAAAAAATTATACCAGAACATATTCCATGCGTACAGTAAATGACTCTCGAAACTTAAAGACAAATTGTAGAAATGATATGGGATTAGTTCTGTAGGACCCATATGAAATCTGGGAGGTGAAAATAATGGTTCATACTTATGGCTATATATAGATAGCACGTCGAAACGGAACAGTGAGCCGAGCAGAGCCAGACCAAGACAAGGAAGATACAATGCTAAGTCTATGCAAGGCTTATTTATGCTCTATTTTGGCGCATACACCAACACAATAATATACATAAACTCTGCTTAATTAAGCAGAGTTTATGTATACCTATATATTGACATATTTGCAATAATATACTATAATGTTGTTTCAAATGAATACACGAATTGCCCTATGAGACTTATGGCTTATGTAAGCCATATATCTGGTAGGATAATTCTTAATCCACCTACCAGCGGACAATTGTCCGTGTTTCGCGCTCTTTTACAACTAAATAGTTATAAATCATATACCAGCGCGCAGCAAATGCCTGTTGGCATAGCTTGCGTAAACCGTAAACAATTTCTCTTGAAAGGAGAAGCAAGCTATGGCCGACGATAAAGGCAAACAGCCCAACGGAAAGAAACCTGGTCAACAGGCCCAGCAGAGCCGAGAGGCGATTGATTTTGAGATTATCGGCAAGGACCCCACTAAATTAACCTTGAGAATAAAAACAAGGAAAGGAAATAAAGGGCTTGCCGTGAAAAATGTCAAACTCTATCTGGGGAACGATGAGACTGCTGACGCGTTTGACATACAGCTTACGAAAGGCACCACGCCGGATGCTCCAGTGACTATCAGCACTAACAACCGGGGCTGGGGTTCTGTCACCGTTAACTTGTCTGGCGCTCCTTTCACGCACATCTGCGCGCGGGAGGACGTAGACAACGTTACATCGAAAGCGCTCGAAATCCCAAAGGCTCCGCCTGCACCCGCAGGGACTGTGAGCGTGGCAACGTCCAAGAAGTCGCGCGTTACAGTTACTGGCAAAACCGCAATTAGTGGCGGCAACCCCTGGTTCTTACTCACCATTAAAACGGCGAATGCCGCTGGTGACCAAAACCCCGAGGAAGTCGAAATTAGTTGTGGGGCCAAGTTCGTAATGCAGGCAGCCGACGGCACACCCATCACGCGTGTACCACCAACCCCGCCAGCGACCCAAGAGAAATTCGCGGTCGCGAGTTGGAAATTTACACCAGCAGCGGGCATTGAAACTATCCGCTTAAAATTCTTTAGGGTGAACGAAACACAGCTTACTGTGCTTCACCCCAACGATCAACCGGTCATCCTTGACCTCAAGTACTCATAGGAGAGAGCTATGCCGACAGTTCAAAAGATTATTGATGAGGGCTGGGACGTGGCCAAACACTTCATGTCCGAATTTACGGCGAACACAGCGGTTCATGCACTCTTTGCGGAAGGCAAAGGCGCTGAAGCCGTCGTGGGTGCTGCCCAGAAGAAACTGGAAGAGGGCGATGTTCGAGCAGCGCAGCGCATCATGACCATGCAAGATGATAAATTGGGCATGACTGCTGAAGGAGCATTGTTTCTGCGTGATTTGGGCCAGGTGCGTAAGCAACTGGAACGTTTGCATGAGGACCTTGATGGCCCTGCGGGCGTGGCACGGTTAAATGATACCATTTTCTTTCTCGCGAGCACGGATGAAGCCGTGACCCGGATGAGGAAAAAGTATCTGAAACGCCACTTCCGTATCGCCGACGAAAATCACCGCAGCGACGAAATTGCTGCACTTCTACTTTGTGAGGACGACACCGAACGCTTGGCCTTACTGGCCAGTACCGGTTGTGCTGACCTCACGATGTCAGAACGTATCTTGGATGCAGTCCGCGAATTCGGCGAGACTGCAGTCCGCGATGCGAATGTGGTCCGCGAGGCCCGCATTGCCGCAAAACTGGATCGTCTTCGCAACCGGCCAACCCTGGCTCAGCTCTTCCACCTACAACCCGAAACCTTACTTCCTGGCCAGAGGCTCTCTGCGCCCACAGCGCCGCTGTGGTTCAGAATCCTCTACTGGGGGGTCGTTCTCGGAATCGGGTTCGGCTCAATTATTGTGCTCATCATCCGGGCCCTTATTCAAGGGTCCTAAAGGGGAAACATGCCGAAAGACTACCTACAATTCTTCTTCTTTTGGACACAGGAAAGAGTCCTGGATGCCCAGCGCGAACTACAGTACCACCTTGGCCGCCTCATGATCTTCCTCTACGGATGGCCGGCTTTCTTTTTTGCCGTCTATCTGGGAGGGATGGCCTCAGACTGGTACTCTCACAGCTTTGGTTACTTCGTGATGATTGGCGCTTCAATAATGATCATGCTGGGTGCATATGCGGCGACCTTGCAGTTAGGTTTTCTTGCAGCGCTTTTCACGGCTGCAGAGAAAGCTCTCCGCACAGGCGTGGACGCCGTTCGTGAAATCGCGCCGGGTGAACAAAAGGCATCTGATCCGTGGGTAACCGTGGAGCAGAGGGACTCGTTCATAACGACGTTTATCGCCCTGTTCGCACTCTTCGGACTTCTCTTGGAGATCACAGCGCTCACACCGCTGCATGAACACCCAATGAAGTTTGCAGTCATCATCTTGGCCTCGCTTATTGCCGGCATAATGGCGATTGCATTCAAAGCGGATGGCTTCTGGCTAAAGGCACTGCAACGCTTGGCGCTGGGCAGCCAGGTCCTGCTGACAATTTTCCTGGTGGTTGATGCTATAACCAACGGCAAGTTGTTTGGTTGGATATACCACTGGGACGAGTGGGAACGGGCAGCAAACTACACAAACCCATATTGGTGGCTCCGAGTCCTCATTGGCTTGGCAATCATCCTGTATGCGGCCAGGTTCCTGATCCGCTACATGATGGGCGAACGCGCTGGAAAAGGGTTGAAGTTCAGTTTTAAGTTGACGCGAAACCACGTGGTAATAGCGGCAATGTTACTCGGGCTGGTCTTGGCTGGGTTGTACGCCTATCGCCATGGCTGGTTTAGCTGGACAAAGGAATCCTCTTCCACTTCTGGACGTGGCAGCACGCTTCCAGATGTACAAGCCAAAGTCACCAAAAACGCTGATGGATCATGGTCAGCCGACGTCCCCGTTGTTGCGGAAGGCGTCAAGCTGGTCACCGCGAGCGGCGAAGAGCTGAAGCTTAAAGTAGGCGACGAACTCAGCATTGAGGCAACAGGCACGGCCAACATTGGCCGCGGTCCTGTGAGCCCCGAAGGCGAGAGGTCAGCCTACCGCGACCCCAGCGTAGACAGCCCATTCACCGCCCACATCGGAGGCTTGGAGATGTGGATCGGCACCAACAAAGACACAAGCCGGTACTTTGTTGGGTCGCGGTTTAATCAATCGGCCAAAGAGGCGGGCGTGCCAACGCTCCGCATCATTGAATCACTGCATGGATATTCCGACGGAAACAACTCTGGCGGATTCCATGTGACAATCCGGATCGTGCACAAATAACGTGCGCGACCAAACAACCCTGCAGGAGGAGCAGGGAGGGAAAACTGAGAGCGAGAAATTTACGTGAAGCTATTTATAGCTCAGCGTAAAGGACCCGCTCTTTTTTGTTATAATCACCACATGTTCTCATCTCTATACACCAAAAACAGGAGTACGATCTTGCTAGTAACAACGTCGTTAATAGCCATGGTAATAATTTCCTTACCCTATATATATGGCGCAATGCGTTCACACCCTGGATCGTTTACAGGCGTTCACCGCATTAACCAGGGAGATACTTATAGTTACCTGGCATGGATTGAGCAAGGGAGACAAGGACACATATTATTCGCCCCACTATATACAACGGAGAATAATGGGCCTCGACTATTTCATCCTATTTTCTTAGTAATAGGCCTTGTAGCAAAAATCATATCTTTACCAAATATTATTTGGTACAATATTGCCCGCATTCTTCTTGGAACAGCATTTCTTACTTCCCTCTATATATTTATAAAAAGGTTCGTCCTTACAACATCTCGATCATGGTTTATCTGGGCCCTAGTAGCAACTTCGTCTGGTCTAGGTTGGATCACCCATTCAAACGTTTCCCTGGATACATGGATGACAGAAGCGGTTACTTTCTTGTCGCTCTATGAGTCAGTGCTAAATATAAGCGCGATGCTACTCATGTTGCTACTATACGCATCATTCCTAAAAAACGATACCGCGTTTTCTAAGAAACGATTGGCCATAGAAGCACTATTGTGTAACGCGATTATCCTTGTACATCCATATGACATTATTTCTATCTTTAGCGTACTAGGATTGTACGTTGTATACCAAGCCTTTTCCAACCGAAATCTTGGGACAATAAAACATTTCATGCACCTTACTCTGTTGACCCTTCCGGCGATACTCTGGCAAGGATACGTTATTAGCCACAACGAAGCTTTCGGCCTATGGTTTAACATGCAGCCTCCGCGGCCAGCGCCACCACTTTTACCCCTCATACAAACATATGCGCCCCTACTCCCCTTTGCTTTCTTTGCTTGGATTAAACACGAAACTAGCAACAAATATATTTTATTTTGTGCTCTTTGGGCAGGTGCGCTACTCATGCTTGTATACGCACCCCTACAAATTACGTTCCAAAGAAAGCTAATTCTGGGGCTGCACATTCCTCTTGCCATAATGGCTGGATATATACTGTGGGATATAATTTTAAAAATTAGATTCACATATTTACGGTACACAACTGCCATAGCCATTATTTTATTATTTTCATATGGTAATCTCCGTATTGCATGGCAAGACGTACAGGCCTTCCAAACAAATACACAGCCGTACTATATACCCTCCTCAGAACATGAAGCTTTAGACTGGCTGAAAACAAACACCCCGTCTAGGAGCATAGTTGCTACTGGTTCAAACCTTGGAAATATAATCCCTGGTACAACCGGACAAACAGTATATATAGGCCACGGAGACCAAACTGCATTTTATTACGCTAAATACACGTTGCTTAGAAGGGTGCTAGTCACGGAGCCAAACCAGAGCGATCCCCTCAAAACTTTCTGCAAAATGAATGGCATAGATTACCTTATTATAGATAGCGAAGTCTCTTCATGGTCCAGCGCTGCTTTTGAAGAACGCGACTATTTAAAAAATATATATCAAAACGCTGAGCTTAAAATTTACAAAGTTGGCCTCTAAAAGGGTATCGGGGTACATTTTGTTCAAACACCTCCAAACCGCTATAATGATTTTAGTGAATAATTTGATACTTATATGATAAGAAGAGGCGCCGATTGGTACCCTACCGCGCAACCAGAAAGAGACCAACAACCCGAAAAACCACCACAGACCCGAAGACAAAGCAAGCTCGAAACGGAAGCAGCTCGTCCTGAATGGAACCCACTCCTGGCAAAACCATATGATGTAGAAGGCATGCCTAAGCCCCAAAGAACAATGTGGGCGGCAGAAAATATAATGAACGACAGAGCGAACCGTGAAGTGCAACCGGGGAATAGCAGCGCGGAATTTTTGAAGTGGATAGATGAACAAAACCGTGAATCTTGGGGGAGGGTATGGGGATGGAAAAGAGTACCGTCCAACGAGGCCCTCATATACCGGGTAAGCCTAAATGAAAACGGCAGACAACGAGCTGAAGAAATACTCACCGAGTTAGAAGGGACTGCACCAAAAAAGAAGAGCAGTAAAATCACCCCCTCCAGCAAACCAGTTAGTAAAAAAAATATCGCACCCGAAAAAGAAGTAACCGAATACCTTACTGAGGCGGGCAAAGGAACTATGATTGTTTCAAGGGTAGTGGAGTTATGGAAAACTGAAACCATGCCAGCCGCTCTTAAAACGCAATATGACACTACTGGATATGCGGAGTTAACAGCCAAGGCTACGGCAGGCAAACTACCAAACGAGCGAGTATATAATTTAGCGCTAGTCGCTGAACATGAAAGCGATATAGATATAAACGTGGGCTTACTTGTAAAGAATAAAGCAGGTCTAGGCAAGTACAGACTGGTTCAGTTAGATCTGCAAGAGCGAGCAACATTGCATGAAGAAGGAGATACACTCGTTGTCCCCTGTAGAAACGCCATTGAGGAACAAGCTCTTGAGCAAATCATATCTGGAGCTTCTCCTAAGGCAACCACACAATCAACGCCTACCAAACACCAAGCAGTACCTCCCGCATCGAAACCACCAGAGACAGCCCAATCTGCGGCCGAACATGCCATACCAGATTTTATGCGGGAAAGCGGAGTGGGCATGGCAGCTGCTGGCCGCATAACGCAAACATGGAAACAGGCGCGCCCGGGAATAGATATAGTGTGGGCGTTTGGACAAGGATACCAAGAATATATTGCAAATAAAAAAGTGGGTGATCCTACCCCTAATAAAAATCAATATAACTACACACAAGTCGCGCTCAATGTTGCAACTATAGAAGCAAACCTTGGTCAGCTGGGCGGCAGAAAAGAAATAAGCACCATTTCCACAATAAACATAGACTTTGAAGAAACCTCTGTTATTCGTCTTGCGAGTACACTATTTATCCCCGCAACTCGAGAGATCACTGCTGCAGACTTGGATACTGTGTTTGGAGCTGGAAATACAACGACACCGGAAGCCAAGCAACCAGCAGTGGCAGCAGCAGAACAGGCTGAGACCAAAGAAGCAAAAGAGCAGAGACTGCTTGAGCTCCTCGCGAAGCCTGAAAACGCGGCTAACTTAGTGTATACCAGCTTACCCCAGCACTATCACCCCGAAGGTTCGGCTGGGTTCGTGGGAACATTCGGAGAAAATAGGGCAGATGCCAAGCGCTATCCCTCCATCGCATATGTAAGTCCACTGCGCGAACTAGCGGCCAACGATAAAAGCCTGCATGAATTTATCACACTGGAAAAAGTAGCGGGCAACACTCCTTTAAGCCAATATAATAAACAAAAAGCAGGAGCAGAAGTAGCATACCGTATTGGTTATTTTGTAACAGCTCCAGGTGCGCAGAACGAACACGCCTATCAAGACTACAGTACACGTGGTGGGCAGGAGCTCTTCACGGAAGTTATCGTGAACAAAAGTACGTACGAAGAGTTGAGCAAATACCTGAACGAGCACCCTGAGTTCATACGTAAGATAGCTGAGCAGGCTTTTACGACTATGCCCATGGGACCGGACCGTAACAACGGTAAAGGTGTGTCTATAACACAGGAAACCTGGAAACAGGGAGACGCATATACAAATAACATCCCCCTACAACCACCATATGAGAAGTTTGCCCAAACCGCTGGCGGAGTAAACAAAATTGTTATTTTCCAAAACCCTACTGACTACAAACTAACAGATGCTAAGATAGTTGAGGTCCCGTTTACAAAAGAAGTAGAAATGGGGGTAAAGGAAAAGGCTGCACAAATAGAAGCAGGCGCTTTAGCCGAGTGGGGCAAAATTCCCGGTTTACCGAAACTATCATTTGGCAATTTGGGCATACCAGATGTGGGGCAACAGACGGTAAATGATGAAATAATTATAAAAGCAAACCTACTAATTGTTGCGCAAAACGCCAGACTGTTAAACGGTGTGACTGAAGTCGTATTCGTTGTAGGCTCTAAAGAAACTGGCTTGGATTTAGACCCAGACGTTGGGAAAGCAGAACTATGGGTGCCCACTGGCAAGCTCACTTCTCGCGCAGAAATAGAAAAAGAACTAGAACCACTTAAGCAGACAGCTGCACCAGAAGTAAAGCCACCGGCGGAAAACCTATTTGAAAAATGGGATGGCGAGCTTAGGGCATCTATACGACCAGACCTTACACTACGCATTACCACTCAAGGACGCGAAGTAGATGCTCGGTTCCTAGAACAAAATGAAGACGAGATGGACGAAGCAGTACTCCTACTTACGGACTACTCAGACAGGCTCAAAGCCATTAAAACAGTTGTCATAGACACGGAAACAAAACGTGCTAGCCTCGAACCCCTACGCCAACCGGATACGCTGAAAGTTCCACTACCAATAAATGAAACAGTAGAGCAAACCTTGCGACGCCTTCCAACACCCCGAGAGTTCACTGGCATACAAACAGCTGTCCTTACTAACGCACAAAGCCTGCATCGCAAAGAAGTAGTTGGAAGCAAAACTGAACAGGGTGTTATGTTAAAGCAGCTATCCGATCAAGAGTACGAACCAGCGCTGAGAGCACTCAAGCAGGCCAAGGATGCCGGCAAGGGAGATATGGCCTTCCTGGATGACTTTGTGAATCAAATAAGTAGACTATCCCCTCGTGCTAAACGCATAAAAGAAGAAATATTCAAATAATTTACTTTAAAGCAGCCATATAACATGGCTGCTTTTAAATACATTATCAAATAAAAAAACAGCGGCAGTAGTCGCAAGAAGAGTGTTTAATTTCTCTTCTGCAACTACCGCCGCTTGCTATCAGTGAATCTTGGCCTTTGCGCCGGCCTTGGCGAAGACGTGTTCCCAATACGTCAAAGATTTACGAACCAATGCCGATTCGCTCGCCGCCACCTGTGGTGGAAACCAATCAATTTTGGCATCCTTAAGGGCGGGAAGCTTGTCGTCAAACAACGTTTTGTCTAAACTTGGCCAATTCTTCTCTTCAAGCATCTTCATTCCCTCAGCGCCGTAAAAATGCACGCCGTTGTGGTTCTGAAGACTGTCGCCGAAAAAAAGAAACTGACGGTCTGGATGTTCCGCTGCTACGCTGGCAATTCGCTTAATGCCGCCGGCAATGTCGGACGTCGCTGTCGCTTGTACGTCGCCCGGTTTTTCACCGAACAAAAACGTATATAGCGGTTTCAGCTTCGTCTCGACATCGTCAGTGTCTGGCTTCAGGACTACTTTCTGGTTATGAGTGAATTCCGTGTCACTAAGTGGCCACGCAATCACTTCAACCGTGTGTCCCTTGGCCAGTTTTGCCGCGATATCCCAACTCTTAACTTCTTCAGTCACCTGCTTCTTCAAGCCGGTACTGATCCCTTCTGTGTCGTCGACACAGAGGTAGAGTTGGATGGTTCGGGGCCGGTCTTCGTTAAAGCGTTCAACAAACTCCGGAAACTTCTTAATCTGTTCGTCCACCTGGTTCCTCCGAACCCGGACAAACGTTTCCTGGTATTTCTCCCAGGGTTGGATTTCAAAGACTTCCTCTGAGTCTTTATAGCCATTATTTGGATCATGTTTGACTACAAAGGTCACCTTAAACCCTTCGCCTTGATACAACTTTTTGACGAGAGGCTTAGTGAAGAAAGATGGGATCGTGGGATGTTCATCACTGAGTGCATCCCGGGCAATCATCTGTTCGTCACTGGCAACTTTATAATCAGTATGGCTCTTGATTTGACGATAAGCGATGTAGCCGATACCACCAACCACGATCAATAAACCCATGATCGCAGCGATGATTTGTAACACCAATCGCCCATTACCTTTTCCACTGCGTTTACTACGTCTACTGTTTCTCACGATTTGCTCTCCTTATCTTAGATGTCCTCAGCCAGGGCGACTGGCTGCTGTAGGTCTTCATTCAAGAGTTCAGCTCGCACAGCCATTTCGATTTCGCTATTAACAAATGCAAAATCGGTAATGGCGGCTGGCAAGCCAAGGGAAATAATGGTGGGCGGTTGGAACTGCCGCATGCGTTCGATCAACGCTTCAGAAACACTGAAGGCCGAGGAGGCACCAATTGCTTCGGTTAACAATTTTTGGACTTGACTGCGCTTCGGTATCATCGCATCCCGATCCAGACCAGCATTACTGGCCAGAACCGCTTCGCAAATTAACACCATCAACTCAGCCAGTTTGTCCTCAATCATTTTTCCAGCTTCTGCAACGCGATCAATCACAGCCAGGAAGAACTCCACTTTTGCTGCTTCAACACGAATTTTCCTTTCAATCGTTTCCGCAGGGTTGCGGACCACTTCCAGATATTCTTCGTGTGCCACAGTCAAAGTTTTGGTCAATTCATCCTGTACAGTCGTATCTTCCGGCGCTTCCGGATCCGGATTTTCGATTTCATCAATCCCGTCTTCAACTTCGTCCAGGCGGTCATTCAGCTCTTTCCACTTACGGTAGGCGTCGGCGTCATACTGCATGCCGATCTTAAGTTCGACAAGCAGAAATGCACCGCTCAACGCGGCCATAATGAGTGCGCCGCCGATGGCAATTGGCCCCGTCTCATGGTCCATAAACGCGACCACAATACGCATCAAGAGCAGAATAACGCTAAGACCGATCAGCCCCCGTAAACTAGACTTCGCTATGAGTTCGACTTTCTCACTCGGACGAACAATGATAACCTTACGGTCATCGTAGTCGTAGTAGCCATCAGGATAATTCTCCGCGAGAGTTCGCAGAGCGCTCCGATAAGCATACATACGGCTAAAACATTCGCCTGCAAGAATAGTCAAGATGAGCATGGCCAGCACAGTGCCGCCGGAAAAGCCGGTGGCAATTTGGTCATTACCCAAGAATGCATATGCGCCGAAGCCGAGCAAGTATTCAACGGTAGAGAAGGAGCCAAGCAACGCCGACCTCATAACCCATTCGAGGATTTTACTCTCGGACCGGATATGGGCATTCTCATCGCCAGTCATGCGCACCACTTGATCTTTGATGCGAACGAGGAGTTCGGTTCTTTCAGCCTTCAGACCTGTCAACTTACGGGAATTGCTGCGGTCATTGCCCAAGGCCTTCTTAAACGCCTTTTTGACCTTTTCACGGTACTTCTTTTCCGCGCTTTCAACCGCGCTTCTGTAAACTGCGGCTTCGCCTCCAAAGCTCGTACCATCCACCACTTCCGTGGCTTCTGACTTCGCTTCTTCGACGATAGGATGCACACGCTGGATTAAACCAGCATAGATCTGCGCAGCCCAACCCGCAGCGGTCTTGTAAAGCGGTTCGATACCGGTAGCAGCAACGAACGTTGCCACTAACGCAGTAATGCGTTTCTGAAGATCGGTAGTAAAGGTAACGGGGATGAAATCGAGTTTAATGCGCGCCTGCGCTTTTCGAGTTTCATCGCTAATTTGAATTTGATTCACTGGCATATACCCTCCACAGGTTGAGTTGCAAGTTAAACTTCCGTGGCCATGCGGTCACAAGAAGCAAAGAATTTAGGAGTCCGCGCGTGCGTACTCCCAAGTATCGGCCCGCATGGCCTTTTAAAACCAGAGAAAATAGTGTTTCACTCTTTGGCTTAAAAAGGCCATGCCTGCCACTTCCAGCTCAGTTGTCAATGTACTGTGAAAACATTATATCATTTATTTCGGTATTTGTCAATAGTATTTGCTCAAAGACATCGTGTCATATAATGGCTTATATAAAGGATAATTTAGCATATTGCATATATATAGCTATTGACTTATATAATGATTATACGTATAATGCGTTTAGCAAGGTTACAGTACATTACAAACGAAAAGCCGGATTTTACCCGGCCAAACCACTGAATCGGAGGGTTCATAATGGCAATTCACAGATCTGGACGCAGTCGGCAGTTACGCAACCGTCGCGTAAGCTTTTCTTTCTCCTTACCCTCATTCTTTGGAAAGGGCAGGAAGTCCAGCCGGCGGCAACGTCGGTTAAAGAAAAATACTTCACGGACTATCTTTATTGTTTCAGGAACAGCAATGTTCCTGGGAATCACAACTTGCCTGTTTCTCTATTTCGTACCCCTAAAAGGGAAGCGAGAAGAGGGTTCGAGCAGGCCCGTGATAGCAAAAAAGAACAACCCCAAATCAACCCCGCCCCTTTCGATCAACGCAACCACAAGCGGCGCTGCGTTGGTAGTCGAATCTAAGGTGGATACCAAGGCCACCAAAAATCGGCTCGACAAGATTACAAGCCACATCGAAGCACTCCTGGCGAAGTATCGAAACGATGAACGGTTCGGCAGCAGTGTTGGGCTAATCAGAAAAGAATACGATCGCGAAAAGAGCGAAGTAACAAGCGCGCTTTCCGAGGCAGAAGGACTTTCGATTGATTTCTTTCTCATGATTCACGAGTCGCCGTTTGGCGAGTCTAGCGAGAAAGAAATACAAGAACTAACAACCTGCCACACCAAGATCCTTAAGGGTTTGGAGGAGCTTGCACCTCAGGCAGTCGGCATGGAAGGCGGGTATGATGAGAAAGAAAGCATGCCCGTTTACATAGCCACCTTAGGTCGTCTGTACAACCTAAGCGACCCCACCGAACGAGATAAGTTCGATAACAAGATCAAAAAACAGGTGCAGGTCTACGCCCCGTTTCAGTGGCAGCTTCGCGACCTTAACAGGCGAGTAACAGGGGTGGAAGACCCGCCGCTCCACGAGAATGTTTTCCCAATTCACAAGTACGCCTGTCTCAATGAAAACGGCAAGTCCATACAAGACATAGAGGACAGTCTTGTTGTGGAATGGCGAAGCTACGTGTCTCTAGCTAAATTCATACGGTACCTCAAAACCTATGGGTTAAAGCACGGAGCCATGGTCTACGGGGCAGCGCATGGAGTAGATTTCGCAGCTATTACACCAAGCATTGGGGTAAAGTCGCGGTTCTACAACATGTCGGGGGGTAGGGATAAGGATTACATTACCCCACGCCCCTTGCACTAAACTATTCTAGCTTCCTGTGAATTGCCAATTTAACCGGAGTCCTTTAAGGACATGGGAGCAGCCCGTTAGTCTGCTCTTTTTTGTTACCCTTTTGCATATAGTAACTCTTTCTTGCCATTTTTTATTACACAATACTATTGACATAATCCATAATGCATGGCATAATATTATGTAAAATTGAATAGTGATGAGACGGGTGGTATGCATGCATGATTTATTCAAACATGCATACCGTTCGCCTCATTTCGTCATAATAATTCTTTTTATAGTTTAGTCGGTGAAGAATGTGAGGAATTGAACCCGAGCGCCGCGGCATGGCGTAGGTACTTTACAAAATGTTTTCAGGAGGAAAACAATGATTAGGAATAGTAATAGAAGACCTACGCCTGGTTATTCGTCACGTCGCTCGAGTCGTAAAAAACGGAAGCGCACACAACCTTGGTACTCAATGTTTTTTAGTACCAAGAAAAAGCGAAAACCAGGAACAGAACAACCACCTTGGTGGGCAAAGCTTTTGCCAGCCAAGAAACCAAAACCAACCAGCAAGAGGACGGTCGTCACAGACGACAACCTTGCTGGCCTAAGCGAAGAATCTGCTCAGTCAGAAGAAGCAAAGCAGAAGGCCGCAGAGTTGGCAAAAAAACTCAAGCGAAAGCGCTTGATTCAGAACATCATTACCACTCTTATGGTCCTAGTAACGCTTGTGGTGATAGCGATTGCAATCACTCTGATTTACTGGGCTGGATTTATTTTGCCAGAAGATAGAAAGACCATTCGTAACGGTCTTCCAAGGCAAAATATTGCCGCCGGAGTCTACGCTGCAAAGGAAGGCGACAAGCCTCCTGAGCTACTTGCTGGCCGTGAGGTTGGCAGCGACAAAAGCGTAAAGGCTTTTCGTCTCGTGGAATTCCACGTAGACGCGGAAGTCAAAAAAGACTCACCAGGTAACTGGGTCCCTGCACACGTTGCGTATGCCATATTCATCCGCGAAGACCGGGCATTCTACGACCATGTGGGCGTAGATGTCTGGAGCGTTATGCGCGCAGTAGACGCGAACTACGAGGCAGGAGAAAGCGTGCAAGGCGCAAGCACGATTGACCAGCAGATTATTAAAAATCTTCTGCTGACTCCTGAAAAAAGATATCGGCGCAAAATCCGAGAGGGACTGCTCGCACTTGCTCTAGAAATTGAAATACCCGACAAAGATGCAATCTTTACATACTATCTCAACATTGCCTACTTTGGGCAATATGGTGGTATGGAGATTCGCGGCATCGGGCAGGCAGCGTGGGTATACTTTGGTTGCGAAGTGCGCGACCTGAGTCTACGGCAAGCTGCCATTCTAGCGCAAATGATTCAGAGTCCCGGACGTTACGCGCCCTGGACAAAGAATGCCCAAGTAGTCCTTGCACGTAGTAACGAGACAATTACAGATATGATGAGCTTTAACGATGAGAGCCGAAAGGTTCTTATGCAGTTAAAGAAAAAATCTCGCATTTCTCAACAGGCGACAAAGGTGCTTGCATCTACGTCGCTTGAAACGAAAGAACAACGCAACGTCAACGATGATGCGCCATATGCAGTCGACGCTGTATACTCACGTGTTCGTCAGGACCACGAGAATCTGAGCGCTGCCGAGGCAGGATCGCTCCATATCCAGTCCACCATCAGCAAGACACTCCAAGATGCTGCCACGCAGGCAGTACAGGATTGGATGGCTACGGTGGACACACGAGTGCGCAAAGGGGTAACGCCCAATGTCGCGCTCGTGGCGCTTAACCCCCACAACGGTGACGTACTCGCGCTTGTAGGAGGGCGTGACTATGTTGCTAACCAGTTTAACCGCGCAACAAATGCAAAGCGCCAGCCTGGATCGGTGTTCAAGCCGTTCCTCTGGGCTGCAGCAATGCACAAAGACGCGGACAAATTTAACTGGGCGCGGCGAATTCGCGAATCCAAACCAGCAAGTGGCTGGCCCGGAAGTTTACATGGCTACTGCGAGTGCGACCTGTTTTTGCCCGATGCCTTAAAAATATCGAGCAATGACGTAGCAGTGAAGATCGGCGACGAGCTTGGCATAAGTACAGTGCAAGAATTTATTCAAGCAACTGGTATGCCGAAGCCCAGAGCCGACAGGGCAAGCTTCATTGGCAACAGTGAAGTAACGCCTCTGCAAATTGCGGGGGCTGCAGCCATGTTCGTAACTGGAAAGCCAGTTACACCGGTGTTATACCGCGAAGCAACTGGCCCTGGCGTGAGCAAGTTGGAACCAAAGACTACGGACTACGGGCAAGTACTGTCTTCCGAAGAAGCGTTCATCATGACCAAAATGATGCAGCGGATCTTTGAGGAAGGCGGTACTGGCGCCAGTGCCGGTGTTTTGGGCCTCACGCATATGGCGGCCGGCAAAACTGGTTCGTCGCGTGACGCTTGGTTCTTGGGTTATACGCCGAACTTGGTAGTTGTCGTTTATATTGGCGCAGACGACAACAAGGACATTGGTGCTACGGGCGCAAAAGTTGCACTACCCATTTGGGTAGACTTTTTGCAAAAAGCGCTTGCAGCCAGGCCAGACTTGGGTGGTGACTTTCCGGACATTGTCCCTGGTGTAGTGAAAGCTCCCTACACTACGGACGTAAACGGAAATCCGGTGTATGGATATTTTCTGGAAGGCAAACAACCAAAGTTTGTTCTACCAGCCGAAACTCCTACGCCAACACCCGAGCCAACGCCGGTTGAGGGTGAGCCAACTCCAACACCCACACCAACAGCAACGCCAACTGCAACGCCAACACCCTTGGGTTCACGCCCAAGGACTGTAGGTCCTTCTTCTACTCCTACACCCAGCCCGACTCCGGAGGGACAACCACCACCGGAACGGAATGGGTAACTTTTAGAACGCTTGCAGTGTGTGTCGTCACACCCGCAAGCGTTCTTTCTTTTTGCCCAAAAAGCTTTTCACTTTCGTGATACTATATCAAATATGAGAATTCTGTCCCTCACTTACTTTAACCTAAGAAAATACTCAGATTACTGGATACCCGCAGCGCTATTGCTACTACTGTGCGCCTTTCTTCAAAAATTCACCGGCACAGGTTTTGGCGACCCAGATGGTTGGTACCACCTTGGCATAGCAAAGCTATACCATAGCGGACAAGTAACAACGCAGCTCCCCTGGCTTGATGCAACCATTTTAAAAAACACTTTTTTCGATCAGCAGTTTCTATATCACAAACTTTTAGCACTCCATTCCACTCATGTGTGGGCGCAAATAGTAACGGTCTTGGTGGGTCTTGGTATTTTCACGACCGCAGGTGTAATCCTCCGCGAACGCACTGTCTTGAAACCATACTGGTGGAGTCTTACTATATTTCTTGCAAGTAGCGGCTTCCTGTTCCGAGTAAACCTTGTTAAAGGTAGTATGCTTGGCGTGCTCTTTTTCTGCATAACCATATTAACCCTACTCAAAAATAAATTTTGGCTACTTGCTCCTGTACTAGCGCTGTGGGTACTTGCGCACGGATCATTTGTACTAACCATACCACTCGTAGTGAGTTACTTCATTATAGTAAAAACTGGAAAGCGAAACATAGGATACATAATTCTATACACTGCGCTCGGCATGGTTTGTGGCTACCTACTCCACCCGCAACACGCTGCGCTAATACCCTATTTAAAAACCCAGCTTATGGTGCCACTCAGTGGTAAACATAGTGCCAGCGTAGGTAGTGAGTGGTACGCGTACGGCTTTAGTAGCCTTATTAAGTACAGCTCCCCCCTACTCTGTGCATGGATATCGACCATAGTAATTCAGTGCGCAGAAAAATTAGCAAATAAAATTTCTTTCTCAAAATTCCGCAGCGCAAATACCTGGCTTGGAGTTTTAAGCGTTGGATGGTTTTTTCTATTTCTAAGTAGTAAGAGGTTTATTGAATACTGGGTACCCACTGCAAGCATAGCAGTAATTATTGCGTGCGCCCCCTATGTAGCCCGAATACACGTAAGTAGTTTTATAAAACTTTTAAAAACAACATGGCAAGTAGCATTAGGCACTTTACTGCTTATTGTGTGCGCGGGAACAATGGCCTGGTACAATACCAAACTCGCTATTGTAGACCTTAAACATAATGCCGGTGTGGAATCGTATACTGGTGCGAGCAACTGGCTTAGGGAAAATACAGAGCAAGATGCCATAATCTTTAATACACGATGGGACCACTTTCCTCAGCTTTTTTATTTGAACACACACAATCGGTACATAGTAGGATTAGATCCTTTGTTTATGTATACATACAACTCAACTTTGTACCGCAAATGGCACGTAGTTACTGACGAGCAGCCGGAACAATGGAGCAATGCCATACTTGCTTCCATAATTCGAAATGACTTTAATTCCCCGTATATACTTATAGAAAATTATCGGAGCCCGAAACTATTGGACTACATATACACAAATGCGGTAGCTGATAAAAAATTCTCTCTCGTATACCACGACATCTACATTTCCATATTCCAGGTCAATCAATGATTTGGGCATATTTTTGGGGGGTAATTTTTTGCATAAATAAAAATTTTATGCCATAATAAATTTAATATTATTGTTTTGTTCTGGTACATATGTCTGAAACATTACCCCCTACCGCCGCAGAACGCGCAGGCTCATTTGTGGGCAGCCTTTCAGGCGGACTCGATCGCTTAAAAAAATTTAAAGACAAAAAAGTTGAAGAGTTCAAAAATGCCCGCGCTGAACGCATTGAAAAAGACAAACAAGAAACTATAGCGAGCGATGCCCGCACAGCCGTAGCAGACAGGAAGTTTCACGAGGTACTTGCAAACTCATCTGGATTTGATGAGCAAAGAGAGCGTGAAGCCTTAGAGCCAGAAAAACATCCGGACACTGCTCTGTTCATTGCAGAACGGTATGCAGCATATAAAGTTCAAGATAAAGTGAAGGCCGAGCTCAAAGCTCTATACAGAGAAACCATGGCGCGTGAGCTTGAAGGAAAAAATACCACAACCGAACAGCTACCCGAGGAAGTTCTTAAGCTAATAGAGTCTGAGGTCGACCACGAAGTAAGGGAAAACCCAACTGGCGTTACAAAACTCTTGGCAACTGCACTGGAACACAAGGCAAACCTAAAAAAAATTCAAGCGCTGGAAGAAAAACAGGAAAAGATGGGAGGCAATAGCCATATGATTGAACACTTTGCAAAACAAGTGGAAATAGTCAACGGCCTGAACAAAAAACAACTAGAGAATCCTCACACCCTAACTCACGAAGAGCAAACCGCACTCAGGGAAGTAAATGTAAAACTCGGTGGCGGAAACGACCTCAGGGGGCTTGTGAAGGGTCAGCGTTTTGATGCAAAGACCATACAAAGGTCGGTAGCAGAAGCTGTAAAAACGGAAAGCGATCTCGACGACCTAGAACAGGATATTGCCGCAACCAGGAAGTCTTTATTTGAAGAAAGTGCTATCGGCAAAGCCTTAGCTGCAGCAGCAAAAAAACGCTCTACAGAAAAATATAAAGCCGCAATGAAAAAAGCCGAAAAAGGCGACCTAGCTGCCGCAGAAGAGGCCCTCAGTGAACACTTGCAAAGAGTCTCTGGGCAATCTGAGCTTGGAATTAACTGGTCTACTTACAATAAGACTCGCGGAACAAAACTAGCAAAACTAGAGAAGCTCATTCAAGAAAACTTCGCCCAGGAAATGTTTTTAGCAGCAGAAGGTATAAGTAGTGGCGACATGGACCGCATATTCAGCTCTCCTGTATTTAGAAGAACAAAGGTCGGTACACTCAAAGGGAAGGAATTTAGCAAAGCTTTCAACGAAGCAGTCAAGGCTGCTCACAAAAAACTGAAGGCAGTCAACCGAGCTAAAGCATTTACTTTTTTACAGTTGTTAAATAACCACAACTATGCCCATGGAATCGTCTAAACCTATCACAACAAATACCAATGACGCACTAGAGGAATACTCAACTCTTCTAGACGCCGGGAAAAAGGCAGAGGCGCAAGCTCTGTTAGAAAAAATACTTATTGAAAGCGTTGAAAATGTAAAAAGTCCCGGCCTTTTAGCGATCACTCAGAAATATCTTGAAAGTAGAAATGCTGAACTCGCTGCGTATGCAGACCTGCTTAAAGAAAATACTGAGCAGCTGGAAGAACTGAACAAAGTGTCTCAAAATATTGCTGAAAAGAAAGAAATCACAAAACTGCGCAAAACACTAGAATAACCTAGTACATATATTCAAAAAAGACCCTTGCTGGGTCTTTTTTATAAGTAAGATACTTAATTCTTCCTCGGAACTGCCAGAGCGCCGCCTTGGCTGGCTGCTTCGGATACTGCCTGGTCTACAGAAGCACCGCGCAATACTACATCATCTATTGCCTTAGCCATAATGGCATCAAACTTCAACTGGTCTGGTCGGTAAAACGTTTTGGCAGTAAGGTTTGCGTGAGCGAACACACCTATATCCGGATCTGAGGTTTGCAGCTCAATTAAATCTTTGCGGCTCGAGGGAAGTTTATGCCCTGCATAGTACTTATCTAGTGCATCTTTACCAGTAATGGTTTTAAGGAAGTCCCAAGCCTCTTTTTGGTGCTTGCTCTGCTTACTCACTACTTCTCCCCAGTAGTTGGCAAAGTTCACTTCTGGCTGGTCCAAGTTTGGCTGCGGCACGGGAGCCACGTCAAAGTTCAAAGTGGAAGCTTTTTGCGTAATAAGGTCGCGGGCGTATGAATAATTGATCATCATAGCCGCTCTAGTGTTTGCAAAAGCATCTATAGAATAATCACTTCGGGTATTCCAGGAGTAATAGGGCGAAGTTGAGTTCGCAAACGAGGTGTAGAAGCTCAGCGCCTCACGTGCGGGATATATTTGCTGGCCCTGGCTGTTCGTCACCGTACCATTAAAGAGTGGGCGGGTACCATCTGCGGACCAGGCCTGCGCTCCTTGCTGGAGCATGAACAAATAGAGTATGTCCTCTGCCCTATTTACTTGGCCACTGGGGGCTGCGCTGGAAAGCCCAGCGGCTATACCGCTCCGGCTAAAGTAGCCAGTTTGGTTTTGTCTGGTTAGGTTTTGCACATCGCGGGCAAGCTCATCCCAGGTACGAGGCGGGGTTGCTATGCCAGCACTACCCAGCAAATCTTTGTTGTAATAGAGGGCCAAGCTATCTACATATGTTGCAGCGCCATAGATTTTTCTATCACGCGTAAAGTCATTAACTACTGCATCTACAAACGTATTTTTATAGTCATTGAACGTCCACTGTTGTTCCGTAGTCGGAGCAACTTTATCTATGTACTCTGGAAGCCATGCATTGTTAATAGAAAAGATGTCAGGGCCTGTACCTGAAGCCAAGGCGTTAATGAGTTCTTCTTTGTAGCCGGTAGCGTTCTTTTCTACAAAGGTAACCCGGACATTCGGATGAGCTTTTTTGTATGCCTGCAAGAGGGGCTGGAAATGAGAATTGTCCTCAAACACTTTCCACACCACAAGCTCTACCGCTGCACTTTTAGTACCGCCGCCACCACACCCAGCAGCGAGCAAGCTAATGGCCAAACAAGTTGCAACGGGTTTAATAAATTGTTTGAATGTTAGTTTCATAATGTATCTATAACTACTATAGGTATAGTATAGCAAACAAAAACGACCTCTGCGCGAGCAAGGGTCGTTATACTCTACTACCTACTAAAACTACAATGATAAGGTTTTAAGAAACGCTCTAAAATCTTCTCGGAGGTCTTCATGTTCAAGACCAAGTTCAACTATGCTTTTCAGGTAGTCCAATTTATTACCACATTGGTAAAACTGACCGCCCTTCATCTCTACCGCATACACATCACGCGTTTGTTCGAGCAGTATGTTTATCCCTTCCACCACATAGAGCTCGCGACCGCTCCCTTCTTTTTCAAGGCGCACCATTGCTTCTTTTATGGCCGGCACAATACTTGCATCAAACACATACGGAGAGAATACTGCATAATCTGAATCGACCACCCCAGGACCAGGTTTTTCTACTGTCTGCGCCACTTTCAGCACTCCATCTTCTAGTTCCTTGCCCATGGCATACGCCCAAAGCTTGTAGTCCCTATCTTCAGTTTTGCGGAAACTACCAAGGATGGCACTGGCATTTAGTTTTTCATACGCAGCAATAAGCTGCTGGCAACGGCTTGGACCTTTGCTCATATAAAATTCGTCTGCCCACAAATACACAAAAGGGTCCTCACCAATAAAACTACGGGCGCTCCAAATAGGCGTACCATTTCCCATAGGACCTTTCTGTCGTATGTAGTGGAAGTTCGCCATTTCTGCAATGGCCCGTACCTGCTCAAGGTAATCATGCTTACCCCACTCCTCAAGCCGCTTTTCTAGCTCAAACGGATAATCAAAATGATCTTCTATACTGCGCTTATGCCAGCCGCTCACAATACAAATATCTTCAATCCCAGCAGCAACTACTTCTTCCACCACATATTGGATGATGGGCTTATCGACCACCGGCAGCATCTCTTTTGGCATTGCTTTAGTCGCTGGAAGGAAACGAGTGCCAAAACCCGCTGCTGCAATAACTGCTTTTTTAACTTTTTGACTCATAATCTATAGTTGAACGTAAACCCTAGACTTCAGTTCTACAGTGACTGCATCATCATAGGACTTAGGTATTACATTAGAAATTAGAAATTGCCCGCCCGGGCGGGTCCGCCTTGGGCGGAGAAATTGAAAATTCCGTCCTACGGACGCCTCTATATGATGACGAAACCAGAGCACCCTGTCAAAGGGCAGTTTTCGTTCATTACCAGTATCTGTGGGGGCGATGCAGTATACTAAAATGAGACAATACAGAAATTATGAACTCACTGCGTACTAACATACACAAAGCGATTGTGAATACACTAAAGCACCCCGCAACTCCTCTCACCGCTGTTGGGTGCATTATACTCATAGCATTTCTACAATATGCTTCGCGTCACGTGTTTATTGACGCTGACGCCTTTTACCATGGTAGAATGGCATCGCTGGCACAGATACTCCACGGTACTAGCACATTTCCATGGTTACAAAACACAACATTGCTGCACACATTTGCTGACCAACAGCACCTGTTTCACGTTCTCCTAAAACCGTTCACCTCTATAGCAGAGCTTCATCTGGCGACTGTACTATTCACCAGCGTTAACCTACTTGCATTTTTGTTTATACTTCGGTTCTTTACCATATCTTGGAAACCACTCTGGCTCATCATATACATGGCAGGCTCAGCTACGTTCCTTCTGAGGCTAAACTTGGTCAAAGCCGTACCACTATTTTTAGCCCTGCTGCTCGTGGCGCTCTGGTATATTACGCAAAAGCGCACATGGCCCCTCTTTCTCATAGCTTTTGTCGCGGTATGGCTCTACGGCGGGTTCATACTCCTGCCCTTGTGCGCGGCACTCTACTCCATATGCGTATATCTCTACACAAAAAAATTTGAGTATACATCTTTTGTATACATCTGTGCAGGGCTCGGGCTCGGCATACTTACACACCCGTACCGATTAACACTCCCCAGCTTTCTTTGGCAACAAATAGTCGACAGCGGACTCCAGCTGCATGGCGTTGTGGAGCAGGGCTACGAATGGCTACCGTACAACGTTGGGCGTGATAGCACGCAGGATATACTTATATCCGCACCATGGATATTCGCCCTCTATATAGCTATAAAAAATCTCATCCACAAAAAGTTTGCACCCCACACAGCCCTCACCATAAGCTGGCTTGGTGCTCTGAGTGTGTGTACATTTCTCGTCATGCTTAAGAGCGGCAGATACATAGAGTACTGGATACCATGTGCGTTGCTATTCTCTGGATACACTCTTACCACTGTATACGCTCAGGCCCTAAGCACACTCAGTTTGTCTAGCGTTAGTGCCTGGCCAACCTCTCGAAAAGCGTTAAGCATGTTTATGGGCATATGCACCATGCTATTACTCGCTAAAAACATTACCCAAACGTTTCTAGCGTTAACGCACGGAACTCCAGCCCAAGGGTACAAACCCGCGGCCGATTGGTTACTATACAACAGCCCCAAAGGAAGTACGGTATGGAATACCCAATGGGATGAATTTCCACAACTCTTTTATTGGAACCAACGCAATACGTACATTGTTGGTCTTGATCCCACGTTCATGTACCTACAGAACAAAGACGAATACTTGTTTTATAAATCTGTTGCCAACGAAACCACTCTGGACCCAACCATGATTCATAATACCCTTGCGCACCACTTTCATGCTCACTATATATTTTTAGAAAATTCGAGAAATAAATACTTAAAACACGTACTTGCCGCAGCGCCAGAATATTTTTCTCTGCGCTACGAAGACAGCGCAACCTCAATTTACCAACTCCTCCCCTAACCGCGATTGTCTTCGCCTAGCATTCGAGCAACCTCAAAACCATCTGTGACGGCTCGCCTTGCCGAAGCCTCCAGCGTAGCGCAGGCCTTCGTATTTAGTATAGGGACTACATGATGGAAATTGGCATGATTGAGTAGGCATGCGCACGACTAAGGGAAATGACCTTTAGTCTTCTTTAGGGCGATACTGAAATGCCTCAGCAAGATGGTCTGCAGTAATAGTCTCTGAACCTGAAAGGTCTGCTATGGTCCTAGCTACTTTCAGCATACGATGAATGCTCCGACCAGATAGGCTATATTTTTGCGTTGCAAGAGACAGAACTTTATTTTCCGCTTCACCTAAAGAGCAGTACCGACGAATCTCAACTACATTCATCTCACTATTTGTCTTTGCGCTTCCCAATCTTTTGTATTGCAAAGTTCGCGCTGCTTGGACCCGTGCTTGCACATGAGAAGAAGCCTCTGCCAAAGCCGGAGCGGCCATTTTTTCATAGGACAGCCTCGGCACATCTATGTGCAAATCTATCCGGTCTAGCAGCGGACCAGACAAACGTTTTTGATATTTAAAAATTTGAGCAGGGGTACAAATGCATCGTTTACTTGTGTCGCCATAATACCCGCACGGACAGGGATTGAGCGCTGCTACAAGCATAAATTTAGCAGGAAACGTAAATGTATTTTTTGCTCTTGAAACAGTCACAATTCCGTCTTCAAGCGGTTGTCTCAGCGCCTCTAGAACATTACGCGGAAACTCCGGTAATTCATCCATAAACAAGATGCCTCTGTGCGACAATGTAATTTCGCCTGGTTTAGGCGACGCACCCCCTCCAACCAGGGCCACACTTGAAGTCGTATGGTGTGGGCTGCGCACTGGTCGCTGCGTTATGACTCCGCTCACGGGAAGCTGTCCTGCAATACTATATATTTTTGTCAGTTCAAGACTTTCCGACAACTCCATGCGCGGTAAAATACTAGTCATGGCCCGCGCTAAAAGCGTCTTACCAGAACCAGGCGGGCCCGACATAAGCACATTGTGCCCCCCACTCGCAGCAATCTCCAGAGCACGTTTCGCGGTCTCCTGCCCTGAAATCTCAGCCATATCAAGCCCTACAGAGGTCTGTGTAAAAAGCAGGGACAGGTCTGCTGGCGGCTGCATAGCAATACTGGCAGTAGCAAGCAAGTGCGCAAGCAATTCTTTTAAACTACCGTAAGGATACACCGCCAGCCCTTGCACCAAAGATGCCTCGACTGCGTTTTGGACAGGAACAAACAACTCTTGCGCACCACACTCTTTAGCTTTAAGCGCAATAGCAAGTACACCGGGCACAGCACGCACCGCGCCATCCAGCGACAACTCACCAACAAACCAGCGGTGCAGAGCAGAAAAAGAAAATTGCCCTGAAGCCAAGATAATGGCCAGGGCAATGGGAACATCGAACAAAGTTCCAATTTTTTGCGTATCTGCTGGAGCTAAATTTACTGAAACACGGGTCAGCGGATATTGGCAGCTGGAGTTTTTTAGAGCGCTTCGCACTCGCTCTTTACTTTCCTGAACAGCAGCGTCAGGCAGTCCCACAATTATTGTTGCGGGCAAGCCATTTGTTACATCGGCCTCTACTTCTATAACTTCAGCATCAAGACCAACTACGGTTGCGGTTGTAATTCTTGAAACCATACCTTTCGATGAAATATCAAAAGTCTAACACCTTATACATCACCGGGACACAGAGCCTGCGCGAGAAAAAAGGAGTAGATATTTAGACAGTTCGCTGAGCGTGTCTACTATTATGATACAACAAGTATGCAACTCCGACGAGTATGTAGATATCACCTAAGTTCAAATACCCGGTACCAACTTGGATAAAATCGCGCACATAGCCAATTGCCAGACGCTCACCTACGTTCACCACCGCCCCAGCGACAATAAGTAGCCACGCCATTCTCATATACACTCCGAGCTTTAACCATTGCCTAGTAACATACCAAACCAGCACTGTCATTACTAGCCCGTATAACATATACATGCACCACAAGGGCAACGGTATGCTAAATGCGAAATATTCATTCTTGAACGGATGGAGTCCAATGTACTTGGTAAGAGTGAAGTTGCAATAAGAAAAACATGCAGCACGACTCGCAACGTCTGCCACTACTAAAATACTTGTGCTTATAAACCAAACGAGCGGGCTCACTGGAGTAGCCTCGCTCGTTGATACATGTGTGGAACTGGTATCCATATACTACTAGATAGCCTTATCTGCGTACGGCAATACCTCAAGGCGCTCTGGACTTATTTCATTACCCTCGTCGTCAATACCATACGTACCATCTTCAATTTTTTGAAGAGCAGCATTAATCTTTTCCAGATCGCTTGTAATTTGAGCAATGACGTCTTGATTCACCTCATCAATTTGCAGTTCGGAAGCCGTATCATCATAATCATTACCAAGCTCGGTATGAGGCTTAACCTCTGCAAGCTCAGCTTCTAGTTTAGCCTTCATATCGATAAGGCGGATTTTCATTTTTTCTGTAAAGTCAGCTGGCAACATAGCAATTCTATAGAAATTATAAGTATATATAAAGAAATAAGTCGAAGACTAACGTATTTATATATATCGATAATATACTGAATATGCTCTATAAACGCAAATGCGCCCCTATTAAGGGCCACGGTTGTAAAGTACCCAATAGAGGCGCGGAGCCCCATAGCTTGAGCAACTTTACAACTAGGTCTTTAACCCGAGTTGTAAGGTTACAATTTCGTCACTATAAGGAGTTTCTCACCAATAAAGATGAGATAGCGTCTGACATTCCAAGTCTAAGTGCCAAACTGAACCTTAAGCCCCTCTTATGGTGGTCTTCCACCTAAAATAAGTTGTACTTTTGATTTTTTTGATTTTTGATTTTTTTGATTTTTGATCCGCAAAAGCGGAAAGTACCTACATTTTGATTTTTATTTTATACAGTCAGATCGGACTGGTCGATCTATGACGAAGAGCTAAAGGAGAACTGAGCATGAGAAAGCGAATCACGAAGTATGAATCTAAAATTATGTACTAAGACTTAATTCGAAATTCTACTTTCTTAATTCTGACTTCCTGCGCAGATTTCCTTCGTCCAATTATAAGTCCTGCGAAGCAGAACCGACACTTATTATTTATTTGTGAAAGAGCTATTTCTTTTGTCTACTTATGTATTGTAAAATTGATCTCAACTTATGTCAATTCTCATGCACCAGAGAGCCTAATTCTCTCATACTCATGAGCAGAAGAAATGTGCAGTACATATTTTTTTCATCATTTCTCAAAAATCGCATTTTTCAAAACTGTGGATAAGTCAGCATTATTTACCCAAACACTTCGTCAAAGATAAATTTCGCCGTTTGCTCATCACTCTTTTGGGCCATAAGCTCTAAGAATGCGAGATCCTTGGTGTTAAATACGCGAAGCGTTTGAATAAAATGTAAAAGCTGAATATGACTTTTATAACTTTGCTCATCGGGGAAATACTGCTTTGCTAATTTGCTTTGATATGGATGCCGTACATCTACCAAAGGAAGATCGGCAAAGAGAACATGAGACAAGCTCAGCGAAAACGGGAGAAAGGACACGAGGCTAGGCAAAGCCGCCAAGACTATTGTTTTCTTACTATGACTAAAGTTCCGCAAAACCTTATTCGCACCACCATGTACCCCTACCGCCGCGACAGCAGGGGCAGCAGTAAGCTTGGCATAGTGTAAATCGTAATAATTTTTTAGTTTTTCTAACGTAGGGAAAATTATAATGCCATTTTGAATGCCCGCAAGCCTGCGCGAAACTTCCAATTCTACGCTCTCGTCTATTACAGTAAGTTCACGCTGAAAAATAGGAGCATTCAGTTCCTCTGAAACATTTGTAGCGGTACTGGAAAATCCCAAGCGCTTTACAAAATAGCTTTGGAGCAGACTATTGCGCACGTCAGTCTGTAGCACTATTTCTTTTTTCTGGGCCGTTGATTGCCTGAATACCTCAGTTAGCTCTACTGGCCTGAGGACAAACACACATCGGTTATCCGAGAATTCCACCCAACGAACCTCTGTTTCTTTTGCATGTTGACTGAAATAAGCGCTTAAGCTCTCCGTAATACGATTAATAGAAGTTTCTTTGGTTCGCTCAAAGAGCGTTCGTAGTTTGGCGCATACATTTTCAGCTGCTTGTGTAATACGGGACCATACATACGCGCCAGCATAATCGGGAGATACAACCCCACTAGTTAGGTGCAGTTCTTGCTTAAACAAAAGAAGTACTCGGGCATAAAATACATCAACTTGGGCTATTGCTTCTATAATATCCTTACTACGGGCGGCATCACCAAACCCAGTTTCAGGGTTATACACCTGTCGAAGCGCAGTGAGCATACTATTCCAGCTCACCTGCATCCCACTTTTTTGCTCTAAAAACTGAATATAGCTATCGGCCTGTTCAATCCAAACATTCCTTCCATCTTTAAAATCGGGTAGGGAGCGAAAGTCCGAAACCGCCACTCCGAGCGGAACCCTTGAAATAAAGCCGTTTGTGAATAAACGCTTTAATTCTGTACCAATAATGGACCAATTTAGCTCAGCTAATATACCGTGAGAAGACTCTCGAGCTTGCCACACAAGCACTTTTAAATAGGCAGTGATTTCCCTAGGCCCCAATTCAGATAGCTTATCGTGCAATTCTTCAAGCGCCCGAGGCGATACCGATTCAAACGCGCCGAGATACGGCTCAACATGCTCATGTTTTGCTAGCGCCAACACTCGTTCTCTCTCTGCCAGAGCCACCACCCACGTTGGGATATGGGTTCTCAGCGCCTCAAAATTTGGTAGATACTGCTCACCAGGGGCTGTAACGACCATCCCTGAACTCCGTAGCACAGGCAATGTGTGGTGTCCTACCTCTATCGGTCCAGACGCAGCTATTTTTACAGGTACTGCATGAGTTACCGCAGCAAACAATGCTGCCCACTCAATATGCCTCAGTTCAGCAATGCGCTGAATAGTTTTTTGAAGGTTTTTAGGCAAGCCTTGATAGACCCCTATCAACTGTTCTAAAACGCCATATGTTGCCTCTGCATCAGCAAGGGCACGATGCGCTGTTGTGTGCACAACCTGCAGCTCATGAGCCAAATTTTCTAAATTGTAGCTATGATGGGTTGGAAGAAATATTTGAGCGAGTTCAAGCGTGTCTATGGTCTTAGAAAGTAATACCACACCCTTGGCTTCCAGAAACTTACGGTCTAAATCAACGCCGTGTCCTAAAATAATAGCCTCACCTAAAAGCTCCTGCACTTTCGGCAACACTTCCGCCCACTGGGGCGCAGCACTCGCCTCCACAGAATCAATCCCGGTCAAGCCCAAAACACGGCTCCGAATTTCAGCTGTTGGCCTTACCAGCGAGCCCCACGAGTCAATAACGGTCAGAGCACCTGCCTCCGCGCAGAATCTCAGTATTCCTATTTCAATAATTCCATCAGCTTCGGGATCAAATCCACTAAGCTCTAAATCTACGCTGGCATAGATTTGCTGCTTGTCATTCATGCATATATGATACCGGGACAGTAGATATGTGGCAAACCCGCTCTACAAATATCGAATTTCTAATGCCAAATTTTAGCAAACGTAAAATGCGGTACCGTAAAGTACCGCATTTTATTCTGACTTTGGAAATTAGATATTCTTAAGCCCTCTACTCTTCATCTGCTGCTGCCACTTCTGCAGGAAGGCTTATACCCTCTTTCACTTTTGCTCGAATGGCTTCATCAAGTTCTTTCAGAGTATCTGCATGCTCTCTCAAGAACGTTTTGGCATTTTCTCTTCCCACACCAAGCTTGGTATCTTTAAATACATAGGTATTACCATTTTTTTCAAGCACGCCGAGTGCAACCCCAGTATCTAAGTCATCACCCGCAACAGATATACCCCAATTGCCCGGTTGATACATAATATCAAACTCTGCCACTTTAAACGGTGGGGCCACTTTATTCTTGAGTACTTTAACTTTCACCCTACTTCCAATGACTGTTTCGCCGCTCTTAATTTGCGCTATGCGGCGAACATCTAATCGAATAGACGCATAAAACTTTAGCGCATTCCCACCGGTCGTAGTCTCAGGGTTACCAAACATAACCCCAATTTTCATGCGAATTTGGTTGATAAAGATAACAGTAGTTTTCGACTTTGACATTATACCGGTAAGCTTGCGAAGTGCCTGGCTCATAAGTCTGGCTTGTAGCCCCATGTGACTATCGCCCATTTCGCCTTCTATTTCAGCGCGTGGTGTGAGCGCCGCAACAGAGTCTATCACAATTAAGTCAACAGCATTGCTGCGGACCAGCGTTTCAGCAATATCCAAAGCTTGTTCACCGGAGTCTGGCTGCGACACTAATAAGTCATCTACATTCACACCCAAGTTTTTAGCAAACTCTGGATCCAGTGCATGTTCTGCATCAATAAACGCTGCAAGACCGCCGCGCTTTTGCACTTCAGCAATCATGTGCAGGGTGAGCGTAGTTTTTCCAGAGCTCTCTGGACCATAGACTTCAATAATGCGCCCTTTTGGAATACCCATAACTCCGAGAGCAATATCTAAACTAATGCTTCCCGTTGGAGTAGTGTCAACATTCAGAGCTCTAGAATCGGAGAGCTTCATGATGCTCCCCTCGCCAAATTTATCGCGAATCTGATCGAGTGCACTTGCAACGGCTTTCCACCGTCCGGTTTCAGAATCCGCTGCCGGAACTTTTGACTTTGCTTTTGTAGGTTTTGCCATATATATCAATTTAACAATTTAACAACATACCAAGATAACTACTAGTACGAAGGTAGTCGCGCCCTTGCTATATTATTGTGTTGCTATATTGACCTAGTAACCTGAAGAAATCATTACCGAGTTGCACCCTGCACCATTGCAGTAGGAATGCCGTGAGCAGTGGCGCTAGTACCGCTGGGAAGAAATGGTCCCATAGGACTACTCGCTCCAGCATCAACGACGAACTGAACGGTTTTAGTCGCGACTTTTCCAAAACGACTTTTTGCCGTTACTGTCACTGTTTGCGTACCAGAAAAGAAACTTATGCTACTTGAAAACTTTCCATCGCTACCGGCGAACACGGTCTGGCCATTGAGCGCCACTTCACTTCCCGGAGTGGCGAGGCCTGAAACCATAATAAGACTGCTTTGAATTCTATCGTTGGGTTTTGGAGTAATAACCGAGACATCGGGCACTTTGCCAATCGCAAAAATTTGCCACACGCATACTGCAATAAACAAAGCTCCACCGGCCACAGAAACTAACAAGGTCCACCGAAGAGGAGACAATCGCTGTGCTAACGCCTTCCAGCCCGCTGAAGCGCCTAGGGTATCATTGTGCTCAGCAATGAGCGCCTCTCGATAAAATTGTTGCACTAAAGGCTCACACGGAATTTCATAGAGCGCTGCCAACTTCTTTATGAAACCAACAACATACACAGGCTCTGGCATTGTTCTAAAATTGCCAGTCTCAAGTGCTATTAATAATTTTAAAGTAATTCCAGTTTTTTGTACTACCTCGTTTTCCGTAAAACCTAAATCAGCGCGGATGGAAAGTAAATATTCCGCCAACGTTTCTAATTCAAGTTTATGAACTTCAAAATCAACCATATGCTAATTATATCACATGCACCGTAACCAAAATGAACTAAAATACATAAAAGTGACTCGCGGCCGCAAGGGCAATGGCGAATCACTTTTATTACATCTGACAAAACAAGTAAAAAGGTAACGAAATTCTGCACGTGTCCGGTGCTAAGCATTATTCATACTCTTCAGGGGCACTACTCGCCTCGCCATACCCTTCATCTCTCGGGGTTGCACCATATACCTCTCTTGGTTTTGCACCATCACCAGGCCCAATAATGCCCTGTTCTTCGAGCAAATCGAGTAAGCGAGCAGCGCGCGCATACCCCACCTTTAACCGCCTCTGCAGGAATGAAGCAGAAGCCTTGCCCGCCCTTAGCACTTCTTCTTTTGCCTGTTCAAGCAAGTCGTCCCCATCTCCATCACTACTCTCAAACCCAGGAATTGAAAGAGGGGTTTTTGGCCGCTGGACAATTTCATCATTATAGATGACTGCCCCAGTTTGCGACTTAAAGAAGTCTACAACTTTTGCCACTTCTTTCTCGCTTACATATGAACCCTGTATACGACGAGGCTTATTAAATTCCGCAGAAACAAAGAGCATATCCCCATTTCCCAAAAGCTGCTCTGCTCCACTACTATCGAGAATAGTGCGGCTATCTATTTGGCTCGCTACTGCAAACGCAACGCGTGAAGTTATGTTTGCCTTAATAAGGCCTGTAATAATGTCGACACTTGGGCGCTGGGTAGCGAGCACTAAGTGTATACCAATAGCACGAGCCATTTGAGCAAGCCGTACAATGGCTGCCTCAATATCGGCCTGCGCGACCGCCATAAGATCTGCCAACTCATCTACCACAATAACCACATAGGACAATGGCAGGCCAGCAGTGGCATTGTATTCCAATATATTGCGTTTCTTCGCTTCTGCCAATAATTTATAGCGCCTATCCATCTCACTTACTGCCCACTTAAGCGCGTTTACTGCTTTTTCTGGTTCAGTGATGGGAGGAGTAAGTAAGTGTGGTATACCATTATACAGCGTCATTTCAACCCGCTTAGGATCTACCATTATTAGCTTCACATCCTGCGGCGTATTTCGGTATAACAAACTTATAATAAACGTATTTAGCGCTACACTTTTACCCGTTCCAGTACTACCAGCTATGAGTAAATGAGGCATTTTTGCCAAATCTGCAATTTGCGGCTTACCGGCTACGTCTCTCCCAAGGGCAAAGGCGAGCCTGCTCTGATGATTGATAAAGTCAGTCGTTTGCAGAACTTCACGGAGGGACACAATGCGGCTTGTTTTATTTGGCACCTCAAGACCCACTAGCGGCTTCCCTGGGATAGGCAACTCCATACGAACCGCATGAGCTGAAAGAGCAAGAGCAAGATCATTCTTCAGGCCTGCAATTTGCGATAGCTTCACGCCCGTATTCGGCCGGAGTGTGTACTGGGTCACGGTAGGACCCACATTTACCTCGCCCATCTCTACTTCAATGCCGAAATCTGCGAGTGCTTTCTGAATGATGGCAACGTTTGCCTCAATATTTCCGCTGTCTACCTGCGCTTTACTGTCATCGAGTAAATCAAATGGGGGAAGCTTCCAGTCTTTTCGCTCTTCAATAATAACGGCATCTGGCAATGGAGCTGCTTCTGAGACCGACTTTTGCACAGTAGGAGCAGCTGCAGGCTTAGCGGGTTGGGGTCTCACTGCAGCAGGAGTAGAAAGTTCAGTTGCGGAAAAATCTGCGTCTTGCGGGCTGTTTATTTTAATTGCTGGCAACGGACCCACAACTGCAGATTTTGCTACAGCCGGCTCTTTATGCTTCACAAAGAACGGTACGTTCAGGGCTATAAGCAGGCCAATGCAAAGCAGTACTGCAACTATAAGCAAACCAGCCCAAAAACCAAATATACTAACAATCGGCACAGCAATAGCCGCCCCGAGCAGACCAGCGCCTTTTCCAGCAGTTGCCACGTCAAACCCAGCAAGGCCTAACAATTTTGCTTCCACCATATGCCATGCCCCAATAACAGCTATTACGCTCATGGCAGAGCCAAGCACAGCTCTTTTGCCCCACTCACCCTCAAACGACTCCAAGGCACGAGGCCAACCTAGTCCTATAGCCAACCCCCCCAAAACTAAGGGAAGCATATATCCAAAGTGACCAAGCAAAATAAAAACAGCTCGAGTCCACAAAGAGCCAAAACCGCCTGCCAGACCTATAAAACTCATTATGGAGAGCAGGGCAATGGCTAGCAAAACAATTACCACCAGTGCCCTTTTAGTATCTGGACTGAGTTGCATTTCAAAAACAGCTTTTGTTTTTGAAGCACCTTTGTTTTTTGCTGTTTCTTTTTTCTTTTTTGCCATATTGCTCATTATTTCAAGTAATTTATTGTATCATGCACACCTTCAAAAATACAGAGAGTAGCTACTAGGTAGCTACTCTCTTCTTTTGAGGTGAGATAAGTAAAGGGATGTGACGTCTTAGAGGCCTTTTACTTTGATTTTCTTAGTTTTTGCCTTAGCCGCTTTTGGAACTACTACGGTTAAAATACCATCTTTTAGGTCTGCTTCTATGTGCTCGCTATCTATATCTACAGGAATAATGACACTTCGAGAAAAATTACCCCAATAACACTCTTGATAGAAGTAGTCATCATCAGAAACCGTTTCTTCGCGTTTCCGGGCGCCCTTTATGGTTACCATGTCATTTGCCACAGTAATATCCATGTCCTCAGGTCTTACACCAGCAATTGTTGACTTAATAATGACATTATCTTTGGTTTGATACATGTCTATATTAAGCTGACCTTCGTAGTCAGATAGCCACTCTTCGTGCTGGCTAACCTCAGTCCTCACTGGAGCAGGCTTAGATTCCGGTGCACCCACTGGAATCTCGACAGAAACACCTTCCTCTTCTTCTATCACTTCTTCTTCCAGTATTTCTGGATCTGCCAAATCTTCCATTTCCTCATCTTCTACATCGTCTTCAGTAGAAACAGGCTGCATTTCGGCATCCTCTGTTTGACTACCAATAATTTTTCCGAAAAAGGATCGTTTTTCCTTAGGCATACAAATCTCTTTACACTCTCTACTTTGGAGATACTAATTTTATTCATCTGGTACGAAACAGCGTCTGAGCAAGGGACACACTTACGAGAACCATACCCACACACAAGGCACACCTATTGCTGTTCAGCACCTTATCTAATCAAATCTTAGCGCATGTTACATATAACCGTCAAACAGTCGAAACTACTCAGAAGTAAGTCTATTTCTTATGAAACCATGACCCCACATAGTCGGCCAAATTTGCTAGGTCCGAAGGGGCAACCAAGCTTTGAATATTTGGCTGTGAAACTAAAAACGCATGCTGACTGCCACTCAAAAGCTCCTCTACCACCGCACTTGCCCAATCGCTTGCTGGTTTATTATAGAGAGAGATGATTGCTTTGTGCGCAGTAAGAAAATCTATGTTCAGTTTTTCCTGGCCTGGCAAATAGTGAGTAACAAATACGGGCAGACCCCGCTGCAGGGTTTCAGCTATGGTAAGACCGCCTGGTTTAGAGACCATAACATTCGACGCAGCATACAGTTCTGCTATGGGTTCATAAAAGCCAAAAGGCTTAAGCCAGGGGCGACCGCCTGTTTGCCCTGCTACCGCACGGTATAGTTCTTCGCTCTTGCTGCACGCAACAATTACCCAAATATCTAACCCAGATTCAGCTCCTTTTGCCCGCACCTCTTCTAAAAACTCATAGAGCCCATTTGGTAAACGGACTCCAAGGGTACCACTCCCTACCAACACTACCCGAGCACTCTGTGGTATACCTAATAACCTCCGTACCTTCTGACTATCCACTTCAGCCAAGGGTGGCAGCGCCAGACCTATGCGGTACATGCTTTCAGAAGAAACACCTAAGGCCAGAAGCGCAGTCTTCTGCTCTTCTATGTTTGGCAAATAAAAATCTCCACGCGGATACACCCACGCACGGTGAAAGTGATAGTCGCTAAACGCAATACCCCAAGGACCGTTAAAGGCATGTTGCCGCTTAAGCACACTCATGACGGCAGACGGTGCTGTCTGAGTGGTAATGACCATGTCCGGCTTTTCCGCTGCGAGCAATTTTACAATTTCTTTTTTTTGAAAATTAGCAGCAATGAGACGGAAGGGCATCATGGCAATCCAAAATCCCCAGGCATACAAAAACGCCCAGAGCCACGGCGCCCGCTCATTGACCCAGACATGTACTTTCAAAAACTTTTTTATAAGCGGTGATGGATCAGATTTTAAAACTTCACGCAGCGCCACAGTTGCCCCACTCTGTGTGAGCCACCATCCTATGTTCTCTGCCACTCGCTGGTGACCCAGCGTGTGCGCAGTGTAGAGAATAAGAATTTTTTTTCCTGAAAGTGTTTCGGTCATAGTGGTATACAAAAAAAATCAGACAAACATACAAACAAAGAAATTCGTTACATGGTGCAACGAATTTCTGTACGCAAATTATTTTTTATCTTCTTCAGGTGCTGCCTCTACTACGGCATCCGCTGTTGACTCAGAACGTTCCGGTGCTTGCGCTTGCCTCTTGCTAAACTCTGAGTCGAGTGCCTTGTTAAACTTTTCTGCATACTCACCTGTTGCTGCTGCGTCAGCAAATTTTTGGGCAACTGCTTCTGCATCTAGACCAGCAGCGAGGGCAATGGCCAACACCAAACGATTCATGGTTGTGCTATCTTGCTGCTGACGCGCAAGCAAGCTTTCCAATATTTCTCTTTTTGACAAACTGTTCAACTGTGATTTGTTGCTCATAAAAAATTATTTCTTCTCTTGTGCAGACATTGGCTCAATTGCCGACACCAGATGCTTATTAATAAATGCTCTGCCTGATCCAGATTTTAGATACTTCTCAAATAGAAAAGCCTTGTGTTTATCATGTACTGCAAAATAGAAATCAAGCTCTACAGGTCGGCGCTCTTTTGTAGCATCCACATAACCTTTTTGATGCCTTACAAACCTATTCTTAAGATCATCAGTACAGCCTATGTAGTATCCGTCTTTGCACTTGAGACTATAGATATAGTACATATTTTTATTTTGGTCTACCTACTAATTTTTATAGAAGGTTGAAGCTCTTAGGCCAGGCCACGTTCACTACAACTCATAAACCAGATTTTTCACCGAGCAGCTTCGACTGGATAGAATGAATTGGTTTTTCTGTGTCAGTAGACGAACTGTGTCACACCAGATTCTAATGACACGATCGTAGCCGCTTTCTCACGGCTACCGGGGGACTACGTCACACTTTGATGGGTGATGGTCGCCTACGCGTCCCTACTGGCGGACTGCGTCACGCCGTAGTCACTTCTGATGGTGATGGTCGCCTACGCATCCCTACTGGCGGACTGCGTCACGCCGTAGTCACTTCTGATGGTGATGGTCGCCTACGCATCCCTACTGGCGGACTGCGTCACGCCGTAGGTCCGCTCCGGCGGACCGATGGCGGAGAGGGAGGGATTCGAACCCTCGGTACCCTTGCGAGCACAACGGTTTTCGAGACCGTCCCATTCGACCACTCTGGCACCTCTCCATATATATGCGCACCGTATCGGCTAACCGATATCGCGTGGAACGAGCGTAAAACATTAATAAATATTAATGTTAAACACGCATGCAACGTTAATACTATACCGGCTTACCCGGGCCATCGTCAACACTTCATACGCGTGAATCAATACATGGAACTACATGGCACGCATACGCGCCTGTCATTTTGTACCTGGTTTCAGTATGCGCGTACAGAAAGTTTTACGGTGAATAGAGGTAAGTCCCAAAGTAGCAATTGCTGTTCGGTGCACTTCTGTTCCGTAGCCCTTGTGAGCAGAAAAAGAATACCCGGGAAACTGTACGTCTTGTTTCATCATGAGCTCGTCACGATAAACCTTTGCAAGAATTGAAGCTGCCGCTATAGAAAAAACTTTTGCATCCCCATCCACCACGGCTTGCTGCGCGTCGTGCAACTGAGGTATGGTGAAACGTCCATCCACGAGTGTGTACGTTTTGTCTCTACGATGATGTTTTAACTTTCTATGAACACCCTCTACGGCACGATAGAGCGCGAGCAAGTTTGCTTGGTGGATATTTATTTTATCAATCACCTGCGGCGAGACACTCGCGATGCTCCACGCGACTGCATGATGTTTAATATGGAACGCCAACATCTCACGCTCTGACGCCTTGAGCAATTTACTATCCTGAACTTTACTTAATTCATGATTCGTAATTCTTAATTCCGCGTCCTCGCCCCAGATGACTGCCGCCGCAACAATGGGGCCAGCGAGTGCTCCCCTACCCACTTCATCACACCCGACAATATGCGAGTAGCCTTTTGATAAAAATTTTTTCTCAAGTGCAAGTCCCAAAGGTTTCATATGCAACAAAAAATAAATTCTGTGTCGCTGCCTCACAGACCGAACCGGGTACAGCGCTCACAGAATGTATAAAAATATAAATAAAAAATTTCTATGTTGAAACTCGAAAATGCGGATAGCAGGTTATACCGAAAATTTTAAAATCATTAACTCCAATATCATGGACCACTGTCTCGAACGTCCCCTCAAAAATCATGAACCCATCAGAAAACAATTCTAGCGAACCTCGTACTACGTACAACCCGTCCTCAATCGACACCTTCACGCTTGGCATCCGTAACTGCTTGGGTGGAGTCGTGATATAATCTACAAACCTTTCATACCCTAGTTCTTTATCCACCAGATCGGTGACCGTGATCACATCGAGTAAGGCGGGCTGCCAGACATCACGGTTGCCATTGTTAACCGCGTCAACCCAAGTTTCAAACCAGCGCCTAAACGCGAACCTTGGTTCAGTAGCAACGGCATCGTTAAACCCAATCTGTTCCACACCAACTTTTGTCATGCGGGTATTGTACACGAAGTTCAAAAAAATAACAGCCGTGAAAGTTGGATTATGCTATGCCATCTGCCGCCATCACAGGCCCCCAGCTCTACTTGCATAACTGACAGTATATTCAAAAGACCCTATCAAGCAGATAGAGTCTTTTAAAAATGCATTTTTGTTCCTGGTCGGGATGCCGGGAATCGAACCCGGTCTCCACGCACCCGAAGCGTATGTACTACCGGTATACTACATCCCGTATACCAAAAACAAAAATAGATTTAAAATTATATTTTAGAACCGATACTTTAAGCATTAGAGCGCATCGGTTTTCATACTAAACGAGCTTTTGGTGGACCTAGGGAGAATCGAACTCCCGCCTCAGCAATGCGAATGCCGCGTAATACCACTTTACTATAGGCCCGCAATATTCATACCTTACAGCACCAAGCTGTACTGTAATGCTTTGATATAGTAGCTCAGCTTATTATAGTAGTAAAGTACAGCGCAACAGGACACTAAGGTGCATGCGATAATTGGTAAATACTATTATACTAATAGCGTTGTAATATTCGATCCAGTAGCGCACCTATTATAATTCCCAACTCTCTATACATATGTTTAAAGCAAAGATACTTTGTTTAGGAAAATTCAAAGAAGCCGCATTTAAAAACTTAGAGGACGAGTACTTAAAGCGCCTCAAGCCTTTTTGTAAAATTACGGTCGAGGAGCTCAAGGAAGTTTCATATAAAACATTTGACCAAATGCTGCAGGCCAAGACTGAAGAAGCAGAAATTATTTTGAAGCGCCTACCAAAAGATGCAGTAGTTGTATTACTTGACGAGAAAGGTGTAACCAGAGACTCTATAGAATTTTCCGCTTTTATCGAGCGCATTACCAGTTTTGGAAGAGAAATAATTTTTGTTATTGGCAGCGGAGCAGGTACTGATAGGCTCTTAAAAGAACGGGCGAACCATATAATTTCGCTAAGCCCCCTGACGTTCACTCACAATTTTGCGCGAGTTCTTCTTGAAGAACAATTATATAGGTCATGCACAATTGCAAGCGGCAAAGAATACCACAAATAATATTCCGGGTACTAATAATTAGTCTGATACTCTTAATTACAAAAGCGCTAGGCAATACGCCTAGTGCTTTGCTATCTACTCACCTTGAAAAGTAGCGGGTTACTGTACCAAGTCTGTTTCATGTGCAACCTCGGCCATGTACATACCAGTCCAAGCCCAAAACAAAAGCACTGTTCCTTGAAAAGTATAGAAATAGTGATCAAAGAGCATTAAGACCAAACACACTAAAGAGCCAACCCCTAAAGTAATTTTCCTAAAATTCTGATTCGCTCCAGCTCTTTTCCAAATACTAAACCCGTACCAAACGTACACAAAGAAAACGAACAATGCTGGCAAGCCAATCTCAGCTCCAAGCAATAAATAATAGTTATGGATTGGCTGTACCTCCCAAGGCTTAGTCCCCTTGCCTAAATATTGTTCCATGTGAAGCACTGACTCTCCTGGGCCAAGTCCAAGAAAAGGGTGCTCACGTATCATCTGCCCTGCAGAGGAATTATAGCTTCTTCGTTCTTTGTAAGCCTTGTCAAAAATATCTCCCCGCTGCTTAATAAAAGGCAACATGAGTAAACAAATAGTTGCCGCACTAAGAGCTATTGATGAAAAAACTAAATAATACCGGTATTTTTCCACCTTGTGCCTTATGTTCCACGTGAAAACAACATACAAAGACAAGCCTACCGCAGCCCCTAACCAAGCAGCCCTAGAAAAAGTTAAAAATAAAGCAAAAATGTATAGATTTATGAGTAAGATTCCTCCTAAGCACCTTATCCTGTGATGATTCTTGGAGTTTTCTAGGGTGTTCCCGACTGCGCACAGTATACCTAAGACTAAAAACGCACCTAGGATGTTCGGGTGGGGAAATGTCCCATAACTGCGAAGGAAAAATTGCCCTAACGCCTCTACTTTTGCCACACCCCATCCGTAAGGACCAACCACAGACTCCCCTAGCACTTGCAAACCTAAATCTGTTTGATTGGCGAACTGGTATATAGAAAGCAAAGACACCAGCGCGAGCAATACAAGAAAAACCCGACTAAAAGTACCATATAGTTTATATCCAAATGATTTTATTGTTTCATGTAAAACAATACCTTTTGTAAGATATAGTAGATAATATAAAGAAATAATAGGTAATGTGAGCTTTTCGAAACGGATCAGATAGGAGACCAAAGCCAAAATTAGCAGACTAAGAGGACCAAACAAACCATACTCACGCCAATTCCACGTGGTGAGACCTCTGTGCTTTTGAATGTATACAAATATTGCGCATAAACATAGTAGAAATAATATTATGTCGCTTATATACAAGAATATTATGGTAAAATCCTTTTTTTCACCTAAAATATAGGAAAAACTAGCTACATACTCGTATCTCACATTGAAAAATAGAAATATCACCAAAAAAACAAAAAACAGCCTCGTCACTCCAGCGAGCAGCAGAGAAAAAGATTCGTACGAAAACAGTGTTTTTAGGGGATACCCAAGATGGCGCATGGGCTAATTGTAGACCATCGTCGGACTTAAGGGCCAGCTCTAAATAGCAACCAGAAAAGATTTAGACTCCATTTCGTGTTACAATTGCCTAAGTTAACCATATTTCTGCACTTTCCTTACTGCTTTGAGCGATACAAAGCCTTGTGGAGACCCCAGAGCACAAAAGGCTCTTAAGAAAGCAGAAATCAATGACATAGCCCCGCACGCCCGAACTCCTCGTTGTTCCAAAAATACCCGCCCGACCAGCCTGTTGGCCTTGTAGCTCAATGGATAGAGCAGCGCACTCCTAACGCGCCGATATAGGTTCGATTCCTATCGAGGTCACCAGACTAGTCAGGCGGGCGAGGAACAAAACACTCCCATTGTCCGACATAGCTTTAGCGAAGTCGGATAACGTATAAATGTAGGTTCGATTCCTACCAAAGAGACCAATGGTGCGTGGTGAAGTTTAATCAGAAAAAACAATTAGAGAACGCTATTCACACAACGAGCTCAAGACTTAATGCTTGTAAGTTCAGAGCAACAATACGCGCCCACTACACCGAAGCCACCACACCAATGTAGATACATTGCGAATAGTTTGGTAAAATAAACTCTAAGTATAAAACAAAATGATAGACCCAGAGCTCAGAAAACATCTAGAAAATTTAAACAATAACTTAATTCGAATTCAACGAGGTACTTCGTGGTGGCGCTCGCTGCTTCATGGACTATTTACGGGTTTTGGATATGTGATTGGCTTTGTTATTGCACTGGTCGTACTGGGATGGGCGCTAAACATCATCGGCATTATCCCTGCATTTAGAAGAGAAGTAGACAGTTGGAGACAACTCCTACAACAAACTCAACAACAAAGACTTCCAAACACAAAACCAACCAGCCTACTGCGATAGTAGGATTGACTACCCTGGCGCGCTACGGTACAATACGCACGCAATCAGTATTACAAAGGGCCTATAGTATAGTGGTAATACGCATCCATGGCATGGATGAGTGTGGAGTTCGATTCTCCATAGGTCCACCAACATAAAAACGCCATTCATTGGCGTTTTTATGTTGGTTGGGTATACCGCGGGAGAATTGAAGGGAGTGGTCCCGTACCACGGGAATTTCATGCGAATACTTGGAGCATGAAATAACGGCGGGCCCGCGTTAGGTGAGACTTGATTCCGCCACAGGCGGAAAGAAAGTCCACCGTGGGCGGGCGATTCTCCATAGGTCCACCAAAGAAAACGTCTCACACAAGTGAGACGTTTTCTTTGGTTTGGTGGGTTAGCCATATGCAGGTCCGAAGGGGTCGATCCGCCACAAGCGAAATTTCATAAGAGCCTTCTAGGCATAAAATAGCACCAGACCTAACACGATTCACCTCGCATTCGTTAGGCGAGCACTGGAACGAGCCTTAAGGGATTAAAGCTCAACCGCGAGCGGGCACTTCTCCATAGTTCTATTCTTTCTAGATTACAACCTTACGTATCAAATATAAAACACCACCCAAAAGGTGGTGTTTTATAGGTCGTAGAAATATTACCAATGGAATATACGACTAAAAAAGTGCTCTAAATAATGGGAGCTTTGGTTTGTATAATAGATAACGAGTAACCCTGCTAAATACACAGCATTGAGAATGAGTACGCGTGAAAGATCGTGTCCAATAATTTTATACTCTGCCGCCTCAGCGGCGCTATGCACAGATTCTGCGTTGTTTCCCTGAGAATGCTTCTTTTTTGACATACAATAGAGTTCCGTTTGTAATTTATAACACAGTAAACATAACAAAAAATCAATTTGAAAGCAATGGATAACGATGGTACAATAGCGCCACGGCATACTACAAATACCTCGCTATTAAACGCCCAAAAAGGCACCCCTTATGGATAAACATGAAGATAATGGCTCAAATGCTGCTGAAACAGTAGTTGGCCCTTCCGTAAAAATTCAAGGAGATCTTAACTCCGAAGGAAACATACGCATCGAAGGCCAAGTGAATGGTAAGGTTAAAACCACCCAAAATGTATACGTGGGAGAATCAGCAAAAATTACCGCAGACATTTTGGCCGGAAACTGTACCATTTCTGGAGAAGTACAAGGCAACATCAAGGTTAGCGGAAGCCTTGTCCTAGAAAGCGCAGGGCGGCTTGTGGGAGACATTAGCTGCGGCATATTGCGCGTAGAAGATGGCGCGCAGTTTTCTGGCAAATGCAACATGGGCGCCGCACTCACCGAAAAACAGGCAAATAAAAAAGTTGGCGACCCAGAACCAGAAAGCTAAACCGAAGTCAATTCCTAATATCTAATATCTAATTCCTAATGTAACTATAAAGCCATGCTTTATAGGCTCCTTCATTAGACATTAGAAATTAGTCATTAGGAATTTTTCCTTATGTACTACTATATCCTTGACCCAGGAAAATTATCATTGCCCAAATTCGAACAGCTGCAAGTACAGCTGCAGGGTTTGTTGCATGAATTTAATATTTCTGGAGAGATAGGAAGGGTAACCACACTCCGCTCAATTTCCGATTTAGTAGACACTGCAGCGAGCCGCGGAGCAACTACTATAATTGCATGTGGCAGCGACGACACCCTTAACCAAGTACTGGCTGGCCTTAAGAGTCGCGACTTTCTTTTAGGTTTTCTTCCGCTCGACCCGCAAAACTCCTACCTAGCAACCATATTGGGCATACCCGACTTACAAAGTGGGATAAAAATAATAGCGGCACGGCGCATAGTCAGCCTTGATCTTGCTGCCACTGGTGGCTTTCATTTTATGAGCTTTCTTGAATTTGGCATTACGAGCCACAATTTAGAGCAGGCAGGTATATGGAAAACTCTACAACTGTTATCCAGACCAAGCACAAACTGGAAGTTTAAGATTGATGACTCTTACACCCTAGACATACAAGGCCTGGGCGGCCTGCTGGTTAACAGTCGTAGCACCTCATCTAAACAAGAACGCATTGCCAATCCAACCGATGGTTTTCTCGACTTGCTCTTAATTGAGCGTATGACTAAAACTGAGACCTTAAAACTCAGAGACACCCTTATACGTGGCCAACTAGAGGACCTCCCAAACCCAACAGTGATTAAGTGTAAGTCCGTTGAATTCCTAGAGCCAAAAGGATCAGCACTTACCATGTTTGGCCGAGCTGTAGCCAAGTTTCCCGCTTTAGTTACCATGACCGGTAGAAAACAAAGGATGATTGTTGGCAAACAACGAACTTTCTAAATATAGAATTCTGAACTGAGAATTCAGAATTGTGAATGCCCGGAGCATACATCCGGGCATTTGTTGCATAATTCATAATTCGCGATTCTAAATTCTGCGCCTCGCTTGCTTGCTTTTTCCTCACATTTTCTGTACAATTTAACAGATACACCCATATATAACACCATTAATCTTTAATCCTTACTCCTTGACCAGCCATGCTACAGCATTCTAGCTAAGGACTAACGATGAAGGATTAAGGATTTTTTTACATGAACCTCTCAAGCCTCTCCTCACAACTCAATATGTCCATACCCGAGCTCCGGACAAAAGCTGCCGCAGCTGGTTTTGCCATACCCCCCCGAAGCAATAAAATTGATAATTTTTTGGCTAGGAAGATAAGCGACGCACTGAACGTGAAAAAAAGTGAGGCCCCAGAAACAAATGCTGGTCCTAAATTGGTACACATACCGCCCTTCCTCAAAGTAAGAGAGTTCGCCACCCTGCTCAATCGCCCTGTTACCGAAATCATAAAGATTCTCATTCAGAATGGGGTTATGGCGACTATAAACGAAGAAGTAGACTACGACACCGCGGCCATTATTGCCCAAGACATGGGCTTTGAGGTAACTGCAGAAGAAAAAACTGGCGCCGACCTGGGCGCAGGGCAGTTGCACGAGCTACTGAATAACGAAGTCGCAGAAAACCTGGTTATACGCCCACCTATCGTTGCTGTGATGGGTCATGTTGACCACGGTAAAACAACGCTTCTCGATGCGATTCGCAGCACTAATGTGGTAGGCGGAGAATCCGGCGGCATTACACAGCACATTGGCGCGTACCAAGTAACCCACCAGAGCAAACCAATTACCTTCCTAGATACTCCGGGGCACGAAGCGTTCTCCGAAATGCGCGCACGTGGTGCAAACGTCACAGACATCATAGTCCTGGTTGTTGCAGCAGACGATGGCGTAAGACCTCAAACCGTTGAGGTTATTAACCGTGCTAAATTTTCAGATGTGCCACTCATAGTCGCCATTAACAAAATTGATAAAGAAAACGCCAACCCCATGAAGGTTAAGCAAGAACTTGCCAACCTCGGGGTTATAACCGAAGAATGGGGCGGAAAAACAATCGCCGTGGAAGTTTCAGCCAAGCAAGGTCAAGGCATACAGCAGCTCTTGGACATGATCCTCCTGCTCGCAGATGTAGAGGGTTTTAAAGCGAACCCAAATGGTAAAACAGTAGGCACTGTTATTGAATCTCATACCGAACGAGGAAAAGGTGCAGTTGCTACCGTTATTATTCAAAACGGCACGCTCCGCGTTGGAGATATAGTTGTAGCCGGCGGAAGCTTTGGCCGTGTAAAAAGCTTGGAAGACGAGCGAGGAAGAAAGCTGAAAGCAGCAACCCCTGCAACGCCTGTTGAGATATCTGGGTTCTCCATAGCTCCAGAAGCTGGTGATATTTTGCAGAGCATGGAACAAATTGAGAAAGCAAAAGCTTCTGCAGATTTCGTATTGCGACAAAACCGTAGTCATACACTGCGAACAAAAAAGCAGTTACAAGGCGACGCAACGAGCAAGAGTTTGAATTTGATTATCAAAGCCGATGTAGCAGGTAGCCTAGAGGCCATCTCCCAGTCACTCGGTAAACTAAAAAATGACGAAGTAACTATTCAAGTCATTAGCCAGGGTGTTGGAGAGATTAACGAATCCGATGTTCTCCTGGCGTCCAGCAGTAATGCAACCATAATCGCGTTCCGCTCAAAGACCAACCCCAAAGCCATCAACCTCGCCAAGCAAAAGCAAGTAGCCATAGACTCGTACGAGGTTATTTACGAGCTCTTAGAAGACATTACTAGCGCCGTGGTTAAGTTGTTTACACCAGAATACGAGCACAATACTTTTGGCAAAGGAGAAGTTTTGGCCCTATTCCGTACTGAAAAAGGGCAAATGATTATTGGTGGCATTGTAAAAAGCGGTGAGCTGCGCAAGAATAAAATGCTCAGCATTTGGCGAGGAGAAACCGAGCTTGGTCGCGCAGAAATACTAGAACTCCAAGAAAGCAAGATAGCCACGAAAGAAGTTGCTAGCGGGCGAGAGTTCGGCATGAAATTGAAAACTACCATAAAGATTCAAGTCGGTGATGTACTTGAATCATTTGAAGAAACTTTGAAACAAAAAAGCCTGTAACCACAGTTGTATACACAGTGCCAAGTGCTCAATGTATGGCCACAACCACTTTGCACTTGGCATTTATTATTTAGAATTTTTATGCCTAAAACCGTCAAAGAACCACGTTTACGCGTTGAAAAAATGGAAAGCCTTATGCAAGAGTTGCTCGGACCCATTGTTGCCGAATACACGAGCGACCAAAAAGCTTTGGTAACCGTAAGTAAAGTAGAAGTGAGTGGAGACATGCGCCATGCTAAAGTGTGGTTGTCTATTTTAGGCGGGAACGACGACACCATACTTGCTGTACTCGCAAAAAATATTTACGACATTCAAGGCGATGTAAACCGCAAGATTGCAATGAAAATAATTCCCCGGATCCAATTCCAGCTCGATACCTCCCCTCGCTTTGCACAACATATATCGGAAATACTAGACAAACTAGATTAGGCAAGCCAGAACGCACCATGACCACACCAGCCCCTCAAGACCTCGTAACTGCATTCCACACAGCACAGTTCGCACTGCAGGATGCGCAGACCATTTTCTTTACTACGCATGAAAGAACAGACGGCGACGACCTCGGTACCGTATTGGCGCTGTATCACGCACTAAAGAAAAGCGGAAAGAAAGTTTTAGTAGGGGTGAAGGGTGGGGTACCAAGCCAGCTAAAATTCTTACCCGGTTATACTGAAGTAGTAAACGACTTCCCACCGACTTTCATACCAGATACTATTGTTATTTATGGATGTTCTAACCTAGAACGCACCGGCATGGTTCAGTTAGGCCAAACCAAAGCAACAATAATAAACTTTGACCACCACCCAGACAACCAGCAATACGGTGATATAAACGTGGTGGACCCAGCAGCTTCCTCTGTTGCAGAACTTACTTACAATTTTTTCAAATCAGTAGGTTGGCCCATCACATCAGAAATCGCTACTTGTCTACTAACTGGAATAATCACAGATACCGGATCTTTTCTGCACAGTAATACCAAGCCATCAACCCTCAAAGCAGCAAGTGAACTCATGCGCAAAGGGGCGCGAACTACCTTGGTAGCAAAACATACCTTTAAAGGTAAAAATGCTGCCGCACTGCGCGCATGGGGCAAGGCGCTTCAAAACGCATGGTTGGATACAGATAAAAAGATGATCTGCTCTATCATTACGAGCGAAGACCTGGAAGAGCTGGGCAATCCGCCGCTTGCAGTCTTTGAAGGAATAGTGGAAACGCTAAATAAAGTACCAGAAGCAACATTCGCGTTATTTCTAAAACAAGACGGCATAACTATAAAAGGCAGCCTTCGTAGCGACCCAGAAAAAAGCGGAGGCGGCGTGGACGTGGGCAGCCTAGCACAAGCATTCGGAGGCGGTGGCCACCGGTTTGCTGCAGGCTTTGTCTTTCCGGGTAAACTGAAGCGGACACAGAACAATACATGGCTCATTGAGCCTGCCCCAGAAGATGATCTAACTCTAATTCCTGAATAACAGAAAACACTCACTTATGCAGTGAGTGTTTTCTGTTGGTGCCCAGGAGAGGACTCGGTCACTTCTCGCTATACTCTTCGGCTCGGAAGCCTCATCGTATAACGCTACAGAACTCGCGATAGGGACGAATTCACTTCGTCCATAAGCTCGTGTCGACCCCTGCCACTATACAGTGCTCCAAATGGTCGCACTGCATTCCTGCAAAGCCAGGACCGTTCTTTTTCTCGTCCTCAGCAAACCATATCAACACAAAAGCACCGATGAAACATCGGTGCTTTTGTGTTGGTGCCCAGGAGAGGACTCGAACCTCCACGGCCTTGCGACCACTACCACCTCAAGGTAGCGCGTATACCAGTTCCGCCACCTGGGCTCTATGTATAATAAAGCCTACCTATTATACATAAAAACATCATATAAAATCAAGGGTCTAAGACTTGCCCGTTTTACGTTATTTTGTTATAGTACCTCCGCGTATTGTTGCGGGTTTTTCGCACAACTCGCAAGGTTGACTGTAAAATGTATAGTCATATTGGACGGTTAGCTCAGTTGGTAGAGCGCTTCGTTTACACCGAAGATGTCACAGGTTCGAGTCCTGTACCGTCCACCAGACCATAGTTAAAAGTTTGTAAAGCCCATAAAGTTTATAAAGTAAATACATTACTTTACGAACTTTATAACTTTATAAACTTGATGAACTAGGATCAGCCTCGGTAGCTCATTGGTAGAGCGAAGCCCTGAAGAGGCTTGCGTACTCA
>CAZBAS010000006.1:0-92191 GCA_964490395.1 uncultured Candidatus Saccharibacteria bacterium | reverse complement strand
GTTGTGATAGAAGCAGTGAGGGTAGTCATACCGTGGTCACCGTGACCAATGGTACCTACGTTCACATGCGGCTTTGAGCGATCAAACGCTTCTGCCATGAGAGTTGGTTCCTTCTCTTCGCTCGAGTTTCCCTTGCCGCTGCAGCCTATCGATTTAGCTTCAACGCCAAGGGTGCCTCTTTTTTTCCTGTTTGCCACGCCGCAACTTACGTAAAGGCGGGGCGATGGGAATCCAGAGCGAACTATTAATTAATAACGAGACAAATAAATAGCACTACAGTTACCTGTACGCTAAGAGGATTATAGGTAATAAAGGCCCCTACTGTCAACCAGCAGGCAGAACAAAAACCAGAGACCATGTAGTATATAACGTTCAAAATACCGGTTTTTTCCGGTATTAGGCATGGGACGCATTATCTGTTTCGCGTTACCTGTTTCATGCCTATATTTATTACGGTAAATCAAAATTTAAACTTTGAAATATAAAAGCCCGGCATTAGCTGCCGGGCTGTTACCCAGGTTATTTACCCTTGCGCTTGCCCCGTATTTTTACAAACATCCTTTTAATTTTTTTCTGGTGACTTCTACTTCGTAATTTTCCTCTGCCAACAACCAAACCAGCACTAGCCGGCAATGACTGCAGTGACGGTCTTTGATATGACTTCACGACACTATTCATGTCGACACCAAGCCACACCAACAGACTATCCAGCAGAAGTACGAATACAAAGAACACAATACCACAGGCAAACAGAATGCCAAGCAATACGGCAACTTTCATAATCCATCCTCCCGATTGTAATAGTTTTAGAAAGCGTGGAGTTTCACAAAAGTATATTGCAAATCTGCATACTTTCTAAAAAAGACCTTACCCCAACAGCAAATACTAAGTAAACATAAATCAAATCTCTTCCGGTGCATCAAAATCAAAACTTGGGTCTATAACCTCTTCGCGCAGATCGCGCTGCTTCGGCAAACCATTTGAGCGTATTTCCGGCGGCGGCGCAGGCTGGTACGGGTTCACCCGCGCCCTCTGCAGAAGGGCATCTTCTGCGGCAGCTGCAGAAGATGCCCTTCTGCCTTGCTGCTCACCCAATTGAGCCTTAAGTATTTCCCTATTCACCACCTCCGGGTCTGGTAACTGCACCTGTTCGTTCTTGATTCTTGATTCTTGATTCTTGATTCTGCCATACTCGGCACTCCCCATAATCACCAGCTGCAAATCCCCTTTTTCATCCATTACAAAAATCTTCCCCGCCTCATCCTTACACAGTTTTATTATATCTTCTAAGGTTTTCATAAGTTATTCTGTCATTGCGAGCCCGCTTCTTATCCGCCGAAACTTTAGTATGGGTGGATGGGGCGCGGCAATCTCGCATTTGGTCAATTATCGTCCTTAGATTGCCACGTCGCAGAACCTCCTCCAAGTTCGCCCAGGCTTCGTCGGACAGGTCGTAATGACAATAGGTGCCTCTATAATAGCTAAAAGGCCGCTCAAAGTCGAGCGGCCTTTTCTTAACCTAACAAGCTAAAAAGCTAAGTAGCTAATAAGCTATAGGTTACATTCCTTTACGAACATTCATACCCTGACGGGTTTCTATGATCTTTTGGGCAATGTTGTTTGGCACTTCAGCGTAGTGATCGAATTCCATGCTGTAGCTTGCCTGACCCTGGGTCATACTGCGAAGCGCGGTAGCATATCCGAACATTTCGGACAGTGGTACATACGCGTCAATAATTTTCAGGTGCAAACGGTCAGTCATTTCGTTAATCTGAGCACGCTTGGAGTTGAGGTCACCAATTACGTCTCCCATGTTGGACTCTGGAGTCGTAACTTCAACCTTCATAACTGGTTCAAGGATAATAGGCGTTGCCTTCTTAATAGCATCCTGGAGACCTTTAGAAGCAGCAATTTTGAATGCCATTTCCGAAGAGTCAACTTCGTGGTAGCTACCATCGTACACAGCAGCGCTAAAGTCTACGAGTGGGTATCCGGCTATAACACCATTTGCGGCACTTTCCTGAATACCTTTATCGATTGGCTTAATGTATTCCTTAGGAATAACACCACCAACAATCTCGTCTTTAAACTCATACCCTTTACCGCGTTCAAGTGGTTCAACACGAAGGTACACGTGACCGTACTGTCCTTTACCACCCGTCTGGCGAATGTATTTGCTTTCAGCGGTAGCAGTGGACTTAATGGTTTCGCGGTAGGCTACTTCTGGTTTACCAACGTTTGCTTCTACTTTAAACTCGCGCTTCATGCGGTCTACGATGATTTCCAAGTGGAGCTCACCCATACCAGCGATGATGGTTTGCTGAGTTTCTTCGTTAGTGGAAATGCGGAATGTTGGGTCTTCTTCTGCCAGCTTCTGCATAGCAATACCCATTTTTTCCTGGTCAGCCTTAGTCTTTGGCTCAATGGCCATAGAAATAACTGGTTCAGCAAATTTGATGGATTCAAGCTGTACAGGCTTATCTATGTCGCAGAGTGTATCACCGGTAAAGGTTGCCTTTGGTCCTACCAAAGCACAAATATCTCCAGCGAACACTTCTTTAACTTCATCGCGCTCATCTGCTTTCATGCGCACAATACGACCAACGCGCTCTTTATCACCCGTACGAGCATTCAGCACATAGCTTCCTGCTTCGAGTTTACCGGAGTACACGCGGAAGAAACACAAGCGACCAACGAATGGATCGGTTGCAATCTTAAATGCAAGCGCAGAAAACGGCTCGTCATCGCTCGCTTCGCGCATTACATCTTCACCAGTGCGAAGATCATGACCCTTTACCGCACCCTTGTCGGTAGGGCTTGGCAGGAAGTTCACTACGGCATCGAGCATCATTTGCACTATGATACCTCGGTTATCACCACCAATAACAGGGAAGAAGTTACCAGACTGAGTTGCCTTACGAATGGTTGCCAAAAGTTCTAGCTCGGTTAGCTCTTCGCCAGCCAAGTACTTTTCCATCATGGTATCATCGTACTCAACAACTTTTTCCACCAATTTATGGCGCCACTCTTTAGCCTTTTCAACCATATCAGCAGGGATTTCACCTATAGTGAATTCTTTGTCGGTAAAGTCTTTGTAGGTATAGGCCTTCATTTGAACCAAGTCCACTACCCCACAGATGTCTTTTTCAAACCCAATTGGAATTTGAACAGGAATGGCGTTAGGGTTCAAACGCTTATTGATAGATTCAAGCGACTTGTAGAAGTCACCACCGGTCTGGTTAATCTTGTTAATAGAACAAATACGAGGCACGCCGTATTTATCTGCTTGGCGCCATACTGTTTCGGACTGTGGCTCTACACCCATTTTTCCGTCAAACACGGTAACCGCGCCATCGAGTACGCGAAGGGAACGCTCTACTTCTACCGTAAAGTCTACGTGTCCTGGGGTGTCGATAATGTTAATCTTGTACTTTTGGTCCGGAGCCAGCTTTACGTGCTGTGGAGTCCAGTAACAGGTAACCGCAGCAGAGGTAATAGTAATACCGCGCTCACGCTCTTGTTCCATCCAGTCGGTAACAGTTTCACCTTCGTGCACTGCACCAATTTTATGAATCATACCGGTGTTATACAAAACACCTTCGGTAGTGGTAGTCTTACCCGCATCAATGTGGGCAATAATACCTATATTTCTTGTAGCCTCAATGGGATATTCTCGGGGCATAAACAGAATTTTTAATTTTCAATTTTCAATTTTCAAACGTTTTGATTTGAAAATTTAGACATTGAAAATTCATTAAAAATTGTAAAATTAGAAATTGAAAATTTACTTGCGCTTGTTCGCGAACCGAGCAAAGTGAGCAAAGGCTTTGTTTGCTTCAGCCATGCGGTGGGTGTCTTCACGCTTCTTAAATGCGTTACCAAGCTTGTTGTACGCATCTATCATTTCTGCAGCAAGCTTTTCGCCCATTGGTGCGCCTTTGCGGGCGCGGGCAGCGTTTATCATCCACTTCATACCAAGGGTGGTTTTGCGTGGTTCCTGCACTTCCATTGGTACCTGGTAGTTAGAGCCACCAACACGGCGACCTTTTACTTCTACCATTGGGGAAACGTTCTTCAAAGCAATTTCAAACACCTGACGACCATCGAGTGGCTTCTCGTCGCTGTTTGGGTCTTTCTGCGCTGCCATTTTCTCTGTAACAGTTTCTATAGCAGTGAAAAATATTTTCTGAGCAACAGTTTTCTTACCACCAAGCATTAAATAGTTAATGAACTTAGCGTATTTTACACTGTTGTACTTTGGGTCTGGCGCCGGCATGCGGCGTTCGTAACTTCGTGCTCTTCTTGGCATATATGTAATAGCTTCTAGCTACAAGGGGCTAGGTACTAGCTTAAGGAGTTTCCTAGAAGCTAGCAGCTAGAACCTAAAAGCTGCTTTAGGCTTTCTTATTCTTTGCTCCGTACTTGCTTCGTCCGCGTTTTCGACCATCAACGCCAAGTGTATCTAATTTACCGCGCACTATGTGATAGCGCACACCAGCCAAATCTTTTACTCGTCCACCGCGAAGTAAGACTACGCTGTGTTCTTGTAAGTTGTGTCCTACACCTGGAATGTAGGCAAGCACTTCCATACCGTTGGTCAGTTTTACCTTCGCAACTTTACGCAAAGCGGAGTTTGGTTTACGAGGGGTGGTGGTATACACCTTGAGACAGACTCCTCGAATGAACGGTGCGCCCGGGATGCTTATGGGCTTGTTCTTAATTAAGTTGATGCGGCGGCGTAGTGCCGGTGACGCTGGCTTGGTCTTCAAGGGCTTTCGTCCCTTGCGCACAAGCTGATTGATTGTTGGCATTTCTAATTAGCTTCTTAGCTGATTAGTTTTTTAGCTAATTAGCTTCAGGAAATGACTTCCTAAAAAGTTAACAAACTACAAACTAATAAGCTGATTAATGTTTTCCGGCAAACAAAAAAACCTAGCAAAAGGTTTTTTGCTTTTTCACGTAACTAGTACCTAGCCCCGCTCAGCGGGGTCTCCAGAAACCTGTTGGAGTTAACTTCCTAGTCAACGAGACCAAATAAAATGAGTAATTCCGCCGATGCTACGATCGGAGGGGTTTCTTATTCACTTGTAGCAGAATTATACCTATTTTAAGCCAATATCGTCAATGTTGCTATTATTACCAGTTTATAGTATAATGCAGGAGTTAGTCATCCCAAAACAAAAACTTATAAAGCAATATTTTCGGACATGAGTCCGCTTTTTTATTGCTTTATACATAACACAAAAAGGAACTCACAATGAAAATGAGAATAGTCCTACTGTGCGCGCTTTTAATGTCTCTGGCCGTCGCAGCAGCCAGCCAAACACCACAATCGGTAGCTTCCAATAAGCAACTGCTTATCGGGAAGAACCCATCCGAGCCAACTGCACTTATTGTCACAAAGGGTGAGCAAAGGCCTGAAATCATCTTCAAGGTCACGGTAAAGGGTACAGAAATCACTGAAGTCAATATTTTTGTCCGTACAAACGGGTCACCCGTAACGGGAAGAACGAGTAGTGAATCAGACCTTGCTATGGGGCAAAAAGTCAGAGATTTAAGCTTAAGGTACGCAGGCCAAAATAAGACAAAGACGAGAGTGGGGCCCGACCTAAAAGTTGAGGGCGAAATTTTTAGCTACTTGCTTGATCAAGCGAAAAAACTTCGAATGGTTAAGTAAGGATCAGTGACAACCCGTTGCGGACGACAGTATCGCCCGCACCCAACCCAAACCCGGCCCAGGAGGGGCCAAAACGATGAAAAAGAAAATACACCCACTTCCCATTGCGGCATTATTAATTATGCTTGCCATCGGACTGGGGCCTCGTCTGTTTAGGCACGAGCCAATAGTGGTGGGCACCCCTGCATCCTGTGAAAACGAATTTAAAAAAGCCTTCAACAGGAATGACGTGGAATGCACCTGCATGGCGTCCCGGTGGGACGATGGAGACAGCAGCATAGAAATATCGCTGCAGAAACCGATTGTTTTCCCCACTGCGATACGGTATGGGAAAACACAGGCAGAGGCCATTGGCAAGGCCGCAACAGAAATTTCCAAGCTACTACCGGCCGAAGTCGAGCCCCCCAAATCGTCACCCACCCCAATTCTCTATCTCCCGCTTTCGGCGCTGGTCCCAGCTTCATTCACCCAGACCGCCGACGAAACAAACCGCGGGAGATACGAGCGGCGCCAGATGGAGCAGGACATCTATCTTCCCAGCGGCCAGATGCGTCAGGAGCCTCATAGAACCACTACTCGCCGTAGGCGGTCGAGCCAAACAAAAAAGAAAGCACCACCAAAGCAAAGAGCCGTGACGAAGGGCTGAGACAATTCTGCGGGCGCAACCCTTGCGCCCGCAAAACCATTCACACACAGGAGGAAAATATGGGAAGTGCGATAAGAATACTGTGTTGGACAGTACTTATACTTATTGTTTCCATTGAGATATTGCCCTTACGGGGCATCCCGCACGGACGGGCAATTCTTGGAGTCTTTGCAGGCAGCGTTTGCCTACTATTACTCAGACCATATTTCAACAACCCAAACCGGCACTAACCCTAGCCGTGCACGTTATTATTAACTTGCAGAATCAGGGTTTTTCTTTTTGTCTAAAAAAATCCACCTAAATTAAGCGGGTGCTATAATTAGGTGGGAACATAGTATTTATACTTAGAAAAAACTAATTCCTAGTAATCGGGAGAAAAGAAGGATTGTGGGTATGAGGATGCGGTCGAGGACGCCGAGGTAGAGAAAGGCGAAGACGAGCATAAAGCCATAGCGCTCCCAGGAAAGAATTTGGTACATTATGCGATCTGGAGCTAAGGCGGCTAGGACTTTACTACCATCGAGTGGTGGTATGGGAATTAAGTTGAATACAAAGAGCACTAGGTTTATGAGCACTGCTTGAACCAAAATTTCCGCAGAGAGTGGTGTTACTAGGCCAAGTTTGAGCGGTATAGCAAACAGTATGGCAAGGCCCAAATTAGATAATGGCCCAGCCAAAGAAACTAAGGCCATTCCCCTCTTTGGATTACGTAAGTTATTAAAGTTCACTGGCACAGGCTTTGCCGCACCTAAAATAACTGGACTATGGACCAGCATTAAAAAGAGTGGGAGCAAAACCGAGCCAAATGGGTCTATGTGCGGCAACGGATTTAAGGTAATACGCCCCTCCACACGAGCTGTATCATCCCCCAATTTTTCCGCCACAACGCCGTGCATGACCTCATGCACAATTGCCGAGAAGATTAGTATTACTAGCTGAATTATGTGGGACATAGTAGGTAGGAAATATCTAATTTCTAATATCTAATTTCTAATGAAATACCATGCCAGTCCGGGATTAGACATTAGCAATTAGATATTAGGCATTCCAGCCCCTACGGGGCTGGCCTTGCCAAGTATAACAAAATATGTTACATTTATCTAGCTTATTTCACAGTTAAAAGTTCATAAAGTCCTTAAAGTTCATAAAGTATATCACTTTATAACTTTCTACTTTATGAACGTTATGAACTTATTTGTATGGCAAGAATGTGTACCGTGTGTGGCAAAACCTACAGCCGCACCATAAAACGAAGCCACTCCATGCGCTCCTCTATAGTTCGCCTTAAGGCAAACCTTCAGTGGACCCGCGCAGACAATGGCAACCGCGTAAAGGCTTGCACCAAGTGCATCCGCACCAAAACCAAGTCCGCCCGCATGGCTGCAGTATAATCCCGATTTTTAAAAAGACCTTCTACAAAATTGTAGTAGGTCTTTTTAATAACCGTAGGCCTTAGCGCCTCCAACGCCTCTGCTTTGCAAAATGCGATGCGGATTTGTATTTTGACCACCGAGCTAACGCAGCTGCCAGTATGGACACCAGCGCGCCTTTTTGTCCAGAAGTAAGTTCAGGGTCTTTAATTATTTCAATGGCAGGAGTAGCTTCTGTTCTCTCTCCACTTTTTAAAGTATCTGCGCTCAAGCGTTGTGTTATTCTGGATTCTTTACGGTGCTTTTTTGCAAATTCTTTTTTTACATCCGCAAGGGCTTCTCTATATTTTTTTAGCTCATGCGGTGGCATATCAGGTGACAAATAGTAGTCAGCCCCCTCAAGAGTCAAAGTTCCTTGCTCATACAAATGCATCGCTAACTCCTTAAACTTTCTCATGTGCGCCCGCTCCTTACCAACACCTGCCCATAGATCTGGCCTCCAAGGATTGTTGCCCCGTTCAGGATTATACTGAACCTTCTCCACAGCATACACCTCTTGGTCCTTGCGATGCAGCTCTGCCATGCCGTGCGCGTGCGCTTCTCTCGCCTCCGCTATTATTTCTTCATTAGTCAAAGGCAAACGAGCCCCTTCGGTGGATGAATCATACACCAGTTGTGGCTTGTAGTCGGCTGCAAATATCCTAGTAGAGTCCTCGGGATGTGAAGCCAATTGAATTTCCTGTCCTTCCCTCGACAAGAGATTTGTATCTGGAATATTTGTATGATTCTTAGCGCGTGACTGCTCAGCACCACCTACACCAGCTTGACTGGTTGGAGCAAGAAGCTGGGTTTCTTTACCAGCCATCGACTCAGCAACAGTATGATTACTTTTTGAATCCAAATTCAAAAGAGTGATTCTTGCATTGCTTGCAGAAGTATGCAGCATAGACTGCTCTTGCGGTTTTGTTTTCTTAGCAATGCGCTGCGTAGCGCGCGTTTCTGTATTCGTATTCTTTGCTGTGTTTTTACCACTACGCCATTGGTTCCACCAAGTCCTTATAGGACCCACTGACTTTTCTCCTGTCTGTCTGGGCGTTTCTAGCCTGCTCGTCTCTTGAGCAGCTTTAGGAAATTCAGGCAAGGGCCTTGTATGATCAACGTCTGAGTTTGCCGGCGTTCCATCAAGCATTGTCGTAGGCGCAACAGGAAACGGACCATGTATTACGCGCTTAAGCTCTTCAGCGCGGGCCTTATCTTCATCACTAAACACACGAGTCTTCTGCACCGCACCCACAGCGTCTACTTGGGGCAGTTCGGGCGGCTCTGGAAGAGCCGTAGTATCGGCTTCTATTCTTGCTTTTAGTTCGGCTGTTGATAGCTTATGGGCTGGATCCAATTCTGCGTAATCCCCCTTGTTTTCGATCACCGTAGCTAAACCAGCAGTGCCCCCTTCGGACTGCTCAAGTGCTTCGGTACTATCTAGTCCTTCGGTCATCCCCGGCAATAATTCTGCACTGCTATAGCCCCTAAAATGACGTGTGCTCATACATGATTAAAAAGCAAAATTTACTCTACTAACTTAGAAATTTTATCTACCATTTCCACAAATGCTTTTGCGTGAACATCGCGAGGACGTGGGAATGGGTTTTCTATCACTTTTTCAATGACCGCAGGCCGCTGGGTAAGCACTGCAATGCGGTCGGACATAAAAAGCGCTTCTTCAACAGAGTGCGTAACCATAACTACTGTTATTTTTCGCTCTTCCCATATTTTGAGAACCTCTAAGCGTAACTTATTTGCAGTAAAGGTATCGAGCGCGGAAAAAGGTTCATCAAAAAATATTACTTTCGGGTTCACTGCGAGCGCCCTCGCTATGCCTACCCGCTGCTTCATACCGCCGGAAAGCTCTCTTGGAAACGCATGCTCAAACCCACCTAGGCCCATTTCTTCTATGAGACCGTGCACCACGCGGTGACGGATGCTTTCGCTGGCCCCGTTCATTTGCAAACCAAAACCTATGTTCTGGGCTATGGTGAGCCAGGGGAACAAAGAAAAATCTTGAAACACAAACGAGGTGTTTATGTTCGCTTTCTTTATGACTCCCCCATCCGGCTCTGCAAGCCCCGAAAGCAAACGAAGCAGAGTAGACTTGCCACTACCGGAAGGGCCAAGCAGCATTAAAAATTCGTGCTCATATATAGTAAGGTCTATATCACGAAGTACAGGCGTACGCTTGTCGTCCTCTTCAAAATGCCTGGTAACGTTTTCGACTTTTATAAGTACTTTAGACATATCCAGATTTGCAAGGCAGAATTACGAAGTATGAATTATGAATTACGATCTCAATTCCTGACCAGATTCAAAGCCTTATTCATAATTCATAATTCATAATTCATAATTCATAATTCAAATTACTCGGTAAGCAGCTTATGACTCTTCTCCAGCAGCGGCAGCCATATAAGGTGGTTCAGTGCAAAAATAAATAGCAAGAGGGCCATGACGCCAAAAAATACTAAGTGGCCGGACTCGCTACTACCGTTAAAAAAACCGCCAAGGCCATGACTCTTGAGGCCAACAATAATTTCTGCTCCCACAACTGCTTCCCAACCTTCACCCAGGCCCACAATAGAACCTGTGACTATGCCTGGCGCTGCTATGGGTAATGCAAAATATACTATGCGTTTCCAGCCAGTTGCTCCGTACACAGTAGCTGCCTCTTCCCACCCGCTCTTAATGAGTTTTTGGGAACTAATAATGGCAAACAGCATGGGCCAAATAACTGTGATTATTAAAAATATAACCACGGTTGTACTGCTTGGTCCAAAAAAGTTTACCGCCAAGGGCAGCATGGCAAACGTAGGAAAGCTTTGAAGGACGTCGAATAAAGGCAACGTAAATGCGCCCACTTTACCGCGCGATAACGTTATACCAAGAAAGGTGGCTATGAACAGAGATGCTACATATGCGATAAGCAAACGCCACGACGAAGCTAGCAAGTCACCCACAAAGCTTACTTTCTCACTGTACGAAAGCGTGCCAATAAATAAGACAAAAACAAATGGCAATAGCACAATTAAAAACGTCCAAAAAATGTGTATTCGTTTTTTGTATATTTTTACGTATCGCCTCATGTATTAATAATAGCATGCTCATTACAATGGGCACCATTGCTGCAATGGTGCCCATTGTAATTAAGAGCCAAGATGAAATATGGCGCCGCGTTTAGATATAAGCCCCTCGCTCAGTAGATCTCTAAGTACTTTTTCTGTTCTTACTGGATTGAATTGTAATTGAGCCATGAGGCGCACCTTACCCATAGCACCTTTTTCTAGCGCACGGAGCACTGCACCGCGCACTTGTCTGTTGGATCCTACAAACTTGCTTTGTTTGGCATAGTGTTTACTGCGTGCATTCGGGTTGCCATGAGTGGTCTTAATGTACGAGCCGTAATCCAACAGTGCCCAATTCCACTCACGAGACGGCTGCCCTACAGCGGCGCGTTCTATGAGCGGAAGGAGCTCGCTATCACTTACGCCATCCGCATCTGGAAAAAAGTGGTGCAAAAAGACGCTTCGTACATTTGTTTCTAAATATACCGTTGGCCTATTGAATGCAAATGCCATAAGTGCTGAAGCAGTTGCGCGGCCTATACCAGGTAATTGTAAAAGTTTCTCTTCAGAAGATGGGAGTTTGCCCTTATAGTCTTTTACAACTTCCTTTGCGAGTAAGTGCAAAAACTTAGCACGGCGATTATATCCCAAACCCTGCCATGCTCTAAGCACATCAGAGAGCGGACTCCTCGCAAGTGACTCCATGGTGGGAAATCGCTTTAAAAACTCTTCATACTTCACTACCACTCTACCCACCTGCGTTTGTTGGAGCATGAGCTCAGACACCAAAATCCTGTACGGATCTTTGGTTTTTCTCCACGGTAAACTAAACCTGCCTTGCTTTGTATAGAAAGCCCGGACTGTTTTCTGAAATATAACCATGTCTTTACTAGAAACCATATAGATAACTATACACCACACTATTGTCTCGGGCTGTGGAATTAAAAAGCTATAAATAAAATGCCCGCCTCGGCTGGCGGTTATGCTCAAGCGCGGAGGAACGGGTACATGCATTGTAAAAAAATTTGTCACAACATGTCAAAAGACACATGAGTAAATAAAAATTGTTTGTAAATAAAAGATAAACATAAATCTCTAAATCTCATTTGCAGTTTTAGGTTCATGCAATTATCCACACGAATCAGTCTACCTACGCTAGTTTTGCGAATGCGTGCGTGGCACTATATAAAACTACCGTGCACTAGGGTGCGCGGTAGTTTTATACTGAAGTCTGTTTATAATCACTACTGTATCCCCGAAGGACTCAGCACTCGTACACCTGCGCTATAGCCGCCAGTTTTTGCGCCTAGGCAGAAGGTGAGGCGGTACTCTGTGGGTGAAGTTAATGTATAGGCGTATTTATTCTGTTCTACCGTACATGACCCATCTAGTTCTGTGGGAGGAGTTGGTAAAGCACCAATGTAGTTGTACTGTCCTGCGGCAAGTAAGTCGCTGAGCTGGCTGGGATATTTGTTGTTATCGTTAAAATATAATTCCAAAGCCGAAGCAAGTTGGCGTACATCAGACAAACGCTTTGCATCGCGAGAAGATCCCCGAGCACTTTGCAATTCTTTGTCTGCATCCAAAAAGTCTTTTGGCGCCTCGACTCCTTGAGCTTTGCCGTAATCGTAAAATTCAAAGTTCAAATTAAAGGTAGCGGTAAATTTAAGCGCGGCAAGAAGTTGTTTTACCCGCTCGTCCATGGAAAGAGAGGCTGGAGGGTTGCACGGCTTTGTGTAGTCGCTACAAGCTTTGTTGTAGGCATCCATTTCTGCCTTGCTTTCGTCTTCTACAGCTTTTACATAACTGGCCACAGAAGGAGCGTTGCTTTGCACTGTTACTTTATATACCGCAGCGTCACGCTTCCCCACCCATATATCAACGCTTTGGACCTGAAGTTTATCTATCATACCAGAAACAAAAGTCTCCGCAGCCTTCTTTGTTTCTGCGTTACTACTTGCCATAACTTTAGTTAATACATCGGTCACGGCAGCACGCACTACATCTTTTTTAATATTTGTCTGGTAATGCAAAGTCGCAACTCCGCGCACAGTTTCGGAACCAACATATTTTGGCTTTTCGAGAAAATCTTGCTTCTTCCACTGGTTCGCTAAGTCCTGCCAGTACCGTTGGTCAATAATGGTTTTTATTTCCGCATCGCCCACTCCTTCATCACTACCTAGCTCTTCTAAGAACTTCGGGTCAAGGCTTATTTTAATCCAGTCATAGTGCTTTGTATCTTGCTCGTCCATACTGCTATTCATGCCCATCATAAATGTAGATAGGAATGGATTCTGTCCAACGTTTAGATACAACGCCTTCCCCACAACGCGGAACTCAAGCCCGGTTGAAAAGCTGGTATTACCGCTTGCAAGACTATACGTAATATTGCTTTGGGATTCAAGCGCATCTGTTGTTCGCCCGCCGTTTGTGTATGCACTTCCGCTCACCGATGCCTTTACATCTTTTAACACACCCCCAAACGGACTCTCAGCGCTTTCTGAGCCACTATCTGCATAGCTGAAACTAAAGTTCGTATGCACTGCTTGGTCCACTGTTTGCCCTTGGAACTTTGCCCAGAGTTTCTCTGAACTTACGGGCAGCCACGAGAGCGAGTACAAGCCGCTATACTGAGCATACGCCACCCCCGCAACAGCAAGCAGTATAAGCACGACAAATACAGTTAGTACCACTCTCCCTATACCGCCCCGCTTTCGGGGACTATTCGATACAACTTCTGAAGTGGTTAAAGGCACATTGCCCACAAAACCAGGTTTGTCCCCTGGTGTACCCGCAGGGTATGCACTGGGCACAGCGGTTACAGGCGCCACTGGCGGAGGCGTTGAAGCCTGACCGGTAAGCCCTTCTGCAATGTCAGCCTCTGTTACGCCGGGGTGCGTACTAAGTACTGTACGAATTTCTGCATCTGTTTTTCCTTGCTCGCGTGCGCTTTTTATGTAATCTGTTACGTATTGATTTGCCATGAAGTATCTATTATAAATGCTTATCATAAGTGTACCATAGAAGGGCGCCGGGCCAATCAAATACAAAAAGCCCTGAGCAACAGGCTCAGGGCTTTGTATATACACTACTTAGGTAAAGATGAGGCGGAAGAGGTTCTTCTTGCGCTGCAATACAAAGGCAGTAGTAAGAAGACCAGCAAAGCCAACACCAGCCAAAAGGTCGGTATATCCACCAGTACGAGGAGGAACATAAGGGGTTGGTGGGTTAATAACTACAGTAATGGTATTACCGAAGGTATTAATCATCTTGTAGCTAATACTTGGGGAAAGGAAGAACTTAATGCGCACGCGGAATGTTTTAGTCACTGTTCCGTTTGCGGGAATAGTCACTGCAGGATAGCTAATGGTTTGACCAGTAAGGCTACCACCGCCCAAATCTGCTACGTCGGCAAGAGGCAATACACCAGAAAGATCATCACTAAATACATAGTTAAGCGCATCGGTCGTACCAGTGTTGCGTACAGTTAACTTGTAGGTTATGTAGTCTTCGCGGCTTGCAGCTTGAGTAGTAGCATCAACATTCTTCGTGTCGTTCCATGCGCTCTTAGAGAGTACAAGGTTAACCGTACCAGTGCTACCAGTAACACATGCTACGTCGGAGGTAGTACCACTGTTGCTGGAAGAAACAGTTGCGGTATTACATACCGTTGTTGCATTGTTCATGCCAGTCACTGCTGTATAGGTATACCCAACGAGGATTTCTGCGTTTGGTACAAGGCTCTCAGCAAAGTTTATAGTGCCATTGTGTAGCTGGCCAGTAAACCCACGAGAAGCGGTAAATCCACGGAAATCGGTAAGCAAGTTCGCCTGGTTTATAAAGTCTGCAAGCTGCACTGCGTTTGCGTTTATAGAACCAGTGTTGCGAATGCGAATTTGATATTCAAGCACATCCCCAGGCTTTACGTTGCTAATATTCTCAGCAAAGGTTCCCTGTTGTGTTACATTGCGAACTAACTTGGTTATAGCAAGAGTAGTATTCTGATTCTGCTGATTTACCACTACGGTACAGACTGCAGATTGGTTTCCCGAATTTACGGTTACCGTTCGAGTGCCGGCAGAGGTATAGACAACGCTTACGTTCTGGCCGTTAAGGTTAGCAGAGCTTGCTCCAGGAGCAGTCCAAGAATAAGTGCCATTTCCGCCAGTTGCAGAAACCACTGCAGCCTGGTTTACGTTTACGGTTTGTACTGCTGGAGTACATAGAAGCTGAGGTTGTACTGGGGTAGTAACAATGGCAGTACAAGTAGCAGTCTGATTGCCAGAAGTTACCTGCACACTCTTAGTACCTTCAGTGGTATAGGCAGTAGAAAAGTTTGCACCGCTACCAGTAGCAGGTGCACCGCTCACTGCGGACCAGGTATAGCTACCCGTACCACCAGCAGCAGAGAAAGTTGCTGCTTGGTTTACATTTACGGTTTGCGTTGCTGGAGTACATACAAGTTGTGGAGGTGGGGTGTTTACCACTACCGCGCAGGTTGCAGTTTGCCCAGCAGAGGTTACCGTTACAGACTTATTTCCAGAAGCAGTGTAACTTGTTGCAAAGTTGGTGCCACTTCCAGTTGCTGGATTACCGGCAGTCGCAGTCCATACATAGGTACCATTGCCGCCCGTTGCAGAAAAGTTTGCGGTCTGGTTTACATTTACGGTTTGCGTTGCTGGAGTACATACAACCTGTGGAGGTGGAGTATTTACCGTAACACCACAAGTAGCGGTCTGACCAGCTGAGGTAACACTAATAGTCTTAGCGCCGCTCGTTGTATATTTAGTAGAAAAAGAGCTGCCAGTTCCATTTGCAGGAGTACCAGCGGTTGCTGTCCAGGCGTATGTACCGTTACCACCAGTAGCACTTACCGTAGCTGTCTGGTTTACGTTTACTGTCTGGTTTGCAGGAGCACATACGAGCGTTGGAACAGGACACGATACGTTTGTGGTTATCATGCTCCAAGGCTGCGCTACAGTTTCTTGAGCACCCATTTCTGCTTTGTTGCTTATTTGAGTACAAGCTGCTGCAGGCTTTATGTGGAATGTGAAAGTGATAGTGCGAGTCTGACCTGCAGGCAAAGTACCTATGGTACACGCTACAATTGGTGCACCGTTGCTTGCTGCCTGACATGCTGTGCTGGTTGCAGAAACAAACGTCAGCTTTTGCTGGTCGTAGACATCAGAAACGCTTACGCCATGAGCATCGCCATTACCAGTGTTTTTTACGGCAATAGTGTAGACAATATCAGTATCGGCGGTTGCAGTAGCAGGACCAGTCTTAAGCACAGACAATTCTGGATTATTACCCTGATCCTGTGGAGGCACGTCAAAATTACACTGGGTTAAACTTCCAGCCCATCCTGGCTGCTGAAAAGTTTCAGCGCTTGCAGTCCAGGTGTTTGGAGGGGTGCTACCCACAGAAGTATATTCTGTAGTAGTTCCAGATCCAGGACCTTCCACAGCGTAGGGAGACCATGGCATGTGAATTTTAACCTGGGTGGTAGGACCGTTTACCTGTGAACCGGTCACGCTAAAATGCCATCCAGTTATAAAACCGGAAGGATTCTTTTCTGGTTCTACACTACATGAGATGTTTACATCTATGATGTGGTTGCTATTGCTAGCGCGAACAAGCGCTGCAACTGGAGCAATAAGTCCAGCAAGAAGCACTACAATTGCGAGCCCAGCAATTTTTGAAGCTCGTGTTTGAGTGAATATACTCATAATCTTACGTATCTTACTTGTTAAAAATAATTATACAAAAAAGTTATTTGCGAAGAAATAACTAGTAACTATACGCTTTTTAGGCCATTTTGTCAAGGCTTATATGCACTTAACGGGCATTAATATAGGCTTATTTAAGGTATATTGCTGAAAACATGTAATTTGTCTAGGGAACTTATAAAACAATTTCGAATATACAAAAAGCGGGATAGGTCCCGCAAAGGATATGGACATTGTGGCTTAAAGACCAACAACCCATCTATTGAGTAAATTCTGCACTGCGATTTGCTCGCTAGATTCAAAGGCAGGAATTGCTCCCATGTGATTACAAAATTTATTCCCTTCCATGCCGGAAATCATGTCCGTAAACCACAGGTCGTAACTACGGAGTACCCTCCGTAATTCAATAATCAACCTTTGTAATTGCCTCAACTGATCTGTAGTCATAGCAGCCTCCTCCTTTCGTCTACCCGGCCCCACCTCCCAAACTGCGCCTGCAGCCTGCAATGGATTTTTGATAGACAGATTATCATATAGAAATATATGAAGAAATACAAATTGCTGGCACACACTACCACAAATCAAACCCAACCGAGCAATCAACAACTGCACCATGTGTATATTTTCTGCTTTTAGAGAGGGCAATGGTACAATATAGTAAGCCATGCCATCTATAGAAACACATACTCAACATCATTCACATAAAAAACTTAGGCCAGACAAACCGAGTCCACGAAAGCCTGTAGCAGCCAAACGAAAATCGTTTTTCGGAAGTTTATTGTTGGCGCTTGCCCGGGGGTTAGTGGGCGGCATGGTGGTCATTGCTGTGCTCGTGGGCATTGTATTTGGAGCCTACACGCTTATTCATAGACTGGTAGCACCCGACATTGCTGCGTATATTGCTTCGCCGACTAAGGAGTCATCTAAGCTTTATGCAAGCGATGGGAGCTTGCTCTATGAAATATATAAAGACGAAAAACGAACCGACATTCCCCTTTCAGACATGTCACCGCATTTTGTTAAGGCCATTCTTGCTGCCGAGGACAGAGACTTTTACACACACCCCGGAGTTTCTGCCACCTCTATTATCCGCGCTGCTCTGCAAGATGTGGCATCACCAGACCAACTTTCGGGCGGGAGTACTATAACGCAGCAGTTAGTTAAAAATTCTATCCTTACTCGCGAAAAATCTTTCTACCGAAAAGTGGCCGAGGCTATTTGGGCTATGGAGCTAGAACGACATTTGGGGAAAGATGAAATACTTGCTCGCTACATTAACAGTACATCGTTTGGTAGAAACAGTGCGGGCATAGAAGCAGCAAGCATGTCGTATTTTGGTAAGCACGCGCATGACTTAGACGCTGCAGAAAGCGCCTATCTTGCCGCTATGCCTAAAGCACCAAGCCTGCTCAGCCCTGGCGGACCAAACCGCGAGTCGCTAGATGCACGCCAGCAATACATTTTAAGCGTCATGCGTGACCATGGAGATTTAAGTGCGGAAGAATACGTGCAAGCCAAAAAAGAAACGGTTGCATTTGCAGACTTAAAAAATACTATAGTAGCCCCCTACTTTACCCTGTGGCTTAAAAATCAATTGCTTCAGCAATTTGGAGAAGATAGGGTGTACACAGGCGGACTCAAAGTATACACAACTCTAGACACCACATTACAAACTCTTGCAGAAAAAACCGTGCAAGAGTATGCAGCGAAAAACAAAAAAAGTAACCGCGCATACAACGCCAGCCTGGTTGCCATTAACCCCAAAACTGGCGGCGTGCTCGCTCTGGTGGGTGGTAAAGATTATTACGGCACTGCAGAACCAGCGGGTTGCGTCCCTGGTAAAAATTGTCTGTTTGAACCAAATACAAACGTTGCAACTTCTTTGCGCCAAGTAGGCAGCAGTTTTAAACCCTATGTGTACGTAACTGCGTTTGGACCGGATTATAAATTTACTCCCGCTACTATAATTGCGGATAGCTCTAAAAACTTTAGTGCCCCTGGCGCTGCGGCGTACATCCCGCACAATTACACGGGGCAGCAGTTTGGCAAGGTGCCCATCCGCAAAGCACTTGCGGGTAGCCTTAACATTGCCGCAGTAAATACGTTGTCGCAAATTGGCATCCAGCCTGTTATAGATACGCTCCGCGCAGTCGGCATAACTGCGCCGCTCCAAAACTGTGGACTCGCCCTAGCCCTCGGCGCCTGTGAGATATCACTCCTCGAACACACCGATGGCTTTGCCACCATTGCGAACATGGGTAAACACAACACAGTCACGGGCATAGACCATGTGCTTGGACCAAATAATAAAACTGTATTTCAAAATAGCCCAGAGAACACTCAAGCCATAAATGCACAAGCTGCCTACGAACTTATAGACATAATGACGGACAACGATGCCCGCAGCTATATTTTTGGCAAAAAGAACCCACTCACTTTACCGGATAGAAAAGTCGCAGCAAAAACCGGAACTACGCAAAACTGGAAAGATGGTTTTACAGTTGGCTTTACGCCATCACTTGCCGTTGGCGTATGGGCTGGAAACAATGACGGCACGCTCATGCGCTCGGGCGCAGATGGCGTGGTTACTGCAGCTCCGCTCTGGCATGCGTTCATGGAAGGCGCGCTCGCAGGCACTCCTGCAGAAGACTTCCCCGAGCCCGATGGCATTACTCGCCTGGCAGTAAACCCCGCAACAGGAAAAGTGGTTAAAGGCAAAGCCAAAGGCAAACTAGAAGTATTTGCTAGCTATGCCATTCCCTACAATGATTTCCAGCTTCCGCAAAAAGCAAAAAAGAAAGTTGCTACAACTACTGCAAAACCAAATTATGCTGACCTCATTGCCGACAACGAAGAAGAGACTGTTATTTTAGAACCATGGCAAAACGATACTGTGTACAAAACTCCATTCGATGTAAAAGTATTTACTGGCAGCAGCAGTCTTGAAACCACAGTAGAACTAAGTTTGGATGGTAAGGTTGTAGCCATAAGTAACTCAGCACCGTTCCTCTTCACCATAGACGACAAACTCACCAACGGCCCACACACACTAACAGCAAAAGCCACCCACTTTGGCCTTCTCGAAAGCATCAATACCGTAAATTTTAAAACCTTCTTCAACCCTCCCCCCCTTTCCCCCCGTGGGCAATAAACCGTCCCGCCCTCTTCCTCCTCCCCTTTTTCGCAGATCCGACGAAGCCTTGGCGAAGTTGGACTAAGGGGAGGTTGGGAGGGGTGAAATCCACCTAGCACATCCACGGAGTTACCACGATAGCTGAACATCGCGGCAACTCACTACGACCTATACGACTTACAAGTCCCATAAGTCGTATTTGTCATATTTTAATACCAGCAACCTGAACAAAAAAAGGAAAACGAGCCAAAAAATTAATCAACCTCCCTCTAAAACAAGCCACTTTTTCGCACCAAATCATTTGATTTTAATGCCTAAAAGTGGTATAATACTATTAGCGAAAAAATCACGCATAATACCAACTACGGCCAGTTAATTGGCCATTCACTATTGCAGGAGGCGCAATGCAGAAGAAGTTTGTTGGAATGTTTTTACTGATGGCATGCCTTTCGATGCTAGTTTACGGGCAAAATGCTGCAAGTTTACCAGTAGCAACCCCGTTATCGACAAAAGCCGCACCGGCTTTTGAACCAATACCAGAAGATAAATTCGCTGACGCAGCCAAGTTAGTCAACGAGCGAATCGAAGGCCAGCGTCCTATTCCTCCAGTCCAGGAAGCGTACTGGGTTTATCTGTCAGGAATCGTCCCTTTGAAGTACAAAAAGCAAGGAACGATGATTCTAGACGACTGGGATACGTCCGATACAGAACCGTCAGCGATCTTGCTCATAAACACGGCCCCAGACGGCACCAAGACATGGACGTTGGGTATCGTAGATGTTTTGTGGGAAAAAGCGGTCAAAAGCAAGCATTCGGAATTACCCATGCCGTTCACCGGGGGACTACAGATCATCTACAAGCCCCCGCAAGGATTTTTCAAACATTGGAAGAAAGAAAACTGGGCCGACGCCTCAATGGCCGAAGCCCCCACTGGTAACACAGTGGAGAAAAGATATCTTTCCTACAACCCATTCCGCGAACGCTACTATGAGGTTTTCGCAAATGACCCGCGTTTTAAAGACTTCCTTTCTTTATATGAAGAGGTTTTGAAACAAAGGTATAACGTGAAGCTTAAGAAATAGCGCGACCACAACAAATTTATAACCACAGAGAGAATAGGGGCCCCCTCTATTCTCTCATGTTTTTATCTACACCGTACGACGAAGCTCGTACACGTACACAAACAAAAATCAGGAGATCACGAATGAAACGAATCATTTTAGCTTTCCTTGCGATGATCCTACTCGCAATCGGAATTCAGGCACAAGATATCCCAAATCTTCCCGTCGTTACTAATAAAGTCGGCGAAGGCTGGGTCGAAATTGAAGACCGACAACTGGCGGTGAAATACATGAAGGAAATGTTGCGCCTCACCGGGCGTAAACCTAAAAATTTCCCGCGCGATTTACCCACTAAGGCATGGGCACTACTGCCGCTCGTCAACCAACTGCAGATTCAGCACCCGGAATTACCGGACTGGGCGCATGACCCCAAACCAACATACTCGGGGGTTGTGGTGCAATGGAAGGACGAGACTGTAGGATGGGCCGCTTTCTTAGCAAAGGACGTCAGTATCCCAACTAGAGATGGCGACCGAAACTACAAATTCGAAGTGCGGTACGGGAAATACGATCCTGGCGCTAACTACCTGCTTTGGAAGCGCGAACCTGGCTTCGATTATCACGGAGGACGGGCACAATCCATAACCGACACCGATGATGAAGTTTTCGATACCTCATTTAAAGCGGCTTGGGGCCACAACATCGAGGTCTCGACAACTCTAAAAATGCTGTCTCAACTTGTATGGAGGAAGAGCAGGCAAGAAAAATAACACGAGGAAACAGGGGGGGGTAACGCAGGCCGCGCGAGAACGAAGACAGGATAGCATCCTTACTTCAGTTCTCGCCCGGCTCTGTTTTTTTATATTCATTTTTGCATTATTTTTTTTATAAACCCTGCGACAACTTTGTGACGGCCGTCCCAAAGTTGTCGCATACATTTTTATAAATAATTACGACCTAACTAATAAGCTTAGGGTTTTGAATTTAAAATTACGGTTTTACTCACAATTGTGAGTAAAACCGTAATTAGTGTTTCTAAGACTAGATTTATAAAACAATATTAATACGTCTATGTTGAAGTGGCACTTCAACATTAGTGCCAAGTTACGGCTGAGGGATTATTTTTAGAAACAAGTGCGATCCAGAATTGACCGGGGGTGAATGAGATGGGGTTATTTTGGGCGTCGAGGTATTGGATTGGTTTGCCGGGTTCGCGTTTCCAGGTGGCAGTGGCAACGTAGCCATTTTGGAAGACGTAGGCCTTGCCGGTACCAGTGGTGCGGAGGTTTACGCGGAATTTATCATCGCCTGGTATAGGATTTATATCTGTTTCCTGTACTATTACAGTTTTTGGAGAAAGTTGGGTTTTGGTTACTGCATCGGTGTCGGCTTTGCCGGCAACAGAGCGTAAATACTTTTGCGTTGCGGGGTCGTAGGTAAATAGGACTTTGTAGCTAGGCAAGGAAAAATCTATGGCTATACTACGTGCGACTTCAGGTGCTACTCCTGGCGTGTCTGCAAAAGTGAACGGCTGCGGTGGAGTTGTTGGAGCCTTATCTATTACTGCTTCGTATTCGAGTAGTTTGTTTGTGGAGATATAGGTATTGTGCGGGGCGACTCTTGTTTTGATGCGCGTAAAATAGTTACCTTGGTAAAATTCGTTTATGTCGGTAAGGTTTTTATACACGCCATTCTTTATTTGTTCCAATGCTTCTGGGCTTCCGCCTACATGGGCATATATCGCACCCCATGAATCTGCAAGTTCCGCAAAATAGTCACGCGCAGAACGAACCGGACCTATGGCGCCTGTATCTTTCTGGAAGACTGCAACATACCGGGTTATACCACCCTCAGCCATCATTTCATACACTACCTCTGCTTGCGAAAGGCCGCTTTGTGGCCTGGCATCCGGGTGGTTTTCTACCATAACTGCCATGGGTCTTCGCGCAGCTATTTCCGGCGCTACTAACTGCCCGCTAATAGTCGCCTCAAGTTTTGGCTTTGTTTGTTCAGCAACCTGTGCGCCATTAGCAAAATCAGATTTTTTCGTAGGCCACACACGCCATGCTACCAACCCAATAGCAATTAAAATAATTACTGTTCCAGATATCCAAAAAGTTTTGGTTAAAGTTGTAACTTTGGATTGTGTAAGCATGATTCAACCTCTCTCCTGGCCTCTCCCCCCGCCTGGGGAGGGGAACCCGGGGGTACCCAATTCGTGATTCTTAATTCTTGATCCTATCTTATGAGCATGCCATCACCAAACGAAAACAGCCTAAACTTCTTTTTTACCGCCAAGACGTACAACTCAAGCAGCTTTTCACGACCAATTAAACTTGCTACCAGCATCATAAGGCTGGACTTGGGTACATGAAAGTTGGTAATGAGGCTGTCTACAAATTTAAAATTATACGGCGGGTAAATAAATATTTCAGTTTTTCCGGAAAGCTTACCAAGCTTTCCCGCACGCGAAGCAGCGGACTCGAGTGTACGGACCACGGTCGTCCCCACAGCAACTATTGGCCTGCCCTGTTTTTTATAGCGCTCCAGCCGCTTTGCAACAGATGGCGTAATTTCATAGTACTCGCTATGAAGTTTTTTGGTTTTCAGATGTTTCTCCGTGAGCGGTGCGAAGGTGCCGAGCCCCACATGCAATGTTACATACTCGGTAGCTATTCCCGCTTTCTCAAATTTCGCCAGAAGGTTTTTCGTAAAGTGTAGACTCGCAGTTGGTGCTGCGCTTGAGCCTTGCGACTTCGCAAACACAGTCTGATACTCTGTGCGAAGTTTCTTTTCCGCAAATGTATTATTTTTTATGTACGGCGGTATAGGTGTAACACCGTGCCTGTCGAGAATAGAGAATAACTGAGAAATGGGGAATGACGATGTAAAACGGTATCCTTTGGATAGTTTTTTCGTAACGGTAATATCGTGCTCTTGGTTCATGCCCCTCCTAGCCTCCCCTATCTTAGGGGAGGAACCGGATCGAAAACAAAGTACATCACCGACTACTAGCGATCTATTTGCAAGGGCGTCAAAAGTTTTTTCCGATTTACCTGTATATAGCAACTCCACCTTACCGCCAGTGGGCTTATACGCATAGAAACGCGCCGGAATAACTTTGGTTTCATTAAATACAATAACTGCGCGGGGAGGTAGGTACTGTACCAGATTTTTAAATATATCCAATGCAACTGTGCTGGTTTTTCTGTCGTAAACCAAAAGCCGCGCACTATCACGAGGATGCGCAGGGCTTTGGGCAATAAGAGAGTCGGGAAACTCAAAATTGTAGTCTTCTGGTTGTATCTGCATGCGTTTGGCTCCTGTCGCTACCACTATTGCACAGGAAGGAAACTGGTGGGAGTGTGGATGGAAAACTCTTGTGCGGCTGTTACTACTATAGAAACCTCTTTCGCATAGCCCTCTGCATCGTTTGCATAGCGGTAGGCATCTACATACTGGTCATTGGCGAGCTTGTCTTTTGCCGCGGCCTGCAATGTTTTAGCGTATTTGAGAGTGTTCTGTATGGCCAGCCGTTCTGTATCCCCTACTACCGCGTCCGCAACTTGGAAGTCAGTATCTGCAGTGGCGACGTAGGTATCTAGTTGTATAAGTTTATCATCTATACCTTTTACCAGTTCCGTTCTACTGTATGCCGTAGCAAATTTCTGGGCAATACTCTGGCGGAGCTCGGTAAGTGCGTTTATGCGCGTATCCATAAAGGTAACATCTGCCGCAGTTTTCCCTATGCCAGGCTTAGTAATTAAGCCAAGCATAACTTGTTTATGTCCGCGGGACAGGGCAAGGGCATGTGCAGTCAGCGTGTCCGCTACCTTAAAGTCCTGAGCCGCTATGGCGCTATGTATTTGCGCAATTACTCTTCCCGCAGTGGCATCTTCAGCTTTATACGCCCACGGCTCTTGCCACGCCTCTTTGCTATTCCAGGCATGTTCTATGTCTGTATACCGCTGCTCGAGCTGTTTTTCCACGGTATCGGCCCGGCCATCTTGGGTAATGTGAATCCAGGCCCATACAGGCTCGTTTACAATACTATTTACCCTATGCAAAATACTACCAGGTCGTGCATGCATAGCAATAGGCGCAGTAGCCAGCCATACAATGCCAATAAAAACTATCAGTGCTTTAACGTATTTCATTTTATTTTAGATTGACAAAATTTAAAAAAATGACAAAAGTGACAAAAATGAAAACCGAATATATTTTAATTTTTTCACCTTTGTTCAATTTTGCTCATTTTTGTCATTGAGCATTGGTATCTATAGTATAGCTTACTCTAACGTTGCCTTTTTCCACTTTTATCTTACGTATAGCTTCAGAGCCTATTTCGCTTAAATGCGCCACATGCGTACCCCCGCACGGCACACCAAACTGGCCATACAGAACTACGCGTGTTGGTTTCCCCTCGGGCAAGTGTTCTGGTACAAATCTGCAGAGCTGTGCCATTTCATCTTTACTCACAAACACAGTACGCGTCGGAAGATCCGAAGCAATTATCTCATGTATTCTTTTCTCCATTTTTTCTTTTAGCTCTTCTATGTTCAAGCCGTCCAGCGACCCGGCGTATTCTACATAGGGACCATCGGGAAAATGATACCCTTTACCAGGTACCCAGGGTAGATTCATTTCTGCCACTACCATGTCTAGCACGTGCGCAGCAGAATGCAACCGCCTGTGCAACTGCCTTCGCTCGCCATCCACTTCTATAACTACTTTATCACCAACGGATAATGGAGCACCCTCCCGTTCGCCATAGTGATAGACAATACCATCCTTGAAACGTACATCCGTTACCATGAAAACTGAAGCATCATTTTTTATAACCCCATGGTCTGCAGGCTGGCCACCCCCTTGCGCATACAAAATAGTTTGGTCAAGCACTATGTACTGCCTGCCTTCCATCTCCCCTACTTCTACCACACCTGCATCGCCAGTCAGCGTATGCATGTCTTCTAAATATACTAATTTGGTTGGTTCCATATAATTACATCAATAGATTAAATATAAAAGACCCGCACAGGCCAGGTCTGTTAATACTCCCAATACAAGTATCACAAAAGACCCGGCCTTCTAAAGCTAAAAAGTGTAAATCGGAAATTGAAAATTTTATAGCTCATTTACAACGATACAGTATTAGCTTACGTATCCCACACTAACTTTTGGTCGGGATACTGGGAATTGAACCCAGTCTACGCCCACCCCATGGGCGCGTACTACCGGTATACGATATCCCGATAGACCAAAAGTTAGTGTGAGAAAAACCATTACTACTCACTGACCCGACCATAGCGTTATCAAACACAGGTCTTCCATCACCATGCACATGTTCGCAATGTAAGCGGCCGCTTACATTGCGAACACACGACTTTGGCTTATACCGTAAAGTAAGAGTCGGCTGGGCCAGTTTGTTTGGTGGGTAAATCTTCTGAATGCTCAAGCTTGCTTACTATGTCTTGCAGGTCTTCGTCACTAAAGAACTCTATGGTAATGCGGCCGCCGCGGCCCTGGCGTTGTACCTTTACCTGAGTACCCAAGCGAGAACGAAGCTCGGTTTCTATGGCCATAAGCTTCGGGTCTGGCGCAGCTGCATCGAGTTGCCTCTTTAAAGAGAGCTCGCGTGCTTTTGCTTCCACTTGGCGCACGTTAAGGTTTTGATCTATTATCGCCTTAAACAGTACTAGCTGCTTTTCTGTTTCTGGAACCGAAAGCAGTGCTCGCGCATGACCTTCCGTAATTTTATTCTCAATAACCGCGCGTTGTACTTCTACCGGCAAGTTTAGTAAACGAAGTGTGTTAGTAACAGAGGGACGAGACTTCCCGACTTTTTGCGCCACCTGCTCTTGCGTAAGGTTGAACGTCTTTATAAGCCTGTCGTAGGCCCGTGCTTCTTCAATGGCATTGAGCTCTCGGCGCTGTATGTTCTCAATAAGCGCTACTTCGAGCTTGGTTTGGTCTTCTAACGTTTGCTTTACAATGGCGGGCACTTTGGCAAGTCCTGCCAAAATAGATGCGCGGAAACGTCTCTCTCCCACAACTAGTTCATACCCTGCAGCGGTTTTTGTGACCACAAGCGGTTGTATAACACCATGCTCGCGAATAGACTTGGAAAGTTCTTTTAGCCCTTCTGGGTCAAAAATTTTACGCGGCTGAAATGGATTGGGAACAATTTTTGTAACTTCTATTTCTTCTATTTGCGCATCTGCATAAGAAACTCGCTCTGTTGGTTCAGCTGCAACAACAGGTTCAGCATCAAAACTGTGTGCTAAGACTTCTTCTTTCTCAGGGGTCAGAACTTCTGGTGCAGGCGCTACAGGAATAGGCGCCATGTAACCCAAGATAGACGCAAAAACATCGTCATCCAAAACTGGTTGAGCTGAGTTATAGTCTGTGTTATTTTGTGTTGGTTGGCCGATAATACCGTCTAACATATTTGAAAAGTGCTGGATATGAGTCCAGCATTGTTTTATATCAAAACACTCGCTTGCAAGAGTGCGCAGTAAGGAAAATATATTTAGAACGCCGTAATCGCATAACTACATACTGGCGTAAGCCAGCCGTAGCTTTGGGAAGGCTGGTGCCGGTGGTGGGAGTCGAACCCACACATCTTTCGATACACGATTTTGAGTCGTGCGCGTCTGCCAGTTCCGCCACACCGGCCTCTTAAATCACACAGAAGAGGCAACTAAAGCCCTCATATTTTAGCAGACTAAACACCCCAAGCGCAAATAGCCCAGCTATTTAACAAGGGTCATTATTAGCCCAAAAAAACCACTATATTGCAAAGAGAGCACTACAAATGCTGCAATAAAAAACCCTCCTACAGTGTCTGTGGGGTAGTGATACCCAAGCAAGACCCGGGAAGCCATGGTGAGCAATACCACCGCCACACTTACTATTGCCAGAGGAATGCTGTACAAAGCCATAATAAGAGTAAGAATGGTCAGAGCCGTTGTGTGCCCAGATGGAAAAGAGTCGTAGCGGGTATCTATGCGTGAGAACAATCCTTTCCCTGCGAGAGGCTTAAATGCGAACTGCTGGTAAGGCCGTTTATGCGGAAAAAGATACGCTATGAGCTGCACCAGCACGCCCCACCCAAGCACGAGCGCCACCCCCGCCATGGCAATGAACTGTCTTCCCTCTTTAAACCAGGCAACGCAAAAAGGCAAGGCAACATACGCATACACAACTTTAGTCGCAAAAAAGTCGAGCAACCTTACCAGCGCACGTCTTGAAGAAAGGTATGTATGTATATCTTTGTATTGGTCTTTAGACATGGAACGGACGTCACAGAAAGGCATCTTTTGCAACCGCCGCAGAAGATGCCCTTCTGGTAGAGTCAGATTATTTTCTTAAAAAATACACGGCAAGAATTAATACTGCAAATGCAATTCTATACCCCACAAACAGAGTAAAGTCTTTCTTTGCCAGCAGACGAAGCAAAAAACGTATGGAAAGAAAACCTACAATGGCCGAAGTAATAAAACCTACGATTAGCTCGGGTGTAGTAACTCCGTTGTGAAAATCTTTTATTTTAAGGAGGCCCGCACCAAATGTTATCGGTATGGCCATGAGGAAACTGAAACGTGCTGCATCTGCTCGTTTTAGCCCAAGGATGAGCCCTGTGGTCATGGTACTGCCACTGCGAGAGACACCAGGAATAAGTGCCAAAGCCTGACTACAGCCAATGAGTAAGGCATGCCCTGGTTTTATATGGTCTAAATTCTTCAGCTTTTTTCCAAATCTATCTGCAAGCGCCAACACAATACCAAACCCAAGCATAGTAAATGCTATGAGCAGTGGACTTCTCAATGCTTCATCTGCCTGTTTCTCTAAAAGCTTGCCTATGAGGGCCGCGGGTATACTAGCAAGAATAATGAGCCACGAAAGTTTCTGGTATACATTCCCCTGAAAGTTGCGTGTAGACTTGAACAACGAGTGTACAAACCCTTTTGCGAGGAGCCATATATCATTTCTAAAATACACCACCACAGCAAGGAGTGTCCCCCAATGCAGTGCTACATCAAACCCCAGCCCTGGGTCCCGCCAATTAAACAGCCACGGAGTAATAATTAAATGCGCAGACGATGATATTGGTAGAAATTCCCCCAACCCTTGTACCAACCCTAAAATGAAAGCTTCAAACATATTATTCTACTAACCAATAAAATTGAATTAAGAATACTAGTCCAGGTAAATAAGCGCACCGAGCCAAATTAGTAAAGGGAAAATACCACCTACGATTAAATTCAGCAGCACCCAAATCCAAGATAATTGTTTTTTCCACACTGCTATACCAGACACTATAGCACCAAATATACCATACGGCACTGCCATAAAGCTGAGAAAAAAATAAGTCAAGCTACCCGAACAATCGTGCTTAACGCACAAAAAAGGATTACCCTCAACAACTAGGAAAAGTAAAATAATTCCTGCACTGACAACAACACCGAACCAGTTGTATATTTTAATTAATTTTATAAATTCAGTCATGTGTTTATTTGGTTTGTTATTTTAAAGAAAACTGCGCGCACAAGTCCTTGACCAAATTGCGAATTATTTTTATGCGTGCATCTTCTTGCATTCGTTTTTTAAATTCGGAAATATACTGCTGACGCTGTTCTTTTACTTCAGGCAGATGATCATCTTTTATTATTTCCACCACCTCCGCAATCCATTCCGCTATTTTTTCCATCTCGTGCTCTTTCATGCCTCGCGTAGTTATTGCGGGCGTGCCCAAACGAAGCCCACTTGGATAGAATGGGGAGGATGGGTCTTTAGGGATTGTGTTTTTATTTGCAGTCATACCTGCGGCTTCCAGAGCCTCTTGAGCAAACACCCCTCCGCCCGAACCCAGTTGTGGAATACAATCCATAAGCAATAAATGGTTCTCTGTACCATTACCAACCAACTTTATACCTCGGGACAATAAGCCTGCAGCGAGGGCCTTTGCGTTTTTTACAACTTGGTTACCATACTCTTTAAAATCAGAAGTAGCAGCTTCTTTAAGCGCAACTGCAATTGCCGCTGTTTGGTGGTCGTGTGGCCCACCTTGCAAACCTGGAAATATAGCCTTATCTATTTTATCTCCAAGCTCTGCATCTTTAGCCAAACCCTTTTCAGTCACCATGATAATTCCCCCACGCGGACCACGAAGAGTTTTGTGTGTAGTTGATGTAACTATATGAGCGTGAGGAACAGGATCTGGGTGCACACCTGCTGCTATAAGCCCGGCCACATGTGCAATGTCTGCCGCAAAATACGCGCCCACACTTTCAGCAATGCTTGCGAACTTTTCATAATCATACGCATATACATATGCGGTGGCACCAGCCCATATCAGCTTGGGCCTGTACTCTTCAGCTAAACGTCGTACTTCATCAAAGTCAATCCGACCATCTTCGGTAACATGGTACGGGACACTCTTATAATAGATAGCCGTTGCAGATACTTTCCATCCATGCGTAAGATGTCCTCCATCAGGAAGATTGAGACCCATAATTACATCGCCAGGATTGCAGGCCGCTAGATACACAGCAAGATTGGCCGGACTACCAGAGTACGCTTGGACATTTGCGTGAGGTACGTGAAATAATTCTTTTGCCCGATTAATAGCCAGCCGCTCTACCCCATCAATAAATTCATTGCCTCCATAATAACGCTTACCAGCATAGCCCTCGGAATATTTATTTGTGAGAACACTCCCCATGGCCTCCATTACCGCCGCCGAAGTATAGTTTTCGGACGGTATCAGCTCAAGCCCTTCTTTTTGGCGTTGATTCTCCAGCTCTATTAGATTCGCCAACTCTGAATCTTCTTTTTTTATAAATGATATATTCATAAATGAGGGTTTTAATAACAACAAAATCAAACTAAGCGGAGTTGCTTAGCTTACGAACCCCCTTAGTTTTAGAAAAAGTGAAGAAATTCGCATGGAATTATTATAGAAGAATGTATAAAAGGCTCATGAGCCCTGCTAATACAAACAATAGCGGAAAACTGCCTGTTACGGCAAATAAGAGCGCGGCCGCAAGAGCCGTGAGGAGCTTGCCAAAGGCCAAGCTTTGCTCAAAAAATACTATGTAAGGAATTATATCCGTTGCTTCTGCCCGTTCATACGTTACGGTAGAAAGCGGAATAAAATAGACATTTTTCCCTACCCTGGCAGTGGTATCTGCGGCGAGGCTTCCGCCGGCGCCTGGCAACAGTGGACGCACAAACCAGCCAAGAGCAGTTGCTACCGCTCCAAGCTTAAGCATGGGCATTTTAGCTGCTCCATCGGTAAGCTTTCCAAGGTACAACGAAATACCGGCGGAAAGTGCGGAGGCAATGGTTATAACTATACCCGCTTCCTGGTAGCCAGTAAGAACAATGAAAATGAAAATAGGCCAAACAGTGAGCGCCAACAGTTCTTCGCCAAATCCCCAATACCCAATGCTTTTTTTCATTTGTGTGCCATACAAATTCCAGGTGTCCCGGAATGAATATGGTTTCTCTTGATAACGCTCTTTATGAATAAGCAAAGGAATAAGAGCCACTACATATATTGCCCCCGCTGCCACAAGTAAATTCTGACTACCGCTCACCTGTGCCAAGATGCCACCGAGAAGTGGGCCAATTATTTGCGCGGCTTGAATAATGGCGGTAAGCATACTGAACTCTCTCCCTACCTGCCCCTGATTTGCAAACCGTGCCACTATACCATGAAATGCGGGCCAATATAAAGATTTTTCTATGGCATAGAGTAGCGGGGCAAGCCACAAGAGCGCAGGGTGTCCTGCCGCAAAAAACAAACACGCCCAATACCCAAGCTGAAAAAATATGCTCAGTGCCATGGCCCGTTTATAGCCAAATGCAGCGGTAAATTTTCCACCAAAAGGAATAAGCAGTGCATACCACGCATACACAGCAGCAAAAAAAATGAGCACCATCGGCACTGTCAGCCCAATAGCCTGATACAAATATATAGGTTCGAACACGAGCATCGCCGACAAAGCAACATCGGCAATACCAGCAGCGACATAGAGTTCTTTTACCTCAGCATTGAGGTGAAACAGAAAATAGTGTGGGAGTCGGAGTTTTAAAGTCATGAAAAGACAGAATCAAGAATGAAGAATTACGAATCATGCAACTCAGCGCAATCGACTTGCAAGAAAACATCTGTTATTTAAGTATAACAGGTTTCCCTGTTTCTTATTCATTTGACATCATAGGCTAAGTACGTCATTTTAATAGCAACACCAGGCCTGCATGAACAGGATTTATATATACCTTCCTACAGCAATGAGCCACCCACGCCTTAGGACCGATCATTTATGTTGCCACATCAATGATCCATAAAACACCATAGGAGGTAAATCTATGGTTGCCAAAGACACAAAAAGTTACGAAACAGTAAAACTAGGAGAGCTGCTCGACGAGATATTAGGTGAAGAAAGAGGGGTGAGTACCATTCTCGTACAACAGGTGCGCAATAACCTTGCAACACTCACAGTACGAGAGAAGTTACAATGGACACTCACACAGCTCGCTTGCATTCTGTACGCGCATGCAATCTGTGGCGTTTCTAACGAAACAGAGAATCACGCCCGGACACTTATGCAAACGTTAAAGCTAGGCTTTAACGACAGTTCGGGGGCGCGAATCGCATTAGGAAGAGAAGAAGTTCTCTCCCTACTTGCGGGCAAGCCCAACGAACGCTTCCCGTGGATGAAAGGGTGCACCTATGTCGAGTTCGCAGCGAAATAAAATAGGCGGTAGAGTAACACCTTACTCTACCGCCCCACCCTCTATATAACCAAATTCAACAGTTTATTCAGTACGAAGATCGCACGCTTTATTTCACTTCCGCCTAGAGCGGTTTTTATTTTGTCATCTGCTAAAGCTGCAGCTTTGACTTCTTCTTCTGAAGTACCGACCGGCAGTTCAAGCCTGCCACGCATTTTTCCATTTATCTGTACCACCACTGTAGCAGTACTTTCTTGCACAAATGCTGCGTCAAACTTTGGCCAATGGTCTTTTTGTGCACTATCGGTATGCCCCAGCGTTTCCCACAGTTCATCTGCCATGTGCGGCGCAAACGGAGCAACGAGCTGCACTAAACTGTCCATGACAAATTTCCATGCGTTTGTACTTACAAACCCGTGTTCATTCTTTTCTGCAGAGAGTGTATTTACTAGCTCCATCATACTCGCAATAGCAGTGTTGTACTTTTGGCTTTCCAAGTCTGCAGTCACTTTTTTGATAGTCTTATGTGTAGCGCGCAGCACTAGTTCATTTTGTTCAGCAGAATTTTCTGCAGCAATAAACTCCTGCACCAGAGTCCAGATACGGTTCAGGAACCGAAGCGCGCTTGGCACACCTTGCGGGTCCCATTTAATCCACAATTCCAAAGGCGCGGCAAACATCAAATACGTACGAAGCGCATCTGCGCCGTACCCCTGCTCGATAATCTCGAGCGGGTCTACCCCATTCCCCTTGCTCTTGCTGAACATCTGACCATCACTTGCGGTAACCTTACCGTTAAACAAAAACTTCTTAAACGGTTCAGGGTGTTCGGTCAAACCTTTTTTAAAGAAGAACCGAGTTACAAAGCGCGCGTACAGCATGTGAGCAGTTGCGTGGTCCGCGCCATTGTAAAAGTCTATGGGCATCCACTTGTTTATAGTGGCGCTATCAAAAATCTTTTCACTGTTCGTCGGGTCAAAATACCGATGCATGTACCAGCTACTGCAAATGTAGGTATCAAGCGTATCGGTCTCCCGCTCGCCATCGCCGCCGCATTTTGGACACTTCACTTTTACCCACTCCTCTGCTCTTGCCAATGCGCTGCGGCCATCTCCGCTTGGGCTGAAGTCTTTAAGTTCTGGTAATACAACTGGTAAATCACTATCCGGCACAAGCTGTGGACCACACTCAGTACAGTAAATAATGGGAATGGGCGCACCCCAGTACCGCTGACGGCTCACGCTCCAATCGCGCATTTTGTAGTTAACTTTTTCTTTGGCCAACCCCTTACCAGCAAGCCAGGCAATTATCTTATCCCTAGCAATTTCACTCCTCATACCAGTGAACTCACCAGAATTTATCAATACCCCTTCTCCCGTATACGGGTATTCTTTATGTAAAACTTTTTGTGCCTCAACTTCGTCCTCAGGCAACACTGTTGGCTCTGCGGGTATGTTGAATTTTTTTATGAATTCAAAATCACGCTCATCATGGATATCACCAAAGACCGCTCCGGTACCGTAGGCTACTAACACAAAATCGCCGACCCACACTGGCATCTTTTCTCCATTCGCTGGGTTAATAGCGTATGAACCAGTGAATACCCCGCTCTTTTCTTTATCCGCTTGACGCTCTACATCTGTTTTACGGATACTGCGATTTACGTATTCTTCCACCAATTCTTTTTGAGATGGAATGGTAAGACTTTCTACCAATGCATGCTCTGGGGCCAACACTATAAATGCACCACTAAAAATAGTATCCGCTCGTGTGGTAAAGACGGTGATTTTTCCTTCTCGACCTTCCAATGGAAAATCGAGCTCTGCCCCAACAGACTTGCCTATCCAATTCTTCTGCGCAGTCTTAACGGTTTCAGTCCAGTCGAGCGCATCGGTTGCCTCTAACAATTCATCTGCGTAATCGGTAATTTTAAAGAACCACTGTTTTACTTCGCGCTGCACCACCTCAGGGTCTGTAGCAGCATCGTGGCGCCAGCACTTGCCGTCTATAACTTGTTCGTTTGCAAGTACGGTTTGGCACTTGTCGCACCACCACTGGAGACGGGTATCTTGGTAGGCTAAACCTGCGCGGTACATTTCGGAAAAAATCCACTGCGTCCACTTGTAGTACTGCGGAGTGTGCGTAGCTATTTCCTTACTCCAATCATTACTCCAGCCCATAGCTTGGTACTGCTTGTGGTAGTTCGGAATAATTTTTGCCATGGATTCCTGTGGCGACACCCCGGCCTTAATGGCATAGTTTTCTGCAGGCAAACCAAAACTATCCCAACCAACTGGATGATAGCTCTCATATCCTTGCTGGCGTTTAAACCGAGCCAGTACATCGCTTATGGTGTAGTTCATGGCATGCCCTATGTGTATACCTGCCCCACTGGGGTAGTTAAACATGCTCATGGAAATATATTTTGGCTTGGCGCTATTCAGGTCCGCCTTATACACCTCCTGCTCCTGCCAAATCTTCTGCCACTTTTTTTCTACTGTCTTAGGGTTATATTTTTTCATACAACAAATTCATTAGTTATTCATAGTGCGCCAAGGCCTTCATGGCGGAAACAGTAATACTTTTTTCGTGTTCGTCTGCCTCAGTAAGCCCTAGGGTTTTAGCAAATGCACGTATAGCCTCAACGCCTTCTTCAGCAGTAACCTTCTCTTTAAGTTCAATCTCCGCTCCCGTCCCGTATCCTTGTATGTCGTCTATGGTAATTTCAAATTGGTCTTTGCTGTACGTAGTGCGAGTTTTATCTATAGTCAAAAATTCTTTCCGGTCCATCATGGCTAGCAGCGGTCTTGCTATTGCATAACTTTCAACCTGTACCTCTGCTTCACTAAGCGCCTTATGTCCTAATGGATCGGTAACGCGTTTGGTGCCAAGACTTGTCTCTACCACAGATTCTCCCTCGTACTTCTCGCGCACACGTATGCTGCAACCTCTCCCGGAGTCGAACCATTCAGCCTGAGCCTGGGCGGAGGTAACTTCAACCGGTATAAACCAGTGATCTACGAGCCGGCTCGTACTTTCAAGCACGGCCCCAACCTCCATAAGCACCGCTTCAAGTTGTGACCGGTCTTGCACTTTGTACCGAATTTCTATTTCTTGTGCTTCTGCCATACTATTAACAAACTAAAAAGCGGCAATATGCCTGACTAAATACCAATAAAAGGATATATGCGGCAAAAAGGCAAGCCCAATATGCCACCAATACCCAGTATAATATCCTGTAAAAGCGCTCTTGGGCAAATGCACAAAGGGGCTCTTCAGCCGTTTCCGTATAGCTGTCGAGCTGTAGGAGCGCTGCATAGTTAAGCGGCAACAAAACTGCCACGCCAGCAAAAGCGATGTTAGCCAAGGCACGGATGAAATCCAGATGCAGCACAATACCTTGCCATACAAAAGCGTACAACCCCACCGCGAGCAGTAAGGCGTTCCCCACCGTCATATAGATAAATAGTTTTCGAATGTCGCTCGCATGTGCGTACCAACCCACCGGGACTCCGCTACTTCTTTTAGCACTCTTGCGTATTTCCTCGCTCCACGCACCACTACCACCTTGATAAAAATAAATTATAGTAAGAATAATGCCTACTACAGATGCAATGAGTAACAGCCGCACATCGAGCGGCGTACCTATGTCTATAAAGTAATGCATTTGGTGGAGCCAACCATGTACCACCCCTAAGATGAGCATAAATGCAGACCCAGAAAGAACGGATATGGCAAACCGTTGAAACGTAACCTCTTGCCGCTTGTTAAATATTATTAAGCTCATACGTAATTGGGCAACATGTCGGGTCTATAATCAAAGTGGAAATATTCATTTTTAGTGCCAAGGCGGAAACCTTGAGTCATCATGGTATTTATGAGCAGGTCTTGTAACTCTTGGTAATGTTTTGATGTGTCGCCTTCTTTATCTCGGTAGAAATGCGTAAATAGTGCCGCTGTACCATCTTCACCGTTTCGTAAATACACTTCTTTATTTTCGGCAATGCTCCAAAGCGCAACATCTACAGAAAGGCCCTGCGCATGCGGCATACCTTCCATATTGAGCAATGAATCGGTTTCTGTTTTTCCAAATTTTTCTACACGACGTTTGTATACAATTTCATACAAACTCTTTGCACGGTACCCTTCTTTAATGTATAAGCGGTACCCGAAGGGGCGTAGCGCTTCTTCTGCTCGCTGCAGTGGTTCAACAATCTCACGAGCGACTTGTACACGGTCACTCGTTAGACCTGCCTCCAATATATCTTCTTTGGTTAAACCTTTTGACTCGTACTTATGCCAGTAGAAGTTACTGCCAATAAGACCGTGCTCGTCTATATATACTAAATCCTCGGGTTCACTCATAAAGGTAGTTTAAATAATTGTTTTGCGTTTTCTGTTGTAGTAGCGGCCACGTCTTCACAAGCCACGCTTTTCCACTCAGCAATTTTCTTTGCCACTTGCTCTATATATGCAGGCTCGTTGCGCTTACCACGATATGGGATAGGCGCTAGGTACGGCGAATCTGTCTCAAGCACTATTCGTTCCAGCGGCACACCTTTTACTACTTGCTCCATGTTCCCGGTTTTATCGAAAGTGATTATCCCGTTTAAACCAATGTAAGCGCCGAGAGCAAGAAACTTCTGTGCTATTTCGAGTGGTCCCGTAAACGAATGAACTTCGAAACGAAGTTCTTGTCCTCCCCCTCTTGAGGGGGAGTTAGTGGGGGTCATAGAAACTTTTGATGCATCGTCATTCTTCACTATGACCTCCCCCTGCCCCTCCTCCAGAGGAGGGGTGCCGGAAAGAAAACTTCCTTCATTGGAAACTGGAAATTGCCCTTCAAGAAGTTCAGGGCCCTGAGCCTGCCGAACGGGGAAATTGGAAATTATAGCAAGGACATCCTCATAAGCGTCGTTGGTACCTTTGCTTGGGCGACAATGGATAATAAGAGTCTTGTCTAGTTCCAGCGCTAGCTTAATCTGCTTCAGAAAAGCTTCTTTTTGCAACGCCTTAATAGATTCATGAGTAGACGCATCATCTGGCAATCTATAATAATCCAACCCACACTCACCTATTCCAATAACCTTTTCATGCGCTCCCAGTTTTTTATAAGCGTCGTAATTGAACTGTTCCTGCCCACTTCGCGACGCGCTTTCATTCTCATCTAAATACGGATTATCGTACGTATGACTAGGGTGGAGACCTATGGCTGCATATACACGCAGCGGATATTCCTTGAGCATATCCACCGCCTGTTTGCTCGTATTGTATTCTGTGCCCACATTTATAACAGTCACACCCGCGGCAAAACACCGCTGCAACACTTCATCTGCATCATCTTTAAATGCGTGTAAGTTTATATGTGCGTGAGTATCAATGAGCATAATCGCCTAGTGAATCTGGATAGCTTATATCAAATAGAATTAATTCGTCTGTATCTGGATCGTAGAACATATTATACGGCTGGATATCTAGAAATTCCCCCTCTCCTTCCGTAAGGTCCAACACCTGCATTACGTAATCGGTGCGACGCTGGAGGCTGTCGGCTTTAGCTAGATCTGTTTTCGATATTTCGTTCATGTACTCCTGCGCTATTCTCCAATGCTTTGCTGCTAAATCTGCTACTAATATATTTCTGCCTTTTGAATCTGTGTAGCCAAAGTGGTATTTCACAACCTTCAGTTTTGGAATATGCAGGCCTTCCAGCTTCTTCTGTAGAGCATGACCAGCGACCACCTCAGCATACGCAGGCGTAGTATCTTCATTTACCCCAGGAGCTTTCACAAAGAAATCCCTACCTGCCACGTGAACCGAGAAATAATCGGAATCATGCAAAGGTTCTCTATCTAAAAATACAACCTTGCATTCAGGAGTTGATAATTCATCCCCAGGTTTTGGGTTTTGAGCATATAACTCATCTATCTGCGTTTCAACTTGCCGTAAAACATGCGGATGTTCATGTACGAAAGTTTTGAACGCATTCGTATAGGCCATAGCGCGCTTATGGTCGGTACCCTCGCCAGTGATGGTCGAGTTCAAATTTTCATGCGCACCACGCTCGCCTAACATTTTAAAATCGTATAATTAATACTTAAACCTTTGTATAGATATGGCCATTATGCAATCCTTGGAAACAGCCGTGGAATAGTTTCAAGAGTTATGTTTTGTAACGCTGCCAATATTTTTTGTGATGAGTCTGGTAACAATGGCTGCGTGTGATATGCAACAAGCTCCAGCTGGCCAAGTAAATACTGTATATCTTTCTTGCCTGCCTCAAGGTCAACTTTAACTTTCTTGAATGGTTCTTCTTTAGCTATGAACTCATCTGCGGCTTTAATTTTTTCCCACACCCAGTCTGTTACTTTCTGTATTTCATACTGGTTTAGACAGGTTCCATACTCAGAATTGAAATTCGTAATTCGTAATTCGTAATTCGTAATTCCTGCATTCACCGCCATTTTTAAAATACGGCTCGTCAAATTCCCCAAACCATTTGCAAGATTAGCAGTATAGTTTTCTACGAAACGTTCCCAAGTAAAATCACCGTCTTCAAAGGTCGGCATCTCACGCGCAAACCAATACCTAAGCGCGTCAATTGCCTGAGCTTCTGCCACACCTTTTTCTATTAACTTATCTATTACATCAAATGGATCTACGACGTTTCCAATACTCTTAGACATCTTCTGGCCGCCGCTCGTGATGAACCCGTGGATTAAGATTTGTTTAGAGTTTGGAAGACCCGCGCTCATAAGCATTGCCTGCCACATTGCGGACTGCTGGCGGAGGTTGTCTTTACCTGCAATTTGTATTCCGTTTGGCGCATCAATTGTTCCCCAAAATTTTTCAAACTGCTCGGAAGTACTTGGCCAGCCCAATGTAGAAATGTAATTAATGAGTGCATCAAACCACACATACATGACTTGTGATTCGTCGCCAGGCACCGGTATTCCCCAAGGCATCTTAGTTGCGAGCCTCGATATGCTAAAGTCTTTAAGACCTGCTGATACGAATTCGCGTATCTCATGCAGACGTGTTTTTGGCACCACAAAGTCATGGTTCGCTGTATCGTACAAATCGAGCAAGGGTTGCTGATACTTCGAAAATTTAAAGAAATAGTTTTCTTCTTCTATGAGCTCTAACTCTTTTCCGGGGTGCAATGGGCAGAATCCATCAACAAGGTCTGAATCTGTTTTTTCTAGCTCACACCCAACGCAGTATTTAACTTTATATATCTTTTTATATATATCATCATTCGCCAAGCACCGCTTCCAAAACTCTTGCGCAGCAGATTTATGATTGGCATCTGTTGTTCGTATAAAATGTATATCGTCGGATACTCCCAAACGAGGCAGTAGAGACTTAAACTTTGCTGCGTACTCATCTACGTAAGCTTGGGGCCCCTTACCTTCTTCAATAGCCTTCTGATATATCTTCAAACCATGTTCGTCAGTACCAGTGTTGAAGTATATTTCATCGCCCAACAGCTTATGATACCGAGCTAAAATATCGGCATACACAAACTCCAGCGCGTGACCCATGTGGGGTTTCGCGTTTACATATGGAAGTGTAGTCGTAATGTAAAATGGTTTAGACATAGATGTAAGAAAAAGAGCTCGTTTGAGCCCTTTTAGTATAGCTTTTTTGAATTTTTACTACAACGGAGCGGACTTCGGCTCGGAAGGCCCGCCAGAAAACTCGTCTATAAGCACTGTAGCGGCAGCGGCAATAGGCACTGCAAGGAGTAAACCCACTATGCCTGCGAGTTTAAACCCGGTAAGGAGGGCGAGTATAACAACCAAAGGCGAAACGCCTACAGTCTTGTGCATTATCTTCGGGACAAGTACATAGCCTTCGGTTTTTTGAATAATTATATACAACACTATCACCCCCACACCAAGCGCAGGACTTTGTATGAGCGCAAAAAACAGTGCAGGAACTGCTGAAACAATGGGACCAATATACGGCACCACTTCTAAGAGGCCAGCCATGAGCGCGAGCACCAACGCATATTTAACATTCAGCACGGTTAGCCCCACAAAGGTAAGTATGAAAATAGCAATGCTTAAAATAATTTGTCCAAGCACCCACAAACCCATTTTGCGTTGGATTTTCTCCACCAAGCCCATAGTCATTTCTCGTTGGCCAGCAGGGACTACGGAACGAATAAGCTCTTTCATACCCTTTTGCTGAGAAGCAACTAAGTAAAAAGAAACAACGAGCACAGTAACAAAACCTAGGAGCCCATTAAATACGCCCAACGTGCGGGTAAACACAGAACCGCCGCCATTACCCGTAAGCACACCGCTTACTATTTCACCAAGGCTGGACCCAGGTAGAATGCTTGCGAAGCTTGGATAGCGCGCATGGAGTTCGCTGAGATACTCCGGAAAATTACTGCTAAGTAAATGGAACTGAGTAGCAAGCGACGGGGCAATGGTCGCCAGCACCAGACCCACAATACCAAAAACAATCACGTACACCGCAAGTACACTCACAGCGCGAGGAATTTTTCGTTTGCTTAGATAGTCTGCCAAAGGGTCCAAAGCGGAGGCCAAAACAACCGCTAGCAAAAAAACGGCTATAACTTCGCGGATAGCCCATATAAATGCCAAGGCCAAAACAACAAACACAACCTTTAATATGACTTTTGTAGAGTATTCGAGTTCAGAAAATTTCATAGTTGTAGTATACGCTCAAAAGAAAAAACCGGCTACTAAGCCGGTTTTCTAAGCAGCAGTAGTCGCTGAATTATAATCAACACCCCGCTCTTCAAGCACTTTTTTAGCTGCCTCTGCTTTAGCATCCAATTTTTGTAATGCATCATCGCAATAAGCAATAATCTGCTCACGGAGAAAATCCGTAAGTCCTTCTGTTTTTAGATCGCGTATCAATATATCTTTTATGGTTTGGTCTAATGCGGAAGCCAAAATAAGATCTATCACGCTCTGTAGTTCCTGTTCGTTCATATGTATTTATTATACACTATCGCTTCCGTTCGACGCCTAAACGGCGCTTTCTCTATTACCCATCCGCTCTTTGAGCTCGTGGATTGCCCTAACTCCATTGACCAATTCAATAAGTTCTGACGTTTTCATCTCACTCACTTCGACTGAGTGTGGGGCAGAAAATTCTGCTTGAAAATTTTCTCTAGAGCCTATACCTTTCTCCATAATTCGTTTGTTTCTTAGTTCTGAATTTTAACTCTGTGTATAGAATTTACCATTGCTACGACAAGAGGTCAAGATGTATTTTTTGTTTTATTTATAATCAAAGTTAATTTTAGACGTTTAGGTTAAGACAAAATTATTTTGTCAATCAGAGTGCCTAACGCAGCCCTACAATCTGTTTGACTTTTTAGAATTAGCATATGGCCCATAAGCAACATAACACCTATGCTGCATCCCTCAGTTTTTTCATAGTATTAATGTCTTCTTGCACCTTGTCGTGTTCGGTTTCTAAAATAAGTGGGAATACTCCTTTGGTTTTTGCGTAGTGCTTTTTGAGTTCACCCAAAAAAGCTTTAAAACCTTCTAAACCAATATTCCCCTCGCCTATATGCTCGTGTCTGTCTTTGTGTGAAGCAAATTCTGGTTTGCTGTCATTTACATGGCTCATGTGTAGGTTTTTTAGGCCAATGACTGCATCAAACTTTTTAAAGGTTGCGGCCGCGTCTTTTTTTGTGCGAATGTCATAGCCCGAAGCAAAAGCGTGCTGGGTGTCGTAGCAAATACCACCAAAACCCTTATGTTTTTTGAGCGGCTTCATAAGCTCTTCCAATTCTTCAAACGTATCGCCTATTACCTGTCCTGCCCCGGCAGATATTTCTATGAGCAGCTTTGTAGAGCCTGTATAGCCGTCTAGGACCTTCAAGAGGCCTTCCTGGGCCTGCTTCATGCCTGCTTCTTCACCCAGGTCTTTAAAGCTCCCAGGATGGAACATAACGTAGCTCGCGCCAAGGAGACTCCCTCGGTCCAGCTCGCCGCGAACAATGGCTATTGACCCATGAAAAGTACTGGGTTTAGCCGAGCCAAAGTTCAGTATATACGGAGCATGAATAACAAACTCTTTCAGTTTGTACTTGGCCATTTCTGACTTAAACTGCTCTACAATTTCTGGGGTCAGCGCTGCTACTGGTCCCCCATGTGGACTCCGGCTAAAAATTTGAAATGTCTCACACCCCAAATCCGCCGCATTCTTTGGTGCATTAAATATTCCTCCCGCAATAGAAACATGACAACCAATTTTTATATCCATATAGTTATTCTAAAATAGTAAGCCATTGATTGAACATATCAATTTTCCCGTACTGCAAAAGCTCATACTGGGTTAAAAGTTTTTGAGCAATTTGCCCAGTGGCGCCCTGGCCCACCTTACGCTTGTCTACAGATAGTATAGGAGTTATGCGTGCGCTAGAACCACAGAAGAAGAGTTCGTCAGCCATGTATAACTCACTGCGGTCTATAGCGCGGATGGCAACAGGTATGCTTAGATGATCGGCAAGCTTAATAACAGTATCTCGGGTTACCCCTTCAAGAATGTCTGAGGTCACGGCCGGGGTTATAAGCACTCCATCTCGGACCATGAAAATGTTTGCCACTGTACCTTCGGTCACGTGTCCATCGCGGTCTAAACAAATAGCTTCATCAAAACCATTGAGTAATGCTTCGTTCTTCATGAGGCTGTTACTCACGTAAAGTCCATTTACTTTGGCGCGAGCTGGAATAGCATCATCCTCTACATGTCGCCAGGTGCTAACACAGACATGAACCCCCTCTTTTTTGTAGAACTGGCCCATGGGGTACACATACGCGGAAAAACTATTAGCCAGGCCGGCAATGCGTGTACCGGCAATAAGCTCGTCTATAAATATACTGGTACGCACGAGCACGTTCTCCTGTATGTTATTCCGCTGCAGCAGCTCCTTCATGCGTGACTCAAATGCCTCATACGGATGGCTCTCCGCAAAATCGTCAAAGCCCATTATCCGCGCGGAGTTACACAGGCGCTTCCAGTGGTCACGCAACCTGAATATACGCAGCTGTTTTTCTGTATCATTCCAGATTACGTTAAAAACCGTATATACAGCCAAACCATATAAAACTGGTGAGGAAGCAATACTTACGTTGGCTTCACTGAACGGCACAAATTCATCCCTAAATAATGCGATACTTTTTGAATAGTCGAACATACTAAAACCTTAAAACTTTCTGTAAAGACTTTTCCAATCCGCCGTCTTTGTACGGACCCAATACCGCCAAAGAAGCCTGGCTGGATTTAAACAACTCTCGCGCCACCGCTTGCACATCGTGGCGGGTTACTTTATCTATGCGGTCATATGCCTCTTGAGGTGTCAGAATTTTTTTCTTAAACGCCACTTGGTCCAAGTACCAATCCAGGCGAACTTGATTATCTTCCAGGGCCAGAGCTGTTTTACCTTTCAAATATTCTTTTGCCTTAAGTAATTCCTTCTCATCCACCAGAACATCTACAGTGCGTTTAAGTTCGGAAAGTATAACCTCAATTGCTTCTTGCACTTTTGGGATTTGCACGCCAGCGCTGACAACAAACTGGCCGGTGTCTTGATACGACCCCCCACTGCACCGCACGTAATAAGCCAGTCCGCGTTTTTCCCGAATCTCATCCCACAGCCTACTACTCATACCGCCTCCAAGAATGGTTGAAAGCACCGTCACAATAGGATTGCGTTTATCGTTATTAGCAAAACCTTTAAAACCAAAAGCCACTTGCGCTTGTTCAGTCTCTTTGAAAATTAATTTAAAACGAGGACTCTTTTGTACATCCCCGACTTTCGGCCAGCCACCCGCTTTTTGCTTTTTAAGCGGACCCCAAGACTGCTTCACTAATTTTTGTAGCTCTTTTGCGCTAAACTTTCCGGACACGCCAATCATCATGTTTCCTGGTTGATAGTGGCGATGCATGTAATTTCGAAATACATCTGGGGTAAAACTAGTAACTGTTTCTTTGCGGCCGATAATGGGCTGACCCAGTACGTCTTTCGGCCACATTAAAACGTCCAATGCTTCTTCGACAACCCACTGCGGGCTGTCCTTGGTCATGTTCATCTCTTCGACTATCACACCCTTCTCTTTTTCCAGCTCTGCGGGGTCAAATAAAGGCTGCTGGACCATGTCGGTTAAAATATCAAAAATTAACGGCAGGTATTTACTTCTTGCTTTTATATAGTACTGCGTAGACTCCTTGCTGGTAAATGCATTCATATCCCCGCCAATACCGTCAACAATTTCGTTTATAGCGAGTGCTGTGGGATATTTCTTTGTACCTTTAAACAAAAAGTGCTCAAGGAAATGAGAAATGCCCGCCTCTTTTTCTGACTCACTTCGAGAACCAGTTTTAATAAACACATCCACAACTACGCTCTCGGCGTCGTGGCTGGGTACAGTGATAATAGTGAGGCCATTGGGCAATACTTGTTTGGTAAATTTCATACATGCACACCTATAAAAATAAAAGAGCATTGACCCATCAATGCTTTTGACTGGCTTATGTATAATACTAATTCAAATAGGACTTCGCAAACCCCCGCATTATTCCTGGATGCTCGCAAAATACTGTTTTAAGTACCCGGGCGCTTCCTGTATGGTGTCTACGCCTAAATTATGCTCGAGCCAATCTTTACAAACCTGGCGCGCCTCCCTACCATGTTCAGCATCTGTTATAATTTCCGCCTCAATAAAATGCTCCTGTTTGCTACCAAAGTTTACTATGTCCAGTGACACAGTGGCGGGCCACTGAGCAATAGTCCCCGTAAAATTATGCCTACGCTTGTGTACTACAGGACACTCTTCTGAGGCAAGTCCTAGGGCCTGAACATATTCAAGTTCTGTTGTGGTACGGGTGTCTTCTAAGCGAACTTTTTTTCCCATACCATCTTTGGCGCTATATTTTCTGTCCCAGGAATACTGCGCCTCTCCATTATCTGCGACAGTCTTACGTATACGCTCAAAATCGAACCCCCCTAAAGGAGAGGGTTCGTAGGTTACATACCGGTCTTCCTGCGCAAATACTCCTGCGTCTACAAACCCCAGCTGCACTATGAGTTTAGGAAAGAGTGCATAGCTAGACTCTGATATGTGGTATTTAACTTCTGCTTCTACGTGAACAGCCATATGTTTTAATCTGCTAGATATATCCACAGGGGGAACTTATATAATACAACGTTTTCCGTGGCCGCAACGCTAAGCGTTGCTTGGGTCACGATTAGCGTGAACGCGGAAAACGTTGTATTTTGCTTACCAAAAAAACAAAAGTACTACTTTATTTTACTGGCAATGTAAGCAGGAAGGTCCGCAATAGCAATGCGCTCCTGCTCTGCGGTATCGCGGTCGCGTACTGTTACGCTCTCATTTTCCAAGGTGTCAAAATCTACTGTAATGCAAAATGGGGTTCCTATTTCATCTTGGCTATAGTATCGCTTCCCCACGTTTCCTCGGTCATCCCAGGCAGCGTTTATACCGGCCTCGCGTAGAATTTGGTATATACCTCGTGCCTTCTCTACTAGCTCTGGCTTGTTTTTAAGCAAAGGGAATACAGCAACCTTATACGGGGCAAGTTTTGGAGGCAGTGCCAAATATGTTCTTGTTTCACCATTGCGTTCTTCCTCGCGATAAAACTCAAACAATGTTGAGAGGAATAATCGGTTAAAACCAGCCGAACTTTCCACAATGTATGGATTGAACTTTTCGTTCGTGGCGTCATCAAAGTAAGTCAGGTCTTGCCCAGAGAATTTAGAATGTTGATCTAAATCGTAGCTGCCACGGTTATGCAAGCCCTCCATTTCCTTAAAGCCCATACCGGCAAAGTTATATTCAATATCCCAGGCATCCCTTGCGTAAAACGCGCGCTCGTCGTCATCGTGCTGGCGCCAGCGCAAGTTCTCTTTTGAGAAACCTATGTGCTCAGCATAAAAATCCATCCGATACGTTTTCCACTCTTCATAATACTTGTCTGCATCCTCTGGCCTGCAGAAATACTGCACATCCATCTGTTCGAACTCGCGCGTGCGGAACAAGAAATTCTTTACGGTAATTTCATTGCGAAAAGCCTTACCTATTTGTGCTATACCAAACGGCAGCTTTCTCCGAGTTGTCTCCTGCACGGCTTTCCAGTCTAGATAAATGTTCTGACAACTCTCCCCCTTCAAGTACACCAATGTTGTATCATCTTCGGTAGCACCGAGGTGAGTTTTCACTAACTGGTTGAATTTTTTCACATCGGACAGTGCATTGCCATCGGGACTCTTAAGACCCTTCGCTTTTATCAGATCGGTTGCCTGGTCGGTGGTAAGCCCGCCTGCGTTCTCCATAAGCCCAGCCTCTTCTATTAAGTGATCGGCCCGGTACCGCTTATGAGTAACAAGATCTTCCACTAAAAGATCTGCAAAACCACCCACATGGCCACTCGCCTCCCATACGCGTGGATGCATAAAAATGGCGCCCTCTATTTCTACTACATCGTCACGCTTTTGTGTATTCCAATAGCGCCAAGCCTGCTCAAGATTTTTCTTAAGCAAGAACCCCAGAGGTCCGTAATCATACGTTGCAGCGAAGCCGCCATATATTTCCGAGCTCGGAAATACAAAACCGCGACGCTTGCACAAGCTAATTATCTTATCCATCATTTCGGTATTGTTTGCCATAGATATATACGATTATTAATAGCACATATGTTTGTCCTGTCCTTCCCCTAAGATAGGGGAAGTCAGATGGGGTACGAAATTTATTACGAATGACTCATACCACCCCTAGCCCCTCCTATCTTAGGAGGGGGACAAGAAAATACAAAAAACTCGTCTCTAAATATAATTACTTATATCTAGGGACGAGTCTTCACCCGCGGTTCCACCCTATTTGTCCCGCTTAGCGGGACCATCTTTATTCAATTCAGCTCCAGCGCGCCACCGCCTTCATAGCTACTTATAGATTATATAAAAAAACTGATCTGTGCAAGCCTATCATTAATACACCTTACATCTTCTTTGGTGGCAAAAATACCCTGCATTTTTTCAAGCAGTTCATCATTCTTTGCATCAATATATTCAAATATTGGAGTAAAGTTTATATCTTGCAGCATATATGGGGGATAGTAGTAAATTAAAGATACACCCTAGTTGCCTGAGTAGTCAAAATGAAAAAATTGGCTATTCTTTTACGTCAGTATAATCTCTAAATTCTGTGAGTATTTTGTCGAAGTAATCGAACTGAATAGCAGTGCGAATTTTTTCCATAAAGTTCAAGTAGAACCGTAAATTGTGCATGGTTGCAAGACGCTCGCCCAAAGGTTCACCGGTCTGGAAGAGGTGCCGTACATAGGCCCGGGTATGGTGAAGACAGGCATAACAATTACAGGTAGCGTCAATTGGCACAAAATCTTCTTTGTGTTTTTCTAAGCGTATGTCGATGGTTTCGTAGCCTTCTTCCCCTGCTTCATTTCGCTTGGCAACATACAAGCGACCATGCCGCGCCTCGCGAGTTGGAATAACGCAATCAAACGTATCGCAGCCACGGGCCACACCTTGAATTATGTCGAATGGCGTACCCACACCGAGTAAATGCTTTGGGGTATTTTCCGGCAAATATGGCACAGCATAGTCTATGGCTTTCATCATTTCCACATGCGGTTCTCCTACAGCCACACCGCCAATGGCAAATCCTTCAAAACCAAGCTTAGCCATGTCCTCGGCAGACTGTTTTCGAAGGTCTTCAAAGTTTGCGCCCTGAACTATACCCCACAGTTTTTGTCCTGGGTTTACGGGGTCGCCGTCTAGAATTATTTTTTTATATTCCTGCATGGCGCGCTCTGCCCAGCGGTTGGTCAGCGCTATGGATTCGCTTGAGCGAGCATGTTCAAACGGGTAACCAGGAAAATCATCGAGTATCAAACAAATATCACTCCCCAGGTTTGCTTGTATGTCTACAGATTTTTCCGGAGAAAGTATTTCGTGTTTGCCATCTAGGTCGAACTGAAAATACACACCCACTTCCATGACTTTGCGCATCTTTGCCAGGCTGTACACCTGGAATCCACCCGAGTCGGTAAAGATGGGCCCTTTCCAGTTCATGAATTTATGCAGCCCACCAGCTTTATAAATAAGCCCGTCGCCTGGCCGTTGCCACAAGTGATAGGTATTTGCCAGTACCATGGTAGCGCCCCAAAATTTAAGTTCTTCACTGGTTACGGTTTTTACGGTGCCACGCGTGCCAATAGGCAAAAACTGAGGCGTTTGTACGTCTCCGTGTGCGGTATGAATAACTCCAGTCCGCGCAAATGACTTCTCATCTTTTTTTAGAATTTCAAAATAATCCATAGACGTATCTCAAGTCGTCACGTCCAAAGCCATAATGTCGAAAGCCAGACATAGTACATGCTGGCTTTATAGACATGATGACTTTCGACTTTTAACACTCTTTAACAACCCTTACCTGTGTCCGTGCGATCTATCACCGCCGCGGCCACCGCCATTAAACAGACGGCGTGGGCCAGAAGGGCGTGGGCCACGATCACCACCACTAGCGCCTGCAGCAAGTTGTTCTGGGGTTGGCGCTGGAGCAAATGGCTTGTGGGTCAAGTTCGTGCGGCCTTGATCGTCTATTTCGCTCACCTGCACTTTAAGCTTGTCCCCTACTTTGACTACGTCTTCTACATTGTTTACCCGGTAGTTTGCGAGCTGCGAAATGTGTACCAGACCTTCTTTGCCTGGCAGTACTTCTACAAATGCACCGAAGTCCATTATACGAGTTACAGTTCCGTCGTAGACTTCGCCAACTTCTACTTCTTTCACTATATTCTGAATCCACTGCACTGCTTTTTCTGCTGCAGCAGCATCCGTGGACACAACCATAACTTGTCCGCTATCTTCTATATCTATCTTTACACCAGTCGCAGCAATAATAGCGTTAATCACCTTACCACCAGTACCAATAACCTCGCGAATTTTGTCTGGCTTTATAAAGAAGCTGGTTATGCGTGGAGCATATTTGGAAAGCTCTGCACGTGGAGCAGAAAGCGCCTCTTTCATTTTACCGATGATGAACATGCGGCCAGGTTTTGCCTGCATAATTGCCTTAGCAAGAATTTCTGGAGTAAGACCTTTGACTTTAATGTCCATTTGCATGGCACTAACGCCCTTTTCATTCCCTGTTACTTTAAAGTCCATGTGACCGTTAAAGTCTTCTATACCAGCAATGTCAGTGAGCACCTTAAAGTGTGATGGATTCGCTTCGTCCATAACGAGACCCATAGCAACGCCGCCAATGACATCGGATATAGGAACACCAGCATCCATGAGCGCTAGACTGCTCCCACAGGTGGAAGCCATGGAAGTAGAACCGTTACTAGCAATGGCCTCACTTACCAGGCGCATGGTGTACGGAAAATCTTCTTGCTTTGGCAACACGCCAGAAGCTTCAATTGCTTTTTCAGCGAGCGCGCCATGACCAATTTCGCGGCGACCAGGGCCACGAAGCGGAGACACCTCGCCTACGCTATAGCCTGGCATATTATAGTGGTGTATGTACCGCTTTGGCGTACCATCCACTGGGTCTTCTATACCATCGAGTATTTGTTCGTCGCTCTTGCTACCAAGGGTTACCACAGAAAGCACCTGAGTTTCACCGCGAGTAAATAAAGCAGAACCGTGCGTGCGTGGCAGTATACCGACTTCGCAGGTAATTTCGCGTGTCTCGTCCAGGCGGCGACCGTCAACGCGGCGATCGTGTTCAAGAATTTGCTTTTGCTGGTACTTCTTTAGAACTTTGTCTATGCAGTCGTTAACTTCTTTCTCAATTTTTACACCTTCTATGCCTTCAGGGAAAGCAGCATTCACTTGCTCCAGCATGGTAGCAATAAGTGCGTTTATTCGCTCTTCGCGTTCATCTTTGCTTTTTACGTATACTGCCTGTTCAATAAGCTCTGGAGTAGCAAGCTCTTTCACCTTGGCCATGACTTGCTCGTTCGGGAGCATATAAATACCTTCACGGAGCGGCTTGCCTGCCTGAGCCTTAAAGTCGTGCTGTACTTGAGTCAATGTTTTCAAAAAGCCCTGTGCGAATTCTACACCGCCAATTATTTCTTCTTCTGTTACCAGCTGAGCACCAGCTTCTATCATCATAATGTACTCGCCAGTCCCAGAAACCACCAGCTCCATGGTACTCTTCTCGCGCTGGTCATGAGTTGGGTTTATGACGTACTGACCATCTACTTTTCCTACGCGCACTGCAGCAACAGGACCATCGAACGGAATACCGCTGAGCATAAGAGCCATGCTGGCAGCGGTTACCGCTAGCATGTCTGGATCGTTTTGCCCGTCTACGCTCAAGACAGTGACAACCACTTGTACGTCGTTGCGCATACCGTCTTTAAACAGTGGCCTGAGGGTTCGGTCTATAACGCGACCAGTCAAAATAGCATCGTCAGTTGCGCGCCCCTCGCGCTTTACCCAACGACTGCCTTTTATCTTACCCGCGGCGTATAGTCTTTCCTCGTAGTCAACTAAGAGCGGAAAGTAGTTCATACCTTCGCGCGCTTTTGCACTCATAACTGCAGTTGCGAGTACTACAGTATCGCCTTGCCTTGCCAACACCGCAGCATCGGCCTGTCTTGCCATGCGACCTGTTTCAAAACTTATGGCTTGACCACCAACATCACATGATATTTCTTTTTTTTCTAACATTGCTTTCTTTCCTTGTCACGCCATAGTCACTTACGTGGCAGCGGCGAATGTGTTTTCTCCTGATACGCAAATGTACGAAGACTTTCAGAAGCCTGTCGTGGTATCTGCATACCAGAATAAAACAATTACTTATTACGAATGAACCCTAACCTCCGAATCACACGGAATGACTGAACTCACGCCTTAGGGGCTTTTATTCTTGTCATTCGCGTGGACATTCGCAGATTAGGGTTGCACTATTTTTCCATATTTATAAAGAACTCTTCAGCCTCAGGCGTACTACTGTACACAATATGTTCTTCATTGGTCAGCCTTCTGCCAATTTGACTCGTCGATACAACACCTTTGTGGTTGTACCAATGTTTCCAGCGTTCTTTAAACGTTTCAAAACTTTCAGACGCATCTACTCCATAGGTTTCGTGCATCACTTCCATTTTTACCCGATTCGCTACAGCGATAAACTGGCTGCGTTGTTCCAAGCTCAATTTATTCCCTGCCTTATAAAGATCCCACATGGCAACAATTTCCGGGTCTTTGGCAATACGGTCCACCACCTTTGTGGCGAACTCGAACCATTCGGATTCAAAATCTTGTACTTTTGGATCTGTGCTTTCAGGCATACAGTCTATGCTTCTATTTCTTCTTGTGGTTCTGCCTTAACTGCGACCTGCTTTGTTGGAGCAGCAGTCATAGCAACTTTAATCTTTAAGCGGTCTACTAGCTTTTCAAAACGCTTTGCATCTTCTTGGCGAAGATAGCGGAGCAAGCGACGGCGGTTACCTACCATCTTCAAAAGACCACGGCGGGAGTGATTGTCTTTCTTGTGTACTTTTAAGTGCTCACTTACCTGCTCAATTTCTTTGGTCAGAATAGCAATTTGCACTTCTGGACTACCAGTATCGTCTTTGTGAGTACGAAACTTCTTTATGAGGGCGTCTTTCTCTTGTTTGCTAAGCATATGTCTATACTTTCTGCCCTGCGGTGCAAGGCGGGGTCTACACGTAGCGCGCGGCTTAAGCGTGCTCGTGGGTAAATAATAGTGCTTACATTATACAAAAAAGCTTTAAAATAAGCAAATTCATTTGTAGATACGGTATACTATAGATATATGTCAGAACTACCCAAACGCAGCCCGCTCCAAAACCATATCCAGGACTTCCTGGAGTACTGCGAAATAGAAAAAAACAAGAGTCTTAAAACTATTAAAAACTACGACCACTACTTGGGTCGTTTTGCTGGGTTCGCGCGCAGTGAAGGCCTTGGCAAACCAAGCGACATAACTCTCGACGTGGTTAGAAAATACCGCCTATACTTAAATCGGTTTGTAGATGACAAGGGTAGACACTTAAAACAAATAACACAGAGCTACCATGTTATTGCGCTCCGGGCATTCTTAAAATACTTAATGAAGCACGACATAGACACTCTGTCTCCAGAAAAAATAGAGCTTGCTAAAAACCCGAGTCGCGAAGTCCACGCACTAGACGACGATGCACTCTCGCGAATTTTAAAAGCCGTAGAGCAAGAAAGCGACGAGCTTATTCGGCTGCGCGACACTGCCATTCTTCATACCCTATTTGCTTCGGGCGTTCGTGTTTCCGAACTAGTACAACTTACCGAGCGCATGATAAACCTGGACCGAGGTGAATTTACCGTTCGCGGTAAGGGCGACAAACTTCGCCTGGTGTTTTTATCTCCCGATGCAGTTAAAGCGCTGAAGGCGTATCTAGACAAACGAACCGACAACCACCCAGCATTGTTTATCGCACACACCAGTATTGGCCAAAGCGTAACGGCGCAAATGGATGCTCAAGGAAAAATACAAACTGCAAGCCAGCACGAAGCTGCCGGCCTTTCGGCGCGGTCTGTACAACGTATGGTTCATAAGTACGCTATGCTTGCCGGGGTCACCACTAAAGTAACCCCGCACGTGTTTCGGCACTCGTTCGCCACAGATCTACTGCGCAACGGCGCAGACATTCGCAGTGTACAGACTATGCTTGGTCATGCGAGCATCACCACCACGCAAATATACACTCACGTTACCAACGAGCAGCTCCGTGAAGTGCACAAAAAATTCCACGATAAAAAATAAAGGCTGCTTTAACGCAGTCTTTATAGTGAGCGAGTTTTGCTGAAAGCTAATTGTGTATGGTAAGCACGAACTCATGATAGCCAGCAGTTATATATTCGCCATCGTACGTGCCTGCAGCACTCGTACAGAGCGACACGGAATAGCTATTCGACGTTAGTTTCCTGTAGACGTAATTATTTTGCTGAGCAGTACATGAACCTTCTGGGGCTGGGGGGACAGGAATGGTAGAAAGATACAACGGCACAAGGACATCTAATGATGCGGGTAGTACTGGCACTACGGAAGGGTTATAGCCACCACCCTGATACGGTTGATTATAGTAATAGCTACTAATAGCATCTTGTATTGTGATTGCATCCCTAACGCGCTTAGTATCGTTTGCCGACAAAACAGTTGTAACAGTACCCTGTGCAACTGGATTTATTTCGATACCAAATGTCTCATTGTATCCATTACCGGCATAGAGCGTAACCTGTATGGTTGCGGGGTTGCTGCTCGTTAGGGCACCAGAAATAGAAATACTAAAACTGTCATTGTTATTCACAACACGAGGTGTGACAACACCTCCCGCAAGGCCACTGGGCACACCAGAGAACGTAGCGACTGGCTGTGCACCATCTGGGCCTTTATACTGAAACGAGAAATTAACTGTCCGGTACACACCTGGGGTAAACACAGCGAATGACGATGAGGTCATTATGAAATCGGTTTGAACGGTGGGCATGGGGACGTTGCTAGAGCTTCCAGCTGAACTAGTAAATAATACACCCGCCAACGTTCCCTCGGAGATAAACCCAGCACTGAGTAATGTATCTCGTTCAGACACATTTGTGGTGTAGAAATGGTTGTCTTGTTTACGATTATATAATCTGAATATATCTAAGGAATATTCGGTTGTAGACCCTGGTAGTACTCCGACTATGCCCTCTAAAATATATCCGGATGCAGTTGCCGCTGCGTTTTCTTGTCCACTGGTTGTATAAAAATGCTTACCATTTCTAGGATTGAGCAAACGATACAGCATTGCCTCATACTGACCGTTAAACTGTCCTTGTTCGTACAAATAACCCATCTCGCCCTCGATGCGGTACCCGACTGCACCAGCCTGCACAGCTTCAACGCGACTACTTGTATACAAATGGTCGTTTGTACGCGCATTGTATAAACGAATGAGCGGCACGCGCACTCCAGGGGCAGCATGAGCCGGGATCGCTATAAAAGGCGTCACGCTAACTACACTGAACACTGTTATTAGCAACGCTATATACTTTTTCATACTTCATGTATTAATTCTTTTTTAGTGTATACCTTATCAATAGTTGTAGCAAAAGCGTCTTTCTGTTTCGTTGCCAGAGAATGACCAGTCCTATAGTGCATTGATCTTTTGTATATATTCAGCAATTTTAAATTTACTTTTCGCGCCGCCGTAAGACATGTAGCGAATTTTACCAAATATAGACCGCTCAAACCACGCGCGGTCGTGCACGCCACCAACGGACCAGGCTATGCCTGTATAACCGTTTGGATCACGTCCGTCCAAAAAATATTTGTCGTTCAAGTATATAGCATGCTCTACGGCCTTCTCTGGTGTTTTGCTCCATTCAAATATTTTCTTGGCCCAGTACATGCGCATGTAGCCGTGCATTTTACCCCGCTTAACCATTTCCAATTGCGCAGCATTCCATAGGTCATCGTGCGTGCTCGCCTCTTCTAACTGCTTGAGCGTATATGTGTATTCTCTCACATCACCGCGATGTTCATTCAGAGTTTTTAGCGCCCACGCAGGAAACCCCTTTGTTGAATCGTAAAATTTATTGTAGAAACAAAAATTATCGGAAAGTTCTTTGCGCACTACAAGCTCTTCAATAAACGATGTGGCCGATAGCTTAAGTGGCTCTGTGCTTGCAGTATGTTTTTCTAGCACTTCGGCAAGACTGAGGCCTGTGGCATTGAGAACCTCTAAGACTACTTGCTCGCTCGATATGTGGCCGAAATGAAGATAGGGAGAAAGATTGGACTGAACATCCTTAGTGGGGTCGTTTCTATTTTCGTTATAGGTTTTTAATTTATGGGCAATAAAATGTTTTACCATTTTATGTGCTGCTTTTTCCCCTGGCACAATCCAGTCCACTTTTGGCACAGAAGTATCTACTTCTATTTGGGATCGAATGTGGCTCCAATCCATACCACCCCTAGCTCCCTCGCCTCGCTTATGCTCCAGCGTAGCGGGTCCTATCTTAGGAGGGGTACCGGAGGAGGCGTCTGCATCAATGGATCCACTATCGGCATTCTTTCCTCCCCTAATATAGGGGAGGTTAGGTGGGGTATAATTCCATCTTGGAAAATCTTGCAGATATTCAGAAAGGAGCCTATGTATTTTTGGGCGAATGGTATATGCGCCAAATTCTTGCTTAGGACTTGCAGCCCAGCACGGCACTATATTGTGGGCGTCCACTTCATACAATGGAATTTTGATTCTTTCGGATACATGCTCTTTCCACTGACGATTAGTCTTCAGCGGAGAAAAATCTGAAACCAAAGCAGAAACACTATGCTCGTGTATAAATTTTGGAATTTCTATTTCCGGCCTTCCGAGCAAAAAGTAAAATGGGATATCTTTCTTTACGAGGTCTGCTTCCACTTCCTCTAGGCCTGTGAGCATGAAATCTATAAGGCGCTCTGTTCCGTGGGCAAATTTTTTGCGTAGGCAAAAAACCACCATGAGTGGCTGATTATATTCGCGGGCGAGTTGTGCTGCGTAAGCCAGCGCTGCATTGTGAGCCACGCGCTGGTCTCGGCTCATCCAATATACAACCGGACCTTCCGTACCACTTTCAGCTGTGTTCAATTTTCTTACGCGTGAAGGATGAACCATACTACAAAAGGTTGGTCAATGCGTTACTTTTTTTTGAATATAGAAAAGAAAGACGCCCTGCTTTCTTTGGTCTTAAGTACATGATATATACCAGGACTTATAGATAGCAAAATAATTATAACAACACCAGGAATAATATATTTTTCTACGTTGGGCACGGTTTGACCCAGCCAGTAGCCAAGAAGCGTCAATCCCACTGCCCAAAGGAGCGATCCTATGGTGCTGTACACCATAAACTTTACGTATCGCATGCGAGCGAGACCCGATACTACTGGACTAAATGTGCGCACAACTGGCACGAACCGAGCAATAATAACTGCTTTGCCGCCGTGCTTTTCAAAAAAATCATGACTGCGTTTTAAGTGTTCAGGATTAAACAGTAAAGACTTTGGCCTTGTGAAAAACTTTGGGCCAGCATGTTTGCCAATAAGGTAACCAACATTGTCGCCACAGAACACTGCAATAAACAATCCAATGCAGAGCCAGGTTACATTCAGATACCCTTGAGAGGCTAAAATACCGGCAGTAAATAAAAGACTGTCTCCTGGTAGGAAGAAACCAATAAACAAGCCGGTCTCAGCAAAAATAATAGCAAAAACTCCAATGTACCCAGCAGTCTTAACTAAGTGTGGAACGTCTATAAGCATAAGTTTAGTGACAAAATTTAAAAAAATGACAAAAGTGACAAAAATTGTTCAGAGTTGTGTTTTATATTTCTGTCATTTTTATTTACTTTTGTTCATTTTTGTCATTACCCCTTTAGTATACCAGACAAAACTTTTATATCTTCGAGTTGTACTGCGCGAAGGTTGGGGTTGTAAAGCGCAGCCGCAGGGTGATACAGCGGGACAAGAGTCAGAGGCCCGTAGGATGCTTTTACCGGTATTACCCTACCATGAAGCTTTGTTATGGTTTGCCCAAACTCGGGTGCGCCAAAGTACTGCAACAAATACTGGAGCGAATGCCGTCCAAGCGTAGCAACTACCTTTGGTTGTATTGCTTCAAGTTGCCTTATAAGAAACGGACCATACAGCTCTATCTCTTCAGGCTGTGGGTCTCGATTCCCCGGAGGCCTATCCTTAACCAAGTTGGCAATGTATACATCTTCTCGTTTTAAGTTAATGGATGCCAGTAGCTGATCCAACACTTTCCCCGCAGCGCCCGCAAATGGTCTTCCGGTTTTTGCTTCATTTTCTCCAGGAGCCTCGCCCACAAACACTACGCGCGCAGTATGGCCACCCTCTCCGAGCACAGGGTAATATTTGTTCTCTGTGCGGTAGGTATAGAGTGGAGACTGTTTCAAATCCCAGACCTCGTCACGTATTTGTTTAAGTTGTTCTTCTGTTGTGGCCATACCTACCAAATTCGTAACTAATGACATTTGCCGCCCGAAATGCACCAAGGGTAAAAAACACACTGAGCACCATATACATAAGGCCCATCCGTAGCGCGCCGTGCTTTTTAAATCGGCGGTCCGACACCCCCACCGTGGTATGGAGTATGCCAAATGAATGCCGCCATGACATGCGGCGAATAAATTCTATATCATCAAATTTAAGTGATGTGTCGTAACCACGACTCTTTTGGAATACCGAACTCCGTACCACAACACAACTCCCCGCACCGCTCGCCAGAATTTTTTGCAGTAGGTAAAACATACTATTAAAGAGACCGTAAATACCATGAATTACCACGGTAGATTTGTGCGGAACATACCACGGGCATGCAATATCAAGCTTGCGGCGGCTCATCTCACGGACAACTTTTTCTATGAACTTTGGCTTTAGTCTAGTATCTGCGTCTAAAAAAATGGTGATTTCACTTTTTGCCAAGTAGCCGCCCATGTTGCGCTTGTATGCTGGCTCTTTGTCGTGCAGGAATACGCGCACTTCTGGAAACTGCTTCTTTACCATTTCTGCGGTGCCATCTTTTGACCCGCTGTCTATGAGAATTATTTCCTCAGGCAGTTGCGTCTGCTCACGTAAGTCTGCGAGCAAAGACGGGACAGTATGGACTTCGTTCAAAGTTGGAATAACTATAGTCACTGAGTGCGTCATATATGTAGTATAGCAGCCTTGCATGGTACACTATAGGCATGCAAATCTCGAGTGTATTTAAAATAAGTCGCCCCCGTTTCTGGCTCTATACAGCCGGTCCTTTTTTAATTGGCACTGCCGCAGCAGCAGGAGCGGTGAACGACCTGCACAGTGGTTGGGTGCTACTGTTTCTCGTTTATTTTTTGTTTCCAGCCAATTTGTTTATATACGGCGTAAACGATACATACGACTACGAAACTGACAAACAGAATCCAAAGAAACAACACTACGAACTACTGGTCTCGCCAAGCATGCACGACTCACTCATGAAGTGGATTGTATACACCAACCTACCTTTTTGGATCATTGCGTTTGGCCTGCCTCTCCGAAACATTTTGGCCATGATTGGCTTTTTGCTCTTTAGTTTGTTTTATTCCGCGCCGCCCATCCGCGCCAAAACAAAACCACTACTGGACAGCATGTTTAACATACTTTATTTATTCCCTGGATGGTTTGCGTACTATCTTGGGGGCGGCACAAAATTTACCTGGAGTATATTTTTAGCCGGAACGCTCTGGGTTATGGCCATGCATGCATTCTCTGCCATACCCGACATAGCATCCGATGCAAAAGTAGGGCTCCACACCATTGCCACGAAACTCGGAAGGATGGGCACGCTTCTCTTTTGCGCCCTGTGTTACGCAGGCGCCGCCATACTCTCCTTTCCCTATCTACACATCCTTAGCGTCATACTGGGAGCCTTGTATATAATTATGATTGCGCTTGCAGCTCAAGGGAAAAATAACACCCGAATATTTCGGGTGTATACGTGGTTTCCACTACTCAATGCCATACTCGGATTTAGCATCTTTTGCTACATAGTGTATCCGCTATTCAAGTTTTAAGAGCGGCTCCGCAGTTGCATTACCAAGGAGTCGCTTAACAAGCAACTCCGCAGAAATTAAACATATGGGCATACCAATGCCAGGGTTAGTGCCAGCACCAACGTAGTACAACCCTTGTACCTTTTTGCTTATATTATTTGGCCGAAGAAATACACTCTGACGTAACGTATGAGCCAGACCCAAGGCTGTACCTTTAAAACTGTTGTAGTCTGCAGCAAAATCTTTTACACAATATTCTTTTCTATACTCAACTCGGCTTCGCAGATTTTCCACGCCCATTTCGCGGCCAAGCCAGTCAAGGAGATTATTTCCATACTGCTCTAAAAACTCAGAAGTATATTCGAGGCCCGGGGCAATGGGCGCGAGCACGAAGAGGTTTTCTTTTCCTGCCGGTGCTACAGTGTCATCGGTTACGCTTGGCGCGCACACATATACTGAAGGCTTTTCGGGAAATTTAGGATGGTCAAATATATCTGCAAAATTTTGCGCCCAGTCTTTGGCAAATAATAAATTGTGGTGCGTAAGTTCAGGCACCCTATCTTTAATGCCTAAGTACATAATGAACGCCGAAGGAGCAAGCGTGCGCTTCTGCCAGTATTTTTCTGTGTGTTCTCGATACTCCGGTGCAAGCAACGCTGTTTCTGTGTGGTAGATGTCTGCATTTGATACAACCAAGTCGGATTCAATAACGGTCCCATCTTCAAGCTCTACTCCACTCGCTTTTCCTCCCGTTACCACAATCCGTTTAACTGCTGCATTCGTTTTGTACGTAACTCCAAACTCACGACCAATGTTGACTAGGGCGTTAATAATTTCATAAATGCCACCCATAGGATAAAACACGCCCATGTTAAAGTCTATGTGGTTCATAATGGAATAGAGCGCAGGAGTGTTATAGGGCGAGCCGCCAAGAAATACTAGTTGGTACTGGAGTATTTTTTGTATGCGTTCGTTTTTAAATTCCTTGCTCACGTAGCGATGCATGGAACCGAGAAGGTGCGGTGATAGCTTTGCTTTGGATGCCCGCTTGTCATAGAGGTCAAACACGGAGTCATAGTTCTTGTACATGAACAGCTCTTTTGCGGTTTCATAGGCATGCGCTGTCATTTTCAAGTACGCCTTAAACTTTTCCCCTGCGCCTGCTTCTAGACTTTCAAAATACGCAGCAGTCTTTTCTACATCTGCATACATGTCTACAAAGTGAGCATTGTCATCCTCGCGCCCGCGGGGATCCAGCCCCGATTTCACATCGGGGCCGTTAAGCTGTGTCGCTGACATGGCGACACTGGATTCCCGACTGGATCGGGAATGACGATCGCTTTCAAAAAATATTCTATAGCTTGGACTGAGTTGCTTGAGAGTAAGATAATCTTCTACCTTTTTCCCAAGCAGTCCAAAATAATGTTCCCACACGTCCGGCATTAAGTACCAAGAAGGACCCTTATCAAACCTGTACCCTGCTTCCTCTATAAGGCCGGCGCGGCCACCCAGATAGTCATTTTTCTCCAGCACCGTTACTTCATAGCCAAGCTTAGCCAGCAAGTTCGCTGACCCGAGCCCACCAATACCAGAACCGATGATAATTACGCGTTTAGATGAAGCCATAATTTTCAATTTTACAATTTTCAATCAATTTAAAATCTCCAATTTACCATTTTAAAACTTCAATGTTTAGATATTTGCTAATTCATTAAAAATTGTAAAATTAAAAATTGAAAATTGTACTCTAACCCAGTACTTTAGTTTTAGCCAATAGCCACATTTTTTCAGCCAGAGACGTAGAGGCTCTCCCAACAAAAGGATTAAAGTCCTGCTGCGCGAGCTTTGTAAGTATGCGCGAATACAACACACTAGCCATTTTGTATGCAAAGCGACCCTTGGGGTTTAGCAGCGGCAAGCACTTGTTACCTTCTTCGTATAAAGTCCAAGCACGGTTCACTTGAAACTGCATAAACGCTTTAAATTCTTCTGACCACACCCGGTTCGCTATATCTGCGTTGGACAGGTTAAACCTAGCAAGTTCATCCTGTGGCATGTATATACGCCCTAGTTCTTGATAGTCCTTATCTATGTCGCGCAAAAAGTTTGTAAGTTGCATGGCATAGCCAAGGGTTTTGGCGTATTCAGGGGCTTGTGCGTCTACAAAGCCTATGACCATTGCCATCATTATGCCCACAGTTCCTGCTGAGCCGTACATGTATTCTTCTAGGTCTTGGTACGTTGCATACTGTTTTTTATGAATATCCAAAGCCATAGAGTGCAGAAACGACTCGCCATACTCTACAGGAATGGCACACCTTTTATATGTGTCTACTATTGCCGCCATCTTGGGGTCTTTACTCGTTCCTGCTGCCAGTGCAGCTCGCCAACCCTGGGCAAAGTCAGCCAGCTCTGCATCTAACGCTTCGGGCGCTTTGTCTAACTGTTCGTCTACTATATCATCCGGAATCCTAAAAAATGCATAGAGCGCCCACGTAGACCGCTTCATCCACACGTCACCAAAAAGACTCGTGGCAAAGTAATAACTTTTACCACTCGCTTTCATTATTTTTCTACAGGCTTCATAGCCTTCTTGCAAATTCAAATCCATTTATGACTTACGATTTTCTATTATATCAATTACTGTTTCCCATGCCGAAATGAATTTTTTGGGAATAGGATAGGCCTTCAATGCGGCGTGGGCTTTTTTAAACTGGACGCTTGCTATTCGATTTGCATAACTCACAGCCCCTGACTCAACATACAGCGACTTAACTACCTTTGCATCCAGCGTTTCAATAGGAGCTCCGAACAATTGGTTAAAGCGCTTGCGGTACTTAGGTGCTGCTTCTTCCTGCATATAATATGTTAGATATGTATGCTGGCGGCCTGAAATGTCCACCAAATTAGTTTTATCGCTAGACTCATTCAATATATCCAGCACATCGTCTTGTATCTGATATGCGGAGCCTAAAGCCTCGCCAAATTTTTTTGAAAATACGTCTACGGAAGTATTTTTGGTAGCCAACCTAGCCCCTACCCGTATTGGACACACAAAAGTATATCGAGCAGTTTTCAAGATATTTTTTCGTTCAATATCTGCACGACTCGCCTTGGCCTGAGTAGTCAAATCTATGTCCACCATTTCCCCTACAAATACCTCGTCCATCATAGTCCGAAATGCATCCAGTGCCAGCTTTCGCCCTGTGTCCATATTCCCAGATCCAATAAATAACTCTTGTGACCACATAAAGAGCAAATCACCCGCGAATATCGCTTGTCCTTTTCCAATATGTTCAATCTCGCCGAGGCGACGATGCGCCTGCAATTTGTTTTTAGTATAAATATGGACTGTCTCCACACCATGTCGTTTCGCACCCTTATCCACAATATCGTCATGAGTCAATCCAAACAAATGGAACAACTCGAGGGCCATACCCAAGTCATCTATTATCGGTGATGTGCCCCCAAACGTCTCGTGAGATAAGGCGGCTAAATATGGTCTAAACCTTTTACCGCCCGCCAATGCAATGACACTAGTCTGCTCTATAAACTTTGGCACCAAGGTACCTTTTCCGAGTTTGTTATAGGTTTTTAAGCGGGCATTAAAAAAGGCCGCCAGTTTACGGTCAAATTGTTTTTTGTATAGAGATAGTTCTTGCATAGGTGTGTCTCACTAAAAATTGCCTTGGTAGAAGGCAAGTCATGTGATCTTTTCTCAAAGCTCGAGAAACCAGAGTTCAAACAACGCGGCAACTCTAGACCCCATACACTGTCGGGGCGACACAACCGTCTATAAAGAATATATGTACTACTATAATACCACACACGCGACCTTGATAAAACCTGGTAAACATGGTAGACTAGTTTAGCTTTAGTGTTTTTCCCGCATATATTCCATACCTATGGCATGGTCTCGTAGCTTCTGTCGTCGCTAACGCTGTGGCGGAGAGGCAGCTGGATAGAGCGGTCCGATGCGGCACCGGACAGGTCGCAGGTTCAACTCCTGCTATTTGCAAAATTACATTTTATACTCATGGCATGGTCTCGTAGCTCAGCTGGATAGAGCGTCAGCTTGCGGAGCTGAAGGTCGCAGGTTCAACTCCTGCCGAGATCACCATGAGTATAAAATGTAAGTAGCTTCGGTCAGCTCCCTGTCATAGGGAGTTTTACTTTGTAAAAAGAAGATGGACAGGGGTTAGAACGATTTGTTATAATCCTTACATGCCTTACAAAAATAGAGCGGACCTATACTTGGCACAAAAGAGGCATCGTGTAAAAATACGGGCCAAGTTGTTTGAGTATCTCTCATGTAAGTCTTGCATAGACTGTGGCGAAAAAGATCCAGTTGTATTAGAATTTGATCACAGCAACCCCAGCGCTAAGTTCAAAAATATTGCTCGCATGCTTTCCGGTCATTATTCTTGGCAATCGATTGAACAGGAAATGATAAAATGTGAGATACGATGCGCCAATTGCCACCGGCGAAAGACCTATGCGCAATTTAATAATTGGGGAAGAAGTAAGCCCTTGTAGCTTAATGGATAAAGCAGGACTCTTCTAAGGTCTTGATGGGGGTTCGATTCCCTCCGAGGGCACCAATCAAAGAGACTCTTTGCACCACGCAAAGAGTCTCTTTGATTGTATGGCGACAGTTTTTGTTTCTAAAAGCGCCCCCTAACCATGATTTATCCTATCTTCCTACCCCCATTACCCAGGGCTACCATATAGATTAATAAAACAATGTTTACATTACTGGATACTTGCAGAGCAACCATCTACATTTTTTAGTCCGGTTAAAATTTGTTTACAGGATTTTAGTCTTGCAGAAATATCGAGGCGGGTGAGTTGATTGTTTTTTAGTTGGTATGGGAAGGTGTACAGTTTTATACCCCACCTAGCCTCCCCTATTTTAGGGGAGGAATCAGAGGAAGCTTCTGCGATATTTGATGCACCTGCTGGATTAAATACTACGCCAGTACTGAAACCTGATGTATTTGATGCCGGGTGATGAATGATGGGTTTGTTTTTGTATAGTTCAACTTTTGCTGCACCGTCTTGAATAAAGACTGCATCTGCGCCGTAATCGATGGCACTTTGGGCTTCGGCACTAGCGGGAACCTGAACAGCCACGTAAGCGTAATTCTTTTTTTGGATAGCTACTGCTTTGCTTACGTTTTCACCTTGAGCTATAGAAATAAAACCTACATTATAATTTCTATTTTCTGAGCCAAACACAAAGGTATTTGCGCATGACTGTGAGTTGAATACATTGATCTTATAGCGCTCAAGTGCTGGAATGCGCGCTGAGTTACAACTTGTTTTATTATTCGTACCAATAACTTTTAAATCTCCGCCGCGGAGGAAATTATTTTCTGGGCCACCAAGTGCGTAGAGGGCCTTGCCTTCGTTAGATTCAAGCATGCCTGCATTGAATATCCCAAGATGTAGGAGGGTGGCTGTGTCTTTTCCCCCTCCTAGGATAGGAGGGGTTAGGGGTGGTACGATGTTCGAAATTATACCCCTCCTAGCCTCCTCGCCTCGCTTACGCTCCGGCGTAGCGGGCCCTATATTAGGGGAGGAAGAGGAGGGAGACCCCTCTTGAGGGGGAGGGCTGGAAGAAGACGTAAATTTCGCGAACACATAGCTGGTTACGTCATCGGACATCAAGTTACCGCCATACACTGCCTGGTTCGTATTTTTATATTCCATATGCAGTGCTCCCCGGCTCTCCAGGTAGCGCATAAGCACTTCTAAACTCTGCGGACTATCTACTTCTAGACTGCGAATGCGGTTGAAGTCCGCAGAAAGCAACGCAGCCACTGACTGGCTATCGTGGAAGCCAGCTGCAAACCTATCCAAGTGATGCGAAAAATCTACACTCGCCAGGACGAGCGCATCTTGGGGAAGTATTTTTTCAAGCTCAGCTGCAAGTTGTTCCGTACGGCCAGGACTTGCGTTGCGACGCATGATAATGGGAAGTAATTTAGCATTTGGAAATACTTTCTTTGTAAAACCAACAAGTGCCCCTATGGAATGTTCGCGCTCAAAAGCGAGCTCCTCATGAGTTGCAGCGCCGTCTGCGACCAAGCGACTAACGAGCGGCAGATCGCCATCGAGCTGACCAAAGGGAGTAGTATACGAAGCAGTAGAAGTTTGTATGTCTGCATTGCCTGCATTAAAATGGTTCGGACCCACTATTACCACCACAGATGGATTCTGCTGGCGTAACTGTAAAAACAGCTTCCCTATATCCTCTTCCATGTAGAAATGGTGGGATACTATACCGCCGTAGACTTTCTCAGTAGCAGCAGGGATCTCATCCACTTTATTCAAAGTTGGGTACAGATCCGGTTGCATGACCGTGGCAGGATGGATTACGGTAGCATTTTCTTTCATACCACCCCTAGCCCCTCCTACCTTAGGAGGGGAACCGGAAAACACCCCAACCCAATAAAAACTCCACACCAAAAGCGCGCCTGCAATTACAAGCGCGCTTACCACTAAGTATTTTTTGTTTATATGTTTAAATGTTTTCATGTTTACATGATTCTACTGAAGCAGCGCTCCACCCCACTCTGCGTACACAAACCCTTTACGTACTGGTGTTGGAGCAAGTTTTTGTTCGGGAATAGAAATTTTTGCATCAAGAGCTTTTGCAGTCATCATAACGCGAATGGTTGAATTTGGCTGCTGACCAGTTATGGCAACAGGCGCTAACGCTGCAAAGTCCAGAGGTTTCATAAAGCTTATGAGCGCATATGCCTTACCAGTATTTTGCAAACGAGCTACCCAGTATTCTTTAAAGTCGGTTATTTCTCTGCCTGCCAGACCAAGCTTTGGCAATGTAGTATCAAAGAATTTAGAAAGATCTTTTGTTGCCACAACAAAACCTTCTGTTGGGCTTGGATACTGCATGCCTATACCTTCCCAGAACAAGTAGTCATACACCTCACCGGTTTTTCTGTCAGTAATTTTACCAGTTGGATGCGCAGTTACTTCCCAGCCATTGCCGTACTCTGGAATAGTTTTGGTAAGGCCTCCATTTGGCGCCACTTCTATTTTTAAGTTTGTATCTTTGGTTGGGTATAGATAAATAACTGGCTTACACATTTCCGCGGCAACTGCCACGCGTGCGTTTCTAAATTCTATCCAGCGACCAAGTGCGTCTTGCCAGTACAAAAGCGGGCGCAGTGCTATAAATTGTTCGTAGGTATACTTACTCTTTGAGTTTTGATAGGTACCGTCAGGATTTTGAGTACTACTCGAGTACGGCACCGTATTCTTGTCGTTATAAATATCCTTAAGCACCTTATCGTTCGGGTCCTTTATTCCGTATATCTTTTGGCCGCCTGCTGCCCCCACCACAACCAACCTTGTGTCTGGCTTCAGATCTTTTTCTTCTACCAATGCCAAACGGTCACACAGCCAGCCACACGAAGGAACTATGTAATTATAGGTATCTGCATTTGCCTTGCCAGTGTCAAAAGATATTTGAGGGATACCAGTATCTTTGTTTACAAACGGAACAACAAGACTGTACGACACTGCCAGACCATTTGGCAAAGCAGCAATAAAACAATCCCCAGTATCGGACAAGTAGATATCGCCCACAGTCGGGTCGGTAAATATTTTCTTCGCCAGTTTTAAGTCTTTGTAGAGCGACTGCTGGGTAGTAAACCGTCTTAGTTTCTGGTCGCTACCAGGAAGCTGGATATATTCCGGCAGGTCGTCTATGCCCGTTATTTTTATATTCGCCTCGTCAAAATATTTATTTTTGCTATCCACCTTTATAAAATATCGGTAAGAACTACCGAGCATACTCTCTTCCTGTATGTAGATAGTCTGCCCTTTATATTTCCCGTCAATAATTGTTCCTGCGTTATATTGTTTTGTCGCTTCGGCTTCGCATGTAATTGCATCAGCGGGCCCACAATCCACCTTCGCAACTGGCTTCCATGGGCTAACCCACGTTACGCCAACCCATGTACCAGCAGAGTGATCGGGCTCTGGAGCTGGGGTAGGCGGCACTTCGGTAGGAGGGGTTGGCGCCGGAGGCTGAACAGTACCAACACTTGGCACATGTGTAGAATTATTTTTCAGTTGCATGGCCATGTATGCAGCAGCGCCGAGCAATACTACCACTATCGGAATGAGTATATAAAGGGCAGCACCATGCCAGCTGCGTACTGGCTTTATTTCCTGCACAGGCTCTGCAGAAGGAGGCGTTTGGTTTTCTTGGTCCATATATGTGTCTTAGTTGGCAGTTATGTTGTTTTAAGTTTATCACACAAAACCTAGCTATAAAATGCCAAACAAGGTAAAATACATTCATATGGAACCCATACGCGTACAAAAATACATTAGTGAACACGGCATAGCTTCCCGGCGCAAAGCTGAGGAGTTTATTCAAAGCGGTCAGGTCAGCATAAATGGTAAACGAGCAAAGCTGGGAGATAAAGTAGACCCGGAGAAAGACGTAGTAAGTGTATACGGAAAAGTTATTCGCCCTACAGAAGAGAAGATATACATTGCGCTAAATAAACCAAAAGAGTATGTGGTCAGCAAAAGCGATCCGCAGCACCGCCGTACTATATTTAAACTGTTGCCAAAAGAATTGCAGACCAAAGTCTGGAATGTGGGTAGGCTCGACTACCACACCGAAGGATTACTTATTTTGACGAATGATGGTGAGCTTACGCAGCAGCTCGCCCACCCAAGTTTCGAGCACCAAAAAGAGTACGAGGTCCTCGTAAACCTTGCGCCGAACGATCAACAACTCCAGCTGCTTCGCGAAGGAGTAGATATAGCCACTGGCACCACGTACCCGGCTAAAGTGAAAAATAAGGGCACCACCATACTCATAACCATCCACGAAGGAAAAAAGCGCCAGGTCCGCCGCATGATAGAAGCAGTTGGCCTTAAAGTGAAAAACCTGAAACGCATTCGCATTAATAAACTAAAACTTCCCGACATTCCTCCGGGCCAGTTCGTGCATATACAAAAGTCGGATATATTGTAAGAATAGAATTAAGAATCAAGAATTACGAATTAAGTAAATTCTTCCGGTATTATTCGTGACATTCGCGTGGCATTCGTATATTAGTGTCGCAAATATGAAATTTGAAAAAGAAATAAAAACCCCATATCTTCTTGGTAGCATAGGAGTATGCCTCGTGGTGGCAGTACTGCTGGCATACATCTTTGCTCCCCACCTACTAAAAACACAAATTATAGAGGATGCGCCCATAACCATAGACGCAGGCACCCAGGCTTCAGACGATGGCGGTGTGGACATAAATAAACCTCCGCAAGGATACGTTCGTCCTACCCTTCCTAAACAGACTACCTGCGCCGAAGTAATAACTCCGGCTAAAAACCCGGACACTCAAGAAATTCGCGACTTCCCCACCCCGTGCGACGTACCCAAAGGCTGGCAAATAATTCCACGGTAGCAGTACGACTCGACTATTTTAAACTCCTTTGATATACTCATTTTAGTTATGCATACTTATGCATAACTCTTTATTCGTATAATTAGTATTTATTTGTATATTAGCATCGATACTCTATGAAATTACTTTGGCAATACCTCAAAAACTACCGCAACCTTCTTATTGGTGCGCTACTCCTCGCGACTGTAAACCAAGTTTTTAGTTTAATTGATCCGCAAATTTTTAGACTCATAGTAGACAAGTACGCGTCTAAAGTTGGGCAAATACCGCACAACCAGTTTTTGCGTGGTGTTGGCTTGCTCCTCCTTGCTTCCATGGGCACGGCATTTGTTTCCCGCGTTGCAAAAAACTTTCAGGACTACTACGTAAACGTTATAGTGCAGCGCCTTGGTGCAAAAATGTACAACCACTCCGTAGATCATTCCTTCTCTCTCCCCTACGCAGTATTCGAGGACCAACGCAGTGGTGAGTTTTTAAATAAACTCCAAAAAGCTCGCGACGATGCTCAAAAGCTTATTCAAACAAGCATTAACTCCCTCTTCCTTTCGCTCATAAGCATACTCATAGTTATTGGGTACGCATTTTACGTGCACTGGTTAGTAGGACTCGTATACTTCCTCATACTACCAACGCTGGGTGCTGTTACCTACTGGATTTCTAGAAAGATAAAACTTATACAGCAGCGCATTATTAAACAAACTTCCGCGCTTGCCGGAAGCACTACAGAAACTTTAAGAAATGTAGAGTTAGTTAAATCGCTCGGACTTGAACAGCAAGAAATAAAACGACTAAATACCGTTAACGAGCAAATTCTCCAGCTTGAGCTTGAAAAAGTACGTCTCGTGCGCAAGCTTTCGTTCCTTCAGGGTACACTTACGAATGCGCTTCGTTCGGCACTAATGCTCCTTATGCTGTGGCTTATATTAATTGGCGGCATTAGCCTTGGTGAATTCTTCACCCTTCTATTCTACTCGTTTGCCATCTTTGCTCCTCTTGGCGAGCTGGGCAATGTAGCCGCAGCATATCAGGAAACAAAAGCCAGCATGGAACGCCTGGATGTAATTCTGAAAACTCCAAAAGAAGAAAAACCTAAAGGCGCGGTATCTGTAGATAAAGTAAAAAATATTGTATTTGATGGCGTAAGCTTTAAGTACCAATCGGCAAACGAGCCTGCCCTGGAAAAAGTGTCGTTCAACATAGCTGCTGGCCAGACCGTTGCGTTTGCTGGGCCATCTGGGTCCGGTAAGACAACCATTATAAAACTCATAGTAGGCCTGTACCCTGCAACCGAAGGTAACATTACGGTTAATGAAACCAACATGTTGCAGCTGGATGCAGAATACTACCGTAACCGCATTGGGTTTGTTTCGCAGGACACCCAGCTCTTTGCCGGAACTATTCGCGACAACCTCCAGTTCGTAAAACCAAACGCGACTGACGATGAATGTATAGCCGCGCTTAAGTCTGCAGCAGCACTGCCAATTATTGAACGCGGGGGCAAGGGCCTTGAAACAATTATCGGTGAAGGTGGCCTTAAGCTTTCTGGTGGTGAAAAACAGCGTCTATCCATTGCCCGTGCCCTACTTCGCAACCCTGACTTAATAATATTTGACGAAGCAACCAGCGCGCTCGACTCTCTTACAGAAGAAGAGATAACCCATACCATAAAAGAAATAAAGAACGAGCGACCAAACCTTATTACCGTTCTCGTTGCACACCGTCTTTCTACCATTGTGCACAGCGATACTATATTTGTACTTGAAAAAGGCAAAGTAGCCGAGTCAGGTAGCCACCAACAACTCCTTGACCAACACGGCCTCTACGCCGCGCTATGGAGGCAGCAAATAGCAGCGAGAGAATAATCCGAACAGGCTGTCAGTAGTAAGTTATCAGTAGTCAGTATATAAAAGCACTCTTTGCCTACGCAAAGAGTGCTTTACTTACAACAGACAACTTACTACTGACTACTTATTTCTGCGCTTTTATTTTTTCTATTTCTTCTATGAGCCTTGCGAGGGTGCCTTCTATGTTATCTAAGGACTCGCGAGTTTTGCGGTCGGCTAGCTCTTCTGCAGTTTCGCCTTCTGTAATGTCTTCTACGTCTTCTTGAATTTCGTCAACGTCTTTTTGCACTTCGTCTATATCTTTTTGCACTTCATCAATGTCCGCCTGAATTTCATCAACGTCTTTTTCAATTTCTCCTACATCTTCGGCAATTTCGCCCACGTCTTCCTGGACTTCATCAATGTCTTTTTGGATTTCATCTATGTCTTCTTCCACTTCTTCCAAACTTGCAGTGTTGCGGTTCACTGTCATTTGAATGAATATAGCAAGATAAATTGCCTCCAGCGACACTGCGGTCGTAAGTACAAGGAGTACTTTATCTAACGCCACGCCAAATATAACCAATATAAAACTGGCTATAAAAGCTAAGGTATGGACGACAAGCGAAGACGTAGACCCAACCCAATTAGTAAACTTTACTGCAGCCAATTCGAACTTGGACTGTGGTTCTGGTTTCTTTACCATGCTGGTAATTCCTTTCCATACGCAAAGACAGGACTGGCTGCGCAAACAGGCCAATCATGTATGTGCTATTACTAAGTTCAAGTCAGGAGTAATCGACTAACGCCAGGGATGGCATCATTCGAATGCACCCAACTTGTTTAACATAGTACCATAAAAAGTAGAGACTGTCAAACCAATTACGGTCGACAGCCTCAAAATGTGCCAGGCAAGATACATGCACAACCAAAAACAGAAACTACTCGCTTATGAGATAGTGATATGTGTTGGTTGTAATCTCATTAGACACTGCAGCGGGCAGAAAAAACCTCAGCGACTTCAGCTGGGGCAATTTTTCCCCGCACAAACCAGGCGAGCCCAACTCCAGGCTATGAGATACAAACTCATCACGGTTCAGACCACCTCTTTGGCAAAAACCCGAAGAATAATCAAAGATGGAACGTAAAAACGTTGCCGTTGTACGTACCATTCTTTTCTCTGGATGATAGCCATTCTTACTGCCCTCAAGGGCACGCATGGCCAACACCGCACCCAGGTCTAATAAATATATAGTATGGACCCGCTGTGAAAGAAAAGCCGAAACATTCTGCTGTGTTAATTCCAGCTCTCGTAGGATAACAGGGTCTGGATGATATTCTACTAGCATGTACAGAACATGATCACAAGCCCCACACACCTGTCTACGCTCATATCGCAGTAATTGGATTTCATCTATTTTGAAACCATAGGATTGTGACACCTTGATTTCAACATCAACTTTTTCGCCTGTCGTGGGAAACCAAAACAGGTCAGCACCATTGCTGTCATTACCAAACTTTGACTTACCACCTAAAAGGGAGGCGGTCAAAGACTGGCCATACTTGCCGCCAAGAAAACGCAGCTTGGTCATACTTGCTCCGTCCATAACTCCTCCCTTTTTGGTATTTACTCTGCCCCATTGCAAAGCTTAGTACTGTAGCATATTAGTCAATAAAGTAAACAACTCACACTGATAACAAAAAGTAAAGACTGCCCACATTCGCATGTAAGCAGTCAAGATTTATCGAGTTGGCAAAAGAGTGGATACAGCACATCACTCAGGTCTTTACCAGCCACCACCGCTAATCGCGCTTCAACTTCGGTAACAAGCTGTTCTGAAATGGAAGCCGGCAAGATGGTGCGTATCTTACGCAGACCCGAAAGGCTCTCGCCACGAAAACTGATCCGAGGTACTTCGATAGTACAGAGCTCGTAATCACCCTGGTTAAGCAAACCAGCTACACAGTACCTTGGAAAATCATTAAACAAGGATCTTAATATATCCGCCTTAAGGCAGATATATTCGGGAGATGATTTTCCCCAAATTTTTTGGGTACCATGAATTGTACGCGCAGCGCTTATCACATCAGCAGCAATAAAATACCCTGAGTGAATACGCCGCAAAACAAATCTCTCCGCACTCTCATACGAACCAGCGACCCTACTTAGACCCCTAGTGTTCCTATCATATTCATACATTGCATACATGCAAAAACTAGAGCTACTCTTTGTGTGCCGGCTGAATTGAGGAACGCTTAACTCTAAACGCCCGGTATGAGCCATCTTGCATTCTATCCCTCACTGGCCGCCAGGGACAGCCCTGAAGAGGTCCATCCCATTGGTTTGATTCCCGCGAACTATACCGTCTCCGAGCAAAGAAGCAGTCAGACCAAGTCCAACATTGCCACTGAGTCGCTTAAGCCAGTTCGACTCTGGTGTGTTCATTCTGCCTCATTTCAGCAGTAGGTTGGCCTGCACCATGCAGACCCACTACTGTAACAATTTCACCGCAGAAAGTAAAAGTTTAGAAAATAAAAACAGCCTACAGCGCACAAGGAGTACGTTGAAGGCTAAAAAGGCACAGTAGTCCGCGTATCCTGGTTCTGCCTAAATAATTGCACTAGCTGGTTGTGGTATTCCCTCTCTCCAGCTATCATCGCTTGTATTTCGGGCAGCCAAGTAGGTCGCACAATGTAGTAAACGTCTAATTCTAAACAAAGAAGGTCTTCGTATAAAATCCGATCACCATCGTCGACATACGCCATTACCCAGTCAAGTTTTTGCTTTTCCTGATACGCAACAAAATTATCTGGACTTAGTCCATAGATTTTGAGGAGCTTGGGATCAGCGCAAATCGCCTGTAATAATGAGCGGCAAACCGTTAGCGACCTCTCGCCATAATAGGCATCAGTAAGGTGGGGTTTCAATTTCTTTTTTCCTACCCCTTTTACCCTACCCCGTTTAGCACGTCGGCACATCTGCGCCAATATACTCCCATCTATGATATACAGTTGGGTAGTATGCTGGCTCAGATACTGGACCAGCTGTCTCGTGTTACGCATATTCTTTAATGCACTGAGGCGCTTTCTCTGCCCGTTCGCCTTTCGACGGCGGGACTGATACCTCCCCACCCACCCCCAATCTGCATACAACACAGCTTGCGGGAAGCTTGCCTCGTGTGCCATTAGTTGTCTTTCTGGATGAAGAAAGCCACACGAGTCATTTCGGGATTTGCTATCAATAAGAAAACCATTAGCGCCAACCAAGTCAGCAACATTACTATTATGTGGGAGCATGTCTCCCCCAAAAAGGTACCAAGAGAAAACGTGAAAAACGCGACCAACCGCATTCCGCCTCTCATCTGAGGCGAATATGACATCGTCCTTTATCATTTCAACCCCCTATGAGTTTTCGGCAAAGATAACGAGTGGCAAGAAGGCCACTAAAAACCTACCTGCGCGTGCAGTGGTTTGCTTACCATTGTGCCTTTCAATATGGCATTAGTCAAATCTGGAAAATAGACAGGTCGGTGGCAAACTGATCAATTATAGTTATAATATAAGTCAGCAATAAGCTTCAACTACACCATGACCGAAAAACCACATCAATACCAAACTAGAGAGACAAGCGAAAAGCCATACGAGCCTAGGGAGGTCTACAAGGATTCTTCGAAGTCAACCTTCGAGACATACTTTCCTGGCGAAATTACTGAAATAGACAGCACCAGCATACCTGAGCAGGCAATTAGTTTTTTCGAATGGCAAAGCGGATACTTTGTGACCGAAAACGAACCGTATGTTCCTGGCAATTTTGATTCTCATTATAAGATTGATCGCAATGACGGGGTAACAACCTACACGGCGTCCCAACACCGTATTGAGCCTGGTAGCAGTTTACGCACACAAGTTTACTTTTATGAGATGCTCGGAGAAGACCAACTTGGGTACGGCACTATTAGTCTTGAGGATGAATATCTAAAAGACTACCCATATAGTCACCTACCGGTCATTATTTTTAATAGAACCATAGGCAACATATCAGAAACTGACGATGAGGAAAAAAGCTTCACTCGCCAAAAGTATGGAACAAAAAGAATACTTGAGATGGGCGCATATAGCCTGGCATTTTTTAATAAAGAATTACACTCTGTCGGGGCAAACCGCCTTGCTGTTGGCGCATGGGACAATCTTATTGCAGAGGGCCTGGCCGAAGAAATAAAGTTGGGGCCAGAAAATCGTAGAAAATTTAAACTAAAACTTAAACCTGTAAAATAGGGATGCGCGGTGACAAGATAGCGGACTTTACATTATACTACCTTAATGAACCGAGGTTTTTGGGAGAAGTTGCCCAGGCCATTTTTTATACTTGCGCCCATGTACGACGTCACGGACGTCGCTTTTAGGCATGTGGTTTCCAAGGCAGCTGCACCAGACGTCTATTTTACGGAATTCGTTTCCACAGATGGTCTCATGAATACTACCGGCAGAGAGCGCCTTATGTACCACCTAAAAAAGGAAGCTGGCCCCACTCCCCTCGTGGCACAGATATTTGGAGCAAAACCAGAAAAGTTTTACGAAACCGCAAAGTTCGTACGTGAACTAGGCTTTGACGGCATAGACATAAACATGGGCTGCCCCAAGCCTGCGGAGATGAAAGGCGGAGCCTGCGCAGCACTCTATAAAAACCCAGAACTTGCCAAGGAAATAGTAGAGGCCACATGGAAAGGCGCTACAGAAGCCCATGGAAACCTAAGCACCATACCCGTATCGGTTAAAATTCGCATTGGCGACACCAAAATAGACTGGGAAAACTGGATAGCAACATTGCTAAAAGCGCAGCCAGCAAACATTTCCGTCCACCTTCGAACTCGCAAAGAAATGTCTAAAGTGCCAGCTCACTGGGAGCTCATGCCAGAAATTGTAAAATTTATACACGCCCAAACAACTCCCGAAACAAGACCAACCATTGTTGGCAACGGAGACGTACTCACCAGAGCAGAGGGAAACGAAAAAACCAAAACAACAGGCTGTGATGGGGTTATGATAGGGCGGGGTATTTTTCAGAATCCTTGGGTATTTGAAAAAAGCTCCCAAGAGCACACAGTAGCAGAACGAGCGCAGCTACTCCTCCTCCACGCGGAGCAATACGAAAAACACTTCACCGGCATAAAACCTTTTGAGCCGCTCAAACGTTTTTACAAAATTTACCTATCTGGTTTCGACGGTGCAGCAGAGGTTCGAGAAGAACTCTACACTGCAAAAACGAGCGACGAGGTAAAAAGCATTTTAATCAAACATAAGTTAGTTTAGTACCAAAACAATCTACGGATGGTGCCCATCTGCACCTAGAGTTACAATTATCATATGCGGAATAAATGGATGCTCATTTGCATAATACTTCTAGCCGTACTTGTGGGTATTGCTTTTTGGAAACACTCGAGGCATGTAAATACTATCACTAACTCAGGGACCACAAATAGCAGCTCTGCAGTAAGTACAGGCATGCAGGATATTGCCCCCACTACCCTTCCCCCATCAAAAGTACCACCCCCTTCTCCTGTTTCCGAACAACTTACAACTGACAACTTATCCGCCCAAGGCGGACCCGCCTCGGGCGGGCAACCTACCACCTATCCCGCCCACACCAACATAACCGCTACCGTATTTTGGATTGGCGAGCCAGTGGGAAATGGATCTTCGGAAAACAACGCAGTAAGCGCATGGGACGACGCATGGCAAGACCACTTTGGGTGTTTTGATAATCCCGAAAAACGAAACGGCTACTTCCCTGCTGGTTGCATACCCAAAGAAAATCCGTTTTACTTAGACTTGCCCTATAATGACTTTACAGATGAGGGCGACCGCAAACCAACAGCGCTGCAAGTAGTACCATGGGCCAAAGACAAGAGCTGGAGCAAGGAAGAATCGCTCATGAAAAACCAATGGGTAAAAATTACTCATGGCACCGTTGCCTGCTACGGACAGATAGAAGACGCAGGACCTTATGAATATAGCGACGCCCAATATGTATTTGGGAGTAAAGACGAACGACCCAAAAACACGGAAGCAAACAGTGCGGGCATGGACGTCTCTCCTGCACTACGTGACTGCCTTAAATTCCAAGGACTAAATAACGACGAAAATACAGTAAGCTGGCAATTCGTGGAAGAATCAGAAGTGCCTACTGGACCCTGGAGACGGCTCATCACTACGTCGCAGGTACATTAGAGATAATCAAAAGGGGCTACCCTCTTCTAATCTGCTACACTCTTTATTCTACATTCGCCATTCTAAATTCCGCTTTTATATATGCCCCGATACGCCAACCCAGATGAAAAAGCCCCTGACTACCCCCTGCTTCAACTCATACGAGATGTGTGGGTCTTTGCCCGTCCATTTAAGATAAAACTGTTTTTCCTCAGCATGCTCATAGCTTCGCGCGACCTGAGCAGACTCTATCCCGTATATGCGTTTGCGGAAGTAGTCACGCTGCTCAGCAAAGACGCACCCGCACACGAATCAGAAATTATTCGCGTTTTACTGTTACTCATCGCTGCCGTAGCATGGGAATTTGTCGCGGTATATTTTTCCAGAATATATAGTGGTTATGCCATAGAACGGATGGGTTTTGATGTGGAACTAAAAAGCCTCCAGCAGCTGTTCAGGATTGACATGGCCTGGCATGAAAAAGAAAACACGGGCAATAAGTTGCGGCGCATAAGCAATGGAACAAACGGCGTTCAGCAAATTATAAGATTGTGGCTAAATTCCATTATTACCATACTCGTAACGTTCGGCGGAACCATTTATATAGTCGCGAAGGTAAACGCATTTACCGCTGCAATTATTATAGTATTTATTGCGGTGCACTATACGCTCTCGTATTTTCTTACAAAACCAGCAGCGCGAAGTGCACACGCAGCCAGCGTGCAATCGGAAACCGTGAACGGGCTTGAAGTGCAAACCATAAGTAATATTCGCACAGTAAAAGTAATGGAACTTGCAGGACCCTTACACCGGAGAGTATCCGATGAAATAGATAATTTCTACCAGAAGGTCAAAAAGAGAATATTACTGTTTCAGATACGCGGGACTGCGCTTGGCTTGTGGGGGCATTCCATTCGCATTGCCACACTTATCTATATTATTTTTGGGGTAATTCACGGCCGGTACGAAATTGGGTTTTTGATATTATTTAATGGTTACTTTACCACAATCCGCGACCTAGCGAACAACCTCTCCGACCTGGGCCAAGATATAACCATCGCGAAATTCTCCATAAGCAGACTACAAGCCCTGCTCAAGACACCAACCACTATAGAGGATATGAGTGGCAAGATAGCATTTCCCCAAAACTGGCAACAGTTGGATGTGGCACATGTTACTTTTAGCTACGGAGACAATGTGGTATTGCAGGACATCTCGTTTACCATACGCCGGGGCGAAAAGATTGGTGTTGTCGGACTTTCCGGGGCGGGCAAATCTACCTTATTCAAACTGCTCTTAAAAGAATATGAGAATTTTGATGGAAGTATTAGTTTCGACGGCACTACCCTTCAAAACATTAAAAAATCTGACTACTTTAAATATGTGGCAGTAGTGTTGCAAGACACAGAGGTGTTTAATTTTTCCCTTAAAGACAATATAGTCTTAGCAAATGACGAACAGAAAGATAATAACAATCTACTTACCAAATCTTTAGACATAGCCCACGTAACTGATTTCTTGTCTAAACTCCCTGAAGGCGTAGAAAGCCTCATTGGCGAAAAAGGTGTAAAACTTTCTGGGGGCGAGAAACAGCGACTTGGCATAGCCAGGGCAGTATTTAAGGAGCCACAAATTCTCTTGCTCGACGAAGCTACCTCGCACCTAGACATAGAGTCAGAAGCAAAAATAAAAGACTCGCTGCACCTATTTTTTGAAAATGTTACTGCTATAGTCATAGCCCATCGTCTTACCACCATAAAAGAGATGGACAAAATTTTGGTGATTGAAGAAGGTAAACTTATAGAGCAAGGAAGCTTTGACGAGCTGTATAAAAAGAAAGGGCGCTTCTTTGAACTGTGGGAAAAACAAAAGCTATGATAAGTCGAGTAGCACAAATATTCAATTCCGAATTTCCAATTACCAATGTAGAACCAAATTAGTCCGCCAATGGCGGACTAATTTCTTTAGACATTTTCTTGCAGTAATGCTAGGCGCCGACTTCAGCTCAGGAAGGTGAAATTGTTTCCAGTCGCTATATTACCAACCAGAAGTACCTATATGGTACATCATATTGCGCACAGGTTAAGGAGCTTGAAGCATAGAGCAAAAAATAAATTTAACATGAGGGGAGCCTTTTCTGGTATACTTAAGCAATTCAAGGGTGTAAGGCTTAGGGCGCACTGGGTATTAACATACATACGCATCATGATAATTCGATCCGCAGATTTTAAAAAAGGCCTTACTGGCGATGACGAAATACTACACGATGGCACCCCCCAGGTGGCTTTTATTGGCCGGAGTAATGTAGGCAAGTCGAGCGTTATAAATTCTCTCGTGGGCCGGAAGGACTTGGCACGGTCAAGTCCGCGACCTGGCAAGACTCGTGAAATAAATTTATTTCTTATAAATAAATCGTTTTACTTAGTGGACTTACCTGGGTATGGATACGCAGAAGGCTCTTGGGAAAGCCGTGACATAATTACCAAACTCATCCACTGGTATCTTCAAAACCCAGACATTGACCCACAAAAAGTCGTACTCATCATAGACGCAAAAGTTGGCCTAACCGATAACGACATTGCCATGGTGGAGCTACTCGAAGCAGCAGACCGACGTGTGGTTATAGTTGCCAATAAAATAGACAAACTAAAACCAAGCGAAGCAAAAAAACAAATTGCAGCCATACAAGATGAAATTGGAGAGCACAAACTCATTCCCTACTCTGCAGAAAAGAAAATAAATGTAGGCTTGCTCACCGATGAAATTTTAAAAAAACCAGGAAGATAAGTAGTCAGTTGTCTGTACCTAGTTACGATATGCCATCACCCGACACCCATATTCTTACTACTATATTCTTGATTCATAATTCTTAATTCTAGATTCTGCTTGTATATGTACGATGTTGTAGTTATTGGCGGCGGTCCTGCAGGAATGATAGCCGCGGGCAGAGCTGCTGAGCTCGGAGCAAACGTGGTGCTGCTCGAAAAAAATGCCAAACTCGGTAAAAAACTTCTCATCACAGGAGGAGGCCGATGTAACATTACCAATGCTGAACTCGAAGTGCGAAAAATGGTGGCAAAATACGGACCAAAAGGCAAAGCACTCTTTGGCTCTTTTAGCCGGTTTGGCGTAGCCGAGAGTCTGGAGTTTTTTCACGCAAGGAATCTTGAAACAAAAGTAGAAGCAGAAAAACGCGCCTTTCCCAAAAGCAACAAAGCTCAAGATGTGTGGCAGGTTCTCGTAGATTATATGCGTGAGGGCGGTGTACACATAGTATATAACTGCCCTGCACACGCACTGCTCCATAGTGGAAATCTTATAACAGGCGTAAAAACCAAGCAGGGAGTGGTAGTTGGCAAAAAATACATACTGGCTACTGGTGGAAAATCCAGGCCAGAAACCGGGTCAACGGGCGAAGGCTTTGCATGGATGAAAACCCTTGGTCATAGCGTAAGCGAATCCGATCCGGCGCTAGTACCAGTTACCATACAAGAACAATGGCTCAAAGACCTCTCGGGCCTGAGCTTTACCCATGCCAAACTTACCATTGTTCAAGACGGAAAGAAAGTAGAAAGCAAAACCGGTAAACTCCTGTTTACTCACTTTGGCATAAGTGGCCCGCTGGTACTAAACATGAGCAAAAACATACGCGAGCTGCACCTCTATGCGCCAGTCACACTGGACCTAGATTTATTTCCCGAGCTCGATGTAGTAGCACTCGATAAAAAAATCCTGGAAGTACTGTCTGCTGGTTTCAATAAAAAAGTGCGCAACAATCTCGGCGACGTAGTCCCACCTAAAATGATTCCCACGCTTTTAAATCTAGTACACATTGACCCAGAAAAAACCTGCAACGCCATAACCCAAGCGGAACGAACCTTGCTGGTAAAACAACTAAAAAGTTTTTCTCTTACCGTAACCGGATTTTTAGGTGTAGAAAAAGCAGTGGTTACCTCGGGCGGAGTTTCTTTGAAAGAAATAGATTTCAAAACCATGCAGTCAAAGTTATATGCAAACCTGTACCTTGCTGGTGACGTACTCGACTTTGACCGACCATCTGGTGGCTTTAGTTTGCAAATATGTTGGACCACGGGTTACCTTGCTGGAGAAAACAGCGCACACTAACTATACGTACCATGACTTTAAAAAAGAAAATTGTTCTGGCTTGTGCAAGCCTGGTAGCCATCGCTGTTGCACACGTTGTAGTATTCTGGTATGTGGGCCTCCACGACACAACCCATGCTGCAGACGCTATAGTAATACTAGCCAACACGGTCAACCCCGATGGTAGCATGTCCGACCGGCTCAAAAGCAGGATAGACAAGGGCTTGGAACTATACCAGGCCCACTACGCCCCCTTACTTGTAGTGAGCGGGGGCATGGGCAAAGAAGGATACAACGAGGCGCAAGTTATGCAAAACTATTTACGTGAGCATGCTGTGCCAGCAACCGACATAGTAGTAGACGACACGGGCGTTAACACCCAAGCCACTGCAGAGCATACCGCAGCCATGGCAAAACAAAGAAACTGGCATTCTGTTATTGTAGTTACTCAACCCTACCACATTCTTCGGAGTATATATGCTTTTCATCGAGCAGGCGTCCCCCGCATGTACCACGCGCACGCCACTTTTTACGAGATACGAGACACGTACTCCACCGCGCGAGATATAGTTGGCTTTTACGATTACCTACTATTTAGGAACTGGTCACACACTCAATAACCCATATGTCACACCCATTGCATACTGAAAAACATTTTACTTCCAAAGAAGTTATACGAGATATAATTCTAGGCATGTCCGACGGTCTTACTGTACCGTTTGCTCTTGCTGCCGGCCTTTCCAGCGCAGGAAGCCACATGGAGCTTATTATGGTAGCAGGGCTTGCCGAAATAGCCGCAGGGTCCATTTCCATGGGCCTGGGTGGTTTTCTTGCTGCAAAAAACGAAGCCGAACACTATGCAAGCGAGGAGAAACGAGAATACGAAGAAATAGCCACTGTGCCAGAAAAAGAAATTGAAGAAACAGTAGAAATATTCAAACCCTATGGGCTATCGGAGCAGCACCTCGGGCAAGTTATAGCACAGTTCAAACAAGACCCGGACCACTGGGTAGAATTCATGATGAAGCATGAATTGCAGCTAGAGAAACCAGATCCGTACCGTGCTCGTACGAGCGCCTTGACCATTGCAGCAGCGTATTTGGTAGGTGGCGCTGTACCGCTCTCTCCTTACTTCTTTATGCACTCTCCCACAGCTGCGTTGGGCACATCCGTAGTTGTAACCATAGCAGCGCTGCTTGTCTTTGGGTATGTAAAAGCAAAATTCATTGGCGCAAACCCTTTTAAAGGAATGGTGCAAACAGCGCTTATTGGCGGAGTTGCCGCAGCAGCTGCATTTCTCATTGCTAAGTTTTTTGCCTAGACCCTGCGATCAAAAAAACAACTCCACAATTGAAATATGTGGAGTTGTTTTTTATATACAAATAAATGGCTATTTTTTGGTACCTACGTATACATAGGTACATGCCGCACCGAAGTAAAAAATAATAGACGAATAGTATACCCACAACAGTATAAGCACCACAGAGCCCGCTGCGCCGTAAGAAGATGTTATGGCGCGAGATGCCAAGTACCAGCTGAGAGCGTATTTGCCGAGCATGAATAAACAAGCAGTAATAAACCCACCCACAAATGCATGGCGCATGCGAATGTGCACATTGGGCAAAAAAGCAAACATGCACGAAAACAAAAACGTAATTATAGAAAAAGAAAGCAGTGCTTCGCCCAAGCGAAACACCCACACACTTCCTGGCACTAGTTCATTGAGGTACGGACTAAACGCCGCCAAAATAGTACTGGCGATGAGTGAAATGGTAAGCAGCAAACCCACTACCAGCACCATACCAAATGATAAGGTCTTTTGCTTCAGTAATTTTAGGAGGGCGTGCGTTTTCCGCTCCGGAGCGTTCCATATGGTGTCTAGTGAAGTTTGAAGCTGTGAAAAAATCCCTGTCGCACCTACCACCAACACACCCACACCAATAACCGAAGCAACAATGTTATTTGAAGAGTGCCGGACATTCCGTACCAAGTCCTGAATAAATACCGCACCATCATACCCGAGCACGCCTTGTACTTGGCCAATAATTCTGCCCTCTGCTGCTTCTCGTCCGAACAAAATACCTGCCATGGCTATAACAATGAGGAGCAAGGGTGCAAGTGAAAATAAGGTGTAATATGCTAACGCGGCTGCGAGGGTACTTGCGTTGTCGCTTTTCCACTTTTTTCCCGCCTGGATGAAAAATCTTTTTGTTTTTGTTGCCCACATACGGAGTAAAGGTTAACCAATACTGTATTGTACTGAATATACAACGCACTCACAAGGCGCCACCCACATGACTCGGCGGGTGGAGGTTTGGTACAATAAGACTAGGAGCATTTAAGTTATTAATACTACACATATGACTACCCCGCCCGCAGCCTCTCCCCACACATTGCGCATTCCATGGACTACGTTTTTATTTACGAATACAAAACTTTCTCCGCTTTGGTTAATTATCCGGGTGTACGTGGGCTGGCAATGGGTAGTTGATGGCTGGGGAAAAATTACAGGCGCGGCTTGGACTGGCGACAAGGCAGGGAGCGCCCTCCACACTTTTGTCACTGGCGCGCTTCAGAAAACAAGCGGCGCACATCCCGATGTGCAAAACTGGTATGCCGCTTTTCTGAGAAGTTTTGTGGACCACCACACAGTTCTGTTTTCTTACCTTGTTGCGTATGGCGAACTTCTGGTAGGTATTGCGCTCATACTAGGACTATTCACTGCCCTTGCTGCATTCTTTGGCGCGTTTATGAACATGAACTACCTTCTTGCTGGTGCAGTCAGTGTAAACCCTATATTTCTAATGTTAGAATTTCTGCTCCTGCTTTCCTGGCGCACCGCTGGCTGGCTTGGCTTAGACCATTTTGTACTTACACGCATTCCCTTTCTGCAACCAAAACCAGTTACCAACAAATAAACAACCCGCCCATATCAAATAAACAATCTCACATTCGCAGAATGTGAGATTGTTTATTTTTGTGCTATTCGTTAAAACTAAACGTTTTAAAAGCAGCGGTATTCCCCACGAGCACATACGCATAGCTGCCGTGAGTAATAATGGTCCGAAGGCTTATGCCACTGGGGTCAAACCGCACTGCTGGCATCTTTAGGAATGTAGCTGACTTTGGGTGCAGCCCTGCATAGCTTTCTGCCCAAAAACTATAATTCTTTTTTAAAAATTCTGTAGCGGAAAGTGTATCTGGATTTGCGTATACGAGCACACCAAACGCGTCTATGGGGTTCGAGGTAGGATTATACATTTCTATACTTTCCAGTGTGGGGGTATGGTCTGCGTCCGCACTAGTGCGGTGAATGACATAGCCATTTTTTGCCGTATACGTAAATTGATACGGGTAACGCTGACTCTTGTACGTTTCTATGCCACTTTTGGACGGTACGGGCTGCTCAAGAAAATATTTTTGCTCAAAGTTTCCACCCCAATGCAGGCTCATTTGGCAATCTGGCTCACCACTATCATCTGCATCTGGGCAAAATACTACATAGTCCCCTGCTGCGTTCTTTTGCGGGTCTGTTTTGGAAAAGCCCACGCCCTGGTTCTCGTAGGCTACAGTAACGGGACCAACCACATCGCCTTTCACCTTTGGGTCTCGGGTTAAAGCGTAAAAATCCCGAAATGCTCCGGTACCGTCGTAGTACACGGTAACGAGTGCATCTTTGGCTCCATCGCCAGTAAAATCTTCTAAAAGATATTTTGGCTTTTCATACAAGCCGCCGGGCACAACAGGTAGAAGGTCTGTACTAAAACACTCTTTAGGCGCATTTCCTTTCACGGAAGCGCAATCTAACTTGGCGTTCAAAAACGCAAGCACCTCTGCAGACCCAACGTCTACTTTCTCTACTGACTCGCTCGGTTTTTCCGTCTGCTGCACAGGAGCCTGCCCACCCCTACACCCTGCTGCAAGCAAAAGCACTGCAAGCAAAATACCACCTACTTTTTTCATGTATGTTTTATTAATATGCTATACACCCATAGTATCACTTTTCTTTTACGGGAGCCACAGCCGCACACACTCATTCGCACCAGAAAAATTTTTCTGGTATCCTTTAGGAATGCCAGATATATATGCTTACAAAAAGATAATTGACACTCGTATTGGCCCAGCAGTCTCACAGGTATTAGGAGTAACCGTTATATCGGCAGAAAAAATAAAATCTGGTGAGATAAATCACGTCTATAAAATTACTACGGAGCGAAAAGCTTACGTTGCAAGGGTATTTCGTTACAAAAAATGGCCAGAAGACGGCAAACTCGAGTGGATAGAAAAACAACTCACAAAGCTACGTATTCCCCATGCAAAGTTACTCTATTATTCTCGTGAAAGCACATACTTTCCAAATGGCTTCATGGTGTCGGAGTTTGTCGAAGGAATGAGTGGAAAAGAAGCTGTGCTGCGAGGACTCATAAGCGAAACAGAACTCTATAGACAATTTGGTACATTGGCGAAACAATTTCACCAAGTACGTATACAAAAGTTTGGTGCGGTGAACCTAGGCAAAGGTGTGTATGATAATTTTACTCACATGCAAATCCTTGGTGTGCGCAAAATTTTAAACATGCTTACCAAACATACAGCACTACCCACAAACCCATATGGCCAAGTAGAAGCACTTATCAATAACACACTTACAAAGCACCAGGCACTCATTCGCCCTTGCCTGCTCCATGGTGATATGAGCGAGACAAACACCATCGTTACCCCTAAAAAAGCAATAGTCCTTATAGACTGGGACAACGCAAGAGCCGGATTTTGGCTCGCGGACTTTATAGAGCTTTCCCGCCGGCAGTTGTTCGACCCTACATGGAAGAACAGCCCAAAGCGCATGACCGGGGCTAGAAATGCTTTTTTAAAAGGATACGGCAAGACCCCATTCACACCACGAGAACTAAAAGCGCTTGAACACACGCTGCAAGTTATTCGACAAATATGGCAGATGAACTATTACTATTTTGATAATGTTGATAAGAAAAAGTTTGCAGAGGTAAAAAGAGTGTTTTATAAACTATTAAAAGAAAACTAAAGTAACTCTAAGTGAATACACTACACATATGGACAAACAAGAACAAGAATACATAGACAAGAAGTTTGCTGAACTGGAAAACAAGCTCACAAACCCAGACCCCAAAGAACTCTGGGAACGCTCTAAAAAATATAGGGGCATGTCCTATGCCTACAGCCTCAAAGCTGCAGCCATTGCCATTGTGGTAGTGGGCCTTACCATGGTAATTACTTTCCGCGTCCTGGGTCTGTTCTAATTTTTTACACTCCTTTTTGGTAACAAAGTTAATCAACTCAGGACAGAAAATAGCTCTAGGAACTACGCAGGTCGGACTATGTCCGACATAACCTTATGCGAAGTCGGGCCCCTTTCGACGGCTGATTACTACATGAGAAAAGTTCTCAAGAAGATAAAGTTATTTGGTTGTTAACGCTATTTACAACAATCGCCTTAGGGTGATTTTTTTGTTATAATTGAAACAATATGAACAATGTTGCAGAAGTAGCACGAACATTTCAATACGACTATATATACTTCGACGCAATTTTATTGGTGGCGTGGATATTTATATTGTGTAAGAAGAAAGAATACAAAGCACTCCTATTTGGAGTCGTGATTGCCCCGCTCATCTACGCAGTAGACGCAGGTATTTGGTGGCACACCAAACTCAGCACCGGTACATACATTCGTGAGTATTGGTATGGAGGCATGCAATTACCGCACCCGCTCGGAAACTATGCGTGGCTCAAGTTTGGAGCCGACTTCATGATGACTATATCGTATGCCTTGTTTACTTTCCCCTGGCTTTGGATAGCGTTTCGGAACATCCGGTTAGGAGAATATAAAGAAGTTATACGATATACTCTATTCTGGTTTTGTGCTTGGCTTTTAGTGCCGCTACTTTCACTTCTTATACCCCTGCAAGATACGACTATTAACACCGTACGGCACATGCACAGCCAATTGCCATTTTGGATTGGAGCCACCACACTTGGCTATATAGTTCTGTGTACCGTGTACAAACGCAATTTGAAAAGGGTATTATTAGTATTTCTAATAGGGCTGGTGGGGGCTTTTATTATGGAACTGCCGCTTTTGGTATTTGGCATACGCCCAATAGGTGCAGGAGTGCTAATATTCGACTCTGTATTTATGCTCAACCAGGCAGTGCCATGGTTGTACTTACTGTATGATAAATTACTTACACCTAAATACAATGCATCTAGTTAACAAAGATGGGCTATTCAAAAATCATCTCTGGCATTTGTGTAGTCATGATTTTACGTTGACAAAACGTATATAAAGGGCTAATATACCAATGCTTTCGCAAGGCATCCGACGTCGCCAAAGCTATGTCGGACAGGCAGCTTAAGCTCTTGTACTCGACATATGTGTGGCACAGCACTCATGTCTATTGTGTAGTTTCCTACCCCTCTGTGCGTAGGTTTTTTCTTTTTCTAAGTCTTATTTAGACATTAGAAATTAGTTATTAGACATTTCTGGTATGGTGCTCGCGCTCAGCGCGAGTCTCACCACGCTAAGCGTGGTGCCTGTAGCTCAATGGTAGAGCACCGCTCTGTGGCAGCGGCTACGCGGGTCCGATTCCTTTCGACCGCTGACTTTCGGGTGGGAAAAGTTCTCAAGAACATCAAATTATTTGGCTGCGAACGATATTTAACTCAATCGCCTTAGGGCGATTTTTTATATGCAGCCTCAACTCTCAGACTATGTGAGAGTAAGTAACTATTCAAGCACAGTAAAAGGAAACATCATTCCGCTTTCTAAATGTTCCGCTATGTGACAATGAGCCATCCAAGTACCAGGGTTGGACATATCAACAAGTATATCTACCGTGTCACCATTCTGAACCAACGTTGTATCTTTCCACACTAGATTAGTATTTGGAACTCCATTTGTAGCAAGTACTAAAAATCGCTGTCCATGAAAATGTATTGGGTGCTGCATGGGATGCGGCGACTTAGGGTCGTTTACGATTCGAATCTTTACCTTGTCTCCTACCTTAAACTTCCAGTCAATGTCCATACCAGACTTGCTTGTAGCCATGTCTACTATTTTCCACTTCACGGTGTCTGGTGTAGCCACTGTGTTCATCATAGACATAGTGTCCTCCCACTCAATCTTTTCACCACCCCCCATAGTCATGCCCATTCCGCTGTTATCCATCATTTCTCCATTTGGCATACGATGTTGTCCGTGACCACCACTCATCATACCGCCCATACCACCCTGCAAGTCTACAGTTAACGCTATCGTTTTGTCGGGGCTTCGCCCAAACTCGCTACGAAAAGGGTCAATAGTCGAAATAACACCCGCATTTGTCCGCAATGTAGCAAACTCTTTTGCATAGGATGTAGTTGCTTGTTCAGGAGATACAGTAATAGTACCCAGAGTGTACGTTCTTTGCGGAGTACGATGCTCAATACTAAAAGTTCCCGTCTTTTCAAATAGCACTTCCACAATGGCTCGCTCTGATGGAGCGAGTATTATGCTGTCAACAAAACTTTCACGCTCATACTTGCCGTTATCTGCACCAACTAGTTTCATTTTCGCATTTGGTATGGACAAATTAAAGACCCTCGTGTTTGCGGAGTTTGTGATATAAAAACGTACTACTTCGCCCTGTTTCGCATTGAACGTGTAATTAGTACTACCATTAACCAACATAGTATTACCAAACCGACCCATGAGAGCATGGTCTGCTTGCCCTGTACTAAATGGAGCAATCTTCCCGTTCTCAATTAAAATATCATCAACCATGAGGGTTGCTTCCTGGTTCACTGGCGACCAAAAGCTCGCATCCTCAGGTGTTACAAGAAAATTACCATACAGCCCAAGCTCCTGAGCGTAATCTTCCCGCATGTGCGGATGGTACCAGTACACTCCTGCGTCTGGAAACTTTAGTTTGTAATCAAAACTTTCTCCAGACTTTACAGGCTTCTGGCTGACTTCTGGTACACCATCAAACTTACTATCACCTCTAATGCCGTGCGGATGTATGGTTGTATCTACGTCGGTGTTATTGGTAAAGTGTATGGTTACTTCTGAACCCTGTTGTACTTTAATGATTGGTCCAGGAACTGAACCATTGTACGCCAGCATCTTTATGGTACTGCCCGCAATGGTTTTTTTAACTATACTTGCCGTTAGGTTATATACGTCACCGTTTTTCAATTCCACAACTTGAGGCAGCGTGTCGGCAGGAAGTCCTGAGACATCAGAAGAAAACTGCTCAGAGTCTTGAGTAGTAACACTCACCTTCTGTTGACTTTGATTACTTAAAAACACAATCGCCGCTACAAGTACGATTCCTAGACTAACGTATAAAATTTTTTTATTCATATGCTTTACTACTTAATTATGTAGAACGGAATGTTTTCAATAGCTCCTTCCAAAATAAAAACCCAATAATTGGAAACAGGAGTGCAGTAAAAAGTCCAGGATAATACCCGCCAACTTCAATAGCTTTATAGAAATGGTGAAACTCGTAAACAAGTACTAATCCAGGAATAAACATCAACCGCAGTTGCCACTTTGGACCGAGGAGGAGTAGATAGCTAACTAAGAGCATCAGCCACAACATAATTTGAAACACCAGAAATGCCGCATGAATAGGCGTAAGTGAGTTCACAAACCCAAACATAAAGTGCACGTGTGAGTCTACTCTGTACATACCTGTAGTAAGCTCTTCAATCCCGTGTGCAATCCATAACAATGTTGACAGTAGAAATAGATTTTTTAACTTCTCAGTAATCATAATTATAATTTTAACTTTCTAAGCAGTTGGGCGTTCGCAGCTACAATGACCGTACTAGCGGACATAAGCAGTGCACCAATTGCGGCAGGTAAAATAATACCAAACAACCCTGCTGCTAAGGGTATTGCAGCAACATTATAACCAGTAGCCCAAATAAGATTCTGTACCATCTTGCGATACGTGGCTTTTGATAGTCTAAAAACTTTTACTACATCACGAGGGTCGCTCTTTACGAGCACAATACCTGCTGACTCAATTGCCACATCTGTACCTGCACCAATGGCAATACCCACATCCGCTTGCGTGAGAGCAGGGGCATCGTTTACCCCGTCTCCCACAAACGCAACTTTATTCCCACGCTGTTGCAACTCTTTTACTTTGTTAGCCTTGTACTCTGGCAGTACTTCTGCAAAATATTCATCCAAACCCAACTCCCTTGCAACGTAACTAGCAACTGCCTTAGAGTCTCCTGTTATCATGGCAACTTTTAGCCCTTCAGCTTTAAGTTCGGCAACTGCCTGTTTTGATTCTTCACGAATGATATCTGCAATGGTAATAACTCCAACAACCTTCCCATCTTCAAGCACATATAACACAGTCTTACCGTCCTTATCCGCCTGTTCAATTTTGTCTTGTAATTCCTTCGGCACTTGGATATGTTTTGCTTCCAAGAGCCTGGGACCACCAACTGCAACTATGTTTTTGCCATGCAACAGAGCTTCTACTCCGTGACCTGCAAGAGCCTTGAACTGCACGAGGCTATCGAGTTGGATATGCTTTTCTGTTGCCGCATGTACAATTGCCGCACCCAACGAATGTTCGCTCGTTTGTTCTACGGACGCTGCCAGATGCAAAACATCTTCTGCTTTATAGCCACCCATAGACCAAATATCTACCACCGACTGCTCACCTTTCGTGAGTGTTCCTGTTTTATCAAACAACACAACATGTATGTTCCGTGCACTTTCCAGTGCAATACGCTTTTTCACCAATAAACCATTTCGTGCACCGAGCGTGGTGGAAATTGAAGTTACGAGCGGGATAGCTAACCCTAGAGCGTGAGGACAAGCAATAATGAGCACCGTCACGGTACGCTCCAGAGCAAACCCTAAACCTCGTCCTGCGACTAGCCAGGCAATAAATGTCGCTATCCCAGCGAATATTGCAACGATGGTTAAATAAAATGCTGCTTTGTCTGCCAAAATTTGTGCACGAGACTTTGAGCTCTGAGCCTCTGCAACAAGCCGCATAATGCCCGCTAAAGCAGTAGACTCTCCAACTTTTGTAACTTTTACTTGCAAACTTCCTGAATCATTGACCGTTCCAGCAATTACTTCACTTCCAGAAACCTTTTTCACCGGCTTTGATTCGCCCGTAATCATGGCTTCGTTCACGTCAGATTCCCCCTCAATAACTGCTCCGTCTGCTGGTATTTTTGCTCCTGGTCGCACCAAGACAACATTACCAAATTGCAACTCCAATACTGGCACCTGCGTACCGTCTGACAGCTCTGCGGTGTCGGGAAGCAATTTTGCCAACTCTTTCAGTGCACCCTGAGCATTCATTACTGACCGCATTTCCATCCAGTGACCGAGAAGCATAACAACAATCAACGTTGCCAACTCCCAAAAGAATTCCGAACCCGAAATAAAGAAAGTTGTCGCAACGCTGTACAAATATGCAGCTAAGATAGCTAAAGAAATTAAAGTCATCATGCCTGGCAAGCGAGCCTTTAGTTCGCCCCACGCACTTTTGAGAAACACGGTACCACCGTAAAAAAATATTACTGTACCTAGTATAAATGGCATCCATGCTGAACCAAGGAATGAAGGCATGGTGAAATGCAACCATTCCTGAATCATGTGTGAATAAAGAATTACGGGAATAGTTAAAACAAGGCTCAACCAAAAACGGTCTCGGAACATGCCTGGGTTATGTCCAGCATGTTTATCATGTTGTGCATGTTCTTGATGTTCCACTGGAGGGTTATACGTGGCATGGTGGTCGCAGTAGTGGTGTCTTACACCAAATTGGTCTTTAACCATTTTAGTAGCAATCATCCCGCAAAGGTCACACTTGTATCCATGACCTTCTTGTGGATTATGAGAATCGTTATGTTTGTGCATAATTATCCTTTCGATTTTTTAACCACAGCCATAACCTCGGCAATAGCTTCTTTGCCTTTTCCTTTTTTTATGGCATCTGCGGCACAAGTATTAAGGTGGTTCTCTAATATTAAATTATCTGTCTCTCGGAGAGCTTTTTGTACTGCCTGAGACTGGTGCAGTATATCAATACAGTACTTATTGTTCTCCACCATCTCTATCACCTTTCTTAGCTGACCAACAGATATCTTTAGCCTGTGAGCAATACGCTCTTGAGTGTCTTTAGGTTTGTACATGGCAATATGTTAAAAGTAAGTCTCCCCCAGGGGGATATATCAAGTATAACATAGTTGTCAAGCTACCACCAACAAAATTGACAAAACCTATATAAAAAGCTAATATACCAATGCTTTCGTAAGGCACAGCTTACTGACAAGTGGTACCTCCCTACTCCTCTGTGCGTAGGCTTTTTTATTTCCTAGAGCGGTACGCTCTAAAGAAAATATATGGTGCTTATGGTGTAGTGGTAACACGACTCTCTGTGGCAGAGTAATCACGGGTTCGATCCCCGTTAGGCACCCCATCAAAAACGCGACCTTCTCGGTCGTGTTTTTGATTCTACCCACACAGCA
>CAZBAS010000005.1:0-141133 GCA_964490395.1 uncultured Candidatus Saccharibacteria bacterium | reverse complement strand
TTTTATTTTCAAGGCTATTAAAGAAAAATCTGGGTCTAAAAATCATTTGGTGGAGATGGGGGGAGTTAAACCCCCGTCCAGAAGTTATCAACGTCGTAATTGTTCACAAGATTAGTCAGTTAGTAGTACTGCTGCGTATCGTAACTGACAACAAGCCACAGCAGTCGATTTACGAAATTCGTGCACAGCAGGTAAATCAACCACTGTACATATATTTCCAAATGAACTAGCGAATCCTACGACGGAAAAAACGTAGGTGCTAGGTACTTACCTAAAAACTAGGCGAGTACTGGAGCGAAAGAAGCTGCGCTGAAAGCGAGCTCGATTTTGTTCCAAGCAGTTTTAGCTGCATTTGTTGGATGCCCACGGGATTATCGAGGCCAATAGGCATGCTCGTCTTGCATATTACAAACGTATCAAAGAACTGTCGAAATCCGTCATCCCCGCAGGCGTACTATACGGTAATTGCTCGCCCACGTCAACTCTACCAGCATATTACAACATACTTTCCCCAAAAACCATGGTCATCATGGCATCAATGGAGCAGTGTTTAAAACAAGGCCCTACCCTTGCCTTCGCTCGTAAGCGATTTATTGTAACCCCACCACTGGGTGAATTTTTATACTACTAACTCCTCCATACAATAATCACCTTGATACGCTGTTACCATTTTGAAAACAGGAGTAGACTAACTATATGCATACAGTGCGTGCCAAAAGTACATCCTCACTCTTACTAGCCATACTCCTTGGTGCTATGTTAAGCGTGTTGTGTATGAATATGACCGTACACAGAGCGGCGCACGGCGCTCACCAGCATGCTTTGGTTCGTATATCCTGCACAGAAAATGCAGCAACAGATACTGGATGCATGCCGGGGCATAGTTCACTTATATACACCCTGACACAAACCTCCGCCGCCATGGCTATTCCTCTTATTTTTCTTCTCCTAATTTTTTCGGCCTTCTACCTTTTGTTCACCATTGGAAGCAAAACGGTTAGCAAACAATTTTATAAAACCAAAAGGCGACTCACAAAGCAAGTTTACGCGGAACATGTTTTGCATTGGCTTGCTATGCTACAAAAACAAGATAGCTACAGAGTAGCGGTTGCATAATACTCGCTATTATTAACTATATTGTTATATGAACATGACTCATTATATGGAGCTTCTGGCCACTCACCAGCCGTGGAACTTACTCATTTTTATGGCCGTACCGGTTGTATTGGCAGAAACCATCGCCGTTACCGAGCTATACATCCTCTTTACCAACAACTTACGCAGTTGGGTCAGGCAGCTCAACCGAGTAGCCGGCATTATTGTAGGACTCTATTTTACCGGCATATTCATCTACCTTATGGACACCGCAGTCATCCCCCTCACTCGAGGAGGGCTCTGGCGCGGACCAGCAGATGTTATAGCAGTAGGGTTTTACCTCGCAGGCATTGTCCCCCTTCTCGGTATTGCGCTACTCGAACTCGGCATACTTGGGAAACAGCGGGATGAACGGGGCAAACTACAACTCCACGCTATGTTTGTGGCACTATTTCTCGTTGTAGCTCACATAGCCATGATAGCTGGCATGCTAAACCCGGAAATCCTAGGTTGGCACGCCAGCATGCCAAACATGCCCATGTAAACGGCATACAAAATCTTAGATGTAAAATTGAAACACATGACTCCCACTAGGAATACATTCTTTCTAGTGGGAGTTTTTTTAAACACGTAGATATGTAAAATATCTATCTAATCTTCTACTGCCCCAAATACGCACCCCTCACCCTGTCTATTTCTTCAAACTTTTCTCTATACAGAAGAAGTGTAGTCGGCGTAGCTACCTTGAATACAACACCAGTTAGCGCCGTGACTACCGTGAAATAATACACTGGCCACTCAAATTTGTATTCATTCCAAAAGTTGGTGATGAGACTACCCCCTTCTTTTTGCAGAAGCAAAAGCTCCACCATAACGCCACGAAACATGAATGCGCGTTTGTGTGGGAAGTGTTTTGGTAGAATTTCTTTTACTTCTTCGTGCATAGCTAAAAACTTATCAACTGCTGTAAAATCTTCTGCTTTATAGAGCAAATCAACATCTTTATGTGGCCGCGGTTGAATTACGCCTTGCAGCTCCTCTGCCCAACCACCAAATACAACTACTGGAATCCCAGCGTTATATAACAACGTATATGCAGTTGTAAGAAATGTAATATTATTTTGCATAGTAAGTGAAAGCCTCAAGAATCTATCTTGAGGCTTTGAAATGTAATCTCTATTCTTCTAACATCTTTTTAAACTTTTCATCGCTATAACGACTGAGTGGGAATACGTCTTCTGCCTCTAGCGGCACTGTGGCGCGGTAGGTGCCAAAGAGTTTATCCATGAAGATGAATACTACGCCGTAGTTTGCCTGCACGTAGTGGTGAGCGTCGTGGTGCACCACGAGTCTTTTGAAGTGCGCGTACTTACTCAGGCGGCTGTCGGGCAAGTGGTACTGCTGGTGCATAATGCTTACTACATACTTAGCGTATACCACTGAACCAAAAATAAGTGCAAGCCCCTGCCACCATGCAAGCGCACCAAACGCGGTAAGGGTGAGCAGTATTACTATGACGATGGCACCAATAACATGCCACAGTGGGTCCTTTGCGTTTGAGTACTCTATTTTATTCACCGGCCTAAGCGACTCTGGCGGGTACTCTACTAAGTGGTGGTGAATGTGTATACGGCGGAGTTTAGCGCCCAGCAGTCCCTGGTGAAACACAAGGCGATGCACCCAGTACCCGAGAACCTCCACAAACGGTATACCAAGCAGCATCCATAAGATTGTATAGAAGACGATCATATATATAGTATACAATACGAAACGTAAATTTTTAATTTTTAATTTTCCCGCCCGAGGCGGACCCGCCTGGGGCGGGCAATTTTTAATGGAAGCAAAAGACTAAAAAGCCAATAAATCTCAATAATTAAGAAATAATGCCTGCAAAACTCCGGATTTAGTGTTTTTTGACAGAAATGGAAGAAAACCGTATAATTACCACAAAGTTTTGACAAACTTTAATTAGAAAAACCTTTGCAAAAAACCAGAATCAACCACCAAATCCAGGCCCGCGAACTTCGCTTAGTAAACGAAGATGGCGAGCAAATTGGCGTATTTAGCCTTTCAGAAGCCTTAAAACTGGCTGCGGAGCACGGCCTCGACTTAGTAGAGGTCTCCCCTAACGCAAACCCGCCAGTAGCCAAGGTAATAGATTTTGCCAAGTACCGCTATCAGCAAAAGAAAGTGGAACAGCTGCAAAAGAAGAAGGTTAAAAAAGTAGAGGTTAAGACCATTCGTCTCTCGGTTCGTATTTCCGAACACGACATTGCAACTAAGGCAAAGCAAACAGATGAATTCTTAGACGAAGGGAATTTGGTTCGCGTAGAACTCCGCATGCGCGGCCGCGAACAGGCATTCTTAGACATTGCCGAAAAACAAGTTCGAAACTTTCATAGCAAGGTTACTGTAGCGAACAGAATTGAAGTACCCATCAAACGCATGGGCAACACAATGTCCATGACCCTTGCCCCAGCTAAGTAAACTCAGTTCATAAAGTTCGTAAAGTGAAAAGTTCGTAAAGTTATACGAATTTCAGTACTTTATAAACTTTAGGAACTTTATAAACTTTTAACTAACAACCATGCCTAAAGTAAAGACTCACAAAGGTGCGAGCAAGCGCATTAAACTTACACCAACCGGAAAAATAATGCATCGCACTATGGGACAAGACCATTTCAACTCCCGCGAAACCGGTAAAGTGACCAAGAACAAGCGTCGCGACCAGGTGCTCGATACCACCAACGATAAGCTTAAGAGATTAATTCCATATAAATAACTAGCTCAGTTCATCAAGTTCATAAAGTGAAAAGTTCGTAAAGTCATACGAATTTCAGTACTTTATAAACTTTAGGAACTTTATAAACTTTTAACTCCTATGACTCGAGTAAAACGCGGCGTTGCCGCCCACAAACGAAGAAAGAACCTGCTTAAGCGCGCAAAAGGTTTCGATAACCGCCGCTCTACCAACTTTACCACTGCTCGCGAAGCACTTCTCCACGCAGATACCTATTCTTACCGTGACCGCCGCAACCGCAAACGCGATATGCGCGCCCTATGGCTCCAGCGTGCAAACGCTGCTCTCCGCGACAACGGCACCACTTGGAGCAAGTTCGCTGGCATTCTTAAAACAACCGGCATTACCATAAACCGCAAAATGCTTTCTGAAATTGCCATCAACGCCCCTGAAAGCTTTGATACCATGGTAAAAGAACTGATTAAGGCATAAGACAGAGCTTACAAAATATAAAACCTCCCGTACAGGAGGTTTTATATTTTACTTCTAGAACTTTCTACGTACAAAAAATCCCCGAAAGGGGATTTTTTGTACTAAGCTTTGATAAGCTTATGAAGCTCTCTTCCTACTATTGCTGTGTGTTGGTAGGAGCTTTCTGAGCAGGAGCTGGTGCAGGAGTTGGGGTAGGAGCTGCTGCTGGTGCAGGAGCTGGCTGAGTTCCAGTTGCTGGAGGTGGGGTTTGAGCACCACTATTTCCTGCATTTGGATTTGCTTTGTACTGCTTAATAGCCTGCATCACTTTACCATCTTCCTTCATGTCTTCGAAGAACAATACTTGGTCTCGGTTAATGGACATTTCATCCTTAGGACCATGGAGTTCACTACCAAGCTTTACCAACTGGAGCTGAGGCTGGGCCTGTGCTTGTTGTGCTTGCTGTTCTGTTTGCTGAGAACCCTGAATTTGAGGTTGGTTTACTTGGAGGTAGAATATATCGCTCAGCTTTAGATACTTACCAGCATCGGAAAGTTTACCAAAGTAGACTTGGCCGTTGGTAAGAAACACTGCCTGGTAGTCAGAAGACTTTCCAGCCTTACTACCGCCCCACTTATCGCGGAAGAGAATAGCAACAACAACGATTACCAAAACTACAACTACTAACACTACCCATGGCAACTTGCTGCCACTGCGGTGCCCGCCCATATCACTTGGCATATCGGATCGTATTGTGGTGCCCATAGGCCTGTTTACTCGTACTTCTTCGCTCATAAAATATATATATTAAATAGTTAGTAAAGAATTATTGCAAGGAACACAACCTGTATCAACAGCGCAGTATACCAAGCATACTTAACGGGGGCGAGTTACTCACATAATGAGTAGTAGACAATGACAACTGTTTATATGCAACGGCAAACTCGTGACTTGCTTTAACACTACCATATTCCCCCACATATCCAGGAAGCACAACCGGAGGAACAGCAGAGTGAGATGCTGCGAGTTGTGGCCCTGGCTGTATTACTGCTCCAGCAACAGAAGTTGCAAGAGTAAGACTACGACTTTGTGGGTATACTAGAGCAAGATTTGGCTGTACCAGAGGCTCCGCCACGGCAACAGAGAAACACTGGGCTGGCTGGTTCAAATTCAAAGACACAGCTGCTTGTAAATTCTCAAGAAAGGAATGGGTTTCTACAGTACATACGGAAGTTGTAGTAGGGTTCGCAACATACACACTCGCACCGGACTGTGCAGGCACTACACTCACCTGTATCATCTGTGCTGCAGTAGGCGCAGACACAGGCACTACTTGTTCTGCTGTAGCATACGAAACCGTAGGTACTCCCAGTCCAAAAAAGCTAGTAAGTACAAGAGTTGTATATAGTTTTATTTGGTTTCTAAAGTAAAACATTGCTTCTATAGTATAGCATGATGCCACGGATGCTGTACTATCGCCTGCTACCAGCTCATGCAGGAGAAACCTACGCCATCCAGGCTTCAGAACCTCTTACAGTAGAGCACGAGCACAAGCGGATGAGGGGCACAGCACAACGACGACCGCCCGCACGGACGTCGACCATTACCTTTGGAACTGGAAAAGTACTTAGAAAAGCTCTCAACACCAAGCGAGCACTGCTAGACAGCCCGCCCAACTACATTTAGAAGCTTGCCTTCTGCAAAGCCCTGTATGTTGTTTATAGTAATTTCCAAAATTCTCTCTAGTGCTTCCTGGGTATTAAAGGCATTATGCGGGGTTATGACCACATTTGGAAACGACATAAGCTGATGGTCTGCAAGCACGGTCTCCATCTGACCTGCGCTCTGTTTTTGTGAGGTAAGTAGTTTCTGCTCCTCTCCTACATACCCCTCCTCTTCCAGCACATCCAGCGCCGCGCCTGAAAGCACACCGCTACTCAAGGCTTCTACCAACGCCGTTGTTTCCACTAACGCACCGCGAGCCGTATTTACCAAAACTGCGCCCGGCTTAATAAGCTTCATGTTCGCGCTATTGAGCAGGTGGTGCGTGCTTGGCATGTATGGTGCATGCATCGTAATCGCATCTGACTTTGCCAGGAGTTCTTCCAGAGTAACGTACTTCATATTGCATGTTTTTTCCAAGTCTGGTTTTGGAAACGGGTCGTACGCAAGTACGTTCATATCAAATCCATTTGCAATTTTTATAACGTGGCAACCAATACGGCCAGTACCAATAACACCCAATGTCTTCTCTGCCAAATCAAAGCCTTTTAAACCATCGGTATGGAAACGACCTTCTTCGTGTACGCGTCGTATGGCTGGGTAAAGTTTGCGTGAAAGCGTGAGCAACAATGCAAAAGCGTACTCTGCAACTGTCCGTTCACCATAGGTAGGCACGTTGCATACAACAATGCCCTTGACCTCACACGCAGCTAGGTCAATATGGTCGAACCCTGTACTGCGCGTTGCTACGAGCTTTACGTTTGGAAATTTTTCCAATACTTCTTTATCTACTCGAGAATTTACAAACACTGAAAGCACTTCTACTGTGTCAGATGATGCTGCATCTTGGACCTTCTCCGGTACATAGGTTATAGTATGGCCACCTGAGTGTTGTTCAATATACTGTTTCGTTGAATCTTCAATTTCGCAAAATAATACATTCATACTCATTCTTTAATAGCGCCTTAGCAATATAGCAACTTGAGAACAAAAATGGTAGCACTAGGCCTCACTCAGCACGAGTACCACATCGGCCACATTCGCTCCCGTAAGGCCGGTGTCAATATAATCCCCCACTGTCTCAAAAAAGATATAGCTATTATGACTTTCCAGTTCAGCGCGTGCGTCCATGCCTAGGCGCTTTGCCTTTTCAAGCGTTCCCGTATCTACCAATGCCCCAGCGAACGACGTATTATCGTATCCATCACTATCAACAGCAACAAATACTTGCCGCTCTTTAAGTAGCGGCAAAGCAGCCAGTGCCATCTCTAAATTCCTGCCCCCTTTACCGGATGCCCCGTGCATTTGCACTGTACTTTCCCCCGAAGCGAGCAAGCACCCCCCACGCGCACTCTGTTGCAAGAATTCCTTTGCAAGTTCCTGGGCCCGGCCCGCATAGCCTTCCTTATAGATTCGAGCAGCAAACCCCAAGTCCTGGGCTTTGGTTTGCATGGCCTCTAACGCCTTTGACGCAGACACTATCATGTGCGATGTTACGCGCTGAAAATATTTATCTTCCTTTGGAGTCTCTCGCAAGTTACAACTGGGCATATTGCACAAAGCCAGAACATTATATTTTTTCAGAATTGCAGCTGCATCGTGCGCTGTGGTGGCATCTTTCATGGTCGGACCGCTTGCTACCATAGTCATATCATCTCCAGGCACGTCGGAAAATACTAGGTTGATAATTTGTGCAGGATACGCAGCCTCAGCAAGCTGCCCTCCCTTAACCATACTTATATGTTTGCGAACCGTGTTAAGTTCGTGTATGTCTGCACCAGCGTGCATAAGAGTTTCTACTATCTTAGTCTCGGTCTCGCACGAAAGCTCGTACGGATAGCACAGTAAACTACTGCCCCCTCCGCTCACTACGCACAAGAGTAAATCTGTTTCTGTAAGCTCACGCACCACATTCACTATTTGTTTAGTTGCTGCAACATTTGTTACGGTAGGAAATGGATGTGAACCTATAGTACAGGTAAGGTTTCCTTGGCTTCCGCCCTTAAGATCCAACACAAAGCCGCACGAAATACGCGCACCCAAAATGGCATACAGTGTGGTTACCGCATCGTACGCAGCTTTACCAAACCCCACAACCACCACACGCTGCACCCCGCCGAGAGGATACACTTGACCTCCAATGTGGAGCTCGTTCTTTTTTTCGTTATAGATTACCTGTGACTGCACTGCAAATTCTGTTCGTATAGCAGACAAACCAGCCTCAAGCACGAGCAAGGCCTGTTTGCGAAGCGCAGTCGTTGCGAGTTCGCCAAAATTTTTAATACTCATACATATTTATTTAGAAGGATGTTCAGACGACCGCTGACGCCACAGATATACACCGAACCCCGACAGAATAAGAACCGCCAGAATGACAACGACCATGTATCGGAGCGGCGTTGATGAATGCTCGGACATTACTAATGGCTGCGAGTGACCCACAACACCTTCGGATGGCGTGCCTGCGTTTTCATTAGAACTAGAAGTGCCCTGTGTAACAGTACTCGCCGAATCAGGAACGCCACTCTCCGGCGTCTGTACAATGTTGTTTGATATATTTGGGCCTGACCCCTGGGGTATTGGCTGGAGAGGTGCCTGGTGAGGCACTACTCCTGGAATACTATCGGGTACTCGCTGCATAGCAAACGCGCTGCCCGCAGAAAAGACAAGCACACCCAAAGCTACCACAACTACCCGGCCACCCAATTGTTTGATTGACACAGAAGTATATCTCATATTTCTACAATTAGTTTCATACTTTAGTTACTATTCCACGAAATCTGTTGATAGCCATTTGTGGTTAGCGGAAAACTTGGTGGTGGCCCATATAACAAATTTCCATCATATATAGTGGTGGTATTGGTATACCCAGAGGTCACCGTACCGCTACCATTCACCCAGCTCCAGGTCCACACCCCAAAGCTGCCAGTGGTGCCATAAATGGTAATGCTGTTTTTTATGTTACCAGCGACATAATAAAACTGTGTACTACCATTCTGCGCAATAAGTGCCGCATCTACCTCGAGCGTAGTGGGAGCATGGTAAGTAACTATAATATCTTGCTGAGCAATAAGCCCTAAAGTATTGGAGCCGTCTTTTGCGGCATACAAGATATTATTGGGAATAAGTATGCTAGGCGCGGTAGTAGCATTGTACGGAAACTTTGCAGCCGCCACCGTTGCCCTTCCGGCCACAGTCCCCTCTACCCACGTTCTGTCTTCCACAAAAATAATTCCGTTCGCAGGTATATTCTGAGTAAATTGCAAGGTGCGCGCACTGTAGTCTAAGTATTCATTATGAGCAAGATTGTTAACGTCATACCCGGTTGGATTTGATTGGAGAGTAGTAACTTTGTATACGCTCACCGTGCCATTGCTATTGAAGACCAAACTATACCCTTGCGTATTTGAGGGAGCAAGATAGAGCCCACCAGACTGAGCGTTCGCCTTCATAGTTGCCAAGTCCGAAGTCATACTAGAAAAATCTATAGTGGGAACTGGATATTGCCAATAGCTTTGTGTGGAAGCAGGTGCCGCACCCCATATTCCCGGTTTCGTTGTAGGACAAGGGCTACCAGACCACGAAGGACAAGAGTAGGTAGTTTTCGCGGACTGAATGGGCGCATTGCCGGTGCCATCGAAACGTATACCACCATTGGCATATAGCTGGCCGTTCACCGACTCAGAACTCCCAATCCACATAGACTCATTTGTTAAAAACGCGTACTGGGCCAGACTAGGTATGCCATACCTAACTGTGACCACACGTTTCACCTTAGGATTCGCCGTGGTATACCCCGTAGATTGTATGGTAACTACAGTGGTGCCACTCACTGGCGGGTATATGAGCAAACTATACTGGCCAATAACAGTCGCGTTATCGAAATCCTTAAAGTCATGCACATAGGGACCGCACGGATTGCAACCGGTATTACCTGAACCATCTGCATAGTCAGTAGAAAAGTGTGCCAAGTGCCATTGGTAATAATTTACCCCAGCCTCGGCAATATGAAAGGCGAGCTCCCTGTCTTGACTGGAACGAGCGAGCCGTAACTGCGCAGTGGCATTACCAAGCAATGCCAAAATAACCAGCGATACTATGAATATGAGAACAACTATAAATATAAGCACGGAGCCGTTTTCCGCCCTTTTTGGGAATTTTAAATCGCCCTTCAATGACTTCAGGGCCCTGAGCGTGTCGAATGGGGAAATTGAAAATTTCATCATATCTACTTTCTTCTAAAAAGAGTACTGGCGCAGAGCTCATCAGTATACCCGGCGTTGTTCACGAGCACATCTACGGTATACCACCCCTTGCTTGGAATAAGCGAAAGACTTACGGTACCTCGCCAAGTGCCACCGCCAATGTTAGCACCGTTAACAAAAATTTCTATTCCTGCCTTATACACATCGAACCTCAATGAGGTGGTGTCGGTAACCCCATAAGCAAATATATCGAACGTACCGTTACCACTAGCACTTCCAGATTCGGGAGCAGCGCTCACACAAGATGGCGCAGGTGGTGGCGGTGCACTTACCTGTACAGTCACACTATCGGACGCAGTACCGCCTGGGCCCGTACACTGCAAACTATATGTTTGATTACTCGTAAGCCCACCCGTAGTTTGAGAGCCACTTGTTGACAGTGTATCGTTTGGCCAGTTATTTGTAGTAGTGACACAGCTTGTTGTTGTGGTACTCGTCCAGGTAAGCGTTACTGCAGTATTGTAGGCTACCGTAAGGGGGCCGTCTGAACCATTTGCTTTTATATCTACGGTTGGTGCGGGGGGCGGGTTTACCTGTACAGTAACGCTGTCGGAAGCTGTGCCGCCTGGACCCGTACACTGGAGTGTGTACGTAACTGTGGCAGTAAGGGCGCCAGTAGACTGGGAACCACTCACCCCCGGCGACCCTGTCCACGCCCCACTCGCGGCGCATGATGATGTATTGCTACTCGTCCAGGTAAGCGTCGCTGTGGCATTATAGGCAACAGTTATAGGACCATTTACTGTATTCACGGTAAGGTCAACCGTCGGTGCTTGCGCTGGGGGCGGCGCGCCAGCGCCAAGGTTGGTTTTTAAATTGCGTACAGTGGCCATGGCAGTAACGGTATAACTATTTGTATTGGTCACGCCCGCCTTGTTCGCTATAGGAAGCGCCACTTTTACAAAACGCACTGCGGTAACATTTACTGGCTGGGTCAGGGGCGCGCCAGCCACACCATTGTAGGTATCATCATAATAATAAAATATAGGCGATGTACCCGCCGCTAAATTGTTTTGCACTACAGTAACAGTCTCAGAAGCCATATTGTACGTAAGCGGACTGCCTGTTGGTCTTACAATGCCTTTATACAATGTACCGCTCTGAATATAGTACCGCACTCGTTCAACGCCTGTGCCTCCATCTATATTCGCGTAAAAAGTAAGCTGTTGATCCCCAGCAGTGTCTATGGGGTACGCGCCTACATTTGATGAAGTAGCATTGCGTACTTCGCTCATTATTTGGAAACTTAGTTTGCGCACCTGGTCTTGATCGGCAAGCAATCCTCCTTGTTGCCTATTCACTGTAAACGCGTTGCTCAAGAGCGCCATAACGCCCAATATTAAAATACTAAAAATTGCTACTGCAACTATTAGTTCAATGAGCGTAAAACCAGTATATATATGTTTGGTTTTCTCTTGCCTCATGGGAATTAGTGATTTAACAAAACTTGGAGCACCTGGTTACCAGAAATATTTAAGCTATTTATAGTCTGGGTCTGATACCCCGCCAGACTCACATCCAGGGAATAATTGTTCCCCGCAGTTAGACTTAGAAACACGCTTTGTCCTGGGCTAAAACAGCCTGCTACATAATTCAACGTAAAACCAGTTAAGACCGGGCTTTTATTCGTGGCTGTGGTGCTCAAAAAAGCTTTGTATCGTATGTATCTATTTGTGTCAGCCGCGCCGCTAATACTCGTTCCCGGAGTAGTATAGTACGTAGCAGCGGTACCATCTGGTCCCACATAGTTCCATGTAGCATTATCGTTGTTTGCTGCAAGCTGGAATTTAAGAGTAGTCGCCGGATCTTGCGAGCTAGGCGCCCATGACAAGGTAGTAAAATTTGTCTGATCCGTACCAGTATCAAAGGTTGATGACTCCAGCACACCAGACAGAGCATAGTTACCACTCGTCTTTTTTAAGCGAACCCCAGTCGGAGCGCTGTTCACATCGATAGCACCGTCATCCGCATAGTATTGCGTGGTGTCGGCATATGTTACTTGGCCACTACCACCCGTCCAGTCACTTTGACTCCACACACTGCCGCCAGTCACCCCATAGTAATCTTGGGGAACACTGCCGCCTTTTTGCAGGTGTACTTGTGCATCTTCAAGTGCCGCACCTGTGGCCGCATCTTTGATAATGACCAAAAGACTATTTGTACTTTGTGGTCCCAGAATGAGGGTAAATGTCTGAGAAGTGCCGGGAAGCACATCTATTTGCTGAATGGGTGACGTGCCGAATACCATCAAGTTCTGGCCAGTAAGCAATGTGGGAGTATAGGTATCCCACTCTATATTTGTTAGTGCTATTTGTCCTGCAGCAGAACTATAATTTTGATTAAACTTGTACACGTTTGGCGAGGTACCAATAAGTTTTGCCCCTGCAACATTTACGTTTACCCCATTTATGGCCTGACACTTTTGATCTAACGTGCGCACAGTCAGATTGGAAAGCACGTCTATGGCGAAGCTTACCTGGGTCACCTGTCCCACTAAGACCGTTGCATCAGGCTTAATGGGGTTAGGGTTTTGCGCGGTAATGGGATAGGTCTGATCTGTGGAATATCCCGTCTTAGTCACTGTAATATGATATCCATTTACACTGGCGGGTAGCCCTACTTCTGTCCAATTGCCACTACTGTCCGTTGTGCGATCCAAAATTATATTTGGAGTAAGTACCGTGTTAGTAATGTGTATGGCGGCATTTGGTACCGGAGTACCGACAGCGTTAAACACTTTTAAAAGGAGCGCCCCAGCATTTTGAGTGCCTTCAAGTCCCTTTGGAGCAATGTTTGTCACAATAGTAGTCAAGGCGCCTGTGACCGTGCTCTGAACAAACATTTTTACTTGTTTGTAATCTGCGGCAGAGGAATCTGTGCCCAGAACAGCAGTGCCGTCTGCGGGATCATCGAAATAGGTCACCTCATAGTAAATCCGATAAGCCCGGCCTTCTATGGTAACAGTGCGAGGATTGGGAGCGTCGGGTAAATTGCCCGAAGGATTACCGTTTACCGTTCCCACTTGCGCATACGGCAAATTTCGAACTATTTCTAAGTCGGCCGAGACCAAGCTTGCTAACTCGGTCTTTTCCCGCGCCGCTTTTACGCTCCTCGTAAGCGCGGAAATAGACCCGAGCACCCCTGCGACCAAAATAGTAAAAATAAAAATACCCACTACAACCTCAAGTATAGTGAAGCCTTCGGCCTTCCTAAATATTTTATTGTTTTTGTTTCGCATTTTTATATATGCCTGCCTACTCTATAAGTATTTTAGCACATATTCTTATGGATGAGCACCGGCATCAGAAATGCGGATTCACCTCCCCCAAAAACGCCATCGAGGACACAGCCCCCCTAGCCATTACTGAGCCATCTGTTTTATTTTTGCCAGTGTTTTTGGGCCCACATAGCCAAGCGCAGGACTGAGACCGTACTTTTTTTGAAAAGAAACCACTGCCGCCCGAGTTACTGGACCAAACGTACCATTTATTCCAGCAGTGAACAATCCTTGAGCTGCTAGAAATGTTTGGAGATACGTTACATCGACACCTTCCATACCATACTCCAGCTCGCGACTTAGCACCGACACCGTACTTGAAGGAGTAGTAACAGGGACAATGACCGGTGCAGCTGCATCCACTGGAGCCAGAGCGAGCAGCGCTTGCCGTGTAGCTGCATTCACTAAACCATATCCGGTTGTGTGCTCATCGCCACTGCATACTATTGCTTTAGCACACTGAAACTTACGCACAGTTGCTCTGGTTAAATTACCGAACGAGGTTGTTTCCTGGCCTGGCGAGCCAAGTCCAGAAGCAGACACCTGAAAACCAATTTTATTTAAGAGTTGCTGCAGAACTTTTACTTCGGTGTTGTCCATACCAAAACTTAGATCGGAGACCAAAAGAGAAGAATTAGAAGAAGTATCCACCTTCGCTAAAGCTTCGGCGGACCTGCGGGAAGCATCGGAGATGTTAGATGTGTTAGGAGTAGCGAAGTTCGTAGCTGCGTTCCAACACGGGAAGGCTGCCATCCATGGTGTTGTCCCCTGCCGTTCATACAAAGACCGCGCGTATGCAATATTACCTTCTATAGTTTGTATGTCATATCCAAGTGTCAGCGCTTTTGCAGTGTGGCCCTCACTTAACTGAAAGATTCCCACTACCGTGCCATTACCACCGCGAAGCACTGTGCCGCTTGGGCCAAATTGCCTAAACCCTGACTCGCACTGTGCTATGGTAATCATGACTGGAACGTCTGCAAACGCTGCCCTCACCTGGCTTTCTACCAGCGCATTACTACCTACCTGTGCTATTTCTGAAAATTGCAATGCTAGCGCAGAGCTAGGCACTAGCAAGGTAAAAAAGATAATTCCAAAAACAAAAATTTTGTTTGTACGCATAAGGTAACTGTAACACGAAATGCGCACAGACTTTTTCATACATAAGAAAACTCCGCAGCCAATTGCGGAGTAAAATAATATGGCGCATATGAATTTACTTGGTGGTAGCCAAATCTTTTATAGTAGCTGCCACTATGTGCGGACTTTCCTGAATATGCTTACCTTGAACCCGCACCGTAGCCATGGCAAGTTCGGACACCAGCATTGGTTTATTATTCTTGCTTTTTACTTTTGCTGTGGATGCGTCTATCCCGTACAACACACCATTGGAAACTACCGTTAAGTTATATCCATCTTTGATCATGAGCTGCCCGGTTATGTCTATATTCAGCAGCCGTACGGTAGCCCGCACTTCGCGGGCTGCCACATCTCCGCGCGTTCGCTCCCAGGTACCCTTTATGGTAGCGGACATACCAACGGCAATGTCCTGCACTGGCACTATGGAACCATTTTTCATATACACCGTTTGCGGGTTTGTATGCACAGTCTGTGTTCCATATTGAGCCCCCTGCAAAGTGAGGGTACCAGTGAGCGGGTCGAGCGCGGTAATTTTTCCAGTAAAAGTACCGTTGTGGGCATATACCGTAAGATTGCGTATGCGCGTAGCACTCATGCTATTATCCTGCCAGGTCTGACCATGCACCTCCACCCTATCCCCCACTGCAAATTCAGAAAATAACATGGCTGTTCCGTTTCGGCGCACCAGAGCAGCAGCAGAAGTCTCTGCAGCATACACCACTGCGTTCGCTGTTTTAAAAAAGATTTGATTGCCCGTAATTTTAGTGACAACTCCGGTCAAATTCTTTTCATTTTGAACTGCTGCCGCTGCGGGCCGAGCCGGCCATACGCATACAACGCAGCAGAGCGCTAACGCAAATATACATAGACGCATATTTTATATTTTTTATTTGGTTAATCCCTCGCTCATTTCATATATATAGTATATACCTACCACTACCCGTACTCCGATAGTGCACTCCCCACCTTCCAACTCGTATGCGATCCGCTAAAAGACAAAATGACGCCATGAGGCTGAGCCCCAGGCGTCATATACAGAGTCTACCCACTACTTTAGCGGGCAAAAAAATCAATCCCCCGCAATATTCCTCCGACCAACCAGAGCAAACAAGGTCCAAGCCCGGTCCACTCCATTACATCATCAAACCAGGGGTTGGTGACGCAGTAATATGCGGCCCCAGCATGGTGAGCCAAGTGCCGGTCTATGGCGTTGCAATAATATGGCGTGTTTCGTATAAACGCCGGCATAATCTTTTTGTCTGCATGCATATCATAATGTTGCAGGCATAAAAATGTATACGCCAGCAAAAACCCACCAATCACCGACCAACCGCAAGCAATCAAGCCACCTCGCCCACACAAGATGAGCACTATCGGGCCTGAGAGCAAAATCGGAAAGACGAACAACACCGCCGCTAACGGCTGGAGCGCATGAGCGGCCCGAGGACGCGCATGGTGGCGGCCATGCCTTTTACGATAAAATTTTAGCGTCCTGTTTTTTGTGCAATGTTGAAGCATGTGCCCCAACCATTCCACAAACTGCTCGTACAGCACCCCAAAAACAAAAGCTAAGGCCGCGTACTTGCTGACCTGCACGTACCGCAAACATACAAGTCCTCCACAAAACGACAATACACATGAAGTTTTCCATGCGTCATCGTTAAACTTTTTTATTTTTTGCCACATGGATCTCACCTCCAATAAAAAAACAGAGAACGTGGCTGTCATCTCTGTTTGTTTTGGATTATACCAGGTATATTCTAACGCCTGGTACGGCTTTATCCCAGCAGCATTAGCAAAATTACTAAAGGCCAAGACTGAACATTGTAGCCATATTTTACCGATGTGTCAAAGGAGCGCACGCACTTTTTTACTAAATGAATGACCTACGACTGTTCCAATAACCACCCCCAGAATTGCACCTGCGACAAAGTCCGAGAACCAGTGGAAGCTCATGGAGGCGCCAATTCCCACGTAGAACGCAAAGAGAAGCGCAACACCTTTTGCCATTCTATTTCTAGGGTATAAAGCAATTGCAGTAAGCGCCATAGAAAACGCTACAGTTGTGTGGGAAGAGGGCCACCCCCAAAATACGCCGCCGCGCAATATACCAAAATGGAATTCCTTACTAATGTCTATGAGTGGAGCCAGGGCGCCTATCTCCGGCCCGGGCCTACCGGTAAATACTTTTATAAAAGATGATACGAGTAAGCCAAGCAACGCAGCCTGCCCCAGCGCCCACGCTGTATTTGTGAGGTAAACATTTTTGCGAGTGCGAGCAATGAGTAACAACGTTAAGGGTAGGAGTATTGGCACCAAGCCACCGCCAATGGCTGCGCCAGGAAAGAAAAAATTGTACGCTATTGTGTGCTGAAAATAGATAAAATATGCCCAATCAAAACCACTGAGTACGCATGCCCCAGTAAGCACAATTGCCAAACCAAACCACAGTATGTTCTTTCGTGAACATATGGCAACTAAGGTCTGGGGTATATTATAAAAAAGTCCCTTCACTATATTATTCCTTTGGGGTTACTATAAACAAACCAACAGCAACGCAATGTTCGCAAAATAAGTCCTTACGGGCGGTGCAGGAACACTTTGTACGGAGTCCTTTAGGAGTAGATAAAAAGTCCACGGTTCTTACCTCTCTGTTCCCATGCTTCACTCTTGCCACCAAGTGATAAGCGTTGGATTTTTCAAAAACTATCTCTCCGTTTTTTAGTATGTCCTGGCCATATCTAAAATTCGACCGAGAGCCGAGTACTTTAAGTTCTTCTACACTAACTAACGATGTAACTGGTTTCATAAGTATAAGTTCGCTGAAATAGCTTGGGCTTAAGGTGACTGGGAGGAGGGCACGAAATAAGTATATAGTATGTTTTGAATATAATGAAAAGCGTGCACGGGCCACGCTTGAAAACTAAAGATAGATTGCTCACTTAATGAACGAGGCATGCTAGACTTTCAAGTGATAGGCTAACCCTAGTTTTTTTAGAAGCCAAATGAAGTACCAGCTCGGATCGAACTGATACCACTGAAGGCTGTTGCAGGGTGAAAATTGCCTTCCATGATGGGTATTGTGAAACCCTTCACCCCAGGTAAGGACAGCAACCCACCACGAGTTACGAGAATTATCTTTGGTATCGAACGGTCGTGTTCCCCATCGGTGGCACACTGTATTCACTAAACCAGCAGCATGCCAACCAAAAACTACAGGGATGCAAACTGACCATAATAATACATGTAATCCGCCAGCGTAGAGAATTAGTGGAATGAGAACAGTTGTGGGCAACCACCACAACCAGTCTATCCAGACAAGGACCGGATCTCGAATAAGATCATGCGCCTGCCTTTCCATAAACTCTGGCGCGTGTATGCTTCTGTCCTGCATAATAATCCATCCGATATAAGCATGAAGAAGACCGTCTGTAGGCGTATGCGGATCGCCGGCCCTATCCGTATCTGCATGGTGTTTTCTATGCCGCGCAACCCATCCTATGGGCCCTCCCTGTAGTGCGAGACACCCGCAAACGGCCAGCAGATACTCTACCCACTTTGGGCAGTTAAAGCCGCGGTGAGTTAATAATCTGTGAAAGCCAACTGCAATGCCTGTGCAGTTAGCCAGAAAAGATAGAGGCAAGGCAAACAGCAGCCCCCACCAGGTTTGAAAACAATACAGAGCAGCACCTGCTCCAATGTGGAAAATTAGCATAAAAAATGCCGCTTTCCAATTAAATTTTCGAGCAATCGTATCTTCCATGAAAATCCTCCTTGTGCATATGGTAAAGGATTTTCAGATAAATAGATAGGCAAAAATACCTAGGGAAATCCTAGGTATTGGCAGGCAAACTTGAAAGGTAAGAAATAATATCGTCTACCCCTTCGCCCTTTTTGGTCATTGCAGCATATAGCCGACGCATATCTTGTTTTGCCTCGTCTGCCACCAGAGCGGGAACACGCACTCTAGAATGAGTAAATAAATTGCGTATAAGAATTTCCTCGGTCAACCTAAACGTAGGATGCCGAAAAGTTACCACGGCGAAGGCCAAGGCAACATCTTGCACACAGTGCTGTTTTATAAGCAGCGTAGAGTCAATAACTTTAGATGCATACCTCAGTAACGCGATAGTACTTTTTTCTGCGGTTTGCGGTGCGTATGTTTTGGCTAACTCTACGCCACGGAAATACACAAACGACACTATAGCTACGTGCAAACTCGGGGCAGAATTCTTTTCTTTGTCTACTAGACGAAGTAGTGAAATCTGCCACCCTTGCCCACTTCTTTTAAAGGTAGTTTGGGAGGAGCGAAATACTTTTCCGGCATCTGTATAGAAAGCTGCAATATCTAACAAAAACTTTTCTAAATCTGGTAAAGCCTGCGCGCCGCCATACCTGTATACATACCCCACCAACGCAGCAATGGGAAAGACAAAGTTAATGTAAGTACCAAACGCTCGGGGCTTAAACGGTATTTTGCCGTCCACCGGCAGGGTGACATTGTACATGAGTTTTGGCTTCTCAAACTCAACCAAATAATATTCGCGCCAAAAGTTCTTCAAAATTGTACCAAGACCATGGCGGATGGAGCGGTATCGTAAAAGCAGAAGCCCTCTGAGCATGTATGTAGGAGCGGGACGAAAAGGAGCATATTTCATATAAGGAGTATATCAAATATATGCATTGTATCTAAAGCATACGACATGGAAAGCTCAGCAATTTTAATGCCAATAAAGTCCTGCTATACTCACAGTATGAGAAAACATATCTATAAAGCGAAGGTGTGGATCACAGATTGGACACATTTAGTCAAAAATATGACTATTATGTATTTTCGCCATACGCCACCTAAACATTATTTATCCTACACCATTGAGGGCAAGGTGCCAGTAATAATACTTCCGGGCATATTCGGCCGCTGGAGCTTTCTAAAACCACTAGCTGATCACATATCTTTATTGGGTCACCCCGTATATATTGTGCCAAAACTCCGGGACAACCTTCACGACATACCTACCTCGGCCAAAATGCTTCGAGAAGTAATACTCGAAAACAATCTGACTCACGTTGTTGCAGTTGCGCACAGCAAGGGTGGCCTCATCACAAAATACATGCTCGCTCACGACAATGCCGATTACCGCACCAAAGGTCTGGTCGCAATCGCCACACCTTTTTCTGGATCAAACCTGGGTAACTATATTCCCTACTACCCGGCCCGAGAGCTCGCTACCGACAGTAAAATCATAGCCTATCTGCAAACCCACACCCAGGTAAATAAGCAAATTATTTCTATAATACCGCAATACGACAATTTTGTATGGCACGAAAAAGGAAGCTTTCTCGAAGGTGCACTAGAAAATATATACGTACTGAGCAGTGGACATAATTTACTACTCAGAGATACTCGCGTATGGAAAGTTGTACTGCAGGCTATTGATACTTTTACAAAACAAAAAAATACCTGAGGCAGCTCAGGTATTATATATGCAGTATTTATACCACCAGGGCAAGCGAAGTCTTGTGCGTAAACCCTACCACATTCATCAGCAATAAAACTTTTGCACTAATAAGTGCTCCCCGTGCACTATCTCCCTTTGTCTCAGCAGTGTCTTTTTTTACCTTGCGAGCAAACGCGTCCAACTCTGGCTGCCAATCCACAAACTCTTTTTTTCCGCCAAAAACACCAAGGGCCATGCTTATAACTTTATCCTGCACTTTTTCAAGCTCTGCAAGGAGAGAGGCAATGGTGGAATTCGAGACTCCAGTAGGCATGGGGCTTTCGTGATACGTTCGGAGTAACACAAACAAATTTTCTCGTTCTTTTTGAATCATATATACGCTACCAGCATTTATAGGTACAGGACTCTCTCAGCGAACATATGATTGACATACAAGTTTCGCTTTGGTGTAGTAAGCATACTCTGTATTACCCAAACCGTATACAGCAACCATGCAAAAGGGCGAAGCTAAGCAGTTAAATCACAGCAAACCCCTGCTCGCATATATGGTATATGGGCGTATTGATAAATGCTGGAGAGTACGGTACATTTAGACCATGAGAATAGAAGAAGACATAAAACTAGATTACGCAGATGTACTGCTTAAACCAAAGCGCAGTACGCTTACCTCAAGAAAAGAAGTAGTGCTTGAACGAACTTTTCGTTTTTATCACTCCCCCAAAACCTGGACTGGCGTACCCATAATGACAGCGAACATGGCCACGTGTGGTACTTTCGAAATGGCAAAAGCTCTTGCCCCACATAAAATTATTACCACATTCCATAAGTACTATACCGTAGCAGAGTATGAAGAGTTTTTTAAAAACTTTCATAATCCTGACTACATTGTGTACACTCTGGGCATTCGTGAAGCAGACATTGAGCAGCTCAAAGCCATGCTCGCTGCAGACTTACTTAAGCATTTTTCTTTTATTTGCATAGATGTTCCCAATGGTTACCTAGAAAGCTTTCTTGATGCCATAAAACTAATACGGTCACTCGCACCTGACCATATACTCATTGCCGGAAATGTCGTAACCAATGAAATGACTGAACAAATTATCCTTTCTGGGGCAGACATAGTAAAGGTAGGAATTGGACCCGGTTCCGCATGTACCACCCGGCGTATGACTGGTGTAGGATACCCGCAACTTTCTGCTGTTATAGAGTGCGCGGACGCAGCACATGGCCTTTCTAACCAGCAAGGGTGCGGGCTTGTTATTGCAGACGGCGGCCAGCAATACCCCTCGTGCATTGCCAAAGCATTTTGCGCAGGCGCAGACTTTAACCTTGCAGGTTCACTCTTCTCTGGTTTTGACGAAAGCTCCGGCGAATTAATAGAAAAAGATGGTAAAAAATACAAAGAGTACTTTGGCTCTTCATCTAACAAAGCACTAATAGACTTCTACGGCAAAAAAGAGGCACACCGAGCTTCGGAGGGCAGGTATGTGCTTATGCCCTACAAAGGGAGTGTGCAAACTTTTATTCACGATCTTTTCGGCAGTCTCCGCAGTACGGGGACATACATTGGCGCTCGCACCCTAAAAGAATTTTCTAAACGAGCCACCTTTATACGAGTAAATAGGCAGCTTACAACCTATCTTGAAGGTTTTGACCAAGGAAATTAGTTACATACAAAAATACCGGTACGGACCGGTATTTTTGTATCTGTTAGTCTGTGAGACATTGCGCATTACCTATGACCAGTAATGAGAGTGCACGTTTGCCACCCGCACTTTGCGGTGTGGGTCGCTCCGGCAGCTATATTAAGCCAATCGCCCTTTTTTGCAGTTCGCGAGCCCAGTTCATCTGTGACCGTAAGCGAACCCTCCAGGACAACATATATTGCAGGCTTTTCATGAGTGTGTTCAGGGAACTCTGTATACAACTCATGGGTTTCTGTTTTAAGATCTTTAAAGCCTTCACTACGTAGCTTTTCTATCCATTCTTTTTCATTCATATGTATTCCTTACTTCTTTTTAGGCTTTGGCACGGGTAATGCTTCTGCGGTAACGCGAACCAGCTCGGAGACAAACTTTCTATCTTCCAATAAGTCGCCGCTAATATGCATGGCAGGTTTTGCGCCTGGATAGGGGCTGCCTTCTACATATTTCTTTCCCGCAAACTTCTTACCTGGGTCGGTTATCTTTACAAACAACTCGTCATCACACACCAGTGCCACTACTTTGTCTTGGCAATACAGTGCGTATTCGCCAAACATCTTTCTTGCTCGTACATCCTTAACGCCACTGAGCTGGTCAAGCAAATACTCTATTGTTTCTTGTTTGGTTGCCATATTATTACTTATTATTGCTCACCATAACAAATGCTAATGCACATGTATGTGTTGTTCAGGATACCACGCAGGAGTGCAAGGCATATATAGAGTTGCGTGGGCGTCCCAGTAATACCTCTCTCCGGGCCTTATTAAAAGTTGGTCCCCCTCTGAAAAAGCAACTTCTTCATCTTCCACCACGAGATTTCCTGAGCCAGCTATAACATAACAAATTTCTGTAACTGCCTCATTTACTACTCTTTCGGTTTCCGGATACCGCCCTTTTATCTCAAGAACAGCACCGTGCAACATGGGATCCAATAAGGGATATTCATATGCACGCGCTGTCGGTCCTACCAATACTTGGGCCGCATCCACTTTTCTAGAAATACGCATAAAAAATGATTGGATGGTAAATTATTGTATGACAAAAGTAGTTACTAGTACGCCAACCATACCAGAGCTATCCGTAGCAGACAAGGTAACGGGAAAGCTTCCCACATTAGTCGGAGTGCCAGTAATTTTTATGCTTTGCGGGTCGTTGTAGGGAGCGCGGCAGTTCGGCTTCTCGGGCGGAGCAGGAGGTGCACAGTCTGGAATAACGAGTATTGGCTCAAGTGAGAGGCCCGGAGGCAAAGTTCCTTTTGCTATGCGCCATGCATAGGGTTCAACACCCCCATTCGCCGTAAAAATAGCAACAAATTCTTGGCCAACAATGCCGCTTAAAGATGATTGTGTTTGTATTACAATAGTACTTTTCGGAGCCGCGCCAGAGGGAGGTACTACTGGAACGGGCTTTACTGGAGCTGGGGCAACATCTACCGGCTTCGCGCTAGCCTTTATGTCAACAGTTGGAGGGACGGGCGCTCGTTGCGTAGCAGTACTGCAGCCTGCTGCTAAAAAAACAGTTAGAGCAAACGCGATTAAATAGTGTTTTTTCATATGGATATAATATTACAGATTCTTGCGCTTTCAGCTGTTTAAAAATCCTAGCCTCATGACTACTATTTAGCTACGCTCGCATTTAGCTGAGCAGCCAAACTTTCGGCATGCTCAGGAGTATAATCACCAACAATAACCGCCACCCCGTCTAGTATAGGTGCTTGCACAGTAGGCGCACTCACTAGTTCGCCGTTTATATAGATAGCAATCCGCTTTCCCACATTTTCTTTTGTAAGTTGGGCAAACATACGGCCCCCTTCCGGAGTAAATTCAAGTTCTATGATAGCGTTGTTACGAGTCTCGTAACCTGGTTGCTGCGTGTCGTATTGCGCCTTTGCCCGTTTGAGTTGTTTGTTTGTAAGAGCAGTAGGCTCCCAGACAGTACTAGACCCTGCGTATGCAGGATCCTGACTTTCGGTTTTAAATTCAAGCACCGCGGGAACTACTACGGCTGGCGGCGCACTCTCTGTCTTTGTAGTAGCAGGAACAACGGCTTTATTTGACTCTATACCTGTGTTCTTACTACAGCCTACTGCAAGCAGCGATATTGCAACCAAAAAGAATATATTTTTATTCATACCAATCAGTACAATAAATTGTTAAAAGTATATTTACACTAGCCACGCAGGCAACACATGCATGGCCGAACCAGCTAAGTAGGCAAGCGCTACGTTAAACACAATATTCCCAAGCGCCAATGGTAGCATCACTTTCCAGAACGAATACTTAGCCAACCCCGCCGAAATAACTATGAAGTCGTTGGAAAATGGGGAAATAGAACCGTATATAAATATTATTATGGGCATTGTTACTGGGTGCCGCGCTCCAAAAGTATAGAGCTTGTCGAGCCACTTTTTTGATTTTTCAGGAATAATATCACGCCCAGAGTAGCCAATAAGGTACGACGTAGAATCTCCGAGCATGTCCCCCACTGCAGCAGAAAGTCCGAGCCATAGTGGATTGGCCCCACCAGTCGCTAGTGCAATAAGCACCAAGTGGTACGGCACCCCGCTAAAGGTAGTAAGGCCACCAATGCACGCGAGTACAAACATTATGGCATACGCATTCTGCACCCCCAGATACGCAATAAGCTGGTCAGGCGAAGAATAATAAAAAAGGAGCGAGAAGCTCAGTATAAAAACTAAAAATGTAACTCGCGGTACATATGGTATAAAACGCTTAGTCATTATGGTCTACGCCGTGTATTTACAAAACGGATAAGCCTTGCCTCTACCACTCCGCTACTATTTATACTTCCCACAACCATAGCATACTCCCCCTGCCTAACTTCGAGGGGTGTGGTGCGCCTGCCCTTACGCACCCGTGTGTTTTCACTTACACGAACTGGCACCACACCCTTTGCAGTGGTCAACGTGTACTCATGTTTGTCTTGCTGTGTGAGAGAACCGTAAAAATACTGGTGCGTCCATGATAAATACGCCCTAAAACTAGCCATGCTCAGAACAACGCAGGCAAGCGCTATGCCAACCCCAATCAATATTTTCTTGGTCATGTTCATTACTGTAACAATAGCATATTCTAAGCATATGTGTTTATGTCTTTTTTTCAAAGCGGCCAGGACTCATGGGCGACACCCGGATCAAGCTAACTATAATAGAACTAATTATCACGGACTCAGTAACAATACCTCCCCAAGAGCCTACGAAAACGTCATACACTATCCAAAAGACACTCGCGATGATAGATATAAGCTTAATGTGTTTTGGATTGATTTGCCATTTGGCAAAAATTATAGAGGCAACGCCAAGCAGGGACCACACACTTGAGTAACCATTCCAACTATATACTCCAACACCAAGAACAAGTAACAAAGAAATGCCCAAGGTCCAAACACTTCTAAGCCATCTTCTGCTCTCTGTATACACAAATACAATTGTTATGATACCGTTTGCAAAAATGAGCAGCGCACCAGCCAAAGCGCCCAAAAGAAAGTAATGGACTACCCAGAAGAAGATACTTATTATCTGCCACAACAAAATAGATCTTCGAGTTCTGGCTTGAAATGATCCTGCGAACGCCACCAAAGCTATGATGGCAATAAGTTGAATAAAGAGATCTTTGCCCATACTAATATAGTATCATTTATTGTCCATGCGGTATGGAATAGCAAAAGGGCGACCACTCGCTACGAAGGGTCACCCTTTTAAACTTGTTGCAAATCCTAGCTATCACGCTTGCCATGGAGCAGCATATCTACTGCGTGTTCCATTGAGCCGGCAGGAGTAAGGGAGCCAGAGTTTATGAAGAATATTTCATCAGCATTGGCTATGGTGTTGAGGCGGTGACTATATACTGGCTGCATCAGTATCTTTCTCCTTTAGAGATAACTTCCGAGCTTTGCTCATTGACTAGCACCTGCATTGGAATCTCAATACCCAAAAAATCAGTCCTAGAAGAATAGGCGTACGAGCCCGCGTTTCCAAAAACTACTATATCACCGATTGCAATATTCTTGGGAACTCGATTTGATGCGCGTGCAAGAAAGTCCCGAGAATACGTTGTGGATCCGCATATATTTACATTAGTCATTTTTTGACACCTATCTTTTCCAAGCACGTAATGTGGTGAGTTCGGCAATTGAGGATACAATAAAGGCCTCGGAAATATTGCTGAACTCCCTTCCACAAATATATACTTAAAATCATGCCTCAACTTTACATCGGTAACCCTGGTGACAAAATATCCCGCATCCCCAGCCAGCACTCGCCCCGGTTCAAGAATAAGTGTGAACCTCTTTTTATATTCCTCTGATACACCTACCATAAGGTTGGTAATTGTTGTACCATACTCCTTAAAGTCAAAACCTTTTCCTTCGGGGAGCGCAAAGCCCCCACCCAAGTCAATATACTCCAAATCCTCAAAACAAGAGATAAAACGACTTAACAAGTGTATACCTAGTTTAAAGTGGGATACCCTACTTATGTCGGTACCCAAATACACGTGCAATCCAATAATGGAAAGGGTGTGTTTTTTAATTACTCGCTTCACCTCCTTGACTTCACTTGGCAATATACCGATTCGGCTTTTTTTGCCAACAAATACACCGGCATACGTTTCGTTGTCGGGCATGTCGCCGATATTAACCCTCAAACCAACTCGCCCCCCTCGGTGTAACGAACCATATAGCTCAAGCTGGGATACAGAGTCTAAGTTGAGCATAGTGCCTTCACTTATTGCTGCCTGCATTTGATGCTTGGTCATACCCGTACTGGTCCACATAATATTTTCACCCCGGAATCCAGCCCGCTTACAAAGCGCCATATGCTTGATGGAGTTAACAAAAACGCCGAGGCCGTAGTTTTTATACAATTTTAGTAAGGCGGGGCTACTATTAGCCATGGTCGCAGCAAAAATTTTAGCAGGCCCGTACGGTATACTTATAATTTCTTCCAAGCGCCTCTCAAGCTGCTGCTTATCATAAATATATAATGGGGCGCCGTATTTTCTGACTATTTTCTGTATAGCAGCTTCTGAGAGCATGGCATATCTAATTTACTTTCGCAGTGAGTATATAAAAAGTACTTGTCAATTTCAAACAAAAAAGCTATTATGAGTATTATTTTCAAGTAACACTTGAATATGCTTCTAGGAAACCATACCTTATTGGAAAATAGAATAATTGCCGAGCTGGCACAAAAGCCAAGCCAAACAGCAAAGGAACTAACCCAAAACATCACCGCAAAAGGCTCAGCGGTAAGTTTTCAGGCTGTATACTTAGCTCTTAGCAAACTCGCAAGCGAAGCCGTAATAGTTAAAAACACTTTGCGGTATAGTGTGGCTATACACTGGATATTAGCAATGTCAGAGCTCTCTCGTTCCCTACTTGAACAACACTTACAACCAGGACATATACGCCACCTTTTACCCACGAGAGATAAACCAAAGAAAGTGTGGGTGGTCACAGATCTAAAACAACTGAACTTATTTTGGTCGCAACTTTTATTGACAATCACCCACACAAGCAAAGAGAAAGTAATGTACGATTATAATCACCATTTATGGTTCCAACTTTTACATAAAGACTGGGAAGCCACATATTGGATAGCTCAACTCACTCAAGTATACAAAGCATACATACTAGTGACACACGACAACTATTTAAATAGGAATATTTTAGAAAACGATTTTAAATTCACAAATGCCCATACACATATCCTGGGCAGATACCTGCCAGGACTTACGGATGATGCTACCTATATAACAGTCTTCGATGATTTGCTCCTCACGGTGAAACTTGACCAAAGGATGGTGGAAAACATAAATGCATTATTTTCTTTAGAAAGGGAAGGCCTAGGACAAACATCGGGACTTGTCTCCAAAATTTTATTTAACAAAATTATAGCCAAGATTATCCTGGAAAGAAATCAAAAAAAAGCTAATTTACTTAAGAAGAAGTTTTCTAAAATCTTCGGCTAAATAATACAACCACCGGGCCCTGGTGGTTGTATTTCCTATACTTTAGCTTTCCCGTTTCCCATGCAAGAGCATATCTACTGCGTGTTCCATTGAGCCGGCAGGAGTAAGGGAGCCAGAGTTTATGAAGAATATTTCATCAGCATTGGCTATGGTGTTGAGGCGGTGCGCAATGATGACCCGAGTAGTAGAGGCTGGAAGCTTATCAAGTATACCCTGGAGTAAACTTTCGGTAACGGTATCTATGTTTGCCGTTGCTTCATCGAGTATAAGAAGTTCTGGTTTTCGTAATACTGCGCGCATGAACGCTATGAGCTGCTTTTGGCCAAGACTTATGGAGTCACCGGTAGCAGTTATTTTAGTTTCCACACCTTCATCAAACCGCGCCAGTAAACTGTCCAGCCCTGCATCGTGTATTACTTTTTCTAGCTGCTCACTGGTGAGGTCCTTATATTCAGTATTGCCGTATGCTATGTTTTCACGAACTGTACCAGTAAACAGTATGGGGTCTTGCAAAATGAAACCAATTTTCTTTGTTCGCTCTTCCGCACTATAACTACGAATGTCTTTACCACTGAGCAGTACGCTACCTTCAGTTGGATCGTACAAACGCGCCATGAGTGAAGCAGTGGTGGTCTTTCCCCCACCAGTAGGACCTACCAGCGCATACGTCTTACCAGCATGGAGCGTCAAGTCTATGCCATGGAGCACTTCTGCTCCATCTTCTACATACTTAAAATGTACATTACGAAATTCAAGCAGCGCATCCGACGCTCTCCTTTCAGTTTGCACAGGCACTGTTAAGAGGTTAGTATCGAGAGAGAGTATTTCATGAACCCTATCCCAACTGGCCATGGCCTGCTGGAAACTTGCCCACAATGCTGCGAGCTGACGGAGGGGGTTGTAAAAATTGTTTGCGTACGAAAGAAAACTTATGAGCAATCCTATGGTAAAGTTACCCGTAGAAATAAGATATATACCATAGCCAAGCACAATGAGCTGCCCCACGTTTGAAGCTAAACCGTAGATAGGGACTAGCGTATTGTTCGCGAGGCCCGCGCCAATGGACGCTGTATAGTTCTGGTCATTTACTTCTTGGAAACGCTTACGGAAATAGTCGCGACGGTTAAATGCAATAATTACTTTAAAATTATTAAGGCTTTCTTGTATTTCTGCGCTCATACCACCAAGGCTTTGCATGCTAGAAAAGTTGCGCCGCTTTACCCAACCAGAAATTAGCTGCGTGAAAACAAGAAGCGCCACCGCAGGAAGCAAGGCTGCTCCGCCAAGCTTAAAGTGAATAGAGAGCAAAAATATAGCTGCGCCCGCCATAAGGAACACACTCCCCATAAACTGCACCAAGGACTGAGAAAAGAACTGGTTTATCTTATCGGTGTCGTTGTTTATGCGTGAAATTAAATCCCCAGCTTTGTTTGCACTAAAAAACGCAACGGGTAATTCTTGAAGCTTAGTAAACACTAAATTGCGGAGACGATACAGTACGCGCTGCCCCACACCACCCATAAGCCTCGTTTGCGCATAGCTGGTAATGAGGCCAAACAAATACATGGCTAAAATAATACCGCTGTATACGAGCACGTGGTGGTAATCTTTAACCGGGAGAAACGTATCTACCACGTGCGCTATAAGACGCGGTGCAAATAAGTTCACGAGCGAGTTAAGCACCACTGCCACAAGCGCAGCAATTATAATTCCTTTTTCTGTAGCCAATAGTGGCCAGAGTTTTTTAGCAGCAGCCAGAGCAGAGGTTTTGCCCTGCTGGTCTTTGGTTGTATTAAGACTGTAATTCATAGGTGCTGGTGCTTTGTTGTGAATTGTAAATTTGTACGTACTCCGGAGACGAATGTAGCAACTGGTCATGCGTACCGCTCGCAATTACCTCGCCTTCCATAAGTACAATAATTTGATCATAGTGCTCTACCGCAGCTATTTTCTGAGTCACAGAAAGCAGTGTGAGACCTGGGTAGTTTTTAGCGACGTTATCTAGTATTTTCCGTTCTGTACTTGCATCTACCCTAGCTGTAAAGTCGTCTAGGAGTAATATCTTTGGATGTATGGCAAGACTTCGCGCAAGCATAATACGCTGCTTCTGACCACCAGACAGACTCATGCCACGTTCTGAAACAAGAGTGTTTAAACCTTCTGGCAGACCGGCTATAAAATCTGCAAGCTCAGCAGTGTCTATAGCTTTCTGTAAGTTTTCTTCAGTCACTTCAGTGTTAAAAGCAATGTTTTCCTTTAGTGACATGTTAAAAACAATACTATCCTGGAATACAAGCCCAACCTGCTTATAGAGAAGCTCCTGATTGAACTCATGAATATTTTTACCATTGTACTCTATGGTTCCAGTAGTAGGTTCTATAAGCCCAATAAGCAAATTCAGCAACTGCGTTTTACCAGCAGCAGTGGGTCCTATAATAGCTGTTCTAGTCCCTGGCTGTATGTGAAGGTTTACATGTTTGAGTGCAGGTTTCTCACCAAACATGAGCGTTACGTCTTTTACCCCAACTTCACCAGTAAGTGGTTCGGTAAGGTTTCCACCTTGCGGGCTATCTGCTGCGTTCAAAACTTCTGCAACTCTGCCGTAACTTGCCTGCGCCTGGGCAATCATATTGCTCATGAACCCAATTATAAAGATTGGGAAAATAAGTATAACCATGTAGCTATTGAATGCGGCAAATTCACCGAGCGTCATGCTACCGCCAATAACAAAATGACCACCGAGCGCAAGGATAATAAGCGCCGCCAGGTTCGCCACAAAAGTAATAATAGGGACCATACTGGCAAATAGGCGAAGAATTTGTAAACCTAGGTCACGAGCGCTCCCATTCGCTGCAATAAACTTTTCATATTCTAGCTCGTGTGAGTTAAGCACTCGAATAAGACTTGCTCCAAGTATGCTTTCGTTTATTACTTTATTCAACCAATCTACAATTTCCCGAGTCTTAAGAAATAGGGCTCTCACCCGAGTTAGTACAAAGAAAAATGTACCACCTATTACGGGGACTATAGCAAGAACCGCAAGCCCAAGCTTCCAGTTTATAGAAAGTAGCAAGACACTTGCACCAATTATTATAAACACCGAGGAAATAATGCTTACCAGGGCCTGCGCAACAAAGTTCTTCACTGCGTCTATATCCGAAGTAAGGTTCGTCAGTAGTTTTGCCGGAGTCGTTGCCTGTACAAACGCATAGGTGCGATTAGAGACTTTCTCCGACAACTTATGGCGCAGATCACGAGCTACACGCTCAGAAGCGTAGACCTGCACTATATTTTGAAGATACGTAAAAATAAATATAAACGCACCAGCTATACCAAATTCCCACAAAATAGCCCTGGAAGAAAGACCGCTTCTGAGGAAGCTATCTATGCCATGTGCAATAATTTTTGGAAGCCACAAGGTAAGGCCATTGCTTGCAAGCGCCAATAGTATAAGCCCTATAATAAAGCCCTTATATGGCCCGAGTAAACTAAAAAGATTTGGCCCAGAAGGCTTCTTCCCTACTTGTTCTGATTTTTTGTCCATATGGTTTGTACCTGTTTAACTAACTTCTGTAATATTGTATCCAATTGAATAAGTTCATTGCTTGAAAGTGGTTCAAACACTTTGGAGAGGGTTTCGTACCTCTGCTTTTTTATAGCAGCCATACTTTCTTTCCCCTTGCTCGTAAGTGCGACACAAATCTTTCTACGATCTTGTGCATCTTCAGTGCGCGTAAGCAAGCCATCCCTCACTAAACCATTTACCAGCTGCGTAATACCGCTCGGTGTCATGCCAAACTTTGCAGCTATGTCTTTTATACTCTGGGGACCTGAGTGAAATATGACAAAAAGCACCCCGACCTGAGCGTTCGTAGGCATGCCTTTTGCGGTCGGTGCAAACTTCTGCGCACTTGCCGCTCTGCCTAAGGCATCTATATTTGTGAACAATTTCCGCACTAAGTCGTTCTTGTCCATATACAACCCTTTACCTATCAATTAAGAGTCTAAATAGTTTAGCATCTTAATTAATTTTGTCAATACAAACAACAGAGCTTCTCGCCACGGAGAAGCTCTGTTGAAAGATTGTAGGACGTTACTAAAATGCTTCATTTCGAAATACCAAAGCCGCACCCCCTAGCAATCGCTTTCAGCACTCAAAGATCACTAGGAGTAATAACAGGCCTAAACCATCACTCTTCCGGTTCCCCATCTCGTATATCCAGACCCTCATAACAACCATCGCACAGCCTGCTCTTAGGTGTAACATTAAGTTGCTCACCCGTAACTTGTTCTAAGCGGCTGGCAATTGCTGTTTGTACAGCATAATTTTCGCTATAGTCTATAACCGAGCCTGTTTCTTTGCCACATAGTTCGCATACGGACTTATCTGCCCTGTTCATAACTACTTCCTTTCTAGCTAACATTACTCATGTATCTAAAATTGCATAGACGCTTCCGTCTTTGTAGGCCTCTGCACATATAATACGCACGCGTAGATTGCAGCCACCAAAAAGAGGGTGGCGCCAGTAAAACACGGAGACGTATACGGATTGGTGAGCACCACTGCTGAGCAGCCCACCACAGTACCGGTCCGGTAAAAAGCAAAAAACTCCCGAGCAACGTTATACCACGCAAATACCGTCCCAGCAGAGAGGAAGAGCAGTAGGTACATCTGCGCCCTCTGTGCCCGCTCACCTGTGAGGCGCATTACAAACAGAGACAGTAGGAATGCAACCAAAAAACCAATAGCGCCATAAAAGCAACTCTGAGTTACGGGGTTCGGAACACTGCAGTTGTGTATCTTAAATATTGTGCCTTCGGAGATGTAAAACCGAATAAAGTTTTGCACCACCGTAGTCCATGAAAAGAGCGTGCCTGCAAGGAGTACACTGCTCTGCACTATATGTGTAGTCTTCATATGCGCGTTTGCTTACGGGCGAACCACAGTAAATACACTATATCGAGAATGCCCAAAGTATTTACTACAAACAAGACAACAAACCAAAGCGACTGCCCATTTTGTCCTGCTCGCCACAAAGCAAGACCCTTCCAAATAAGTGTCCACACGAGCGCGAGCAGTAGCACCAAGCGAAGCCCTGGGCTGTACAAGAGCATGATAGGATATTCTTTATACATACGGTTCTATAAATAATCTTGTGAAATAAATTTAAGTAACGTCAGTGAACCTATAAGAGTTACCAGCGCAAAGCTAAAGTACACAGCCTGAAGCCAGTGGGGCTCATGAATAATATAGAGTTCAGTAAAAATCCAAATAGCCAGTCCAAAACCTGCAGTTGCCACTGCTTCTGGTGCCAACCGCACACCAGCCCACACCCTCCGCGCCGCTTCAAGGTAAGTCCCGCCAACAACAATACTCAATATGAGCCCGGGTATTACATAGGAGTTAAATGCTCCATGCAAACTCGCAACGGGCATACCCAAACCATTCATAAAGATCAATCCAAAACCCCCGGCGACTGCAGACAATCCTACGAGTAAAAGATAGGTAGCAAATACTGTAAGAGTAGTCTTTTTCATATGCACTCCTCATTTTTTAAAATTTTTTACCAAAGCAAAGAGCAAAAAACCTACGCCCATGCCGCCAAATATCCCTGCAGGAATATTGTTAAAGATAAAACCCAGCGCAAACCCTAAAAATAAACCCGCAGGTATAAACAAGCCGCTCGCGTCATTTTTCTCTTTGAGCATGTCTTCTGACATATATACTCCTTCTCTCGCCCCTCCACGCGAGCATTAATGCAAAACAAAATTAATTGCGTGGCCAATGTAATAAGGCCAGATAATAATCGCAAGCACACCTTTCCAAAACGACAGACCTAGAAAGCCGATTGCAAATAACCATCCCATCACCCAAAGCGCTCCGGAAAAAGTATGTTGTTCAATTTTTATACGTTCCATATGGGTATTGTGTATTAATGTAAGTACTATGAAGTGGGCGCTTTGCCTCCGGACTCAAGTGAATCCGGCGTTGGATGCAGTTCGTGAATGCGAGCTGCGACCGCATGAGGCTGCGCTATATTTCGTAGGTATATATATTTTTGTGCCCGATGAGCATAGAGTTGCACAGTACCTGTATTAAATATTTTCCCCCAGAGCCCCTGGTGTACCTCTATGGTTTTTATATCGGCTATCTCATATATATGCTCATGGGTAAAGAAAATTCCTCTGTGTGTGAGAATCTCATCTGGTTTAATCATGGAGAACTCATAAATCCAGGAAAGTGTAATGTGCAAAACAAGCAATCCATAGATCGCGTTGGCTATAAAATGGAATAAGGGCGAATTTCCAAGCAGACCGTCACCACTTACTATGAACAGGCCTAGGTTATATTGAGCTCCACTCTCGAGGAGCGAAACCAACAGAGAATCGAACACGTACGTAAGCACTGCAAGCACGAGCCAGGCAATGGTACCTTTGAGCAGTAGGAGCAGCAAACTGCTCCGGATTCTAAACTCATGTACATTTTGGGTTTCGAGCTCGTTCATATGCGTGTGTGCATTAACTGGTGCGATGTGAAATAACTTCCCGAGTTGCCTCTACTCTGCTACGAATTTTCCGCGCTGTGGGCAACCCCGTAAGCAAGAGGTAGCCTTGCCATTGACCATTTCCTATTTCCAATTCCAAATGGTCGAGGTCTACTAATTTTGGCTCATTCTTTACTCGATATATGCGATACTCTCCTACTGCCAGCACATAATTTTGAGTATGCAGGTGCTTGGAAAATGCGAACAAATCACCAATGTGCTCAGCATACGCCCATTGATATCCTTGGCCATCCAAGTAGAGCATGCGTTTATGGTCAAGCGTTGCTACAAGTTTGTACTGTCCTTTTTTTATTAATTTGATCATATACATCCTTTCTAGTGAAGGCGGTGGGTAGTCGTATGCAGGCCCACCGCTCCACTCTGCCTTACACTGCACGAACTGGTTACCAACCACTACAACTTGCCCTATGGCCCAGGTCACTACAAGCACCAGCCCTTTTCGATTACATATTTATTTCATACGATAGTCACCATAGGCCATGAGTGGTAACGTAGGCCGTTGCCAGTCATAGCTATTCAGGGAGACTACATATCTATCTTGGCCGCCATTGTTTAGGAATACATCGTACGACGGAATAGGGATAAGCCCGTCCTGGTGCACAAAGTACACGGTCTGGCCATTCTTTACCCAGCTCCCCAATGGGTGAGCTGCATATGCGGTTTCAATGGTATATCCAGAATACGGAATGCTTGCATAGCCAACATTCTGCAGATTGGCAAAACTGAATCCGAGACCAAGAAATGCGGCGGCGTTTGTAAATCCAGACACGGTGTTTTTATATACTATAAACACGGTTCCATTCATATTGAGCAATTGGCCACTAGCATAGGTGTAGGGCGTGTACCCGCTACTGACCGTTACCAACACACTTCCGCATACAGATGTATTTGTTTGACACACCATGATTGTGCTCGTGCCAACAGCAATGCCGTACAGTGTCAGAGTTTGGCCGCTCACCTGCGCCGTCACCACCCCGGGAGCGCTATTACTTGAAAGGTAAAAATTGGAACTGTAATAGCTAGAAGGTGAGTACAGAGTCACACTTGCACTGTGCCCTACTTGTAGAGTTGGACTTGCAGGACTAAACGTAATTTGACCTCCAGTACTCCCCCCCGACACAGTTACGTATACCGTACCGGACCAGCCAAGGCTGCTATGAGTTACGGTTATAGTTGTGGTACCATTTTGCAAAGCATACAGGTTCAGTACGGTGCCTGAAATACTCGCCGTCGCTACCGCTGAATTGGTATTTGCAGTTACCGCGTACGTACCAGAAGTGTAGGTTGGGTAGGCGTAGCCTGTAGTACTGCTATTTATAGACACGGCCAGACTTTGACCAACGTACAGCGTAGGGTTTGCTGGAGAAAACCATATATTACCAACACTACTACCTGGCACACTTACCCATACCGTGGCACAATTGGCGCCGTAGGAATTGTAGTAGGTGTTGGCAGTGCATACCTGAATGGTACTAGTTGCCCCAGCACTACTTCCGTAGAGTGAAAGTATGTTTCCGGAAATACTTGCCGAGACACCAGAGGGATTTGAGTTACTTGCAATATAATAACTACCACTTCCCCCAGATACGGTTACCGATGTTGTCTGGCCAACCCCCACCGTAACTGTGGTTTGGCTCAGGGTAAGCAATGAACCACTAGAGGTACCATTTACCGTAGCAATGCTCGACTGCACGCCATTTACAATGACATACGATTCACGGGCCAAGGCTGGGTTGTAGCTATTCATATTTAGCTGCACAGAGAGGTACCCGCCTGCATCGGTATTGCCTATGTTGCCGTAGGTGGTCCAGAGCTGTGTATCTATTTGGCGGGTATATAAATCTACCTGCCGATACGGATCTGCGTTGCTGACTACTATGCGATACGTTATATTATCGCTACTCGTCACCTGCAGCATTGGCTGGGCTGCGCGAGCCAACTGAGTGGTGGCACCAAGCCCCAAAACTACTAGGCACACCCCTATGTAGCCCGCCACCATCTTGTATAGTATGCGTCTCATATAATTCCTTTCTTGTTATATATCTACTTTTGGTATACATCCATACTTACTATTTGAAAATAGTAGGTATGAGTTTTCGCATGTATTTAACTCCTTTCGAAAAGATTCCTCATCCTGCACAAATTAGCTAGCATTTATTGTATTTTCTAGCATTATTGCACTGAGACAAACAAAAACGGTAACGACGCTTTTGTCGTTACCGTGCTATTGCTACCGCCTAAACTCCTCACTCCCGTGCTCGGATGCGAGCCCACCGGAGTAGCGAATCTTCCAAGAGAAAGACTAGGTATGGAGGTAATAAATGTTTGTGACTAAGTTGGCCGGGTTTGGCTCCTGCATAGGGTCCACTGCATATTCTTCTACTGCCATAGCGGGCAAGCTCTGACCAGCATACCCTTTCTCCTGAACGTACTGCATTAAGCCTTGGTGCGTTGCTGCAAGCCCTTCGTACGAGCCATGGAGCACATCCATTGCTGCTTTGCACTCTGGAATTTCTACCAGACTCAACTCAGCATCTTCTACATGTTCTACGCCGCTTACGGGAAAAGCAATGCCAAGATCCGTCTTTCCTGCTGCCTGGTCCCAGGTGAAATATATAACTGACCACGGCCCACTCGGCGTCATACCATGCGCCTGCATATAAGAGCCAAGCTTCTTCCCTGCTTGGTCGTACATGTCTTTATCGCTCACCTGACTTATAGCAATAGACTTCTTAAGCGTTAAATACTTTTTCGGACCAAATGTTGTTTCTGTTATTGGCATATAAAAATATATTAATACTATTTCTTCATACCAGCATCCTGTTATCTAGAGCAGACATACAAATAGCGTTCTAAAATAGGAAAGTTAGCTGATACTTAGCAATTCAACGTCAAACACCAAAGTGGCATTTGCAGGGATAACTGGTGGGTAGCCCATGGCGCCGTAGCCGAGCTCTGCGGGTATGGTCAGTTTTGCTTTTTCCCCTACTTTCATGCCTGCTATGCCTTGGTCCCAGCCTTTTATAACCATGCCAGCGCCAAGCGGAAAAGAGAATGGCTGGCCGCGGTCTAGACTAGAGTCAAACTTGCTGCCATCTAAAAGCATACCTGTGTAGTGCACTTCTACGGTATCTCCCGCTTTGGCTTCTTCGCCACTACCTTCAGCAATAATTTCTTTTTTGAATTCTGTAACTTCTGTATCGCTCATACTATATAAAAGATTAATATAAATACCCCACCATCATACAATGTAGAAACATACCTGTACAGAGAGGCTCAGTGGCTAAATTTTGGTATACTATGTACATATGTAACATAGCAATTATTCATATTATGGGGATTAAAATAAAAGCCGGACTTGTCGCAATACTACTTCTCACCTGCATACTTCTTGTAGTACTTACGAGTAGGCACGAACTCAGAAACCTGCGAAAGCAGCAATTAGCCACTACAACTACGGAAGCTCCTAATTCACCGTATATTGCAGGGCTGGGGGCATGTGCCATCCGCTCAGCGTCCGGCTGCATGCAAACTGTACTCGTAAGCGAGTATGGAAAAATTGAGACATTTTCTTCCAAACTAGATGAGCGTACAGGCCTGAAGCTCACCAGCAACACAGGGAAGGAATACGTATTTACTGACGCCGACAGCCCTTTCATTACCTATGAACATGCTGTTTTTAATGGTAGCCAGGGAATAGACGGGCTGCACGCAGGGTTCTATTTAGTTTCTGCAGCAAACAGGGGCAAAGATGGGTTTAATACATTCGATAAAATATACGGGGTATGGCTAGGTGACAAGTTAGAAGTGAAAAATATTATCAGTGACAGTGGTTTTGCCGGTAGTGAATTTCTAGAAACGGGAAACCAAGTTACATTCTTTAAGGTCAATGCGCAAAATGAACTTGAACTCGTAACATACAACCTGAGTGATCATGCAGTAGAAGCAACAGATAATTTTCCTACCACACTACTTAAAACAAATATACCGTGGTATAAAAAAAGTGCGGAGAAATACTACTTAGTTAATGTAAGCACTGTGCCACGGGGCTATGTGCTCAGCTTCTCCGAAGAGGGGGTAAATAAGGGTGCCGTTACCAAGATGGTTTTCTGGGAAGCAAAAACAGAACGCATGGTAGATCTTATAAAATAGCTGGCAATATAAAAGCCCTTGCGGACTGTGAGGGCTTTTATATTTCTGGAAGTTACCTTCAATGATGACTGCTAGTTATGTGAAACGATATATCAAAATTATATGGTGAAAAAGTGGTTGAAATACATTGCTTACCTCGGTATACTACAATTATTGGAATATACCTTCTTGCTTCTGCCCTTGGAGCAGCAAAAGAAGCCAACCACACAAAGACAAGGGCCCCTACGCTTACCCAAACCGCTCTGCGGAAAAGGTCGATTGGGAAGCATGCATCTAAAACATAATTCTAGATATTCCCTTCCTATGGACGATAACGAAATAAAAGCAGAAACCGGCACCTACAAGTGGAGAGAAGAAGCGCTTCCCTGGAAAGCATGGGGCTCATGGTTTAGCTGGGGTTCCCCTGTTGGACTCAGCATATTCTTATGCTCCTTACTCCTTTCAATAGGAGTCTTCCTCCTTCTCTTGCATAAAGCAGGACTCCTGCGCTAGAGCAAAAAACCACTTCTCATTTTGAGAAGTGGTTTTTCTATGACTGAACATTACTCCGCATCTACTGGTATATCAAAGTGATACACATCCTCACGGGCGCCGAGAGATTGATAGAGTTTTACTGCTGGTTCATCTGGTGGGTCAGCTTGGACGTAGATAATGTATGCTCCTTTTTCTTTAGCAATGCGTTTTAACTCAGTAATAAGGTTTCGCGCTATACCTTTTCTGCGATGTTCTTCGGCCACTGCCAAATCGTAAATGTATACTTCACTTCGCTCTTGCTCGAACTTTTCCAATACATAGGCAGTAAGTCCGCCCACAACCAAACCGTCAGCATCCAATGCAACTAACGCTATAAAAGTTGGTTTAGCAAGTAATGCCTGTAGATACTCGCTGCGTGGCATAACTTTTTGGTAGGTAGCCACGTCTTCAAATGCAGCACCAAAAACCCTGAGTAACCCGTGTAAGAGTGGTATATCTGACTCGTGTAGTTGCTTATACGTATATGTCATTTATCTTTTCTTGGCAGTATCAGTAGCGTGCTGCATATTTTCTTTTACTCTAAACTGTACAATCTTCTTTATAAGAGCGAGTGGCAATGGTTTGTCTAACGGAAACTGAATAGACCCTTTTGCGCCTTCGTAAGCAGATAATTCTTTTTGAAAAGCACGTATACCAGAGGGGGCCGGATAAAAGCCTATATGTTTTTTGAAACCGCCAAAATGAACTAAGTTTTTCCCGTTCAGCACAAAAGTTGGTAAGCCATACTTAATGGCTTCTTCTGCCTGTGGTGCCGTAGTATGGATAACTTTCCTCATGTTCTGGAGCAACGCCTGCACATCATGTGGGTACGTATGTATATATGCATCAACATCTTGTAGTTTTTTCATCGTGAGTTTATTGCTCTGCTAATTCTTTAAGTTTTTCCAAAGCTTTAGGCCACATACCTTCAAACATTTCTTTATATTCGGGAGCAATGTCAACATCTACAGACAATTCCGTACCGCCGTCCTTTTCGCTAAAGGTATAGTTTTCAAATGCAGATGCCCACTTTTTTGCTTCATCGCCAGTTACATCTTCCACGCCATTCTTAACTATGCCCTGGTACTCGATGGAGATACATTCGTACTGCCTATTTTCTGCTATACGGCCGACCATGCCACCCTCGCCCTCATTTCCCGCAGGGTCAGGGCCCAGAAAAAGGATCTTAGAGTCCTTACTCCAATCACCTTTGTAGTAAGAGCCCGGATTAAATGCCCCTGTCCACTGACGATAGGTTTCGTCTCGGAGCATGGTATCCCACACTGTTTCCTTAGGGGCATGTATGAAAATGGAGAAATGTGTTTTTTGCATAATGAGAGTGCGTACTTAATGTATGTTTCTTAACCATATCAAAAAACAGCAGCTTTCGCTACTGTTATTAACTCTATGTCTTATTCTCCGTCATATGCTTTCTGAAGCTCTGCTATATTAAATTTTTTCATTTTGAGGAACGCCTGCGTTACGCGTTGGATTTGCTCTTCAGTACCGTTCTGCATCATGTGCTCCATAATGGTTGGTTGGATTTGCCAAGACACACCAAATTTATCTTTAAGCCAACCGCACTGCTCTGCCTCGGGTACTGCGGAAAGCTTTTCCCAATATGCGTCTATTTCTTCCTGCGAGTCGCAGTTTACTAGAAATGAAATGGCTTCATTAAACACAAACGCATGAGGACCCGAACTATCCATAGCCATAAAGTTTTGCCCAAGCAAGCTAAAGCGAGCGTGTTTGATAAACCCAGCAGTGTCGCCTTCCCCCTCTTCGTACGGAACCATCATTTCTACTTTAGAGTCTGGCCCGCCCTGGGCGGAAAATACACCAACATAAAACTCTATGGCTTCTTTGGTTTTTCCAGCCATGCCTTGCGTATACATAAGTAGTGGGGTTATGCGTTCCTCTGTAGTTTGCCCCTCAGCAAAAGAAAGAGGCAGAGAAAGTTGCCATGTAAGGCCATACCTGTCTTGAACCCATCCGTATTTTTTCGCCCATGGATAGGTGTCTAACGGCATAAGCGCCTCACCCCCTTCTATTAGTTTGTCCCATACAGTAGTAATATCTGCTTCATTTCCAAACTCAACAAACAAAGATATGGCGGGGTTAAATTTAAAATAAGGCCCGGCGCTTATAGCCATGAACTCTTGTCCGGCAAGGGTAAAGCTTACTACATCGCAGTCCCCAGATGGCGTACCAGTAATGGTGCGAACATTACCAACCTTTGAATTAGAAAACAAAGAAACATAAAACTCACTCGCCTCTTTTGCCTCTTTGTCATACCATAAATGTGTTAATATTTTTTGCATAGATATTTGATTATTAAAAATGTAGCCGTAGTTTTATAGTATCAGATAAACGTGATGATGCAATGAACGCATAAGTTTACACAGAATTTAATTTGTCCGAAGGCTTGTGGATGACCTTGCCATTTTCTAAACGAGTAAAACCTAGCTCAGCTAAAAAGTCATCTATCGGTGGCCCACTATCCAAAAGCTGCCTTTTTCGTTCAGCATCTCTTGCGCTGCGAAATTGCTCCTGCACATCACCTCTCAAGAGCAGTTCTTTTTCCAATGCGCGGATTTGCTGATCAAGTAAATAATTAGTCTGATGTAGTAAACAGATAGCGCAGTTTGCTGCCGCTTCAGGGTTTTCTATATATGCCTTATATGTCGTATAGGACCTATTTGACTTATAGGCCAGAGCGCGTACTTCTTTCGCACGAAGATTATCCCTACCCCACTCAGGGAAACTGCGTTGCCGCAGAAAATCTTTATAGTCACGCAAAAGTTCTTCTAAGCTTCCCCGCGCTACATTTACCAAACGAAGCTCAGTCTGTTTAGACGTTCCTGAGTTAGTGCTACCTTCCGCAATGTTTTGAACACCGCTCCGTCCCGCACCCTCCAATTGATCGCGCATTTTATGCGATGGAATATAGCGCTTACAAAACTCCACTGTAAAGTCATACACAATAACCGCATTCTGAAATGACTGTAAGTCCTTATAACCCCCATGCTTTGGAACAAAACTGGCGTTAGCCATATTATTGCATTGGACCTATAAGTCTTATACGACGTATAGGTCATATAAGACTTGTGATTATTTCTTCTCAGGTGGACCCCACTGCCAGCGGGGTTTTTCGCCGGTTTTGTAGCAGAGGACAATAAGTGCGACGGTCAAAATAGCTACGGGCAATACAAACGTAAACGCTATTTCGCGAGGCGTTGACCTGTTGTCCAAAGTTTGAGCGAGTGCAACAACGGACAGCACATATAGTACAACACCCACCCAGCCCTGCCACATAACTGGTGTCCAACCCCACCCATAGAGCTTAGCTTTAAACCAGTACCCTTCGGGGTTATGTTGCAAATATTCTTTGTATTCTTTCCACATATATAGTAATAAATAACACCTCTTTTCTTTATGGTACGCTCCGGTTTTTAATTTGTAAACATGAATTACCTCAAGCCATACACTTATGGTTCTGGGCAAATTAGTTATTGCTTTGGGACATACCGTAGTGCCGCTACACCAGAACTAAGCACCTGGGAAAATGTGAATCTTCAATTCACTTCCTCGAATACATATCCTTTAGACCTATATGAGGATTGGTATAACAAAGCAGTGCCGAAGGGCACTGCTTTTATGGACTTATTCGAGAGTTTTTAAACTTCGCTGCGAGCTTCGCTTTGGCTGCATTTGTTGCAATTTCTTTTTTAACTGGAAGTAATTTAACCAGCCCAAGGCCGCAAGTATGGCCAGCAAAAGAATGATGATATTGGACGGGGTCAATAAACGAGCAGCAGACCTGAGTGCGTCACCCACGCGAGAGCTGAGAGACTTTTCTACCAAAATAGTATAATGCTCCGACTCCGCCTTCACACCGTCCGACCGAACAGCGCTTACCCACATTTCAAATGAACCAGTAGTGGCGATAGGCTCGCTTTTAAAAGCAAACTTACCCTTTGCATCGGAGGTTACATCGTAACTTCTCTGGATACCCTCGTCCGTCAACAAGGTAATAGCGATTGGCGCATTGACCGGTCCTATACCTTGCACAGTTATACGCCCGCCCTCACGCACACTCTTACTATAGTCCGAAACAGACAACTTCACTCGTTCCTTAAACTCGTATGTGCCTTTTGTTTCAGTCATATTACCGGCTCGATCAAATGCCTGTACTACGACTTGATGAGTACCGGCAGAAATACCAGGAATGGCAATCTCGGTTTCACCTTGCACAGCAGTAAGTCTTACAGGGTTTGTGTCATCGATGCCAACCATATAATAGTCGATACCGGAATGAGCGTCTGTTGCTGTTATAGCAGGAGCAGCTCGTTGATTCTCCGCCGAAGCAGGCACTACCGTTACACTCTCGGGGGACGTCGTATCTACTTGTATTTTATACGCGGTAACCGGCGACCAGCCCTGCGCGCTCAAAAAACGAGCATTAAAATACCACACACCCGAAGTTATATTGTCTACTGTTATCGTGCTCGCTGCCGGACGACGCAACACACGAGGAACGACTCCCGCAGTTTTATCCAAAGACGTTTGACTAGCTGTTACGCCCCGAGGAAGCTTCCAAGCAAAAATTGCTTTAGTCTCTTTGTACCAGGCTTCACTATTTGGATGCGTCACAGATGTCACTACGACAGTGCCCACAAGAGCCGGTTGAGAAGCAGGCGGAGCCGGTTGCTCAGTAGAATCTGGCACTGCTTGCTTCTGCTCAGTAATGCTAATCTGTCCGCCGCTCTGACCGGTGAGTACATTTGTACCAAGACCATCGTTCTCACGAATAGCAGCAGAACTAATGCTAATCTGCGCCGTGCCCGCAGCTTTTGCTTTAAATTTGGCAGACAAGATATGACCGCTAGACCCAGTATACCCCGGATTAGGCGCACCACCATTGAAAGTTATTGTCCCGGAACTATTTGAAAACGCAGCCGGCTCCACCCACAAGGAAAAAATAGATCCGCCCGTGCTTACGGACTGCACTTCTACTAAATCCGCGGGGTAACTAATAACCGCCTCTGCGTTATTAATAGTTTTCCCTTGAGAATTTAAATCTACGCTTACGGTAAAAACTCCCCCAGCCACAACATTCGTGGTTAAAGGGCGAGCGCTGAGAGTAGCAGCCTCTACCAGCAATGGCACAAGGAACAACACAACGCTCACGCAGCCTACAGCACTGCGCAGTATCTTTTGTTTTAGTTTCATGGAACGATTACTACTTAGTTTTCTTTTTACGCTTCACTATATATACCAATACTATAAGTATACACAATACACCTAATACTATGCCAACATATACAATCAGAGACGACACCAAACGCTGTGATGTAAGATTTAATATGGCCAATTGTGCATTTCCAGCTTTATCATAAGCCGTAACAGTAATCCTTCGTGCGTTCTGATTACGCAGCACATAGGGACTCTCGGCACGGATAGGCGCACCTGTACCCTCAGCGACCTCATAATGATCAACCCCCGACCCAGCATCAGTGGTGTTGAAAGAAATAAATTTTTTATTATCATACACCGAAAAATCCTGACCAAGCGAGATAGTAAATGGCTCCGGGGGTACAGTATCTGACGCCACAGTTTGCTCCCAAGAATTTGAGCTGGCTCCGCCACCTTCAGAGACGATAAGGGTGAGCGAACTGGTGGAAGTCAGTATCTTCGTTCCCTGGCCGTCATTTTCATACGAAACAATTTGATCCGGTTGCAGAATAATTTTTCCCGGTTTTTCTGGGGTCACAGCTACTTTAAAAAGCAATGCGTCACTCTGACTGAACCCTCCCGGCACGCCGCCAGTAAAGGAAATATCAACACCCCCCGATGTGGTTTGGGCCTCGGGCGAACGGGGCCAGATAGATAAAACCGAACCGCCGGTGCTGATATCTAAAACTTTTGCCACGCCCCCATGCAGATGCACCACACCTTCAACCGCATTGAGCTGCTTTCCTTCAGTGTTTAAACGGACATCAACTACCACCGTATCACCCACCTGCACCTGCTTAGTAGCCGTAGTACTATATAATTCTGCAGCATTAACCACCGGCGCAAAGAAAGACAGCACCAGACTCATAAACCCTACCCACATTGCACATACAATTTTATTCATAGATTATTTTCTTCGTTTCCACTGATAAAGCATAATAGAAAAATCGACTGAGTCCACCCTTCCGTCATGGTTCAAATCTACGCCGGGGTTTTTAAAGGGAGCTTTGGTTTTCCAAAACGCCAACATGATAGAAAAGTCCGTAGAGTCAACAACGCTATCTCCATTTAAATCTGCAGTAACGGGACTTACAGCAATGGGGACTTCAGGGCTTACTGGAACCACAGGTACCACAGGAGGAGTAACTCCACCACCGCCACCACCGCCGCCGTTATCCGGTGGAGTAACCACCGTGCCTGTAGTTGCAGCAAACGACTGAATTGCTTCAGAAGAATCGGAACCAAACTGGGCAACTACATGGAACCAATATGTTCCCGGTGATGATATTACGGAGTTCAATGTCGTGTCAAAATTTTCTCCGGCTTGAATAAGCTTTGCTGCCGTCGAACTAAAAATGTCATTACCACCACCACACGTATTTACTGCGGAGTCAGTAATACACCACGTGTAGGTATATTCATACGCGGTTACACCCTCGTTAGTAATACGCACTTGTGTAGCAATGCTGGGCGAAGTCACATCGGAAAAACCTTGCACCAAGACTTGCGCTGGTGCACCAGGAGTAGCGGCCACCGCATCGGAAGCACTTCCAGTGCCAACAATATTCTTAGCGGACACACGGAAATCATATGAGTTATTATTCGCCAAACCAGTAACCGTTGCTGTTGTGGCCGTGCCAACACCGTCTGCAAACACTGCCCAGGTACCACCACTCGTTAATTTATATTCAACTTTATAATCGGTAAGCGCTGAGCCGCCATTGCTCACCGGAGCCGACCAAGACAACGCTATGCTACTATCACCTACCAGTGCAGCTAAGTTAGTAGGCGCACCTGGCACGCTTGCCGGCGATACACCACTACTGGTACCAGAAGAGACGCTCGTGCCAACTGCATTGGTTGCGGTGACCGTAAAGGTGTACGTAACGCCGTTAGTAAGACCCGTTACGGTAAGCGGAGACGAGCTGCCCGTTACGGTAAAACCGCCAATATTTGAAGTAACAGTATAACTCGTAATTGCTGAACCCCCGTCTGACGCAGGCGCAGACCACGACACAGTCACGCCCCCATCGCCAATTGCTCCAGCAACATTTGTTGGCGCATCTGGCGCGGTGGCTGGTACTACGGCGTTGCTCGCACTTGAACTTGCACCGGTGCCAGCCCCGTTTGTTGCAGTCACGGTAAACGTATACGTCACACCATTGGTCAAACCGGTAATAGTAATAGGTGAAGAACCACCGGTAGCGGTAAGGCCACCAGGGCTGGATGTGACGGTGTAGGAAGTTATGCTAGAACCACCATTGCTTACGGGAGCTGTAAAAGTAACAGTAGCTTGCCCATCACCACGTACGGCAGTGACAGCAGTTGGAGAACCTGGGACCGCGGCCGGCACAATTGAGTTGCTTGTGCCAGATGAAACACTCGTGCCTATGGCATTGGTTGCCGTAACGGTAAAGGTATAGGTTACGCCATTGGTCAAACCGGTTACCACGAGCGGGGAAGAACCCCCCGTAGCAGTGAATCCACCAGGACTAGCAGTGACGGTGTAGGAAGTTATGCTAGAACCACCATTGTTGACGGGCGCTGTAAATGTAATAGTTGCCTCACCATTCCCCCTGGTGGCAGTACCAATAGTTGGTGCATCTGGCACGCTCGCCGGCACTATAGAATTAGTAGTACCCGAAGCAATGCCAGTACCCACACTATTGGTTGCGGTCACCGTAAACGTATAGGTTACACCATTGGTAAGTCCCGTAATGGTAATAGGCGACGAACCACCGGTGGCAGTAATACCGCCGGGACTGGACGTTACGGTGTAAGAAGTAATAGCTGAACTACCGTTATTGACCGGTGGGGTAAACGTTATGGTTGCCTGACCATTACCAGCAGTAGCTGTGCCAATAGTTGGTGCGCCAGGCACGCCCGCTGGAGTTACTGCACTGCTGGCACTCGAGCTGGTGCTATCTCCCACACTATTCGTAGCAATCACGGTAAAGGTGTACGAGGTGCCATTGGTTAAACCAGTAATAATTATTGGAGAAGAACCACCGGTGGCAGTAATGCCGCCAGGACTGGACGTTACTGTGTAACTTATTATAGACGCGCCACCGTTGCTGACCGGCGCAACAAAGGAAACAACAGCTTCACCATTCCCCCGCACGGCTGTTACGCTGGTTGGACTACCTGGTACCGTTGCGGGAACAATAGAATTACTCGGTACAGACGATATGCCCGTACCAACTGCATTAGTGGCAGTTACGGTAAAGGTATACGTTGTGCCATTCGTAAGACCAGTCACGGTAAGAGGAGAAGAGCTACCACTTGCAGTAAAGCCACCTACATTTGAGGTCACCGTGTAACTGGTAATACCAGAGCCACCAACATCACTTGGTGCGACAAAAGAAATAGTCGCCTGGCCGTTGCCACGCACGGCCGTCACACTTGTTGGCGCACCAGGCACTGCTGCCGGAACAATGGAATTGGTAGACGCGGAAGCACTACTTGTCCCGACTGCATTGGTTGCCGTAACCGTAAACGTATACGTCACGCCATTGGTTAAGCCGGTAATGGTAATAGGCGACGAACCACCAGTGGCAGTAATGCCGCCAGGACTGGACGTTACAGTGTAAGAAGTAATAGCTGAACCACCGTTATCAACGGGTGGGGTAAATGTTACTACTGCTTCCCCATTTCCCCTTGTTGCAGTACCAATTGTTGGAGCATTGGGAACTGTGGCAGGTATAACTGAGTTACTAGAACTTGAAGCACTACTTGTGCCAACCGCATTGGTTGCCGTCACCGTAAACGTATACGTTACTCCGTTCGTAAGCCCAGTGAGAACTAACGGCGAAAAACCGCCAGTGGCAGTAATGCCGCCAGGACTGGACGTTACGGTGTAAGAAGTAATAGCTGAACCACCATTACTGACTGGTGCTGTAAATGAAACAGTAGCTTGGCCGTTACCCCGAACAGCAGTTACGCTGGTTGGTGCATCGGGAGTTGTGGCCGGTACTATAGAGTTACTGCTCGATGAAGCAATACTGTCCCCCACTGCATTTGTTGCAACCACGGTAAAGGTGTATGCGATACCGTTGGTAAGTCCCGTAATAATAATTGGCGATGAACCACCAGTGGCAGTAATGCCACCAGGGCTGGATGTGACGGTGTAAGAAGTTATAGACGCGCCACCGTTACTACCTGGCGCAGTAAAGGAAACAGTAGCTTGGCCGTTACCGCGAACAGCAGTTACGCCGGTTGGTGCATCGGGAGTTGTGGCCGGTACTATAGAATTGCTCGTACTGGAAGCAATACCGGCACCCGCGCCATTCGTCGCCGTAACCGTAAAGGTATAGGTTACTCCATTTGTGAGGCCCGTAATAATAATTGGAGAGGAGCCACCGGTAGCGGTAATGCCACCCGGCGAAGAAGTTACCGTGTAAGAAGTTATAGAGGAACCACCGTTACTAGCTGGTGCTGTAAAGGACACAGTAGCTTGGCCGTTACCGCGAACAGCAGAAACACTCGTTGGTGCATCGGGCACTGTTTTTGGCACAACCGAATTAGTAGTAGCAGATGCCGCACTGGTTCCCACTCCATTGGTGGCCGAAACCGTAAACGTATACGTTACTCCGTTCGTAAGACCCGTAATAATAATTGGAGAGGAGCCACCGGTAGCGGTAATGCCACCCGGCGAAGAAGTTACCGTGTAAGAAATGATGGTACTGCTTCCATCGGAACTCGGAGCAGAAAAAGTAATAGTAGCTTGGCCGTTGCCAGCAGTAGCAGTACCAATAGTCGGCGCACCTGGCACCGTCGCTGGCGAGATGGTATTACTTGCGCTTGAGGCAACGCTGGTTCCCAAACCATTCGTCGCAGTAACCGTAAAGGTATAGCTCGTGCCATTGGCTAAGCCCGTCACAACAATTGGCGAGCTACTTCCACTCGCAGTTAAGCCTCCGGGGCTAGAAGTCACGGTGTAGCTGGTAATCGTATCACCACCGTTACTTGCGGGAGGAGTAAATGTGACCGTTGCTTGGCCGTTACCACGAACTGCAGTCACACCCGTAGGTGCATCTGGTACTGTGGCGGGTACAATAGCGTTACTACTCGATGAGACAACGCTGTCCCCCACTGCATTTGTCGCAACCACGGTAAATGTGTAGGTTGTACCGTTTGTTAAACCAGTTACTACAAGAGGTGAAGAGCCACCAGTAGCAGTAAAACCACCAGGGCTAGAGGTTGCTGTGTAGCTTATTATAGAGGAACCACCGTTACTCACCGGTGCAGTAAAAGATACTATTGCTTGGCCGTTGCCGCGAACTGCGGTTACACTGGTTGGTGCATCTGGTACGGTTGCCGGCACTATGGAATTACTGCTTGCCGAAGCGCTACTAGTCCCCACTGTATTTGTCGCTGTCACTGTAAAGGTATACGTCACGCCATTGGTTAAGCCGGTCACTACGAGTGGTGAGGCACCACCAGTAGCAGTAAAACCACCAGGGCTAGAAGTCACGGTATACGAGATAACTGCGTCACCACCATTACTTGCGGGTGCGTCAAAAGACACTGTTGCCTGACCGTCACCTCGTACAGCAACAACATTTGTTGGCACACCGGGAGTAGTAGCAGGGGTAATTGCATTACTGCTTGCCGAAGCGCTACTAGTCCCCACTGTATTTGTCGCTGTCACTGTAAAGGTATACGTCACGCCATTGGTTAAGCCGGTCACTACGAGTGGTGAGGCACCACCAGTAGCAGTAAAACCACCAGGGCTAGAGGTTGCTGTGTAACTGGTAATACTAGCACCGCCATTACTGACTGGTGCAGTAAATGAAACAGTAGCTTGGCCGTTACCCCGTACAGCAGTTACGCTGGTTGGTGCATCTGGTACGGTTGCCGGAGTCACGGAGTTACTGGTAGCCGAAGAAATGCTTGTACCGTATGCATTCGTCGCCGTAACGGTAAAAGTATATGTTGTTCCGTTGGTCAAACCAGTAATGGTAATTGGCGTAGAACCACCCGTGGCAGTAATTCCACCAGGACTAGAAGTAACGATGTAAGAAGTTATAGGCGAGCCACCAACATTTGCCGGCTGTGTAAATGTGACCGTCGCCTGACCATTCCCGCCTGTTGCAACTCCTATAATTGGTGCATCCGGTGCTGTTTGATAATTAAAATATGGATAGGTAGTAGCCGCCACAATTTCCCATACTGGCAAAGTAGTAAAATCCCAACCCGTAAACGTGGCTTGCTGCTTCATTTGGGTTGTAGTTTTTGCTGAGGTATTGGATGGCGTCGTTGCGTTTCCTGCTCCATCGGTTTTACCTGACGTAGTGGTATCCCAATAACTTGACGCCCACGTACCGCTCACCGGGTTCCCCACTATACCTCCGGCGTATTGCAATGCAGTAGAAGCACCTGTCGCTCCGGCTGAGCCTGCACTACCACCGGACCCACCGGCACCCGCAGCACCACCCGCACCACCCACAACACCAGAAGTTTTTGTAGCAGTTGGCACACCAGAAGAATATGTATTCGTTACAACAGACGTAGCGTGGCTACCAAGAAGCCCGCCAACAAGTGCATTAGCGCCCGCACCGCCCGCACCACCATTTGCGCCATTTCCGTTTACGCCTACACTGCCGCCACCAGCCGCGCCACCATTACCACCCGCACCACCAATACCGCCAGTACCAGACGTACCAGCCGCTGCAGTTACACTGCCCAGTGCATAAGCGTTTGAAATAGTTCCCGTATTATCACCAACCAAGCCACCACCGGTAACCGCTCCACCGACTCCACCGACTCCACCAATACTGCCAACCGCACCGGAGCCGCCATTTCCAGAACCACCAGAACCGCCTGCTCCTCCATTGCCACCCTTTCCACCAACGCCCCCAGTAGCTCCGTTACCTCCGGTCATTGCTACCGTACCCGATGCATAACTATTACTAAACGAGCCAGTGGTTATGTTTGAACCAATAAGACCACCGGCAATACTTGCACCGCCTGCACCGCCTGCGCTACCCGTAACTGCTGCACCGCCATTTCCACCAGCAAGAGTTCCCCCGTTGCCGCCGGCGCCAGATGTACCGCGGATCCCAGCAGTTCCACCAGCACCACCTGTGGTAGTAACGTTTCCGGCAGTCCAGGAGTTTGAAACAACACCAGCAGTAAAGTTGTAGCCAATAAGACCACCGGCATGCAGTGCGCCACCAGCACCGGCATCGGAAGTTGCACCTTGGTTACCACCAGTTCCACCAGCACCAGTCGCACCGCCATTGCCGCCATTGCCAGCATTACCACCGTTACCCGCTGCGCCTCCAGTAGCACCGGTTACTGAAACTGCGCCAATGGAATACACAGTGTTAATAGTACCAAGGTTGTACCCGGCAAATCCTCCACCGTATTTAACACCACCAACCGTACCGGCGCCACTCGCTCCTGCATTACCTCCCGTTCCTCCGGTTCCTGCTGAAGCACCGTTGCCACCATCGCCTCCATTACCACCCACTCCGCCAGTACCACCTTGCCCACCACTGAGCGTGAGGCTTCCAGTCGCATAAGAATCTTTAATTACTCTTGTGGTTTCATTTCTTCCAACAAATGCTCCACCGTAAGCAATACCACCGGCACCACCAGCGGTTGCATTACCACCAAGACCACCATTACCACCAGCACCAGAAGTACCAATACCACCGTCAGCACCAGCCCCTCCGGTACCACCTGTTCCTCCAGTACCTGCAGTACCAGTAACATTCGAGGTTGCGTATGAATACAACTGCACCGTACCATCGTTTCTTCCAATTAAACCACCGACATATAAAGTTCCAGCGGCACCTGCAGCAGCACCGGCACCGCCAGCGCCACCAGCAACAGCAATACCAGCTGCGCCTCCCACTCCGCCAGCACCACCCTGCCCACCGTTGCCGCTCGTACCAGTTACTGTCGCACCAATTGCGTAACTTGTAGTAATTGTATTTGCCGCGTTAACATTGTATCCAACCAGTCCGCCAGCATAGCTATCACCACCAGCTCCAGCTGCGCCACCAATAGTACCCGGTCCGCCAATTCCTGTACTAAGAGATGCATCACCACCAGCTCCACCAGTACCACCAGCGCCACCATTTCGAGCAAGCGACGTTACCGACCCCGCTGCATACGAATTTAAAATAACTCCAGTTGCACTATTAATAGCAATAAGTCCGCCGGCATACGCAGCACCGCCGGCACCTGCAGTACCTACAGTTCCTCCAGCTGCTGCAAGAGTTGCAGTACCACTTGCGCTTGCACCACCACTACCTGCAGTTCCCGCTGTACCAACCGTGCCACCAGTTGAGGTAACGTTTCCTGTCGCGTACGATGTACTTTCAATAACTCCACCACCAGCACCGGCAGCAGTTCCATTCGTTCCAATGAGTCCACCAGCATACGCAGCGCCACCGGCGCCACTCACGCCGCCGGCACCACCCACACCGCCAATAGAAGCTGTACCACCAGCACCACCAATAACTCCATTTGCGCCATTCCCACTCACACCCCCTGTCGCACTCACTGTGCGCGTAGAATAATTTGTTGTAATTTGTAAGTTAGCACTTGCAGTTGCGTTTGCTTGTCCAACTAGTCCGCCGGCATATGCAGCACCACCAACAGCACTTGCGCCACCCGCACCAGTCGCACCACCGGCACCCGTACCGCCAGCAGCTGAGCTACCTGCACTCCCGCCATTACCAGAAGCCCCACCCGTTGCAGTTACGTTTCCAGTCGTCGCATAATTACCCAAATAATGAATAAACCCAGTGGTAACACTCGTAAGTCCTACCAAACCCCCGGCATCTGCTTCACCGCCAACACCCGATGCACCACCAGCACCACCGGCACCACCAATTGTTCCGCCCACTCCTCCATTACCACCCTGACTTCCGGTTGCTCCAATGCCACCTTGCGCACTTACTACACCAGTCGCATATGAATTAACAACACCGCTTCCAGCTGGAGTGGCTGTAATTCTGTGAATCCCAATAAGTCCTCCAGCATACGCTGCACCACCGGCAGTAGGGGTTAGTACAGCTCCACCTCCAGCACCACCGGCAGCTCCTGTTGCCGATGCCCCACCATTACCACTTGCCCCTTGGGCTCCTGCATTACCCCCGTATGCGCTTACATTCCCCGTAGCATTCAGTGAGAGAAAATCAATCGAACCGGTTGTAAGGTTGCTCACTCCAACAAGTCCCCCAGCATCTGCCTCACCACCCACACCAGCGACACCGCCCAAGCCTCCGGTACTACCTGCATGAGTACCGCTTCCTGTTGAACCATTACCACCATTTCCGCCCGCTCCTCCATTTCCTCCATTTCCTCCAGAGACACTAACACTTCCCATGGCGTTAGAATTTGAAATACGCATCACTTGCGTAGTTCCTGTTATGCGTCCAACCAACCCTCCACCGTATGTAGCAGCACCTGCACCACCCGCGCCGCCAACACCTGCAACAGCTGCAGTACCACTCGACTGACTAACACCAGAAGCACCACCATTACCACCATTACCACCCGTACCACCATTACCACCCGTAACGGAAATATTTACACTTGCATATGAAAAACTTTGAATACTTCCAAGTGTTGATTGGAAATCTCCAACTAAACCGCCGTATGCGCGGACACCACCCGCACCACCGGCGCCGCCAACAGAACCAACTCCGCCATTATTCGCACCTATGCCTGTACCACCATTACCACCGGCACCGCCATTGCCACCTGCCTGTTCACTTCCTGCAATAGTTAGTGTATCTGCATATGATGTTGTTATAACACCAGAGCTAAATCCTATGAGACCCCCAACAAACGCAGCCGAAGATGCACCGCCCACACCGAGTGTAGCGAGACCACCCGCACCCCCGGCGCCACCGGCAGCAAGACCCGATCCCCCATTTCCTGCATTACCTCCATTACCTGGAGTACCGCCCGTTACGGTGATATTACCTTTCCCCGATCCAGCATCAAAACTAGCGTAGGAAGAAATAACATCCGACGTCGAATACCCCGCAAGACCGCCTGCGTACACAACTCCCGAAGCACCACCCGCACCAGGAACACTTCCTGCTGCGCCGCTGTTTGCAATTGCAGTTATACCTGCCGAACCATTTGCTCCACTACCACCCGTCAGTGTGAGTGTTGTTTTTGAATATGAGCCTGCTTCGACTACACCAGTGGTATAGCCAACAAGCCCACCGGCATATACTGCACCACCCGCACCACCAGCCGCACCCGCACCACCAACACCATAAATTGCGGTACCGGTCCCAATACCACCAGTACCACCAAGAGCTGCAGCGCCACCAGCACCGCCAGTAGCAGTTACGGTTCCAGTTTGCGCATAACTTGCGGTCAACGTGCCTAAAATATTTTGCCCAACCAAACCACCTGCCTGCACCGAAGCGGCAAGACCAGTCGCCGCCGCACCACCGGCACCACCAGCTCCACCCACACCACCAATATGGTTTGTTCCAGCAGACCCATTACCACCCGCACCGCCAACTCCTCCAGTACCACCATTGCCACCAATGGCGGTTACGTCTGTGGTTGCATAAGAACTAGTGACGGTTGCAGCAAGCGCAGTGACACCATTTCTACCTACGAGGCCACCAACAGAGACAGCACCACCAACCCCTCCGTTAGCACCAGCACCACCAGCGACTGCAGTACCGTTTGTAATGCTACCAGACGCACCACCATTACCACCGGCACCACCATTACCACCGGCACCACTCGTAGCTGTTACTGCTCCAGTTATGTGGTATGAATTTAAAATTGCAGATGTATTATCACCAACAAGTCCCCCAGTATAATTTACACCGCCGTTTGCACCCAAAGTTCCAGCTGTTCCTACAGTACCCGTAACTCCTGAGCCACCGGCACCACCATTACCACCAGCACCTGAATTTCCTCCATTACCAGAAGTTCCCTGCACAACGCCAGTAGAGTATGAACTTACAATATCACCCGAAGTCACAAAACCAATCAGCCCACCAGTGTATGATGCACCACCAAGACCGGCAGCACCTCCGGTACCACCAGCGCCACCAACCTGTCCTGCACCACCGAGAGCACCCGCACCACCATTACCGGCATTACCACCATTACCGGCAACAACTGTTACGTTTCCTGTCGCATACGATGATCCAACGGAAACTAAAGTATTAGTCAGACCAACTAGTCCACCGCCATACGCAAACCCGCCGGCGCCACCTATACCGCCATTTGCACCCGCACCACCAACTACAGCGCTTATAGCGGCACCGCCCGCACCGCCGACTTGCCCAACGCCTCCATTCCCTCCGGTAACAGTAACAGTTCCGGTAGCGAATGAATTTCTAATCGTTTGACCTGCTGCAACGGATGAAGCAAAACCAAGCAGACCGCCGCCATACACAGCCACTGTCGCAGCACCACCACCGCCACCACCGCCACCGGCACTACCAGCAGCACCATTCACCCCAGCAACACCGGCGCCGCCATTGCCCCCTGTTCCTGACGTGACAGTAACATTATTTGTTGAGTTCACGGTATCAATGAGTACAGAAACCAGCGAGCTCTGACCAATAAGGCCTCCGGCGTACACCGGCCCAACAACACCACCAGCACCACCCGCACCACCCACACCATTTTTTCCACTCCCAGAACCACCGCTACCCCCAGCTGCACCTGAACCACCAACACCACCACTGGCACCGGTTGCTGTAATTGTACCGCCGGTTGCACGAGATTTTTGTATATTTCCATTTCCTTGACCTGCAAGCCCACCTATATAGACAGCACCACCAGAAGACCCGTTACCACCCGCGCCGCCAATTCCACCAGCATGACCTCCCGTACCGAGTGTTCCATTGCCTCCTGCCCCGCCAACATTTCCGGCACCACCGCTGCTTCCAGTTGCACTTACACTACCAGTAACCACTGAGTCTACAATTACACCGGAGTTGTCACCCACCAGCCCGCCAAGATACACTGCACCACCAATACCGCCATTTCCACCAGCACCGCCAGTTGCTCCAGCACCAGCCGCAACATTACCAGATGCACCGGCAGCACCGCCAACACCGCCAGCACCCGCAGCACCACCGGTTGCAGTAATTGTGGTAATTGCATACGTAACATCGTGAATAACTCCTACATTAAGTCCCATGACTCCACCACTCGCGGCAAGTCCACCGTTACCACCAGCACCCGCAGCACCACCGGCGCCGCCAATTGCTCCAGTCGAACTTCCACCATTACCACCGGCACCACCATTACCACCATTCCCACCGGCACCACCAACCGATGCAACTGTACCTGTTGCGTTGGGAATAGTAATGGTTGTACCGAGTATACTATCGTTACCAATCACCCCTCCTGCATACGCAGCGCCACCGGCAAGACCTGCGCCACCGGCAACACCAGCAACACCAACTACACCAGCACCACTTGCGCCACCAGCTCCTGCATTACCTCCTGTACCACCCGCGCCACCAGTTGCAGAAGCATTACCAGATGCGTACGAGTCTGGAGCAACAGACCCTGAATTAAATCCAACAAGACCACCGGCTGCAGCAACACCTCCAGTGAGTCCAGCACCACCAGCAATACCTACACCACCGGTAAACGCGCCTGTCGAAGTTCCGCCCGAGCCACCAGTTGCACCATTTGCGCCCGCACCGCCAGTTGCGGTAGCGTTACCACTTGCATACGATGCTCCTTGTATAGAACCATTAGTAGAGTTAAACCCAACCAGCCCACCTGCATACCCAACACCACCAAGCTGGGTGGCCGTTACGCTAAGTGCGCCACCGGCGCCACCGGCAGTCGTGCTGCTAGCACCACCAGCACCACCAGCACCGTTTACACCACCAGCACCACCCGTTGTAGTAGCATTACCCGTAGCATACGAACTATCTATACCACCAGCATTCATACCCACTGCCCCACCAGCATATGCAGCACCACCGGCACCACCGCTGGCACCGCCGGTACCGCCAATACCAGTATTTCCATAACCACCGGCACCACCTGAAGCGCCAGCACCCGAAGCGCCACCGGTTGAAGTTGCGTTCATTGCGCTGTTCGAACCATTCACTGTACCAGCTGAGTTAAAGGCGACCAATCCTCCCGCATAACCAATCGCACTGGCGCCGCCCGCACCGCCCGCGCCACCCTGCGCGCCAAGTGCCGCGGTACCGGCAGTCCCTGCAGCTCCGCCAGTAACACCAGCACCTCCTGAACCGGCAACAGCAGTCGCCGACCCAGAATTAATAGTCACATTATTTATAATTGCAGTATTCAAACCAGCCGCGCCACCCGCATAGGCAACAGCACCGGCACCGCCAGCACCACCCGTAGCCCCGGCTGCACCAGTACTTGAACCACCACCAGATGCATTGCTTCCACCAAGACCTGCGGCGCCACCGCTTGCTCCAGCAGATGCAGCGGCTAAAATAGTTCCACTTGCATATGAATTAATAATGGTGTTGGCATTGTTTCCAGCAATGCCTGCAGCATACGCAATTGCACCAGCACCACCAGCACCACCAGCACCACCCACCGCACCCGCACCAACAAATGTCCCAGTAGACGCCCCACCATTTCCGCCCGTACCTCCGTTTTGTGCGGTGCCAGCAGTTGCTGTAACATTTCCAGTTGAATAAGAGGTATCTTGAATTGCTCCTGTACTCTGTCCTGCTATTCCACCCGCACTTGCGGCTCCGGCACCACCACCATTACCTCCCAAGAAACCAATACCTCCCGCAAAATTTGTTCCGCCAGCACCACCAGAGCCACCATTACCCGCAGCACCACCAGAGCCACCATTCGCGAATACATTACCAGTATTATAACTAGCGGTTATAGGACCTAATAAATAGTTTCCGACTACACCGCCACTAAATGCAGCACCGCCAGTACCACCTGCTGCCCCCGCTGCTCCGTTGCCGCCAGTGTTCGATGTCCCCGCCCCGCCAGTACCACCATTGCCACCGGCACCGCCCGCTCCACCGTTTGCAGTAATGGTACCCGTAGAATATGAATTTCCAATTTCTCCATTAACGTTATAGCCCGTAACACCACCGACATAGGCAATACCACCAGTCAGACCAACACTTCCTGCTACACCTGCAACGCCTGTTGTAAATGTATATCCATTACCGCCATTTGCCCCAGCACCACCGGCACCAGCTGTGCCAGTAACGTTACTCTCTGAGTGTGAATTTAAAATTGAAAGACCGCCGTTATAACCAACCACTCCTCCAGCGTAAATAACACCTCCAACAATAGCAGTTCCAGCTGCACCTTGGGTACCACCAGCCCATGCACCACCGGCACCACCGCTACCCGCCGCACCACCAGCACCTGCCGTTCCAGTAATATCACCGGTTGTGTTATAGCTATCTATTACTGACAACGTACTATTACCGGCAATTCCTCCGATATATAAAACTCCAGCTGCTCCTCCAGAGCCGCCAGCTAAACCGGCAAGTCCAGTCTGTGCCGCAACCCCTGTTCCACCAGCACCACCCGCACCAATACTACCTGTCACAGTATTTGTAGAATTTGTATACCTAACGACTCCGGTATTACTTCCAACGAGCCCCCCGACATATGATGTTCCTGCCGCACCCCCAGTTCCCGATGCGCCGCCCGCACCAGACGTTCCAGCTGAGCCTTTTGCGCCGCCCGACCCACCTGTTCCCCCAGTACCGCCCGCGCCGCCAACAACGGTAACAAGACCAGTCGCCGAATTGGAATACCGAACGGTTCCATTATTATAACCAACCAATCCACCGGAGTATCCACCACCACCTGCTCCGCCGTTTCCTGCAGCTCCTCCAACTCCACCAGTACCTGTCGTGGTAAGCGAGGCACTACCACCAACGCCTCCCGCAGTTCCATTTTTTCCACCAGAGCCCGTAGCAGTTACTGCACCAGTTGCATACACTTGAGATGTATCACCAGTAATAATTCCTGATGTGTTATTTTGTGCAACAAGTCCTCCGGCATACGCAATGGCACCAGCACCGCCGGCACCACCGGTAGCAGTAGCACCAGACGCAGCAGTAGCCACAGACGCAGCCGCCGATGCACCGCCAGCACTACCCGCAGAACCGTTGCCTGGCGCCCCACCCGTTGCTTGCACGGTTCCGGTTGCATAACTTCCATTTTGAATGGTGCCCGAATTGTTTCCTACCAGCCCACCAGCGTAGGCAGTTCCACCGGCTCCACCAGCAGCGCCGGCGCCACCAATACCACCAATGTTCGCACCGCCCGCACCAGTACCAGCATTACCGCCCGCACCAGATGTTCCAGCATTACCGCCCGCCCCACCCGTTGCAGTAACATTTCCTGTGCTATATGAAATGGCTACAGTACCAGTGTTTACCCAACCAATAAGTCCACCAACATACGCCGTGTTACCAGCACCGGCAACACCAGCTGCACCACCGGCGCCACCAATACCTGTTCCTACACCAGCCACAGATCCGTTTCCTCCAGTACCGGCATTTCCACTCGCGCCACCAGTACCACCGGTACCACTAATAGTCGCAGCGCTTATTGCGGTAGTTATACTTCCTTGTTGTGAATACCCAATAACACCACCCACATACGCCAGACCACCGGTTGCGGCTGCGTTACTCACTGCAGCGCCCCCAGCCCCACCCGTGTTTGTACCACTCGTTATGTTTCCCCCATTCCCACCGTTGCCACCAGCGCCACCAGCGCCACCCGTGCCCGTGACACTTCCCGCCACACTCACGTTAGCAATGTTGCCCGTGTTGTACCCAACAACACCGCCAGCATACAAAGTACTACCCGCAGTACCGGCGCCTCCGTTGGTGCCTGCAGAAGTTGCCACACCATCCGTACCATTAGTACCGGTTGTACCAACCGTACCCGCGGTACCAACCGCAGTAATTGAGGTACCAGTAAGCGTTACATTTTTTATATTATTGGTCGCATAGCCAAACAACCCAACGTAGTTAAGTGTCGTGGAGTTAATGTAGAGATTACTAATGGTATACCCCGCACCGTCAAACACACCACTAAAGTTTGTGGTATTATCTCCAACCGGTACAAATCCTGCGCCCGAGTTCCAACCCGAAGTAACAGTTGCAACAATGTTGTTGTTCAACTCGTACGAACTGGACAATCCTGTTTTCATACCCTGTAGCCCGTACACATCAAACACAAGGTATGGGTCCGCACTTATACCAAGACCAGTATACCGACGAAACGTACCAGCGGTAACCGAAAAACTTCCCGTAGCAGAAAATGTATTCGTCCCCGGATTGGTAGCAGTAAATGTTGCAGCTGAAGTTTGAGAATAATTTCCCGACTGTCCACCTGAGTTGGTTATAGCTAGATTGGCACTTTGCGTAATGGTTCCAGTGTAACCGTTTATGGTAAGCGAACCAATAGTTACCGGAGCATCAATAGTTACTGCAGCAGAACCAGACGTTGCATCAAAGAAAACATTCGTCGTTGCATCGGGTAAGTTCCCCGCGCCAGGTGCACCGCCGGAAGTTGTTGCCCAGTGGTTTGCCGCATCGGACCAATTACCCGCACCGCCAACCCAGTACGCGTTAGCTGGTGGGTCAATAATAAAGTCTATATCAACGTTGCCGTATATTTTTAAATCAAACACAGCGGAAGGATTTGTAAGCGCTGTTAGTATTACTCTGTATTTGCCATCATGATCTATGTCCGCAAAGGTAGCCACCAACTGTCCGTCCATATCGTAGACCTCTATGCGCCCGAGCTCTCCAGAATTGGTCGGTCGAGCATACAAAGTAATGTCCCTGGTGCTGTCCAATATATGCTCAAACGTTACTCGAACATATTGGCCGTTGGTAACGCTCACGTAGTTTTGATCTTGCGATTTTACCAAATCGTAGATATCATCAATCACCTGCTTATTCGAGTCTAGCAAAAACGCATTCGAAAGATATATTATTTCAAATGTCTGAACGGACAGATGCGGCACTATCCATTCAACACGGTCTATGTACCCGTTACCGTTTGTATCGAGCGCTGTAAATTCCATCTCTTGGCTGCCATTGTTCTGCCATTTTATTTTTATTTGATCTTCCTGACCAACTTTAAAAATTTCTGGAATGTCGGTGCCAACAGGAATGTTCACCATGGGGTGCACCAGCTCTTGCTCGGGCGTAGCAGAAACCACAATGGTTTTTCCATTGCTTGTAAATTCTTCTACAACAGTTGGGACAACGTCTACAGCAGGTGTATTCTCTGGCACCACCTCTACGACTTCAGGAGTAGCAGCATCTGCCTGCGCATCAGTAGAAGTTGGCTGCTCCGCCTCCGCGCCCGTTTCGGCAGATGCATTTGTTCCGTCACCGGAATTAGAAGAAGAGCTTTCGGGTGTAGGAGCTATGTTCTCAGTAGCAGACTGTTCGGAAGTAGTAGGCACGTTATCTTGAGCAGTACCTTGTTCAGGCCCCACAACCTCTGGAGTAGGTGCCTGTGAAGTTGCATCAGCATCTACCACTGGGGTCGTGACAGGAGTTTCGGAGCTTGGCTCTTCTTCCGAAATAACACCACTCGCCTCTGGAACTTCTGGCGGTACTGTCGCAACTTCTGGAGTGGACACGACCTCTTCTGATTCTACAGCTACTTCTGGGACAGTTTCCGAAACAGGAGCTGTGACACTTTCTTGGGTGCTTACCACCTCAGGAGCAGAAACACTTTCCGGGGTAACCACTAGAGCCGAAGTTGCAGTCTGGGCACTCGCGGGAAGCTCTTCTGCCACTACCGCTTTGACTGGTCCAGCCAAAAATAAAAAGCCTGCCAAGACAAGGCAACCAGAGAAGAAAAAGAGCTTTGCTACGGGAGAGGCTTTGAACATTTTTTGAAACCTGATAACTGTTAAATTGTGTTCTGATTTTTCTTTCAAACAAGGATTTTTTGCACTACTTTTTGAGCTGCATTTCCTGTATTAAGTATAAGAAATTGAGGCCATTCTGTCTGCAAAATTTTTATGTTTTTAGGCGCACAGACTTCAAGGGACTAGTACCCAATTCTTCTTCCAAACTTCGCCCTAAAAATGATTGCAATTTCACTTTTTAAACTGCCCGAGTCCCCATGGAACACAAAGAGCGAAGTAATTCATACTTACAACACGCGGGATATGAAAATGTATACATTATTAAAAACATGTTTTTGAAACTTAGTTCACTTTTTATAGTAGTCGAAAGAATTTAATACAAAGTTATATATGTTAATAAAATCTATGAAACACTTGTTTCTAAAGAACTTTCTTTAAGATTCATTCAGTGCGGCCAACTGGGATCGGTTACAAGTATTAGCGTTCGTATCTCTCCTGGCAGAGACCAAAATGTTCGACTAGCTTAAAAAATTGGGAGAACTTACCAGTGAGTTGTCCACACATAATCGGACATAGAACCACATTTCTGATAGGCACGAGTAGCGCAGAAAGCTTCGGACTTCCCACCTTTACAGCACCGCGATCGTGGATCTCAAACCTTACCCCTTACTGTCGCCATAGAAAAGGCGCAGCCAAGTCGCACCCCTTACCCACTCACCGCGCTCTAAGTGGGGCCACAAGTGTTCCCCACAACCGGCTCGGCCCAAGCCCTAGCAGCATAGCCAGACCCCTTTGTTACACCATGGGAGATTTACATGGACCCCCTAGCCCAAGCCACCTCCGGCAAGAAGCGACAAACGTTGCTGCAAGAAAAATTCGAGACCTAGTCAGACCAAATGCCACACCTGCATTGCTAAAAAAAGGGCAGATAGTTTTTACGTAGTACGACTACTGGCAAACGAAACATTCTCATCACGTAACAGCGCGAACGACTTAGCCTATGTTTAAAAAATATATTAGGACTGCACCAACGCAATCCCGCTCTAAAAATTGTGATATACTAATTTTAGTCTTAGCACTTATTTTAGAAGCTCACACGAAGCTCAAAACAAAATTAGTTTGTTTTGGGCTCCTCTTTTTATGGAACCAACTTCGGCAAATATACATACCCAAAACTCCGACGACTACGAACTACGTTGTCGCAGTTGCTCTAAGCTACTCGGCAAGCACGCGCTAGAGACAGCGACCATAGAAATTAAATGTACTCGGTGCGGTACCATCAATTCTATTTTAGATGGTAAGGATACGCTCGTCTACATAACCTCTGCTGCAGGACAAATTATGTACGCCAATGAACAGCTCGAGGCCATTACTGGGTACACACTCGGAGACGTAATTGGAAAGACTCCGGCCATTTGGGGCAGACAAATGCCCGACGAGTTTTATAAAAACTTTTGGCAAACAATTCTCGTTCAGAAAAAAGCAACCCTCGTTCGCCTTACCAACAAAAAGAAAGACGGCACACTATACGAGTGCACTAATAGAGTATCACCCATCTTGGACGAGCAAGGAGAAGTACAATATTTTTTGGGCATTCAAACTATCATAAAATAAAATCTACATGTACGCTACAGCACCGGAACAGCGGACATAGTATAAAACCTCGATCATGGTCGAGGTTTTATATGTATACACTACCGTTCGATTATTATATTTCGAGCGCAGGAAGACATAGTCAATGCATATTCGGTCCTGTTACCAAGGCCACAAGTTTCTTCTCTGTTTTCCGCAAAGCTTCTTCTTTGCCAAATGTATGTTCTTTCCATGCAGACCAAAACCGTACCTTGTGCGGTGCATACCAGGGGCGAAATACAATGGCAACATGATTAAACTCTTGCCCTCCCAGTCTCAGCTTTTCTGCGCTAAGCCAACCGTTACCGTAAAAATGCCGAAACAGTTCTACTTCAAGCACATCGTCATGTTTCCACTTATTCTTTTCCGACCAGTTGAGCAACACCACATGAGGCTGAAGCTGTGGTACCAAAGTTAATTCTACGTACTGTTTCCACTCTGGGTTATCTGAATACACAAGGAGAACATGTTTTCCCCGCGGCGCCCACTCACGCCACACCTGCAGCAGCAACCAATATCTCCGCAAAAAATACACGCACAAAAAAGGTACCGCAATTATTAGAATAATTGGTATTAGCACTATGAGCGCTATAGGAAGAATAATTTTCCAATACCATGTGGTGCCGGGCAAGTAAGGCATATGAACTACATCAACCAGGTTATCATTTGTTTATTGGTGAAAAAACTATCTCTGCTCCTTAACATACTCCAATAACGAACGAGACGACTTTTCCGGTTCAGTATGATCAAACAAAAACGTTTGCCATCCAAAGTTTTTTGCTGCTGCGTCTAGATGTCGCTGCGTGTTGTCTATAAATAGAATATCGCCCCCACTGGCTTGGGCCTTTTCTTCTGCCAGTTTGTATATTGCCGTTTGTGGTTTCTGAAGTCTTTCTACGCTTGAGTCCACTGTTACACTCCACTGTGTGGTTGGCATAATGCCTGCGGCATATATCCTCTCTAGCATTCTTGGGTACATATTCGTAAGTAGACCAACGGGAACCTGTTTTTGTATTTCAGCTATAACAGGCCAAATAGGCTCATTCTTTTCGAACCTATTCACAAAGCCCATAAGGAACGAGTAGCTTTTCGGCAGGTCAGAGTTCAGTTCTTTTCTAAATACCGGAACAAGGCTGTCTACATCTAATATAGTATTATGCGTGTCATGAGTGGCATTCCAAATTTCTTCAAACTTTTCCGCACTCCCCCGTATACCACAAACTTCATTACGTAACTGCTCCCACTTGTCAGTACCGCTAAAATCTTGAACAACAACTCCACCAATATCAAAATAAACAAAGTTAATCATAGCGTTACAGCACAAGCAAATTACAAATACTTTTCTATGCGGCGGTCGGGTACGAGCCAGAGAAGCGAGACCAGTACAATGCACACGTCGGAGACTATGGGATTATAGAACCCTGCTACCACTGCAAGGGCGTACACACATATGGAAATTATGCCTTTAGGGCTCCGGTTAAACTCTTTTATAAATTGTTCACGGTTTGGCGAATTCTTAAGCACCTGCGACTGCATAATAAAATATGCAATGGCGCACATAACCAGAATGGCAGAATACAAGATGGTTGGAGCAGCGCCGCCATGATTCTCCCCTATCCAACCAGTACCAAACGGAATAAGCGAGAGCCAAAAGAGCAAATGTAAGTTCGCCCACATAATGCCCGCGGTTACGTGGTCAGTTACGCGCAGTAAGTGGTGATGGTTGTTCCAATACGTACCCACGGTTTGGAAGCTTACGAGATAGGCAATAGCCAGGGGTATCAAGGGCATAAGCGCATGAAAGTCCTCCCCTACTGGAACTTTAAGCTCAAGAACTGTAATGGTAATAATAATTGCTAACACGCCATCGGAAAAAGCTTCCAGCCGCGCCGGCGTAAGACTGTTATGGCTTGATGCATGGTTTTGTTCTGTGTTACTCATAGACCAAGGATATCAAAAAGCAAAGGCTTCTGCCAATACGGAAGCAACTATTTTACTTTAGCTATTATATGGAACACATGCCAATGTTGCGTGTCGCCGCTGGACAATGTACGGTCCTTTTCTTCCTCTTCAAAAGCAAGAATTTCCATATCGCCCAGCAAAGCCAACGCTTCGACCCTTGTATGAAATGTCATATTTCTTTCTTGAAATAAGGGCCACCCTTGCGTTGTATAAGGGCAACCCTTTCTATTTACGTAATCTATTTTATTTATAGAGCGCCTTAAACACTTCGTACACCATGAGTGCTGGCCAGACCAACGCTTTTAAGAAACCAAGCACGCCCAACCAAAAACTTGTCGCGTGACCTATAAAATACACCGCGGCACCAATAAAGCCCATGCCATACACCGCGCTGCTACCACCCTTATGCATTTTTCCTGACATATGTTTTTTGTCTAATTACAATACTCTTATATGGTACTCTAAAAATTTAAACCCAACCAATTTACAAAATAGCTACTCCCGCACAATTCGGGAATAGCTACAAAAAATCACACAACCTTGGATTTACTCACTCAGTATGATGCTTCTTGGCAATGTATTCCGCATAGGCCATGCCAACAGCAGAAAGAACAAAGAGCACGTGGACTCCGACTGTCCAAAGCATATCCACCCGGGTCAGGTTTCCCTGCAGGTAGGTTTTAAGTGCGTAGACTCCGGAAATAGATATAATAGCGAAAGACAATTTAAGTTTTAAGTTATAGGTATTCACGTCATCCAGCCACTCGGGTTTGCGTATGCCATCTTTAAAATGTTCATTAGCCACAAACAAAGAAAAGCCAGCAAGTGCCACCACCCAGACCAACTGAGCTACCATGGTTGCGTCCACCAACTCTAAGGCCTTAATCATGAGGTCGGTTTTTGCTACGTTACCCACAAGAAGATAGTCCACCATGTGCCATACTTCAAGGCTAAATTGGTACAAAATTGCTACCAATACAACAATAAGGCCTAAGTAAAAAAAGGACATTATAAACCGCAAACCGTATAACAGAGCCCCGAGGGCGTTCAATATTTTTCTCATATTGTAAGTATATCGATAAGCAAGAAAAAAGTCACCAAGCTATTTCCCCTCTTTTGGATGCACCTGTTGCAAACAAGGGTCACCCTCGTGTTTTGCGAAGATGGCCCTTGTGATTCAATTATGCAGACTGTGCCCGAGCAACCTCGTACACACGCTATAACAACACACCAATTTTAAAACCAGCGAGTTCGCTTGCGGGTCTTGCTTGACCACCATGTTGACCTTGAAATGCTGAAGTAGCGTCAACACCGCACATCGCTTTTATTGCACTCGCCCCACCCGGGTGCTGACCTATCCAGCTTGTTAAATCATATACATTGCCAGATACAACAGACCAACACTTACTGGCTGAATTTGCCGCTTGCACCTGCGCCATAGTGTACCCTTGTGGTTTTGGTGCGGGCGCAGGAGCAGGGGTTGGGGTAGGAGTTTGTACCGGTTGAGTAACTACTGCGGTACCAGTTGAACGATGCCCTCCCTCATCTTCATCTCCATCTTCATCCCCCTCTTCGTCTGCATCGTCCTTACTTTCCTTTTCTACACTTGTATTCTTATCATCCCCGCTACGGACACGTTCTTCTTGAACATTATCGTTCACTTCAGTCGTGGTTGTAGCTGCAACAGTTGTAGGACCAGTCTCACTACTTCCTGTTTTATCATCCTGAACAGACTCTTTCACAGCCGCCACCGATACCACCTTATCTTTTAAGTGCTTTGCCCCTTCGAGCAAACCACCAGGCCCTACCCCCTGCGACGCGTACACTGTACCCCCAATTAAAACGAGAGCTAACAACCCAGCAAATACATATTTAGATACCATATTTTTTATTTCCTTTCTAATAATACATAACGCGCACGCGCCACATACGTTTCACCCGAAATAAAAACAGGCTCTCCCAATCCAAGTTTAATACTTTTGGGTAGGATTACGGCCAAATCGAAATGTTTACCAATCAAAGTTTAGAACAGCTGCGTCAAGGCGGCACCACATTCGTATATAATGGTAAACCGGATAAACCCCGATCGCTTTATAACCAACTCCACAGTCAAGCAGTACAGCCAAACCGGAAAGATTGATGCGTACTACATAGCAAACCTTTCTGCAGATGCTGCCTCACAACAAATAGAAATGTACAGCAAACTGCAAGGTGAAGATAAAAAAGCTTGGAAGGCTGGCTTCCCAATCAAAAAGATATACTCCAAGCAAAAACTACTCATTGGCAATCTGCCAACCTCTCCCGCAGTAGAGCAGCACAATTCTTAATAAGCTACTAAATAGTAATTAACAGGTAATCATAGCTACGGCTTCTACATTCTCAATCACAAGACAGAATAGCTCAACCTAGTAAGAGACTCTGAGTCCGAAGAACCTCGTAAACTTTTTCCTAAGAACCATCGCTTTTTTAGGGTTTTTCTCGAGCACAACTTTTACACTGGCTGGGCGTAGAAATATTTCCGCTAAACCACTAAAGTCTCGCGGGTGAGCAACTGAGCTGTACACGCCCTCAACTATTTGAGAGACTTTTTTGTCTTTTTTTACGGTTACTATATAGTCATCAATAACATCAAACTCCAGGTCTTCATCGGACTCTAGAAACGATTTTCCATATCCAAACTCCACAACATCTTTTGGCCAAAATTTCTCAGACCACACATCTAGCGGCTGCTTGCTACCAAGTGTTAAGAAAATCTTGCCCCCGACTCTGCGGATAGCCTGGAGGTAACGGTCTTCTGCCTCGGGCTGTGCAAGATGGTACCAGGCGTGCTTCGTGTATCCAAACAGCTGTTTTGATTTTGAAACACTCACCAACCCAACCAGTAAGTAATCCCAAAAGTTTACTACTTTGATTAAACTGTTTAGTCTCCACACTTGTTTACTCGGCCCAGATAAGATATCGCTCGACAACCCACTACTTAGAGATATTGTTTGAAAAGCGTCAAACATTTCTGACAAAGCCAGTACATATGATACCCGCAAGCTAAAAGAATGCCCCACCTTGACCACTGCCCCAAACTTTTGCATGGTTCTGAGTTCTTTGTATACAGCCTGGATACTATAATTCGAAGGTCCTACAACTTTTAAAATAAATTCCGCCGTACTGTTAGGATGTTTGCCCAGCACGAACAATATCTTTTCGGAAAGGGTCGTTTTTGGAGTAAGAAGCATATACGTATATTAAACTAATAGTTTAAAACATGCAAAAATGGCTATACCTCTTGGACACCGTGCATAAAAAAACACTACACTGCTACACATAATTAAGTACGACGCAAACCTGTATGCAAAAACTCCTCCCCTATTCAAAACTTAAGGCAGAATTCCAAAAAGCTAACAGCTGGGGACTCTCCACCCATATAGACTTAAGAAACTGCAACAGTAATACCATTAAGAGCAAAAAGAAACTCACAGCGTTTACCAACATACTTTGCAAGCTACTCAAAGTGAACAAGTTCGGCCCGACTACCCTAGTTAAACTTGGTAGGTATCCAGAACTCTACGGCTACTCCATGATGCAGCTCATAGAAACCTCGTCACTTACCGGTCATTTTGTAGAAGCCAATGGCAATGTATATATAGACATCTTCTCTTGCAGACTCTACAACCCCCACACCGCAAAAAGGTTTTGCGATACCTTCTTTCAAGCAAAAAGTAGCACTATGAAAGTTTTAATCCGTAAATAAGAATGTATGCACGGAAATCTAATTATAAAAATAACCCCGGGCAAAGGCTTGGGAGTCTTTGCCAAGACAGTTATTAAGCAGGGTGAAAAACTAGCGAATTTTGACGGTAGCTTCCATGAAGCAGAATCCGCCAGCCAACTACCAAATAAGTTTATTGCCGACCACGTAGTACAATGTGCGCCCCACCTCTACCGAGAAAGCACCGGCATAGCCGAACTGCTCAATCACTCGTGCGAGCCGAACTGCGGTATCCAAAATTTATTTACCATCGTGACCATGCGTGATATTCAGGCGGGCGAAGAGCTTACCTGGGATTACGACATGACGGAAAACAGCGACTGGCAAATGCAGTGCCTCTGCGGTACGCCCAGCTGTAGAAAAACCATTGGTCGCTTCGCGCGCCTCCCCGACCACAAACGGCAAGAATACGGCAGCTACATTTCTGCTTGGTTAAGGTAAAAGAATATTATTTTTTAACGAGACTCAAAAAATCACCTAACATTAAAATCTAAAAGTAACGGCAGATGATCAGAATATTCGGTATCTATTACACTTGTGTTTTTTACTTCAATATCTTCAGTGCCAAAAACATAATCTAACCTCCAATGTAACCTATTTTCTTCAAATCCACGATAAGAAAAAGGTTTTGTAGTCCATGTTGGATATTCAAAGCCAGGACCAAGATTTTGCAGATGCTGTTGTATAGCCACAATAGCATCTGCGTCTGAATTAACATTTAAATCACCAGCAAAAATATATCTGTTTCTTTTATGACGAAACACATTAATCAACCTATCCAATTCTGCTCTTTTGGCATCTGTGACAACAAAGGCATCTGTATAAGAAGCGTGCGCTGTACCCACTGTTAAAACCTGGCCATTAACATCCAAACACACTTCTGCATACACCCTACCCTCTTTTGTATAATCACTAGAATTTAGACTTGGGTCTTGCGGTTGCTGTATATATAGATAACTTGTGTCCACAATCGGATATTTAGACAAAATAACATTCCCTTGGGTTTTCAAAACACCCCCGAGCTGCCACTCTTGAGCTGGGCAGAAGAAACAATTGTAATCTAGAGATTTTGCCAAAAAACTAGAAACATCGATGCCGTTATTTTCAGGATAGCCAATGGTTGACTCTTGTAAACAAATTATATCGGGCTGAATCAATTTCAACAGTTCTAATATATGCCCGGCGTCCTCCTTATACCAAATATTCCACTGCAATAACTTCATGTGATAATTTTAGATAGAAATAGTTGTTAAAACATGCAAGACGCTAGCCAACATACAGCGAAAACTTTTTAGTGAGCTCTCTCGCCTTTTCTTTTTCGGCGAAGAAGCAAATGCCGAAGTATTCGAGGTCTTGTTCCGCAGTGTTATCAAATTCGTTTTGTTGGTCTACATAGGTACCTGGGACCATGGTTTGGGTAAAATCTGTGTAAAGAATATGTTCTTCTACAAGCTTGTTCCGGAGTGTGCGAAGTTGGTTGCCATTCTCTGAGCGAAGCACAATAAAACCATTTTCTGAGGTACTGGGGTGCACTGTTTTGTCTTTATCTATGAAGTCTCGAAAGCGCATGAGAGAGGTGTCTTGCCGATACTGGTTTACCAGCCCTGCGGCCATGTGGCCAAGCGCGTTAAGCAGCTTTGGCGCTTCTACTTTTTTGTTTACCACGCACACAAACTGGTGAGTTGTAGGAATATATTCAAGCATATTACCTTTGTGCTCCTTCATGCAGGGCCTGCATATAATCTAGAAAACGAAACAGCAGTTCGTTCATGGGACCGTAGTCATTTGCTCGAAGCTGCTCTACTGTTTGCATGTATGGGAGGTCCTTATACGCTTCAAGTTCCGCAGTGCTATTTTGAATCATTAGTTCTATAACTTTCGGAGTAAACTCGAAGTGACACTGGAAGCCATATATAGTTGGCGCATAACGCACTATTTGCCGAGGACAGCCTTCGCTGGTAGCAAGTATTTTTGCATCGCTGGTAAGACCCGGCATATCGCCGTGCCAGTGACCAACCGGAAATGTTTCCGGGAACGTACCAATTATAGGGTCCTGCTTTCCTTCTTCGGTAAGAGTAACAAGAAACACCCCAATTTCCCTGTTCGGGCTATGCTCAAAATGCGCACCCAGTGCCTCGCCAATCATTTGCGCGCCAAGACACGCACCTATAACCAGCTTGTTCTGGTCTATGGCTTTTTTGATAAACGCAATTTCTTTAGTTGCGTTAAAATGGGCACACTCCTCCACCGTAGTAGCAGGAGATTGGGGACCACCCATTACTACAAGGAAATCAAAATTGCACTCTTCTGGGTAAGAATCCCCTTCATGTAATTTGGTATACGTTATTTCATGACCCTTGCTTTGCGCCCAAGTCGCTATAGCACCAGGAGCCTCAAAACTTTCATGCATTACAATGTGTAGCTTCATAGAGTTTATATAATTGCAATTAACCGCAACGGAGCTTCGGTTACACCTTTAATGTTCATAGGCAACACCAACACTTTACTACCCGTTAGCGGTAGTTGGCCCGCATTGGCTATGTTCTCTAATAAATATTTATCCGCCCCCAGCACCGCTCTGTGCACCGGAAAACCATGTGCGCCGGTGTCACAAGAAAATGTATCTATGCCTATACCAGCCACACCTTTTGTAAGTAATAGTTCTGCTGTAGAAATGTGTACACTCGGAAATACATGGTTGTTATGGTACTGCTCTGGAGTAGCCCACTTCTTGTCCCATCCAGTGTAAAAAATAACTACGGAACCAGCGGGTATGGGTCCATGTTCTTGTTCAAACCTCTCAACCGCAGCTGGCATGGCAATATAGTTTTCACTTGCTTCAGCACTTACGTCAATAACCACACAAGGAGCAATGAGCTCCTCTAAAGTAAGTTGGTCTATGGTCCGACCGCCAGGGACCACATGAGCAGGTGCGTCTAAATGCGTCCCTATGCCCGTGCTAGATTTAATATCATATTTGCGGAATATATCCGGTGCCGTACAGTCTGGGTAGTCCAGCGCTAGTGTAAAATCTAGAGCCTTGCCCCCATCCCAGCTAGGGATGTTTTCGGCAAGCTCATGAGTAAGGTCTATGGCGGTAAAGTCTGTGTTCATGGGATAAGTATACTAAAATCCCGCTGTTTGAAAAGCGGGAATCAAAGCATCAAAGGCACCCTTTGATACGAGGCTATGCTTACTTGAGCAAAGCAGGAAGAATAGTAAGCAGAACTATATCTGCCGTAAAGTGAGCTACCATGCTGTACTCGAGGCCTTTTTTCCAGTAGAGCCAGCCAAAAACCAGGCCGCCGATGCCGTTAAGCACTATAGCCCTGGCTACCACTAAGGGAGTTATAACGGTGAGCGCAGCAGTTACGGGCAGGTGACCTAAGCCAAACAGCACCGTGGAAATAACTATGGCCGTCCACATAACGAGTGCATTTTTCGTGGGCTCGGTCACTCTAAACAATGTGGCGAACAACCAGGCGAACAGGGACATGCAGAACAGGCGCATGAGCACTTCTTCTACTACTCCCCCGTAGAGAGAAGCAAGCAAAGTTTTCCAAAGTGCCACGCTGCCGTTCACCGCTGCAAGCTGCGGTAAATATTGGCCAAAAATTTTATCGCCAAGAGTAATAAGTAGTCCAGTTACCACACCTGCGCCAACGGTAAGAGTTAAAAACTCACGCAGCTTTTCTTTTGCCGGCAAGCCAACCTCTAGCACAGACAAGCCCACACGCTTGGCAAGCTTTAGTCCGAAGAATAGAGCAATGGCGAGCAGTACTGCTGTTTGAGCAAGGGAAGCAAACACCAGTACCAGCAACGGCTTCCCTACTTTAGCTATAATGTCGTGCTGCAAAGTAAAAGCATAGGGCAGCACCGCTGCTGCACCAACCAACCCGGCCAACCACAACACTAAAAATTTATGTTTCATAAATTAAGCATCTAAAAAATTTGATAGCCATTTATAAATCTAGAATAAACCCAAAAGAAAAACCATGCAAACACATGGTTTTTATAATACGAGCGGTTGTGGCAAAGGCACTCTTTAGCACAAAATTTCAACTAAATTCTCATACCCCACAGGATTGCTCTATTTCTTCTTCGAAGCCAACTTGATTTGGACCACGAATAACCAATTTTATGTTTCACCAATACAGGTAATAAAACTTGTTTTAAAAAACCTTCTGTAAAGCGCTGGTAAAAGACCCCTAAGAATAGAAAATGCACGCGCAAATCATAATGCAAATCGGCATACACCTGCGTTGGCAACGCCGCAAAATGTATGTGGAATCTGCCAAAAGAAGTTTTAAGTTCAGCATCAGCATAACCCGACCTTTCAATTATACGAAAACCAGCCTCTCTGAACAGACTCTTGCACTGCTGTATATTTGTTTGAATATATACATCCATACATTAACTCAAAAGGGTTACCCTTTCGCCTAATTTTATAGTGAGAACAATTTACTCTGCTTAAGCGACTCTAGCTTTTTGGTATAGGCAGTTTGGATTTTATGTATAAGTGCAAGCTGCGTACCTCGCTTCAGCTTGGCTTGTTGTTTTGTCCACCGGAGCACACCTTTGGTGTGTTCGGTCATAAAAAAGTGCAGGCTGGCTTTTTCGTCTTCGGTGAGTTTGAGGTGTTTTTGGTACTCAGCAAAAAATATGGGAAGGTACGGTAAGTTTTGTTTACTTACAAATACTAATGCAAACGTCGCGAGGTCGTTTACAAGGTACCCCCAGTGCATGTTACCAAAGTCTATAATAGCGCTTACCCTATCACCTTTCATAAGTATGTTGTCCGTACCCAGGTCGGCGTGTATAAGCATGCTGCGGAGCTTTTTACCCTTTATATACCCTTGCGCCTGGCCGGAGTAGTAAGAATTCTGGTGTTTCTTCTCCAACTTGTAGTCCAGTAGTACCGTGTGGAGCTTTGCTATTTCTTTGGCTATAGATGCAAGGTTCTTTTTAGAGAACTTAATGATGTGCTTGCCCTGAACAAATTCGTATAGGGATGCCGGTCTACCTTGAAACAAAGCAATGGTTTCGGAAGTTCTCGTGGCAATAACTTTTGGCACCTTTACTCCCCTTGCCCTGAGGTGCGTCATGAGACTATTCTGAAAAGCTATATCTTCTGCCGGAACATCTGCGTCCTCAAAAAGCTTTAACAGATACATCCCTTTGGTGGTAACTATTTTGTAGTTTTGGTTTTCAATGGTTACACCTATGTACTGCTTACGTGCCAAAGTACCAATTTTAAAATTGGTTAAAATAGTCTGTAAATCTCCCGCGGTTAATAGTTTTCGTGCCATACTTATTTCCTAAGACCCATACTTTTCTAAGCCTTTATGGTTGTGGTACACTGCCAGCATATGTCAGAACATAACTTTCGTAAAGAACTATTTTCAGACACAAGACTAAAAGAAGAACGTTACCGACAGATTGCAGAGAGCGGTGTATTAAACGACCGGCGGTTCTTCATTCCCGACCATGGGCCAACCCACGAACGCTTTAGCGAACTGAGGGCTTTCTTTGCGCAATACGCAAAGGAGCACGAGACAGCTGTTGGGCTCGGCGTGTTCGGCTCACGGGTTCGCGGGTATGCCGCAGAAAACTCAGACCTAGACTTAGTGTACTTTTACGATACCACTCTTGAGAACCAAAACAAAGAAAAACCAGATAGCGCAAGTACACAAATTTTCGGTTTTAGAGATGCAGCGAGTACAAATTTTCAAGACAATATAAAATTATCGGTCATTCCAGTAAAAATTTCCAAACAGCTCATAGCGGAATATTGTCAGAACTTTGGGGCCGATGAAAAGACTGGTATTGGGCTGCTGGAAGCAAGCGAGCTACCGAATCACACACTCGCCTTTATGGCGGAAGAGGCCATCCTGAAAGCTCGGAAGCTTCCTCCAATGCCTTCAGTCATGTTCATGGCTTCTATGGGTGAAAAACTAAATGAGTACCGCGCGTACTTCCTAGACCAGCTAGAACAAATGGGGCAGTATGGGGAAGACATATGGCAAGATACTATCTTTCAGCTTGCTGTACTTGAAAACGATACACCAAGTCATGAAATACCGGAAGATATGGAAGAGAGACTGGAAAAACTCTACCCACAAACCATAACCGCTGCACGAATAATGTACAGATTGCCCAAAAAAGATACAGCAGAAGTATAAAATAATAAAAGCCGTTATGACTGGTCACCATCGTAACGACTTTTACATTAAAACTTTACTGTTCTAGCCGCACCAGCTTACCTTTGCGCTTCACTATATTCTTATAGTCCCACTGAATAGTTTTTGCTTTTTTGAGCCAGCGTTTTAAGTCTTTAGTGTTTATTTCTTCTTTGGTAGCGTACCGCTTCTCTGCTGCTTTAAATGAACCCTCGGGTTCCAGGCCGGGTTCTTCAAACGACTGCCCACTCCAAAAAAGGAGTTGCACATTTTGTTTGCGTGCGGCATAGCCCACTACTGGGTTGCCATCCAAAAACCAGACCGGGTGTCCGTGCCAGACCTTGCTTTCTGCTTTGGGTAAACCGGCATCTATTTCTTTTGCGAGCTCTGTGCAAATAGCTTGCCGTTCTTTGCTTTGTGCGCCATTATATGCAGTAATGTCTTTGTGCATAGAACCATAATAACTGAACAACATACGTTGAGCAACCCACCTCAAAGGCCGCGCCCGTTAGACGACTCCTAGAGTACTCGCCCTCATACCAACTCAATAACCAACTTGCGAAATCCGTGCGACATCGCTATACTAAGCTCGTTACTGACTTGCGTTTCGGTAGGCGCATACAAAACGAAAGGAGAAAAAATGTATGAAACGCCTGCCGATAGAAACACTGCTTACGCAAATGTGCAAACAGTTTTGTAGTAAAAACTACTGCGCAATGTGCCAAGGAATAGGACAGAGGGCGCAGGAAGTCGGAACCGCAAAACTATGCGGACACTGCAATGGCAGTGGCAAGTGCAAGAAAAAGAAAAAACAATCTAGCTGATCATTCAGCCCCCACGAAGCCTGTGACCAGGCTTCGTGGGATTTTTAAAATCTTTCTAAAGTTCCTACAAGAGTCGCCTTCGTGAAAACGGGGGGCCCCACTATAGAGTGGATTATATTATTTCGATACTTTTAGCCAAGGTTTTAAAACGCACGCCGTTTGCTTGTAGTACGGTAATGGTTACCGCGCCAGTTTTGCTGGTGTGCATATCTTGTACTATTCCAGATTTGCCTGTATGTGTACCGGCTACAACTTTACATTGGACTCCGTTTTTCAATTCCTTTTTTTGAGTAGTTTTCATAGTAGTTTTATGGTAACAACAAACACCAGTCTTGAGAACAAGGGCCGCCTTCGCGCGGCGCGAGGGTGGTCCTTGTTTGGTACTACTTCGTTTTCTTAGATTGTTTACTTAAAACCCACTGCGCAGAAGGGCTTACTGCTTTATCGGTCCTATGCACACGCTGAGCGTGTCAGTTACCGCGCTTAGCGCGGTGGGGGCACCCCATCCAGCAGCACGGCCGACGCATGCCACCTTTCATTTTAGAAATAGCTTTCTCTATACGAATGTCACGCGTCTTTTCCATTTTGCCGGACACAACCCAGCACACCCACTCATTGCGCGCGAGTGGAGTTATGTCGTCCCACAATTTTTGCACTTTCGCGTTAGCGGCCACCGCCCTTCGCAGGTCAGGAGGTACGGTGTGTGGCATTTTTTCTGTAGTTTTTTCCTGTGTGCTCATATAAATACTATATATTACTCCATCGCGGAAAGGAAGGCATGGAGCTTTTCGAGTTGCTGAGTAAAACCGTGCTGCATACCTTGCACAGCCATACCAGCAGCAGGGCCAGTTTTAAGTATTGCAGAGGTAAGATTTACTTTAGTTTTGCCATCTTCTTCAGTAAAAAGTATTTCAGTAACAGTCTCTATGTGTGTTGCTTTCTAAAAAAGTATTTTCTAAATGACGTTTTTATTTCTCAAAATGCATTATTTGCAAATTCTGCTTGAAGCATATCATAAACTATAAAAAGCCATGAGCGCTCCGCAACACCGCACGGCAACGTTTTTGTCGTTATTGTAAGACGTGCTGCACTACCTCACAAAACTCTTGGAGACAAAACTTAGCTGTCGGTACTATGGCGCCACAAGCTTTCAAAATATATGGTCTGGCCATGCACTACATCGGGGTCTTGTATGAGTATACCCGTTGGCTGCTTGCGATTTAAAGAAAGCAAGGTTACTTTGTTGTCGTAAATGAATGTAGAAGTATGCCGAAGCGTAATGTGCTCTGGCAAAAATTTGGTCTGCCTTAGCTCTTCACCATCCCGGCTCTTCAGCGCTATGGCCAACTCAGACTTTGGGGTTATGAGCCGCATGTGCAAAAAGTGACTGCGGCGACGTTCTATAAGCCCGTCCACATAGTCCTCATCAAAAAACTCTTTCCAATCGTCCCAGGACACCACCGCCATAATGTTGTGCTGTGTGTCTATCATGTCGTCGAGCATGCTTTGCACTTCTTTCATGCCTATATACAAACGAATGCTTGGCTTGGCCGCACCACTATCGAACATCATTGCATGCAGCTGCGGCAAAACTGCCTTAAGTCCCACCTCCCGCTCTTTTACCATAACCATAAGTTTATCGGGGTTTTCCGCCACCCAGAATTTCCTATTCTTCTTGGTATAGTAATTTATGAGTCCTTGTTTATGCATTTCCGAAACGAGCTCGGTAACGGTAGTGCGAGGCATCTTTACCTGCTCCGCCACATCTGCAATGGTCCCCTCGCCCATTCTCAAACATGCCAAGTAAATTTTTACCTGGTTCATAGGATACCCCAGCTGATGTAACACAGTTTGAATATGCATACCTGTGCCTCCATAGTAGCACAATTTTGACTTCACCATGAACAGGGCTTACAGAAGGCTAAAGCGTTACTCTAACAACAAACTAAACCATGTTAAAAGACAAAAAGGGTTACCCTTTGCACTAAACAAAGGGTAACCCTTTTGAGTTATTGAGTTAGCTCTGTATTACATCATCCACTTAAACACAACAGCAGCTATTTCCATGCAGCCGAGAGCCGCGCCTGCCATAATAGCTATTTTGGTTATGACCCACTCTGGTTTGGTACCGCCAAATAAAACTGCGGCCACCTGGGTTGGGAAAATAAACCCAAGCCAGAAGAAGAAAGCCAGGCCATACACATTCCACTCTGCTGGGAAACCGTTCAAGAGCAAGGCAAACACGAAGCTAGTTATGAACGTAACAATGAGCTGGACCAGCAAGGGCTTCCACATGTTTTTCATCATTTCCTTTTGCTTGTCGGCCGGGACTTTGTCGAACTCGTGAATTTTCCCCCAGAGCTTACCAAAAATGGGTGTGTACCAAATGGCCCCAAAAATAAACTGAGCTATTGTGGCTATAAGTATAGCCGTGTAATTTAGTTGCATGTTTCGTTGTTAATGCTTTTCTCTATTATACCAAAAACACCAGATTTAACACTGGTGTTTTTTTCATATTACAAAGCTAAAAACCACTATATTATACCTGCGTATTCACGAGCCAAATACTCCACGGGAAGAGAAATGCCAACCCTCCCGCACAAAGGTAGATGATTATATTTTTATTCTGCATCCGCAGCACTAGTCTTAACTCCTCAACTCACACTTACCTGGTAGACTTTCCCAACATTAGACGTAAGAACCAGTCTGCACCTCTCCTGCGCGTTCGTAGTTTGCAACAACAACCCCTTTTGGCGAAGTTTTGCACTCCATTAGCTTGAAAGCTGCCGGAATAGTGCCTTCTGCAAATAAACGCTTACCTGCTCCGAGCGTAAGAGGATAAGTCTTCAACCACAATTCATCAACCAAATCATTTTTCAGCAATGTTTGAACAAGGTTGCCGCTCCCCCACACATGCAGGTTTGGCCCGTCCTGACTTTTTAGTCTCTTCAATTCTTCTACAACATTACTCTGTATCACAACGGTATTCTCCCACGTTGGGTTTGTAAAGCTACTAGAAACAACATATTTTTTAGACTTGTTCACCCCCGGCCAACCAGACTCGTGCTCCGGCCAGTACCCAGCAAAAATATCGTACGTTTTACGACCTAAAAGCAATTCGTAAGGCCCTTGCATTTGCTCTTGCATAACCTCTTCCAAAAACCCGTCTCCAAGAGGAACCGTCCAGCCGCCAAATGTAAAACCTCCGGAAGTGTCTTCTTCACGAGCACCCGGTGCCTGCATAACGCCATCTAAACTTATGAACTCTATTACAATTATTTTTCTCATATGTTTTCCCAGATTAAACTCTATTTAGCATCTTTAACATCGCGCAATCGTTCTTCTTTTTTGTGGATTTTCTTCCGGTACATATATATGTCTTTTATAAGCTTGGCTAAAACTTTCTGGTCTATGTCCACGAGCTTGTTTATATACAAACACCCGCCGCCTCGTTTAAACTTCCCAAGCTTAGCCAACTCCTTTGGCTCCTCTGCTTTCCACGCCAATATATAGAGCGTTAAGTTTTGCTTTCTTGGAGAAAAGCCCACATGGAACCAATCGCCTTCCTGGCTACTCTTATCAGACTTGTAATGGTACTTCCCAAACCCTACAATGCTCGGGCCCCACATAACCGGCTTCTCTCCGGTAACGTCTTTGAACAATTTAAGCAGCGCCAAAGCATCCTTCTTTTTCTCGTCCGGCGTAATAGTGTTCAAAAAATTAGTCGCACTCTCCTTAGTCGCCTTGGTCTTTATTTCTGCCATAAAATATACTCGTTGTTACAGTTTACTAGCTAGGAATGTACATCCTACTTAATGGCACTCTCAAGTTTTTCTGGTTCGTTTGTGCCTATGCGAAAGATTTTCCCGTTTTTCATAGTAAGTTCCACTGCGCCTAAGCCGGCAATGTTAAAAACCCACATTTTAGGCCATAGCCAATAGTGTATGCCCCAGCTGTAGTACCAGGGGTTTTGTACTTGCTTAACTGTAGCAACTTGGGCAAGTAAGAAAGTTTTCCGAAAAATGCCCCAGCCAAAACGAATTTTTACACTCTGCTCGTCCACACTTACGGTAAGCGAAGAAAAAGACGCCAGCACAAACAAGACCAGCGCCATTACCGCCGTTACCAAAAAGTTTGCACCCGAGTCAGCTGATGCCGGCTCCAGTCTGCTAGTCACTTGCAGCCACCCAAAAAACACCAGCACCACTAGGGTAATGGTAATCACAAACCAACTAACTTGCGTGTGTTTGTATGGAGACATATATAGTATGCGTTATTGCCTATAATGATTAGCCTTAATATTCCTGCCTGCGGCCATGGTTCCTGTCATACACCGACCACAACCGCCACGCCACCCGGTCCTTGCAATATACTCGTTGTGCATTTTTAATAGTATTCACAGTGGTATTATAACATTTTCAATCCTCTACGAACTACTACACCAAAAACATAAAAACACCGCGCATCCTGATGTTTTTTTGTGGCTCGAATTATGTTAACAACATGGGGAATTTCGGTCAGTTTACAATTTAGCGATTGTACAAGGTGAGGAAGTTAAATAAATTTACCACTTAATCTAATCCGATTTTTCTTTTTGCATGTTCTTGATCATTTCTTTCAATTCTTCCTGTGTCAGACCTTTCATTTTTTTATAACCTTCTACAATTCTTTTTTCGTCCTCTTCAATTGATTTATGATTTCTTTTTAAGAACGCGATTCTGCGTTCGCAATTTAACTCTATCTTCGCCAATTCCTCTTCGCCTACATCTTCAGGGGGTTGAAATTCACCATCAAAGCTAACGTAAGATACATCTAGTTTTTTAGCTGCCATTTTTGTTTCCGCCTTATTTTCTTTGTTAGATAATTTCCTCTCATCAAAATCTTCAAGATCTCTACTAAACCAAAATTTTTCTGCATGGTCTTTGAACCTTCTTTGCCACTTTAGCCATTCACTCTTTGTTTCTGTATGAAATAAAGCATTCCAAATTAAAGGAACTTTTCCCATTTCTTCTAGCGCATAAAGAAATAAGAGATAGGCAGCCTGTTTATCTTTAGTTTTCAGCTCCTTAGCTGACTGAACATATCTTTCCGCATTTTTAATGCTATGATGTATTCCCTTAGCGATGCTACTTGCTTTAATTGGTTGAGGGCTTAGTTCTTCTGACTTAGCCTCTGTTTTGTCTAGGCTATCAGAATTTAATAATCTATCATCAAATTTAGGATATGCTACTGACAAACATTCTAGGATGCCATTCATAATTTCTGTTGCATCGTCAACCACACTCGACATTAAAGGCATATCAAAAATAGGTATTCTGTGAAATCTATGAAGAGGATTTACGCACTTTTGGTAAATAGACTCTCTGACAGCTCCCCAGCTTCCATGCATGAAACCAGATGTATAGCTATAGTATTTATCGTATAAATCTTTAAGCCCAGCTTCTGCGCCCATTTTTCTCAAATTTTCAGAGTCCCAATTCCCTAGATTTATAGGAACAAACTCAACCGATTTATCTTCATTCGCTAATTCGTCTAGTGTATCAATTTCAATACTTCCTATCTTCTGGTTCATTTCTTTGAGTTTTAGATAAAGCAGCTTTAGTTGCCCGTTTCCGTACTCGCGATAAGTGTCCCATATGGCTGGCTCACTTTTTTCCTTTTGTAATAAATACTTAAATGTTATATAACACTCTACTAAAGCTCGCATAGCCAATCTGCCCGTAATCGAGAGTGATACTGTATAAAAAATAATTTCAATATACAGAGAGAGACCATACAAAGCCAAACCAAAACTTCCTTCATGTCTTGCATCTACAGAAGAAATTTTTGACTCCTTAATCGAGTGTTCAATTAAATTATGTCTTACATCAACTATTTGCTTTAATCTAAACTCTCTTGATTTTTTCATTTCTTGAAACAAATCGTCTTGTTTCTTTCGGATTTTCTGACTAACCTTCTCTTCTGGGAGACAACCAGTTTCATCAAAACATTGTTGCCAAAAATTAAATGACCAATCACTATGAAAAGGTTTATCCGCATCAGGGTCGGATGGCATAATTTCAGATGCCCTTATAAAGGGTCTTATAGTTTTCAAATCTCCGTAGTTTGGATATTCTAAAACACCTTTTACTTTATCTTCCATACCTTTTGTAAAAGACATTTTTCCGCCTAGTATCTGGCACAAAAATTTAATCCATCTACAGTCAGTAGCTGCTTCTGATTGGTGCCAGTAAGTCTTAGATACGCCATTGGCTAGTTTATTAAAATCTTCATCCTTCCTTGCAGGTTCTCCTAGCAATTCCTTCCATACTTCTTTTGCTGGTAGCTGCTCAAGCCACATCAAAGGCTTTAAGACATTTTTTACTTCCTCTGACCAGCTTGTGGCAAGTTGAATAAATTGCTTTTTCTTTTCTTCATGAAATTTGCTAATACCAGTAAGTGTTACATCTGAACAGTCAGGATTCTTATGTACAAATTCGGCAATAGTTCTGAAAAATTTTAAGGCAATTTCTCTTTCTATATTCCCAATGACTAAAACCGCCCATAACATTTCAGGCATGCGGTCATTTATCCAAGAATAGGTTGTCATATTAAGCGTAAGGAGCGGAGGTTTTAACTCCTTCTTAAACTGCTTATGGTGAGACAACTTACTCTCATTTTTCTCGTAATTTTGGTAGGCCATAGTAGCCTTAAAATAAAAATAACGTATACGGTATATAGCGTATCAACTTTGTGGAGAAATTTTTGACTCGTAAAAATATATATCAGTAAACAGTACTAAGCATTGTCAGACTTGCCCTAACTGTAGCACTACGCGAAATTCTTTCCAAGTATAGCCAGCCAAACGCCTGGGGCTAAATTTTGGCAAACAAAACAGCACCACGGATGTAGTGCTGTTTGAAAGTTAGGGTTTATGCTGAGGCGTAAGTGAGGATGACGCCGCCGGTGTGGAGGGGTTTTGTTTCTAACAGATTGAGTTTTTGGTAGGGCAGGCCTTCTTTAAAGAGGCGGTTGCCTTTGCCGAGGAAGACGGGTACAACGCAGAGGCGGTACTCGTCAAAGAGGTTGGCCTTCATAAGGGAGTCGGAAAGTTCGCCACTCCCAAACACAAACAGGTTACCACTTCCCTCTTGTTTCAGCTTGGTGAGTTCGGCAACTGCGTCCCGCACTATGGTGGTGTTGTTCCAGTCTGCAGTTTGCAATGTGGTAGAGCAAACTATTTTTGGCAGGCTGTTCATGAAGCCTGTTACTTCGCCTTCGTTTGTAGCTTTGGTCCAGTAGTCGGCCATGCCTTTGTAGGTCCGCTCGCCAAACACGAGCGCACTTACTGTTTTAAGTTGCTCTATGCTAAACTTTTCCAGCTCTTCGCCCCACACTAAGTTATGGAACTCCAAGTCCCACGGCTTCTCCCCCTCAAAATACCCATCCAGCGTAACCAAGTTCCACATTATAAGTTTTTTCATATGTTTTCCTATGTACTATAAAGCCGTAATTTATTTCTCAAGAACTAGCAAATGACAAATTGGCTTACCGCCCATGGATGTATGCTGCTCGGAGGTTGAAACTAGACCCTTTTGATCAACAAGCTTTAAACCATTCGATTCAGCGCTGTTAATATAGCTTGCTAGTGGGCGAAAGATATCGAACATTACTCCATTTGGTCTAACTGTTTTTGTGGCATAGCCACCTCCTGGCAAAGGCTGCGCGTCTACCTCCGCTCCTGGTATTGACTGGATAAAGCATTCCATATCACCAACAATTAAATAGAATCTACCCTTCCCTTTTAATAAATTGGATACTTTACTGAAAGCAAAATCGATATTGGAGATATGCTCAAATACCATAATACTTATTGCAACATCGAATTGCGCGTCTGAGCTAAACTGTTCAAGTGGCTTTTGAAGCACAACAATATCAGGGTAGGTTTTTCGAGAGGCTTCTACATTCCTCTTTGATGGTTCAAGCCCAACAATTTCTGCCGCGCCTAACTCCTTAAGCATATTAAACAGCTGGCCAACTCCACTTCCAATATCCAAAACTCGTTTGCCCGGAAGATCATTTAAAAATGGCCTTAAATGGTCGCGAAAAAATATGCGCCAATAAGCGTTCTCGTCTCCGTCTATTCTCCAATCCAGGTCGGGAGAATCATACTGTTGCGGATTAACCGCTCTCGTCTTGTAATCTTCCATGGCAATAGAATAACAAAAAACACCTGTTTGAAACAGGTGTTTTTTGTAGGCTCTACAAACCTTTATTTGCTAGGGTCAAATTCAATTATCCACTCAATGCCGTATTTGTCGCGGAACATACCGGCATAGGACCCCCAGGGGCCGTCGCCCATGGGGCCTTCTACTTCTCCCCCGGCGGAAAGGCCGGTAAAGAGTTTGTCGGCTTCTTCTTTACTTTCCGCGCGTACGGAAATCTTGCTGCGGTTTTCGCGCTCGTTTACTTTGCCCAGTACTTCCGGTACGTCGTTAGCCATGAGCGCACTACCCTGACCAATGGGTAAGGTAATAAGCATTATCTTCTCTGCTTCTGCTTCGGGCACAGGAAACTCAGCGCTTGCCAGGTCTTTAAACCGTACTATTTTACCAAAATCCCCACCAAAGACGGATTTGTAAAAGGTAAATGCTTCTTCTGCATTCCCGTTAAAGTTTATCCAAGGGTTTATGGTTGCCATAGGTAATTCAATTAAATTTATAAAATACAATAATTATTACAGCGTATAACTCTCCCCTGACAGCAGTTCTTTTTTCTCATCCATAGAAAAAAGCCAAGCAGACTCGGTTCCGAAAACCGAATATACTTGACCGTTATAATACAAACCGGACTTTTCTGGAATAGCAATTATAGAGTAGCCCAATGACGATACAGCGTGACAAACACTGGTTTCTCGTTCTGGGACATAGTGACACGCGACGCACTCATCAGCAAGCAAACCTAACCCTGTTGCATCTTGCAAGGATAGATTAACCGCTTCTGGCGCAGTGCGAATGTCACGGCCAAGTACAATAGCCCCAGCGCTACCGCCGTAGACTGGCACGCCTGACTTGACCGCTTCTACTATGTATTCCGAAAAGTGCGATTCTCGTATCAGTTTCAAAAGCCTGCCCGTATCGCCGCCGCCCACATATATTCCCGCAATCTCGGAAACATCCGCCTGCGGCTGCAGCCGATCCCACATTTCTATACGATTTACTCCCAAAGGAGCAAACGTATGTGTAAACCATTCCATGCACTCTGAAAAAGGGCGCGAGGTCATGGCGTTGGGAATATAGACAAGCAGTTTCTGCTTATCTAAAAGATTGGCAAAGTGTTGGTCGAGCGGCAAGGAGTCTATAGCAGACCCCCCGCCGCCAAGAAATATGTTAGTCATGGAATGGAATTAGTTAGGCCTGGTATTGCGCAAGTGCATTAGCTCTTGCTCTAATACTTCATAACATTCCACCTCTGTCCGGCTCAGTTCGATAAACTGCCGCCAAAATTGGTGGAAGTACCGGACAAGTCCAAACCAGTCAAGGCAGAACCCAATGTCGCGAAGCTGACCCAGAATGAGGCGGAGCTTTTGCCCGTGATGGACGCTCCCAGGAGTAAGCCCGGAAGCCATAAGCAAAGTGGCCGTGCGTACCGCGTCTAGCACGCTTCTTTTTACCTCAGAAGCATACTGGACCGGAGCGAGGTCGTCAAAGTACGAGCCGTTTTTATTCGCAGCCCATACAAACCTCTCCACGCCAAGACTAATGTCGCTAAAGCTTGATTCGCCATTTGGTGTTTGAATATGGTTAAAGAAGTTGGCTATGCCAATTTCGAGTCCACCATAATTCATTTTTAGACTGTCCGTGGGTACGTGCAGGTCGCCCCACACATTCTCTGCGCTGTCGAGTTTCAACGCCAAGTGCCCAACACATATTCCGTGTAGGGACAAGTACTGGAGCAACTTGTCGAACGCTTGAAAGTGCTGCTCAGGACTCGCTTGCCACCAAGCCAACCCTGCGTTGAGAAAACTACTGGAGAATCCATCTTGCTCATCTATTGCATGCAGACACTGTAGCCTTACAACCGGCTGCAGTACCGAACACTGCGGAGCGATAGTAATATCGCCGCCATAGATACAAGCATCATGAACTTGACCAGCTGCGCTTGCAAACAAAGTCCGCTCGCCACGCCGAACCAAATCTATGGTCGGCGCACGAACAAACTCCGTAAAACAAAAATGATCTACCGCCGCTGCGGCAGTCAATTTTATCTTGGGTGCGGGGCGTTGCAAAAATACATATCCACCTTCGCACCGGTATGAGCCACACGTATTCAATGGATAACGCTGTTTGGTAAAAAATGGTTTTTGGCAACGGGGGCAGACTGCACACGCCCAACCCCTCTCCAAAAGGAAACTATCTCGCGCCTGCGAGTAGTCTTGTGGTTCTTTGCGCATGGTTTTCCCTTTCTTACCATAACGTCAATTCCTGCTTCACCAACGCTTGGGTTATAGCAGGAATTTGTTGTATTTCTTCAACTGCCCACGCTTGGGCAGTTGCTGCATCCAAGTTAGTATCTGCGCTGCGTATAGTTGCAGACCACGGGTCAAGCAACGCTTGTCCACTTTGGCCCACTAAGTACGCTTCGCAGTACGCGCCAGTTTCGCGGTGAATACGCTCAGCGATTCGCTGCGCCACTATGTTATATAACTTTCCCGTATGGTAGAGTGGATTCTTACCACACACCCCTTCCAAGTTCATCGGTCGGAATGGTGTAATAAGACCGTTGATGCGATTACCGCGACCCACTACTCCTTCATCGCCAGACTCAAGGGCAGTGCCTGTGACAGTAAGATAGTAATCGCCTGTACGCCTGTTGTCGCGGGTGTTATACCCCAGTTCGAACGGCGCGCCTTGAAGTAGCCGGGCAAGCTGTCTCCTGATATGCCGGTCCAACGTAGCCAAATTTTCTTGGTACGCGCGTTCACTTGCCACTTTACTTGCTATTTGCGGCAAGCACACCGTAATGGAAATGAGATCATCTTGCCGCACGGCCATGACTTTAATGTCGGTACCAAGCCATGGGAATTCATCCTTCCGGACACTGCTGTTCAAATCCCTCTCCAGACCCAACACCGCTGCTTCCAGAATAGAATACGGCGCGTAGCCGCACCCCATGGAAGTATCGTTGTTGACCAAGGGACCGTCGTAACCTTTCACTTCGGCGACTGTCCGAGGATTAAACATGTATGCTCTCGCCCCAGTAGTCCGCTTAGTTCTGCCTGGGCTACTGGAAGTACTGACCAGCCAGTGAAATTCAAGGTCGCGAGCCGGGTCAATCAATCCAGGAAAACGCTCCTGAAAGAATGACCGTGCTGCATCGCCCAGAATGTACTGGACAGGCAGTTGTTCACCGGCGAAGCTTGCAGACGCTCTACCGTTTATAATAACTCTGATGGGGCGTATCAGCCTACCACCGCCAAAATCTAGCTCTGTTGCACCGCCAAGTATGTGTAACTTGTCAAAATTATGGTGCAAAATAACTCCGTAATGCTTCAATGTGTACTGGGCGTAGTGAGCCGACATACGTTCAGCTAACGCGTCAGTTAGGGTGTCCGGATGCCCAATTCCTTTACGCTCAATAACTTCTTGCTGCAAACTTCCAAGACCATGTTGACTTACAAAACCGAAATTCATCGCGCCTCCTCTGTGGATTGTCGAAGAACAAAAAATAAAAGAGTTCGGGCGAACTCTTTTTGTTTTGCTGCAAAATCAGCTTATATATTTAAGCACTAATATGTACTTTTGTCAACATGAACGTAAAGTTCCTAAGTTCAAAAAGGAAGTTAAGAAAAGCCGAATCGAGTTTCTATAATTCTGGAATTCGTCGCAATGCCTTGCAGTCATGTAAGTAAACTTTAGAAAGACTTACTCTTATTCCTTTCAGGATTACTCCTCTTCCCACCCTACTTAACCTAAAGGCCCAAGTAGTGTGGGAGCCCTAAGTGTTCGCATGAAATTCCCGTGGTACGGGACCGTTCCCTTCAATCCCTGCGCTCCTCCATGAGCCAAGAAAAAAACGCCACCAAAAGGTGACGTATTTTTGTTGGCTCGGGAGCTGGGGATTGGTCACCCACGGTGGAACTTCAACTCCTTAAGGTCGTTTCAGTTCTCACCTAACGCGACCCCGCCACTATTTCATGCTGCAAGTATTCGCATGAAATTCCCTGCGGTACGGGACCGTTCCCTTCGATCCCTGCACTCCTCATCGAGCCAACAAAAAAGTAGTACTAAAGTACTACTTTTTTGTTGGCTCGGGAGCTGGGGATCGAACCCAGGACCATCACGTTAACAGCGTGCCGCTCTACCGCTGAGCTACTCCCGAATATACAATTTTGCTGCCAAAACTGGCTGTCCAATTATAGCAAAATATCGGGAAATAACGCAACACCGCCTATTGCGCTTGAATAGGCGGTGTTATATATAGTATCAATACGTCCTTACGATTCACTATCGCGTACCTCTGCGGCCTTTCTTTCATGGGCGCTTGCTTCTGCTTCTTTGGCATCATCCAAAGCGCTTTGAGCAGCCTCTTCATCCGCTTGTGCGGATGCTATGTCGTCATCTGCAGCCATATAGTTCCTTTCGTGTTAATAGTACTGTTAACCATCGCTGGTAAAGTGGGCTAACTGGCTATGCTTTGTTTAGGTCATCTATAACCCCAATGCCGGTACCAGTATTTTCTTTTTTAGGATTGATTATATCTTCTACAGGATCGTCGTTAGTATCTGCCATATATATTCCTTTCACAATTAATGTTCCGGGCGGAATTTAGAAGTCGAATATATCTTCAAGTAATTCAAAACCTTCGCCTTCTTTTTTATTTGCGGATTGCTTTTTCGCGCTCTTGTTTGGAGTGGTAGCATTTGCCATATCCGTCCTTTCATTTAAGGATCGCTGCCAGTACTCTAGAACTAGCAGTACTACTAGTATACGGTGGGCTGGTGAAGATAATATGAAAACAAAAAAGGCACACCTGTGCCTTTTTTGGTATATACGTTATGCCTAGGAGCGACCGCGACCAGAACGTCTGCTACCCGATGGCAGTGGACGTTCTTGCATGCCGCCACGGAAGGAAGGTTTGCGACCAAACGATGGCCGTGCACTGCTGCGCTCAGCGCCGCCACCAAAACTGGAACGGCTGCGACCAGCGCTTGACTTGCCACTGTGAGAACGACCGCCAAAACCAGCACGAGGTTTGGTTGAAAACGGATTTTCAGCGCGAGGAGTACGAGGCGCAAACGTGCGAGGTCGCTCTTCTCGCTGTTCAGCAGAGCGTGGAGTAGGAGCCAAGCGTTCTATTTTGCCAAGTTGCTTTACGGGCAACATTTGGCCAATGAGACGTTCTATGTCTCGCACATCGCGGCGCTGTTCTGGAGCAGCAAACGAAATAGCTTTACCAGACAAACCAGCACGGCCAGTACGACCAATGCGGTGCACGTAATCTTCTGCTTGCATAGGCAAGTCAAAATTTACTACCAGTGCTATACCAGTCACATCTATACCGCGAGCAGCAATATCGGTTGCCACCAACACTTTATACTTACCAGTTTTAAAACCCTGCAAAGAAGAAAGGCGCTGATTGAGCGTACGGTTGGAGTGAAGTTCGGTAGAAGAAAAACCCCAATCGCGAACGCTGCTGGCAATTTTCTTTGCGCCAAACTTGGTTCGGCTAAATACCAAAATGTTACCAGCTTCTTCAGAAAGAAGCTGTTTCAGTACTGCAAGTTTATCTGCCTTGTGCACAAACACTACTTCCTGGGTAATGTTTTTAGAGGCAGTGCCAGCACGAGCAACTTCTACCCGCACCGGAAGTTTCATGTACCCTGCAGCTATTTTTACAATCTCATCGGGCATGGTTGCAGAGAAGAGCATGGTTTGTCGCTCAGCAGGCACAGACTGAAGTATGCGCTTGAGCTGTGGTGCAAATCCCATGTCGAGCATGCGATCGGCTTCATCCAGCACGAGTACCTTTACTGTATCTAGGCTGATGGTTTTTTGTTCCAAGTGGTCTATGAGACGACCAGGAGTGGCTATAATAATGTACGGATTACTGCGAAGCGCTCTCATTTGCTTACCCATTGGTTCACCACCTATAAGCAGCGCAGTGCGAAGACCAATTTCTTTGCCTATGCGGTGCAGTGAACTTTCTACCTGTACTGCAAGTTCTCGAGTTGGCAGTACTACCAAACCCATACCTTTTTCTTGGACAAGGCGCTGAATCATTGGCACGCCAAAAGCCAGGGTTTTACCAGTACCTGTTTGCGCAATACCGAGAACATCTTCCCCTTTCAAACTAATAGGGATGGATTGCTGCTGAATAGGTGTTGGCACTGTATAGCCAGCCCTGTTCAACATAACCAAAAACTTTTCGTGTATCCCCAGTCCTTCAAACGTAGCCGGCGACTCAAGGTTTACCTCGGCCGCACTTGTTGTCTTATTCATATCTATATTCTTTCAAGCCTCATTCTGCGAAGTAGTGCGCTTACACATATACTTGTAAAAGCGCAGCCCATGAAGGGCCTAAGCATGACGGCAAGAAAAAATATACGTACGGCCCACGCAGGGGCTGCACTATACATACCGCACGCACATCGCTTATGATGTACGTTTCTCAAACTGAGAGCGGCTATTTTACCGTCTTCCTTCCTCAAAAAAGTAAGGTAAGGATATCTTCTGCTGGAACCCTTGGGAATCCAAGAGTAAACATTGGCTATTAAAAAAGCTGTCCTAGATTGGACAGGCCAATGCATGAAGAATGTAACTTATTTTTATTATATCATAAATGGTGTCAGCTGTCCAATTGCTTCCAAAGTAGTTATAAACATTGACTTTTGGCGCTCTAGAGGCTCATACTAAGAGAACCTATGAACTTCCAAATTATTATTTCTGGCCCACCTGGGGCAGGTAAAACTACCATTGGCAAGTTGTTGTCCAAAGAACTTTCTCTCCCGTTTTTTTACAAAGATGAGATAAAGGAAAGCCTGTTCGATACTCTTGGCTGGAGCGATGCTGAGTGGTCAAAAAAGTTGGGCGTTGCAAGCATGAAAATTCTCTAGCATATACTTGAAACCGAACTCCAAAGCAAAAATTCGTTTGTGCTTGAAGCAAACTTCAAACCAGAAACCGATAGGCTGCGCATGCAAAAGTTAGCTGCCACCTACAACGCGCACTTTATAGAAATTTTTTGCCATGCAGACTCGGCTATTTTGCTGGAAAGATTTAACGCGCGCATAGCCCATAAAGAACGCCACCCCGGACACCACGCCATACCCATGGATGCCGAAGGCTTGCATGCGTACGTAGCCCAGTACACCCCGCTCACCATTGGCGGCCTTATGCAACTCAACACCTCTAGTTTTTCGGAAATTAATGGCGCGTCCATTGTAGCCAAAGTACAACAATTTGCCGCCATTCCAGCTTAGCGCATTTATGACTGAAGCTGTCTGGAAGAGAAATCGCGCGTTCATGTTTCCTTCAGGCTATATTTGTATAGTGTAGTGGCATTGTATTAAACATCATACTATGACACTAGATACCACTACACCACCCCTTGAAGTCCCTATGCCGAACCCAGCTCCCCCAACCGACCCCACACCACCCGACATGCCCATGACGACTCCACGGCCAAACGTCCCAGTGGAAACCCCAACGACTGCGTTGGCCATGCAAGCATACAAACACATGTAAGCATGCAAACATGTAAACAAAAGAACATATAAGCAAAAATACAAATACGACTGCCAGTGGCAGTCGTATTTTGTTTACATGCTTATATGTTTATATGTTTACATGCTCGCATGCTTCTTAAAACTCACTCTCACTCGCTGGGACAGACAAAGTAAACCGTGCACCCCCGGAGTCTACATTCTCTGCACAAATATCACCCCTAAGCATAGCTGCATACTTTCTGGCCATATACAGCCCCAGTCCATTTCCACCAGTGGAAGAGCCTGGCTGGTGCTGGGCTATGGGGCCACGGAGTTTATTCAGAATTTCTTCGGGCAAACCCGGCCCTTGGTCAGTAACTGAAATTTCTAATTTACCTACATGGACTTGCACACCCAGCAACAACTTACCTCCAACGGGCATTACCTTAAGCGCGTTGTCTACCAGCACATCTACAATCTCCGAAACAAATGAAGGATCTGTGGAAACCTGCATAGCTGCTTCGTCTGCAGAAAAGTCTACCGTAACCTGACGCTCCTTAGCTGCACGCTTATAGGCAAGCACCCGGTCTTCTAAGATCCGCGCAATGTTCGTTTTTGTAACGGCAAGCTCAACCATACCACCCTCTAACCGAGTTATTTTTAACAGCGTTTGAGAGAGCCGGATGAGTCGCTCGTTTGCCTCAAAGGCAGAACTTAAAAAATGCCACTGCTCGGGCTTATATGCCTGCCTGCCCTGGCGCATCATGAGTTCCAAGAAGCCTTTTACTATGGAGCTCGGTGTTTTGAGCTGGTGAGCAGCAAACCCAGTAAACAAAGACTTCATGCCATCTACATTCAGCTGTTTTACTGTGCGTCTCAGTTCAACTATTGCCCCCAAAACTTTTTTTCCTTTGCGGATAGCAGCAGCCCGCACTGCCAACGGAAACAACTCACCGGTTGCAGGCTGACGATACTGACAAAAAAACATAGTGGCCTGCACAGAAGTTCCGGTGAGCGCCTTATAGCTTGGCCTTTTTTCATCGGGTATAAGGACGCCGTGGTTATCTAATAAAGGCACTGCTTCTGCAAAATTTTTCCCCACGAGTTGACTCGTATTTAACTCCAGCGCTTGCAACGCTTTTGGACTAGCATATATCACTTGCCGGTCAGGACTTACAATGACCAAACCAGACAAATTAAAATGGTCCAACAGCAACTCTCGCAGCTCAGGCGAACTTAAAAGCTTGGCAGCTTTTGTGGATGCAGTTTTTTTTGACGAAAGCGCGCGAGCCATAGAGGTACTATTATGACGAGAAAACAATATAACAATATAGCATGTATACCAAGAGGGCAATGCCTTCCCTGCATGGTATAACGCTATATTGTTATAGGTGGCATACGACAAGGGCGAATACAACTATTCGGGCTTAAAACGATACCCAATGTTCGGTACAGTTTGAATATATTTCTTTATTTGCGGACCAAGCTTTCTACGCAAATTGTATACCACCACTTCTATAACGTTGCTTTCGTTGGTAGTGTTATACCCCCAAACATGCTCTTCTATCATAGCCCGAGTACAGACCCTGTCTGGTTTATGAACAAGAAAGTCGAGGAGCCTAAACTCATTGCGAGTGAGCTTCACTACTTTTTCTCCAGCCTTAATTTCGTGGGTACCATACCGCAGCTCTAGCTGCCCCGCCACAAACGTATGCGGCACCACCGCTGCCGGACGACGCATGAGCGCGCGCACGCGCGCAAGGAGTTCGTCTAGTGCAAATGGCTTGGTCAGGTAATCATCGGCCCCCGTGTTAAGCGTAAGCACCTTGGTGTCGGTGTTGTCGTTTGCTGTAAGCACTAGTATGGGCGTGGCAAGTTTGAGCTCACGAATCCGGCCAATAAGCTCTTCACCCGAAACCTTTGGTAGGTGCAAATCTACTATCATTAAGTCGTAGTCACGTACTTCAATTTTTTTAAGCGCCTCTTCTCCATCATACGCAGTATCCACCACATAGGCTGCCTGTTCCAGCGCGGTAGCAATAAATTCTGACTGCTTAGGTTCATCTTCAATAAGGAGTATAACCATAAAATTTTTAGCTACTAAATATAGATATCAACCCTGTAGATACAAACATATACTAATGTGACTGCTTTTTTAGTCAGTCGTATGGCACCCCTGCGGCCATGGCATCGGTGCGCTCATTAGTATATGAGTATCTTCCATTATAGTATGATGACCACATGAAGAACATATGAATACCCAAATAAAACAAATTCTGCCCAGAAAGCTGGGCAGAATAGGGACACTCCATGGCATTCAGTACATAGTTCGCTACGTTGGACACTCAAACACCCGGCCTGAATGTAGTATGGAATGATGAATGGAGTCCTTGCTCATTGCCCGAACAAATCTATCTGTATTGCGTATACGACAGAGCGGGCGAAGCACGCTACTGCGAAACACCGACCCCGCGGCCATGCCAGGGATACCACCAGCTGGAGTCCGTTCGTATTTTATTTTAACTCCGTGCTTTTTTGCACCAATATATTTTACAAAATTCGTAAGTAACTTGGTTGTTTTAGGCATAAGCTGCCTCCATAGTCTGAGTTGTCCGCCTCCACACGCTTTGTGCGTAGGGGCCTTCCCAGATTAAAAATAGAAACCATTTCCCCGAAATATGTTTTGGTAATAATTTGCCCGAAAATCCTTACACAGGGTACACCCCGCATGAGGACCCGATACTTTTGTATGAGGAAGGCGAAGTGCTTGCCTGGTAAATATGTTTAATCTCATAGGCTTGGTATTTACTTATACAAAACCACTTATATTATACAAAACTCCTCTGAAAAACATATGAGGAGTTTTAGTATATATATGATGTTGTACGATACGCTATTTTTTGCGAACTTTGTTCAGTTCAGACACCCACGAAACAAACCCGTGCTCTGGCAATGCTTCTGTAAACCAATCCCCTTGCACCATGTCACACCCATGTTCAGCCAAAAACTTTATATGGGCACTCTCATGGACACCTTCTGCAACTACCAGGAGCTTCATGTCGTGCGCTAAAGATATAATGGCGGTCACTATGGCATTGTCGTATTTATCTGTGCCAATGCTTTGAATAAACGAGGGATCTATTTTAATGCTATCTATGGGCATTTGCTTGAGGTCTTTCAAAGAACTATACCCTCGCCCAAAACCATCCACCAATATTTTACAGCCTAGTCGTTTAAACTTTGTAAGTACGGCCAGCGCAAGATTTAAATCCTTCATCACCGTGCTCTCGGTCACCTCAATGGACAGAAGCTGCGGAACAATGCCTGCTGCTGAGACAATCTTGGTCATGTCTTCCACAATGTTGTGCTGAGCTAGTTGGCGGTACGACAAATTTATACTTACCGGAATGGTCCCTAGTTTTTTCTTTTGCCATGCTTTAATATGCCCTGCCACTTCGCGAACAAGCCAATAGCCTATTTCCACGACAAAACCATTTTCTTCTGCGCGGGGCATAAAGTCCTCCGGCAAAAGCAGGCCACGTTCCGGATGTTTCCAACGCAGCGACGCTTCTGCTGCCAGCACTTTTCCATTGGCAAGGCTTATGGCTGGCTGATAGTACACTACGAGCTGGCCCTTGCTCACTGCCTGACGCAACTGTTGTTGTAGTTTAAGCTGGTCTGGAGAAACTGCAGCTATGTCGCCGTAGTAGTGCCTAAACGAACCACCGCCCGTAGCCTTAACCGACCGAAGCGCTGCCTGCCCGTTGCGCAACAGCGCCTGCACATCGGTACCGTCGTTTGGGAACACACTTATGCCAAGGGATATACTCATATATATCTCCTGACCTTCGAGCATAAAGGCTTCTGAGAAAGCAGCTTGGATACGCTCTGCCACTCGCTCTATGTCCTGTATGGACTGCATGTGTTCCAGTAACAAAATAAATTCATTGCCACCCGTACGCGCCACCATATCGCGCTTCTCTACTGCATCCCACAACCGCTTTGCCGCCTCTACTAGTAGCAAGTCACCTTGCTCGTGACCCAGCATGTCGTTTATAAATTTGAACTTATCTAAATCTCCAAAAATAACTGCGAACTGGCGCTTCTCCAACTTTGCTGCCTCTACTACCTTAGGAAGCTCCTCCATAAGGTACTTACGGTTCGGCAAGCCCGTGAGCTTGTCGTAATACATACTGCGCTTAATTTCGCTTTCAGCATTTTTCTGGTCTGTTAAATTGCGCACAGTAGCAAGGAGTCTTGGTTCTGCCGCAGACTTTTCCTTCACTACATGCTCAAGCGAAACTTCAATGGGGATAATGGTTTGTCCAGGCAAGGTAATTTCAGTTTCAAACAATCGGCGCTCTGCAGGGTTCTCCACCACTGCTTGAATAATTTCCTGGAATGAATCCAGTGGTATGCCGGTTTGTAGTTCTCGCACCGACTTTCCCACCAGCTGCTTCTCCGACATGCCCAAATGTTTTATCGCAGTTTGGTTCGTATATAAAATGCGCAAATCTTCCGGCTCTAAAATAAACATAGCATCCCGCGCATTGTCGAGGGTATGTTTAAGCTCGCTTATATTTGCATACAAACGGTTTATCCGTATGGCTTGAGCGGTCACGTTTCCAATAAATTCGCAAATACTCTTTTCTTCCTGTGTAAATTTTCGCGGATTTTTAAAACAATAGATTAAATTACCATAATTATCATTCTTATATATGATAGGTATACCTGCGATAGCACGCATGTGCTGCTTAGAGTCTTGTTTGACCTTGCGATTTGGTAAAATATCTCCAATCAACAACGGCACTTTTGAACGCTGTATCCGCGCATTAACGCCATCACTTCGACGGGGAGGCTCTGGAGCATACGGCATAGCTGGACTCTTATAGCCTAGCTCAAAACGAGGGCCCGAACGCCTCAGCCACGAACACCCAAAGTCGGCACCCAAAACGACTATGCCCGTATCGACAAATTTCTTTACAATATATTGTTCTGTAGGCGCACCAAAACACTCCAGAACTGTTTTATTTAAAATAGCTATTTTTTGAACGAGGGATTGTTTCATGAAAATGTAGGGGGAGAGCAGAGATTGGTGGGGATTCCATCTCTGCTCAAGGTGTTTGTTGTTGTAGCCCTATAGTAGATGCACTATAGAGTTGCCAACCCATATACTCATGTGTCGAGCGACGAAGCTCAACACACTCTGCACCAGCGCCTTCGCTAATGCATTGCTCAAAAAAACTGAGCGTATATGGATCGGCAGTTCGATACTTCTTCTCAATCGGCTGATTCAGTTCATCTTCAGGATAAGGATGAACTATAACCACTCGACATAGAGGATTCAAGGCGATAATTCTACCAAGCCCTCTCAGAATGCGAACCACCCTGCGTTCCTGCAGAAAGTGCGCCTTCGTTTTTTTGTCGCACACATGTTGTAATACACGCGACAGAGAAATTAATATCGTCTGCGTTGCATCTTCTATCGAGAGTCGGCCTTGCATATATGGCCAGTCTTTTTCCTCAGCACCGAGCCCAAGCAATTGCCCAAGCTCTGCACGTTCCAGAATGTTTTGCGGGGTTACGTCTGTCACAGAGTCTTGTTCAAGAAGCTCTGTAAGCACACCTCGGCCATTTTCAAGCGCAGATGTAGCCCAGTCATAGGCCTTAATCTTAACACCGAAAAGCCGGGCAGCAGTAACCAAACCTTCTAGATCGTGCCCTTGTCCGATCCCTATCGAACGAAAGACATACTGAGAAATATTAGACACTTGATCACTAAGCAAAACCAACTCTTCTAATTGGTGATTCCTAACGAAATTTCCAAAAGCTTTATTTTCGTCTTTATAATACTGGGTATGTTGGCCGCTTTTGAATTTCGGCTTAAGAATGCTTGGCGACATGGCGAAGTCTTCCGCCATATCACTTTCCCATTGCTCCAACTCTGCTTGGAGGTATGGAGCAACCACCAATTCGGGCCAGAGAGCCGTCTTCTGTGTCAAACGCAAAGTATACGTTTGACTAGTTTGGGCTATCGTCCCCATAATTGTTTTCCCCTCCTTCTTTTTGCTCGCGTTAAAAACTTGCTTGCAATAGAGCCCCGCCTGAAGCTCTTATGAAGAGTATAGATTTGCCAACACTTTCGGTCAATGAAAAATATTGTTTAATTGTGGCTTATATATGGCATAATGAAAAAGATTTCCCCATACGCAAGTAGCCTATGTGGGTCTTAATATTTCTTTCATCTAAATGGGTATAATTACCTTGTCACTAGCCCTCTCTGTATCTTTCATAAAATCATATGAGTACCTCGGAATCACATAAAGAAGCGGCAGTAGCTCTTGCGTACCAAGCTGGGAGAATTATTAGGGATGCATTTTGCCAAAACATTACAATTGATACAAAATTTGACTCTTCGCTAGTAACAAATGTAGACACTGAAATTAACTCTTTAGTGCTACAAACTCTCCAAACCAAATTTCCAACCATTCCCATTATTGCCGAAGAAATGAGTGGTCACGGAACGCACGAGTCTTTTGTCTGGGTGTGCGACCCACTAGACGGTACAGCAGTTTTTGCGCACGGCATACCCGCTTGTGCTTTTTCTCTTGCATTGGTAAGAGATGGAAAAAGCATATTGGGAGTAGTGTATGACCCACTCCAAAGACGTCTGTTTGTGGCTGAAGAAAATAAGGGGTGTACATTGAATGGCAGGGCGGTGCATGTCTCGTCAGAGAATGGCCTGTTCAATACAATGATGGGAATATCACTGTGGGCAGGATCAAAATACGATTTTTCTCAACTCATCCCTCAATTCAAACAAGCAAATATACTCCCCCTCAACGCATTTTCCATTGTATACATGGGCATGCTAGTTGCCAGCGGACAACTCTCGGCAGCTATTTATCTCGATACGCACGCATACGATGTAGCTGCACTAAAAATACTCGTAGAAGAAGCGGGCGGAAAGGTAACAGATATATACGGTCATAATCAACGCTATGACCAAGATGTGCAAGGGTGCCTCATGAGCAATGGAATATTACACGATACTTACTTAGGACTGATAAAGCAGGCAAACTATCTAGAAACGCAAAAGGTGTAGAGTAGTCATAAAAAATAAAAATGACTATATGTGCGAGTTTCGTCCACACTATAGTCATTTTTTATATCAATACAGTATCTCGAAGAACTACTTCTTATTGCTCCCTCGAGAGCCAGCGCATTTGCGGACACGTTGGGTGGCTTTGTTTGTCGGGCCATTGCGAGAATTTGCCATATGTTTATTTTATTCTCGCGGTGTGGGATTAATGATGTATACAGCATGCCATGAAGAACTTAAAAAACCATTAACTTTTTCGTTAAGCGCGGCTGTCAAAAAGCGGGCACCACGTTAATTACCAGAGGAGTATGCGCACTGTAGCCTGCTTGCTCTGCTACCACATAACAATTGTCCGCTGCTATTCTGTAAATCATTTTATTTTAACGAGACTCGTTCATACTAAATGGGAAATAAAAAGTAAGTGCGAAAGGAACAATACAGTATGGCAACAAAAAAACGCACAAAAACGGGTACAAGGAAATACAGCGACAAAGCCCAGCGGAAAGTAGAAAAAGTAATGCGCGAATACAAAGAGGACACGCTCAAAAGTGGGCGAAGCAATAAAAAAGTAAAAAGCCGAAAGCAGGCCATAGCCATAGGGCTTTCGGAAGCGCGCGAAAAGGGAGCAAAAGTCCCCCCGCGAAAAAAGACTTCTCACAAGTAATTAGAATGTAATTGTCAGTTGCCTGTTGTAAATACATAACGGGAAACTGACGATGGAGAACTTATTATATGTTACTTACAATACTTTTTTGGATAGTGTTCGGTGCAATAGCTGGCTTTATTGCCTCTTCTCTGGCAGGAGCTGGCGGCCGCGTAAACGGCTGGATGAATGTAGTAATAGGAATTTTAGGAGCAGCCATCGGCGGCCTTATCTTCCGCGCCTTGGGTGGTAGTGGAGTAACTGGATTCAATCTGTACAGCTTCCTCGTAGCAGTTGTGGGCGCAGTAGTGCTCCTCTGGATAGTTAGTATGGTACGACGGAGCAGCCACGCATAGGCGAAGCGCTGAATTAAGAATATAGAATCACGAATCATGTATCTGGAAAATAGCACTGCCATGGCAGTGCTATTTTTGAAGTTGGTGGAACGTGGCGAGGGCGGCTTTGGTGGGGTGGTATCGATATGTTTCAATGGGAACGGTAAATTGTTCAGATACCTCTATTCCTTCTTTTTCCAATAAATCTTTTTGCAAGCTCTTCGTTGCTTCAAAGCTGCCTTTTATAGAGAGCACGCCTGCATTATTGATAACGCGCCACCACGGCAGGCTATCTAAAGTGGACGAGCGCAAGATAAATCCTACTTGCCGCGCTGCACCAGGACTACCAGCCAGCGCTGCCACCTGCCCATAACTTGCCACGCGCCCTGTAGGAATCTTTTTAATTATGTAAATTACCCGTTCTGTGAAAGTCATAGTAAGATTTCGATATTACTAGAAATATGTTCGCTGACTCACGAAATAGCAGAAATAATGAGATTGCTAGTATCGGTTTCTCTATTTCTTAACGCCCTTTACCTCAATCATTTTCTATTTCAATTGTTTCTCTTATTTCCTATCTCTATATTATCATTTTTGCTACAATAGCTATAATGCATACCCTAGAAACACTCGGTCTTAACCACTATACAGCACGCACTCAGCACACAGTAGCACCTGAGGAGTCTGTTGCGCGCATTACCGCTGAGTACGGCACGCGGTACACCGTGTATACCAAAGACGGCCAACAAGATGCCATTGCGCCCAAGACACTCATTACGGGAGCCAGCTCTGAAGAAAGACCAAAAGTAGGCGACTGGGTCACCGTAGAAACAATACCCGGCGACACAAAACTAAAGCTTACTCGTGTACTCCCCCGTTTTAGTCAGCTGTCACGTAAAAAAGTAGGGAAACGGTTAGAGCCGCAAATTATTGCGACAAATGTAGACATTGTGTACATAGTGGAAAGCCTTTCAAACACCTTTGATCCTAACCGCATAGAACGGTTTCTGGTCGTGCCCGAGACTGCGCACGTAGAGGCAGCGCTCATCTTAACCAAAGCAGATGCAGTATCTGAAACTGAAAAACATACCTTCATCGAAGCAGCCAAAGCCCGCTTCCCTACTTTGCCCATACTTATTACCAGCACTAAAACAGGCCTTGGTATCGAGGCAATTACCCAGCACCTCCCCGCAGGCGAAACAGCAGTGCTTATGGGACCTTCGGGTGTAGGCAAGTCGAGTCTTATAAATTATTTAGCACAAAATGATGTATTGGCAACCAGTGAAGTACGAGCCGAAGACCAGCGCGGTAGACACACCACCACTGTACGGCAACTCATTGTACTTCCGGGCGGCGGCATAATTATAGACACTCCTGGCATGCGTGAAATGCAGCTCTGGGGAGATGAAACCACTTCACTTGAAGCAGCTTTCGGCGACATAGAAGACTTGGCTTTACAGTGCAAATTCACTGACTGCGACCACCAATTAAGCCAGGGCTGCGCACTACTCGCAGCAGTACAAAACGGCACCCTGAGTAAAGAACGGTATAACAGTTTTCTGAAACTAAAAACCGAACTCACCAGCCACGCCCGCAAAATAGACTACGAAGCAACGCTATCAAAAAAGAAGCGGGAAAAGAAAAATAGCCGCACCGCTCGTACCATTGTAAGGCAAGAACGAGGCAAACGAGCCATTATTTAAAGCAGATCCCATTACAAAAGCCGGACTAACCGTAGTCCGGCTTTGTATATGCATAGGTATTTTACGCCACAGGCTGCGTACAGTGAGCGCACCGCTTTGCCTCAATCGGAATTTCGCTCAGACACTGCGGGCATTGCTTTGTTTTAGGCTTTTGCTCTTCCTGAGCGTGTCTGTGCAAGAGCTTGTTCATGGGAATTACCACAAAGAAGTACACTGCAAAGGAGATAAGTACAAACGAGATAGCAGCATTTAAAAATGCGCCATACGTAAACTTGCTCCCATTCAGCACAAAGACCTGGTTAGAAAAATCTGGCACCTTGGCAATGGCGCCAATGAGTGGCGTCAGTACGTCTTTAACTAAGGAATTTACAATGTTGTTAAATGCTGCGCCTATGACCACACCCACGGCTAGCTCAACCACGTTGCCCCGCAATATAAATTGTTTAAATCCTTGTAACATAAGTAGCTGAAATGTCTAATTACTAATTCCTAATATCTAATGGCAAAGACTGAATCTGGTCCGAGCATTAGAAATTAGATATTAGGCATTAGGCATTATTTTTTACCATATTTCTTTATCTCTGCATCTGTTAGCTTGCCGAGGTACCCCTTTTTAGGATGATGCACGGCGCACATGCAATGCTTCTCGCCGCCGATAATATCGTTAAAATATACTTTGCCGTAATTGTAGGTAATTTCATCCCCGGGCTGTAGGTTTTTCTTGGAACAAATCCACACATTTTGGCCGTACCATACTGCCTCACTATTTGGCTTGCAGCTATGATTTGCGTACCGTGCAATATTCCACCGCGGCGTACCGTCTATAGTGAATTTACTGTCTATGATTTCGAATAAATACTTCCCCCCTTGCCTATCTGCTTCTTCATTCGTTATTTTGTATCCGCCGTATTGGATTATTTTTTCACCCTTTTTGATAGGGTCCAGGGTGTACAAGCCAAGGCCAGCACTTGAGCGTTTGGCTATAAGTCTAAACTTAGAAGGCTTTGGTTCTATTACGTCTTTTTTACTTTTGCTGCGGGTAGTAGTCTTTGGCATTACTTTTATATAACCATTATTGACGTATGTAGTATAGCAAACCCCAAGCAAATTTCTAATCTCTCCTCCCAAGGCGACCCCCCTGGGGCGGACAATTTCCAGTGTCTAGCCCCCAATGAAGGACCCAAGTCAGGAGCATTGTATGCGCAAAAACAACAGCGCATAGCCAGAGAATAACAAAAAAGCAACCACAGGTGTGATTGCTTTGCAGGAATAGGCTACCCTTACTTCTGGATAGTAATAGTGGCTACGTTTTGCTTATCGCCGCAATCCACAAAGGTGGTTGCTGGATATTGAGAAGCAGTTGCAGGCAGGAGAAGGTAGTCGTAGGCAGCTATAGTATATGTTTTGAGATTATACATTATTTTACGTGCCACACCAGCTCGGTTGTCGAACATAATGGTTGTCCCCGCCTTATACGTTGTAGCCTTTGGCACAGCCTGACAATTGCCATCTAACTGAATGCGGCTGGCAGTATACTTGTTAAGCGCTTCAGCATATGCAAGCTTTACTGCGCCAGTACCCTTTGCAGGAGGGGTAGCAGCGTTAGTGTTCGCTGTGTTACTAGCAGAGGTATCGGTCATAGCTTCTGGCGAGGGCTGCGTGTTTGCATCGGTCATAACAGTATCTGCGCTAGTGACGTGGTCAGTATCTTTATTGCCCTGAGCCTGAATAGCCCAATAGATACTAGCAATTATAACCAGGACTATAAGAGCACCAACCCAATACTTTGCTTTTGAATTATTCATACCTATATTTCGTTACTCATTACTTATACACATAGCTTATGACGGCCATATGATTTATATATGAAGTATAGACCAAGGTATTTTTTATTGATACTATGAAATTACTTTCGTGCATACCCCAAGGCCATTGTGGCCCCCCCTAGACGCAGAAGCCGCATGCACCGGCCTTGTCTTTATTAAAAAGCAATAATATATACATATATGGATTTTAGCTTATTTTCTCGATACGGCTCTACTCGTGTAGACCTTTCAGATGTTGAAGACTGTCTCAATGACTTGCGAAAAAGTGGCTATTTAAATAGCCAGCAATATCAATATTTAGAAGGCGGAGCCACAGCACTGGCCCAGGACCGCTCGGACCGCACCATAAGCGGAGACCAAATTCACCGCTGGATGAGCGAGCTTCGCAATGACACGAGCGACTACGGCATAGATTCATATAAAGTCTCAGAGCATATTGGACCTGCCCTAGCAGAACTGTTGGAACCATCAGAAGAACAGTAAATACACTTATATATGGATATTCCTTCTTCACCGCACAAGAGCGGCTCTATATCTATGCACGAGCTAAACCAACTCATAGCACAGTCACTCCTGTCCCCTGACATAAAAGAGGCCCTTACAAAAAACTTGCTGGTAGAAAGCCATAATCATCAAATCACCGCAGATGGCATAGATAGGATAATGCGCCAGGTTAAAACTCACCACGCAGGGTCAGCCACAGGAACTCACATAGACACACTCCACGAGCGACTCACTTCTCGCCTGCAGCAGAAAGACCAGCTAGGAGCTATGCACCACGAGCCAAACAAACCATTTATACCACCCGGACACGCACACTAAAAAACTGCCCACGAGCAGTTTTTTTTACAGCGCACGCTCACCCCAGTGGTATATATACGCGAGATAAATCTTTCTGGAGCTGCGATGTGCGTAGCAAGTGTAAGGGCGATGCGAAAATATCTTCAATTTGCTCAGCAGCACCCTCGGTGCGCTGCCAAAGCAGGGAAACATTCGTGCCCTGAGCAGCAAAACGCCACGCTGTACTGCGCCACTCTACTATAGTAGATTCAAACAACGCAGTAGTTCTACTAGGCAGAAACCATGCCGCAGCGCTAATAGCGTCGCCATGAGTAGTGGCCAGGTGTACTAGCATGGCACGAATCTGTTTTTTTAGGATCTCATTTATAGCAATAAAATCTTCATATTGACTATACCCACTCATAGCCAACGCGTGAGCCAGGTCTCCGTTTATGTGGGCGTTAATGCCAAGGAGCATTGAAACAAAAGCACTCTGGTGTGGCTTCTGGGAGTATGCAAAGTACCCACGCCAGGGGCTAACACATTCGCCAGAGTTTAGGAATGAGTAGACCGCACTAAAGTATAACGACGCGAAATACACATCGAGGCGCTCAAGCGCGTGCGGATCCCTAAACCTTTCTGACTGCGTGCCATGCGCTGCAACTACCGCCTTGGTGACCCGATAGTATACTTCTAAAAAAGGTAGCAAAGACCGGTACTCTGGCCGTGAGGCAACCAGTGTTCGCAACGCTTCCATACGCCCAACTACGCCATACATAGTTTCGGTGGGAGGAGTCATAAGGAGCAACGATTTTAGAAATTCTGGAGACATACGGAAATACGTTATACTTTACTATATGACAGCAACAGCAAACCAAGTGCAGAAAGAGCTAAAAATGCTGGCCAATTCTGAAAAAGCAGCCGGGCTAAGTCGGTTCTTTAAAACTGGCCCTGGTGAATATGGCGAAGGTGATATTTTTTTGGGAATTACCGTGCCTGCACAGCGCGAGGTAGCAAAGCTCTATAGAAATTTACCGCTCGCTGAAATACAAAAGCTGCTCAAAAGCAAAACCCACGAACATAGGTTTACTGCTTTGGAAATCTTAGTCATGCAATACGATGCCGCAACTAGTGCAGCTCAGAAGGCACTATACAATTTTTATATACGCAATACGAGGTACATTAACAACTGGGATTTAGTAGACACCTCGGTCGAATATATAGTGGGACCGCATCTCCGTGATAAACCAAAAACACTACTCTACAAGTGGGCAAAGTCTAAAAACTTGTGGGAGCGCCGCATGGCCATAGTCGCAACCTTCGATTTTATTCGGCACGAACAATTTAGCGACACACTCGCCATATCTAAGCTACTACTTACAGACACCCACGACCTCATCCATAAAGCAAGCGGCTGGATGCTCCGAGAAGTTGGCAAGCGCGACAAACAAGTACTCACGCGCTTTTTAAATGAAACCGCTACCACCATGCCCCGTACCATGCTCCGCTATGCCATAGAAAGACTAACGCCAAAGGAGAGAGCATACTACCTTGCACAGAAACGCACAGCCACCGTATAGTACTTTAGCTTCTTCTGGTACTAGCACAACCCACAGAGTGCACTAATCTATAATCCACGTATATGGATGCTGACTTAGCAACTCTGCACCAGCCTCTGTTACTAACACCACATCTTCTATTCTTACACCGCCATGGCTTGCATAGTACAATCCAGGCTCGACCGTAACAACATTGCCTGCCACAAGCGGTTCTTCATAAGAGCTGCTCAAGCTGGGTAGCTCATGTACATCTAACCCTACTCCATGCCCCGTACCATGGGTAAACCCTTCACCGTTTGCCGTAACGAATCCGAGCTCTATAAATTGCTTTTGGCATTCTCTATGCACAGCTTTCCCAACGACTCCTGGAGCAATCCGGGCAATAGCATCTTTCTGAACTTTTGCCACAGCTTCATACATACGACGCATTTCCGGAGTAGGCACACCTTTCACATAGGTACGTGTCATATCGGCATAATACCCGCTTTCTTTGTGTCTAGGAAAAATATCACATACTATGGTCTCATTCGCCCGAAGTTCTCCCTTACCTTGATGGTGGGGTATTGCCGCGTGCGGGCCACAGGATATAATAATCCCCTCCTCGTTGCTTACACCGTGTTCTAAAAAGAGCTGTTCCACCATGGCCTTGAGCGTTTCGCTCGTAAGGCGCTTGCCTTTATATATAAGGTAGCCTTCTGCAATGATTGATTCGCCCAACACGCGCTCAATAAGTGCAAATGCCTTACTGGTCACCCCCAGCACTTGGCGCAAGTGTGCAATTTCATGCTGTTGTTTTTGTAAGCGAGCTGAATACAATGGATGTTGGACAACCAAATGTATACCACCTGCGCGCAAATAATCCGCGAGGCCCACAGGAAAATTTGGGGGCACCAAAGCATGAGCAACCGAGTATTCGCGAAGAATAATACGACCGAGCTTGTACATAATTTGCTCTGTATCCGCCATTGTACGTGCTTCTGCTAAATAGGCATCTACATTTACAACCTCGATGGCAGGGTTCGTATTATGATCTAAAAAAACACCCACTTCTCTATCGTCAAGAAAAATATATTTTTTATCACCAAAATCTAAAAAGTAATATGGATCTGGAATATATACACCAGTCACATACAATGCATTGCTGTCTTTGCCATTGGCATAAAGGAGTTTAGGAATATTCATGTGTTGTTATTGAATTATATGATTTTGCGTACTATCCCACGCAGGAGTAATAATATCTAAGCACTGCGCACTACCCTCAATACTATACTGCTCACCTGGTTCAATAGAAAGCATATCACCCGGGAGAAGTGTATACTGCTGACCATTTACGGTTATGTCGAGCGTACCTGCCTGGACGAATATAGACTCAGTACAAATATCGTTTACGGAAAACCCCTGCTCGGGATAACGCCCTTGTGACGCCACCACCGCGAGACTAAAACTACGATGAGGCCCAGGCGGATACAAAACGCCTGCTGTGCCGCCAGTAATATTAAATTGTTGAGCAGACTCGCGATGAGTAAATATCATATATGTAGATTAGATTATAAAGACAAGGACATCAAGAAATCTTACCGCGCACCCCGCTCGCGCGGTAAGATTGAATTAGTAGCGACTGGTATCCAGGCCTATCATAGGCCTGACAGTCGTAGATAAACCATGCATGAAAATACGCATGAGCGGTGTGCCACTGTCTAAGACAAGAGGGTTCGGGAAGTTACGACACAGGAGTGCTGGCAGCGCAGCATACTCAGGGATTTGCGCAAGGAGCAGCGCTAGCGCGTCTATATCCCCATTATGCCATTTGGCATATAACGGGCGACGCATCTCTGCCATATGCCCCAGATGTTCTTGTGTTACCGAAAACGGTCCAGCGTACTTACCCATAGCAACTGCCCTCCGGGCCTCCTCCAAGACCGCAGGCCAGTCTCCCACTTCGGTTATAAAAGGTGTTACCACTTTATAGCCGTTACACACGCTGGCCAAAGCAAGCTGACTCTTGCGTACACGGCAACGGAACTCTTCCTGAGTTACCGAGACACGATCGCAATTCGCCAGGTCATCTGCTTCATGGTCTGCGGCCGCGAGCACAAAGCTTACGGGCAGCTCATGCTGTTCGAAAAAGGCAGCGAGTGTGCGCACCGCCTCCACTACCCGACCCGCAACCAAACCCACACCATCACGAAGCTCGTCAAAAGTATACACACCGTTTTGGTGCGCATAGTCAGGACAAACGCCGGCTACAACAGTGCTAGGCTCCCCTCCGAGAGCTTTTGCAAACCATTCGGCCAGAGCAGTCATTACCTCTTCTGGTTGACAAGCGACCGGTAACTGCGTTAGTAGTTGAGCAAACGCTGTAGCTGTTGGCCCCACATCCAGCAGGGGAGTAAGTAAGGCCTGCATACGCCTATTTTTTGTGACCTGCAAACGCATTGACTGTTGCCCCACGCAAAACCGGTACAGGTCATGAAGTGTTACGCCTTTTCCACCGGCCTGCGCGGGATACGGTGAATAGAGTATGGGTGGATCAGTGGGTTTTATGCGCTCCGGCAGACTAAAATCGAACAACGCAGCCCCCAGAGTACGTTTAATACACTCACATGCAGCAATGCGAGTTTCCAAACTTGCCATGGTTTCATTCCTCCTGTTATTTGTGCTAGTATTGGTCTGAAACCCTTTAAAAAGGTTTCGCAAAAAGAAACCAGCTCCCGAGATTATCTTGGGAGCTGGCCTTAATTTTTCTTGCGAGTTTTCGTTTACGCACAAGCAAACCTAAAGCGAACTACCAAAACGGAAGCTGGATACCAAGGATAGAAGCTAAAAAGGTTCGCTGAAAGTTTTAACATGCATTCAATGTATCTTATTCATGACGCGCTTGTCAAACCAAATCTAAAAAACTTTTTTATATTTCTGACTGTGCACGCTGCAGATCATGGGAGGAATTTGGCGCAGACGCATTAATGGGTGCTATAGACGGAGTGGATACAGAATCGGAATGTGCCGGTTCTACAGGTGGCACTACAGGCAATGGAGGAACAGGCTCCGCTGCAGTAGGGGGTGGCTCACCAGCATGCGTAGCAGAAACCGATTCCGTGACTTGCTCTCTCGGTAACGGAAGGGAAGCAGTTCCCCACTCAGCTTTCTGTAACGCAAAATAGCCAATGGTCCAATACAGCCCCGGGAGTACTTGCAGGTGAATCTTTGCAAGGTAGCGACCAGGATCTATTTCTACTACTTCATCTTCTATAATGCGGATAATGCTTGGGTTAAGCTCAGAGTTGTAGTCTAGTTTTAACACCTGTTGCTGCGGGTTTTTAATTCCAGGCCCAACGCTTGTAGTAAATTCGTAGGCCGTGAACGTTCCATCTGCCTGCTTTTCAAATTTTTTGTAGCGAGGCGTGAGTATAGATGCCAAGCGCTGCCCCGTGCCAGTGAGCACATTAATGCCTGTGCCCTGCTGCGCGCTAAAACGTTTACCTTTCCAACCAACCTGCGCGCCGTACAGTACGTGCGCGTTACCCTGCTGCGCGCCATCCAGCGTTGAATCTGGCACTTTCCCCCGCGAAAAACTCTCTTCGTAGGTAAGGCGCTGCACGCGTCCATTGACTGCAAGGACTATGAAAAATAGAACAATGAGAAAAAACAGGAAACCTAAAAATGCAAACATGGGGGTAAAAGAAATTACTAATTTCTAAAGGCTGGATAAGGTTTGTCTTGTATTGGAAATTAGATATTGGATATTAGATATTACTCATAGTATAGCGTATCCGAAATACTATGAGCCACCTTCTGCTATAATTAAAATATGATTGACGTAGAGAAACTAAAACAAAATTTTACTGGCGAAATACACGTGGACGCCCCTACCCGCGCTACATTTAGCCACGACGCGAGTATATTTGAAGCCACGCCCGAAATAGTCGCCAGCCCTACAAGTACTGCGGACATAGAGTCTTTAGTTGCTTTTGCCACAAACGCAAAAGAAGAAGGCCAAGACATATCTCTTACACCGCGCGCCGGCGGCACAGACATGACGGGCGGCAGCATTACCGAATCTGTGCTCATAAACTTTGCCGAGCATTTACATACCATTGGCAGTGTTACTGACGAACAAACTATAGATGTGCAGCCTGGTGCTTACTACCGAGACTTAGAAAAAGTTACCCTGAAGCACAATCTTATAATGCCTAGTTACCCGGCTTCTAAGGCCATATGCGGCGTAGGAGGCATGGTGGGAAACAATGCTGGCGGTGAAAAATCTTTATCGTACGGGCAAACAGTGGATTGGGTCAAAAAACTCGACATTGTACTTGCCGACGGCAAAACGCACACCATACAACCTCTTACCGAAGCCCAGCTGATAAATAAAATAAAAGAGAATAGCTTTGAGGGCACCCTATATAAAAAAATATGGCACCTCATATCGAGCAATTACGAACTCATAAAAAAAGCAGAACCTTCTACGTCTAAAAACTCTGCTGGCTACTATTTGTGGAAGGTATGGGATGGCCAAACATTTGACCTTACCAAACTACTGGTTGGCTCGCAAGGCACACTAGGCATAATTACGAACATCACTTTTCAACTCGTACCCGTGAAGCCTCATAGCCGCATGGTGGTGGTGTTCATGCAGGACCTAACTGACCTTGGCCGTGTTGTAAACGAGATTAAAAAATATCGTCCTGAAAGTTTTGAACTCTACGACGACCACACACTGCGGCTCGCCATGCAGTACCTGCCAGAGATAATGCAAAAAATGGGCGGTAAAAGCCTAAGCCTCTTAAAACAGTTCCTCCCCGAAATATGGATGTCCATAACGGGCGGCTTCCCTCGCCTGGTCTTGCTTGCGGAGTTTACCGCAGATACCGATGCAAAGGCTTTAGAGAAAGCCCGCGCCACCCAAACTGCCATAGAGTCAACATTTAAACTTTCCTCCCGCATAACTAAAGATGTTGTAGACGCAAAGAAGTACTGGACTATTCGCCGCGAGAGCTATAACTTGCTTCGCCAGCATACGAAAAATAGGCTTGCTGCGTGTTTTATAGAAGATATTATTGTCCATTCCGACCAGCTGCCCGAATTCCTTCCCCGCTTAAACAAAATTTTTGCCCGCTACCCAAACTTTATTTACACCATTGCAGGACACGCCGGAGATGCCAATTTCCACATAATGCCGCTCATGGACCTAACCGAGCAGTCACAACGAGATGCAGTAGTACGACTCTCCAACGAAGTTTTTGCACTAGTTATGGAATATAGAGGCTCCATTACCGCCGAACATAACGATGGCATTGTACGCGGTCCCTACCTAGAAATGATGTACGGCTCCCACGTTATGGAGCTATTCCGTCAAACTAAAAAAATATTTGACCCACTGAACATATTTAACCCCCACAAAAAGACCGACGCAGACATGGAGTACTACGAGAAACACTTGCGAAACACTTAAGGCAATGGTATCGTAGCAGTATGAAAAAACTCTTACGCCAAAACGGGTAACCCTAGAAGACTTAGCAGTAATGACTACTCGGGGCTTTGAACAAGTAAACACAGATATTGCGGCCGTTGATAAAAAGCTAAGCAACAAGATAGACGCGGTTGAGACCAGACTGAGCACGGTTGAGACCAGACTCCAATCGGACATAAAAGGCCTGCGCAATTCTGTTAATAATTACCTAAAACTGTCTGATAAACGATATTTTCCCCTAAGCATAGCGCCATAAGGCGCTTTTTTATTTCCTGAAAACCGGGTAAAATGGATATATGATAAAAACAATCATATTTGACCTCGGAGGTGTATATTTTACTGATGGCACTGCCGAGGCCATTAGAGAAATTGCACACCGATATCACATAGATGTTGGGGCAGTGAAATCGGTACTAAAAGGAGAGCTCGGCACACAGTACCGTGTTGGTGCAATTACCGCAAAACAGTTTTGGGATGGTGCAAAATCAATTTGGAACGTTGAGGCTGAAAACTTAGACCTTGCCCAAATATGGCTTAAAGGCTACGCGCCTATTGAAGGCACAGTAACGCTCATTGATGCACTGAGAAATGCTGGCTACGAGCTTATTTTTCTATCGGATAACGTACAGGAGCGAGTTGAGTATCTCGATATGAAATATCACTTCATTCAAAAGTTTAAAGGTGGAGTATTTTCGCATATTGCCCACACTCGTAAGCCTGACCCAATTATTTACAAACAGACCCTCAAACTTACAAACTCCCCCGCTTCAGACTGTGTATACATCGATGACAAACCGGAATTGCTTGAACCCGCAAAAGCACTCGGCATGTCAGTAATCCATTTTCAAAACCCAGAACAACTTAAGAACACATTAAACTACTTGGGGGTACCAATTTAAAATAGCTGATGTCACCAAAATATAAAGCAGACAGGGTATTGCCAGTACCCTGTCATTTTGCTACCATCTTGATTTTGTCATCGGCTTGAGCTGACGATAATGAGTGTCCATACTCGCCACCAATGTCTCCGCTGTTTTTAAGCATGCGTAAAACTCAATTTTACACACTCCTTTATGCTGCAGTCTGCGCTCAGAAACATTGCGTTCCCCAACGAACTGCCAACGCACAAGTATATTATCCATTAGCACCGGATTGTGTTGACCATGCTCATCATAGGGCACGCCTATGAATAACGACTCACGCTCAAACTGTAAGCTTACGCGTGTCTGAACGGAACGAAGTTCCTTACCATATACCCCAAATAAGGACCCAGTTACTACTGAAATGCCTTCTTGAACTAACTGCGGCATGGGACCACCAAAGTGTGGGTGCGGCGACTGAGTGCAAAGTGCGCGGAAACTTTCCGACAACCTTGCCTCAAATGTTCGTCCTCCCAAGATAGCCGAATCCCAAGACATATTGGATACCACTTCAGCAAACACCCACGGAACACCCAACCATGCATTTGGATTCGGTAGACCTTCGATATGCTTTAAATACATAGATTCCTCCTTTGTCCGGCCACTATGGCAAGACTTATAATCATAGACTATGTCAGATATGTATCAATTTAACATTATTTATGTTAATATTTAAATGTGTTTAATGAAGACATATACAGTGACATGGAAGGTCTCGGGCTAAAACCACCTGAAATAAAGGTTTATTTAACATGCCTTGTTGCGAAACCAGGACTTACAATACAAAAAATTACAGATGAAACTGGCTTAAAACGCAGTACTGTAAACCTTATAGTTGGCAGGCTTGAGGCTAAAGGGTTTATTAGCCACTTCATAAGTGGCAAAAGGAAAGCATTTGCGGCAGAACCACCCGAACGACTTGCGTACCAACTTGAACGCACCTTGCATAATTTTCGCGACACCATTCCCTTACTCCAAGCTTTGACGCACCAAGAAATTAAACAGTCGACCGTCCGTTTTTTTGAAGGAAAAGAGAACATTAAACGAATATACGAAGAAGGCTTACTTAGTCTAAAAAACGCTAAAACCAACAGGGAGATAGTGGGCATCTCAGCTGGTGAGTATGTATACGAGCTTATGCCGGACCACGACAAACACTTTGTTCAAAAGAGAATAAAAGAACAAATACCAGTCAGATGGATTGCGCCGCACACCCCCTTCATGCAAAACCTCGTTGGCATGAATGAAAAGTATAGAAAAATTAAACTCTTTAATAAAAATAGGTATGAATTCGCTATATCATTCTGGGTTTATGGGAATAAACTTGCAATTATTGATCCAGATATAAAAAACCCTTCTGCCTGCGTTATTCAAAACTCAAAAGTTGCCACCTCTATGCGCTCACTATTCAATTTATTATGGGATTCGCTCCCAGATGCGGTGTAAGTTATACTTAGTAGAGACAAAAGACTCATTACCATTTTTAAATATTATAAAATTATGGACACAGACAACCTACCAAAAACAGATGAAGAATGGAAAGCCACATTAGACCCGGAAACGTACCACATTACTCGAGAAAAAGGAACTGAGGCGCCATTTTCCGGCAAATATGTAAATGAACACAGCAAGGGAGTATATAAGTGCTCCAACTGCGGGCTTGAACTATTTTCTTCCGATACAAAATTCGACTCAGGTACTGGCTGGCCTAGCTTTGACCAACCCATGAACCGTGAGCATGTGGAACTCATTGCCGATGACTCACATGGCATGCACCGCACCGAAGTTACCTGCAAACGCTGCGGCGCCCATCTTGGGCATGTCTTTGATGACGGACCCGAAACTACTGGTCAGCGTTTTTGCATTAACTCGTGTTCACTGAAGCTGGAAAAAACTGAATAACTAATGCAAGAATTCGAGACACTGCATAGGCAGCTACACCATAACCACCATATTAACTCCCTTCTCCTTCATGCATCGGGCAATTGGCGCATAGTGGGCTACGTTAGTCTTGCTGTAGGAATTTTTCTTGAAGGGGACGCTGTATTGTTTACTGCTGGGTTTTTGACCCATCAAGGCTTATTCGATCCAGTATTCATGTTCCTTTGGCTTTTGCTCGGTTGCACCATAGGCGATGTAGCATGGTACCAGCTCGGCGCCTGGCTTGAACCAAAAAACAATTGGCTCGTGCGCTGGCTTAAAGCGGTCACCAACCCCCTTGGCCCCCACTTACTTGAACGACCAAGACGAAGCCTGTTTATTTCAAAGTTTCTCTATGGGGTAAACCACGCCATTCTGGCAAAGGCTGGCGCACTAGGCATGCCGCTCCCTGAACTTATGCGCAAAGACCTTCCAGGAAATATTGCCTGGATAGTAATAATTGGTGGACTTGGTTATGCGAGCAGTGCAGGAGTGGTACACCTTGGCCACTCTATTCGTTATGCGGAAATAGGGCTACTACTTGGCATTGTGTTGCTCATGTCTATTTCCCGTATATTTACTCATTTCTTTAAGAAAAAGATATGACAAACTGGGAACAAAGCCATGAAGAAGCCCTGGGAAAGATGAGGGAGAGTCCCATAATAGTATCTAATCTCAGTAAAGATGAAGCCAGAAAAACAAACCCTGACTTGGAGTTGTCGGCGGAAATGCGGGAGTTTACCGAGGCGATACGCGAGCGGCAAGAAGTCGTAGCCATTGTGTACATAAATTTTCAAGGCGATTACGAACAAGGGCAAATTACAGTGGACAAGACCATAGCCCCTGCGGTAAAAGACATTTTTGAAGAGCTCCTAGAGAAAAGATTCCCAGTGCAAAGCGTGCAACCCATAGCATCATATGCATGGGACGACGATACCTCTATGGAGCATAACAATACGAGCGCGCAAAACATTCGCTTTGTGGGCAGGACTGGAAAGCTCTCCCTGCACTCATTTGGCATAGCCATAGATATAAACCCAAAACAAAACCCAATGGTTATTGGCGAGACAACGTACCCCCAAGGCGCCTCGTACGACCCTACCGGCACCACTCCAGGGACGGTGGACGAGGACATTGTAGCGCTATTTGCTCGGCATGGGTTTGAGTGGGGCGGAAACTGGAGCAGCCTTAAAGATTACCAACATTTTCAAATGAGCCCGGAGGTACTACGCAACCGAGCAGTACAAGCACTGGAAAAAGACTTTGGAAATGAATCCAGCGCACAAGAGCTCGCCTATTGGCAAAAAGTGGTAGACCTTCAAGCGCAGGGAAAAGTCTCTCAATAGATACATGAAACTGCATTTAAACAAAACCGGCTCGGTGCCGGTTTTATAATTATGCAAGAAGAAGATTATTGTATACCCGCAGGGCTCAAAGTATGACTCCCAGCTGTGTAGCTACCAGTGGTCGCACTCAGACAAAAGGTGTAGGCGTACGTTGTAGCAGGAGCAGTGCTTGGAGTGTAATTGTAGTAGTTACTTGCGGCAAGGGCATTGCAACCATCGTACGGCTGAGGAGCAACTGGCAGGGCAGCTATATAGCCTGGCGTAAGGCCCGCGGGCACTGCTGGAGCAGTACCAGAGGCAGCCGGGTACCCGCTGTAATCATTGAAATATAGCTCCATCGCGGTGGCAAGCTGCTTCATGTCGGCTACTCGCTTGGCATCGCGCGATTTTTTTCGCGCTGAACTCAAACTTGTAAGCACCACGGAGGCGAGCAGGCCAATAATACCAATGACCACCAGCAGCTCTACCAAAGTAAACCCACGACCCGCGTCGTGTCCCCAAGAGGAAATTCTGAGAAAGCTTACTGTTGTGCGTGTCTTTAAATGCATATGGGGTATAAACAAAGTACCATTATAGTATCAGAAAATAAAGGATTCGCCCAACCTTTTGAGGCTTGTTACCTTTTACAGGCTTATATCGTATAGTATATATAGCAGCACATATATGCTGAATATACTAAGCCGCGGACGCGCGAATGCAAGACATGTTAGACGAAAATAGAATACTCGCGGCAATTGCCAAGGGCGAGCTGGAAGAATTTACTAAGCTGTACGATGCGTATCTAGAGCGAATCTACCGCTTTGTTTTTCACCGGCTCCCCCACAGGCAAACTGCAGAAGATGTCACGAGTGACATATTTATATCTGCGCTAGAAAAAATACACACCTTTAGTGCGTCTAAGGCTTCGTTCAGCACCTGGCTGTACACCATTGCTCGGAACAAGATTATTGACCATACACGCACACGTAAAAGTGTAGAAGATATAGATACTGCAAAAGACGTAGCATCGCACCATAATCCTGCGCACGATGCGAGTACTGCATTTGACATTGACTCTGTACAAAAGTTTCTGAACACCCTGGACGCTACTCAACGAGACATTGTCATAATGCGTGTATGGGACGACTTACCCCATAAAGACATAGCAGCAGTGCTTGGCATGAGCGAAGCTGCAGTGAAAATGAATTACTCGCGCACCATAAGCAAACTACAAGCAAATTTCGGCGCCGCAGCGATAGCGTTATTATTACTGCTTAAACTGTAGATTTAGAAATGTCTAATATCTAATTCCTAATGTAGGATTTGGAGTTTATTTAGACATTAGATATTAGAAATTAGATATTATTTGCTACTCCTATGACAACCCCAGAAAAAATTCAAGATATACTACGCGATCTATACGCACTGGATCCTGACTTCAAAAAGCACGAGCAAAAGCTCGTAACCATTATTACCCAGCTTGTTGCCAGCAGGCCCGAGGTCACGGTAGACGAAGCGTTTGCACACACACTTCGCCAAAGACTTGCTGCACAGGCCACCATTCAGCAGCCAGCACACATGCCGAGCCATAGATTCTCTTGGCTCACTACAACTTTTGCTACCCTTGCCATTATTGGACTCGTTACCACCACTGTAGTGTATAAGCAGAAAACCAACCTCAGTAGTTTTGAATCTGCGGTCTCACAGATAGATGGAAAAACGAGTATTGTGAGCACCAAACCCCAAGCCTTTGGCAGCCTAGCCACGGTAACCGCAGGTGGTAAGGGCGGTGGCGGGACAGAAGGGAGCGCTTCCGCAGCTGCAGCCGCGCCACAAGCAACAGACGGAAAAATGATAGCGCCCAGCTCCATGCCCGTTATGGTCCAATACACTTTTGTGTATAAAGGAGGGCAGATAGAACTGAAAGACAATTCGGCCTCAGTGTACCTTCGGTCACGCAATGCCTTCCCGGAGTTGCAAAAAAGCCTACTGAGCCGCTTAAACCTCAAAAGCTTTGGATTCACCAACTTCACAAACCCCCAAATGGAGACCGTGTCGTTCCACGATGACCGCGATTTTGGTTACACAGCAACCATAGACTTTTTAAACGGATCCATTACCCTAAACCAGAATTGGCAACGATGGCCTAACGACTATACTGAGTGCAATTACAATAGCGAGTGCTTAAAACAACACTATGCTGCAAACCCCGTTAGCGACGCAGACTTAGTAAGCATTGCAAATAACTTTTTCAAAGACCAAGGAATAAGCCTTGCCGAATATGGCGACCCAGAAATGCAAGCAGGTTGGGACCAAATTAAGGCAAACCTTACCACAGACCCCAATTCCGCACCCCCCTACGCATCAGTGGTATATCCTCGTAAAATTAAGGGAGAGACTGTCCTTGACGAAGCGGGTAACCCTGCAGGCCTAGTGGTAAACATATCTTTGTGGCACAAACGAGTTGCCGGTGTGTTTGACTACGGACCTCTTCGCCTTGAAGAATCTAAATACGACACCGTAACGGACTTTAAGCGCCTGGTCGCAGTGGCGGAAGGAAACAGCTACACCGGAGATATGCCAGGATCGACCAAAGTCACCGTAACCCTGGGCACACCTGTGCACGGGCTCGTACGCTCTTGGTTGCAAAAGCCAAACGAGCAAACAGGCAATGAAGTCTACGCCCCTGCACTCCTCTTCCCAGCTACAAGCAGCGACCCCGCACATCCGTACAATAAATATGTAGTAGTACCGCTCGTAAAAGAAATTCTCGATAGCCAAAGCCAGCAGCCACCAATCGGCATTATGGAAAAAGCACAATAATTTAGAAAAAGCCCACCGGAATAGGAGGGCTTTTTATTTCATTGCAATAGTCACCACCCCGAAGCGCGCAGTGCGCCAAATTCACACCTTCATTGTTGCGACACAAACGGTGCGGTATACTACAAATATGAATAAAAAGATTTGGTTTTATTTAGCTATTTTGCTTCACACCGTTGTGATAGCCTATTTCTGGTGGCATGGCTCTGCATCGCTCTTTGGTCAAGACCTAAGCAATTTCTCGCTTGCCATAGGAAAAGCCTCTGGCCTTATACTGGTTTCCCTTGTCTTGCTTCAGCTGCTCATTATGAGCCGCGCCCCATGGGTAGAACAGGCGTTTGGACTAGATAGACTCGCGCGACTTCACCACAAGATAGGTCGCTACTTTATTATCTTTTTAGTACTCCACCCAGCACTAATAATTTTTAGTTATAGCCGCTTTGCAGGCGTAGGTATCATTAGTCAATATTTTACTTTTCTTAAAAACGATGACCTGCTACAAGCGAGCATTGCCTTTTACTTGTTCTTAGGCATTATTATTTATTCCCTGCTTGTTGTCTGGAAACGTTGGAACTTTGAACGGTGGTACTATGTGCACCTTGCCATGTACGTAGCCATTGTGCTTGCGTGGGGCCACCAACTTCCTCTGGGCGGAGATTTTAATGTAAGCACACTCTTTACCTACTACTGGTATGTGGTGTATGCATTCGTGGGGACCAACCTCCTCGCCTTTCGTTTTCTTAAACCCATACTCTTGTTCCGCAAACACCGCTTTACAGTGAGTGAGATTAAACCAGAAACTGCAGATGTAAACTCCGTTTATATAACCGGAGACCAAATAGACACTTTTACATTTACTGGCGGACAATTCCTTATAGTCAGATTTTTAGCAAAGCCTTTTTACTGGGAGGCCCATCCATTTTCCATTTCAAAGAATTATGATGGTAAGGGGTTACGCCAGTCCATAAAAGCCATTGGCGACTTCACTAAAACCATTCCGAAAATAAAACCTGGTACTAGAGTTCTGGTGGAAGGACCATATGGTATATTCACAGCGCATAGATCTGTAACTAACAAAGTATTGCTGGTTGCGGGCGGCATCGGCATAACTCCCTACATTGCAATACTCGAAGACCTGGGCAAAGCCGGAAAAGACATCAAACTCATCTACGGCAACAAAACTGAAGCAGATATAGCCCTTCGCGCTGAACTCGAAGCACTGTCTGAAAAATATTCGATAAAGATCCATCACGTACTAAGTAACCAGCAGGACCTCCCCACTCCCCCCTCTAACCTCTCCCCTCTAACCACGTTCTCCAAAGGTTTCGTCACCCCCGAGCTCATACAACAGCTCGTGCCCGACGCAGCAGACAGAGAAACCTTCCTCTGCGGCCCACCTCCCATGATGAACGCGCTCATAAAATCCCTCCCTAGCATTGGCATAAGCAAAAATAAGATCTACTTTGAAAAGTTTTCACTGTAGCTGGCAAACAAGTTGCAAACAAGGGTCACCCTTGTTACACAATCGTTTGCGCAATGTAGTAGCGCGTGGTATAATACATAAGTCAATTTTTACCAATATATGAAAAAGAGAACTCTAGCAGAACTAGGTATTCGAACAGGGCACTATGAGGGGGCTGTTTTTGTATTGGGTAAAAAATATGACTTCTAGCGTATAAGTACAACTTTCGTGTAAGAATCATATGGACCCAATACTGGGTCTTTTTTGTTTATACATAACTTTCTCCACCGTGTCATTGCGAGGAGGAAGGCCCTGCGACCGACGTGGCAATCTTGCTTCTACAGCCCAGATTGCTTCGTCACAAAGTTTCCTCGCAATGACGGAAGGGATATATATGATTCTTATTCGAAACCTCTCTAAACTTGTTAACTACGAACCATTATTTAAAAACTTGAACCTCACCATTCACCGTGGTGACCACATAGGCATTGTTGGCCCAAATGGGGCGGGTAAATCCACCCTACTTAAAATGATAGCCTCCATGGAATTTCCGGACGAAGGCGAAGTCGTGCTAGAAAAAGAACGCGTGGGGTACCTAGAGCAAGTTATTCCGCACGAGGAGCAAGCCCAATCTGTATTCCAATACCTCCAAAGCTATAAAGAACACCAGACAGATGCAATGCTTGCTGAAGTAGGACTAAGCCATCTAGACACATCTCTGGCCATAGCATCCTTAAGCGGCGGACAAAAGACAAGACTTGCACTTGCAAAAATACTCTTGGAGCGGCCCACCACCCTACTCTTGGACGAGCCCACCAACCATTTAGACACCCAGGGCATTCTACTGCTGGAACAATTGGTACATGCATTTAGTGGTGCAGTAGTAATTGTGTCTCACGACCGCGCTTTTCTAAATAAGTGCGTAAGCAAAATTGTTGAGTTTGATGTGCAAAGTAAAAATATAAACGAATACATGGGCAACTACGACTCATACCTAGCGGAACGAGCCATACGACGAGCCCGAGCTGAAGAACTCTACAAGGTACAGCAAACAAAAAAGAAAAGCATGGGGGCCAAGCTTAAAGAAATGCAGATTCTCGGAGCACGAGACCAGCTCGATGGTGCTGTGATTCGAGCGTGGAAAAAACGAATGGAAAGAGAAATATATAGCCAAGAGATGGTGAGGCCGCAAGATACCGCAGCCATAAAAAAACTAGCGTTTGAAGGCGCTACGCACAGCGGAAAACTGCTGGTAAGGTTTGCGGAGATTGAAAAAAGATTGGGAGATTCACATTTACTCGAAAGCACGTCATTTGAACTTCGGGGAAGCGAACATGTACTGCTCAAAGGCGCTAACGGCAGCGGCAAGACCACCATTACAAAACTCATTATGGGTAGCCTTGCGCCGGATAGTGGTGAAATTAAGCTTGGCGAAAATGTCCGAGTCGGCTACTTTGACCAAGAGCATCGCACCCTAAACCAGGAGCACACCGTGGAGCAAGAAATACTGGGCACCATTGGTCATAAAATGAAGACCGACAACACTCGTGGCTTTCTTGCTGCATACGGGTTTTTTGATGCAGACCGCTACAAGCGCATAAGCCAACTCTCCAGCGGTGAGCAAGTTCGCCTCATGCTCGCCAAGCTCGTACACGAAGCATGTGAGCTGCTTATATTGGATGAGCCAACCAACCACCTCGACATCCAATCACGAGAAATAATAGAGTCTGCACTTAAAACCTACCAAGGAGGTCTACTCATTATTTCCCACGACCGCTACTTCCTTAAAGAAGTGGGCATACACCGCACCCTCCTCTTAGAAAACAAGCGCATCCGTGAGATCCCCACATAAAAAACCTGCATTACCTGTGTCACACATGTGACACAGGTAATGCACCATAACCCGAATGCAGCATGCAGGACACCGTGCTATCATTAAGATAACAAGGTACTGACAACTATATTCTGACTACTGACAACTTATGAAAATTACTTTCTACGGGGCGGCCCAAAACGTAACGGGCTCTAAACATTTAATAGACACCCAGGGGTTTAAAATACTTCTAGATTGCGGTTTGCACCAAGGAAAGCGGAGCGACGTAAACCAGCTAAACAAAAACCTACCCTTTGAAGCGAGTGACATTGACGCCGTTATTTTGTCACACGGCCACGCAGACCACTGCGGCATGCTGCCACTGCTTGTACAAAAAGGGTTTACCGGAAACATTTATACCAGCCCGGCAACTGTAGATGTAGCCACCTACATTTTAAGAGACAGCGCTAAAATACAAGAGCAAGACGCAAACTACTACAACGACCACTTACTGCCCGGACAAGACCCCATATACCCTGTCTATACCACCGAAGACGTAGAAGCCACCGTCTCGCACTTTGCTGCCACCCCATACTTCTGGCACACACAACAGTGGACGCGCATAAACGACCGAATACGATTCAAGCTCTACGACGCTGGCCATATATTAGGCTCGAGCATCATTCTTCTAGAAATAACAGAGGACGGAAAGTTGCAAACCATTGCCTTTACCGGAGACCTGGGGCACAAAAACACACCCATGCTGCGAGACCCTGAAACCATTCAAGAGCCAGTGGATGTACTTTTGTCTGAGTGTACGTACGGAAACCGCAACCATAAATCTACCGAAGAAGCCAAAGCGGCTCTGGTTGAAATTATTAACGACGCTTTCAAATACAAAAGTAAGATAATTGTTCCTGCGTTTAGCCTTGGCCGAACCCAGGAGCTTATATACATACTCCATCAGCTCACAGACAGCGGGAAAATTCCACGACTGCCTATTTATATAGACAGCCCTCTTGCTGCCAACATGACAGAGGTATTTGGTAAACACACAGAAGAGTTTGACCAAGAGACCTGGCACGACTTTACTAAGGCCGGCGAAATTCCACTCACCTTTCGCAATTTGATATATACCCACTCAGTAGAAGACTCCAAACGGCTCAATGATGCTGCTGGACCCTTCATGATTATTTCTGCTTCGGGCATGTGCGAAGGCGGCCGCATACTGCACCACCTGAAAAATAACATTGAAGACCAAAACGCGATAGTAATGTTTACAGGGTACCAGGGTGAAGGTACGTTGGGTAGAAAGATAATTGAAGGCGTAAGCCCGGTGAGAATATTCGACCGCGAGCATACCGTACGGGCGCGCATAGTAGTATTTAACGAGTTCTCTGCCCATGCCGACCAGGAACAACTGCTTGAATACATCCAAACACTTCATGGCCTAAAAAAAATATTCTTGGTACACACCGAAACGGACCAAGCAACTACGTTTGCGCCGATGCTTAAAGAAAAGTTCCCGAACGCGGAAATTGTAGTACCGAAGTATAATGACAGTTTCGAGCTGTAAACAAAGCTGTCAGAATATTGTTTTCAGTAGTCAGCTGGAAACATAAAAGCCCCGTACGGGGCTTTTATGTTGTATCTGTAACTGACAACAGACTACTATATTCTAACTACTTAATTAGCCTGCAGGCTAATTTATAGAACCACTTGCTCATAGTTATTTCAAATTTTTTGGAAATCCGCTCTATCATTGCTCGAATAAAGAAAATGAATGCCCTTCAATTATACACCCGGGTAGGCATCTTGAAAAGTACTTCCAGGTGGCATACTATATGGTAACAGTATAATTGTATAACCTTATGAACACCCACGGCCCAGAAAGACTTATAGAAATAAATAAAACTCACGCAGCTGAATTTAGCTCCCCCAAGGTTACCCTTGCCCGTCGTTTGTATCGTGCCCAACACCCTACTGAGATAGGTGTATTTAAGTGTATGGATGGCAGACTGCACTTGCCCGTAATGACAAATACCGCCCTTGGTATAATTCAGCCCTGGAGAAATTTGGGTGGCAAGTTTAATTTGGGTTGGCCGGGCTTGCAATACACCGTCCGCGACTGGGTTACCACTGGCATAGGTCGTGGTCACCAAATGCTCGCCATTGTTACCTACCACTTTGCTAAAGGTGACGCACACCGAGGCTGCAGAGGCTTTAACTACAACACTGAAGAAGCCATTACTTTTACAGCTGACTTAAAAAAGCAGTTTGATACTGTATACGGTCAGGGACCAGTGTATACCATACAAGTGGGCATAGAGACCGATGCAGATGCACTTATTTTCCACGGCGAGAACGGTGAAGTAGTTGATCTATTTACCGTTGCAGATAGTAGCGCAGAATATCTCATGGGCACCCTTGAACGACTATACCCCAACATGTCAGAAAAAATGCGCCAAGACCTGCTCCCGCTCCTGCAAGGCAACATAGATCATATAGAAAAAATTAAAGCAGAGAACCGACCCATTGCCGAAGCCGAACATAGAGAATGGGTACTCGCCATTGGCCGAGGATTTGATTGGCTCCATGAAATTAATACTGCACTCATAATTGGGCCGTACGACCCGCATTTAGAGCAAGCCATAGCAACCGGTGCAAACCTGCTGTGGAGCAATATAGAAGCCGGTCGCATTAAAAAAGAGGACGGGATTGTACTTATAACTTCTGCACCCTACCACGACGCAGCAGGACCAGAGCGCAAACTCGCTGAAGAAAAAACAAAATTCTTACACGATTTTGCCAAAGATATCATCGAACAACAAGCCCCTCAACTCCTCCCCCACCTCACCTACCTCACCACCACAGTGGATATGAACCTGCGGAATATGAATGTGCTGTAAGACAATATTAATAAATAAAGTCATAGATGTAATAAAGCCGCTCATTTAAATTCAAATGCGCGGCTTCATAGTTTGACGAATGGCTGTCCTCAATAGCCATTCATAAGAAAAGGCAATAGAGCAACGGTCTTGCGATTTTTATCAGCGAGTACAAACAGCGGCTGCAGCCGCCCTTGCATAAGATCGCGGGTAATCGCTGTTCCAGGTCTATACAATCGTATTGCTCGCTGACGCAACCCTTCCGCAGCCCGTCTGGTAACGCTCGTCAGGCCCGGAACCTTGGCTTCCATATACCGAGCAAATGCCTCTGGCTCCATTCCGTACCAGTCTTGCTCTGGAAGGTCTCCAAACTCTGCTTGCTGGACAGCGTCGAAGTCGGCCGGCATTTCGTCCAGCCGTTCGAACATTACAATAGGCATTGGTGCGTCAATAAATTCAGAAGATACCGGGTATAGTTCTGTAATCAAAGGACGGTGCAAGTCAGAAAGCCGTCCTTCGACACGATTAGCTCGAATAATATTTAATCGAGAAAATTTAACTATGCCAGGCAAATCTGAGGCATCTGGCGTTACAGATAGCGATTGGACCCTATCAAAAGGACCCGCTTCATCTAGAGTAACCACTACGATACACTCAAGATGATCAGCGTACGGATACCCTTCATGCTGATTATGCAAAAAACCCGTGAAGGCATTTGCCACTAACAACACCTCTCGCTGACGAAGCTCGTCTGCATTGATAGCGCTTGCCAAGTGTGGATAGACGGTTTTTAACTCTTGGCCTATAACCGCACTCAGCCGCGGCATCATTGCCTCAACGGCCTTCCAAAAACTGAGCTTACCCTGACGATAATCTGTATCATACCGAAGGGTAAAGGCATGGGCGCCAAAGAGCTTACGTACTGCTGGGTGTTTTACTATCTCACCCGTATACATTATTTTCCCATCAGCGACCAGTGAATTAAGAGCATCCTGGGTCAAATACCCGCCGCTCTCCCTAATCGCATCATGAGACAAGACATCATCCTGCGCTAGCCCTTTATAGCAGTAGCCTGTTTTCGGATTGAAAGAGATGTGGATGACCTTAAGAGTATTTCCACTCCCTAATTTTGCATTGACCAAAGCACGTGCAGCTTTCGCAAGTTGCCGCTTCCGGTATATATCCGCCACCAGTCCTCCATCTGGTGGTGGATCCGCGCTCCACGCGTCTTCTTGCTCTCTACTCCCTCGGCGCAAACAACCTATATGACTATCAAACACAATAGTCCGTGTTGTTCGTCCTTCAGCAAATGCCCCCAAGACGAACTTTCCAAACCCTGACCCTGACGGTATTCGTAAACTACCGCTACCATCACGAGTAGGAAGAGCATCTTCAATGTCGCCAGCGGGAGTTCTAAATGAGCCGCCCTGTAAACCCGCAACAATATTTCCCAGTGTTCTGCCATCATAGCAATCCACGACAAGGGGCGCACCGTAGGGGAATAAACTTTCTTTTATACGGATTGCTTCTTGGACCTCGGATGACAAAATATCATCCACCCTTTTATCTCGTGAAAAGAGAAAATGCGATGTAATGAACCATAAATATGCCACATCTCTTGCATAATCTCTGTTTGTTAAAGTGAGCCCGTTCGCGACTTTTGACATCGCGGTAATATATGTAACGAGTTGGCGATATGTAGCCTGAGAGAGCTCTGGCAAATAGGGCTTCACCTTCTCACTCAGTGCGAATAAGTTACCATTGTTCTTACCTTTCAAGATATTCAGCCTCCTATCGGAAATTTGACGTGTCAGACCACCTTTTCACCACGAAATTGGCACTGTAGTCCGACCAATTATTTTATGCTTTAATATAGGTACTGGCAAGAGCAAGCCAATAAATAGTAAAAAGTGGTTGGTTTAGAAAATATACAGAAACAAGCTGAAATATGTTAAAAACAGGACAAAAAGCGCCGGCAATTAAGCTGCCGGACCAGAATGGGGAAGTGCACGAGCTTAAGGATTACGCTGGCCAGTGGGTGCTGGTATATTTTTACCCAAAAGATGATACTCCCGGGTGCACAAAAGAAGCCTGCGCCCTGCGGGACAATTTTCCTAAGTTTAAGAAGCTCAAAGCTGTAGTACTGGGTATATCGGCGGACTCGGTAAAAAAACACGAAAAGTTTGCTGCTAAGTATGAGCTGCCTTTTACCTTACTTGCAGACGAGAACAAAGAAGTGGTAGAAAAGTATGGTGTATGGGCGGAGAAGAGCATGTACGGCAGGAAATACATGGGCATATTGCGCACATCATTTCTCATTGACCCAGCTGGTAAAATAGCTAAAATATACGAAGGGGTTAAACCTGAACTGCACGCTGAAGAAGTGCTGGAAGACTTAGTTCATCAAGTTCGTAAAGTCAAAAGCTCATAAAGTCAGCAGCATTACTTTACAAACTTTAAGAACTTTATAAACTTTCAACTACACTATGATTAAACATGTAGACATAACCATTACCGGCAAAGTACAGGACGTAGGCTTTCGTTACTCTGCGCTTGATGAAGCACTAGAACTTGGCCTTAAGGGTACCGTTAAGAACCAGAACCGTAACCAAATACAGATTGAAGTTGAAGGCGAAGTGGACCAACTCAAGCTATTTTTGCGCTGGTGCCACGAAGGCCCAAAGGGGGCTAAAATAGATAAGGTAGACTATGCCTCCACAGAAGAGCTTAAGAATTTTGAAGACTTTAAAATACTATTCGATTAACTGCGACCCTAATCTACGAATAACACGCGAATGATACGAATACATACCTACATCTCAATATTAGTACTTGGTAGCATAGTACTACTCGCAGCAGGGTGCTCAAAAAATTCTAATACAACCGACTCTTCTCACACACCATCTGCGCAAATTATATCTAACCCCAAAGACATTAGCTTTACCATTGAGCCCTCTCGCGTCCAAGACAACTGGATTATTTATTCCACAGGAGCCATAGCAAAAGTAAAGGGGCAAAACTTAACTAGAGTAGAAATAAAGTACTTACCTACGGGGACGGGCGCAGCAGAAGAATATCCTGGTGGTATTTCGCTTGGCACTGCAACCAACACCACAAACGAGCCAAATACCTGGATGACCCCACTACCCCCAACGCTTGCTGCCACTAACTTTTGGTTTGAAGCAACCAATACTGATGGACAAATAATAAAGGGGCAGGACCTAGGCAACGTAGCATTCGGACAAGCACCAAAATAAACATGATTCTCACAATCCCTACACAGCATAAAAAACAGGTGGTGGATATTACCGATGCAGTAGCTGCGTTTATACACACAAAAGAGTTTTCTGAAGGCGTATGTAATGTGTTTGTGCAGCACACCACTGCGGCCGTTAGTACTGTGGATTTAGACCCCGGCACAGACCTAGACTATTTAGATGCCCTCGCAGCAATTGCTCCACACCTCCATTTTCGCCACCCTCACAACCCAGAACACTTCCCCGACCATCTACTCGCAACCTTGGTAGGACCCAGCCTCGTCGTGCCAATATACCATGGGGAGTTACAGCTGGGTGTCTGGCAACGTATTGTGCTCTTTGAGTTCGACGGCCCCCGCCCCCGTCATGTTTTCCTAACTTTATTGTAAAAAATAAAAAAACCTTCATTCAGAAGGTTTTTTTATTTATTCGTAGCCATTCGTAGATTCGTCTCATTCGTATATTCGGATTGTGCTGTATTTAAAAAAATAAACTCCCGTGCCTACCTTGGTAGTGCATGGGAGTTTACGTATTCCTGTATTGTCTCATTGTGCAGTTCTATTTTAAATCCCTGTGGGATTGATGCCGGTCTTACACGACCGTAGGTGTCAGGCACAGAGGCGAGACTAGACAGGGCTGTTACCTGTTACTTGCATCTATTACTTTTTCCTTTCGTGCCTCCATAGTATACCCACCGCGACAAACACGCTAGTGGATAACTACCCCATTACTGATGTTCACAACGAAAAAAATAAAAATGGTAGTAGTTACGGCGAGATTACGAAAGTATTAGAATTGTATGAATTTTTGTTGGTAAATATTTTGTAAGAATTACAGTTGTAGGTTGTGGCAGCCAGTTTGGTACACGGTGTAAAGTCTTAAGTCCATACACCTACTAACTTATAACCAAACTGGCCGCCACCTACCATAAACATTTGCCTATTCCCTAGTAATCCCTCAGCCTATAAATTTCTGGATGCTCTTTTATACGCTCAAGGGCCTTTGCTTCAATTTGACGAATACGCTCACGAGTAACACCAAACTCTTCACCTACTTCTTCTAGTGTATGAGTCACGCCGTCTTCAAGGCCAAACCGCATCTTCAGAATTTTTTGCTCACGTGGCTCTAGATCTCGCAGTATTCCTTGCACATATTCCTTAAGGAGCTGCCTTCCTGCTGCGTCGCTTGGCTTCGTAGTATCTTCGTCTACAATGAAATCGCCCAGCGTGGAATCTTCACTTTCGTCATCACCAACCGATGCATCTATAGATACTGTTTCCTGTGAAATTTTACGGAGATGGTAAACCTTTTCCACCTCTATACCCATTTCCGCTGCTATTTCCTCAGGCAGTGGTTCACGTCCAAGATCCTGCACGAGCTGACGCTCTGCTTGAGCATACTTGTTCAGTGTTTCCACCATGTGCACAGGAATGCGGATGGTGCGAGACTGATCAGCCAGCGCGCGGGTTATAGCCTGGCGAATCCACCAGGTAGCATAGGTAGAAAACTTGTACCCTTTGCGCCAATCAAACTTTTCTACGGCGCGGAACAAACCAAGGTTACCCTCTTGAATAAGATCGAGCAGGCCCAAGTTTCGGCCCATATACTTCTTCGCAATGGACACAACCAAACGGAGGTTTGCCTCGGTCAAACGCTTGCGAGCTGCTTCGTCGCCCTTGGTTACACGCTTAGCCAAATCTATTTCTTCTTCTCCAGTGAGCAAGGAAACTTTTCCTATTTCACGAAGATACATTTGTATGGAGTCGTCGTAAATATCGGAAAGGTCAAACGCCTCGGGCATTTCTTCTTTCTTCTTTTTGCTTCCCTTCTTTGGCGTTTCTTCAGCTTCAGCTTCTGCCTCTTTCCCCTGTTGCCACACACTCGCAACTTCTTGGTCTACTATTTCTATACCGCGCTGTTCAAGCACGTTAAGCACTTGCTCAAGAGCGAGCAAGTCATCTTCAAACTCTGGCAAAGAGTGTAAAATTTCTGCTTCGGTAACAAAACCGCGTACTGCCCCCTTTTCCAGGATTTCCGCAAGCGCCTTAGCTACTTGGGGAGACTCGGGCAAGATTTCTTCGGCCACCGCTTTTACTCGGCGCTTCACCGGAGGCTTTTTTGTAGATGAAGATTCTTTAGACTTTGGTTTTTTAGCGGGCTTATGAGTAGCTTTAGTAGGAGCCTTGGGCTTAGAAACAACTTTTTTCTTCGCTGGCTTAACTTTCTTCTTCAGTGCCTTTTGTGGCATATGTAATATAAAAAATTAATGAGACAGACTGCCGCAGAATTCTAAAAACCGATTAGTTACAAATAACTAATAGAGTATATACGTACTTCTGAATTGTGTGTTTATAAAGACTGAATTTTTCTTTCTAGGTCGAGCCTGCGGCTGCTAAGCTCTACAAATGTACGCTGTAAATCTTGTAACAGCTGCGGGTTATTACCCGCTTCAACCGTACGAATGGCGGCTGTTGCTTGCTGCTGTTCGTGTTTCAGCGCTGTTAGACGGAACGTATATACATACTTTTGCAGATCCAATTGGAATGCTGCCTCATTTCCGTCAAAACTAGTCTTTTCCGATTCTAACATAAATAACGCCTCTTGCGCAAGGGTATCCTGTAGCACTACTGCGTTCTGGTTATCGAGGAGCAAGCGTACAAGTTTTTGAATTGCCGGAGCAGTAAAATCTGTTATGTTACCCCCCTGAGCTTGCCATAGAGCCATGGCGCTCGGGGCAATAAGAAAGGTGCCAAGCATATTCTTTTCAATGCTTGGAATAGGGTCTTCTTGCATGTCCTGAGCAGGAGAAATCTGTGTTTGTGAACTGGACTGTGAAGCCGTATTGCCCTGCCCCAGCCCTTTAACCATACCAACCACAACGGACTGGCTAAAACCAAATCGTTCCGAAATTTCTTTTACATACCTGTCTCGCTCAAGCGGGTCAGGCAAAAGCTGAAGCAAAGGCACTACTTCTTGCGCAACAAATTTCTGCTGCGCAACACTGCGGGAGGGATATTGTTCATCCGCCTCAACTATGAAACGCTCCACGAACCAGATACTTTGCTGCAACGCCTGCTCCCACAGTTTTGGATTTTTGCTTATAAGCTCATCTGCATCTTTTGCGCCTTGCATCATGACCAACTTAACTGAGAAACCAAGTTCCAGCGCAAGGATACCTGCTTTTTTTGCTGCGCGTTGACCAGCAGCATCTGCATCGAAACAGAGCTTTAAATTTTTGGTAAGACGGCCCAATAGTCTCAGCTGTTGCTGCGTGAGTGCGGTACCGCTCGTAGCTACCGTATTGCGAAATCCAGCCTGGTGCGCTTTAATGCAGTCCATCTGGCCTTCAACAATGACTGCGTAGTCCTGCTCCCGGATAGCACTTTTGGCCTGGAACAATCCAAAAAGTATTTGACTCTTGTTATACACGGGACTTTCAGAGCTATTTATATACTTCGCCCCTGGTTGATCTGCTTTTTCTAACCACGGCAATATACGTGCAGAAAAACCCACTGCCTTACCAGCAAAGTCAAAAATAGGAAAGGTAATACGACCACGAAAACGGTCATAGGTTCCTCTTGCGGACCTGGTTGAAACGCCTGCGAGTACAAGATCGTCTCTATTTGCGCCCTTGGCAATAAGCGCTTTTTCTAGAACCTGAAATTCATCGGGCGCATACCCCACTTCCCACATGCGCAACGTATCATCGGTAAGGCCGCGACCAGAAATATACTCATATGCACGCTTGCCGGCCTGCGAGAACAACAGTTGATGATAGTACTTTGCCGCAAAGCTATTGACCCGATACACGCGGTCCCGAAGCTGTTGCTGCTTTGCGTCTTCCGGTCTTCGTTCCGGCAACACCACTCCTGCCCTATCTGCAAGGAGCTTAAGTACTTCAGCAAACTCTAGGTGTTCATACTTTTGGACAAAGCTAAATACATCACCTCCTTCACTGCAGCCAAAACAATGCCAAATCTGCCGAGCTGGGTTTACATTGAAACTTGGACTTTTTTCGTTATGGAACGGACAATTCGCTCGAAAATTTACTCCGGCGCGCTTAAGCGGGAGATAGGAGCCTATGACTTCTACTATATCGAGCCGCTCTTTTATTTCTTGTATTACTTGGTCTGCCATGAATTAAACCTATTCTACGGACTGTATTTGCTTAACGAAAATTTCTAAAATTGCTTCGTGCTCACGAACTAGTAGATGATCAAAATTATAGGAAACTGCTTCGTACTCTGCTCGTGCCTGCTTAACCACTCGCTCTACTGTATTGTGTGGATACACAAGAGCAAAGCCATCTTCCCCTGCTTCATATAAAATAATTAAATTGGTCAGATTCGCAATTTTGTCAGCACAGCTTACTGCTTTTACACTTACTGCGGCGTGGCGTACTTGTTCTACATACGCAGCCTTGCGAGCATCGTACCCCAAACTTTTATCTTCACTCGCGCCAAGTACAATATTTGTAATTGCTTCACCAAAATGTACATGGAGCTCTGCAGCGGTAACTGGAGTGTCTTCTATGACATCGTGGAGCACCCCTGCAGCCACTACAGCATCGTCAAAGCCTGCTCGCGCCAATATAAGGCCTACTGCAGCTGGATGGGATATATAGGGCACTTGGGCTGTGCCGCGTCTCCGCTGGCCTTCGTGCGCCAACGCCGCAAACTCTAATGCGCGCAACACAACTGAACCAAATAAGTGTGATTTAGGTATATGTACCATTGTTTCCATAAGGTAACTGTAACCGAAAAAGCAGCCTTAAGGCAACTCGACAAAGCAGCCCTAGGATGTTACAATAGTTGAGCTTTTGACGCCAATTTAAAAGACTTTCAGAAAGTTTTACATCTATCAATACTCACCCACTCTTGGGGGAAGCGTCGCATAGTGGTCTAGTGCATCCCGCCAGGGCGGGACAGGGTGTCAAAGCCTAGCTTATTTATAACTGAAGGAGAGGTCGCATAGTGGTCGAGTAGGTCCCGCCGAGCGGGATAAACCTTCACCAAAAGACAAAAACTAAATACATTATACTTTTCTGATGGAAGCGTCGCATAGTGGTCTAGTGCAGTCGCTTGGAAAGCGGCCAGGGTGTCAAAGCCCTCGAGGGTTCAAATCCCTCCGCTTCCGCCAAAAAAGTATAAAGTAAAAATTATGTTTTATACATATATTTTACAAAGTGAGTCAACAGGTAAATACTACGTTGGACAAACAAATAACTTAGAACAACGACTTCTGCGCCACAATACCCACCCCGATAGTTACACCAAAAATCGTGGCCCATGGAGGCTTATACACTCTGAAAAACACGGCACCCGAGTTGAGGCAATGCGACGAGAAAAAATCATAAAAAACTATAAAGGCGGCAACGCGTTTAAAGAGCTCATCGCGTAATGGCGTAGTGCATCCCGCTAGGGCGGGACAGGGTGTCAAAGCCCTCGAGGGTTCAAATCCCTCCGCTTCCGCCATTAGTGTAAATTCTATTATAGCCCCGCACCAGCGGAGCTATAATTGTATATAGGACAATACTATGCCTAAATTAAATACAATTTTTGTAATAATCCGCTGGCCGCTGGCTGTATTATGCATCCATATGCTTTTAACATATACTGGTGGGTATTATTGGTGGGCCCACATAGATAAAGCAATGCATCTGCTAGGGGGCATGAGCATAGCCGCAGGAACTATACCTGCACTCAATTATTTTAAAAGCCAAAGTTGGATTGGTTTTATCAACCCTCTATTATTTATGGTCTTCATTATAGCTATCGTTGCCCTAACTGCAGTTGGCTGGGAGTTCTTTGAATTCATACTTGACCATACACTCCGAACGAATATGCAACCCTCTGTTGCAGATACAATGGGTGATTTACTCTGCGGTCTAATTGGTGGCACCCTCATTGCTTTAGCTATAATAAAGAGTAACAAAGATACGGTTTGAAGCCTCCCACACACCAAAAAGTTTCTTTGTTATAAAAAGTATACTCAATTTAATATATATGAACTCGGTAGCCCACATAGAAATCAACGTATCCAATTTAGAAACATCGGAAAAATTCTATACCCAAATATTATCTAAGCTTGGTTGGACCAAAAAGATGCATACCAACGAGGTAGTCGGTTTCGCTGCGCCAGATAAGACACATCTGTTTATTGTGCAAACAGAAGAAACGTATGTTGCAAAAGGATTCCACCGTAAAAACGCGGGTCTGAACCATGTAGCATTTCGAGTAGAATCTACGCAGGCCGTGGACGACTTTAACAGCTTTCTAAAGGAAAGCAACATGCAACGGCTATATACAGATCTGCCAAAAGACTATTCGGACGAGTACGACATGGAAGAATACTACGCAACGTTCTTTGAAGACCCTGACCGCATTAAACTGGAAGTGGTGTATATGAAATAAAATTTTGGCTGAACAGCAAAAGGGTCACCCTTTCACGTGAAAGGGTGACCCTTTTTAGTTTTAGACTTTTAACTTTAAGAGCTTTACAAACTTTTAACTTATTTGACTTCTTTAACTTCAACAATGTTTATGCGAGAGCCAGTTGGCCGACCAGCAACTACTACTACTCGTTGGCCCTTTTTAACGAAGCCCACTTTCTTCACTTCGTCCACTGCGTGGTCAAGCAAAGCTGTAGCATCTTTATACCACTTCTTCATAACCGGTTGTATACCCCAGAGCAATGCCATCTGTCGCACTACCGAAGCATTGGTGGAAAGCATGTAGACTGGTGCGTGGGGACGCTGGTGAGACATGAACCGAGCAGTAAAGCCACTTTCTGTAACTCCTATAATTGCTTCCGCACTTACGCCGCGAGCTAAATCGCACGCAGAACCCGCAATGGCTGCAGCATGCACCTCGTCCTGTTCACCCATAAACAAACACTCTTGGGCCATGAACTCAGACGCTTCAACATCGCGAATGGTATCGGTCATAGCTTGCACACTTTCAACAGGATAGCTACCAGTAGAAGTTTCACCAGAGAGCATAACTGCATCCGCTCGGTCTATAACTGCATTGGCTACATCGCTTACTTCAGCGCGGGTAGGACGAGGGTTGCGAATCATGGAGTCCATCATCTGCGTTGCTACTATAACTGGCTTTGCTGCCTGTAAGCATTTACGCACCATTATCTTTTGTACCACTGGCACTTTTGCTGCAGGAATTTCTACACCCAAGTCCCCACGAGCAACCATGACCGCATCTGTTTCTTTGAGAATATCATCAAATTTTGCGACAGCTGCAGGAATTTCTATTTTCACGATAACCTTAGGCATAGTAAACCCTTTAGGCAAGAACTTCTTCATGAGCTGCTTTAAGTTCACTACGTCTTCAGGACCGCGAACAAACGAGAGCGCAACATAGTCTACATCTTGCTTTAAAGAGAACTTTAAGTCGTCCATGTCCTTCTCAGTCATGATGGGGAAGGTGGTGTGAGTATCCGGCATATTTATACCCTTACGAGGACGAACCGCATCGCCATTTACTACTTCGCAGTAAATTTTTCCTTTTACTTTCCCTTTAGTTGGAACGACTTTAAGAATTTTAAATTCAATGAGACCATCTTCAATGAGCAAGCGTTCCCCTGGCTTAACGGAGGTAGTAATGTCAAAGTCCATGGGAAAATCTTCGCCAATGACTATTTTTTGACCAGGCTTTATTGGAATAGGTGCGTCTATGTTTCCAACGCGAATCTTTGGACCCTGAAGGTCGGCAAGAATAGCAACAGGCACTCCAAGTTTTTTACTGGCAATGCGAACATGTTCTATGCTCTTTAAATTACTCTCATGCGTACCATGAGAAAAGTTAATGCGAGCCATGTTCATACCCGCATTAATCATCTTAATAAGTACAGGCACCGGCTGAGACGCAGGCCCAATAGTTGCAACAATTTTAGTTCGTTTCATCATAAAAATATCGAAAATACACTTATTTGCTCAAAAAGTATAACACTTATCTATTCTTCCTGTAAATAAAGTTGGCTATTAGAATTCAAATGCAGAATAATATTTGAAAACTGGTGCGCTTCCCAACAAGCAAGCGCACCAGCGATAAATATCTCAAGATTGAGACGCGGTCATTTTTTGCGGGTAGAGTTTTTGAAGTGCCAACTCGACTTGGATCGCCACTTCATCAATTCCAGATTCGGCGGCCACGACTTGGTATGGAACCTTGAGAGCATCGATCTGGTGTTTAATGTCACGACGATGGTAAATGAACTCCCCGATGCGGCGATAATAGCCTTGTAAGAGCTGCTCGGGGGTTTTACCCGTGTCATCCAACCTTTCTTTTCCATTCTCTTTTGCTTCTTGTGATCGAGTGACCATTCTATCAATCACAATGGCATGATCATCAACGTCGAAAATTAAAGCTGACATTCGACGAGAGTGGCGAGCGCAAAAGCCGTGCCAAAATTCGATCTGTGGGCCAGTGCGACCAAAGCCATCGAGCCAAGAAGGCTTACCCATGGAAAATGCATTCAGCACGTGATCAGTGACGACTTCCAAAACAGTTTCCGTTGCGACCAGCTGTTGTGATGCAACGATTGCTGCAGTGCGAGGGTCCTCTTCAAGAATTTTACCGCTTGATAGACAGGTAAATACACCTTGTACTCGCTCACCTTGCTTTCCTTTGCCTACCCCAGGCGGACCAATGACTAAAATAACTGCATCATTTGGAATTATAATATCTTTCCGCATTCCTAAGTCCTCCTTAAAGACGTTAGGACGAGTGCAACTAGAGTGGCACTCGCTATGTGATTCGACGATGGCCGGCACAGTATGCCAACCACAAAATTACAAGTAGCCACCTTGGCAACTTATGCTGGAATATATTACGATAAAACAGCAACTTAGTCAAGATTAAATGAAAATATAGATACGCAAAAACCACTCAACAAGAGTGGTTTTTTTCGCGAACTCACTTATATTAGTAATGAGCTAGATTGCTCATGTAATTTATAGTGTCGCTAGTCTGTACCGCCATCACAACCATAAAACCTGCAGCAACAAAGGCAGTGAACGAAGTGCCTATGGCAGACTGAAATGGTGTGTGAAAAATGTCGTGCACAAAGTGAACTAAACCATCAAACCGAGTACCCTCAAAATCACTCGCTTTGAATACACGTAACTTTTGTACCATGTATATTCCTATCCTATTACAACAACGCGTTTGCTGCTGCAATAATTATGTTTTGTTTTTGTTTTCCGCCCAAGGCGGACCCGCCTTAGGCGGGCGTGCTTTTTGTTTCGAGTAGTTTTATTAACTCGTAAAAGTATTATATCACAAAATAACGCTCTTGTCCAATTCTAGAATAATCCAAGCTGTGCAGGTTTCTTTTCTAAGAGGTCGCGCCCTGCTTGTGTGTACAGTTCTATTTTTCCATATTCACCATCGTATCCAGGTTGTATGTGTACATGTCCTTCACGCATTTTTTCTACTGCCGCAGCAATGGCCGCTCCAGCACTTTTTTCTATGTCCGTAAAAGAGAGGTCTAATAGTATTTCAAATTCAGTGTTTCGCTCCACCATGCGTTCATAAATGCTTTGCACTTTTTTACTTGCCGGACCAACACCATACACCTGCGCTATAACTTCTTCCAGGGAAAGAACGTTGCGAAAAGGGATAGCCCTAGGCGGCTGTACCCCAAAGGCTCTTGTGGCCAAAGCATCTACCCTGTTTTGCACACCACGAAGCAACTGTTTCCCACATACAGGACATACACCGCCCAGCTCTTTAGTTTTTTTCGGCTCACAGCTAAATTTGCAGTCGCTATGACCGTCTAAGTGGTACCGGCCTTCTTCGGGAAAGAATTCAATGGTACATAAAAATTCTTTTGGATTTCGCTCTTTGAGTGTACGAATAATTTCTGTATATGAAAGCCTCTTTGGATCTACGTCCAATACATTTGCCTCGCGACCTAACCGGTGCAAGCTATGTGGGTCAGAGTTTGATATAAGGGTAATATTATCCAAACCCTCTACTTGCCAGTTCATGGCTGGGTCACTAGAAAGCCCTGTTTCTATGGCCCAAATATGCTTAGCCTCATTACCAAACGCTTCTTCTAATGAATTAAAACCGGACAAAGACCCAAATACGCCAAAATGCGGAGTCCAGGCATGAGCAGGAACTATTTCCATAGCCCCATGCACATCCTTAGCTATGCGCACGAGCTCATCGCAGTGAATGCCCATAATAGGCCTGCCATCGGATTTTAAATTTGCTCCGCGCGCTTCCAACGCTGCATTAAACTTAAGCGCCGCTTCTCTACTGGGTGCAAAGACAAGATTGTGAACACGGCGGAGTTTCTCGCCCTGCTTGTAAATAGAAGCAATCTCCGCAGTGTACATAAACCGTACTGCATGGTCTTTAGTTCCATAAAGACCCTCTTCCAATTCCCCGAGCTTGCCCAAGTCTTCCATCCATTTTGGATGCGTAAAATCTCCTGTGCCTAAAACGCCGATGCCTTTTTTATCTGCCCACACAGCTAAATTCTCCGGGGTAAGCAGCGGACTGCATGCCCGGGCATATTTTGAATGTATGTGGAGGTCTACAATGGTACGCATGGGAATAGTAGTAAGTTGTCAGTAGTCAGAATATAGTAATAAAAGACGGGCCCTTTTATTATCACAATACTGACAACAGACAACTATATTCTTACAACTTCTTATAAATATATGCTGTGTGAAGCTCGTTCACAACAATTTCTTCAATTGGTGGGAGGGTAGGAAATTTAAAATCACGAGCAATGAATACTGCGCCAGGCTTTGTCTCTGCAAGAAACTTGGTTTCAACACGCTTCATAAGCGGTGGGTATAAAAACCCATAGAGTACATCTGCCTCAGCCCATGAGTGCTTAAAAAAGTTTTTGCAAATAAAACGCGCTTTTGATTTTTGAGCTTTTCGCTTCCACAATGCGTGGAAGTAGGCCCACAGCATAACTTCAAACCCTGTTGCCTGTACGCCCCCAAGCCTTTCTGCAATAAACGCTACTGTACCGTCGCCGCTGCCTAAATCGTAGAATTGAGTAGCAGGGGTTAAAGGAAGCCTTTTGAGGATATCCACCGTATCTGCTTCCTTACTTCGTACGTATGGCACTCGTGTCTGCATAAACCCAATAAACGTCGTAGTGAGAATACCAGCAAAGACCACCACACCTGCAAGTAACAAAAATAAAAATGCCGTTATAAGCATAACGGCATTGTAACAAAACTTTATACGGCTGAATATAGATGGCTATTCCAACACGAGCTGATATTTTGGTTGCACCAGGACTGTAGCCTGTTCCAGATGTTCAACAGAATTTATACCGAGGCCTTCTATAGGGCCAATTGCCACAGTTGGGACCTCGTGCCCCGAAGCCAGCGCCAGCGCAACCAAATCTGTTAAATAATACTCTCCCTGGGCATTATGATTGTCTATATTCCCAAGCTGGTCATACATCCAATCGGTCTTGAAAATGTAGAAACCAAGATTAACTTCGCGAATGCCGCGCTCTGCTTCGCTCGCATCTTTGTACTCGCGAACAGCTACAACTCTACCAGACTCATCACGAATAATTCTGCCGTGAGAAATATACGTACTACGCCAGTCTGCATAATCTTCAAGAGCAATGGTCCCCATGGCCATAACTGAATCATCTGTCATGGCACTCGCAAGTTGGGTCAGAAATTCTGGCGACACAAAAGGGGTATCGCCATTTACCACCATAACATACGGTGCAGTTACTACGTCTTTTGCGCTCATCACAGCATGACCAGTGCCAAGCAGTTCATGTTGGGTGGCGTACAAATACGCATTACCCAACTCTGCGCGTACCAACTCCGCCTTATGCCCAACCACTACTACGGGAGCATACTGAGAGGGAACATTGTGTACACTATCTAGTAAATGACGGATAAGCGGACGACCATGAAGTTTTACTAATACTTTTGGCAACTCCGCGTTGTTCATGCGTTTGCCTTTACCTGCCGCTAGAATTACAAATTGTACATCCATACTATGAGCAATAAAATAAAAAAAGTCTTCTGTCAGACTTAGTAGATTACCATATATTGCCACCAAAGTCAATCATCATAAGGGCTTAGATATGGAAGAAATTGCACATTTGTGAATATTTTCTAAAATATATTTTCATAACGTGCGTACAGTATATAACATAAAAACCCCTCTCAAAGAGAGGGGTTTTTATAACCGGGCAACTACCTACTTTCCCACCGGCTAAACCGGAGTATCATCGGCACGAGCGGTTTTGACGACTGAGTTCGGGATGGGATCAGGTCGGACCCCGCCGTACATGTCACCCGAAGGAAATGCTGAATAACTTCAGAACTTTCTTCGAACAACGTGTAGTTAAAAGTTCATTGCTGAACTAAACTGAGTCGAGAGAATATAACACGCTCCAAGCATCAAAAAGAATGATGCGAACAAGAGAGCTATTTTAAATTTAGCAACCATATGTGCCCTACGAATTACTAATACATACTAATTACAAATAGTCATTAGCATGTAAGTGTTTTCAAAGTCACCAATCGCTAGTCAACAAAATACATAAAACTTTCGGTTGATTAGTACAGCTCGGCTAAACACATTGCTGTGCGTACACCTGCTGCCTATAGAAATCAGTACTTAGTCCAAAGTTCATAGTTCCTAGTATTGCTACTAAGCACTAATTCCTAAGCACTATGCACTAACTTGAAATACGCGGTCGTCTTCCGCGAACCTTTCGTTTAGCTTGCGCTAAACAACGAAATCTAGTCTTGTGGACAGCTTCGCGCTTATATGCTTTCAGCGCTTATCTAAACTGGACCTAGCTACCCCGCCATGCTCCTGAAGGAACAACGGGTACACCAGAGGTCCATACATCTCGGTCCTCTCGTACTAGAGATGTGACCACTCAAATTTCGTACACCCACAGCAGATAAGGACCAAACTGTCTCACGACGTTTTGAACCCAGCTCGCGTACCACTTTAATATGCGAACAGCATAACCCTTGGGAGCTTCTTCACCCCCAGGACGTGATGAGCCGACATCGAGGTGCCAAACCCCCTCGTCTATGTGGACTATTGGAGAGGATCAGCCTGTTATCC
>CAZBAS010000004.1:112360-167240 GCA_964490395.1 uncultured Candidatus Saccharibacteria bacterium | reverse complement strand
TGAATCATGAATTAGGAATCACGGTGGGATCCTATACATAATTCATACTTCTTAATTCATAATTCTGATTTTTTTATGGAAGAAACACTTACAACAACCGAGACCGCAACCCCTGAAGCAGCAACGACTGATATTGCTTCTAAGATTAAGGGTGGTAAGAAGCGAAAGAGTAAAGCCAAGGTTACCAAAGGCCGCGTGTACATTACCTCTACCTACAACAACACTATTATTAGTGTTACAGATTTGGTAGGAAATGTGCTTGCATGGGGGAGCAGTGGTCGCACTGGTTTTAAGGGGTCAAAGAAGTCTACCCCATATGCTGGTCAGCGTACCATGGAAGACTTACTCAGCCGCATTAAAGATCGCGGTGTTGTAGAAGTAGATGTATTTGTAAAAGGCGTTGGCTCAGGACGTGAGTCCGCTATTCGCTCTTTGCAAGGATCCGGCATGAATGTGCTTTCTATCAAAGACCAGACTCCTATTGCTCATGGCGGTACCAGGGCAAAGAAAGTAAGGCGCATATAGCGCTAGTTCATAAAGTTTATAAAGTAGAAAGTGAAAAGTACTTTATGAACTTTACAAACTTTATAAACTTTTAACTTATTTATGAGAAATACAGGACCATCAGGAAAAAGAGCTCGCAGACTTGGCCAGGCTTTCACCGAAAAGCAGGCAAAGGTATTGCGCAGGCGCCAAGGCCCCCCAGGGGTGCACGCAGATTCTCGCGGTAGGCTTTCTGAATTCGGCATTCAGCTGAAGGAGAAGCAAAAAGCGAAGTTTGCCTACGGTGTGTTAGAAAAGCAGTTCTTTAACTATTTCAAGAAAGCTCAGACTCAACCCGGCGTTACCGGTACCAACCTGCTTAAGCTCCTTGAGCAGCGTCTAGACAATGTAGTCTATCGCCTTGGTTTCGCTGAAACTCGCGCTCAGGCTCGCCAGTTGGTGTCTCACGGATTTTTCCAGGTTAACGGCCGCAAGGTAACTATTCCATCTATATCGGTACGCGTTGGTGACACTATTTCTGTAGGTAGCACCAAAGCAAAGACCAAGTATATGCAGACAGTTAAGGATAAGATGAAAGCTGCTACTGTTCCCGATTGGTTAGACTTACAGCTTACAGACCTCAAAGCAAAAGTATTGAGCCAGCCTATAACGGAAGATATGGAAAAGGCAATCAATACCCAGCTCATTATTGAACACTATAGCCGCATTTAATTTTTAGCATTTGACAATTAATAAGTTACATTTGACTTCCAGAATTCGGGTAGACAGTCACATGTCAAATGTCAAAGGTGTATAACCTATGGAAGCTCTTTCTCTTCCCAATCAAGCCAAAGTCGAAAGCCTTGGCGAAAATAAGTACGCTGTAACCCTGGAACCTTTGTATCCTGGGTATGGTGTTACTGTTGGTAATGCGCTCCGCCGCGTGCTCCTTTCGAGTATGCCTGGTGCTGCAGTTACTGCGGTCAAAATTCGTTTTGCGGACCATGAATTTTCTACGGTTCCTAACGTAAAAGAAGATGTAGTGCAAATTATTTTGCAGCTCAAACAGCTTCGCCTTAAGTGTTTTTCTGCTGAGCCAGTAAAGCTTAGCCTTAAAGTAAAAGGCGAGCGCGTGGTCACAGCTGGTGATATAACCGGCAACGACCAGGTGGAAATCATGAATAAGGATTTGCGCTTGGCTACCTTGGACGGTAAGAACGGCGAGCTCGATATGGAGCTTACGGTAGAGCAGGGCAGAGGGTATGTTCCGGTAGAAGCCCGCGAAACCGAACGCCATGAAGTAGGGGTGCTTGCAGTGGATGCCATCTTTACTCCAGTACGCGCAGTATTTTTTGATGTTACCAATGTTCGTGTTGGTCAAATGACTAACTTTGATAAACTGGTTTTGAACATTGAAACCGACGGCACCATTACTGGCGGTGATGCTATAGATATAGCTGCTCACATTTTGGTTGATCATTTTAGCATGTTGTTCTCCAGCCCAGCTCCAAAGCTTGAAGCTGTAGCTGAGCCTGCAAGTGTTGTTGCTTCTGAAGAAGAAGCCGATGACCAAACCGAAGATGAGGCTGCTCCAGAGAGCGACTTGGATAGCGTAAGCCTTTCCAACCGCGCAAAGAATGCACTTATCAAATACGGTATAACCACAGTAGAACAGTTAAAGGCTTTGCCTACCGAGGAAGTGGAAACTATTCCTGGACTTGGCAAAAAGACTATTACTGAACTAATGATGCTATTAGGACGCGAATAAGTAGAAAGTTTATAAAGTTTATAAAGTTCATAAAGTCAGATACTTTAAGAACTTTCAACTTTATGAACTTTATGAACTAATTTTATATGAGACATCAGAAGAAGAAAAAATTCGGTAAAGGTATGGATCACCGCAGGAAGCTGCTGAGGAGTTTGGCTTCGTCTCTGGTGCTGCATGAACGCATTCAAACGAGCTATGCAAATGCTCGCGCTATGCGCCCGTATGTTGAAAAACTTATTACTAAAGCCAAGACTCCTACCTTGCATGTTCGCCGTCAACTTTTGGCTGGGCTAACCCGCAATGCAGCTGCAAAGACTATTGAAGTACTTGGTCCTAAGTTCATCTCCCGCCCTGGTGGGTATGTGCGCTTAACTAAGTTGAACAATCCAGCAGCTGGTCTGTCCAAGGTGGTAGTAGAACTCGTTGACTAAGTAGAAAGTTTATAAAGTTCGTAAAGTTCATAAAGTATTACTTTAAGAACTTTCAACTTTATGAACTTGATGAACTAATTTTTATGAATCAGAAGACAACCAATACATATAAGCCGACCCGAACCTGGCATGAAATAGATGCATCAAGCAAATCGCTTGGTCGTGTTGCTACACAAATTGCTACCTGGCTTCGCGGTAAGCATAAGCGCACCTTTACCCCAAACGTAGATGGTGGTGACTTTGTAGTAGTTACAAATGTAGACAAGCTGAAGTTTACTGGCCGAAAGCTTGAACAGAAAACCTACTACCGCCATTCCGGATACCTTGGTGGTCTTAAGAAGAGCTCTCTTAAAACAGAGGTTGTTCGCAGACCAGAGTGGGTACTTCGCCAGGCAGTTCGCAGTATGCTCGATGAAGTTCGTTTCCGCAAGGCAATGCTTGCCCGTATGAAAGTTGTTTCTGGTAGCGAGCATACGTATGTAATTGATAAAAAAGCTTAATTATCCACGAATTGCGAATATCACGAAATCACCAACCAGGAATTCGTGCTTTCGTGAAATTAGTGATTAGTGAACTATTATGGAAGAATCTAAACCTAAGAAAGTAGCAGCGAAGAAAGCTCCGGCAAAGGCGTCGGATGCTACTGCTCCTCGTAAGCGTGCAGTAAAGAAGTCTACTACTGTAGCTGCTGAAGTTGAAAAGACTCCAGTTGCAGAAGTAACCATAGAAGTAGCCGAAGCTCCAACTCCAGTTGCGCCAAAGTCTTCTGTGCCAGCTGGCCGCTACTTGTTCTCTACTGGCCGTCGCAAGACTGCTGTTGCTAACATTCGCTTGTTTGAAGGCAAGGGACAAAGCACCGTAAACAAGAAGCCTTTTGATGTATACTTCTCTCATGGTTTTCTTCGCGATGAAGCGCTTCAGGCATTCCGTTTTACCGGTATGGCTAACCAGTACTACTTTACTGCAACCGTAAATGGTGGTGGTATTAAGGCTCAGGCTCAGGCTGTGCGCCATGGTATTGCTCAAAGTTTAGCTACTCTTGGCGACGAGGTTCGCAAAGTGCTTAAGAAGAACGGCCTTCTTACCCGTGACGATAGAAAGAAAGAACGTAAGAAACCAGGTCTCAAGCGCGCTCGTCGTGCTCCACAGTGGGCAAAACGCTAGAGCGAAGCGCAGAATTACGAAGCAAGAATCACGAATCACGATTGCACAACACCGCGAAAGCGGTGTTGTTTTTTTCCTCCCCTAAAACAGGGGAGGGGCTAGGTGGGGTATTCGTCATGTCCTCTCCCCAAGCCAGGGGAGAGCTAGAGAGAGGTTGATTTCTATTATATAAAAAAGAAACAGCCCACGAGATCCTTGCGGTTCTCGTGGGCTTGCTTGTTGATCTTGTCGTGCTGTCAATGACGACGGCTGCGAAATTATTGTTGCTGAGCGCGGATCCAATTTGCAACAACCCCACCGATGGGGACGCCGCCTTGGGTCCGAACTTGAATCGCCACGCTCGTCGCTGGGAAAATGCCCAGCCGAATTTCCTGGCGAGTCATGGGTGTCGCTTGGGCCAGGGGATCATCTTGGAAGTCTCGCACGGTGGCGCCGACGCCCACTTTCAGGATGGTCATTCCACTGCTCCAGAAAATTATCCGGAGAAGCAACCGGCCGTTGTCTTGGCCGTACACTTCCGCAATTATCGGTTCACCTCCGTCTTGTACCACGAATGGCACTAAGCTGAGGTCGAATATAAATTTTCTGTAGCCAGGAACAAGCTTCGCGATGGCATTTGTATCGCGACCGCTAACCAGGGGGCCGCTGCCGATCAGGTGTTGATCTGGCCCTCCACTCGTGTTGGTCGAGATAATCTCCCGTGTCCCCGAGAACTCAACGAGGGAAGTTGCGTTGGGATCAGTTCTGTCATCGCCCGCTGCAGTGGTTCGTGAGGGTCCGAAGATCTTGGCGAACCTACGTTGTGTAAGTTCCCGTCCCTCGATCAATTTTAGACCCATTTTGTCGAGGTCGGCCACGAGCTTGGCCTTTTGCTCAGTGCTCAGTGTGAAGGTTTCCGTTACCTGCGCCATGGTGTGCATGGCTAAAAACATGGAAAACAATAATCCGGCAAAAGCCGGTTTGATCAAATTCATCTCATCCTCCGAGCCTTTCCACAGCTGAGTGTGGAAGGCGAATTTTTTGATTGTGGTTTTGGTTGTTGACTAGGCTAAGATGCCTTGTCTTTTATTTGAGGTTTGCACAGACCTATTGTGAGGTAGTCTGTAAAGGCATGGGGGATTCTGGAGGGGGTCCAGACCTCACAGGTAGAACACTTTTTTGGAAATACTCTATCCGTGGGGTCCGACTGTTTTGTAAAGAACATATATTATCAAATATTTTTGCTTTTGGGTCAATAGCCACACTGGTGCTAATTAATCAGGCCAATTCTCATAAGGCCTATTTTATAAGGTCCTTATATTATCTGCTTAATATAGTTAATCAATTGCTCAAATAAGCCATATTTTTTTATACCTATAAATAAGCCATTTTTATCCACATGGAAATATTGGTCATAAAAAGCCTTAATATATTGGCTATTTTTCACTTACCCCCATATTAATAGCTAGACCATATACTTGACATAAAGTAAATAATATGGTAAAATGTTTTTGTAAGGTTGAGAAGGGAATAGAGCACAGCTTTTACCTCCGTTGTTGGGTACACAGTTATCTGCCGTATCCAGCAACGGGAGTAAAATCCCGAATGACAGCTCTTTGAAAAGAGAATAGAACATTTGAACTCCAAAAGCAGTTTTGAAGTTATTGTGAGAATAGGGTAGTGGTGAGGATAAATTTGAATATTACCTCTAGTATTCAGTTTTGTCCTCACTGCAATAAAAAGCCCTGAGCTGGCGTGCGCCAGACTCAATTAAGTTTTTAAACCCTCACAATCGTTTCATTTCAGCTTAAGGAGCAAACAATGTTGAACAATTTTCGCATTCGCAGTTTCGTCGTCGCTTTCGTTTTCGCACTCGTCGCCAGCATGACCGTTATTGCCCAACAACGCACTTCAATGGGCGATGTCGAATTCGTGAGTATTGCTCGTTCCGGTGAGGCCTCCCTCATTAAAAACCGAAACGGAAGTATTACTTACGAAGTCAATAACGGCTACAAATTGGGCCACGAGGATAACAAGGTTACGACGCTTTCGTCGGAAGCCCGGATCCACAAATCTGCCCAGTATCAGTTCGGCGCTAGCAATGACTACTACGTTTACAACAACTGGCGTGATACGACTGCGGAAGATCAATTCCGCGTGTTCTTCCGAAACTTCGATACCCGTATCGTTGGCACGCCGCTGAGCGTTTTGGTCCAGATGGAAGGGTTTTACATTACGGACATCCAAGAAGGTGTTCGGGTGTACGGAGTCTGGAGTGGCCGTGAATATAAAAAACACGATATCATTCCGTTTGCAGATTTCCGCAACCCTAATCGTCGAGAGACCGAGATTGTCGAAGTGGTGTTCGTAGCGCAGGAAACCCCGACCATGATGGACGTTGATTTCTTTGGAGCGAGGGCTACGAGCCTCGCCCCTTACAGCGACAACGTTCCTGACGGTGTCCAAATGGACCCTGGCAGCGTTACCGTTACGATTCACAGAATCGTTAACGAACCGCTTATCTCCACATTTGCCCAGACTGACCAAACGGGTACGATGTGGGCTAACCGCCAGGCCAGTTATTGGCTCGGTAAAACCTGGGTGTTGGATAATATGGCCAATCGCGGCGTTAAAGTCGTAGTGCTGGGCCACAATAACAACCAGCCGCTGCCGGTCAACGACTACCGTGTCATAGACACGCTTCGGTCCTGCAACCAGTACAACTGTGTTGCTAGTGCCCCGAATGCGAAACTATGCTTCGAGTTCCTCTTAACCCAGATAAACGTTGCGCAGGCCAACCCGGATGTTAGCAAGGTGATGATCGGTACACGTGCGCAGTGGAGTCCCTTTATCCTCCACACAAGCAATAACCCAATCATCACCCCACGCCTCACTCTGGACGTTGTCTACCAGTTTATCATTACGGCGTACAGCGCAAATAACCATGTTGACGATCGTCAGATGATTCGTATGCTGCGGTATGTCCAGGGGATGTAAACAAAACTCCGTCGCCGATCGGAAAACCAATATCGGCAAAAACTAAACCATATGATAAGGAGGGAACCTTATCCAAGCCAGTAGATTATCTGGCAATAAAACTGGGAGCTCTTGAAATCACATCAAATGATGATTTCAAGAGCTCTTTTTCTTTGGCAAATTTTTATTTGTATGCCCTAATTTGTGCCTCAGGTTATAAAAGATGCCTATTTCATAAATACTTGACAAGTATGTATATAATATAGTATAGTGTTGTTTCCGTGGAGGTGCTTCCAGAATCCTTATTTGGCCAGATTCCTTAGGAATATAGCTAAGTAAGGAGCTGCTGGAAACTCTGACTTGAGATAATTCTCAAGCTTAGACGCCCAGAGGCTCCTAGACGGCCAGTAGTGCACCGAGCACTACATGGGCCAACCCCAAAATTAACTTGCCTGGTTTTCCTCACAAGAGCCCAGGCACATCGCTCTTTCAAAATCTGGTCATGCGCCTCATCGGCCCGGCGCGCGACTCTTACACAAACTGATTGCAAAAACAGGAGTTTTCTGATGACAGCATATCGTCGTTTATTTTTGGTAGGTCTGATGCTTGTGGCAATTTTTGGCTTTATGAGCCAACCGCAAACAACCCGCGCACAACAGGCGGCTCAGTCACAAACTGTGGCCAAAATGAAAACTGGCACGCCAACACATGGCGTTGCCTCTAACAACATGGCCGAGTGGTATCTCAATGGCCATGCGACATTCACTCTCAAAGGCCTTGATGGTCGCATCTCAGTTGCTCACGCCGCCGACTTTGGATTCGATGGTTCTGAATTGTTGGAGAAGACAGGGATTTCTGACTTCGCCAATACATTCGGTGGCCGTTTTGAAGCCAAACCCAACGAGATGTTGGAGTTTTCCGGCGAGGCTGACTGCAATGTAGACGGGTGGGACGAACCCCATTTCCTCGAACAGTCGGGGGAGGGCTACGGAGACCACTGGACTTTTTGGGTTAGGCTGACCGACGGTCGTGTTATTACGATTGCTGAGGCCGATTCGCGGGGGCGGGAATACCGCTTTCGCGTCTGGGCCAAACACTCAGCAGTCCGTATTTATACAGACGCCCGCGCGCATAATGCCGCGGTGCTTCAGCCAGCGATTGACAATAGCGGTCCCTTCTACTCGTTCGACACAATCCCAAATGGCCCGGATCGCCGGCGAACCAAAAACCCGATTGTCATCGCCCTCGATATGAACTCTTGGCCAATGGGTCAGTGTGCAACTTTCGGGTTCACATTGAAAACCATGGGCTGGGGTGCCGTCAATGGCATCCTCGTATCGAGCCTAGTTACCAAAAACGTTGAGCAACCAGGCGACATTGAGCGCACACGCAACGTCCCGGGTCTTTTCGATGGATTGACCGGCGGCTACTTCACCGGTCATCCATGTGGTAACTGTGAGTTACCGAAAGAGTCAGTGTGTTTTGATTCGCCGCTGTATTGGGCGAATCATCAGGAATATTATTCGGGCAAGGTTTATCTTCCCGGGTATAACTTCAACGCTGCAGTTGACGCACGGGACTGGGATAATATTGTTCAGTCTGTGCTGAAACTCAATGCCGGCACATGGCAGCAGCGGCTTGTCGCAAGGTACGTTGCGGCTCAATTGGGCTTGAATCGACAGTTTCATGGTCAGTTCATTCCGCCAAGCGCTCTCAGTGCAAATCGGTGGGAACTGATCCGTTCTACCGAACACGTGCTGAGCTTTGGCGGCACAGTGACTCAGTTCCAGCAGCTTATCCAACGGTGGGATGATCTGCTTGGAACCGATCCAAATCCACAGTGCTATAAAATTCCACCCTGTCCCTGCCCTAAGGGACAGAAGTGCGATAAGTAATGGGGCGAATCAAGCAGGAGGAAGAAAACCGAGCATTAGGATACAGACAGTTATAGTACCCTAAACTCATAACCAAATTGTCCGGCGAGATGCTAGGTGTGAAAACACTTAGTCTCTCTCCGGCTTTTTCTTTTGCCTAGCTTGGTTGCAAAGATGACCATTGCAACGGTTGCAATGGTCATCTTTGCAACGGGTGTATACTATAGACATGAATGCGCGGGACTATAAGATATTCCGCAAGGGGTATATGTATCACGTCTATAATCGTGGGGATAATAAAGAACTCATCTTCCTTGATGAGCAAGATTATGCCAACTTTTTAAAGCGCGTTAAGATTGTTTTGAATGTAATGCCTGTCCCTCATGCGGGCACACGTAACGCACTACGAATCCGCCAACTGCCTCTGGGCAGTTTTTGCGTATTGGCCTACTGTTTAATGCCCAATCATTTTCATTTTTTAATTCAACAACAGTCAGATATTCCCATTGGGCGGTTTATCACCAAAGTATGTACGAGCTACGCCAAGTATTTCAATAATAAGTATGGTCGCCTGGGCAATCTTTTCCAAGATACGTTTAAGGCAAAAATTGTAGAGAATGATACGTATGCTTTGCATTTGAGCGGCTATATACACGCTAATCCAATAGATCCTTTTGCGCACCCTTACTCAAGTCTGCCCGAATACATTGGCGTAAGACAAGGGAATTTATGTGACCCACAACCTATGCTTAACTATTTTAATGGGGATAAAAGTAGATATGCAGATTATATAAGATGTTTTGGAGAATCCGAGTTCCGCTATATTAAAGATTTAGTTTTTGAGGAATAACCGTCGCAATGGTCATCTTTGCAACGGTTGCAAAGATGACCATTGCGACGGGGTGTTGCGGGGTGTTACCTTTTGGGGGTTGTGTCGTATAATGTATAGTAGGCGCACATGTCTATTAGCCAATATCTAATTTCTAATCTAAATCAATTTAATCAACCTCTCCCTAACCCTCTCCTGTTAAGGAGAGGGGGCCGGAGGGAAAGAACATATGGATACACAAAATTCGTCAGGGTGGGGGAGTTTAAAGAGTATAGTGGCGGTGTTGGGTGTGCTGCTTATTGTATTTGTTGCGCTTTTAATAGGCGAGCAGGGCTACTCCTTTAGCAAGATGGTTCGGGGCACTAAGCCAGATAATACTATTTCCGTATCTGCCACGGGCAAGGCGAACTCAGTGCCAGACGTAGCAGTCATTAGTCTTGGAGTGATGGTGCAGGGTAAAACGGCAACTGAGGCGCAAAATACTGCTGCTGAAAAGATTAATAAGGTTATTGCCTTTGTAAAAGCACAAGGGGTAGACAGCAAAGACATAACTACTACCAACAATGGTCTTAACCCGCATTACGACTACAATAATGGTAAGAATGAACAATCTGGGTATGACGCAAACCAAACCATTACGGTAAAGGTTCGTGGTGTAAATACAGAACAAGGTAAAAAGAAGGCCGATACCATAAACGGTGGCGCTGTAGACAATGGGGCAAACCAGGTCTATGGTTCACAGTTTGTAATAGACGATCCAGAAAGCCTCAAGCAAGACGCTCGCAAAGAGGCCATAGAGAAAGCTAAAGTAAAAGCTAAAGAGCTGGCAGATGCTGCTGGCATAAAGCTGGGCAAAGTAGTAAGCATCCAAGATGGCGAAGGCTCCTACGCTCCTGTGCCAATGTACGCCACAGACAGTGCCATGGGCCGCGGTGGTGTTGCAAACGAAAAGATGGCTGTTGCCCCAAGCATTGAACCAGGTAGCCAGGATATAGTGCAGACTGTGACGCTGGTTTTCGAGGTGAAGTAGGCGGAGCGCTGAATGGAGAGCAGTGCTGAATTAAGAATCAAGAATTAAGAATCAAGTAAATAACCGTCCCTTGGGCGGTTATTTTGTATATGCGATAATCCTCCCCACTTACGTTTTATGAGTAAATTATTGCCTTATTTAAGATGGATTTATTACTTTTGAACCAGCGGTATTGACTTTTAAGTAAATTGGTATACAATATCTTCACATTGTACTTTAATACTTTGTTAAGAAGTTTGAACAAGAAGTTTTGTCCGACCAAAAATTGGGCAGTACTTCTTGTTCAAACAACAAGAGACATTTTGTGGCTCTGCCACAAAAATACACCCCAACGTCGAACTTTATTTAGGATAGCCTTTTAAAGTGTTGGGCTTAGTATAGCCAGACATCCTATGGAGGATGCAGCAGGCTTCGACGCCTACTTCCTAAAGGGGAGTAATGAAATTTTCTGGGCGGGATTGGTCTCCCACGAGCATGGGCTCGGCGTAACTGCGATCTTGATCAGGGTAATCTTGACGAGATTCAACATGCAGTTCGGCCCCTTGAGCGGACAGTGAAGAAGACCACGACCTGAGTGTCGTAAGAAAATTTTCTGGTTATACCCGGCGAATCACCACCTTTCGAGTTGTCGATGAACCATTTAATGGCACGACGGCCCGAGTTTGTTAGTATAAGGTGGGTTGGATTTTCCGGTCGGTTGAACGTTGGCCACTCATTCGTAGTGGTAGGGTGTTACACACCCGCGGCCCAGAGTTTGGGTGGTCAACGTTCTGTTAAATTTTCTCGGCAGAGATTTTCTGCCATTATCGAGGGTCATCGGTTGCTTCTGAGCGACCTGCATCCCAGCTCTGTGAGCTGCCGGTGATCCTCGTATCCCTGAATTGGAGGGGATATCAAATTTTTTCGTGCGCAACTAGCGCTCAAAAAAATTGTCTGGATAATGCTTTACATAGCACATACAGACATCAAGTTACCATCGCTGCACTTTTCTGTGGACAGGAACTCGGGGCACCTGCCTAGAAAACTGTAGCGGTGGTTTTCTTTTTGTATAAATGAACTTTTTTAGATAGACAGATAAGAAATATAAGGTTAGGGTTTATTGACTTTTGGGGGGATTATTTGTATAATGTTTTAGCTTTTGCAAGTCGAACAATCGCTTGGTCTTAGCAATAAGGCTGGGAGGAAAGTCCGAACACTTGGCCACTTGCTTTGCAAATGGAAACCCGAATCTAGAAATCCGAAATCCTAAAAAATTTCGAAATTAGAATTTCGGATTTCACTTGTAGAGCAAGGGCAATGGTAGCGGGTAACACCCGTCAAAGGTAACTTTAGAGGTGCGAACAGTGACGCCGGCGGCGAAAGCCAAAGGCATCCCATACAGCCTTGTGCTTGTGGGGTGAACTGAGTAATAGGCAAAAGTCCAACTTCGCGTAAAGCTTCGTCGGACATCTTCGCTAACGCTCAGCTGAAACGGCTAAATCCTTACTTGAGTGCAATGCCAAATTTGGTAGGCAGCTTGATCCCGCCAGCAATGGACGGGACAGATAGATGATTGTTTAGAAACAGAATTCGGCTTACGAGCTTGCAAAAGTACTAAAAAATCCGGCAGTTTGCGGGATTTTTTAGTTTTTATAGGTCATTTAAGATTGCCAAAATATAAGGAATGGAGTCATCTTTTTAATAAATAATACCACCCCAAGCCCCTCCTATTTTAGGAGGGGAAGAAGAGAAGGTGGGGCAACCTATATTAGGGGAGGAGAAAGAGGGGATACTCCCGGTATTTAGGGGGGGCAGGAGAAGATGGGACTCCCGAACTTTATAGAATAGTTGTATAATTATAAATGCCGATTCACAGATGTGTACTAATCTACACATACCTACGGATAGCTTTGTGAAAACAATAGTTTGTTGCCTGAGTGTACCTATCTGTAGCTATCTGTAGACTCGTATGCATTAGCATTATCCGGATTTACTATGAAACGCTCTGAACTTTTTTTCAATATTTTTTCCGTACCCCTAGACGCCATTATGCTGTTTGCTGCAGCGTGGGTGTCTTTTTATACCCGTCTCCATTCTATACATTTAGTCGGGCCCGTGCAGTATCAACTGGTTCTTTCTAAGTTCCTCTGGACAGCGGCGGCGGTTCTACCTGTGGTGTTGCTCATTTTCGCTTGCATGGGTTTGTATAATCTTCGCGGTGCACGCAAGCTCTTTTGGCAATTTAGCCGCATACTCATAGGCGTGTCTCTTGCGCTCTTTCTCGTAATGCTGCTGTTCTTTTTTAACAATCAACTGTTCCCTTCGCGGTTCATTATCTTGGCAACCTGGGGTTATGGTATAGCGTTCGTATTTGTAGGCAGAATTGTTTTGCAGATGTTTCAACAAGTCTTGTTCCGCGCGGGTAAGGGGCTGCACAATGTGGTTATAGTAAACGGCACGAATACCGATTCAAAAATAATAGAAGACTCACTGCGCAATCCGCGTTGGGGACTCAAAGTAGTGAAGGAGCTTTCTTTTGATGATGCCGTCATTGCTGAACTCGAGAGTTTGTATAGTGCCCACAGGTTGGACGAAATAATCCAGGCCAACCCTACACTTACAGATCAGCAAAACGCCCAGCTTCTGGAGTTTGCCCGTAGCAAGGGCCTTGCCTACAGCTATGTGCCCAACATGTTCGATGTGCAGCGCAATGTCCGCGAAGTTTCTGACTACAGCGGTGTGCCAGTTATTTCCATTCACAATACTCCGCTGGATGGCTGGGGGAAAGTGGCAAAAAGAGTCATGGACATAGTCCTTAGTTTTGTGGCCATGGTAATATTGTCGCCCGTGTACCTGGCGGTGTATGTTGCGGTAAAATTTAATAGCCCAGGACCGGCTATATACCCCCAAATTCGCGGTGGTAAGGGCCATGATTTTTGGTTCTATAAGTTTAGAAGCATGTATACCCACTTAAGTGATGGTCTTGGTGGTAAAGAGGCGGACGACCTAAGGGCAGAGCTATGGAAAAAGAACGATCGTGGTGGTGCGGATAGTCCATTCTTGAAAATAAAGAATGACCCACGGGTAACGCCGGTTGGAAGGTTCATTCGCAAAACCAAACTAGATGAGCTTCCGCAGTTTTGGAATGTGTTTCGCGGCGACATGAGCCTGGTGGGGCCCCGCGCCCACATGCTTGCTGAAGTTACCTTGTACCGCGATAAATACCGACGCATGTTCAGCATACGCCCGGGCATATTTGGTCTTTCTCAAAACGCGCAAATACTCTGGCCAGACTTACCATTTGAAGAAGAGGTCCGGCTTGTGAACTACTACATAGAAAATTGGAGTTTGTGGATGGATATAAAGATTTTGTTTAAGAGCGCGTACCTTATATTCTTTGGGGCGAAGTCGAAGGAAAACTACTAAAGGAAATTTCTAATTCCTAATATCTAATTTGAAATGCAGGTATCTTGGATTGCTTGGGCCATAGTGAGCGTTGCGACGCTTGCGGTATCGAATGTGTATCAGCGGAAATTTATGAAAGATGGTAGTGCGGACCCGTATGCGACTGCACTGTTCTTTCAGTTCGGTGGTGGGGTCGTGTTCATTCTTTGGCTCCTGTTTTCTTGGCATTGGGGTCCTGTTCCGAGTAGCTTATGGGCAAATTGGATATTGATGGGTGCTGGGTATGGGCTCGGTACTCTGTTTATTTTTAAGAGTTTACAATTACTAGATAGTGGTGATGCTACCGTCCTGTTTTCTCTTAGGGCAGTAGTCTCTATGATTCTAGCAGCACTATTTTTGAGTGAGCATGTTAACGGATTATATATAGTTGGTGCCGCATTAATAGTTACAGCAGTGTATCTTGTATCTGCGTACGGTAAAAAGATTCGTATGGGCCAAGGAGCAGCATATGCAATTTTTAGCGCGCTATGTTATGGTGTAGCAATCGTGAATGATGCCTATATCTTAAAGAGATATTCAATTCCGCTGAACCAATTCTTGGTATTTGGATTTACAATTCCTGGAATATTTCTTTTGTTGTATAAACCAAAGAAACTAAATGAGTTATTGGGGCTTGTAAGGAACTGGTCTAAAGCTAAAGTTATGGTTGTGGTGGTACTTCTATATTCTATTTCAGCTTTTGCATTCTATTCAGCTCTACGAGCTGGTGCGGATGCATCTAGGCTAGCTCCTTTTAATCAATCCACTGTCGTTATTACTGTATTGCTAGCAATGTGGTTACTGAAAGAGCGTGAGCGCGTTGCAATTAAGCTATTGGCAGCGTTGCTTGCGGGCCTTGGAGCGTATTTGTTGACCTTATAAATTATATGGGTATAAAGATAGTTTTGGCGCATGATTCGTTTACACAGCTTGGTGGGGCAGAGCGAGTGGTGTTAGGGATGGCCGAGATATTTCCGGAAGCGCCTATCTATGTGCTCGTAGCGGATCCGAAAATTGTTGCTCAGTTGCCTGAACATGTACAGTGGTTCACCCCCTCCGGCTCCCCCTTACAAAAGGGGAGAGAAAGAGCGCGCGAACCGCGCATTAAAACTACGAAGTTGCAGTGGTTGTATCGCATATATCCCAAGTTTCAGCATCTTCTGCCCTTTATTCCGTTTGTGCTATGGTTTACACGCTTGCCGGAATGTGATGTGTTACTTTCATCAAGCTCGGCGTTTGCGAAGGGATTTCGGAAACCTAGGCGGCCCCAGTTGTCATTGGAGGTAATTTCTTCGTCCTATTCCTCTCCTCGTGAGGAGAGGCTAGGTGAGGTCGTAGAGAATAAAAATAATAGCGGTGGCATCGTCAATGCATCATCAGTTACTATGACCTCCCCCAACCCCTCCTCAAGAGGAGGGGAGAAAGAAAGAGTATCCCCCAGAGGAGGAGAGCAAGACATCCACGACAACCATCGAGCCATTCACATAAACTATTGTCACACGCCGACACGGTTTTTATGGACAGATAGTGAGTACGTGGTGCAAGAGGTGCCCTGGATTGTTCGGCTCCCTGCACGTTTATTTTTGTGGTGGATGAAACAGTGGGACCTTCGCGCAGCAAGAAACGTAGATGTATTTTTGGCGAATTCTACAGAAGTGCAGGAGCGCATACAAAAGTACTATCATCGCACGAGTGAAGTGGTGTATCCGTTTGTGGACACGGAGTTTTGGATGCCAGGACAACACTCACAGCAATCTTTCCGTCATCCTGAGCCCGCTTCGGACGAAGGATCTGCGTTGCCTGCTGAAGAGATTCTTCGGTCACAAGGCCTCCCTCAGAATGACAGAGTGGGAAGTGGTGGTTATTTCTTAATAGCCGGAAGATTACATGCACATAAGCACAATGATTTAGTAGTGGCGGCATGTACTGAACTGGAACTACCACTTCACGTAGTAGGGAGTGGACGCGACGAGGTGCATCTAAAATCCATTGCTGGTCCAACCGTAACATTTCTTGGGCGTGTAACAGATGAAAAGCTTCGGGAAGAGTTTGCAGGCGCCCGCGCCTATATATATCCGCAGCTGGAAGATTTTGGTCTCATGCCTGTAGAAGCAGCAAGCTGCGGTACACCAACTATTGGCATAGATGCAGGCGGCAGCAGGGAAACCATAGTGCCTGGAGTTACGGGAGAGTGGTTTCATAAAGGTAATAAGGACGAGCTGAAGAAGCTATTGGAACACTTTGACGAAAGCAAGTATAGTGTAGAGGCGTTGCGAAAGCATGCGGAACAGTTTAGTAAGCAGCAGTTTGTAGAGCGCATTAACGCGGTTATACATAATATAAGCATGTAAACATCTAAACATATAAGCATGCGGACCCGCTGCTTGATTATTGTTTAAATGTTTATATGATTGAATGTTTGCATGATTATAGCCATTGATTTACGGAGTATACAGCGTGGGACGTTCAGCGGAGTAGAAAACTACACGTTGAGCCTTTTGGAGCGCATGATTCGCGAAGACAAAGAAAATAAATACCTTCTGTTTTACAATGGTCTAAAGCCAGTGCAAACAGAAGAGCTACGGTTTTTGAATACTACCGTAGTGTCCAGGCGTTTCCCTAACAAACTTCTTGCAGCAAGCACTACGTTTTTGCGCACGCCAGATTTTGGCAAACTCATTGGTCAGTTCGACACGCTTTTTTTGCCAAATATAAATCATGTCGTTCTCGCTCCGGGAAAGAAGCTGGTAGTAACTGTACACGACCTCTCTCCGGTGGTACTGCCGGAGTATTACAACATTCGCCGGAGGCTCTGGCACTGGTCGGTTGGGTTTAAGCGTACTTTACAGCGAGCCGATACTATCATTGCGGTGTCTGAATATACTAAACACGAGTTAATAGAGCAGCTACACATTGCACCAGAAAAAATACAGGTAGTGTACCAGGGTGTAGATCACCATCGCTTTCATCCAAATTTGGAAGTGGGTAAGCTGCGCCAGGTGCGAAACCGCTATGGCTTGCCTGGGCAGTTTATTTTGTACATTGGCACACTCGAGCCACGCAAAAATGTGGAAGGTCTCCTTGCGGCGTGGGAGCATATGGATAGTGATGTGCCCTTGGTAATCGCCGGTAAACCTGGTTGGAAATATAAAAATATTTTTAAAGCAGCGCGCAAGAGCAAAAAATATAGGTCCATTCAATTCCTTGGGTTTGTAACTGAAGAAGATAAACCCTATGTGCTAAAGCTTGCCCGTGTTTTTGCTTTCCCCAGCTTTTACGAAGGCTTTGGTTTGCCCGTGCTTGAAGCTATGGCAGTTGGCACTCCTGTTGTTACCAGTAGTGTAAGTAGCTTGCCAGAAGTGGCGGGGGATGGTGCACTCTTGGTTAATCCGTATAACCAGCACGAGCTAACCACGGCTTTGAATGCCTTGGTGTCAGATGAACAACTGCGCGAGCAACTTGTTTCGAAAGCGTTGGAGCGGGCCAAATACTTTGACTGGGAAAAGACTGCGAGGGAAACTTTGAAAGTACTCGCGCGAAAAGAAATCTAAACATGTAATCATATAACATGTAAACAAAAATTAATTAAAGAAATATCCATGTTTAAAAAAGTATCGAATGCACCGTGCAATATGCCGGACAAAAATGAAGTAATTAAAGTGCTTACCTTGAATGCATCGCTCAAGCATGCGCCAGACGTGTCGAATACCGAGGAAGTAGTAAACCAGGTGCTTGAGTACATGAAAGAGCACGGGACTGTTGAGTCGGAAATAGTGAGACTGGCAGATAAGAACATTCCGGTTGGTCTTGGGTATAAGGAGAGCCCAGATGATGAGTGGCCGGAGATAGTAGAAAAAATTGTTGCTGCAGATGTAGTACTCTTTGCCACGCCTATTTGGTGGGGTCAGCGCAGTAGTCTTATGCAGCGTGCCATAGAGCGCATGGATGCATTTGATGAAGGCACCGTTCCTGAAGGCAGGGGAGCGCTCTTAAATAAAGTAGCCGGTATAGTTATTACCGGGAGTGAGGACGGGGCGCAGCATGTAATGGCGTCCATAATGGAAGTACTTTCCTTTATGAACTTTACCTTGCCACCACAGTGTTGCACGTATTGGGTTGGGGAAGTTGGCCTGGATCCAAAAACGGACAGAGAGCGTCGCCTCAAAAGTGAAGCAGTGCCTCATATGGCACAGACCACAGCGCGTAACTTGATGTATTATGCGCAGCTACTCAAAAAGTCCCCACTAATATTGTCATAATTGATTGTCAGTGTGGCGCGCCATGCAGGGGATACTAGTGAGGGGTCGATGCATGGGCGTGCTGTAACAGTACCTCTCGGCCGGTCCAGAAAGTAAAAACCGCTGCAGACATGGCAGCGGTTTTTGAGTATACTATACACATGAACATTGGGTTTGATTTTCGCATGGGTGGTACCAGGCATGGCGGCATTGGCCGGTATGCATTTGAGCTGCTTAAGGCAGAACTTGCGCAAGACAAGACAGACACGTTTTATATTTTTTATAACGACAACGCAGCCTCGGAAGACATAGCATTCTTAGATGAACACCTTAACGCCGAACTCATAAAAGTAGATGCACGGCATTACTCGCTCAAAGAGCAGACTACGTTTTTAAAAGTACTCAATAGCCTACCGCTCGATATAGTTCACTTTCCAAATTTTAATCATCCAATTTGGTACAAAAAACCATTTGTGGTAACCATACACGACATGGTGCACCATAGAATTTCCGGCCATAAAAAGAGCAGGTGGCTGCAGTTCAAAGCGTACCAAATGGAGATGGAGCACGCTGCGCTGAGTTCTAAGGCTATTATTACGCCTTCGGAAACATCGCGTGAAGACATAGCACATTATTTTCCCACAGCGCTCGAGAGAACTGCAGTTATACACGAAGGGGTAAGTGTGCGCACTCAACCTGAGTCCCGCGTAGAAGAGGTAAAGCGGCAATTTCTTTTGAATCGCCCCTACTTTTTGTTTGTGGGGACGCTCGAGCGGAAGAAAAACATAGTGGGTCTAGCGCACGGGTTTGATAGACTTATAGAAAAATATAATTTGAATGTAGATTTGGTATTTGCAGGTAAGCCCGATGCGCACTATCCGGAAGAGAAATTTAAAGCGCTCGCGGTAAAGCACGCAGATCATATAGTATTTACCGGATACATTGGCGACGAAGATTTGTCCGCATTGTTCCAAGGGGCGCATGCCTATGCTAACGCTTCGCTCAACGAAGGCTTTGGTCTGCCAGGGGTAGAGGCAATGCATTTTGGTTTACCACTTGCTGTTGCAAACACTCCCGTGTTTAATGAAATATACGATGATGCAGCAGTGTACTTTGACCCGAACGACCCAGACGACATAGCAGAGAAACTTCGGCTCCTGGCGCAGGATAAACAGTTTTACGAGCAGCGTCAGGAAAAAGCAGCACAGCGCGCGCAATACTTTGATTGGGATACAGCTGCGCGCGAGACTCTGGCTTTGCTCAAGGTTGCTGCGGGTAGGCTTGAATCCATTCCAGTAGAACAGCAAGGAGAACTGGTCCCGGAAATGTAGAAATAGGCTATGGTTAAAAGTAAGTGGCGGCCAGTTTGGTATGGGGTTTGGGGGTCTTGGTCCATACGGCCATGACCCAAGCCCAAACCGGCTGCCACTTACTTCCAACTTGAAACTTTTAATATATAGATATAATTTTCAACACACAATACGTACATGCACAAACAAAAAAAACTAACCATTGTCTTGACCGGTAGCGGTAGTGGCGGACCGGTGGCTCCGCTGCTTGCATTGGTACCCCATTTGGAAAAAGAATTTAACCATGCAAGCTTCTTGTTTGTAGGCGCGAATGGCGGCACTGTAGAACAGCACATGGCCAAAAAAGCGGGGATACCGTTTGTGGGTATTGTTGCAGCGAAGCTGCGGAGATACTGGTCCGTGAGTAATATAGCTACTCCAGTTCGGTTCCTGATAGGACTTGTACAAGCCTATAGGATATTGAATGCGTTGCAGCCGCTCTGTGTAATAGGCGCGGGTGGATTTGTGCAGGTCCCTGTGTGCTATGCTGCGTGGATACTCGGAATACCCGTGTTTGTACACCAGCAAGATGTTATGCCTGGTTTGGCGAATAAACTTTGTGCTCCTGTGGCAAGGCGGATTACTGTTACGTTCAAAGAGTCGGTAACGGATTTTCCTCATGGCTGGAGTGTACGAAATTTACACACCGTAGACAAAGTGGTGTGGACCGGCAACCCGGTGAGGGAGCTAGAGCTGCCAGCGCGGGAAAAAACTCTGAAACATTTTAAACTTGATCCAGACTATCCAACAGTGCTTATAATGGGCGGCGGTACTGGCGCGCTTTCTCTAAACGCACTTGTGGCGGAGAGTCTCGATATGCTGACAAAGTCGTTCAATGTACTGCACATTACCGGCAAGGGGAAAAAAGTATTGGATGCAAAAAAAGAACGATATACTGCATTGGAGTTTATAGATGATATGGCAAGCTGCTACGCTGTGGCAGATTTGGTGCTGTGCCGTGCCGGCCTTTCCACCATTACCGAGCTCGCCAGTCTAAAAAAGGCAGCAATTTTGGTGCCTTTGCCCGGTACCCATCAGGAGCTAAATGCTTTATACTTAAGTGAGGAACAGGCGGCAATGACCCTAGACCAAGACTTGCTGACCCCTGATAATTTAGCGACTTTTTTGCGCACTACCTTGTTTGACCACGCACTCTTGAAAGGCCTTGGAAAACGACTTCATGAACTTATGCCGCAGGGCGCAGGGGAGAGTGTGGTAAAGGTAATAGTGGATAGTTTGAAGTAATAGGCAGGCTGTAGATAAAACAAGCCGTCTCCGAGTTTTGGCCACCTACCTAAGTTCCAAATTCGAATATCGAAATTCGAAATAAATTCTAAATCAGAAATTGTAAATCCCAAATCAATGTTTGGGGTCTAAAATTTAGGTATTTGATATTTGAGTTTGTTTAGAATTTCGGATTTAGTGCTTCGGATTTATACTTTGGATGGACAATCCTCTCCTTCGCTAGGTACCGATAGGAATTCTGATAATGAGCAATACTGTTCCAAAATTAGGTTTAGCACTTTCTGGGGCCGCAGCGCGGTCTGCTTTTTACGTAGGTTTTGTAGAAGTGCTGCAAGAGCATGATGTGCCCATAGAAGTAATTACCGCGCAGTCTGGAGCAAGCATTGTAGCAGCGAGTTATGCCTGTAAAACTTTGCATGTACTTAAGCGGGACCTGCTCTCTGTAAACAGGTCTAAAATTATGCAGCTCCTTACTCCATCGCTGGGGCGTGGGGGTTTGTACTCCTTTGATCCTGCAGAGGATTTTATTCGCCAGCAGTACACAAAAGGATTGCGGTTTGAAGATGTTTCGCCTAAGTTATGTTTTGCCGCAACCAATTTAGAAAGCGGCGAGCTAGTGCCTTTGGCAATGGGGGATATAGCGCATGCAATACGAGTCACCTGTAGTGTGCCGGGTTTATTTACTCCGGTACGATGGGGCAACCAGCACTTGGTAGACGGTGGAGTTATTTCTTTCATTCCTGCTGACTTAGCTCGACAGTCCGGCGCAACAGTAGTAGTTGGTGTGAGTGTGCGCGCGACCAAGCACATCTTTTTGCCAAGTCAGATTAAATTTACTCGCATGGTAACTAAAGTTAGAAACCGTTTTTCGAGCACTTCGCTAGGGCGGTACGTTCAGCGTACACGAACTACTACTTTGTTTGGGGGCGTGCGTGAGGAAAGCGGAGACGCTATTGCAGTGGAAGAAAGTGATATGCCCCGTAAGAATATGCTTAGGGTTATAGGGCGGAGCTTGGAGCTTGCGGCAGGTGCCAGCTTGGAAACTGCGAAGCTCGATAAAGACTATGGATGCGACTTCTATATTGCCGAAGGAGTAGGGAATTTTGGTGATAGTGTGTCTCTTACCAAAATGGAAAAATTGTACAAGCACGGAAGGGAAACAGCGCTTCAAAACTTACCCCACATTCAGTCCTTGTTGCGTTCGCAGTAATACGTTACCCATGCCGAACGTATTCTCATTTCTATAGAGGGTATGTAATATGAGAAAGGTAAGTAGTGTTTCCTTGTTGGAATTTCTTACGTTAATTAATTGATAAACAGTATGAGCTTAGAAGGAGTTAATAAAATATACTTTATCGGCATGGGCGGCATAGGTATGTCTGCTGCTGCGGGGCTGGCAAAAGAGCAGGGCTTTGAAGTTGCGGGTAGCGACGCCACTACGGTGTATTCACCAGCGCGAGATGTACTGGAACAACACGATATAGAAATAGGTATAGGGTATTCTGCCGAGCGCGTAGCCGCGAGCAATGCAGACGTGTATGTGGTATCTGCGGGGGAAGACCACCATAACCCTGAGGTTGCCTGGCTCATTGAGCATGGCCACGAATATGTTTCATTCTGCGAACTGTTGTACGAATTGTCCCAAGATAAAATTCGTGTAGTGGTGTCGGGCACCCATGGTAAATCCACCACTTCAGGTTTGCTTGGCCATTTGCTTCGGAGTATGGACGATAGCTCTTTTATGGTGGGGGCGGTACTAAAGAATTACTCGACCAATTTTTATTCTGGTAATGGACACTACATAGTATTCGAAGGTGATGAGTATAAGTCTCTATTCGACGACCCTACACCAAAAATGCACTACTACAAAGCAGACCTACTTGTGCTTACCAATTTGGAGTTTGACCACCCCGATGTATTTGCAGACCTTGATGAGATTAAAGAAGAGTTTAGACAGCTCATTGCAAATCTGCCCGATGACGGCCTGGTCATTTATAATGCCGATAACCAAAACCTAGCAGACGTAGTGTACCGCGAAGCCCGCCGGGCATTTACTTTTGGCATTCATAATGCAGCAGACATGCAGGCAGTGAACATTGTGTATGCAGAAGGAGAAACGCAATTTGATGTAATAAACAAACTTGACCCAGACAATGTACGCACCGAACATTATGTAACGCAGCTGCCCGGTGAGCTCAATGTATACAATGCGCTGGCTGCTCTTTCCACTGTTCGCTCACTAGGTTTCCAGCCAGAATTGGTGGATAAATATTTGCGTGAGTATGTAGGTGTGAAGCGAAGGTTCGACGTGCTCCTCGAAGAGCCCGTGACTGTGGTGGATGACTATGCGCACCACCCAACAGCAGTTAAGGAAACGCTGGAGGGGGCGCGGAAAAGTTATTTTATAGAGGATGAATCAAGCATCAAGAATCAAGAATCAAGTAATGCAGCTTCCGACACCCCTCCTCTTGAGGACCTGCTACGCCCAAGTGCAAGCGAGGCGAAGGGGCAGGGGGAGGTCGTAGCAAAGAGTGGTGATATATCAAAAGTTTCTATGACCCCCATCAATTCCTCCTCACGAGGGGGAGGGCAGGAGCGACGCCTCTGGGCCGTCTTCCAACCCCATACATATAGCCGTACGCTTGCCACCATAGACGAGCTCTCGGAAAGTTTTGAAGCGGCAGACCAGGTGCTACTTGCACCTATGTATGCTGCTCGTGAAAGCGGGACTAGGCCAGGCATAACAGATGACGAAGTGCTTCGCCGCATTCAGGAGCACCAGCCACATACTCGTTTAGTGCATAACGCTCCCGAGGCCTTAGAAGTACTAAAGACCGAGGTGAAACCAGGTGATGTAGTCATAGTTATGGCAGTAGGTTCGTTTAACCGCTTGGCGTATGACTATGCGGATTGGGTAACCAATTTGGATACTAAATTTGCTAAATAGGTCGCGGGAATATGTCTAGATGGGCACCATCTCGCATGCAGTGATATATATAAATTAGGGTATGGATTTCGCACTTAATAAAATCGAAATTGATTGCGAGATGGTGCCCATCTAGTTTGGCAAAAGATACCCACAGCAGGCCCTGTGCGAGTAGCGTATAATACTTGTAGTAAGAATTAAGACTGGCCTAAGGTCACTAATCTTATGAATTTGAACATCAAGGCAACTAAAACCACTCTTACTCCTGGCATGCAGCAGGAAATAGAGGATAAACTTTCTGTTTTAGAAGATTTTTTACGTCCAGAAGATAAAATTCACTTTGAAGTAGAGGCTCGCGCGAGCAAGGATAGTACTCAGGAATTTCGTGCAGAAATATCCATTCAGCCAAATGGGCAGTTTGCCGAAGCCAGTGGGGGAGATATGTACGAAGCCATAGACCTGCTTATTCCTAAAATAAAGCAGCAACTCACCCGCGAAAAAGATAAAAAAATATCCCTCCGCCGCCGCTTTGGCGCATTGAAGAGATTTTGGAGTAGAAACAAATAGGGGAAAGTTGAAAGGGAAAAGAAAAAGCCTCGACACTGGATTGGTTACCATTGTCGGGGCTTTGTTTGTCCAGTTGCCTAATGTGATAGTATTGGTACCTTTTTAAATCTGAGTAGCCGGGTTGCTACCCAGAGATTGGCGAGAACCACGATGGTGCTCAGTGTTGCTGCACTGAGCATTTGGTAGTCGAGCGGATCCACATGCCACTCAACGCAATTAGCTACCACGATAATGCAGTGGATTAGCGTTGCTGGGCACATGGCAAGACTGAACCTGTACTCCTCTATGTTTCCGGCAAAATAGGAAACTGCGATTCCTGCAACAGCCGCTATGGCGGCAATATTGAGAACGCTTTGGTCTAGCGTTCCAGTTGCGATAGCGCCACACGCGGCAAGTAATATTGCTTGTGAAACGATTAAGACGGCTAGGCGGATATAGTAAGACTGGATATACATGATTTCTCCTTGGGGTTGTGTTGTTTGCGATTCTTTGGGGACGATAGAATATGCTATCGTCAGTTTAAGTTTCATCAGTTGCCCCAGGGAAAAACCTTTAAATGTGGTTTTTCACTAAGGTAATCAATGAATTTTTGTGTATATATTATACCATATAAAACTGTATATGTCAATAGATATAATGTATATGTACTGCTATACTAAATTTACTCACAAATGCACAGGTAACCCAAAATGCTCAGATTATTGCTCAAACATGAGCATACCCTGAGGCCATAGTGTTATTTCTGCAATTAGATATTAGAAATTAGGAATTAGACATTTCTGCCATGGCATTTTTATCCAACATTTTTTCTTTTGAATTTAAACCAGAGAAAGCTTACGCAAAAGAGCTTCAGAAAATAAACGGCTTTAAGGACGAGGTCGCTGCGTTGTCCGACGAAGGTATTCGTTCCGAGATGAACGAGTTCAAGCAGCAGCTTAAAGGGCTAGACGAAAAGGCTTTATTTAAAAAGCTCGAAGAGATACGCCCGCGCGTATTTGCTTTGACCCGGGAAGCAACAAAGCGAACTACAGCCAAGCCACACTTTGATGTGCAGATGTATGGTGGTATAGCACTGTCCGAAGGTAAGATTGCAGAAATGAAAACCGGAGAAGGTAAAACACAGACTGCTGTGCTTGCTTTGGCGCTGTATGCGCTTGCTGGTAAGGGCGCGCACATTGTGACCGTGAACGACTACCTGTCTCGCTGGCATGCAAGTCAGATGGGTCCCATATTCCACTTCCTCGGACTTTCTGTTGGAGCTATTCAGCATGAAGCATCATTTCAGTACGACCCCACCTACCAACCAGAAGCAGAAGAGATTGCGCAAATTGAAAGCCAGGTAGAAGGTTTGGTTATGGACGTAAAACACATGCGCCCGGTTAGCAGGCAAGAGGCTTACAGGGCAGATGTAACCTATGGTACTAACAACGAATTTGGTTTTGACTACTTGCGTGATAACATGGTCCAGCGCCGCGAGCAAATGGTGCAGCGCGATTTGTTCTTTGTAGTGGTAGATGAAGTTGACTCTATTTTAATAGATGAAGCTCGCACGCCGCTTATTATTTCTGCTCCCGATACAGACCCTACAGATAAATACCGTCAATTTTCAAAACTCGTGCAGGGTCTTGAGCGCGATGTGCACTATGCCATAGATGAAAAGCGAAAAGTGTCTACGCTTACCGATGAAGGTATAAGCAAAATAGAAGAGCTGCTCAATATAAAAAATATTTACGATACGAGCGGTGGCGTAACCACGCTGCATCACATAGAGCAGGCACTCCGCGCACGGGCAAACTACCTTAAAGACCGCGACTACGTTGTACAGAACGACGAAGTGGTTATAGTAGACGAGTTTACTGGTCGCCTTATGTTTGGTCGCCGGTATTCCGAAGGGCTTCACCAGGCCATAGAGGCAAAGGAGAATGTAACCATTCAGCAAGAAAGCAAAACACTTGCAACCATTACCTTCCAGAACTTGTTCCGTTTGTATAGCAGACTCTCCGGTATGACTGGTACTGCTAAGACTGAAGAAGAGGAATTCTTTAAAATATATAAACTGCAAATAGTCCAAGTGCCAACCAACCGCCCCATGGTGCGCGAGGACAAAACAGACATTATCTACAAGTCTGAACAGGCAAAGTTTGCCGCAATTGCTAAAGAAGTAAAAGAGCGTAACAAAAAAGGCCAGCCAGTGCTTATAGGTACGGTGAGTATTGCCAAAAACGAAGAATTGGCAGAACACTTAAAGCGCGAAGGTGTGCCGTTTGAGCTTTTGAACGCCAAGAACCACGAGCGTGAAGCGCATATTATTTCTCAGGCTGGTCGCTATGGTGCGGTGACGCTGGCAACAAACATTGCTGGTCGTGGTGTGGACATTTTGCTTGGTGGTAACCCTGTAGACCCAGAAGAAGCGAAGGCAGTGCGTGAAGCCGGCGGTCTTGCGGTTATTGGTAGTGAGCGCCATGAGTCGCGCCGTATAGATAACCAGCTGCGTGGTCGTAGTGGCCGTCAGGGTGACCCTGGGGAATCTGTGTTCTTTGTGTCCATGGAAGATGACCTTATGCGTCTGTTTGGTGGTGACCGTTTAAAGAACATGATGGAAAAGCTTGGCCTCCCAGACGACCAACCACTCGAAGCAAAACTTGTTTCTCGTTCTATAGAATCTGCACAGAAGAAAATAGAAGGCTTGAACTTTGATACGCGTAAGAACGTGCTTGAGTTTGACGATGTGTTAAACCACCAGCGTAATGTGATATACAAGCGCCGCCGGAAGTATTTGGCTGCGCCAAAGCCAAGTGAGCAGTTGGCAGTGGAAAGTGGACAGTCTGAAAAGGCAGAGGATGATACTGTAGAACATGTAGAGGTACAGCGTTCTGTCTCTGAAGAGATATTAGATCTGATTCAGAAAGAAATAGGAGATGCAGTTACGTTTGCGTTTAGCTCTACCGAGACTCCAGATGAAGCATTTAAGCAAATCTTTGAACAGCTCTCTGGTATGATGCCATTTGGCGAGAGCTTACAGCGCCGCATTAAAGATGAAACTGCAAATGCTGCGAACCGCGAGTTTGCTGTGATAGATACTATTTTTGCTGAAGCGAAAAAGCAGTATGAGGCAAAAGAGAAAGAAATAGGCAAAGACATATACGAAGACGTACAGCGCTATATCGCACTCCAGTCTTTGGACCAACTGTGGATGGAACATTTAGATACCATGGACCACCTTCGCGACTCTGTGCGACTCCGCGGCTATGGTCAGCGCGACCCACTCATGGAATATAAGCGCGAAGGGTATGAGCTCTTTGCACGGCTTACGAGCGAACTGAACAAGCAAATTGCCTATTCGGTACTGCGCGTAAACGTCCAAGCACAGCCACAGCAGCCAGCCATACAACAAAACTGGGTCACCAATCGGTCCGACGTGCCCGCAGGAAGTCCTGCAGTGCATAACGACGGTACTACCATTGGTCGTAACGACCCATGCCCTTGTGGTAGCGGCAAGAAATGGAAAAAGTGCGGCATGCTCAACACCTCTGAACATCAAACCAATATGGCAAAAAGTGGTGCCTCTCACCAGCAACGCATAGGCGGCTAACAATTAAGTGTGTCAAAGAATCTCTTTGGCACACTTTTCGCATATGAGACAAATAACGTATAGGTTAAAACCGGTAGAGTTGCTCAAAGAGGGTATAGAAGCTCTTGTGCAAGACGAAAACGCCATGGCTGGATGCGTTGTGTCTTTGGTAGGATCACTTTCTCATGTGGTCCTTCGTATGGCAGGTGCTACTGCAGATCACTCTCCTGTTAAAGAATGGAGCGAGCCTGTGGAGATAGTGTCTGCTACAGGTACTATTTCTGTACATGGCTGTCATGTGCACATAGGTATATCCGATAAAAATGGGATGGTATTTGGTGGCCATTTAAAGAATGGGTGTGTGGTTGCTACTACCGTTGAGGTCGTATTGCTTATCTTTTCCGACGTAGAATATAAAAGACTGCCCGACACGGATACGGGCTTTAATGAGTTGACTACTGCATCTGCATAGTTATTACGGAGCGCATAAAAGTATATGGGCATACTAATTTTTTTACTGCTAATATGTACCATCCTTTTGGGCATTGCGGGCGTGCCCATTTTTCTGTTGAAGCGTAAACCTAAACGTGCCCTGGCGAGCCTGCTCGTAGTGGCTGTTGGCTTCTTTATCTTTCCAGAGCAGAAATTTGATTTGTATCCACTTATAGATACTATTCGTGCTCAAGAATTTAGTGTAGAAGCATTTTCTAAAATACGGCCTGGTATGACTCGAGAGCAGGTGTATGGTCTCATAGGTAAACCAGCAGTTCCTGGCGCTGAGCGGGTACCTAAAGAACCGGGTACGAAAGGCTGGTTAAACCCAACTGAGTATGGGTATTGCGAACAGCATACTAATGACGGCAAATTAAAATACTGGGACTTTGCCTGGTATCATGCAGACGTATGTTATACAGAAGGCGGTGTTGTATATTCCACCAGTGGTGGTTGGCAAATGGATTGATGAACTATACGATATTCCCAGATAGATATTGAGTTGCATGCATTGTTTAATCAGATTTTTATGAACGCTGTAGTTATAAAAACATATACAAATGACGGTGAGGCAGAGCTGGAGAGTGGCATGCTTCGCGCAGAAGGTGTGTGGTCAATGGTGCGCAGGGAGCTTGGCTCTTTGTACATTGGCTGGTTTCCGGGTGCGGTGCTTGTAGTGAGGCCAGAAGACTTAGAAAAAGCAAAAGATATTTTAGGATTACACTAGTATGCATGCAGAAATACCGCCGCTCTCAGAGTCGGCAAAATCTATTCAACTGGGTCGGTACAGGCACTATAAGGGCGGGGAGTACGAAGTAGTATGTATTGGTCGGCTTGAAGGCGATGAAACAAAAGAAATGGTTGTATATAAGTCCGTTGAACATGGTGACGTGTGGATCCGTCCGGTTGCTGAGTTTTTGCAGCACATAACTACAGACCGTTATAACGGTCCTCGATTCATAGCATTATCCGATGTTGCGGGTGTCTAGATGGTGCCCATCTAGACATCTAGACATACAGATTGATGGAATATATTCACGATTTTAGATTGGCAATACTTTATGAATAAAGAAGAAATATACAATCATATAATTCAGTTGCTCAATGCGAGCGGGGCAGAATATCACCTTTTTGAGCACCGTGCTGCATTAACGTACGAAGATTTAGCTCTTGTGCAGGCCGAGGCAGGATTTGTGGGCACAGAAGGTAAGTGCTTAGTTATGAAAGCGGAAGAGGCTTTTATAGTGTATGTGACTTTGCAGGGGCAGAAGGTGGACTTTACAAAAGTAGCAGAAACAGTTGGTGCTAAAAAAGTACGGCTTGCGACCAGTGAAGAACTAGAGCAAAACTTTGGCGCTGAACCTGGATGCGCATACCCGTTTGGCTTTAGCGATAGCGTAGATATTTTCGTTGACCTAGCAATATATAACCGAGAGTGGTTTTTGTTTAGTCCCCTCTATCCAACCAAAACCGTACAGGTACGGGGAGAGAATTTAAAACAAGTTTTTTCTATCCTCAAGAATAAAGTTGTAGAAACTGGGAGCTTCAATAAAGAATAATGTAATTATAATTCCACTCACAATTGTGAGTGGAATTATAATTGAGAAGAAACACATGGTGGAGATGGTAAAAAGAGTGTTGAGGTATGTATATTATTTAGGATATAAAGCAGTAAAGGTGTACTGGTTTGTATTTCGTCCAAAAGCTTTTGGGGTAAAGTGTGTAGTTCAGTCTGGGGAAGAAATTTTACTTATTCGAAACAGTTATGGGCCAACAGGGTGGACATTTCCTGGTGGGGGAGTACACGCGGGTGAGCCGCTACCCACTGCCGCTGTGCGCGAGGTCCGAGAAGAAGTCGGCATATCCATACAAGGCCCGGTACCTCTTGGTAGCTTCCTTACTACCAAAGAGTACAAAAAAGATTTTATTGAATGTTTTACTGCCACAGTAGACAAGAAGGACTTTACTATAGATAATGAAGAAGTGATAGAGGCTCGGTGGTTTCGGGTCGCGGAAATGCCTGCGCTAACCCATACAGCCCTCCATACGTATAATCTCTTTTGCCAACATGCTCAGTGAGTCAGAATACAAAGAACAACTACAGTCGCAGGGATATACTACGGTATTTTCTTGGCGTGCCGAACCGGGCGAAGAAGATTTTGAGCATATGCATAGGGGTGAATCTGCTCAAATAATTCTTGAAGGCACCATAACCATTGTTAGCAATGGCACTGAGCAGATACTGGAGGCGGGCATGCGAGGGGCAGTTCCAGCACGTACAGTGCACTCGGCAGTTGTGGGGCCGGATGGGTGTTATTATATTTTTGCTTTAAAATGATATTTACAGAAATTCCAAAAGATTTTAACCCTGCGTTTGAAGTTGTGGGCTGTTACATGGAGCATGAGGGAGAAATTCTCTTGCTTCATAGAAACAACGAAAAGTCAGAAGGCGGTAAATGGGGCGTTCCGGGCGGGAAGGTTGATGCCGGCGAAACGCTCTCTGGCGCACTGGTAAGGGAGATACTAGAAGAAACAGGTATTGAAGTGAGGGAAGCCGAGCTGTCGTATCTACAACCAATATCTGTGCGTCATCCCCGTCATGACATTACATATCATATCTTTTCAACAAAGCTTGCTGAGCGCCCAGACGTAGTTTTACAGCCGCGTGAGCACCAGGCGTACGCATGGTCTACTCCGCAAAATGCATTGAAATTTCCCTTGGTGAGTGATGTAGACCGATGCATAAAATTATTATACGGAATATAGCATGATACTGCGGCAATGCTGCGAAAGCTCTAATACTATATGAACCCTAAAATAAATACCTTTATATTCGATTTTTTTGGAGTAATTTGCGATCCAGTTATATATGGGTGGTACAATGACAATCGAATTAAAAAAGGTTTGGTCGATGAGAATTTAAAAAATGTTTTAGAGAAGTTTGACTTGGGTCAATTATCGGAAAGTGACATTGTAGATTATTTTTTGAAATATGATGGTGTGGATGGGACAAAAGAAGAAGTAAGACAACAAATTGATGCCTATTTTAACGTTGACGGTGAGCTAATAAAAACTATTGAATTTCTTAAAAAAGATGGCTATAAAATAGCACTTCTTTCAAATGCTAATGCTTCTTTCTTTGATAGAAAGCTTTATCCATTGTATCCAGGTTTTAAAGATTTATTTGACGCAATTGTTATTTCCTCTGAAGTAAAGATGGTTAAACCGCATAGGGATATTTACGAGCACGCATTAATGATGCTGGGCTCGAGGCCCGATGAATGCGTATTCGTTGACGATAGTACAGTAAATGTAGAGAGTGCAGCAGCTCTTGGTATACATGGCTTTTTATATACGGACCGGCAAGGGTTTATGGAGTATGTTAAAGGCCTTAAATAGTGTTTGCAGTGTTTATTAACTTATCAATATGCATTATGGGTGTACGAGCTGGAGCAATAATTATCAAAGATAATAAAATACTTCTTATCCATCGCTTTATGAAAGATTGGGGTGAGTATTGGGTGTTCCCTGGCGGAGGAGTGGACGAAGGCGAAACCATAGAGCAGGCTATGGTCCGAGAAGTTATGGAAGAGCTTTCGCTTACGGTTACAGAGTCGAAACTTTTATTTGATGTATTTAATCCATTTACCATGGGCAACCACTTCCCGCCGCGCCAGGAGTATTATTTCCTTGTTACTGGTTTTGCCGGAGAAGTAAAGCTCGGCGGCTCGGAAGCGAAAGAAATGTCCGAAGACAACCAGTATTACCCGACCTGGGTAGATATTGCTCAGATTAAAGAAATGGAGAATTTACAGCCCGATGTTGTAAGGGAAAAAGTTATTGAAATATTGAACATATAATTTTATGAAAATAACGAAATATTTGCACTCATGTGTTGCGCTAGAAGATAGTGGTAAAAGACTTTTGTTCGACCCAGGGGCATTTGTATTTATAGAGGGTAAAATGCAGCCAGAGGACATAGGGCCGGTAGATGTAGTATTAATTACTCATACTCACCCGGACCACTATTTTCCTGAAGCGCTTAAAAAATTGTATGCGCTCAAACCTTTTACGCTCCTGGTGAGCGAAGATACAGCAAAAACTATGGAAGCTGACGGGTTGGGGCTGCCTACGCAAACCATCGTACCGGGCGACACAGTTGAAGTAGAAGGTTTTAGCGTTCGCACCTTTGATGTACCTCATGAAAAGATTCCTATGGCCTGCCCGCATAACATGGGCTATAAAATTAATGATACAGTTTATCACCCTGGGGATTCGTATATGGTGCCAGCAGGCGTGGGTGCGGTAAAAGTGCTCATGCTACCCAATGGCGGACCTTGGGCAACGACCGTGCAAACAGTGCAGTTTGCAGAAAGCATTCAACCAGAAATGGTAATTCCCATACACGACGCCATGCACAAAGACTTTTGCTCGAGCGTATTAGCGCCTCTGTTGATGGTTGGATGAAAGAGCGGGGGGTAGAGTGTAAAGTTTTGGGAATGGGAGAGTCGGTGGAACACAATTCCTAATTTCTAATATCTAATTTCTAACCACTATGGAACAAGTAGATAAGTTATTTGCAGCAATGAAGGCGTTTATAGTAAAGGATGGAAAAGTATTACTGCTGCGCGAGAGTACAAAGTATGCCGATGGGACAAATTTAGACAAGTGGATTGAGCCCGGTGGCAGAGTCCAGCCAGGTGAGCATTTTAAAGAAGGCTTGCTGCGAGAAATAAAAGAAGAAACAGGACTTCTAGTAGATATAGTTGCGCCGTTTTATGTGGATGAGTGGCGGCCCAGTGTGCGAGGCGAGCAATGGCAAATTATTGGCACCTTTTTCGTGTGTTACCCTCAGAGTGGCGACATTATATTGGGCGAAGACCATGAAGAGTATAGATGGCTTAGTCCAGAAGAGGCCAAGGCCCTTCCACTTGCTCCGGAAACAGCACGGGCTTTTGATGAGCTAAAAAAGTGGCTGGGAGCAAATTCGTAATAGAGGAGCATTGGAAGGTACTAGAATACTGTCTAGTATGCGAGTATAAGAAAGAAAAAAGGATATGCAGTGCGAGAATACTACAGCTACATGTAAATTGTTTACAGAGGTATCAGCGGCGTGGGAGGCTATGTTGGTGGACTGCAAGAATGCCCAGACTTCTATTTACTTTGAGCAATATATTTTTGTGCCAGATGTAGTAGGCAAGGAATTCTTGGAGGTATTTAAAGAAAGAGCCCGCCAAGGGGTGCAGGTGTACTTACTGTTTGATACAGTTGGTAGTTGGACTCTATACAAATCAAAAAAAGTGCTGCAGGAACTTGCACAAGCGGGAGTGGTCGTGCGCTGGTACAACAAGATCACGCCACTGCTTTTCCACCGCGCTGCATCCTATGTGTTTCGCAACCACCGGAAGGTTATGGTTATCGATGGTATTATCGGCTATACCGGTGGTGTGTGCGTGCGGGCGGATATGGAAGTATGGCGGGATACGTACGGTCGTCTGGTGGGGTCTGTGGTTGGTGCCATGCGGGAATCGTTTTTACAATTGTGGGAGAAGAATAAACTTTCTATTCCACACCTGCTCGATAGGCCGCACCCCACGCGCTCTGCTCATGTAGGAGGGTATGTGTTTCTGCCCAACTCTCCCAGTCCAGGAAAAAGGTTCTTATATCACAGTATGCGAGATGCGATTCGGTATGCGCAAAGTCGTGTATGGGTAACGGTGCCGTACTTTATACCTGATCTTGGTTTGTTTCGTTCACTTCGCCTTGCTGCCAAGAGGGGGCTTGATGTGCGCATTTTACTGCCCGGGACCTCGGACTTGCGTCTGCTTGATGCGGCGAGTAAATCTTATTTTGGCCTGGCACTTAGAAGCGGTATAAAATTATATGCGTATGGCCCCTCCGTCTTGCACGCTAAAGTCGTTATCTGTGATGACAATTGGGCGACGTTTGGTAGTATGAACTGGGATAGCATGAGTTTTCGCTATAATTTAGAGGGTAATATAGTAGTAAGTAATAAAAAAACTATTGCTGAACTCGCCGGTCATTTTCTGCAGGACCTTTCAGTTTCTACAGAGACCACACTTGAGCTGTGGAGTAAAAGGTCGAGAAGTGCCCGCTATGCTGAAGCCCTGCTTTGGCCGTTTCATGGTTTACTATAATACTGTCTAGTATTATAGTAAGAAATATATGTAATATACCAAGGACATGGAATGCGGAGCAAAACTTCATAGTGTGGCTGTAGTAGCGGTCATAAAAAATTCGGAAGATAGATACCTAGTGCTAAGGCGTCATGAAGGCGAGCTGGTCTACCCGGGCATGTACACATTTCCTGGCGGGAAGATAGAAGGTAATGAAACCACTGAAGAAGCTTTGGTGCGCGAAGTACTGGAAGAGGCAGGGCTTATTATGAAGCCTGGAAAAATTTTACTCAAAGACAAATCGGTAATTCGGCCAGACGGGCAGACTGCAAAATATTTTTCGTATATGTGCGAGGTGGAAGATGACAGCGTGGTTGCTCTCAGCAAAGACTTCACAGACTACAAATGGGTAACAGTGGAAGAGCTTGCGGCTTTACCACATGTTGGGCTTGAAGAAGAGCTGCGCAAGGCAGAGCAAATTATAAGCAGCGGCATAGACCTAACTATACTTAAAACGCTTTCTGTGAAGGCAGATCTAGCAACATAGATAACCTATTCAAGCAACCTATATTTGTCCATGGAGATAATAGAACAATATATTCAAGGCAAAAAAACGAACCAGGAAGAGTGTGAAGATGGTCTTTTTGTGGGCGAGCATTATACAGCTGTAGTGGATGGCGCAACGTCGTCTGCAAGTATAAAACCCCCCGGCAAGACTCCAGGAAGACGGGCGATGGAGTTAGTCATGAGCGCAATGGGCCATCTAAAACCAGATATAGAAGCAGCTGACGCATTGTTATTTTTGAATACAGTTATAGTTGAAGCCTATACTGAAGTCGGAGTGTATGAATCCATGCGAGACAGTCCTGTTAATCGGTGGTCCGCAAGTGCTGTGATATATAACAGCGCAAGGCGTGAGTTATGGTTTATTGGCGATTGTCAGGCTTTAGTGGATGGCATACTTGTTACGAATACTAAACGTGTAGATGATATTACAGCCGATGCGCGCGCTTTGTTTTTGGAGTCGTGCCTTAGGTCTGGCCAACGTTTAGAAGATTTACAGGCGCACGACATGGGCAGAGAGTATATTTTTCCGCTTTTGCAAAGGCAGGGTTATTTCCAAAACGCAATTACTCCTTCAGTATTTAATTTTGCTGTACTTGATGGCTTCTTTGCAGATACCGCCATGATTAAAATAGTACCAATATCGCTAGAGACGCGCGAGGTTGTATTGGCTTCAGATGGGTATCCAGAATTGTTTCCCACACTGCTAGAGAGTGAGCAGGCTCTGGAAAAGATTCTTACGGAAGATCCCTTGCTTTTTAGAAAATATAAATCGGCTAAGGGTTTGCAACCGGGAAATGATTCTTTTGATGACAGAACTTACATTCGAATTAAGGTATAACAAGACAATATGCAAGAGTACGAAGTAAAATTTTTACATGTTGATGTGGCAGAGTTGGAGCAACGACTTGCGGTGCTAGGTGCTACCAAGCAGGGCGAGTATTTTTATAGGCGTCGGATATTCGATTACCCGGACTTACGGCTAGATGCTGCTGGGTCGTGGGTGAGGCTCCGAGATGAGGGCGATAAGGTTACTCTTTCCTTTAAGAAACGACTTGGTATAAAGGGGGGTGGTGAGTCAGATGATGGCATGGAAGAACACGAAACAGTGGTTTCAGATTTTGATGCTACAGGGCGTATTTTAGAAGGTGCTGGTCTTATTGAAAAGTTTTACCAGGAAAATAAACGAATACGCTGGGCAAAAGACGGCATTGAATTTGATATAGAGTTTTGGCCAATGCTTGAACCCTATTTGGAAATAGAAGCTTCCACTGAGGAGGGGGTTCAAGAAGGGGTGCGAATGCTAGGTTTTGATCCAAATGACCAAAAAATATTTACCAATTTTCAGATGTACGAAGCGCAGGGCATTGATCTTCGGGACTACCAGCGCATTACATTTACACAAATGGTTAAGAAGTAAAATGCTTATATGAAAACACAGAAACAAAGCGTTGAATATCTTCGAAACTTTATTTTTGGAGTCGAGGATAGTTTAGTATCTACCGTCGGGCTCGTGTCGGGGGTAGCAGTGGCGGGCATGGCCAATAAAGGGGTGGTACTCACTGGGGTGGTGCTCGTGAGCGTGGAAGCTTTTTCTATGGCTGTGGGTAGTTTGCTTTCGGAAAATAGTGCGGATGAATACGAAAGTAAAAAGGAGGTTGCTTTGAGTGATTCTTTTGGCTACGCAATAGTGATGTTTGCGTCGTATTTGGTTAGCGGTTTGCTTATTGTTGGGCCGTATATGTTTTTTAAACCTGCAGAGGCCCTGTGGTCTTCTATTGGTATATCTGTAGCCGGACTGTTTTTACTGGGAGCGTGGAGTGCGAGAATGGCACGTGTGCATTGGCTTAAGCGCGCGTTTACCATGGCGGGCATTGGCGGGCTCACTATTTTACTAGGCATTGCCGTGGGCCAGTTGGTAGATGGCGCGAATTGAAAAACCTCTTGCCCGATGTGTGGGTAGACTGTTGTATATTGGTATTGCTATAAGAAATAATAAATATATATGAGCGAAGAAATAAATCCATATTTGCATGAGGTGGTCATAACTGCCATCGTAGTGAAAGAAGGGAAGTATTTAATAACCCGAAGAGCACTGGCTAAAAAGCGCTTTCCAGGTAAATGGACGGTCCCGGGTGGTAAACTTCAAACAAGTGATTATTTGCAATTACCAAAAGATACTGCGGACTATTGGTATAATGTGCTTGAACAAACTTTGAAACGCGAAGTTAAGGAAGAGGTAAATTTGGAAATTGCGAACGTTCAGTATGTAACGAGCCTTGCTACTGTGCACGAAGGTAAAAATCCCTCACTGGTTATATCTTGTATGGGAGATTACGTAAGCGGTGAAGTAACGCTACAGTTAGAAGAAACAGACGAGTTCGCCTGGGTAAGTTTAGTAGAAGCAAAGGGGTATGATTTAATAGATGGTATATATGATGAGCTCGCCATGGCTGAGAGTAGGAGACAGGGTAAAGGCATAGGAGAGTGGAAGAGAGAGGATTAGGAAATTTCCAATTTCTAATGTCTAACGAGGAAGAGGGGTTGTCATGAAGATTCAATAGCCCAAGATCATCTCTCGCAGTTACAGAAGATGCCCTTGTGCTTTGATTATATGGTACAATATCCTCATACTTTTTAAGCTTTTGAAACATGGAGAAGAAAACTAAAAAACCGAATACGGGTTCAGTTCGATTGCCAAGGCACATATTACCAGAAAAGTACTCCATCACTTTGAAGCCCGATATAGAAAGTTTTACTTTCGTTGGTGAGGAGTCCATACAAATTGTGGTTGAGAGGCCCGATACTCAAATTGTTCTCCATTCACTTGAGTTAGATATAGTCACTGCTGAAGTAACCGTGCCTGGTAAAGCTCGTACTATTTCTGTAAAGCAGGGGAGGCGCACTGTTAAAAAAACCGTTACTTCAGCAAGTCAAATTTGGACTTCCAAGATAAGCTATAACCAAAAAGCAGAGACAGCTACATTGCAATTCCCAAAGGCCCTTCCTAAGGGGAAGTGTGTTTTGAAAATGGTATTCCGTGGAGTGCTGAACGACAAGCTTCGCGGTTACTATCGCAGTAGCTTTACTCACAATGGTGTGCAAAAGCACCTCGCTACTACGCAGTTTGAAGCAACCGATGCTCGCCGCGCGTTTCCGTGCTTTGATGAGCCAAACATAAAGGCTGTGTTCGATGTCACACTCGTGGTCCCAGAAGCGCATACCGCCATTTCAAATACGCTTCCCGTGAGCGTTGTAGAGCACGAGGCTGGGTTTAAGGCGGTGAAGTTTAAGACCACTCCGAAAATGTCTACCTATCTTTTGGCGTTCATTTCCGGAGAATTGGAGTCAATTGAAAAGAAGACCAAGAGTGGTGTTTTGCTCCGCGTATTTACTACACCTGGCAAGAAAAAACAGGCACGGTTTGCCCTAGAGTTCGGTGCTCACGCGCTTGAATTCTATCAAAGCTATTTTGGCATACCATATCCGCTACCGGGACTCGACTTACTCGCCATACCTGACTTTATGTTTGGCGCAATGGAAAATTGGGGAGCCATTACTTTCCGCGAAACCCAACTACTTGTAGACGAAGAGCAGTCAGCGGCTTCCACAAAGCAGCGGGCAGCAGTAGTTATTGCTCACGAGCTGGCCCATCAATGGTTTGGAAACTTGGTGACTATGGACTGGTGGACGCATCTGTGGCTCAACGAAGGGTTTGCTTCCTATATTGAATATCTTGCTGTTGACGACGCGTTCCCTGAATGGCATATGTGGAATCAGTTCATGGAGCTCGATTATGCTGCAGGTATGGAGAAAGATGAACTGCTCTCTACTCACCCCATAGAAGTAGATGTCCACCACCCAAGTGAAATAGATGAGATTTTTGATGATATTAGTTACCGCAAGGGCTCAAGCATTATACGGATGCTTGCGGCCTATCTTGGTCCTGAGGATTTTCGAAAAGGTTTGTCGCTCTATTTGAAGCGTCACGCTTATAAAAATGCGACTACTGAGGACTTGTGGTCAGCCCTTGAGGGCGTGTCGAAAAAGCCGGTGCGAAGTATTATGCAAGCCTGGACAACACAGCCTGGTTTTCCACTCGTGTCAGTATCGTTTACAAAAGACGAGCTTCATCTCTCCCAGAAACGTTTCTTTGTAAACCCACGTAATGCTAAAGCAGATTCAGGCAAGCAGCTTTGGCCTATTCCTATAAGCTTTCAAAACAAGGCGGGTGAGCAAGATGCGCTGCTCATGACACTGAAAGACCAGTCTGCTCCTGTGTCACGCATATCTAAACTGAATATTGGCGAAACGGGATTTTATCGCGTAGCGTATACTCCCGAAGCTTTAAAAAACTTTGCCAGAGCAATCGAAAAAGGTACACTATCGGTTTTGGACAGGTGGGGGATAATCAATAACGCGTGGGCCCTGGCTGAGGCGGGTGAGCTTAGTACGCCACTGGTGCTGGAACTTTGCCAGTCTTACCGAAAAGAAACCGATTTTACAGTTTTTTCAGCCATGCTGAGTGGTGTGCTTCGAGTTGGTTCTTTCTATCGTACTGAAAAATGGTTTAAGGCGTACAGGGCGTATGTCCGGTCCTTGCTTGCGCCAACTGTAAAACGGTTGGGCTGGAGTAAGAAACCGGGTGAGTCGCACGGCGACACACTCCTACGAGCAAGTGCACTTCTGGCGTACGGTATATACGGTGACGAAGATACTATTGCCGAGGGTATACATAACTTCACTGCGATAGCTAAACAAGGCTTCCGTGCGGTCTCGCCTGATATGCGCACTACTGTATATGAATTGACCACACTTACTGGCGGCATCCCTGAGTTTAATTTTTTGAAACGGTTATACCTTGAAGCAGAGAGCCAAGAAGAACAGAATCGTATTGCGCGCGCTTTGTGCTCGTTTCCCTCTGAGAAGCTTATAGATCGTGCACTTGAATTCGGTTTTAGCAAGCATGTACGACCATCTGATTCGTGGTATTTTTGTACGTATGTTGGTAGGCAGACGCAAGGTCACGAGCGGCTATGGGCCTTTGTGCAGGCACAGTGGCCAGAAATACTTAAGCGGTACGGTGATGGTGGGCATTTGCTGGCCCGGGTAATTCAATCCCTTGGTGGTATGCATAGTCATACAATGAGGGAGAAGATTAAAGCCTTTTATGCAAAGAATCAAAAACCAGGAGCAGAGCGTGCATTGGTGCAGGTGTTGGAACACATAGAGACCGCTTCGCTGTGGAAAGACCGAGATAGGGAATTAGTGAAAAAGTTTTCAGCGCAAGCCACCTAAAGGTTTTGCGCTTTTTTCCATGAATTTGCTATACTATGTAAACAGTGACAAAAATGAACAAAAATAAGTAAAAATGACAAAAATACTTGGAATTTTAAAACTTTTGTCACTTTTGTCATTTATTTAACTTTTGTCAATTTAATTTATGAGACCGAAAATCAAACTGTATGCCGGGTTGCTCGGTATAATACTGCTTGCTGCCGCTTCCGGCTATATGGTGTTCTCCAAAGGCCATATTGATTTGAATAAAATAAAGATTCATTTCACTCGAAATTTCCCCATTAAACTTGGCCTCGATTTGCAAGGTGGAAGCCATCTTGTGTACCAAGCCAATTTTAAAGATATAAATCAGGGCGACCAACCAGAAGCACTGCGCGCCGTACGTGATACCATTGAGCGCCGCGTAAACAGCTTTGGCGTAGCAGAGCCGCAAGTACTGGTTGAAGGACAGGATAGAATTATAGTTGAACTCCCAGGCATAAAAGACGTTAAGACTGCCATAGACCAAATTGGTCAGACTCCGTACCTTGAGTTTCGAACACAAAGCGCTACTCCTCCTGCCGCCAAAGTAGATGAAAAGGGGAATGCAGTTGTAGATCCTACTGCAGGATGGGATACTACTGGTCTTTCTGGAAAGCAGCTAAAGCGTGCTACAGCTGACCTGCAACAGGGCCAGAGTAGTATAAGCGGTGGCAGCGTAGTAGTGAGACTTGAATTTAACGACGAAGGTAAAAAACTCTTCGGCGAAATTACCTCAAAAAACGTAGGAAAGCCTATTGCTATTTTCCTTGATGGCACTATTATATCTGCGCCAACAGTACAGACAGCCATTACCGATGGTACTGCCATTATTACCGGCAACTTCAATGTAGATGAGGCGAAAAAACTTGCTACCCGCTTAAACTCGGGTGCGCTTCCAGTGCCTATTCAACTTATTTCTCAGCAAACAGTAGGTGCTACGTTGGGTAGAGAATCTGTGCACAGCTCGCTTATTGCTGGTTTCATAGGTTTGCTTCTCATAGCGCTGTTCATGATTATGTACTACCGCTTCCCAGGTCTCTTGGCGGTATGTGCCCTTATTGTGTACGTATTGGTTTCCATAGCTATATTGCAAATTGGTATATCGTTTACTGCTGTTATACTCGTGGGCCTGTTCTTCTTCTTGGGCCTTACGGTAAGCGGCTACTTTGGGTTCCTTGCCTTTATTAGCTATATACTGCTTATGTTCCTTGGCGGGGTACAGCCAGTAACTCTTACTTTGGCCGGTATTGCTGGACTTATCCTTTCCGTAGGTATGGCCGTAGACGCTAACATCCTTATATTCGAACGCATTAAAGAAGAAATACGAGCAGGGAAAGAAACGCAGCGCGCTATAGCTGACGGGTTTGACCGTGCATGGCTCTCCATACGCGATTCGAACATATCGAGTCTTATTACCACCCTCATTCTCTACATGTTCGGAACGCCTTCTATACGCGGATTTGCGGTGACTCTTGGTGTGGGTATTCTTATCTCTATGTTCACCGCCATAAGCGTAACCCGTACATTCCTAAGGTTGTTTATTACCAACAAGCTGTTAACGCACCCGTGGTTGTTTGGAGTTACCCGCAGTGGCCGCTCCAGTACTTCCGTTAGCTAGGGTATCGATACGAATATACAAATGTACTAATTATACTAATTAAGACCATTCGTACTATTCGTTATCAGTATTCGTATTATTAGCATTCATTCGCATATTAGCATCGATACTATGTTAAAAATTCTAAAGTATTATAAATACCTCTTTATTCTCTCGGGCGTTATCTTGCTTGCTGGTATTATTTCCTTGTCTGTATATGGGCTTAAGCTCGGCATAGACTTTAAGGGTGGTACCATTACCGAAATCGAATACCCTGCAGTTCCTGATATAGCCAAAGTCCGCGAGGCTGTAATTGCAGAAGGGGAGAGCAGCGTTCAAATTCAGACTGTTGGGGAAAAGGGACTTCTTATCAAAACCGGTGTCCTTGACCAGGCTGGCCACGAAAAACTCCTCTCTACACTAAAAGAGAAAACCGGTACATTCCAGGAAAAGCGCTTTGAGTCCATTGGTCCAGTTGTGGGAGAGCAGCTCAGAAAAGATGCAGCTTGGCAACTCATTCTTGTATCGCTTGGCATTATCTTTTACATAGCCTACGCATTTCGCCGCATACAACGTCCTGTTACTTCATGGAGATTTGGTTGGGCAGCCGTGATTGCTCTGCTCCACGACTTGCTTGTTGTGTTGGGTATTTTCTCCTTGCTTGGACACTACCATGGTGTAGAGGTAGATAGTATGTTCGTAACCGCTATGCTCACGGTGCTTGGTTTCTCAATACACGATACCATTGTTGTATTTGACCGTATTCGTGAGAATTTGAAAGTGTACGCTGGGCAGCCGCTTGAGTTTATTATCAACCACAGCATTACTCAGACCATTGTACGTTCGCTCAACACTAGCCTTACCGTGCTCTTCGTGCTTCTCGCTATGTTGTTATTCGGTGGTGAAAGCATTCGCTACTTTGTACTTGCTCTGTTCATAGGTATTATTACTGGTACTTATTCGTCCATCTTTGTTGCGAGTCCTTTGCTTGTTCTGTGGCAGCGATGGTCAAATCGCAAAGCATAATTACGCCACTTTATCCACTTTTTCTAAACAAACCCCTTATTTAAGGGGTTTTTAAATAAGGGGATAGTTGACAAAGTTTCAGTTTTTCTGCTATAATGCATTAAATATTTCATGTGGCATTGCGCTGTGCAGATCTTGGTGCTTAAAGCTGCCGGTGAAGGTAAATCACGAAACTATGGGAATTTTAGACACAATTATAGATAATAAACGAAGTGGGTTAGTAAAAGAGTTCGAACCATTGGCAACAGTGGGTAAAATTTTAACCCAGCTTAAAGAGCGTGATAAGGAAATCCTTGCACGTCGTTATGGTTTGGCTGGTTTTGAAGAACAAACTCTTGAGGCTATTGGTAAAGACTTAAAGCTTACTCGGGAACGAGTGCGCCAGATTGAAAAAGCTTTACTTAAGCAACTGCAGGGGAATTTACACCAGCACGCAGAAGTAGTGAAAACCCGCGAGTTGCTTAATGTTTTATTGACTGAGCACGGCGGTGTTATGGCTGAAGTGGACCTTCTAGAACGATTGGGTGTAGAAGCAGTGGAAGAGGCAAATGCCGTTAGGTTTTTATTGCTCCTTATAGAAGAAGTTGAAAATGTTCGTGGTCATGAACACATTCGTGATGCATGGGCTGCTCTTCAATTTGATACTTCCTTATTTAATAAGTTTGTTGCTGAAGCTAAATTGGTACTTGAAGCTGTGTCTAAACCACATGGTTCTGAGCGCTTTTTGGAGAGTTTCAAGAAAACCGACTTTTATAAGGAAAACGCAGATCGTTTGTCCGATAAAGTTATTTTGAATTTCCTTAGCACGGCTCGGGTTATAAGCAAGAATGCATTTGGCGAATATGGATTGGTGCATTGGCGCGATATTACACCTCGCGACGTAGGTGATAAGGCATATCTGGTACTAAAACACCATGGTAAGCCCGAGCACTATACCAACATAACCGAGCTTATTAACAAGCATCATCCAGGTAGCCGTAAGGCCTACAAGGAAACAGTGCATAACGAGCTCATTAAAGATAAGCGGTTCATTTTAGTGGGACGTGGCATATACGCTCTTGCTGAGTGGGGCTATAAGTCGGGAGTAGTAGCAGATGTTATTGCTGAGGTCCTCGTAGAAGCAAAGCAGCCTATGACTCGCGATGAGATTATTGCTGAAGTACTTAAGCGACGCATGGTTAAGAAAAATACCATTTTGGTTGGCCTGTCTAACCGAAAGCGTTTTACAAAAGTTGGCAAGAACCAGTATCAACTAGTCGCATAATAGTGTACTATAATATAGGGGATACATTCCCTATAACGAGTACTTTTACTAAGATACAAAAGTAGACACGTACCTATCCGCTGTGTGCGGACACCATCAAACAAATTCCAATTTAGCACTGAAATCCCAAATGGAATTTCTAGATTTTAAACCCTTGGTTTTTGTTTGAATCTTGATATGTGTCATTTGGGATTTTTATTTACCTATGTTTGAATCGGCACTGAGTGGAGCAGGTGATGCCCTAGACCTTGTCCCCAGTATTCTCTGGTGGTTTTTTAGTCATGGTGGGTGGATTGTTTTTGTATTGGTTGCCGTGTGGGTGCTCTTTTCACAGTACATGGAAGAAATTCAAGGCCAGTTTATTTCAGCCCAGGAGTGGGTATTCCTGAATATTCGCGTGCCAAAAACCAATGAACTCTCAACTTTGGCAGTGGAGCAGTCGTTTGCGCAAATGCACGCCATACTGTCTAGTCCAACGTTCGCACAGAAGTATGTAGAAGGTCAGTCGCCGCTGTGGTATAGCCTTGAGATGGCTAGCCTTGGTGGAAAGATTTCTTTTGTTATACGAGCACCAAAGAAAAATAAAGATTTAGTTGAAGCAGCTTTGTACGCGCAGTATCCTGAGGCGGAAATAACTGAAGTAGCTGACTATTTGGAAAATTTTAAATACAGTAGCAGCGATTCCGAGCTTGATATATGGGGTACTGAACTCCTGCTTGCGGGTGATGCTGCGTTGCCTATTAAAACGTACAGGGACTTTGAGCACCCAACAGCTAAGGATAAAATAGTTGATCCGCTAAAACCATTGTTTGAGGCAATGTCAAAAATAGCCCCTCACGAAATATTTGCGGTACAAATTGTGGTCTTGCCGGTAAAAGATGAGGACTGGAAACCGAAGAGCGAGGCAAAAGCAAAAGAGCTTATAGAAGGGGCAAAGGCTAAGCCAAAGCCGTTTAACCTGCTTACCGCGCTTATTGGCATGTTCCAAGCGCCTCATGCGCCCGCAGCTAAGGCGGATAAAAACTTTTCAGTGCTATCAGATGTAGAGAAAGAGCGGGTAAACAGGGTACTCAACAAAGCAGGAAAGTCGGGCTATTCCTCTAAGGTGCGCATGATGTATATGGCGCCAAAGGATAAGTTCGAGAAGCCCAAAGCCTCTTTGTTTCTTGGTGCATTTAAGACGTTTGCTTCAGCGAATTCAAATGGTTTCAAGGCAAATGGAGATGTGACCCCGAAACTTGACTATAAACTATCGGAAACTTTAGAAAAGCCTTATATTGATAGTGTCGTTTCAAAGCGTAAAGACAAATTATTTTCTAGCTTTAAAGGCCGAAAGCTGGGCGGCAAGGCGTATGTTCTGAATGTAGAAGAGCTTGCTACTATCTATCACTTACCGCTTGTAGGTGAGGAAACTGTTTCTGCACCAAATGTGGACACGGTCTCTAGTAAAAAGAGCCAGCCACCACCAGATTTACCTATTGGAGAATACTAAATAAGTTACCAGTTTATAAAGTTCGTAAAGTTTATAAAGCCAGACTTTAAGAACTTTACGCTTTATGAACTTTATGAACTAATTTCATGGAAGCACCTAAAGACCAAATAAACTTTTTTGCCAAAACTAACTTCCGAAATAGGGAAGTGCCTTTTGGTATAAAATCGGACGACCGGCGTCGCCATATGTATGTGATTGGGAAAACCGGTATGGGTAAAACCACGCTCATGGAGAATATGGCTATCCAGGATATTCGCAACGGGCATGGGGTGTGCTTTATGGACCCACACGGTGATTCTGTAGTTAAAATTCTGGATTTTATTCCGAATGACCGAGTAAACGATGTTGTCTATTTTAACCCTGCGGACTTAGAGTTTCCCATTGCTTTTAACATAATGGAGTCCGTTGAGGGAAAGTTTAAGCACTTGGTTGCATCTGGACTTATGGGTGTGTTTACCAAGATTTGGGCTGGGGTGTGGTCTGCCCGTATGGAATATATCTTGGGTAATACGGTGCGTGCGCTCCTCGAAAGCCCTGGCAATAGCATGCTCGGTATTACTCGCATGTACATAGACAAGCAGTACCGCAAGCGTATAGTAGACAACATAAAAGACCCTATGGTACGCATTTTCTGGACCGATGAATTTGCGAACTATGATCAAAAATTTGTTAAAGAAGCCATTGCGCCTATTCAAAACAAAGTAGGACAGTTTTTATCCTCCGCTATTATTCGTAATATTGTAGGTCAGCCAAAGTCCACTATAGATTTGCGTGAGATAATGGATAACCGTAAAATCTTACTCATGGACTTGTCCAAAGGTAAAGTGGGTGAAGAAAATGCGGCCTTGCTTGGTGCCATGATTATTACCAAGCTCCAGTTGGCAGCTATGTCCCGTGTGGATATGCGCGAAGAAGAGCGCCCAGACTTTTATTTGTATGTAGATGAGTTCCAAAACTTTGCTACGGAGTCGTTTGCTACCATTTTGAGTGAGGCCCGTAAATACCACCTCAATTTGGTTATGGGGCATCAATACATAGGTCAGCTGACTCCAGCTAAAGATAACACCCGTCTTCGAGATGCTATTTTTGGTAACGTGGGTACTATGATTACTTTTCGTATTGGCGCTGCCGACGCTGAGTATCTAGAAACTGAGTTTGCTCCCACCTACACCCCAAACGATTTGGTAAATTTGCCTAAATATAACATCTTGTTGAAGCTCATGATAAATGGCGTGTCGAGTGAGCCATTTTCCGCACGCAGTATTCCTGTAAATCCAGATTTTCGTACCGGGAATGCAGAAAAAGTCATTCGTGTTTCCCGGGAGCGTTATGGTAATCCGGTAGAGCAAGTAGAAGAGCGCATTTCTCGGTGGATGGGTGCAGAATTCCATCAGCAAACAGCTGTGCTTGCAACAGCCGATTCCGACGATGAGGTTGCAAAGCAGCTTACCCCGCCCGTTCGCGAATTGCCCGTGCCTCCTATGCCTCAGCCGGTACGTATGGCCCCTCAGGCCCCTCCTGCGGTGGTCGCCCCTACAGCTCCTGTACCAGTGTTAGATCTGGTTCCGGAAGACGACGAAGACGGCGCTCCACCCGCAACTGCTGTGCCCGAAGCACCAAAGCCGCAACCTGCAGTTACTGAGTTGGTATACAAAATGCCAGAAATGCCCAAGCCCGCACCCAGCCAATTTGCAGGGCCACGCCCATCGCAAGGCCAACAGCGGCCTAGTCAACCGAAGCCATATGGGCCGCCACGCCCTCCTGTGCAGAAGCAGCCCGCCCCACGACCCCAAGCTCCGAAGTTCGGAGATACTAGGCAAGCCAGGAATAACAAATCAAAGCCCAATAAGCCTGTCCCTCAAAAAGGTGGGTCTGGAAAGCCGAACATTTGGGATACTGTTGAATCTTTGCACGAAGAGAAATCAATACATTTTGCCAACAAGATAAGTAGTGCCCTGGAGGAAGTTAAGCCAGTAGCAAAGCCGCAGTCAGCACCAGCGCCGCAGCCAGTGGTTCGCGAGCCAGAGCAGGCTACACCGCCCGTGCCAACTGCTGCAGCCGATGGTCATGGTAAAGTGGTAAAGCCTGGAGAAGTGCACACCTTTTAGAAATGTCCAATATCTAATTTCTAATTTCTAAATAAAAAAACTTGCGCAATGCGCAAGTTTTTTGGTTTTAAGTTTAGAAATTAGATATGAGGAATTAGAAATTTCCTATATGTGTTTCTTAATCTCTGCTTCTATGGTTGTTCGTGGAGCAGCGCCAATAATTTCTCCGACTTCAACTCCGCCTTTGAAAAACTTTAGCGTAGGAATGCTAAGGATTTGGTATTTAGTAGACAGGTCGTTCTCTTCGTCTACGTTAACTTTTCCCACCTTAAGCTTGCCTTCGTACTCGTGGGCTAGTTCTTCTACAAGAGGGCTGAGTACTTTACATGGTCCGCACCATACGGCCCAAAAATCTACAAGTACAGGAAGCTCGGACTGAAGTACTTCGCTATCAAAATTATCGTTTGTAATAACTACTTCTGCCATAGGATTAGTTTTAAATTATGTAATGCTTAAGTATACTAGCCGCTAGAGAGGTGGCTTGTCAACGTAGGAAAACTTGCTTTTATTTAAGAGCTTCTGTATAATAGTTAAGCATTTTTACACTAGTAAATAGGCAATTATACGACGCGGGGTAGAGAAATTGGCATCTCGCAAGGCTCATAACCTTGAGGTTGGCGGTTCGAGTCCGCCCCCCGCAACCACGGGCCAATCAACTTGTCGCTACGCTACGGCCTCCAAGTATTCGGCCTTGCTCCGGACAAGTAGTTGTCCCTTTCCCAAAACTGCTTAACCTTAGTCGCCGAGGCGACTCCCTCGGCCCAAGTAGTTTCGGGTGCCCAACTAGATTTATATAAGTTGGTTGACCTGTGGTTCGTCCACAAAGAAAATCGTGACAGATTTTGCCCTCTGTCGAGGGTTTTGAATTTTTGATAGACTATGTATGTGCCGGTCGCGCTCAGCGCGATCATTGGCACGCTCGCCACGCTCAGCGTGGTATATAGGTCCGCTAAGCGGACTAAGCGAGCCGGTGTAGCTCAGTTAGTTAGAGCGTGGGACTCATAAGCCCAAGGTCAATGGTGCAATTCCATTCACCGGTACCAGACTTCGCTAAAGCTTCGTCTGGCTTACGCCAGTAGAAGGTTGAGTGAAGTGTGGCTGAGGTTAATATATCCACTGGACGCGAAGTCTGCGCGCCGAATCCGCCAGCTGGCGGAGAAGGCGGGCTGCTGACTTACGCGAAGTTAGGCCACTAACATATGTTTGGACTGGTAGCTCAGTTGGTTAGAGCGTCCGCCTGTCACGCGGAAGGTCGCGGGTTCGAGTCCCGTTCAGTCCGCCATCAAAAAAACACTTACAGAAAGTAAGTGTTTTTTTGATGGCGATAAGACTGAGCGTGGCTCGAAGGGAGCGGTCCCGTACCACGGGAATTTCATGCGAATACTTGCAGCATGAAATAGTGGCGGGCCCGCGTTAGGTGAGACTTGATTCCGCCACAGGCGGAAAGAAAGTCCACCGTGGGCGGGCGAGTTTTGTTCAGTCCGCCATTTTACCATCAATATGATCGGCTACGTTTACATTTTACAATGTAATAACGGCCGCTATTATGTCGGCAGCACATCAGACATTCAAAGACGATTTGAAGAACATAGCAGGGGCAAAAACAAAGCAACGAAGAACTTACTTCCAGTAAGGCTCATCTTTTATCAGCATTTTTCCTCTTTAGGTGATGCACGTCGTATAGAATACAAGCTAAAGTCTTGGAAGAGTCGTCAGATAATAGAAAAAATAGTAGCGTCTGGATATATACAAGTTTGAATTTGGCACCGCAGAGGTGTTTTTTTATTTTGCCCTGTTGGCTTTTCGCGCAGTTGGCCAAGTTCAATTGGACTTGGTCTCGGTCCAATTCTATCCACAAGTCCCTATTGCGCAGTAAAAAGATGTGTTATAATAGTTTTACGCACAGAGTGCGTACATTTTAGTTTCAAAAACCGGGCTTCTAGAGGGCCTGGTTTTTGGTTTTTTTAGGGCCTTGCGGTCCTGGCTCTGGCATATATCTGGACAGCTACTATTGAAGTTCTTCTCGAGTTGTGCTACTTTAAATACCTACATTATGCTCAGGAAATTGTTCTCGCCAAAGAATATCCGCATCATCAGCCTCTTTCTGGCTGTTTTTGTCTTAAGCGGTATCCACACCGAAACAGTTTCTCCCCAGATATCTGAGAATCTCCAGATAGAACGAGTTGGGCGGAGCTCCTATACTCCTGAGCTACCGCAAACCCAACGCCGAGCGTTTACTTCACAGGAACGCGAGTACGGTGTTGCAGATAAGAAATATCGAAAGAATAAAACCGAGTGCTCAGAGCAAGAGACTAAGGTTACTCAAGACAGCTTCTACAACCCTGTTGGTACCTGCCATCCTGCACCTGTGTGGTACTTAGTTGCCACGCGATACGGTAGAATACATAGCCTTCATTACGCCTAAATAGAATACTGCACAAGACGCGTTGCATAGCGTCTTTATACGTAATCAAGTAACTTCATTACTTGGTGTTTTTGTATCTGTATTTTATTTAAATATTTTTGGTGTATATGATAGAACATGATGAACCCACCCATGGGGGCCATAAGGCTCATGGTGTGGCTTTGGCAGGTTTGGCTTTGGCCGCGCTTGGTGTAGTGTTTGGCGACATAGGCACGTCTGTGCTCTATGCCATGAACGAAATATTCTTTGGCAACCACGCAGCGCACCTGACCAGACAAAATGAACTTGGTGCAACATCGCTCGCACTGTGGGCGCTGACTATAATTGTTTCGTTTAAATATGTACTGTATGTGCTTCGGGCAGATAACGCTGGAGAAGGTGGTGTGTTTGCGCTGTTCGGTTTGCTCCGAGACAATAAGCGCAGAGTAGCGCTTATACTAACGGGAGCCTTGTTTGTGCTTTCTGCAGGATTATTGTTTGGGGATGGGCTCATTACTCCTGCCATAAGTGTGCTGTCTGCAGTGGAAGGACTTAAAGTGGCTGCGCCTGCACTTGAGCGATTTGTTGTGCCTATTACGGTGGTTATTCTTATTGGGTTGTTTGCCATTCAAAGTCAGGGGACTGGTAAAGTGGGAAAGTTCTTTGGTCCCATTGTTACTCTATGGTTTGGTGTCATAGCCATACTAGGACTCCGCCAGATTATTCACACCCCAGCTATCTTCTATGCGTTCAACCCTTGGTACGGGATTTCGTTTCTTAAGAGTGTAGGGTTTGGTGAGGCGTTGTTTATACTCGGCTCACTCATGCTGGTGGTGACCGGTGGTGAGGCATTGTTTGCGGATATGGGTCACTTTGGCCGCAGTCCTATTCGTTTGAGTTGGTTTGCATTGGTCTACCCAGCACTCATGCTGAACTACATGGGGCAAGGCGCCTATATGCTGTCGGGCCAGGCAGTGCAACACGGAAACTTGTTCTATAGCTTAGTACCTCAGCCAATGTTGTTCCCAATGATTATTTTGGCAACTCTTGCGACCATTATTGCATCGCAAGCACTTATCTCGGGGGTGTTTTCGCTCGTATCTCAAGGTATAGGGCTTGGCTTGTTCCCACGCCTCAGAATTGTGCATACCGAAGAAAAGCACGAAGGGCAAATATATGTACCGTTTATTAACTGGGCGCTGTTGCTTGGTTGCGTGATGTTGGTTGTGACATTCAAGTCTAGTACGAGCCTTGCTTCTGCATATGGGCTTGCAGTAGCTGGTGACATGCTCATTACGTCCATTGCCATGATTCTTATAAGTCGCGACTTGTGGAGCTGGTCTTGGTTTAAGACGCTGATTATTTTTGTGCCGCTTGTCCTTATAGACGGCTCATTCTTAACGGCGAACTCACTCAAGTTTTTCGAAGGTGGTTTTGTGCCACTCACGATTGGTGTTGTCATGTTCGTCATTATGAAGTCGTGGCAGTGGGGGAGACAGTTGGTTGCGGGGGCATATAAAGCGCAGTCCTCACTGACCATAGAAAACATAGTAGCGCTTAACCGCGAGAATACAAATTATTTTCCACGCTCTGTAGTGGTTTTGTCTTCTACCTATCCCAGGGAAAACGATGACTTAGTGCCAGCTGTTTTCCAAGTGTTCTACGATAGGTACAAAATGATGCCAAAACATCTTATTATCCTAAATATAAAGCCTGTTAAGGTTCCGTATGCTACGCCAAGTCGTAGATACGAACTTACCGTGTTTGAAAACGATGGTAAACTCGGAACCATTGCTGCACTGCGCGTTAACTATGGCTACATGGAAACGCCAGACTTTGCAGATGCCCTTACGTTTATCAATGACCATCCAGACATAATAGCGAACGAAAACTTAGATGACTGGCTTATTCTGGCTGCTCGTGAACGACTACTTAAATCGGTGAAAGCAAAACTAGTGGACCGCATTCGGTATGGTCTCTTCCGTATGCTGAACCGAAACGCTATTCCGGCATATGTGTACTACGGTCTTGGGGAAGACTTGAGACTCGCAACAGTACAAGTGCCAGTGAAAATATAATAGTTTGTTCCGTAGTAAAAACCACATGGTATCATGTGGTTTTTATGTGCGGCATTCAGCATAGCCTGCCCTTTTCAAAATGTTTCAAATATCCTAGAATAAACGCCTGCACGCACAAACGGCGTGTATTTATTTCCGCCATGTTGGTGGTGGGTCTATACAGTAGTGGTATTAACTAGAAACTATGGAAAACTCGAATATAGTGCGGTATATACGTTTGGGAATTGGCTTGGCAATGGTCTATTTATTGAACTTTCAAGCCTCGCATTTGTACGAACTATTTCACCGAAGCTTAGATCCCCACTTGGCCGCTGGCTTTTTTGTGCTTTCCGCTCTGTTTGTGCTTGGGTTTATAGTTCATTATTTATCTGAGGGCACTTCCATCCCATCTTTTGTGGTGGCGATATTCTTTGGTATGGCTGCGCGAGATGTGCTCGCTCCTGTAATAGGTTCTTCTTCTGTTCTGGCAGAAATTGTTGGTCTTGGCGCTACGCTTATTTTGTTTGGCGGAGGTATAGAAACCCCGTGGGAGAATTTTAAGCGTCTACTAGTCAAAATTTTGTCGTTGTCTTTTGTGGGTTTGGTATTTACTTCGGTACTTTTTTCATTTGCCGTTGCGTATCTCGGCCGTTTATTTGGAGTAGAGGTGCCCGTTCAAGTCTCCATCTTGCTTGGGGCAGTGTTAGCTTCTACGGACCCCGCATCCATTATTCCCATACTCAAACAATTTCGCTTTAAGAATAGGGATACAAGAGACATTATAGTTTCTGAAAGTGCGGTGACCGATGTAACGGGGACATTGCTCACGGTAATCTTACTTTCCTTGCTGGGCAGTGGGGTGGTGTTTACTTCTATTGCTGGGGGGTATACATCGTTGCTGACCAAAGTTACGTTGCTCTTCGCTGCAAAGCAAATTGTATTCGGAGCGCTCTTTGGTGTGGTAGGTTGGCTTTTGCTGGACTTACTTGCCCGTTTCAAAAAGCAACACGACCAAGAGTTTGAAGCAGATGCAGCATTCTTCTTATTTGTTCCCGTTGTTATATTTACGTTCGCCCTAATTTTTGGTGGTAGCGGTTACTTGGCTGCGTTTATTGCTGGCTTGCTCTTTGTACTGTCTGAACGACTGCATGTGACGGAAAAGTTTTTTAACCAGACCATAGAAGGGTTTTTAAAACCAGCAATATTTTTGCTTCTGGGCGCTTTGGTGGAGCCTAGTGCTTTGCTAACGTATGCACCCATCGGCATTGCTGCCGCGATGGTTTTTATGTTTATTATTCGACCCTTGTCGGTACTGGTTACGCTGGGTCCATTTTCTTTCTTTGGCAAAAATAGATTGGGATGGCGCGAGCTCGCTTTTGTTTCGTTTGTTCGGGAGACGGGTGCTATCCCCGCGGTTTTATTGGTGACCATTGTTGCGTCGGGTCTTACGGGGTTAGAAGGGCTTGTGCCCATAGGCATGTGGGTTATATTGGGCACCCTTATCCTCCAGCCTCCGCTAACACCGTGGGTGGCAAAGCTCTTGAAGGTGGGAGTACCAATAGGCGATGCTATTGGGCTGCATATTAACGGTGGGTCTGAACCATTTGTAGTGCTCGGGTCGCGAGGAAAGTCCTATGTGCATCGTCTACCAGTAGTAGTTGAGTGGGCGGAAGTGCACGGTATACGAAAAGTGGTATTGCTACACTGCCTGGAAGACAAATATACCGAACATTTGGCTGAAGAAATTGGCATACAGGCGGAGGGCGAGTTCGCGCGCATAAATAAAGAACGCGACCTGCGTCGTAAGCTGCCTATGAAGTTTGTCTACGTGAGCCGCAAGGGATTTCTTCAAGAAAACATAGATGAACTTGCGAAAGAAAATAAAAACGCCACAGTAATTTTTGCCGGTAAACGGGTACTGGATTTCCGTTTGTCAGAAATTAAGCAGCTTTCTGTGCCGTTATATTTCATAGATTAGTTAGCATAAAACCTGGCCTCGGGCCAGGTTTTATGCTGTATGTCTTGCATATATTAATTGAGCAATATATGCAGATTCCGTATTTGGTGTTCCAGAATAATTTATTCTTTGCGCACTGTAAGTTTCTTTGGTTGAGTTTCAGGGATCTTGTTGAATGTTACTTTTATAACACCATTTTTGTATACAGTATCTGGCTCCTGGTTTTCGTCTATTTTGCCGGGAACCATTATGCGATACGAGAAGGAAGAAGAAGCTTTGCGGTAAAACTTTTTGTTCTTGTCTTCTTCTGATTCTTCTGCATTGCCGCGAATCCATAGAACTCCTTTGTCAAAGGTGACTTCTATTTTGTCACCATCTAGACCTGGCATGGCAGCTTCTACGAACACGTTTTTCTCGTCCTCAGAAACACTGAGTCCCGAGGAGGGGAGAAATGAAGCCCAGTCGCTTTCGTCGTCGAGAATAGACGGCAGGCGGCTTGGCATGCTCCAAAAGGAGCGAGGGATAAGTTCGAGTGACATATATTACTCCTTGCCAGCACTGATTTTTCAGCACCGGTCTTAATGATATTATCACTCTACACCTTAGAGTG
>CAZBAS010000004.1:15191-112260 GCA_964490395.1 uncultured Candidatus Saccharibacteria bacterium | reverse complement strand
TATGAGTCCTATTATATATGCCATTTTTGCTATTTTAGCATTAGGGTTAGTTGCCCTTTTTGTAGTTATTTTAAGCCTTAAAAAGAAGCTCGATGCACCCCAGGAAAGCGAGTCCATTAAAGTAATGGCGGACTGGATGCGGCAAATGAAAGACGACACTGAAGCTGCTCGCGGCGCCATGGACCGTAACCTCGCGGAAACAAACAAGCAGATAAACGAGCGGCTGGATAACGCTGCCAAGTATATTGCTGGTCTGCAAGGCAAACTTGGGGAGATGACGCAGATAGGCCCAGACATTCGCCGGTTGGCGGAAACGCTTGCCTCGCCAAAACTCCGTGGTAATTTTGGTGAAGAGATGCTAGAGCGCATGCTTGAGCAGGTTCTTCCTAAGTCTAGTTACTCTGTGCAGTATAAGTTTAAAAACGGCGAAACTGTAGATGCCATAGTCCGTTTTGGCGATAATATTCTCCCCATAGACAGTAAATTTTCTATGGAGAATTTTCGTTTGCATAAAGAAGCGCAAGATGAAAAGCTTTCCGAAGACTATCGCAAGCTCTTTTTGAAAGATGTAAAAAAGCGTATAGACGAAATCCACAAGAAGTACCTGTTGCCTCAAGAAGGTACATTTGACTTTGGCCTTATGTATGTACCAAGTGAGGGCGTGTACCAGGAAATTATTTTGGATACCGACATAATAGACTATGCCCGCGGCAAGCGTATAATGCCCGTTGGGCCGAATAGTTTATTTGTGTATTTGCAAAACATAATAGTCTCGCTACGTGGTCAGCAAATAAACGAAGTAGCCAAAGAAATTCTTGCTATGGTGGGCGGCATAAAGCAGGAAAGTGATAAGTTTGGCAAAAACTTAGATGTGCTTGCAACCCATGTAAAAAATGTAAATAATACCATGGGCACGGTAAGCAACGATTTTATTAAACTTCGTAGTAGTATTGCTAACGCTGCAAATTTAGAGCTTAAAGCAGAAGCGACAGCAGAAAAGTTGCTAGAGTAGGGTATGAGAAAATCTAGTTTGACCACAAAAATTATTGGTACTGTTATTTTTGCAATCATACTCTTTGTAATATTTTTTATTTATATTTTTATTCACTTAGATATTTCTTAATTTTTCATATGTCTATTAGAAATCCAGAACAGCGTGTTGGTGTGTTTGTAGATGTGCAGAACTTGTACTACTCGGCGCGGCACATGTACAACAGCAGAGTGAACTTTAATGAAATTTTAAAAGAGGCAGTCGGGCCTCGTAGGCTCATACGTGCCATTGCCTATGTAGTGCAGGCAGACATGCCCGAGGAAAACAATTTTTTTGATGCACTGCACAAAGCAGGGTTTGAAGTAAAAAAGAAGGAGCTGCAAACGTTTGCTGGCGGGCACCAAAAAGGGGATTGGGATGTAGGCATTGCCATGGATATAGTAAAGCTCATGCCTAAGCTAGATGTAGTGGTGCTGTGTAGCGGTGATGGAGATTTTGCACCTTTGCTTGAATATCTGCAAATGTCTGGTCAGCTCGCGGAAACGCTTTCTTTTGGTAAATCCACCAGCTCAAAGCTAAAAGAGCTTGCCGACCATTTTATAGATTTAGACGAAGATCCGAAAAAGTTTCTCATGCCCATGAAGGGTGCTGGGAACAGACGAGGATCTGCACCTGCTCCTGCGCCAAAGAAAACTAAGAGTATATTTGATTACTAATGTGTTGACGAATTTACGAATAGGCGAATGATAACGAATAACTACGACTAGGGGGACACCATCTATCTAATTCGTAGTTATTCGTAATATTCGTACCATTCGTAGATTCGTCTAAGTTTTGTTATGAGGATTGTACTAGACACGAACGTTTTAATAGACGGGTTTAAAGATGAATATAGCTATGAGAAACGAGTTATAAATGAAGTTATTGCCGGCCGGTTAGACGCGTATGCAAACAAACAGACGTTGCAGGAAAATAGGCTCATCATAGATCAACTACTCGAGAACCCGGAGTACCGTGAAGAGCTGAATAACTTTTTTGCGCAAGTAACTCATGTTATAAACCGCCGCCGCATACACATAGTCCCTGATGAAGAAGATAATAAAATTTTGGAGAGTGCAGTGGAAGCGGGTGCCGAGTACTTAATTACCAGCGATCGTGATTTGCTTGGTCTTGGCGGCTATGGCGACATAAAAATACTTAAGGCCATAGACTTCTGGGCGCAGTACAAAGACGAAGGCGCCGACACCTGGAACGAATGGGCGAATTTCTTAAGCGGGAAGTGAAATGTATGAAAATATCTCAGAGTGAAGCATACAAAAAATCTAAGTTCGGCATAAATTTAGAAGTATATCCACTTAATAACCCTTCATTAGGCTTGGTACATACTCGGACCGAGAAGGGGCATTTCGAGGAGTTTTATCATACAGTTAGTACATTTACATACTATATAATAAAAGGAGAGGGTACGTTTTACCTTGACGGAGTGCCCAACGCTGTTGTTGCAGGTGATGTCGTTGTAATTCCACCCAACACAAAATTATATTATTTAGGCACTCTAGAGTTGCTACTCCTCACCACTCCCGCGTGGACCGAAGAGGCTGAGGTGCATGTACGGGATATAGAATAATCATTGCAGCATTTATTCCTCCCCTAAAATAGGGGAGGCTAGGTGGGGTATGATCCATACGTACAACACTACTAACAGGAAAGAAGTACGCCAAGTGCTGAGGCGCAATATGACTCGCCCCGAGCAAATACTTTGGTATCGCTTACGCGCCAGTCAAGTTAACGGTTGGAAATTTAGAAGACAATATGGTGTTGGAATATACACCGTAGACTTCTACTGTCCAGAAATGCGTTTAGGTGTAGAATTAGATGGAGATAGTCATTACTCAAACGCTGGGAGGCAGTATGACCAAAAAAGAAATGACTTTCTTAAGCTTCACAACATCCATACTCTTCGCTTTACCAACCGGGAAGTAATGACTAACATAGAAGCGGTGCTTAGTGCTATTAGTTCGTACCACCCCTAACCCCTTCTATATTAGGAGGGGAATAGGACGCCCATCCTGCCATATGGATAGGACGTCATAATTGTTTACTATATCTATACATGGCAGATTTATTAGAAAACCTAAACACTGAACAGTTGCAGGCGGTGACTCACCAGAGTGGGCCGCTTTTGATTGTGGCTGGGGCGGGGACAGGAAAGACTACGGTTATAACTAGGCGCATTGCCTGGCTTATTCAGCAGGGGCTGGCTACTCCGGACGACATACTGGCTCTTACGTTTACGGAAAAGGCTGCGAGTGAAATGGAAGAGCGCGTTGAACTGCTTATGCCCCTGGGGTATGTAGATTTTTGGATATCCACTTTTCACTCGTTTTGCGAGCGCATTTTAAAACAGCATGCACTGGAGATTGGTCTGGCAAATGACTTTGAACTACTAGATGACACGCGTCAGTGGATTTTGGTGCATAAGAATTTAGATAAGTTCAAACTCGATTACTACCGCCCACTCGGAAACCCAAGCAAGTTTATTTCTGCTATGCTGCAGCACTTTAGTCGCTGTAAGGATGAGCTTATAACGCCCGAGGATTACTTGAAGTACGCGCAAGATTTGCAGCTAGCCGATGGTAACGCGGAGTTAATTCCAAGTGAGGATAAAGCTGCTGAAGTGAAGCGCATAACGGAGCTTGCGAACGCTTACCATGTGTACCAGAAGTTACTGCTGGATAACGACTATTTGGACTTTGGTGATTTAATAAACTATACACTCCAGTTGTTCAAACAACGGCCAAACATTTTAGAATTTTACCGCCGCAAGTTTAATCATGTTCTGGTAGATGAGTTTCAAGATACAAATTTCGCGCAGTACGAACTGGTGAAGATGCTGGCCATGCCGCCAGCCGTCAAAGGTCTTCACGTCCATAAAGTCGAAAGTCAAAATGCGGGCAATTCGACTTTAGACGTTCGACGTTCGACGAATTTGACTGTGGTAGGTGACGACGATCAGTCCATTTACAAGTTCCGCGGTGCAAGCGTTTCTAATATTTTAAAGTTTAAAGATGAGTTTGCTGGCCTTACCCAAGTTACGCTCACGCAGAATTATCGGTCCACTCAGGAGATTTTGGACTTATCGTACAAGCTTATCCAAAACAATAATCCAGAGCGCCTAGAGGTGAAGCTGGGGATTAGTAAACGGCTGATTAATCCAGGTGAGAGGTTACAGGTTGCAGGTGAGAGTAAGGATGTGTTTGACTCTAACCTGTCCCCTCGAACCTCTAGCCTAAGTAACATTCAAGTTCTTGAAGGCAAAGACCTGAGCGATGAGCTTGACTTAGTGGTTAAGAAAATAATTGCGCTAAAGAACGAATTTCCAGAAACGAGCTGGAACGACTTTTGTATACTTATTCGGTCTCGCAGTGCGAGCGATGAGATATTGCCACGCTTAGAAGCTGCGGGTGTGCCATTTACGTATTTGGCCAATACAGGATTGTATCGTAAGCAGCTCATAGCTGACTTGATAGGCTATTTAAAGCTGCTCGACAATTACCACGAAAGTAGTAGTTTGTATCGCACCCTAAACTTTCCGAAGTTCAGAATACAGGCGCAGGATTTGGCAACTCTTATTCAGTATGCAAAAAAACACACGTTATCTTTGTACGAAGTGCTCAAGGTTGTAGAAGACTTACCTGTTGCTGTGGTGGTGGATGATCCTTTGGAAGCGGTGGAGGTGGAAGAGAAAGAGCACGAGCTAAAAAAAGTTACTCCCGATACTAAGCAAAAAATAAAGGACTTGCTCGCGCTGGTGCATGCCCACACAGAACTTGCAAAAGACCGGAGTGCGGTGGAAGTGTTTGTGACTGCGGTAAAAGATTTGCATGTAGCGGACATGCTGGAAGAAGAAACTTTGGAGAACGCACAAAATCGCGAGTTACTAGAGCAGTTTTATAAACAGGTAGAAGGGTTTGAGCAGGACAAAACAACGAATGATAAATCCCTTAAAGCATTTTTGTTTGATTTAGATTTGGAACTTCGAGCCGGGCATGATGGCGACATAAAATTTGACCCTAACCAAGGGCCAGAGAGTTTGAAAGTGCTTACCGTGCATGCGTCTAAAGGCTTGGAGTTTGAAAATGTATTCATAGTAAACTTGGTAGACCAGCGTTTCCCTACGCGCGAGAAAGCAAGCGGTATAGAAATACCAGAAGCTTTGGTGAAAGATATTTTGCCAGAAGGGGATTTCCATTTGCAGGAAGAGCGCAGGCTTTTCTATGTGGCCTTAACGCGCGCAAAAAAACGTTTGTTCCTTACCTGGTCAAAAGACTATGGTGGGTCGCGTGCTAAAAAGCCATCCATCTTTTTACAAGAAACTGAACTCGTGCCGAGTGATAAAACAACCAAGGCAACTGGTAAGGTAGTATTTACGCGGCCAGAAGAACACCCCAAACGGCAGGTCTATCAAAACTTGCCTAAGACGTTTTCATATAGCGCAGTGCAAACCTTTTTGAATTGTCCGCTCGAGTACAAGTATGCACATTACTTAAAATTGCCGTTGCCCGGTGCGCCGCAGCTTAGTTTTGGCGTGACCATTCACTGCACCCTGCAAACGTATTTGGAAGAGTATCAACGCTTGCTTGCTAATTCGCAAGTGGACCTGTTTGGTAAAACCGCAAAACCAGCATTGCCGAGCGTGGAGCGACTGCTTGATATATATGCAGAGCAGTGGGTAGACGAATGGTATCCGAGTAAAGACAGTAAAGAAGGATATAGAGCCAAGGGCGAAGAATTGCTTAAAAACTTTTACGAGTACTCAAAACTACATGTGCCCAAACCGAAGTTTATTGAAAAACGGTTCAACTTAAACGTGGGCGAGTTTTTGTTTACGGGAAAAATAGACCGCGCAGATACCAGTGAGGGCGGGGGAGTGGCAATTATAGATTACAAAACTGGTACGCCAAAAAAGAAAAAAGGTGATGAAGACGTAGACCAGTTGCGCATATACCAGTGGGCATGCCAAGAGCAGTTCCAGGAAAAAGTAAACTCTATGTGCTACTGGTACTTAGAGAAAAACGAATTTGTGGAAATGGATGTGGCTACGCCAGATGAGCTGATGACCCTTCAAGAAAATTTATTGCAAACCATTCACGACATCCGCGACGCTGTAAAGTACGACCGCTTCTCCGAACTCCACGCAAAATCCAAACAGCACTTCTGCAACTTTGAGGATTTTATATAAAAGTAGCTGTGGCCTATGTCCTGTTCTCCCCCTAAAATAGGGGGAGTTAGTGGGGGTATGGACCTAAGCAATCTAATAATAAGACGAAATAATACGCATCGATTGAACATATGAAAATACATTCAAAACACAACAAAGCAACTCCAGGTTGGGGCTATTGGGGAAACTACGGTGAAATAGATATGGGTTTTTCTTCCGGACTCATAGATAACAATGCAGAGTATGGCGGTGAGCCTGTTCATTATCACAAGCAGGCAACTACGTACATACTAGTGCTTGAAGGTTCTGGCTTTGTGGAAATAAATGGTGAAAAGATAACTGTAGCGCAAGATGAACTGCTCGAAATTGCTCCAGGAGAGCACTACCGCATGCTTGGCGCGGACCAAATGCCATTCCGCTGGATTACCATAAGCTCCAACAAAAACCCTGACGATAAAGTCGTAATTTCCTAATTTCCTCCTTCTAAATACAACACTTTTCGTGGCCACGAAAAGTGTTGTATTTTAAAACTCCATTTTGGCACATTGTACTGAATTTGTTGGCCAATTTTGAAATGATCTGCTCCACTTAGAACACGTTTTTCGTGGCCACGAAAAACGTGGTACGATGGTTTGTGTTAAGGTGAGATGAACATGAAGCATATATTACAACATTTTGAAAAAGCGGACCCCGTAATGGCGGATATAATGAAACGTCATAAGCTCAAACCGAGGAAGCGGAATACGGATGATAGGTTTGAGTATTTGGCTTTGACTATTTTGTATCAGCAGTTGTCTACAAAGGTGGCAGATGTTATTGCGGGGAGGTTTAAGGCTATATATCAACCTCTCCCTAGCCCTCCCCAGTCTGGGGGAGGGGACAGGAGGAACGCTGGTGCGTTTCCGAAGCCTGAGGAAGTATTGAAAACTCCGGATGAAAAGCTTAGGGAGGTGGGGATATCGTGGGCAAAGGTGAAGTATATTAAAGACCTAGCAGATAAAGTGCAGAGTAGGGAAGTAGAATTAGAAGAGTTAGAAAAATTAGAAGATGAAGCAGTTATTGCAGAGCTCACAAAAGTAAAAGGTATAGGCAGGTGGACTGCGGAAATGTTTTTAATGTCTGCGCTTGGTAGGCCAGATATATTTTCTTTTGGTGACCTTGGCCTCCAAACAGCAATCAAAAAGGCGTATGGCTTTAAAACTTTGCCTAGTAAACGAACTATGCAGCGCATCTCCAAACGCTGGTCACCGTACAGAACCCACGCTGCGCGACTCCTGTGGGCGAGTTTGGATAATGAGTAATGTTGAAGTGCCACTTCAACATACTCAGAAGTTTGTGTGTCGAGATGGTGCCCATCTAGATATTGCATTTTGAACAAACTAGGGTAAGCGTGTCTGAGTAAGTTTAGATAATGAGTACGGATTGGTATACTAGTAATGGCAATATCTTTATACTTAAATAGACTTTTTAGAAGGTTTTAGCATTTATGGACGAACTATCAAAAAATACAACACGGGTGCTAAATAACGGTTTGCATATTCCTGTACTTGGGTTTGGGGTGTGGAGAGTGGAAGATGGGGAAGTGGTGGAAAATGCAGTGAGATGGGCGCTGGAAACGGGCTATAGACTTATAGATACCGCTACGGCATATAAGAACGAAGGTGGAGTTGGAAAAGCCCTTGCCGCTTCTGGCGTGCCCAGAGAGGAAATATTTCTTACCACAAAACTATGGAACGAAGACCAGGGGTACGAAACTACGCTTGCAGCATTTGATGCATCGCTTCAGCGTCTTGGTGTAGCGTATGTAGATTTGTACCTGGTCCACTGGCCATTTTCTTTGCCCCCGGCGGATATCCACGGTAAACCGCCAGAAAAGCGCGCAGAGACATGGCGTGCTATGGAAGAAATTTATAAATCTGGTAGGGCAAAAGCAATTGGTGTTTCCAACTACACTATTCGGCACCTAGAAGAAATGAAGAACTATGCCACGGTAATGCCTGCAGTAAACCAAGTGGAGTTTAATCCATTTTTGTATCAAAAAGAGATGCTCGAGTACTGTACGCAACATGGTATTTTGGTAGAGGCCTACTCGCCGCTAGTACACGGGGAAAAGTTGGCGGACCCACGCATTGGCGCCATAGCTCAAAAGTATGGTAAATCCAATGCGCAAATATTTATTCGCTGGAGTATGCAGCACGGCTGCGTGCCATTGCCAAAATCTACGCACCAAGAGCGCATACAAGAAAACTTCAATGTGTTTGACTTCGAGCTCTCTGCAGAAGACATGGAAGCCTTGGATGCGCTCAACGAAAACCTGCACATGCGGGCAGATCCAAATGTCCTGGACACGCAAGACTAAAATATATCATTATGCCATTGACGGCAATAAGCTAATGTGGCATAATTGAGCAAACAAAAAGCACTGGCGATAGCCAACTGCTTTTTTGTTTTATGTCGCAAATCGAAACATTTCACCAAACAACAAAAACAAACCACAACCGTGCGGAGGCACATTTCAGTTATGAAATCGAAGATAGTTATGCAGTATCCTGGAAGAATGCGCAGTGCAATTCGGCTTGGAATACGGATGATGCAGATGGCTAACCTTACGATCATGTTCGCTTGGGCACAGCGGGTCGGAAAGGCATTTGTGGTCAGTGATGATCAGTGGCTAAACAAGGGATTGGCTGAGACACTGAAAAACTTTCCCGAACGTTCAAATTTCGAGTACATCCTTACAAAGCTTGCAAGTCTGTTCCGCTTTCGGGACATTAGATCTGAAATACTATATCTGTCGCCACGGAAGCCGAATGAAAGATCTAATTGCAGATTTAAGGGCGGGGCTGTGTACAAGCTCATTGGGATAGCGACGAGCTTCCTTCATCAAGAGCAAGACCTCATCGTGACCATCCTACTATTCATTCATGCTCTTGTCTGCCGTTTACGGCTGGTAAGTACTGATGCGATCAATATCGAACTTACCGATTTTCAGATCAAGCATGGGGTTCGTCAGCTTACTGACCCGGCTTTGGATGGTCGAGGTGCTGTATGGCATTTTGTTGCTGATGATTACGATAAGGCTGTCGAGTTTTTAAGGATGGCCTTTGGGGATGAGCTTAAAGAGTCCGATGGTGGCGCGTCGTACGGTTTTTACGATAATGACCCCGACGGTAACCGGGATTTCGGCAAGCTCAGATTGGGTTTCACAATTAAGCCCGCATTACCAGCTTCTGTGTAAGATCTCGCCTCACTTTGATTAATTTTCATGACACATTTCTATGTCGACCAACCGCAGGCTTATTGTGCTGCGGTTGGTCGATGTTTTATTTTTGGCAAAGCCCCGGACGTATTTGCCGGGGCGAGAAATTAGGGTTCAGGTTTCATATTTGATTGTAGGTAACTAATGTACCATGCCTCGCCAAATGTGACGAGGAGAGCAAATATGATAACCGCGACTATGAGTGTTATGAAAATGCCTCTACGGGTCATGTGTCCGTCACTTGGCATATTTTTTCCTCCTCATCTTATCGAGTTGTTTTGTTGTCTAATCATACCTATTTTTATAAAATTTTCAATTCATTGCATGAAGTTTCGTCATGAGCTGGTGATAATGATATTATGTATCCATGGCGGATTTGTATAACCAGTTACGGGATTTGCGGAAGAAATTAGCTGAATCGGAAGATTTGGAGGTTTTTAGGGTGTTTACCAATGCAGCGCTGGAAGGGGTGTGCGCTGCCAAGCCAAAGAATGAGGAAGAACTTTTGGAAATAAAAGGGTTTGGGGAAAAGAAGGTGAAGAAGTATGGAAAAGCCATCCTCGCTCTTGTAAAACAAGAACAGAATGGAATTTCTAATTCCTCCAACTTCGCTAAAGCTTCGTCGGACAAGCAATTTCTAATTTCTAATGAAGAAGAAAGTGTGAACGTTGGAGAAGATGCATTGCTACGACCTCCCCTAACACCTCCTCAAGAGGAGGGGGGTAGGAAACAGCGGGTCACGGTGAGTCAGTATGTGGACTATTTAAATTTAGTGCTGCAGAAAACTGCGGACATTAAAATTACCGGTGAAGTAAGCGGCGGCAAAATGTACCCAAGTGGGTTCTATTTTACGCTTAAGGATAAAGTAGATGAGTCTGCGCTCAGTTGCTATTTACCAACCTATACGTATCGTGGGCTTGGAATTCCCATTGAGGATGGAATGGAGATTGCGGTAGAGGGCATGCCGCGTTTGGTTAAACGGAATGGCCGGTTTCAATTTACCGTAGAAAATGTGGAGCTAGTTGGTGAGGGTGCGCTTAAAAAAGCGTATGACTTGCTTAAGGCCAAGTTAGAAGAAGAGGGTTTATTCGCACGGAAGCGTGAGCTGCCGGAGTTTATAACTTCTGTTGGCATTATTACCTCACGCGCTGGCGCGGTAATACATGACTTTAGGAATAATTTAGCCAAGCTCGGCATACAAGTATATTTAAAGGATGTCCGGGTGGAGGGCGCTAGTAGTCCTCAAATGGTGGTGGAAGCGGTGAAGTGGTTTAATAATTCGACCTCTCCGGCCACTGAGGCAGCGGCCACCTCCCCAGGCCTGGGGAGGGGAAGACCGTCTGTGGATGTGATTGTGCTCATGCGGGGTGGGGGGAGTATGGAGGATTTGCAGGGGTTTAACAACGAAGCAGTGGTGCGCGCGGTGTTTGGGTCAAAAATTCCTACCATTGTATCCATTGGCCACGACAAAGACGTGCCTTTGGCGCAGCTGGCAGCAGACGTAATGGTATCTACTCCTACTGCTGCAGCACATGCAGTGTCAGCTACGTGGAATAGGCTTTTTGAAGATGTGCCGCGGCTGCAGTCCGACTTGGTGTATGCGTACTCACACCATTTGAGCGAACACACTTCTAGGCTTGCGCTTACTACCCAGTCACTCTTAAACTGGTGCGGGAGGCTTTCGCAAAGTTACCGGCGGGTACAGGAATTACTATTGTCATCTGCAGATAAATATTTAGCATGGATAGGTCAGCAAAACATAGGACTTATGGGTCAGATAGGCCGAATAGGGCAAATGCAGGAGGCAGCATATGTGCGAGTGAGTGTAGCTATTGAAAGCGCAGCGGGCTTTCTTGAGCAAGCGAATCCCGAACGGCAACTTAAGCTTGGGTATAGCATTGTAAAAAATAAACAGGGGAAAGTAGTGCGGTCTAAAAATGATGTTACGACAGGGGAAAAATTAGAAACACAGGTAGCGGATGGAATTATCCAAAGTACAGTAAATTAACTAAGCCGTTATTAATGCTCGCAGGTGGGCGAGCTGGATCCCCGCATGCGCGAGGATGACAGAGAGGAGTATGTATGACAAAACAACAATCGATTAATGAACAGCTCGGGCAGCTTGATACTATAGTAAAGTGGTTTGAGAGCCAGAAGGAAGTAGACGTAGAAAAAGGGTTGGAAAAAATGAAAGAGGGCGCTGGGCTTATTAAACAATTGAAGTCACGCTTGAAAGAAGTAGAAAATGAGTTTGAAGAGATAAAAAAGGGATTGGATGAGGAGTAGAACTATATGATCGAAGACCAAGTAACTAAAGTAGGTGTAATTGTACTGGTGTTTAAAGACGGTAAAGTTCTATTCGGTAAGCGTAAATCGAAACTAAGTACCGACACGTATGGAGCGCCTGGTGGGCATTTGGAATATATGGAGTCATTTGAAGGTTGTGCACGGAGAGAAGTAAGAGAAGAAACAGGAATGGAAATACAGAACATTCGGTTTTTGTTTGCAGGAAATACCACATACTTTTCTCCCAAGCACTTTGTAAATATAGGACTCATGGCAGATTGGAAGTCGGGTGAGCCTCAGAACCTTGAACCTGATAAATGCGAATCCTGGGCCTGGTATGGCTTGGGTGAAATTCCAGATCCTATTATGCATACAAATCAGATGGCGCTAGATGCGTATAAGACAGGTCGAAACTATTTTGATGTAGATGTTAAGGGTGAAACACGCGATTAAGTTTTTAGAAATATCAATCGTTGCAGTACTCATTCTTTCCGAGTTGTTCTGGGTCCTGTTCTCCTCCTTTCTAAGGAGGAGTTAGAGGAGGTGAGTATTTGCTTGGAGTTTTCACCCCTCTTATTCTCCCCTTAGAAAGGGGAGAGACAAGACAAGCGCTATGTCGATTATCAAAAATAATCCGCAGCACAGAAGTTTACGCAAAGATCTACGTCGGAACATGACGCATCCCGAACAAAAGTTATGGTATTATTTGCGAGGAGGTAATTTGAAAGGGTGTAAGTTTCGTCGGCAGTATGGACTCTTGAATTATATTTTAGATTTCTATTGTGTATCCGAAAAACTAGCTATAGAGATTGACGGTGATTCGCACTATGATTCATCTACGCGCGAATACGATAGTGCTAGAACCAGGGCTTTAGAAAAGATAGGGATTTCCGTATTGCGTTTTACTAATCTTGATATCAATACTAACATTGAAGGAGTTCTAACAGTTATTGCATCTCACCTCCCTTAGTCCCTCCTTAGAAAGGAGGGAGACCAGAAAATACGAAACCATGAACTATTATTTAGCTAAAACAGATCCGGATACGTACTCAATTGAGGATTTTAAAAAAGAGAAAGTAACTACCTGGAGCGGGGTGAGGAATCCTCAGGCAGTGATGGTACTTAAGTCCATGCAGAAAGGGGATAAGGTATTTATATACCATTCGGGCGGCGAAGGGTCTATACGCGGACTTGCAGAAGTGGTTGGAAATTCCCGGCCCGATCCAAAAGATCCCAAGAGTTGGCTTGTAGATTTTAAATATACCTGCGCGTATAGCGAGCCGTACGTTACCATTAAAGACGTGCGAGCAGATGCGGCACTGGCGGATTTTGTATTACTGAAGCAATCCCGTCTTTCCACCATGGCTGTACCCGCTTTGGTTGTGAAGTGGCTAAAGAAAAAAGGATTGTTAGTATAACTAAGGTATTGCCTCTCACTTTCCAAGAGGGGACAGGCAGCACAACAAAAGTTGTTACAGAAGGGGGTGAGGATTAAGCTATTTTTTATAAACTGTGGTATAATAAATCCAACACCTAATAGAAATTATTTGATGTGTTGATACGTTGTACTATGCATGAGCACTTTAGAAAAATATACATCGGGTTTAGCATGGGCGCTCTATTGTTTTGGGGTGCGCTTGCAACACTTGTGATGTATGCTCAGCCTCGCGATAACGGTTACATAAACATTGTCGCTTTCTATGTGCTACTCATGGTAGCGTGCACGTGTACAGTGGCATTGGTTGAAGTTTTTTTTCGAAAACGCTTAGTACCGGCTCCATTTGGACAGCTCGTGAAGTCATCTGTGCGCCAAGCAGTCCTTGCCGGGCTGCTGGTGATTGCTTTGTTTGTGCTCCAGTCGCAGCACTTACTATTTTGGTGGGTAGCAGGGAGCCTTGTGTTGCTATTTATCTGCATTGAGGCTTTATGCAATTTGTAGAAGGGATTACGAATTACGAATTACGAATTAAGTCAGAGTGCGCCATTACTTATTTCATAATTCATTATTCATAATTCTGCGTGCACATGGATTGGGGATTCCTAAAATTCAAAAAAGAGGGGCAGGACGCTTCGCCGCAGAAGCAAGAGAGCGCTAAGGGTGCCCCAGAAAGGCAGCCCATAGAACCGCCTTTTTTCAACGTGATGCCAAAGGCTAAAATTGTGGCGGAGTCCAAGGAGTCTGCCCCTGCGGTAGCGCCGTTTCCTCAGCCTACGCCATCTGTTCCGAGCAGTTTAACAGGGCCAGTAGTCCAGTCGAGTCGCGCAGGCCAAGCGCCTATTTTGGCGAGTACTACAACAATGGGTAGCGTCAGTAAAACTGCTCATACGTTTACAACCCCAAAAACAGCGCAAATTCTGGGCGCTGTAATTGCCATAGTGTTTGCCTGTGGTGCAATTTGGTATGCCTACAGTACTCTAGGGAGTAATGCTCATATTTTCGATTCCATTAACAACTTCTGGCATAAGCTGCCACCCATTGCAAACAAGCAGCCAACTACTAGCGTTGCTGCGCCTCCGGTAGAAGTACCCCCTACAGAGAAAGTTCCAGATAATAAAACTTCAGTTGAGTGGCGGCAAAAATATTTCGGCTCTGTGAACTGCGATACGTGTTTAGATGACTCTGATCCCGATAATGATGGACTAAGCAACTATGCAGAATACGAAGCCAAGACCGATCCAAAAAGCGCGGATACAGATTCAGATGGCTTAGCAGATGGTGACGAAGTGAACATCTTTGGTTGTTCGCCTGTAAACGCGCATACTGCGGGAAATCTTTCTTATACGGATGCTGATGATCTGCGCGGGGGTTGGGAATGCATGGCTTTGCCCAGCGGAGACAGTAAGCTTACCAACACTCGTCTTGCAGATATAAAAAGTAAAGCGGATAAAATAGGATTTCACGCCCCTACTATAGGCACTCTCAAAGATGCGCTATTCCAGTATCAATCATCGGCCGCGGGGAATACGAGCATTGTTTTCACCGTGCCAGAAGGTGTGGAATCAACGCCGGAAGCACAGCTTACCCGCGACGTGCAAAGGTTGAATACCATTAAAAAAATTGGCGCAGCCTTACTTGACTATAAGGCGGAGATGAAGAGCTTGCCGCTCGTGGATACTTTCGCAGAAATGGCCGCAAAGGTTAAGCCGTTTAATCCCGTTGCCACAAATATAGATGACCCAATAAATAAACCACCGTTTACGTATGGATATAGCATAAATGGCGAAGCTGGTACCTTTGCGCTTACGTATGTCAGCGAAACGCAGAAACAGATAATTCGCTACTCAGAAGAGCAGGCAAAAGCAGACCAGGCAGGCGATGGCATGGCAGATAGGGATGCCCAGCGCCTAGATGACTTAGACAAGATTCGCTCTGCATTGCTCATTTACTCTGCTGCAACGGCAACTTCTACTCAGAGCTTTGTGTTTCCCGCGAAGGCTGATTATCAGGCAAAAATAGCTCCCCAGTATATCCAAACTGTACCAAAGGATCCGAAGTCTGGTAGCGACTACGCGTATGAAGTAAGTAAGGACAGCGCGTCATTTACCCTTACTACTACCCTTGAGAAACCGACTCCCGGCACTACTGGGTACAAATGTACGCAAGAAGAGTGTAAGGCATACTAGAATTACGAAGTATGAATTATGAATTATGAGAGGGGTGCACGTCTCCTTCATAATTCTTAATTCTAACTTCTTAATTCCATCCGTATGTCTTTTTGGCAATCTATAAAAATGCAATTACTGGGCCAAGGGGTTTTGCCTCGCGGCGCCGAGAAAGAACTTCCACTTATTATCACAGCGGAGGTTACTGCTATTGCCCCCCATCCAAATGCAGACCGACTGCAACTCGTAACTGTGCATACTGGTAGCGGCGAAGTTTCACCCGTGGTGTGTGGTGCGACAAACTTTAAGGTTGGGGATATTGTAGCTTTGGCTTTGCCTGGTGCTCACATTCCTCGAAGCATTCACTCAGAAGCACACGAGTCGTTTACCCTCACAAAGGCTACGCTGCGCGGGGTAGAAAGTCAGGGCATGCTTTGCTCGGCGTTCGAACTTGGTATGCGCGAGACTCCAGAGACAAGGGAAGAGGGGATATTGATATACCCTGATGGTACGAAATTGGGGGCGGATGCGCTCAAATCTCCAATTTCTAATGTCTAATTTCTAATGGAATATTGATAAGACCCAGGGCGTACTCTGGGTTTTATTGGATATAAGAAATAAGGAATTAGACATTTTGACCATTGTGAGATGGTCAGTTTAGCTATTTTTTGGTATGATGGATATATGATTACTGACAGTGAATTAGCAGAATTAGAAACAAAAATCGCTCAGATAAGCGATATTTCTAGTCTCAAATCCCTGAAAGACCAGTATTTTGGCCCTGAAGGGGTTATAAAAAAGCAGCTTGCGGAGCTGAAACTCCTCAGTGTTGACGAACGCCGCCAGCTAGGCCCTATGCTCCAGAAGCAAAAAACGGATATAGAGTCTTTATTTGAACGTGCTCAAGAAGATATAGCTAAGCGCGAGCAAGAGCAAAGTCTTTCTGCTGCTGCAGAGAAACTTTCCGTGTCCGTACCAAAAATTGGTCACCTTCACCCGATCTCGCAAACCATTCGAGAGATGAACCAGTTTTTTATACGCATGGGCTATAGCGTGTATGACGGGCCCGAAATAGAAAATGATGAGTTCAATTTTCAACGGCTCAATATACCAAAAGACCATCCATCTCGCGAAATGCAGGATACCATATACGTAGATGCGCCAAATATTTTGCTCCGTACACATACATCTGCAGTAGAAACTCGCGCGCTAACGCAGCTTAAACCTCCGTTCCGAATAGTCTGTCCTGGCCGGGTATATCGTAATGAAAAGCCAAACAAGAGCAATCACTTCATCTTCCATCACTATGAGGCAATGGTCGTGCAAGAGCGTACTAGCCTCGCAGAATTGTTCGGCACATTAGAAATGCTTTTTAAGCATATGTATGGCGATAAGGTAGTCATGCGTTTTCGTAGCAAATACTATCCTCAAGTTGAGCCAGGTGTTGGACCAGATATGCGGTGTTTTAACTGCGAGGGTGCTGGCTGCGCAGTATGTAAACATGTTGGCTGGATAGAAATGGGTGGCGGCGGCATAATCCATCAAAAATTATTGGAAGCAGCAGGCATAGATTCCTCAAAGTACATGGGTTTTGCATTTGGCCTTGGGCTGGACCGTTGGGTTATGGCAAAATATAACATTACCGATATTCGTACGCTTCTTGGTGGTAATGTGGCATATCCGTACCATGAGCATGAAAAGATGATTACATAAATTTCCAATATCCCATTACTAATTTCTAATAAATTATGCCGATTGCGAACTGCATAATGAAATACTAAAATTTGGAAATTCTACATTGGGCCTTGCGTTGGAAATTAGATAATAGAAATTGGTAATTACTTCAGAAATATGAAGCTACTCTATAGCGAATTAAAAACTTTTATTCCTACTCTAAAAACATCACCTAAGGCAGTAGGTGATGCGCTTACTATGGTTGGGCTCATGGTGGAGTCTTTGGAAGAAGTTGCGATTGCAGGAAAAAAAGACTGGCTTATTAGCGTTGAAGTTCGGGCTGCGAGTAGACCGGATTGTTTGGGTGTGCTTGGCATTGCTCGTGAAGTAGCTGCGCATTTTGGTTTGGTTGTACAAATGCCTAAGTTCAAATTTCCACTTGCTACTAAAAAACTGGTAGTAAATGTAAAGGCGGGGAATGACGTGCATCGCGCGTGCGTGTTGCAGGTAGATGGGCTTGATAACGCAAAGCCAAGTCCTGCCTGGCTCAAAGAGACCATAGAAGCACATGGCATGAACTCTGTTAGTTTGCTCGTAGATATTTCTAACTACGCCATGCTGATGACTGGGTACCCAAACCATATTTTTGATGCGGGGAAAGTTGTGGGCGGCTTGCTTTGGGAGCGTGCGCCAAAAAACGACACCCTCACTACACTCGACGGCACGGTTTTAGAGCTGCACAAAGGCAAAGAGTTGGTTATATCGGATAACTTAGGGCCACTTGTACTTGCGAGCGCTGTTGGCGGTCGCCGCAGCGCTATTTCCGAGCGCACTACCAGCGTGCTTGCGGAAGTGGCTGTATACGATGCTGTTAAAGTTCGAACCGATGCTCGTTCATTGCAAGTAACAACGGAAGCTTCTAATCGTTTAGAGAAAGAACTAAGTCCTGAGGGAGTTAAATTTGCTCTTGAGTATTTAGCAAACGTATTAGTCACGGTAGGCGGCGGGCGAGTTGCCTCCACCGTGTTCGACGTCTATCCTACGCAGCATAAGCCAAAGCGCAAGCCTGTAGTCATGGCTGCAAACTTACCGTCCATAGTGTCAGGCATAGACATATCTCCTGCAGAAGTTGCGCGGCACTTGAAACGATTGGGCTATGCAGTAAAGCCCATAAAGAATGGCTTCGCGGTTGTTCCGCCAGCGTGGCGTTCCGAAATTCATGGTCCTCGTACCGTAGCAGAAGATGTAGTGCGTATAAAAGGGTTCCACACCATCTCTCCTATTGCACCGACCTTGGTTCCCGTGCCGGATGTAACCCCAGCGCACATTCGCTTGGCCGATACATTGCGCAGTCTACTGCCAAGTCAGGGCTTTGATGAAGTGCTGACCTTGCCCATGACAACTCCATCTGCGAATGCGAGTATGCTGTGGGAAGATCTTGCTGCGGTGCGTACACAAAATGCTATAAACGAAGAGTTTCCTGTACTGCGGCAAGGATTGGCTGCGGGGCTCATTGAACAGCAGCATGAGTATTTACGGAAAGAGATAGTACACATTAAACTTTTTGAAATAGGTAAGGTCTTTGGCATGCACGGTAAGCGGTATACCGAAAGCGACAGACTTGCGCTACTAGTCCAGACAGAGAAGGGCGAACCCGTAGTAGCTGGGCTGCAAACTGCAATTGAACAGCTTTTGCGCACCTTGGGTGCAGTTCGGGTGAGTTTTGAAGAACTGGGGAAAAAACCCACGCTCGCAAACCCGCATGCGGCTTGGCTTGTGTTAGTCGCAGGTAAAACCGTAGGCATTATGTACCAACTCCAGAAACTGCCACTCTCTGGAAACCGCACAGCACCTTCTACAGCATTTGCTGAAATTGATTTGCTTATGCTTTTGGAGCAGCTCTCACATGAACGTCCTCGAGGGGCAGCTGAGCTTGTACAAAAATTGGTAGTGCTCGATGCAAATGTAGAAGCTGCAGGTCGCACTGAACTTGAACAAACCCTTGCCAATGCGCAAAAACAGATTACTCGTCCGCACGTGTGGTCATTTGAAGTAGTAGATAGCTATCCATTGCCAGGGGGTAGCTTTAGGTATACCGTGCGAGCAACCTATCAGAACTTATCCGATGGCGACGCAAAAGAATTACACGAAAAGGTCTTTGGTACCACAGTACCCGCACAAACAGAAGAATAGGGCTGGAAACCACAGAAATATTTTTGAAAAAATGCGCGTTTTCCTGTAAATACAGCGGTTTTTGTGCTATACTATATGGAGTAAACTCACTGCAAACTATGCCCCTTCTTAGTACCATAAAACGCTTCTTTGGATTTGGAAAACAAAATACAACCCCACCCCACGCAACCCTTGTTGGAGCATTTGAGGCTGGCTTAGCAGGTGCTGCGGCGGAGCAAAAAAAGAATTATCTTCAGCAAGCATACGAGCAATCAGAGCTTAAAAGTAAGGAGCTGGAAGCAAGCGCTCCAGGTCAGGCAGGCAAAGCTGCGACTTTTTTTGGCGAAGCAAAAGAGCATTTTGCGTTAGAAATACATGTGTATAAACAAGCGAGTCCAGAAGGGGCTTTAGATGCGGAGAGCATAGACCCGGGGCTTGAACAAAGACTTGGTAGGCTTATTTCCTATGCGCAGAGTTTTGCAAAGCCAAGCGCGGAGATAGCTGCTACGCTGAACCAATACATCCAAACATACGAAGAAGCCATCTTGCTCGCAGAGGCTCGGGGTGAATACAAGCTCTCTATAAGCGAAAACGAAAAGTGGGTGCGCTTGCCATTTTTGCAGCCAGACACAGTTAAGCTTGCGCGAAAAAGGGAAGCGGCGCAGGCGCTTCAAGGACTCTTTGTGGATTGCTCAGAGCTTTCGCTCCTTGAGCTTGAAACTCGCGTTCCGTGGCATCATATCTCTACTTTGGAGTTAACAGAAAAAACGAAAACTGGCCGTGCCGCACTGTTCCGCATTCCCGAAACTGAACAATATTATTGTTACCTCTATATGTAACTTATCAAATCTGCGAATGTGACAAATCTACAAATGCCTACTAATGCGGGAACGAAACCGCACAGCATTTGTAGACATGTGTAGATTTGTCCTATTCGTAAATTTGGACTCTTTATTATGGCTACAGATAAAAAATCATCCGAATATTCCGCAGATCAAATTACCGTTCTTGAAGGGCTCGACCCAGTGCGTAAGCGCCCTGGTATGTATATTGGTTCCACATCCGAGACTGGTCTTCACCATCTTATTTGGGAAATCGTAGACAACTCTGTGGACGAAGCCATGGCCGGACATGCCACGCGCATTTCCTTAGCTATCCAGAAGGATGGGGGCATTAAAGTTACCGACAACGGCCGTGGTATTCCGGTAGATGTACACAAAACCACAAAAAAGTCCGCCCTGGAAACAGTTATGACGGTGCTCCATGCGGGTGGTAAATTCGGTGGTGACGCTTCTGGGTATAAAGTATCTGGCGGTCTTCATGGTGTGGGTGCAGCTGTGGTAAACGCACTCTCTACTGAGCTTATAGCGCAGGTTAAACGCGATGGTAAGGTGTACGAGCAGAAATATAAAATAGGGAAGCCGCAAGGGCAGGTGAAAGTGGTTGGCAAAGTTGACCCTAAAGACCCTGACCAAACGGGAACGAGCACGGTGTTTTACCCGGATGGTAGTATTTTTGAAACTACTGAGTTCAAGTTCAAAACCGTTCTGGAGCATTTGCGCAGCCAGGCCTATTTAACCAAAGGCTTGCACTTTATAATTTCCGATGAGCGCATAGGGTTAACGTATCAATACTACTTTGAAGGCGGCATACTTTCGTACATACGTCAGGTTAACCGCAATAAGAAAGTAAAGATAGCGCCTATTTATATAGCCAAACAGTTTGGCGATATCTTAGTTGAGTCTGCGGTGCAGTATACCGATGACTACGACGAACGCATACTGGCCTATGCGAACAACGAATATAACCCTGAGCACGGTATGCATGTGACTGGGTTCCGCACTGCGCTCACGCGTGTATTGAACTCATACGCTACCAAAAATGGTTTTGTTAAAGAAACGGAAAAGCTGACTGGTGAAGACATGCGCGAAGGTCTTTCTGCCATTATTTCTGTAAAGCTGCCAAACCCTCAATTCGAAGGTCAAACCAAGGCGAAACTTGGTAACCCAGAAGTACGTACTGCGGTCGAGTCGGTTGTTGGTGAAGCACTTGAAATATATTTGGAAGAGCACCCACAAGATGCAGCGCGCATTATAGAAAAAGTTATCCTTGCAGCAAAAGCTCGACTTGCTGCTCGTGCTGCTCGTGACAGCGTTATCCGTAAAGGTGTGCTCGATGGTCTTGCCCTGCCTGGTAAACTTGCAGATTGTTCGGAGAGTGACCCTGCTAAGTCTGAGTTGTACATAGTAGAGGGGGATTCGGCCGGTGGTTCTGCAAAACAAGGCCGTGATCGTCGTTTCCAAGCCATCTTGCCGCTCCGTGGTAAAATTTTGAACGTTGAACGCGCCCGCCTTGACCGTATGCTTGGCAGCGAGCAAATAAAAAATTTGGTTATTGCTATGGGCATGGGTGTAGGGGAGCTCCTTGATATGTCCAAGCTGCGCTACCATCGCATTATTCTTATGACCGATGCCGATGTTGATGGTGCCCACATCCGAACGCTACTGCTTACGCTATACTATCGCTATTTCCCCGACATTATAAAGAACGGCCACTTGTACATTGCCCAGCCACCATTGTTCCGCGTGCAGGTAGGCAAGTCGTTCCAGTATGCGTTTTCTGATGAAGAGCGTGACGAGGTATTGCGCGATCTTATAGCAGAGGCAAAGGCCAGCAAGAAGACGAAAGCGGACACAAAGAAGCCGAAGAAAGAAGAAGTAGAAGATTCAGAAGAAACAGAAGAAGAGGTAGTAGCAGGGGAAGAGGCAACTGTGGCTGCGGTAGATGGCATTAAATATGCTATACAGCGCTACAAAGGTCTTGGAGAAATGAACCCTGATCAACTGTGGGAAACTACTATGGATCCTGAAAACCGGGTTATGCTGCAAGTTACCATTCACGACGCCGAAAAGGTGAGCGAAATATTTGAAACCCTTATGGGCGACGATGTTGCCCCTCGCAAGCGCTTCCTGGTTACCCACAGCAAGAGCGTAAAGAACCTAGATATATAGGTTTTTTCGCCTTGGCGGGGTTTGACAGTAAATTAAGAGATATTGTATAATAAGGCCACATAAAGGCCTCCGAGGCCTTTTAAAAAAGACTTAAAAAGCGAGGCATCCGATACCCGTAATTCTGTAATTCGGATGCATTCGTGGATGCGAAATGCGTTATATGAGAAAAGTTACCGGTTTTTTTAAAGACGTGTATGGTGAAATGCAAAAGGTTGTTTGGCCTACTCGCAAGCAGACCCTTATCTATACCGTGCAAGTAATAGTATTTTGTCTTTTGGTTGCCATTATTCTTGGCGCTGCTGACTACGGACTATTGCGGTTATTTGAAAAGATAGTAGTTAAATAAAAGTATCGATACGAATATACCAATGTACTAATTATACTAATTAATACATGTGCGCTATTGGTCATGATTCGTATCATTAGTAATTATTCGCATATTAGAATCGATACATTATGTCTAGACAACAAGTTACTGGTGAGCGTCACTGGTACGTGCTCCATACCTATAGTGGCTACGAAGATTCTGTAGCAGTAAACCTCAAGCAACGTGTGGAGAATTTGGGCATGGAAGATAAAATCTTCAATGTCATGGTGCCAAAAGAGAAAAAGATTCGCATAAAAGACAGCAAGCGAATTACCATGGAAGAAAAGATTTTTCCAGGGTATGTATTGGTAGAAATGATTGTTACCGATGACTCATGGTATGTGGTTCGTAATACCCCTAACGTAACAGGATTCGTAGGAAGCGGTACCATCCCAACACCAGTTGATCCACAAGAAATGGAAAGCCTTCAGAAACGAATGGGCGCAGATGAGCCGAAGTTTAAGGTTGATTTGCAAAAGGGCGATTTGGTCAGAATTGTAGACGGCCCATTTAAAGACTACGAAGGTAAAATTGGCGAACTGGATGAATCTAAGGGCAAGGTAAAGGTTATGGTTACCATCTTCGGTAGAGAAACACCAGTTGAACTAGATTTCCTCCAGGTCAAGAAGAGTTAGCTTATAGCTTCTAGCTGTTAGCTTCTAGAAATCTAGGAGCTAATTCTAAAAGCCAAAAGCTTTTCGGGTTGCGAAGGGTATCCTTCGGCTTCTCTACCTGTCTCATTTATAACCTGCATTCTAGAAGCTAGTACCTAGCACCTAGAAGCTACTAAAAAAATGGCAAAGAAAGTTAAAGTAGTCGTAAAGCTTCAGCTTAAGGCTGCCAAGGCTACTCCAGCACCACCAGTTGGTACTGCCCTTGGTCCCCACGGTTTGAACATTGCTCAGTTCGTAAAAGAGTTCAATGACCAAACTGCAAACATGGGAGACATGGTTATCCCTGTTGAGATGACCATCTTCGAAGACAGAACTTACAGTTTTGTCCTTAAGACTCCTCCGGTAGCTAACCTTATTATGAAAGCAATTGGCGTACCTAAGGGTGCTGCTAATCCTCTCCTTAACAAGGTTGGTAAAATTACCAAAGCTCAGGTCCGGGCAATTGCAGAGCAGAAAATGGTAGATCTTAACACTACCGATGTAGAATCTGCCATGAAGACGGTCATGGGTACTGCCCGCAGCATGGGTGTTGAAGTAATAGAATAACTTCATCTAAGCATGAAACCATATAAACATTTAAACAATAGGACGCGCTAGAAATAGCCTGCTTATATGTTTAAATGTTTTTATGTTTATATAAGCGTTGGTCATAATTAAATTAGCAAGTATATGCCAGTAATCATTTTGATAGTTCTTGTTTTGTTGGTCTTGCTTGGACTGCGTATTGTTCAGCAGTACCAAAAAGGGGTTGTATTTCGTTTTGGTAAAGTTATTGGAATAAAAGAGCCAGGACTGACCTGGGTTATTCCGTTCATCGACATAGTTAAAAAGGTAGACATGCGCACCATAACGCTGCCTATACCACCACAGAAAATTATTACTCGCGATAACGTCTCGGTAGACGTAAGCGCTGTGGCATACTATAAAATTACCGACGCTACCAAGAGTCTGGTAGAAATTCAAAGTGTGATAAACGCCATTAACCAAATTTCCCAAACATCGGTTCGTAACATTGTGGGTAAGTTTCAGCTTGATGAAATTTTAAGTGAGCGCGAAACTATTAACCCAGAAATTACCAAAGTACTCGACTCTCACACCGAAGCCTGGGGCGTAGTTATTCCTGTTGTGGAAATAAAAGACATAGAGCTTCCCGAGGGTATGCAGCGCGCCATGGCAAAGCAAGCAGAAGCAGAACGTGAGAAACGCGCTAAAATTATTGCAGCAGAAGGGGAGGCCCTAGCCGCTCAAAAACTTGCAGAAACCGCAGACATAATGGCGGCCCATCCTATAGCGCTGCAACTCCGTAACCTCCAGACCATGTCTGAAATATCTGTAGAAAAGAACTCCACCATCATCTTCCCAGCCCAGTTCATGAGCACCATCAGTGACATCAAAAAATTCATGCAAGCTGAACATCAATAAATATATGAACTCATTTCGCAGAATAGCAAAATTATTTGCAGGCCTTTTCTTGCTGGCGGGTGTCATATGCTATATATTTAGCTTTACTCAGCATCAAGGCACTAATGCTATCTTTGACTACGCAGGAACAGGAAAAATGAGCATGGTTTTAGGGGTCGTAGTGCTGCTCGCTGCTTTTTCAACACAAAAAGATACAGCAGGGTCTGTGGCACGAAAGACCTCCATTAATATACTCGGCGTAGCATTTGCCTTCATGTGTTTTACGGCAGCATACGCTATATACATTCTAAGCCAAGAGATACTAAATATATTCTCAATTATCCTTGTCTTTGCCGGTGTATATCTATTGACGCGAATCTTACTAGGGTTTCGTGGTACTACATCGAATATTGCAGCCATAAATGAGAAGTAACGCACTACTATACTTAATTCATACTTCTTAATTCATAATTCAGCATTTCGCATATGCAACATATAAAGAAAATCTATCTCTATCTCGTTTCTACAATAGCATTGGTTATTGCCGTTGTAGGGGCAATCATGTTAGTAAATATGGCACTCAAGACTTGGGTATTTACCAAGGCAGACAACAACTATTACACACCCCCGTGCACAGTAATGGTAAAAAGCCCTGATGGTGCGATGACTCCTGGCGCCGAATGTGATGAGAAAGCTCAGGCTCTGCAGCAGAGGCAAGATGCAGAAAATAGAGCGGCCCAAAAGCAGCGCGATGCCGCTCAGGCGTTGGCCTATATATTGGTTGCAACACCGGTTTGGTACTTCCACTGGAGACTTGCCAGAAAAGAGCAATAATGGTACAATTTATGAACTAATTAATTTGTGGGAGAGGGGTAAGTAAAAGGTTCGTAAAGTCGAAAGTTTATAAAGTTAAGCATATTCAGGTCTTACTTTATAAACTTTAAGAACTTTATAAACTTTCGACTTGCGCTTCGCAAGACCACGAAAGGGTACACAATGAAGACAGCATCCAAGCGCGTACGCGCAAACAACGAACTCGTAGACGCAAATAAGACCTATTCTATAGAAGAGGCAATAGAGCTGGCCAAGAAAACCGCTACTACTAAATTTGTAGGCTCTATAGAAGTTCACATTCGTACTGGTATAGACGCTAAGAAAACCGATCAAGCTATTCGCGGTTCAGTAACCCTTCCTCACGGAACTGGTAAAACCAAGCGCATTGCTGCGTTTGTAACCGACGCTAAAGAAAAAGAAGCACAAGATGCAGGTGCGAGCCTTGTTGGCGGTGAAGATTTGGTTAAGCAGATTAAAGAAACGGAAAAGACCGACTTTGATGTTGCTATTGCTGAGCCTGCCATGATGCCTAAACTTGCTCAAATTGCTAAAATCCTTGGTACACGTGGTCTTATGCCAAACCCAAAGACCGGTACAGTTTCAGAGAACATTGCGGCAATGATCAAAGAAATTGCTGGTGGTCGCGTAAGCTTCAAGAATGATGACTCCGCCAATGTTCACCAGATTATTGGTAAAGCAGATTTTGATACTGCTAAGCTGCTCGAAAACGCCAAAGCGTTCATGGATGCAGTAAACAGCGCAAAGTCTCCAACCGTAAAAGGGCAGTTCATCACCTCAGTATCTTTGAACGTTACCATGGGCCCTGGTATAAAGGTTAAGTTCTAACTATAAATTAATCCCTCTTGCGAGGGATTTTTTATTGTCTTTTTGAAGGTGCCGTCTTAGTATTATACTGCCAGAAGTTGAGTGCGCGACTTATCACCAGCACAAAAATATGTTATTATAAAATAAACTTTTCTCTTATATATGAGCAAAATTATACTCGCGGTTGTTGGCTTGCCAGGTTCTGGTAAAACAGAAAGTTCCCAATACATTATGAAACGCACGGGCTGGCCCAATGTGCATTTTGGCCATACGGTGGTAGACGAGGTCCGAGCGAGGGGCATGGAAGTGAACCAAGCAAATGAAAGGATAGTAAGAGAAGAGTTTAGGGCTAAAGAAGGCATGGGCGCACTAGCCATAATGAATTTGCCAAAAATCCGCGAGCTCTTTGAACAGGGTAGTGTTATTCTAGAAAGTTTTTATTCTTGGGAAGAATACACTATTGTGAAAGAGGAGTTTGGTGATAAATTCTTTGTTCTGGCAATTTATGCAAATTTTGAAACACGTGCTGCGCGCATGATACATAGACCGGAGCGGCCACTAACGCGAGCCGAATTGGAATCTCGTGACTATACTCAAATTGATACATTGCACCAGGCTGGTCCCATTGCCCGTGCAGATTTTACAATCATCAATGATAGCACTACTAAAAATCTGCATACCAACATTGATAACATATTGAAACTGCTAAGCTAATTATCCCTTTAGAATTTTCTGTACTCATTAAATCTGCAACCTACATTTTCCCATGTCTTGGTTTAAAAAAACCTCACAACCTGTAAAGACCAGTACTGTAATTGCGCTTGAGAGCTTGTCACAAGACATGCTTGAAGCGCAGCTGCATTTGCTCGAAGCAGAACTCTCTACTGCTGGTTTTTCTGTGCGCAGACTTGAGTTTCCAAGCAGTAGTGCTGAGGCAAATATACCAGGCTTGCTCGACACGCCAGACCTTACGGAAAGCATGCAGTCACTAGGTATTGTGGCTTCGCTCGATAGAGCGCGTACGTTTGCCAGACTCGGCGAAGCTCCTGAAAAAGAAGTTGTGTTGTGCACGGGAAGCAATTTGGCTACCATGGCTTGGCTTACCGCCGGCATGGAGGAACATGGGGAAAGAATTGGACTTTACCGTTGGCTCGACGAGCTGGAGCACGCGGTGTTCTCGCAAAGGCGTATAGATTTTACAGTGTTCCTCGATTGCCTGCCCGACCACATAGACATACACGAGACCGTACTTGTACCAGTAGGGTGGGGGAGTCGTGAGGTACCGGAAGTAACGGTGCTTCGAGAACGTTATATTGAAGCAGCAAAACTTACCCCAGGCGCGAAGATTGTTTCGTGTTTCCGCGACGACCTACTCAAGCCCGACTCAGAAATTCAGAATGAACTTTGGAATTTAGTCAGGAGAGTAGCGTTGAAATCAAACTTACGCCCTGCAGCGTAACGTAGTCAAACGTCATAAGGTCTTCACGTCATAAGGTCAGGAATTTTGACGTTCGACGTTAAGACGTGACAACATTTGACACCTATTAACTCTTATGGACACAGAATTATTAAAACAAATAGGCATATTGGAAGAAAAGGTGGAGCAACTGCTTCCGTCTTTGCAATTGGCTCAGAAGCAGCAACGTGTGTTAGAAATGGAAGAGTCCATGCAGGCTGCGGATTTTTGGTCAGACCAGCAGCACGCGCAAACGGTATCACAAAATTATACTCTCCTTAAAAATTACGTAACATTTTGGGAGGGCTTTGCTCAGCAACTTGCCGAACTAAAAACACTTATAGAGCAGAATACCGATGAAAGCGAAGAAACGCGTGGCTATTTGCAGCAAAGTGTGGCCCGGGCAGAAAAAGAGTTTTCCCAAAATAGACTTATTGCACTGCTATCTAAGCAGTACGATGATCACGGCGCAGTGGTGGCAATACACGCAGGGGCTGGTGGTACCGATGCACAGGATTTTGCGGAAATGCTCTTTCGTATGTACACGCGATACGCATCTGCTAAAAACTTTAAGATGGAAATACTGGAGCAAAGTCGGGGCGGTGAGGCTGGAATTAAGTCTGTGCTCATACAGCTTGATGGTCCCTACGCCTATGGCTACTTAAAGGCTGAGGCAGGCGTTCACAGGTTGGTCAGATTAAGTCCGTTCAACCCGGCCCATACTCGGGAAACCAGTTTTGCGTTGGTGGAAGTATTGCCTGCATTAGGAGAGTCGGAAACTATTTCGCTGGACCCTAAAGACTTGAAAATTGAAGCCAATACCGCATCCGGGCATGGCGGCCAAAGTGTTAACACTACCTACTCAGCTATTCGCATCACTCACATCCCCACTGGCATTAAAGTGAGTATTCAAAATGAGCGGAGTCAGCACCAAAACAAAGAACTCGCTCTGAAGATTTTGGCAGCGCGGTTGCAGATTCTAGAAGATGAAAAAAACTTAGCAGCAAAAAAAGAACTCCGAGGGGAATTCAAATCTGCTGAGTGGGGCAACCAAATACGCAGCTATGTACTTCATCCCTATAAACTCGTGAAAGACCACCGTACCGGATATGAAACAAGTGATCCCGAGTCTGTTTTGGACGGAGAATTGGACGAGTTTATTGAACGTTACTTAGAATATATTACAACCCATGGGTAAGTGGTCGTATGGTATTTGGCAGCTGCTATCAATTGTACTGCCCGCCGCGCTGCTCACATTGACATACTGGAGATATATAAAGCCTGCTAGAAAAGCAATTGCGTTTTCTATATTAGCAGCGTTGTTATTTGGGTGGCCGTGGGATTTGGTTATGATCAAGGGCGAAGTTTGGCAGTTTAACCCGCAGTATATTTTTGGTTTTTGGCTACTGGGGATACCACTTGAAGAGTTTGCATTTATTATTACCACCACTTGGCTTTTTTGTGTGCTTACGCTTGTGCTTTACCATAAACGCCGCAACCCATGAATTTATTTTTTACATACAGCGAGATAATCACAACAGCTTTGTTCTGCGCATGCGCATTGGGTATTGTGTGGTGTAAGGAGTTCCGGTTTCTACGAATGCAATTGCGCCTCCTTTTCACAATTAGTATCATTGCAGTACTATGGACAGTGCTTACAGATCCCTATATTCACATTCATGGAATATGGATATACGATCAAGAGCACATTACACTTGCGCGACATAGGCTGCTCTATGTACCAATTTTTGAATATATTTACATATTTCTGGTTGCCTTCACAATTGGTTCAGGCTTTCTGGCTATATACCATAGGACTAGCAGAAATAAATAGCAATTTGTGCTAAAATAACTCAGTATGATTAGATTTGAATCTGTAGCAAAATATTACGGAAATACTAAGGCACTTGCCAGCATTAACCTTGAGATTAATCATGGTGAATTTGTCTCAATAGTGGGACTCTCAGGCGCTGGTAAGTCTACGCTGCTCAAGCTTATTACTGGCGAAGAGCGTGCAGATGACGGGCGTGTGCTTATAGATGACATAGACATTGCCCAGGTCAAAACAAGCGACTTGCCGTACCTTCGAAGAAAAATAGGTATGGTATTTCAGGATATAAAATTACTGCCACGGAGGACAGCTTTTGAGAATGTGGCATTTGCTATGGAAGTTAGTGGGCACCGGAGAGACCGTATAGATAAAGAAGTACCCAAAATTTTGGAGCTCGTTGGCCTGCTTCATAAGAAGCATAATTTCCCTCATGAGATGTCCGGGGGAGAGCGACAGCGTATTGCGATAGCGCGAAGCTTGGCCCACCGCCCAGCCCTGCTTATGGCAGACGAGCCTACGGGCAACTTAGACGAAGTAAACGCTGCCGAAGTACTAGATTTACTTTTGAAGATAAATAAACTCGGCACAACCGTTATTCTGGCTACCCATGCGGCAGATTTAGTAAATCGTATACAAAAAAGAGTTATTACCGTTGAAGGTGGTCGGGTAGTTCTTGAGCAAGAAAAAGGAAGGTATAAGTTATAGGAAATGTCTAATTTCTAATTTCCAATGTCTAATCAAAAGACATAAGAAATTCCCGGATATTAGAAATTAGACATTAGGAATTAGGCATTTCTTCATACTATGTTTGACTCAATAAGTTTTTTTAGAGTAATAAAAGCCGGATTCGTAAATTTTTGGCGCAATATATGGCTTTCTGCAGCTGCTACCATGGTCATGGTTATTACCCTGATTATTTTTAGCGTACTCATTTTACTGTTTGGAGTAACCAAGTACTCGGTGGCAAGCATTCGAGATCGAGTAGACATAAGCGTGTACTTTAAAACTGGCGTGGCCGAAAGTCTAATAAACGATTTTAAAACGGACCTTCAGCGAAACCCTAAAGTTAGTAGCGTTACCTATACTTCAGCTGCAAATGCGCTTGAGAGCTTTAAGACTAAACATGCAAAGGACTCTCTCATCCTAGACTCCTTGGCAGAGCTTACAGACAACCCACTCCCAGCTACTTTGCAAATTAAAGCAGCAAACTTAGATGACTATGCAGATATAGCCGCCTCACTTCAAGGTGGTACGTATAAAGACAGCATTAGCAAAGTTAACTTTGAGGATAACCGGTTGCTCATTGAGCGCCTCGGGAAAGTCTTAAGGTTCATTGTTACTAGTGGAATTGCGCTCGTTGTAATATTTTCTATTATTGCGGTGTTGGTAATTTTTAACACCATTACCTTAACTATTTACAATCGCCGTGAAGAAGTAGAGATTATGCGGCTTGTTGGAGCAACTAACTGGTACATTCGTGGGCCGTTTCTGATAGAATCTTTATTGTATTCTGTGGTTGCCAGTGCCATTACCACTGGACTCCTCGCGCTTTTGTTTACAAAGATCGAACCTGCCATTACTGTTCTGGTAAATGGCAGCACAAATAGTCAGGGTGGGGGATTAATTGCACTTGCTCCGGCAACAGTGTTTAATTTACCGCTCCTGTCCTTGGCTTTATTGGTCGTAGCGCTTATACTGAGCTTTGTTTCTAGCACGTTGGCTATCCGGAAGTATTTGCGAGTATAGAAATACTATATAAACATATAATCATGCAAGCATATAAACACGCGCAGATCTGAATGCTCATATGTTTATATGATTTTATGTTTAAATGATTACGTATGAAGGTATTGTTTCTAAAAGATGTAAAAGGGCAGGGGAGAAAAGGTGAACTTAAAGAAGTTTCCGACGGGTATGCGCTTAATTTTTTAATAAAACTAGGGCATGCAGTTGCGGCTACTGAAAAGGTACAAATAAAAGAAAAGAAAAAACTGGACGCAAAAGCTGAGGAGTTAGAAAAAGCGCGAGCAAAAAACCTTGCGCTTAAGGCCGAGCTTGAGAAACGCACGTTTACTATACTTGCCAAAGCAGGGGATGGCGGTAAGCTCTTTGGTGCTGTGCGAGAAAAGGACGTAGCCGAAGCCTTAACTCAGAAGCTCGGCAAAACCATAGATAAAAATTCCATCCACATACCCAATCCTATTCGCACAGTGGGGCAGCATGTAGTATTACTTAAGTTGGGACATGCTACTGAGGCTCGAGTTGCCCTTGATGTAAAAGCAATTAATTAGATCCTATTATGACACCAAAAACAAAAAGTATAGCTCCAACAAGTCGCGTAAAATTTATCTTTGTAGCCGGTGGTGTTATGTCGAGTGTGGGTAAGGGAGTCGCTTCTGCTTCGATTGCGCATATGCTCAAAGCGCGCGGGTTAAAAGTCACTTCACTTAAGATAGATCCATACGTAAACGTAGATGCTGGGAACATGAACCCCACTGAGCATGGTGAGGTTTTTGTACTTGCGGACGGAACCGAGTGCGATCAAGACATGGGCAATTATGAACGCTTTCTCGATACTACCCTAAGTAAAGCAAATTACATGACGACCGGTAGTGTGTATCTTTCGCTCATTACAAAAGAGCGAAACCTTGAGTTTGGAGGGCGTTGTGTGGAAGTGGTTCCAGATATACCGCTCGAAGTAATATCACGTATAGAGAATGCGGCGAATCTTGCTGGTGCGGATGTTGCAATTGTCGAAATAGGGGGTACGGTGGGAGATTACCAGAATGTAGTTTTCCTTGAAGCTGCGCGCATTCTTAAGTTTAAATATCCTGACAATGTTTTGGTGGCCTTGGTGAGCTATGTGCCTACCCTTGGCGCTGGCGGCAACGAGCTTAAGACCAAGCCCACTCAACACGCTGTCCAAAATCTTAACGCTGCGGGAGTTCATCCAGATATTTTATTTGCGCGAGCTTCAGTGCCGCTTGATGATAAAAGAAAACAAAAATTAGAGTTCATGTGTTCGCTTGCGCCAGGTAGTATAATATCTGCTCCAGACGTAAAAAATATATATGAGGTTCCACTTAATTTTGAACAACAGGGGTTGGGTGAGTTTATTACTAAAGCCTTTGGTATACGTTCAAAAAAGGCAATCAATGAACCATGGAAGGGCTTTGTACGCAAAGCCAATACTGCCTCAAAAGAACTGCGCGTTGCCATAGTGGGAAAATATTTTGGTACTGGTACCTTTACTTTGCACGATGCGTATATTTCGGTAATTGAATCGCTCAGGTATGCAGCATGGGCGCAAAACGCCCGCATTTCTCTGTCCTGGGTTTCCAGTACAGAGATTGAATTGAAGGGTGCGGCAACTGTGCTTAAGCGGTACCAGGGCATTGTAGTACCCGGCGGTTTTGGTAGCCGAGGAACAGAGGGTATGATTCGGGCTATTACATATGCTCGCACGAAAGGCATTCCGTATCTTGGGCTTTGTTATGGCATGCAAATGGCCGCTATAGAGTTTGCTCGGAACGTGGCAGGCCTGAAAGACGCCAATACTACTGAGGTTGATAAAAAAACACCTCATCCAATTATAGATCTAATGCCTGATCAAGCTAAAAAACTCTTAAATCGTGAGTACGGTGCGAGTATGCGCCTGGGAAGCTGGGATTGTGTAATAGAGCGGGGGACGCGTACTGAAAAGGAATATCTTAAAGCTGGATGGATTAAACAGAGCGGGAAGGCACTTATAGAAGAGCGGCATCGGCACAGGTACGAATTTAACAACACGTACAGAGATACATTAACGGCCCATGGACTAGTTATTGCAGGGACGACCCCAGATAAACAATTAGTAGAAATTATTGAACTTAAAAATCATCCATACTTTGTAGCCTCTCAGTTCCACCCGGAGTTCCTTTCGCGCCCGCTCCGCCCTCACCCATTGTTTTCTGGATTTATAAACGCTTCGTTAAAAATATAATACATTATAAAAACCCTCGAGTGAGGGTTTTTAAATTGGTAGGTAGTTTACTTGGAGTTCGGTACTGGTTCTACGCTTATAATACGAGTTTTCTTAAGTCCACCATGGAACTTACGTACAAGTTTCTTCTGGAACTTTACTATACCGTCTATGAGAGCATACACAGTAGAGTCGCCAGCTATTTGAGCGTTTGCTCCAGCGTGGAAAGGAGTTCCGTGCTGACGAGCAATAATTTCACCCTTTTTAACGCGTTGGTTGCCAAATATTTTTACACCAAGACGTTTAGATACTGAGTCTCTACCGTATTGTGAACTACCACCAGCCTTTTTATGTGCCATAAAGTTATATAAGCTCCAAAGTACAAAATCCAAATTACAAACAATATCCAAATTTCAAAACAATTGTAGAATTCTTCAGTTTGGAAAATTGGGAGTTGTGATTTGTTTGTAGTTTGTTATTTGATAATTGAGATTTAAGAGGGAAGCTATTGCTTCTCGAATATGAGGATTTCCCGGGCGACTATTTGATCTTTGCGATCATAAATGACGCTGCCTCGTGGAGAAAGCCGCAAAAACGGCATATGTGAGACAAATTCGGGCTTAATCACACTAACGATATTATACCCATTGGCTGTGGCAAAGTCAAGATTGGGCAATAAAACATACTCATTTTGCCCTTTTCGGTAAGCAGGGATGCACATAACTATTTTCCCCTTATCTTCGAGGAATTTCGCAAAATCAACAAAACAGGCGGAATACAGACTTTGTAAATCCTTAAAGTTTTTGTCTATTTCATTGGAAGAGGGGAATTGGCTGTACATGGGGCCAAGGGTTCCCTCGGTTACGATGGCATTAACCTTGGTTATAGCCTTTATTTGCTTAAGATGGGCTATAAATTCACTCACAGAGCGCGCGTCAGTGGTTTCTAGGTGGTACTTGCCCTTAGGGATTTTATAGCGGTTCCTAAACCATTCCAGGTTCTTTTCACTCCCGCTTATGGCCGGCTTGTCTATGTCTGTACCAATCATGCGGTAGTCGAGTAGGGCTCCTTCTTGAACAAAGGTGCCTATGCCGCAAAAGGGGTCTAGTAAAGTATCGCCCGCTTTTGCCCCGGTCAGGTTGAGCATAGATTGGGCTACTTTTGGAGGGATCATGCCTCGCAGGTCGTCGCGTACGGGTCGTTGGTAGTCACGTCTGCCGTAATCTTCAAAGTCTTGCACAACGAGTGTCTTGCCCACATAGACTCTGTCTATCCCGGCGAATACTACTATTTCTGCGCCTTTGGTAATGAGCTGATTGTGCGTTACCGCTACCGATGCAAGGGCGAGAGAGTTATATTCTGGAACGCTCAGGCGGATGCTGCTACCTGAGTCCTGCATGGCCCGTTTAATAAACATGCCTAAACGCTTCGGCTCGCCAAAAGCTTTTACGGCCGGGTTTAAAAGATATATACTTATACCAAATTGAATCTTGCCGCTTGCTCCTTTGAGGAAGTCGGTCTTGAGCTTGCTGGGTTTGAAATAGTTTTGCAGGGCAAAGTTGATAGAATCTTGTTCGCGTTTCTTTACTGCATCTATTATTTTCACTATTTTAATAACCCCACCCATGCGTTTCTGAAGTCGTTCAACGTCCAGCGCCTTATCTGACTCGATGATGAGCGCTTCGAAAGATACATCCACTACCCGGATAGATGTGCCGTATATAGCAAGTACTTCCAGTATCTCAGCAAGTGAGAGCGTATATACACGTCCTAATACAAAAGCATAAGTCATACAAAAGAAAACTAATATGATTACATATGAAAAGATCAAAGCCTGGGGCAAAGATCATCGGAGCGCACTAATATGCGTTGCCGCGTTTGTGGTTATCTTTTTTGTCGGTGTCGGAGTGGGGAAGCTAACTCGCAGCTCTCCGCATAAAACTTCCAGTAATTATTCAAATTATAGCACAAAGCAGACACCAGCAGCAGAGAAGTCTCCGCCCGCTACGGAGAGCAAGACCGAGGCGGCAACGCCCGAACAGGCTGCGAGTCCTGCGGTAGCTGTAGCCGAGGTGGCAGCTCCATTGGTGTTGGGCGCGACTACGAACGGTCCCTGCATTGTAAAAGGTACCAAGAGCAAAATATATCACGTAAAAGGTGGTACGTTCTATGGCCGGGTTACTAAACCTGTTGCGTGTTTTAAAACCGAAGAAGAAGCTAAGGCGGCCGGGTTTAGAAAGTCTAGTAAGTAGAAACTTTCTAAGGTAGGGGATACACACGTATAAAATGTCACCGTCCTGATATCATAAAACCAGACTCCTCTGTCTGGTTTTATTTTTTTGCTGCGGCAGAAATCTAGTACGCAGCAATTAGAGTGCAGTGTGTGTGGCGGAATGTATGGCCCGGCGTATGCAAGAGTAGCATGGCAGATCTGATAGCTGGGTGTATCCGGATACCACGGAGGGTAGTACTTTAAAGGCTGGTTTTGCTAATGTTGTTGTGTCGTACAATGTATCTTGTACGACACAGTATGTACAAAAAAGCGCTTTGAACTGGTTTGTGGTTACTTCTTTTGATTATGTATATATGATCGATTTTATTTGTTCCCTCGCTCTCCTGCTTTGTTATACAACCTGCATGCTATATCTTCTCGTTTAAATCCCGTTTATAAACTTCCACGTCTGATGCTCTAGCATTACTTTTAATATAGCACGCCCGTTGGTAGTACTATTTCGCATTTCTAAAGTAATTCAGTATTGCTTTTATATAATACTGTTGGATCGGTTCAATTGCTGTGTGTCTTCGGTGTTTGGATGGTTTAGATCTTCACTCTGCTCGCAAGGCTGCAGGTGCCAGTTCCGAATGCACACACTTATAAGTCCTTAGCTAGGGCTCCCGCCATATGTCCAGGTTCTTGATGGGTGTACGAGCAAGGCTCCACCATGTAAAAAATTTGAAATAGAAAGACCAGCTTTTGCTGGTCTAAATTAATATATACACGGGTGGCTATAATTAAGAGTTACTGGTATCAGTATTGGATTGCCTCCGTGGTATCGTTTCCTAGTTCAATAAATTTAAATGAATATGTGGGGCCGTGGATTTACTTGTTGCTATAAAGGTCCCGCAATTTGGCGTATTGCCTCCCGATTCGTTTAATATTTTAAATAATCCCGTGGAGTTTACTACTTTACAAAGCTGGTCCCATGTAGTTGATCCAGTGAGGCCAATATCTACGCAAGTTCCTGATTCTTTATGGCACGAACTCTTATGCGCTGGGCCGTACGAGTCGTTTACTTTAAATGATATTCCAGCTGCAGTGGCGGCAGTTTTTAATTTCCGTAGCGCCTCCAAGACTGTAGGGCATGTCTTATTTTTATCGTACTGCTGAAACTCCCCTTGCGGGATATCCACGAGTTGCCCTCCCGGGCACTGGGCTGCCACTGCTGCCCCGCTATTCGATAGGCCGGTGTTTACCTGGGCTATGCCATCTTCTGCCCTCATTACATACCACTCTTGATAGTCAATTTGTTGCGGCGTTATACTTTTGACCGTAGTCAAACTGGGGTTAATCTGTTTCAAAAGTAAAAACCCGGTCAGCAATACTGCTATACCCAGAAGAGACGTAGTAATAAAACTTTTTGCTGTGCTAACCTTCTTGTCATTACCTCCGGAGAAAATATACATGTACCCGCCAAGCATAATCATAAATACACCAGCTATGCTCGATATAACCAGGGCGTATTTGTAGAGGCGGTTAATGCAGTTGTATAGATCATTGTTCGGTGCTGCGGTATCTTGTCCGGCAACTGTTGCTGGTACTTGGGAGGGTGTGCATGGTAAGTCCACTGCTGCGGCAAAGGCTGCGTGGGGAAGCAAACAGGTGGCTGCTACCATAGCGGCGAATATAATTTTTTTTATTTTAAAGTGCTGCATAGGTTTATGTTCATTTTATTTTCTAAAGCGCTGCATTATCAGTACATCGTTTAGTGAGGGCAAAAGCTTAAACCGTAATCGGGACCTGCGAGGTTCTCATCTACTGAGTAAGGTATCTTCAGGGCCACTGTAAGCTTGCAGGCTTGTTCTTTGTTTATGTTTAATATGCTCAAAAAGGCTGTTTCTGCTTTTATACGCGCGCTAGTTGCTGGCTGGGATGCAAGAGTAATAAGGAAACTCCCCTCTTTTTGAAAATAGACAATTTGATAGTCGTTTGTATCGGCGATGGTCATAGATGACTCTGTCTTTGAAAGTACGTTCTGGGTAAAGTTGTTTACTACCACAGCACCTTTCGGGGTCGAGATGGCCACTGTGTTTGAGTTTGCGGTGGGGTTCGCATTTGTGGGTAATGGCGTCGCCGTCTTACTTGGATTACTGAACGCAGCATATGCGAGCGCCGCAATGACCACCAACATAACAAAAACAATTACGCCAATGATAATATTTTTATTATTTTCGAACATAAGTATTTAAAGTTAATTATGGCTCTTCAAGGTCTAAAATTTACAAGTTTTGTTAGTGCTCCATGCGCCCCATCTGGTCCCGTTGTTAGATATGCGGCACGCTGCTTCAATATTGGTGGATTCATTTGTTGCCGCAGCCACACACTGGTCATAGAGTGGTTTGTTGATAACATGGCAGTTGTATACTCCCCCGGACAAGAGCGTACTTGCTCGTGCCGGCACATCAAATGCCTTGGGGCAATTTAATCCTGCCATGGTATTGGCTGAAATATTGATTTGGAATAGACCCCATGAAGCATAGTTCCCATCAACGCATTTGTCGCCATGCCTTGCCGGGTTGCCGTTACTTTCAAGGTTTGCAATGCTTGATGCTTTTGCTGCGTTTGCGCCAAAACAAGTACCTTGCAAATTGGCGACAGATGCTGGGCCACTAGTGACTGGCTCGCATTTTCCTGTGCCTACATTTCCCCCGCCTCCACCACCAGTTCCACCACCGCCTCCCAATCCGCCGTCGTGAGGAAGGATGGCCCAATCAGACTGCGCTATTTGTGCCGGAGTAATGCTTTTAATTTGTAATAAGCTCGGGTTGATCTGTTTCAGAAGTAAAAACCCCGTTAGCAGCACGGCTATACCCGGGAGTGACGTAGTAATAAACCTTTTTGCTGTGCTTACCTTCTTGTCATTGCCACCTGAGAAGATATACATGTACCCGCCAAGCATAATCATAAATACACCCGCAATACTCGATATAACCAGGGCGTATTTGTAGAGGCGGTTAATGCAGTCAAAGAGGTCGTTGTTTGGGGTAGAGGTGTCTTGTCCTGCGACTGTTGCTGGCGCTTGGGAGGGTGTGCACGGTAAGTCTACTGCTGCTGCAAGGGCAGCATGGGGAAGCAAGAGTGAGGCCGACAAGCTGAACGCAAGGAATGCTTTTTTAAAAAATGTGGTGTACGAGTTTCGCATATTTTGTTTCTTGGGGTACGTTTTATTTTATGGTAAGAAATCTTTCGGGTTATAGGTGTATCCGTATGGTACGGTATATGGTCCGTATGTCTTAGAATATTTTCCCTGTGATATGCCAAAGCCTTCGCAATCAAACACGGTAAAATGCAAGTGGTATCCCCTATCCGGACCGTAGAGTAGTCTTGTGGTGTTGCCAGTGTTGCCTTCGTACCCAACTAAATCTCCTTGTTTTACGGTCTGGCCCACTTTTAATTTAAATGACCGCATGTGACCGTAAAGGGTAATTACACATACACTGCCGTTTGTAGTTTGGATATTGTGTTTTATACTGCACCAGTTTCCATACGATGCGTCGCCAGTATCACAGCCGTTTACCGTACCGTCTTGGGCAGCGTAAATAGGTGTGCCTGCTGGGGCAGCTACATCCAGTCCATTGTGAAAAGAGTACCCGAGCGAAGTAAAGCCGGTATTGCCGTAACCTTGTGTTAGTATGCCTTTCATAGGCATGACCAGACTTCCCTTTTTTGCAGTAATGGTTTTGTTTCCGAGCTTGGCACGAACCTGTGCATCAAGGTCGTCCATTTCTTTTTGCAAGTCAGCCTGCTCGCTCTTGCTGTTCGTGAGTAACTTTTGATAGTTTTTCTCAACGCCCTTGGTTTTGGCCAAAAGATTTTGTCTATCCTGCTCCTGCGCCTCGAGAGAGCTTTGGGTGGCTTTGAGCTGGTCGGTAAGATCCTGCAGTTTTTTAAGCTGTACTTTGAGGTCGTTCTGTTGATCTTCGAGCTTACTCTTAACAAGCTTTATGTTCTGGACTATTTGATAAATTTTGTCTTGGACGTTATTTGTGTACTGAAGGTCGTCAAGGAACGCCGAAAAATTGCTCGTACCCAGAGCGAGCTGTACGAAGGAATTATCACCAAGCTCGTTCAGTTCTATGATAAGTTCTTTTAAAACTTTTTTATTATCTTCTATTTCTGCAACGCGCCTGTCTATTTGAATTTGCAATTCGTTAATTTGCAAATTCGTATCTTCCATTTCGGTCTGCTTAGCATCTATGGCCAGCTCAGTAGATTTAATCTGTGTGTCGTATATAAATATTTCATTCTTTAGTGACGCAGCCTGTTTTTGGGTGGTGCTAATTTGGCTTTGGTAGTTGCTTATCTGTTTATTTAAAGCGTCGAGTTTTTCTTGTAACTGTGTTTGCTTGAATTTGATTTCGTCTACGTCCGCAGCGTGTACTCGTACATAGCCAAAACCAACAGTCGCCCCTACCAGGGTCACTGCGAGTAAGATGCTGCTCCAAAAGCGGTTATTTACGCTCAATTTCATTGCATTAATTATACCATGAAACTTGAATCAAGAAGCATGAATTATGAATTAAGCATATGAAAACAAAACCGCACAAAGTGCGGTTTTGAGAAGCCATAGAAGACCTACGCTATGGAAGCTTCTTCTAACAATGTAATAGCTTTTTGTATGCGCTTAGCAATCTCCATTTGCCCCAACCCCTTATATAGCACGCTGACTACTTCAGCAGGACTTGGGCTCATTTGCATACCGGTTAACGCTACCCGGAGCGGCCACAATACCGAGCCTACGTCAAATGCGTTTTCTTTTATATAGGCCATAAGCGCTTCGTGTAGAGCTGTGGATGATGAAATTGTTTCTGGGGTAAGGGTCGCTAGAAACTTGTCCACAAGGGCAAGTTTTTCTTTAGCGTCATCGGCATTACTTTTTTTCCAGACCAGGAGCCCAGAATTGTACGTTGGCTCAGTAAAGAAATAGCTAGTGCGTTCAACAATCTCAGAAAGCTTCTTAAGACGCTCTTGCTCTATGGCAGTTATCGCTCCTAGATATTCTTGAGATGCTAAAGCATTATCTAGATTCGGGACGGTGTAGCCATGTTCGTCGCCCGAAATGTATCCTGCCTCGGCCCAATATGGAGTAAGTAATGTAGCGAGCTCTGCGACACTCTTTTCCCGTATATAATGACTATTTATCCAGTCCAGCTTTTGTACGTCAAAAATGGGAGCTGCTTTATTTATTTTACTTAGCTCAAATTGCTCAATTAGCTCGGGTATCGTAAAAAACTCTTGCTCGGTTTTTGGATTCCAACCTAAAAAGACTACAAAGTTTACCAGAGCTTCTTTGAGGTATCCCTTCTTCAAAAAATCTTCAACCGCGACATCGCCTTGGCGCTTAGATAGCTTGGTTTTATCCGGATTGAGTATCAAGGGTAAGTGTGCAAAATGTGGAACAGGCCAGCCAAAGGACTCGTACAGCATTATGTATTTAGGTGTTGAAGAAATAAATTCTTCACCCCGGATAATATGCGTAATCTCCATGAGGTGGTCGTCAATTACATTTGCGAAATTGTACGTTGCAAAACCATCCGACTTCATTAAAATTTGGTCGTCGAGTATGCGGTTTTGTAAAGTTAATTTACCATGCACTAAATCCTCATACGAGGTCTCACCGTCAATGGCTACTGCTTGTCGAATAACGGGGCGTTTGCCGCTGTCGGAAAATTCTTTTTGTTTTTTTACTATTTCATCAGTGGAAAGCGTACGGCAAAGCCTGTCGTACATGGGCGGCTTTTTGAGCGCGACCTGCTCTGCCCTTAGCTCCTCTAAACGTTCTTCGCTGCAAAAGCAATAGTACGCACTCCCCTTCTCTACCAGTTCGCGAGCGTATTGTTCATATAAGCCAAGCCGCTTGGACTGCAAATATGGTCCGTAGTCCCCTTTTTCTTTTACCGAATTGCTTTCGGGGTCCCAAAAATATCCTTCGTCGAAGTCTACGCCGAGTTTGTATAAGACTTCGACAAGGTTTTCTAGTGCACCGGGGACGAGCCTGCTCTGGTCTGTATCTTCAATGCGGAGGATGTTTGTTCCCCCGCTATGGCGGGCCAGGAGGAAACTAAAAAGACCGGTACGTAAGGTTCCCATGTGCACATAGCCTGTTGGGCTTGGTGCGAAGCGGGTGCGAACTTTTGGTGTTGTAGATTCTGTCATAGACGTGCGGTGTAAATAATTGAAAGAAAAAAGGGCGCTCCATTGAACGCCCAAAACTTATATATGTCCAATATCTAAAGCTATTTTATCAGCTTGTATGCGTTTCGTCCATGTGCCGCACCTTGTACTGGATGAGCGCGGTGACGAGCCCGAACGTGGCGTTGTAAATACGCTTATATCTTTTTGGTTGCGTTATAAGGCGGAATAGCCACTCCAGACCTATGCTCCGAATAAATTTTGGTGGCTGGGTTTTATGGCCCGAAACGTAATCGAATGTCCCACCAAGGCCAATTGCAAGTGTAACACTCGGAAGCTCATGCAGATGCTCTGCAATCCAAGCATCTTGGCCGATGGGATTAAAAGCAACAAATAGAAAATCGGGGCTTGCTGCTACTACGTCACGTATTATGGATGGATCAGAAGAAAGTTTGTTGCTGAATCCGGCTATGCGTAACTGCGGGTGTCGCTTCCTTAATTTCTTACCTGTTTGCAACGCCACTTCACCATAGCCTCCCAGTAGGTATATGGACAAATTTTGGTCTGCTGCCAAGTCTACTAGGTCTATAAAAAAATCGGCCCCGACAATTTTTTCTGGAATGGTTTTATATATTGAATCCGGTTTTAACAAAATTCGCGCTCCGGTGTATACCATTTGTGCTATCGCATAAAGGTATCTGAGAAGGATGTTTTTTATCCGGAGCGGTACGTGCAAATATGTTGCTGCCCAGAGCATGCCCACGCCATCGGCTATGGATATATCTGCGCCGTTGAGCATATCCATAACGCTGGCATCTTTGAGCGCCGCGAATAGAAACTCCGAATACGGAGTAATGATGCGAGTAGTTTCTCCTTGCTCTACACGCGTGCGTATTTCTTTGAGGACCTCTTTTTTCGGGGCTGCAGTAACGCGAAGCCCCGCAACCGAAACAGAATGTAACATAGTAATGTCTAATACCTAATTTCCAATGTCCAATGTACATACCGTAGAATTTCCGATTGTTAGAAATTGGGTATTAGAACTTAGACATTGCTTTGTCTATTTTATGCACGTATTAAAGTTTTGTACTTGGGTGTTATACGTTTCCACCAGCACTTTGGTTTGTTCTATGACTTGGTTTATCTGCGCTACAAACTCATTGTACTTTGGCACCATAGCATTGTAAGTGGCGGCATCACCTTTTCGCTGTGCGTCCGCCATTTCAATGTTCATGGCCTGGAGTTGGTCTTGGCGGAGGTGAATTTGCGCCTCGTTCTCTGTAATAGTAGCTTTGAGCTGGGTGTCAATTTGCGGACAGTCTTTTAGTGGTCTGCCGAACTCTTGAACAGCCATCCACACTTTTGCGCCTTTATAGGTACCTTGGCGTACTGCCACTCCTATTTCTCTATACTTTGCATTTAAAATATTTTCTCGGTGACCGGGACTGTTCATCCATCCTGCCATCAGTTCTGCATTGCTCTCGAACCCACCTTCGGCAAGGTTCTCCCCCACTACTATGTAGGTGTACCCTGTTTTTTCAATTATATCTGCGGGACCTTTACCAGTTGGCGAGATGTGCTCAAAGTATTGCTGGGCAAACATGTCGTCAATCTTACTTTCCGCTGCTTTATTGAGGAGCGCGTTTTCTTTAAGGGTTACGGCATTTTCTTTAGCGCGTTCCTGGTTAGTTAATTGAATGATGGTTTTGGCATTCAGGTTTTCTACCTTACGTCCGGTCGCCGTGGCCTGCAATTTCTGGAGTGGTTCAGGCAAGTTTTGCTGTTTTGGAAGTTGCTCAGAAAGACTTTGGATAAAGCCTAATCCGCTTGCGAAACTTGGTGCATGGCTATCCTTGCTAAAGTAAATACCGGCTCCTATAAGCCCACACACAATAAGTAAGAAAATAATGAGTCTTTTTACCATGTAAAAAGTATAGCAAAAACCCTATAAATGCGCTGGGTAAAATAGTCAGAAAAAACTGTTCAAACAAGCGGAAATTTGGTATACTCTGTACATGGAGATAAACGCAAACCGAATTAAAGAATTGAAAAAACGCGGCCAAGAGACTAAGCAGTTTATTCACTCTCCCGCACATCTTCTCGCTGATGAGTTGTCGAAAGCTTTTGGTGATACAAAGCACTTCGGCTTTTACTTGAAGCTTGCGTTGAAATATAATCACGATTTCCTCCGTAAGACCGCACAAGAAGTGCGTGAGCAAAGCAATGTTAAATTTCCCGCAAAACTGTTTGTGTTCTTAGTTAAGAAAGCACAGCAGAATATATAAGCATAAAAACATTTAAACATGTAAACAAGAACCCATGAGCGCGGTATTCCTGCTTAGATGTTTAGATGATTATATGTTTACATGACTTATGGTTCTCCCTATTGTAAAACTTCCAGCACAAGTACTACGACGTCCCGTTGAGGATGTAGTTTTCCCATTGAATAAGGATATTAAACGCCTTATCCGCGATATGCTCGATACGGTTATAAAGGCAGATGGCATTGGGCTGGCTGCTCCCCAGGTCGGTAGAAATTTGAACTTAGCACTTATCTTTTTAGAGCATTCCGGTATTCCCGTATTCCCTATCATTAATCCAAAAATTGTTAAGACTTCTTCCGAAACTGCGGCCATAGAAGAAGGGTGCCTTTCGCTCCCTGGGCTGTTCGGCAATGTTACCAGACCAAAAAATATTACTGTTGAGTACTTTGATATGAACGGCGAAAAACAAACCATAAGTGACAATGGTTGGATAGCCAGGGTGTGTCAGCATGAAATAGATCACCTACTAGGTACGCTCATACTTGATAAGTTCGACAATATAACCCAGGGAAAAGAACTCCTAGAACAATACCGGTAGTATCGATACGAATATACCAATGTACTAATGATACGAATCAATACATTGGCACTTATTTGTATTATTAGTATTCATTCGTATATTAGCATCGAGACTCATGCGTTTTATCAAAGACATCCTTCTTATAGACTTAGAAACTAGCGGGCCCGATGTAGAGCGCGACGTTGTTGTGCAGTTTGGTGCTGTGTTGCTGGACAAAGACAACCTATTGGAAAAAGCCAACTACTCGACCTATGTGCGAAACAGCCTCCTTTCCGAGACCCTGCAAGGCCATGCAGCAAGCGTGCGCGTAGACATTTCAGTGCTTCAAAACTCCCCCAAGCCGCTCGATTTTATAAAAGAAGTAACGACTCGTTTTCGCCCAGACGCGACCCTTGCAGTACCCAGTGCAAGTCAGCTGTTTTCTTTTAGGCAAATGTTTCGAAAACAGGCTACAGCGTTTCCGTACGATCTTTCCGTTATAGATTTATGGACTCTATACTACACCTTTGGTATGCGCATAGGCCTAAAAAAAATTCCTTCACTTCATACCTTACTTGATCATTTCCACCTTCGCATTAGCAACCCATACGATGCATTTGAGCGAGTAAAATTGCAGGCTGAAGTATTGCGGAAAATTCTTAAAGAAGTGTAAGCGACCCGAATCTACGAATGGCACCCGAATGATGCGAATAATACGGACATGCCCCCTTGGCTTAAGATTAATTATTCGTGACATTCATGTGGTATCTGTAAATTAATGTCGCCTCAAATTATGTTTACCAGAGACCTAGTGATATTTGATATAGAAAGTACGGGGCTCGATATAGCGCATGCTGAAATTATTCAGATTGCCGCCATTAGGCTTCGCAAAGATACTCTAGAAGAAGTTTCTAGGTTTTCTTCGTATGTCCAACCAAAGCAGTGGGGCAACTGGTTGCCTGAGGCCATGGAAGTGAATAAAATTAGCATAGAAACTCTAAAGAGCGCTCCGCCTATCGAGCGTGCTCTGGGCGATTTTGAGGAGCAATTTCCTGTAGGCGATGTCCTGCTGACCGCATACAATGCTTGGTTTGATACTGGCTTTTTGCGTCAAAGCTATGAAAAGATGGGCAAACGCCTTCCGTACGAGTTCCATAGTTTTGATATTTGGACTTTAGCGTATTTGTACTGGAGTAGTGAATCACGTACAAACCTAAACCCCAAAAAACCAATTGGCTTCGGATTATCCGATATGGCAGCGTTGTTGGGTATAACAACCACTGGTAATTTTCACGACGCCCTTACTGACGTAGAAGTCGAAGCAGAAGTTTTGCGAAGATTACTTAGTAAAATACAAATATCTAATTCCTAATTTCTAAGGTCTAACTTGTCCGACATAACTTTAGCGAAGTTGGATGAAAGACAAAAAGGTATCTGGACATTAGGAATTAGATATTAGAAATTAGACATTCATTACCTTATGCGTATAGTATTTTTTGGAACATCGGACGTAGGACTCCCTACGCTAGAAAAATTGGTAGAGCATCACGAAGTAGTTGGCGTGGTTAGTAGTCCAGATGCGCCTGTGGGCCGTAAGCAAATTTTAACTCCCTCTTCTGTTGCTATCCGAGCTCAAGAGCTTGGCCTGAATATTTTAAAGCCGGAAAAAGTAAAAAATAGTCCCGAAATTTTAGAACAGCTTAAGAGTCTTGCAGCAGATATCTACATAGTCGTTTCCTACGGTAAGATAATGCCAAAAGAGTTAATAGATACTCCCCCACTTAAAACACTCAACATTCATTTTTCGTTATTGCCACAGTATCGAGGCGCAGCGCCAATCCAAGCCGCGTTGAAGAATGGTGACGCCGTTACTGGCACTACTATATTTATACTGGATGAGTTCCTGGATCATGGTCAGGTTCTTGCGCAGGTCGCGGAAGATATAAGGCCAGACGATACATTTACTACTCTAGCTCAGCGAATGGCAGAAATATCCGCGGATAAACTGATTGAAATATTGCCCGCATATCAAAATGGAGAGCTAGCACCTAAGGAGCAAAACCACGACTTAGCCACCAAAGCTCCCATGATAAAAAAAGAAGACGGACGCATAGACTGGTCTAAGTCCGCGCAAGATATATACAACGCCTGGCGCGCCTACCAACCCTGGCCAGGTATCTATACCACCTGGAATGGTAAGCTGCTTAAAATTGTTGAGTGTAAGCCTGTCGATATCGAATCCATTGCGCAGGATGCGTCCTCCGATTCCCCTCCTAAGATAGGAGGGGCTAGGGGTGGTATGAACCTGCCAGGCACAGTTATTAATGACGGCATTATAGCCTGCGGCTCCAGCACCTACCTACAAATCCTCACCCTCCAACCCGAAGGCAAACAGCCCATGCACATAAAGTCATTCCTAAACGGAAATAAAACATTTGTAGGCTCCTACTTGGCTTGATAAATCTTAGATATAAAATAAAACACACTCTCGCTGTAGATTTTGCAAGAGTGTGTTTTATTTTAAAAATTGAAAATTGTAAAATTGAAAATTCCCTTTGGGATCCTACCATCCTCCCCCACCTCCGCCGCCGCCTCCTCCGCCTGAGGAGCCTCCTCCGCCCCCTCCTGAACTGGATCCAGGTGGTGTGGAGGATGAGGATATGGCGCTGGAGAATGAACTACTAAAGTCGCCGACTGAATGCGCGTTAAAGTAAGCGCCAGTATACCACAGCGGCATGTAACCGCCTTGGCCTTCGGGTCCGAGTTTGGCAAATACGCTGGCGAACTGTTCAGCCCATTTTTGCTCTACGCCAAGAGCGAGCGCATAGGGTAACAGTTTTTCAAATAGCTGCGGTGTTTGTTCGGGTGGGTTGTGAAAATTTAACCTATCCTTTTCCGCAACAGACATGTAGAGTTTGAATCCTTCAATCTCTTCGTAGAGTTGTTGTCCTTCTAGGGTACGCTTTCGAAGCAGGTTATAAAAAAGGACATCCATGACCACACTTATAACAATCACTAATGCAATTGCATATGGCGGCGTTTGCAAGGCAATTGCGGTTATTATGACAACTACAGAGAGTAAAAACCCACCCACAAAGTATTTTGTGTTGTTGATGAAGTACGTATTGTTTCCCAGTTCTCCCACTAATACGGCTCGCTGTTTTGCCTGGGCTTTTTGCAATCTTTTATACTCAGCATTACTGAGGGTAATGTTTTCGCTCTCTGTAAACAGTTCGTCATAGAGCGCTTGTTCGTCCGTGCTTGCGCCTTTGCCGGCAGTAGACGCCTTGCTTATTACGTATCGTTTGTCGTCATTGGTTATGTGTATATACCCCTTTACCGCGAGCGATAGCACGCCTGCCGTAAAAGCATTCATGCGGTAGCCCATTTTGTGAATGTAAAATACTCCAGCTGGTGAAAGCTTTCGTGGGGCTTCGTATTGTGCAACTATAGTACCCTTGGCTGGGTCAACTCCGTACTTTCCCCAGGTACGAATGTAATATGCTATAAGCAGCAAAAGTAAAATGCCCGAAACTAAAATGCCCTTATTGTCGTTTAAAAACCACTCTATCTTCTGTTTGGTAGTAGGCTCTTGCACGAAACCTTTGGGAAAGCCTACCACTATGGTTAAGCCTTCCTCGGCGCTCAATGGTTTCGTTGTCTTAAAAGTGGCCCCTGCTTCACTCGTGCTCACCGTAAAATCTTGAGCCTTTGAACCCGCGGCCCCGGTATATGCCGCCGTGCTAATTTTGTTAGAAAGTATGCCCGAAGGAAGTATTACCTGCGCACTCGCATTCAGTATGGGAAATATCCAGCCATTTCCAGTTACGTTCCAGTAGAGTTCATCATGGTCTACAAAAAAACCTAACTCACGCGTTACCGTGTATGTGAATGTATACGTGTGTAGGCCCGTGGGTATGATTGTATTCGCATCTCCAAAATATATACGCGTACCATTCACTTTACGCTCTGTATGATACGGCTCGGAGGCGTTGTCCCGCTCTACACTTACAATAGTAAACCCCACTCGGATCTTATTGCCGAACCGATCTTTATAGCTTGTAGGAAAATCGCGGTATATGCCATGGCGAATTTGGTCACCTGTGGCATATACTTGTATATCTTCTGTTACCTTAAGCGACGCGTCGGCATTTACTATAATTTTGCTATGAAAATGCTCTATACGTTCATATTCACCAACTCCTTGTTGTGCATACGCCACCTCTCCAAACACTCCTAGTAAGCTACAAAGAACTATAGTGTATATAAGCACGTTGCGCGTAATTTTGTTTAGTATGTGTACTTTCATAAATTTTTGGACAATTTTGCGCAATTCTGGACAATTATTTCAAATACTTATTCCTATTGTTTACATGCTGCTCGAAAGTTTTAGCGTAGTAAATCTCGCCTGTGGCGCTGTGAAGAAAATAAAAATAATCTGTTTTAATTGGAGAAAGTACCGCGCTCAAGCTTGCCGAGGAGGGACTACCTATAGGCCCTGGAGGAAGTCCAGCGTATTTATAGGTGTTATACGGAGAGTCAATTTCTGTATCAGCTAACGTGGAGCTGCTGCGGCCGGATTTAGTTATGTAGTTTATAGTTGCATCGCTTTGCAGGGCCTGCCCTATGGTTAATCTATTCAAGAATATCCCCGCTACGGTTTTACGTTCTTCTAGCAAGCGATCCGAAGTTGCCGCCTCCCCCCTCTTGCCCGTTTCTTTTTCTACAATGGCGGCAAGGGTGACGACCTCATGCAGCGTGAGGCCAGGAGCAACTCTATTTTTAAGGTGTAACGTTTCAAATTCAGGAATAATATAGTACCCATCCGTATAGTTCGCCCCTGCTTGCACTTTTGCGAATCGGGTTTTAAAATTTTCTAACAACATATCGAGAACGTCACTGGGTGTGGCGTTTTTTGCTATGCGATAGGTATCGGGAAAAAAATACCCTTCTAAGTCTACTTTGGGCGGTATGGTATCAAGAAAGCCGTATTTTGATCTATCTAGCTCTTTCTCCGCTTTTTCAAAATCTGCCACACTACCAAACCCGGCTTTTTCCAACGCTGCGAAAATTTCTGCATTCCCCCACCCCTCTATAAGGGTAACTTTGACTTCTTCAAACTTCTTTTCCGCAGCAGCTTTCTGGCGTGCTTCTTTTTCCGCGATTCTATGACGAACAGAAACCCCGAGCCAAGCAAGACCCGCGATGATAATTAAAAATACAAGTGCAACAAATTTTCTCATGCGTTAGTTGGGTTACTTATGGTCAGGTGGATCGCTTACTATACTCTTTCGCGGCCGAGCAAGAATATAGTAAGGTGATGGGTACGTATGGTGGGCATTATTCACCAAGCATGGTAATGTGTACCGTGCGTTTTCGTGCCCCGTCGCATTCTACAAATAAAATGTTTTGCCTATCGCCGAGCACAATTCGCCCGTCTATAATGGGTAAGCTTTCCGAAGCGCCGAGCAGAAATGCTTTTATGTGCGCATGCCCATTACTCCGTTCTCCGGGCGCAACATTTTGCCTCAGCTCAAACAAGTCGTGGTTGTAGCTTGTGTCCTGCGGCGCGAGCTTGTACATGGTGCGCAGTATATCTTGCAAGAGCATGGGTTCAAAATGATTCAACTTTATCCCCGCAGTAGTGTGCGGAGTAGACACAGTAAGCAGGCCGGAAACAATGCCGTTTGCATGCACTGCCTCTTGCACATGTTCCGTTATGTTGACTATTTCAAATTGCTGCGTGGTCTCTATTGAAAGGATTGAATGTTTTGTAGACATAGAATGTTTGCTAGTAAACAGTAAATAGTTATTAGTGAATTGCTAGCTTATGACTAGTTTTTTTCAGATTTTTGTTTTCCGCTTTCCACTTACTGCTTACTCAATAATAAGTTCTACTTCGTCGCCATTTTTTATGTATAGTGCATTGGCTTCATCAGTATCCAAATGTATGCGGTCTTGGAAGCTGGGGTCTACTTTTACATATACTTCGTCGAGCCGGCCCGCACGTATGCCACTTTTGTAAATGGATACTTTGTCCCCTGTTTTCAGCTTGAGCTGCTCTGCTGTTGCTGTAGAGCAATGAAAGTGTCTGAGTTGGACAACAACAGTAGACTTTCCATCTTCAAACACGGGTTCTCCCCCGCACGCTTTCCACCAGTCAGTAATGCTGAGCTCGTATTTTTCATAGGGTCGTTCTGGCATTATTACACCGAATGTAAGGCCGTTGTACTCCACTCGTTCGTTTGCTGCCCACTGGCCGGTTTGGGAAATATCTTTTTTCTTAGTATAACCAGTATCTTTTACAGGGTGATAGTGCCTGGCCGAAACTTCACAAATTATAGTCATAACTGTTTTTTAACTTTTGTCATTTCCACTTTGTTCTTCGACAAGATCCATCATCTTAATATGCGGTAAGTCATTCTTAATGGGTATGCGGAAATAGAATGTAGAACCCTTACCCACGCCATCACTCTTTGCGCCAATTTCACCCTTGTGATTCTCTACAACAATTTTTGCCACGTACAGCCCAATGCCAATACCTGTTGCATGCGTAACCGAGTCTTTGCCCCGACTGTATTTGTGGAACAAAGAGTTGATAATCCCCGCCTCTATCCCTTTACCGGTGTCTTGCACTTCAACCGTTACAAATTTTTCATCCACGGTAACTCGAGCCACAATATTGCCCTTGGGGCTATATTTTATAGCATTGTCTATGAAATTATTTACCACCTGACGAATTTTTTCTTTATCCGCCACTACTTCGGGTACTGGTATGGGCGAAGCTTCGTACAGGAGCTCAAGCCCTTTTAAGTGCGCTTGTGGCTGTAGCTGCTCAACCGTAAATTTGGTCAGCTCATCAAGTTTAACCGGCTCAAATAAAAACTCAAGCTTACCCCTTTCTATGCGTGATGCATTGAGTAAATCGTCAATGAGCGATATAAGTGCATTGTTCGTTACCTCAGTCTTGGCAATGGCCTCTGCCACATCTTTCGGCAATGCGCCAAAATCACCGCTTTGAATAGCTGCGAGGTACCATTTGATAGTTGCGGGAGGAGTTCTAAGTTGGTGCGAGGTGAGAGTAAGGAAGTCGGCCCGGGCTTGGTCGAGCTGTTTTAGCTGTACATTGGCCTCGCTCAGCTCTTTTGTAAGGGTTTCCAATTGCTCGCGCTGCCTCACTTCGCGCGCTACGCTCCGCACTAGAAAACTCCCCACCACCATGGTCACCAGGAAAATGGATACATCCACAATTCGTTCCGATACAGAGCGGGAGGTAAACACTTTGCCAAAAAGTAAAATCCAAAGCCCACCTACGAGCATCTCGGTAGCAAACACCTTGAGATTAAACAGCTGGTACTTCACGGTTGCATAGGCAATGCAGGCCATGAGTATCACGGTGAATACCGGACCCAAAAACACGAAGCTCGATGTTTTAAGAAATGCAACAAATATAACCGTGGTCACACCCATCAATGAAAACGAGGCGAATACTCCAACGAGCATGTAGAGAAGCCTGTTTTTGTCTACACCACTTGCGTGACGATACTTATATATAAGTATGACAAAGCTTAAAATGAACATCCCTACAAAATCCAGCAGAAAAACCGGAATGCCCGCGCCAGGCTGGGGTACGGGGCTTCCGTTCGGGTACTCAATGGATTTGAATACTAACGTGCCAAGGGAGAATGATGCAGAAAGCACCATAAGGCTGAGTAGCGGCAATAAGTATTTTTTGCGAAGGGTTACCCTTGTCCCGGGAAAAGTATGGATGAACACCACCAGCGCGGGGCCAATAAACGAAGTCACGAACATGACTATGCGTATCCAAAACAACTGACTCTCTGGTGTGGGAGTTGGCGGGTGCAGCGAAATATAATTTACAACTATGTAGGTGTCAATGAGCGCGGAAAGCACGAAGAACAATCGGTTGGTCCAGCTTTTCGGATCTTTAAAGAAAATAAGCGCGCCAAGAATAATACTGCTAATAAATGCAATGGTATCGAGTAAAATTTCGAGCTGTAGAGTTTCCATGATATTATGAGGGAAATACCTCTTTAAGCATAACACGTTATACCCATATGACAAGCAAAAAAGAGACCGTGGACTCTAACTATGCTGTGTGGACTACGCCGCAGCATACTCGCCCGGAGTTTCGTAGTTTGTCCAAGCAGCAGCAGCTTGAATATCTCTGTCTGCTCGGCCACTTAGCTGCGAGCTCACACAATACGCAGCCTTGGCGATACAAAATTGACGCAAAAAAATACACCATAGAGGTGCTCGTGGACCGAACCGCAATCTTACCTGAATCCGACCCAACTGGCCGGCAAGCACTCGTTAGCATGGGGTGCTCTGTTGGTAACATACTAGAAGGAGCACGCTGCTATGCTCTTACCGCGCGGGTGGCGTATGCCTCCATACAGCCACGCGACGTTACTCCCCTTTCGAATCCAAAAGCTAAAAACAGATACACCCGACTCGCCACTATTTCGTTTGCGCCCGCGCGTACTGCTGCACCTCGTGCACTTCTGAAGGCTATTTTTACCCGCAAAGTAGTTCGGGCTGAATTCGATACAGTAAAAAAAGTCTCGCCAACTGTTTTGAAACAGGCCATCCGCGCAGAAGCTGGCGGAGACATTCGTACGCTGTTTTTGGATAAAGCCCCAGACCGGCTCAAGGTATCGGAGCTGCAGCAGCAAGCAGACGGGTTTGTAGCGAACTCCCCTAAATTTGCTAAAGAACTGGGTGCGTGGATACTCCCGAACGATACAACTTCATTTGTAGGCATGCCGGGCAGCAATATGGGCCTGACGCAGGAAGGCAGTACTCGGCTTCACTTAGGACTGCTCGGAAAAATAAAACTGAAGCCGGAAGACATGCTCAAGTTTAGCCTTGGCACCAAGTTTCTAATTGAACGATCTGCAGTACTCGGCTTTTTATTTGGTAATACAGATACTCCTGTTGATTGGCTCAAAACCGGAGTATTGGCTACAAAACAGTTTTTGCTGTTTGAGATGCACGGCATACGCGTATCTATCCACGCGGGATTAACTGAAGTAGGTCTTGTGCACGATATATTTACCAATACCTTTGGGCAGACCGGTAAGCTGCTTACGGTGTACAGGATTGGGTACATAAAACGAAAAGAAGATTTGCTACGCCCCCACTCACCAAGGTTGCCGTTATCATCGGTACTCCTCTAAACGATAAAAATAAAAAAGCAGCTAAAGTTCTGAGGGCTCTAGCCGCTTTTGTTTTGGTTAAATGAGAGACCTGCCGTCCTATGTTGAGATAAATGCAAAGCCCAAATCTACTGCGTAGGTCGTAGCTGGAATAATGATCGCATCCGAATTTACTTGCAGATTGTTCGAGCCGCCGCATAATGAGCTTAAGAGGCGGCAGGCCTCCTCGCATTGCCTGTTTATTGACCGGAACACGAATATCAACGTAGGTTTTCCTACACTTGTATGTGCCCCTGTGCTGACAGGTACTGCGCATGCCTTCGCGCGACGGAGAAGATCGTCCAGGGCCGGTGAAGTGCTGTATCCAATGACCCTCTGCAATTCAATCGGGAAGTAGTGTGGTACTATAGCAATTCCGGCAAGAAACATGAGCACATGTTCAGGCAATCCAATTCCTGCCGCACCTACTGCCAGTAAAAAATAATTGTCGCCAGCGCATGCGCCGCCTTTTCTATTTTGTGTCACAGACAGTTGTGGAGAATGCTTGTGACCGTGGAGTGCGTCTAGCAAATTTGATACTGCTGAGATGTCTACTCCGTAATCATTAGTATTCGGAGTATGTACTATGTGAATAGTTTTATCATCACTCGTATGACTGGCGTTATTGCAAATCGCCAAAGCACCCTTCGATCCCATAATCTCAAACAGCCTTGTAATAATGGCAAACGCCGTTGTAAAGGCTTCCATAAATCAGTCTCCTTATTTAGTGGGTGGGAGTAATCCAGGATATTAACCGCTAATACATCATACCCTCCTGTTGAATATGAGAGTGTATTATGCAGCGACCCAGTAAATAGTGCAACTATGTAGGAAGTTTTTCGCCTTCGTTATTACAGGGGGTAATATAACGCTAGCTATACAGTTTTATGGTAAAATCTCGTTTATTAAACACCATGCGGCGAGGGTGGTTTTTCCAGCCAAGGCGGATGCGCGCAATGGTTTCTGCCATTATACCGGCTGCTGTTGATATAGTTGATCCGAGCTGCGGAATAATAGTTGAAGTAGGTATTTCACACTTTTGGTTAAGGATCATATCCAACTCCCCTGCTCTGTAATCCCGTCCCACCAGCGCATCTACAAAGTCAAAAAATGCAGAGACTTCGCCGCCTCGTGCGTACACAGCTGCAGTAGCTTCGTGTAGTTTTTTATCTGGTGTGCCGTAAGTGAGCGAAAGTTTTGGGTCAAGGTCGAACCGTGAAATATCCAATTGCACGTTCGAACCAAAGTCACTCACCATAAGTAGTGGTATGCGGTGTTTTCGGGCGTACTCGCGGAGCGTAACTTTCATTTGTGCATCGTCTACTTCTTCTACTAAAATGTCTACTTTTGGCTCCCCTGCGCCACCCTTAAAAAACCGGTCAATGTTCCCAAGGTTTATACCTTCGCTGTATGCATGTACGGTAATAAAGGGGTCTATTGCATAAATTTGTTCAGCAGTTACGATGGCTTTGTTTCTGAGCAAAGAATCTGTAGCGCTTGTTCTTTTTTCGTTAGACTCCACCACTTCTGAGTAACGAAGGCGTACTCGGTTTACATTCTCCAGTTTATATAAACTTTTATCCGCCACTTTGATGTGGTTGGGTCGCAGGTCCATGACTGTGGTGTGCATAATGCTCCCACCAACGCTGGCACCTACTACTCCAACTGTAGTTGTATCGAATATTGCGCGAATTTCTTTCCACGAGAGTTTTTGCTTTTGATCAGCTATAAGCATGGAATTGCTCGCCATGCTAACTACTTTGTGCCAGTAGGGGTCGGCGTACCGGACTAAGTCACCACTCCGTTCGTAATAGGCATAGACTCCGTAATCCAGGGTCCCTTTTTTTGCTTTTTCCAAGGCCTGGGCGTATTTTTGCCACTCTGCATTAAAGAGCTCGCGCAATGTTTTCCCGCGCTTGTCTACGACTGGAGAGGTGGCAGCCATGGTCAACCGTTCATTCAAGCCAAATATGGTTGCTTGGGTTAGGTCGTACTGTTTGCTTTTTGGAATGGCCACTACTTGGCCCTTTCCAAGGGAGAGCATGACAGTGCCATCTTTTTTGTATTGCACCCGCTTTGTTCTATGACTGGCAGCAGCAGGTATAAGTAATGGCTTACCAATCGTATGAGATTGTTGCATAAATTATGTGTTGGTTATTTATATACTCACTGGCGCTACTGCTTGTACATGCAGGGCTGCTACTTGCTGTTCGATGGTTTTTTGCCAGGTCGGTAATGGGAACAGTCGGAGCAGTGGGCCGTCTGACACCTGTGCGTTTACAATACTTCGGAGCTCCTCGCCCGTTACTGAAGTGTGCGGTATGGGACCCATGGCTTGCAGTATGCCACCAAAGTTTTGGAATCCATCTGCTACGGCTGTATCAACAAAAGCTTTTGACACTTTCCCCGTTTGAGCGAGCTGCGTAAGTGTTTGCACGAGGTCGTTCGTATTCAGAAAATACGCAGGCCATCGGTACCCAGCCAGTCCCCGATTTATGGTAATGGCATCTGGGGGAAGTCCAAGGACGGTATAGGCGGGAGTGAATATGGTCTCTGGCGGCTTACTCGCGTCTACCAGTAGTCGCGAGGTTAAATCATTTCGGAACAGTCCGGTCATGTGCGTAAACCCTTGTTCTGCATATACACCATAAAAAGTTTTATTCATGAGCCAGAAATTTGCTGCAGTGCCCACTCTGTAAGTAAGCTCCATATTGTCTAGCAGGCAATACCGCGGCGTAGCGCATATACGAGTAATACTTACTAAGTATTTTTCGTAATCTGGCCTATTAGAAAAGAGCGTACTTTGCAAGAGCGTATTAAGGGTACCTGTCTTGACCACGCAGAGCGCAAAATCGTCAGTCCCATCTGGCTTCCCCGCAGCTGGTATAAACCGTATGCTATGCCACTCTACAGCTCTATGCTTTTCCGACCTTCCGCATGGACACTGGCTATGTACCATGCCTATGTAGGTGCATGATTTGGTATCGTATTCATCTATGGCTGGTACTGAGCCGTACCGAGCATAGGAGCCTCTCAGGGTGCTTAAAAGGGCAATTTGCTGGTCAGATATAGGAGATGTATCAAGCAACGGCCGTATAACCCGAATATCGCATTCAAAGGGCTCTGTAGCGTAAGTTTTGTAACGCGCAAGCTCAGGGAGCGCTGAGAAAACTGTGCGGAGATCCTGGGCTGCTAAATGATGTGTCATGCTAGTAACCTTCTTGCACAGTGGTAATGTGGTGGAAGGCTTCAGGGATTAGTTGTAAAGATTTTTAAGTATGATATGCTAGTAAAAGCAGATACTATAGCAATATAGCTTATTATAATATGGACGAACAGCCTAAGAAAATATTGGTGGTGGAGGATGAAGGCGCTATGCGGGACATAGTGGCCCATAAACTTCAATCTCATGGCTTTTTAGTAAGCCAGGCAGCCGATGGTAAAGAAGGTTTAGTCGTGTTCGATCGTGAGCACCCAGACCTGGTTTTACTCGACCTGATGCTCCCCGAGGTGGACGGCTTCACAGTTTTGGAAACCATCCGCAAAAACCCGGACCCTGCCATAGCCAATACCCCTGTAATTATTCTATCAAATATTTGGAACGACCAGGATATTCTGCGTGTTCGAGAGCTCAAGGTTTCCGACTATATGATAAAGGCGTATTTCACGACGGAAGAAATATTGAATACAGTGAATAAGGTGCTTCATCTAGAGTAAATATCTAATACCTAATTTCTAATGTCTAAAGTAGGACAAAAGACTGCCCTACTCATTAAGAATTAGATATTAGAAATTGGACATTGCTTTAAATAATAAAAAACCCAGCCGTATTGGCTGGGTTTTTTATTATTTAAAGGATTGCATCCTTAGCTGCTTTTGCAAGGCGGAACTTCACAACAGTCTTAGCAGGAATCTGGATGGTTTCACCAGTTGCTGGGTTGCGACCCTGGCGTGCATCGCGGCGCTTCTTTACGAGTTTTCCAAGACCAGGAAGGGTGAATTCACCATGCTTCTTGGTTTCAGTGTAAGCCATCTCTACGAGGGCTTCTATCATCTCGCTTACTTCTTTGCGGGTCTTGCCAAGTTTCTCAGCAAGAGTCTGGAGTAACTCTGTTTTAGTCATTGTTTCGTTTTGCCGTTAAGGCTATTAATTATGTGTCCCAAGGACTTATGCCATACAATGCCGCGAATGCGTTTTGTTAGGCTCTGTATCTACAATAACAAAAACCCCTGTAAAATCAAGGGGTTTTGCACAGTTTTTTGCAACTTAGCCGAGCGAACTCGGAACATGGCTTAACTCTAAGGATTTTTCTGCTCATCCCAGCTAAACGGTTGCCTGGTTACATGCTCAGAAATAAGTTTTTTACGTGTAAACGGCCAGTGGTGCGTTAAAAACCTTATACCTGGCTGGAGGGTAATAAGCACAAAGAATATACTCGCAACTACCACAATGCCGTCGTACTGCCACCGAGCAACATCATCTTCCCGTAAGTGAATCCACATAGCGAACTCGTCAAACGCCATACCAAGCCCGATACCATATAAAAGTGAGATAAGAAATTTTGCTCGAGGACCACTAAATATGAGGGCAAGGTAGCCAGACGCCGCTAGCACAAAAAAACCATACGCAAAATGGTGCACGTGCAGTCCTGGTGACCACTGTATGTAATACCACGGCCAGTACACGCTTATTACTCGCGCGCTGGCAAAGGTTATAAGACAAGCAAAGGCAATAGGAAATACCAACACTACATACAATCCATGTTGATGTTTCTCAATTTTTTCTTTTATGTTTCTTTGTAAGTTTCGAATTAAACCCATAAGTTTATTAAAGCACCAAATAACAAGTATCAAGTACCAAATAAATCACAAATTTTAAGCACTAATATCTGGTTTTGGAAATTTGAATTTCGATATTGGGATTTGTTTGTAATTTGTTATGTGGTCCTTGGAATTTTATCTTCAGTTGTTAGACTTTGCCTTTATTTTCGCTTGTTGAGCGGATTTCTTTCTTGGTCATGTTAGCATCGCTATCCATATGGTAGAAATGGATTTCTCCGGTGCCTATTTCGAGTGCAGTTACTTCTTCTTCGGTAAGACCTTCTATATATTTAGCGAGTGCCCTGAGTGAATTGCCATGAGCAACTATGAGCACATTATGGCCTTCTCGTAGTTGAGGCTTTATCTCTTCTTCGTAGTATTTGGTTATACGGTCGTGCACATCCTTAAGAGATTCTCCTTCTGGAATTATTGTATCCCAGCCGCGCCGAATTTTTTGAAACTCTTCCTCGCCTATTTCTTCTTTCACTTGCCATTTATTCTTGCCTGTATATATGCCGTAGTGGCGTTCCTTAAGTGCGGGGTGAGTTGCGTGTTCAATATGGCCAATGCCGAGCGCTGTTTTAATTTCTTCCGCCGTTTGCTGCGCACGTCTCATGTCTGAAACGTGTATTTTATGGATAGGAGTATCTTGTAAGGCGTGACCAGCCCTGCGGGCCTCTACCTTTCCCTCTTCATTTAAATCCGTTTCGGTATGCCCCGTCCACAAACCAAGCTGGTTCCACTCTGATTTTCCGTGTCTTACTAAAATTAAATATGGCATATAACTTCCAATGCTCCGTTTACTAAAATTACTTACGATACAATATCTACATAGTACCTCAAAGCTCCCTCCTCCGTCCAGCACCCATCCCACAAATCCCCGCCATAACACCCCTCACACCATCCGACTCCTACACTCTTGAAAAATTATTCCACAATTGTACAAATATTTTTCAACTACAGTATTCTGAGTTTTTTAAAATGGCGCTTCAGTACTACTTCGTCGTCCTTGTCCATCTTTACCACCTGCATAACGGTAACATACTTACCAATGTGATACGTTTCAGTAATTGTATTTATTTCCTTGCGAGGGTCAAATGGATAAAACCACATACTACGTTGCAGCGAAGCAAAACCCATATGTTTTAACTTGCGGCGAAGCAAGTCAGCCCCTGCTCGATGTTCTTTGGTTGGTATGTCCCCTGCTACGCACCACCAAGATTTGTCCCATATTGTAGGTTTTGGTACGTGTAGGGCATTAAATTCTATCTCGCTTACACGACTTTTGCCTTTATGTGTCAGTGAGATAATATAATCCCCCAAGCCATTTGGTTCTATGCGCACATACCCACGCTTCTTCAAATAGTAGATGGCTTGCGCGAGCGTGCGGCTTTGTCGCGGCGTAGCACGCCTGGTTGCTTTATATATCTTTTGGGCAACACTCACGGCTCTCCATATTGACGGCGCCACAATGGTTAGCGCTGTTGCACCGACCATGGCCACAAGTGCCAGTGTAATTTCCCCTACCCTCTTTAAGTCATGAATGCTTTCAGGTGATAGTAACGGTTTTGCTGGCGCTGTGACCCCCAAACTCGCACGTACTACAGTAGCGAGTGCTTGCGTACCATCTGAATTTACTTTCGTATAACCCATAGGGTTTACACTATTGTTATGTACTAATCGCTATTGAAAAATATTTGTACAATTGTGAAATTATTTTTCAAGGAGGTTATTCGTAGCGGAGGGCTTCCATCGGGTCGAGCTTGGCGGCGCGGCGGGCGGGAAATACGCCAAAGAGTAGTCCTATGCCGCCAGAAACGCCCATACCCAGGGCAATGCCGCTGAGCGGCACGCTAAATGCCCAGGCAAAGCCAAACGCGTTTGCGGCAAGGCTAATGCCGTACGACACCAGTGCGCCAAGTAGTATACCAATAATGCCCCCCAGGAACGTAAGGAGTACTGCTTCTATTAAAAACTCACTGAGAATGTTATTTGGGGTTGCGCCAAGAGCCTTTTTAAGACCAATCTCGGAAATGCGTTCAGTAACGACCACGTACATAATGTTCATAATGCCCACACCGCCAACCAGCAAACTTATGGCCGCCACTGCAATAAGTAAGAGCGTTATACCTTTGAGAATAACGTTAAACGTCTCCAAAGCCTGCGCTTGGTTTTGTACGTCAAAGTCATCTTTGGCTGGGTCTTTTATTTCGTGGTTATGACGAAGTACGATGCGTATATCTTCTGCGACAGGAGCTGTATTATCTGAACTATCAATCTGCGCAACCATATACAGTAAGTGGTCTATACCGAGGAGTTTTTTCTGAGCGGTTTGCAGCGGGATAAACACTTGCTGGTCGTCGTTACTAAACCCAAAGCTGCCCCGGCGTTCGTATACTCCAATGACAATGAAATTCAGATTCCCTACCCGAATGGTTTTACCTATACCCGTGTCGCTACCAAACAAGTCTTTTGCTATATCCGCCCCAAGGATGGCTACCTGGTCAGCAGCAGCATCTTCCTGTTCGGAGTAAGGGCGACCCTCGGCGAGTGCGCCTTTATCTATTTTGAACCGTGATGCGCTCGAGCCAAATATAAATGCATTCTTGCTAATTTGTTTATAGCTCGCCACTTTCTGGCCAATGACCGCTCCATACGTCCCCACCACACCTTTGAGCTGGGCCACATCTTCTACGTCGCGATTTCTGAGGGTCGTAATTTGTACTGCCTGGTTAGCCTGGTCTGCCCCGCCTCCACCACGTGCCCGTTGTTTTGTGCTCGGCGGTACTTTCGTTTGAATATATACCGTATTGCTTCCGAACTGGTCTATTTGATAGTTTATAAAGCTGCGAAAACCTGCACCCGCACTCAGTACGACTATAACTGTAGCAATGCCAATAACAATACCCAGCGTGGTTAGCGCTGTGCGTGCTGGGTTAATGGTGAGGCCTCGGTAGGCTTGTTTAAATGCTGTTCGCATAGTATCGATGCTAATATACTAATTTACTAATGATACTAATCCAGAAAGCGCTGTCGCGCATCCGTATCAATTCGGACAATCCTAATGGGTTTTATATAACGATTTCTAAAGTTTACCAACAAACCCAATGGTTTATTTGTAGACTGCAGATATCGTTGTACTTGATAAAAGTCGTCTTTTTCTATGAGCCTCTTTGCTTTGAGTTCTAGGACAATTCTATCATCAATAATGAAATCAATGACATTGCCTGTATCTACAACTCTATGCTCTCTTGCATAAGGAATTTGACGCTCCTTTAATATTATTTCTATTGCATCGGCATATTGTTTTTCTCGGCAAAACCTCCCTTGTGCATTGTGAACATCGAAACATATCCCAGTTATTATAAAAGAGAGTTCCGGATAAATTAACTTTTGGTTTTTATTTGTATAATTAGTATTCATTAGTAAATTAGTATATTAGCATCGATACTTATTCGTACCTTAGCGCTTCAATCGGGTTCAGTTTTGCGGCCTTGCGGGCGGGGTAGTAACCAAAGAGGACCCCTACTCCAACCGATACCCCAACCGCAACCAAAATAGACACCGGGGAAATAACAAAGTCCCAGGTATAGCCGGCGTAGCGCGCACCCAGCGCAGCACCATAGGCAAGAAGTGAGCCTATAATAATACCAACTATGCCGCCAAGCAGCGTTACGGTGCTGGACTCAAGCAAAAATTGATTACGAATATTTTTATTTGTGGCGCCCACGGCCTTACGCAGGCCTATCTCGCGCGTACGCTCTGCAACCGTAACCAACATAATGTTCATTATACCTATGCCCCCTACCACAAGACTAAGCGCTGCCATGGCCGCAAGAAAATATTTAAGCGCGTCTGTAATGCTTCCTATCAGTTTTATGGCGTCTGCTAAATCCCGCACAGAGTAATCCACCTCCGCCTCAGTACGAATACGATGCCGCTCCTTTAACAACTGTTCTATGTCGGCAATGGTGGACTTTACAAACGCAGTCTGGTCTATGCGCGCGCGAATAAACTGCAAGTAATTTATTCCTAAAATTTGTTTTTGCCCAATGGATAGGGGCATATATACTTGGTCGTCCTGGTTTTGAAACGCCACAGTCCCCTGCTTTTTGGTTACACCAATTACTTCAAATGGTATGTTTTTTATTTTTACCACCTGGCCAATGGGGTCTTGCGTATCAAAAAGCTCATTCTTTACGTCCCAGCCCAGTACAATAACATTTGCACCGCTTCTTTCTTCGCGTTCGTCAAAAAACCGCCCTACTGCAATAGGTGTGTTTTGCACGTCGGGTAAGCTGCCTTCTGTTGCAGTAAAGCTCGTGTCTACATCTTTGTTTCTCCATACTACTGTAGCGCTACCTCTTGTAAACGCAGCTACTGCTGCTACATGGGGCAGTCTTGGGTTATTTAATAACGCATGAGCATCGTCCAGTGTTAAAGTCGTAATTTGCACCCCAAACACAGCCGCTGGAGGCCCTGTTTCGTTTGATTTGCCCGGTAAAATACCAACTAAATTACTTCCGAGGGACGTTAATTGCGACAACACCAAGCTCTGCGCGCCCGCACCAAGAGAAATAATAGTAATAACACCCGCCACTCCTATCACAATTCCCAGAATCGTCAAAAACGACCGTCCTTTGCGGGACAGCAAACCTTTGATAACTAATTTTATTTCACCGATGAATTTCACAAAAAAGGAATTAGGATTTATGAATTAGCTTGTAGCTTAACCAGGAGAGTGTTCAGCATTTTCATAATTTCGCTAAGGATTGAATCAATATGTGCATAGTCCAAGCTTGCACCAAAGGGTAATTGTTTACATATGATGAGCTGCGTTTCCAATTCTGAGCCTGAGCCAAATGCGATGCTCACAAAATGTCCAAACTCTTTTCGGGTGCTACGCCTTCTCCCTTCAGCAATGTTCGGTGGCACGGAAACGGCGCACCGGCGCATTTGGGAAGTAAGTCCATATATTTCAGACTTTGGGAATTTTTCCGTCAGTTCGTAAATGAGCAATACCAGTTGTATCGACTTTTGCCACACTATTAGATCTTTGTACGATTCTACTGGCATACTTCTACAACCTAATCCCTAACTCCTACAAGCTACTTAACTAATTCTCCTTCCGCTTTGGCGATAGTTCGGTGTTTAATTTTTTCATCTGCAACAATGTTTCCGTCCTTTACTTTTATGAGGCGCTTGGCGTGTTCTGCCGTGTCCATTTCATGAGTAACTAAGATGATGGTTTTGCCTTCATCGTTCAGACGTTGCAGAATATGCATCACGGTATTACCGCTCTTTGAGTCCAGGTTTCCCGTTGGCTCATCCGCAAATATAACAGCAGGGTCAGTAGCCAGGGCCCGAGCAATGGCCACGCGCTGCTTTTCTCCACCAGAAATTTGGTTGGTATAAAAGTCTAACCGGTGACCCAGGCCCACAGATTCCAATGCCTTCTTAGCCAGTTGATCTTGGTTCTTTTTAGTACCATAAATAAGTGGCAGTTTTACGTTATCGAGTACCGTAGTTCTAGCAAGCAAGTTAAACGCCTGGAACACAAACCCGACACGTTCATTGCGAATGCGCGCCAGCTCTTCATCGGTAAAGGTGGTAGTATTTTTGCCTTCAAACTTGTATGTGCCGCCAGTAGACCGGTCCAAAAAACCAAGAATGTGCATGAGTGTTGACTTACCACTCCCTGAAGGGCCCATAATGGCCACAAACTCCCCTTCTTCTATATCAAAACTTACCCCGTGGAGAACCGGAGTTACGACCTCGTCGTTTATGTAGTCTTTTTTTAAGTCTTTAATTTCTATTAACATATTGTTCAAATCTACGAATAAGACAAATCTACAAATGGCTACAAATAATACAAATTACGTAACCAGGATTAGTAGGTATTTGTAGATTTGTCACATTTGTAAATTTGGACCGTCAGTCTGACTGTCTTAGTTCGGCCTGTACCACGTATCGTTTTAAGGCAGTGCCAATGGGGTATGAGGTTTGTACTGTAAGTATGCGCTTACCTTTGGTGTCCTGGCTGAGCACACTTACGTCTTTTGGCCCCACTACGAACTGCTTCGTAACTATATATGTGTACATAAAACCTTTGCTGTCGGTGAGCTTTATTTCCGCACCTTTTTCTATTTTCGGCAACACCGCAAATACAGATTTATAACTCCCCTTGCTCCATGCATAGTCCGAAGAGTGGCCAAATATGTAGACATTCCCAACTTCGCCCGGCAAACTACTACCTGGATAGTGTACCACGCCGCTCTGTAATGCTACTTGAAATGCTTCTTCATTTTGCGCTACATCGTATATAACCGGAGCACTAATGCCGAGGCTCGGAATGGCCAATGTATCTTTAGGCCACGCCCCTTCTGAAGGTGCTGTTGCCTCGGTTTTAGGCTGAATAACCGTAGCAGCATTGGGCTTGTGAAAGAAGAAGGAGACGCGCGCAGAAACAAACCCCCAATTCATCAGACTTAAACACACACCACTTAATAGGCATACCCAGATAAGCAGCTTCAGTGCTGCTTTTAGCGTCATTTTTTCTTTTGGCGCGGGCATTGTGGGCTCGGCCGCAACTTTTCGTCGTGGCGCAGCAGCGCTTGGAGTTCGTCTTGAAAGATTAGTAACGGTAACTTTTGGCATAGAAAGGTGTGGCGTTGAACGTCTTCACGTCTATCACGTCGAAAGCCAGTAGGGTGATCGAGCCAGAGGTCTTTTAATTGCCGACATAAAGGCCTCGTAACGTTTGGCGTAATATCTTAACAGTACCAAATTCAGCATTAAACAGCAATGCAGCATACTATGTAACATAGAGCATGTAGCGTAGAGCATGTAACATGTAACATGTAGCAAAAAGCATGTAACAAGAAAATAAAATACGGAAAGCAAAGCTTTCCGTATCTTTTGTTACATGTTACATGCTCCATAGAGGCAACCGTTTTACAACGATTGTCGTAGCTTGCGAAGTGCAAATGCTGCACTACCACCTACCAAAAGTGCAAGAAGGAGTACTGCGCTGCCGTTTCCGGTACGAGGGAGCTCGGTTGCGCTTAGCACTAGTCCGGTAGGAGCACCGCCGCCCATGCCAGAACCTGTGTCTGCGTTAGGAGTGTTTGTGGAGTCGCCCAGGATTTGTGGAGCAGGGACAGTTCCACCACCACCATTAGCACCACCACCACTACCACCTGTGCCACCGCTTGTTGCTACAAAGTTACCAAAGTCTTTATTGGTAACCGCGTTGCCGCCAGAAATAGCTACTACGTACTTAAAGCTGTTTCCTGCGGTTGGCAGTGTCTGTGTCCAGCCAGACTGCAGTACTTCACGAACAGTATAGGTACCATCGGCAAGACCAGTAAATAAGTATGGGGATGCTGTTGTTTTGGAAACTTCGCCGCCATCGAGCACGCCATTGTCATTTGTATCGAGGTATACTACCCAGCCTGAAAGTGAAGATTCACCTTCGTCTAAAGCAGCATTGTTGTTTGCATCGTTAAACACCAAACCAGTGATAGAACCAGTACCTGTATTTGAACCACCATTGCCGCCACCGTTACCGCCACCACCACCGGCGTTGTCGCAGGCACTTTGGTTTATAGTAGTGGTTACTACTGCAGGCAATGTTGCAGTGGTTGGGACGTTATCGGTAAATACGGTCCAGCTTGCTTGTGCGGTGTTTACTACTTTACATACGTTTGGTACCAGTTGCAGCGCTTTTACTGCGTCCACATCGAAAGCGTCTGCAGTAGGTTCAAACTCAGCTTTGTTAGAAGTATCGGTTATGCGAACATATTTTGCGCTGGTAACTGAACCAAGGTCCACACCACCATCGCGCACTACTACACCAACATCGGTCCAGGTAGAGTCGTTGCTGCTTACAGCAATTTTTGCACTTTCATTGCCGTAGTTGTCGCCGCTCGTAACTTCAAAAATTTGCAGGTCATTTCCAGGACCATTATATATATCATGATCGAAACCTAGCACGAGTTCGCCGCCCGTAGGGTTGTTGGTAAATCCAAGAGATACAAATTTTCCAACGTAGTCTGGAAGTGGGTTATCGTAAAGTGCACCAGAAGTTTCAGCAGGGCCAAGGGCCTGTGCTGGGTTGCTTCGGACTGCATCTACCGCAGTAGTGAGGTCAGCATCTTTTCCTTGAGTAAAGGACTTTACGCTGCTTGCCCACTGGTTAAGCGCCAAAGCTGCGTCGAGCGTGGCATCGAACTTTACAACGCCACTATCGCCGCCCACATGGGAACCAAGATTCCAGGTTAGGGTGCGTGTGCCATTATCGTATGTACCACCATTGTCTGCAGAGCCAGCAACGTAGGTTATACCAGCTGGAAGCGCGTCGGTAAGCACTACATTTGCAGTACCACCCTTAACGTTCCAGGAAATTGCGTAGTGCAGGGTTCCGGTAGTGCTGTCGTAGGTCGCGGTTTTAGCTGGGTCTACCAATACACACGACTGATAGGTTGCATCTATGGCATCCAAATCGAACCCATCTGCAGTTGCATCGTGAATAGTAAAGTCAGTAGTATCGGTAACACGAACCATGGTGAACCAACCAAGTCCTGTTGGTGCTATGTCGAAGCTGCTTATGCCGCCCGCGTCTTTACCGCTTGCAGTACCAACTACAAACCACGTAGAGCCGTCTTGGCTCACTTCAACCTTAGCGCGCTCTTCTGGGTAACTGTCGCGGCCATTGGTAATTTCGTGAATGCTTACATCTACCCCTGGTACATCTACAGCATAGCCAGCCATGGAGTCAGTTACTGTGCCATTTTTTCCAAGTGAGAAGAATACACCATCTGCAGCGCCAAGTGTTTTCGCTGGGTTAGTGCGAGTACTGTCGGTAATAGCGCTCCCATTGTTCAGGGTGCCTTGTGCGCTCGCCACGACTTCGTTTACGTGAGCAGGGCCTTCCACACACGGAGCAAGAGGCTCATCTACCGGCGTAGATGGAATACCAATTTCAACCGTAACACTGGCACTGTTGTTGTCCATGTTTGGGTCTGTGGTATTGGACGAGACTGTAGCAGTGTTTACTGGAGCAGTGTCCCCTGCATCCATATTTGCAGTTACATTTATATCTAACAGTGCAGTAGCACCATTTGCCAAGTCACCTATGGTCCACACGCCGGTGGCGCTGTTGTACTCGGCAGCTGGATCTGCAGAAACAAATGTGACTCCTTCGGGAAGCACATCTGTTACCACCACACCAGTTGCGTCATCGGGACCAAAGTTCGTTACACTAAGGCTGTACGTGATGGCACCGCCTATGTTTGGCAAAGGCTCGTCAACTGTTTTAGTCACACCAAGGTCTGCTTCTTTGTGGTGGACAAATAATTTAAGGTCAGTAAACCCTTTCCCCTGCTCCCCTACTTCATCGGTAAGTGGAGTGGTTTCGTCTGCGGCAACTGCAATACGTGCAGCTGACATTTGCAACGCCAAGACCAGCGAAAGTGCAATTGCCAAAGCTGTGCGTAAGCGGCTCGATACTAAATACTTCATAGCGTAATAATGACTTGTTGGCCAAGCCAGTTAATAACTAAATATCTGTTTTATTGCTGAGCAATAAGACATATTACTATACCACTTTCGGAGAAAAACCGCAATAACATCCGTAACCATTCATTTAGGCTTAGGTAAAACCTTTTTGTCTACTTTCGCACAGAGCTTCACACATACTTCACCGATGCCCTACTGCATACATAGATAGAATAAAAAAAAACTGCCTTCCACATGGAAAAGCAGTTTTAACGATTATGGATTGAGCTCTGTTCGTACATCGTCCATGGTGCGGACCTGTACTGGTTGAGTTTTTACGTAATCTACCATTTGCTGGAACAGGGCTGGAGTTGTGCCATAGGTATCGCCACTCAGGTCTACCTGGTGGAATACCAATATGAGCCAGGTGTGGTCAGTAGCGGCAGTGGTTACCCAACCTTGCACATCGGCCAAGGTAGTACCAACACCTACGTTCTGCACACGAAGCGCATAGTGATCGGTTGCTTTAGTGTTATACCCAGCTTCAACCGTGCGAGCAGCAAGATATCCTGCGTTCTTGGTTATCTGCTGTATGGTTGGGTTTGCAGCACCGTACGGATACACCATGGTGTTAACCGTTATGCCAATGTTCTGAAGCGCAGTGCGAGAACCAACAATTTCATCGGTTGCCTGTTGTACGGTAAGGGTAGTAAGGTCAGGATGTGTCTTAGTGTGGCCACCAACTTCATGTCCCGCTGCTTGCATATCCTTTACCTGGCTTGGATTCATGTAAATGGCGTACAGAGTAAGTGAAGCATCGTCTATAGTGAGTTCGCCTACGCTTGCGAGGTGGTGGAAAATGGTTACGCTTTGTACGTTTGCAGGAGCAGTAAATGGTATGTCGGTAGTAGCCCAGTTGTTGTTGCTGCTTGGCAAGACTGCCAGGTCGCGGTAGGCAACGGTATTGTCCGCCATGGTAAAGCGAGCTGTAAGTGTAGTTGGGGTTGTGCTCTTGTAGGAATCGCGGAAGCGATACTGAGCATTTGCCACTATAGCAATGTCATCAAAGAACCATTTTGCATCGCCATCGGTGTAGGAGGTTATGGCAACTTTTGCGCCATTGCCTGTTTTACCAGCAGTTGGGTAGGTAAACGCAGCATTGTTCGTACCCCAGCTGCTCTTTGTCCAGTTGGTTGGAGTACCAGTGCCGCTATCTGTTTCAAGCCCAGAGTTTAGAACTTTATTCGGCTCTACCACCTGGTTCATTGGGTCAGTAATAATGTAGAACGAACCTTTAAGACCAGCTGCGTTGAGTATAGGAAGTACAGTGTCGTAGTGGGAGATCCAACCGTCATCAAACGTGAAGCTTACTATACCCTGTGAGAAGAAGGCGGAAGTATTGTTGGACTGGTCACCCATGGTGTAGTTATCTATGGTCAATTCCCCTACTGCAGAGAGCAAATGGAATACAGTGACTTTAGCAACCCCAGCTGGAGCAGTAAATTCATGAGAGAACGTAGTCCACTGGTTGCCCGAAGAAGGAAGGTTTGCATATTCAACATATGCCACGCTTGCATCTGCATTTGTGTAGCGAGCTAAAACGGTGGTTGGCACCGTAGACTTGTACTGCTCAGAGAAGGTGTAGTTTTTACCAGGCGTTATGACAACATCATCAAAGAACCACTTGGCATCGCCATTGGTGTACGTAGTCATGGCAACTTTAGCGGCTTTTGTACCGTCTACGCCAGCTACTGGGTAGGTAAATGTTGCGTTGTTTGTACCCCAGCTCCCCTTGCTCCAGTTGGTAGGCAGGCTTCCGGTTGCCATCTCCAAAGAGTGGTTAGCAATAAGGTTAGTTGCTGGAGGGGTTACAGTGTTAGATACCGTTACGGAAATAGCAGTAGTAGTTTTGGAGTTGTTTGCTGCATCGTGCGCTGCTACCGCTATGGTGTGAGCACCATTGGTCAAGGTAGTCGTGTCGAGCGCAGCAGTGTATGGAGCTGTAGTAAGTTCGCTGCCAAAATTTGCGCCATCTACTATAAACTGCACGCCCGTTACCGCAACGTTATCAGTTGCAGTAGCAGTAAGATTTATAGTGCCGGTGACTGTTGCGTTTGCAGCTGGTGCGGTCAGAGTAACCGTTGGAGCAGTAGTATCTGCCGGAGGGGTTACGGTATTAGATACAGTTATAGAAATAGGAGTTGTAGTGGTAGTGTTCCCTGCAGCATCCCGGCCTTTTGCCGAAACAGTGTGGCTGCCGTTTGCAACAGTTTTGGAATCCCAAGAAATGCTGTATGGAGCAGTAGTATCTTCAGCGCCTACATTTGCGCCATCTACTATAAATTGCACGCCTGCTACACCAACATTGTCGGAAGCAGTAGCGCTGAGGGTTACGGTGTTAGACACAGTAGCATTTGCCGCAGGTGCGGTTAAGGCAACAGTTGGAGCAGTGGTATCTGTAGGAGGCGTAACAGTATTTTCAGTTAAAGAATATGCATCGGTCGTAAGTTCCCCTACTGCAGCTATAAGGTGGAATACGGTCATCTTGGCGCTGCCAGCAGGAGCAGTAAATGTATAGGTAAATGTTTTCCATGCGCCTGCAGAAGAAGCAACGCTACCCATGTCTATGTAGCTGAGTACATTTGTGGTGGAGGTATAGCGAGCCACAAGCTTGGTTGCTACGGTAGACTTGTACTGATCGGAAAAGGTGTAGCTCTTTCCTGGAGTTATAGCTACATCGTTAAAAAACCATTTTGCATCGCCACCAGTGCGAGCAGTCATGGCTACTTTTGCTGCATTGGCACCATCAACGCCAGCTACCGGATAGGTAAACACTGTAGTGTTAGTACCAAATCCACCTTTTTGCCAGCTCGCAGGAAGGGCTCCTGCTGCGGTTTCTAAGGAAGGGTTAGCAATAAGGTTTGGTCCTGCAGCAAATGCTGGGGCAGCGCCCACCATGGTAGTTGCTACCAGGAGGAAGAGTGCCACTGCTATAGATGCAGCTTTTTTAATCTTCATGAAATTCATAAACAAATACTTACTAATGTAGATAGGGTTGGTATATTATTGCACACATTGGGCAGTCTGTAAATCATCGGCTTTCAGTGCTTTCAGCAGCTCCTGGTTTTGCACGCTGTTGCCCTTGTAGCCGTTTATACCATATTTCTCTGCAAGAAACTGCCGAGTGGTAAACGACTTTGAGCGTCCAGAGCTTTCAAGATAGGCATAGAGCGTAGAACTGTCGCGCTGGCCAAGCTCTTGGCACACCAGTGCATGCGCTTTGGAGCGGGAAGTACCCGACTGCGAGTCCGCTTCACTGGGCGCAGGGGTTACCGTCTCTGGTTCGGGTGAGTTTGGAGAAGCGGCCTGGACTCTTTGCTGGAACTGTTCGTACAGGTGGTGGTCCGCAACCTCATGCTTTATAAAACTGTAATTGGAGTGAGAGTTGGCTATGTTTATCCAGACTATGGTGCCAGCTACGCCAAATACTGCTACCGCTACTATGGTAACAATAAAAAATGAAATTAATCTGTTCATGCAATTACTTCCTTTTTAACCCGTGCGGTGGTAAGAAACGCCAACGCCTTTCTACTCTGCTGTACGGCAATAATAACAAGATGTACTGTCATGGATATTCCGATAAAAGGGACTAAACTCATATGCGTATTCGCTCCGGTTTGAACCACACCAAGTGCTTCCGTCTCAGTATGACTTCTTTAATAAATTGTTCAATAAATATATAGGCGTTTATAAATACTATGGGCAGGTACGGGATAGGCACTATAAGCAGGGCAAGTCTTTTTTCTCGAATAGCAGTGTAGGTGGCAAAGACAGAGGTAGTAATAAAGTAAGTTAGTAAGAAGTAACCAAGTGCGTGGAAGTTTATGATGGGAAGGATAAATATGAGAAGTGCAAACACCAATCCTTCTATGTACATAAGTGACAACTCAAGTGCCTTTGCTGGCTGAATAACTATGTCCTTATGCTTCATCAGACACTGCCAGCCGCCACCGTACCACCGGCGCATTTGGTTTATGTAGGAGTGCAGCGTTGCCGGGTCCTGCGTATACACAATGGCGTTCTTGTTGTACTCAACGGTTAGCCCTTGCTTGTGCAGCTTGTACGTAAAGTCTAAGTCCTCGGTAATGGTGTCGTGGTCAAACTTTACATAGGTTTTAAACACCTCGGTACGGAACGCGCCCGCTGCCCCTGGTATAACGAACATGTAGTTTATGTAGCGCTGCGCTGGTTTGTGAATATTTTGCCCTATGCAGTATTCAAAGGCACGGCACAAAGTAAGCCAGTTATGGGCGCGGCTAACTACATATCCGCCCGAAGCTGCTACGGTGGGGTCCTGGAAATCTTTTAAAATGGTTTCAACAAATTTTGGATGCATTTCTGTGTCGGCATCGGTGGTAACGACTATATCCCCTTGTACAAAACTAAGACCGTATTCCTGAGCATGGCTTTTGTTCCCACTATTTTTAGGGGTCCTCACCACGCGAATACGGTCGCCAAAGCGAGCAAGTATTTCTGGGCTGGAGTCGGTGCACGAGTCATCTACCACAATTACTTCATCTGCAGGGGTGGTCTGCTCTAGACACGACAAAACACAACGCTCTATCGTCTTTTCTTCGTTCCAGCATGGAATGAGTATGGAGATGCTGTGCTTTTTAGGCGCCAGCTCTGGCTTGTACTCTATTTCATCTGTGGCTTTAGATGGAGTAGTTTCTGTAGACATGGAAAAAGGATTAGTCGTTTTTACGACAATAAAAAATAGCTCGTTATAGCAGTAACAGCTAAAAAGCCATCGTATTACTATATAACTTATTGCCTATTTTGTCAAAGTCTTTCTTTGCTTGTAAATAAGCAGTTTTGTGGCGTAATGCATATGCTCACCGCATAGTTATGCACAACGGAACTTTGATAAATGGGCCAAAGGCTGTAACTAGCATATTGCTTTTACCGCACACAACGTTACACTCCCCTGTTGCGAAAATTCAACCTCCTTAGCTTAAAAGAGACTCTCCGCGATTGCGAAGAGTCTCTGTGCATAATTCTTGATTCGTAATTCAAGATTCTACCTTGCCTCCTACGGAAGCACTGCCTTAAACGCACTCAGCGATGTGGCATCTGAGTTTACGCGCCAGTCGCGTTCCTTGTTTTCATTAAACCATACCCAGCCAGCAACCTTGGGATACTTCTTAAGGCTGCTGCCTATACCCGTAGTTATCCAGGTAGCTTTCTGCGTGCCAGGAGCACTGGCCATAGAGAATATGTAGGTTGGTTTGTTGTACTGAGTAAGCTTGGTAAGTGCTGGGCCAAATACTTGGTCCCAGGTTTGCCATGGATTGTTGAAGTTAAATCCATTTACACCCACGTAGTCTACGTACGCATCACCTGGGTAATAGTTTTCCAGTTTGTTTGCTGTAGTGTCTGGCTGGGAGTCGTTGTTCATGCTCCATCCAAACTTTACGTTCGATACTCCGGCAAAGAGGTCATGTACTCTGCGGTAGGCAGCTATGTGCTTGGCAGGAGTATTGCCGTTTACCGTACCAGACCATGGGTACCAGTCTCCATTTGCTTCTTCAAACGGAATTACAATAACAGGAGCACCATAGGCTTTTATTTGGGCTGCAAAGCTCTTTATGTAACTATCATAATCCCCTGCAAGAATTCTGTCGTAGCTAAATGCAGGTTGGTTTATGACGTCGCCATTGTAGTCCATGGCTTCCCAGAATATGAGCAAGGTTTTACCCGAAGCTTTCAAAGGCGCTGCTAAGTCTGAAGGAAACTGGTTTTCATTTCCCCAGTGCACGAAGGTGGCTTGTATGTTTACCTTTTTGCCAACGGTAGATTCAAACGCAGGCAAATCGGTTGTGCGCCAGCCTACATATGCACCCCACTGCATGTTCGTAGTTGCGGGAACAGTTGCGGTAGTTATTGGAGATGGGGTTGGCTGCGGGGCTGGAGTTGGGGTAGGAGTTGGAGCTGCGGCTGGTGGCGGTGTTGGGGTAGGAGTTGCACCACCGGAGAATGCTGCGGCGCTACACGAGTAGCTGTTTACGGTGAGCTCATCTGAGTAGATGTTCTTCCTGCTTGCTACTGCGTGTACTTGGTAGGTCCATGAGCCGCTTTGGCTCACGTTGGCGTCTGTATAAGACAAAACTGTTGCTGGTAATTTAGGAGACACTGCAACCCACGAGGAGTCGCTGCTGCCTGCTGGTTTCTTTTCAATAATATAAGAAGTTACTCCGCTGCCTGCAGTCCAAGAAAGTTTTGCAGTAAGCTTTCCACTCAAACAGGCAAGTGTAGGAGCGGTAAGGTCCACTGCCACAGAGGTGCCAAGCACCGCAGGTGCAGTAGAGTCTGCAGCCATAGGAGTGGCTGGCGGCGGCACAACAATGGTATCTGTGGTAGGGCCGGCTTGTACACTGAGATTGTTTGCTTGTAGTTCTAGTGCGCGTCGCTTGCTAATGGGTTCGTATGAAGGTGCTGCGTTTTGACGGGTAAGCTGTACACCTTGGTAGATGGCAGCTACGAGGGCAAGGCTCCCAAGCCCTGCGACAATCCATAATTTCTTTTTCATATTTGAGTTTAAGCTTTTCTGTCCTACCGCACTTCTTACTTAATGGTATTTTTTCCAGAAGGTGCTGGATGTGTAAGCAAAGCTGCAGGCGATGCTGACTCCATCCCGTGTAGAGGACATACATATATACTATCATGCTCACCTGGGGAAAACTGCATAGATAAAAGTTAATTTACCGTTTCTCTGCGGAAGTTTATTTAATCCCTACTAAGCAAGAGGTAATTAAGCAATTGCCCGTTCCCCGCTGTAACATACGGTGTTTTTGTGCGTTAATACTTGACATATTGTGCATAATATGTTATAGTATTTTTAACACAAACACCTGGTAACTGTGGGAAGAAAAGCTCTTAATAAGAGCAAAACAACCCAATAAAACAGTTACTTACACGCAAAATCACAATATTACAATTTGATTCCGGGAGGAATAATACAAATGCTTTTAACAACAATATTTTTGCAGGTCGTTAACAACGACCCTTTCCAATCTTTTGAGAGCTTTCTCAGCAATACCTTTTCGAAGGAGATGCTTGCGACGGCCTTCGTTGTACTATTCATAATTGCCATCGGCGCGATGGCATGGAAAAATAGTTACGTATTGGCTGCTACAGTGGCGATTATCACGTTAGCAATTATCGAGTTTGAAGTTGGACTCTTCAATTTTATGGAGATGCCAATGATGCACACGTTCATAATTGGCGTTGTGCTGGCGATAATTGCTTTTCGCTCAGCCATGGTTGGTGAAGAGAAGAAGCACTTAAAAGGGATGGGCCACACTGGTAGGACAGTCGCAAGGACTGAATACCCAGAGTGGTAAAAGCATCAACAAAAGAGTAGTGTAAGTGATTGGCCTAAAAGCCCATCCTGCACTACTCTTTCTTTTTATCTATAAAAATATTTTCTGTCATCCTCGCGAATGCTCGCCGCGCTGTAGTTCGGACGAAGCGGGCGGGGATCCAGTCCCGCCATACAAGCGGGATTATTGGACTAGTTTGATGTCGGCTGGTAGGCCGACTGGATTCCCAATCAGGTTGGGAATGACCACGCTAGGCGTGGTTAGTACTGCCGTTGCAAAGATGACCATTGCGACGGAAATTTTGGTTGCAATGGTCATCTTTGCAACCATCAAAATGAAAATTGGCAAAAGAAAAAGACGATCGCAGCATCGTCTGTGTTTGTAAGTTCATGAATTTGCCCGCGGCTATGTCCCAGCTGCGTGGGACAGCGTATTAGCCTACAGGTGCCGGAGGCGGTTGAAGCTTCTCAGCCAGAATTTTCAACCAACTGTCGCGACGAACAGTGCCCATGGCCTGGTCGTTTTCCGCACCACCTTCTTTTTGGCTCCACCTGTTCTGAGGCGTTGCCCCAGGCGTGTTGGGCATGTCGTAGGATTCGATAAGATCACCACTTCTGGAGATTGTCAAAATCTCCGTATGATCTTTCCCAATCCTAGTAATGGTTGCCGGCATATCGGCGTTAGAAAAGTTTGAGATGAACTGAATCTCAAACCTTGTCCCATCAACGGTTAGCGCACCAGAAGTATGCGTTGCATCGTGCTCTTGATTTTCAACCGCACCCGGCCTATTCGCGATTGCCAAATAGATTGTGGCTAACTGTTTCTGCGGCGTTGCGGCCGAGCCGTTGTGTGCATAGAAACTAAATGCTCCGATAGCGAGCAGTGTGAGAAAACCTACCACAATTGTAGTTCTGAATTTCATTTTCCACCTTCTTTTTGTTCCGTCGGGTTGTTTGTTGCACATTTTTTAATTTGTGTGCCTATGGCCATTTTTTCCCACGCATGTGGTTCAAAATGCCGGCTATACTTTAACACAAAATACACCTTCCGGCAATACTGCTGTTTTTTGAATTGGATGAAGCCCGTTGCAAAGATGACCACGCTAAGCGTGGTTAGTATTCCACTGAGCGGGATGACCACTCCGACGGAAAATTGGTAAAAGAAAAAGACGATCACAGCGATCGCCTTAGTTTTTGAAATTGCACACACCCCAGCTGTGAGTAGTCCAAGTGGACTTGAGGTGTAAGTTTAGGATTCTTCAGGAAGAAGTTGCATCAACCGACGGATTGACGAAATGCCAAGATCCTCTTCGAGCTTATCGAGAACCTTTAATATCTCAGATTCGTCACCATACATACCCCTCATTGAGTCCACCCACAATGCAATTCTAACGCCATGAATAGCATTAAACCCCTTGCAGCACTCAACTAGGATGTCTGCTGCTTCCCCCGCTGAAAGGATAGCATCCTCTTGATGCATTTTAGGGAACGAATGGAATTTTATTGCGATGTCACCAAGGTGCCTTTGAAGAAGATCTGCGCGCTGAAGCAATCTCGTAAAATCGAGAAAACGTGCAGGGTTCCTTTTGGGTGCCGTGTCACCTTCCGTGAGACAACTCAGAGAAAACCAAAGAAGGTGCTGTGACCTCTTTCGCAACCCCTCTAGAATTGGACTACCCTCAAAAACTTCTAGAGTAGTCCATCCGTCAACGCCAATAAGTGCAAATGTGACACACTTTGCCGTCTCTATAAAACCGACGACAAAAATTTCTCCTTTATACTTTGACGCCTCTGATTGACCAAGCAGACCTTCGGCCTCCGCCCATTCTCGTTTTTTTGACGAATATAGTGCTGCAAGCAATATTGTCGCCAGAAAGCTAAGAAGACTAAATATTTTGAGCATGGTGCTCACCTCCGTTTTGTTGTGCGCAATGTAGTATCTGCGCGGGTTCCCACTTACAGTCAGTGGTGTTTGGGAAGTATGCTGAGCTACTTCCCGTTCTTTTGAACAGCAAAAATGACTTATGCGGTCCTAGTCATCTGGCTGTTCAGTTACGGCGTCAAGGTTGGTAATTTTTAGCTTATCCGCCGGCTCAAGGCTCAGGCGTGCCTTTTCTTTGCCGCTGGGTCTAATACGAACGCTCACACAAGTACCGACTTGGTGGCGAAACTCGTGATTGGGTGGCAAAAATAGACTCCTCATGCCATTATGCTCGGTCCTAAGCTTCAGCAAGAACCCATAACCGTCTTTTTCAAAGCTGGTTATGGTAGCGTTACCAAAAAGCAAATCAGCTTCCAACTCGGCAATTTTGCGGCGGAGCCCAACTTCCCTCCTCCAGGCAAGAAAGCCTAGAATAACCAATGAAATTACAGTAAGCATGAATTCTCCTGGTTGTGCGCAGTGTAATGCCTACGCGGGTTTCCACTTACGGTCAGTGGTGTTTGGAAAGCAGGCTGAGCCACTTCCCGTTTAGGTTTTTTAACTCTCGCGGTTTGGTGGCTCGTGGGAAACACTACTCCCCACTAATACGTACCCTACTAAGAGCACTATCCCTATACCAAGCGGAAGCCAAGAAAACTTCCAGCTTGTACCGGTCCACCAACCTACCACCCCACACGCAATGAGAAAGAATACAACGCCAGCAAATAGCCCCGGCATATGTGTCTCCTTTTTTGTGCGCAGTAATTATGCGCGGGTTGCCACTCGTGTCCGGGTGGTCGGAGAAAGCAGGTTAAGCTGCTTTCTGTTTGAGTTAGCTATGTTACTGCAAAACTCTTCCGAGCTTTGCAATAATCCTCCCTATCATTTGCGCTACGGCATTGCCGAAATACAACACTGCGGCAAATGCCAGTAAAAATACTAGAGCAAGAAGCAAGTTGTTCGCGAACTTCATTAGCTCCGCCTCATGTTTGTGGCTCAAGAATTTCTTGAGCAGTTTTTTGGCGTGCCCCGACCCTACAGTGGGTCCGGGCTTGGCTGTTGGTCTGGCTCGCTCGACTCTTGCTGAGTTGGGGATTGCTTATTTGTTGGAGTCAAAACCGAACTTGCAAGCAGCGCCAACAAGAGCAGCAAAAGAATTATTAAGACCTTTCTAATTCTCAACGACTTTCTCCTTTTTGGCTAAATTCTATTTCGGAAAAACAAACAACCCGCCTAATTGCGAGCTGTTTGTTTTTGCTTTGCGTACTATACCACAAAGCACATTTAAAAGCAAACACCTACCCTGAGCATTGCAAACATTAAAATGTGTAATTTAACAAGCACTATTGGGTTTTCCCAGTCGCAGACAGTACGCTGCGGTTTTATTTATATATATGTATAAAATGAAAAAGAAGCTTACCCCGCGGCAAGCTTCTGTGAAATGACTGACTTCGTGTGGTCAGCCCTATTAATCTAATTCCTCCCTCGGGAACCTTTGGGCTTATGTCTAAATAAGACCCATCGGTTTCTTCGCTAGCGGGGCTATCCACCCTGCTATCAGAATAAGTAATAAAGTACTCTCCTGCCGCCGTACCAAGAGCTCTGCAGAATGGATGCGTTGAGTTCACCTTGATGGTAATGAGCTCATGTTCTGTTTTATTTTTCCAGAGCTGGAAGTACAAGAGAATGCCACCTCGTTCTTCCGCGCTACTTTGAAAAACTACCCTTTCAGCATCCGCCGCCCGACCCGCATACTCCTTCGCATTGCCGCTATGGCTATGGTCCGGCGCATACATGTAACTCACCACGGCCAAAGACACTGGCAACGCAAAGACTGCAAATAAGAAGGCTCTTTTCAAATTCATATTCCTCTCCATTCATATCTCCACACACTACCCGTTTGGGTAGTCAACTCCCAGCTAGAACCGTCTAACTGAGCATAGCAAGAGCGTTAGGGGGGTATTTCTTGCCAGTAAATATAGCGCGGGGCACTAGCTGGGTGCCCCGCGACAAAGTTTGACCGTGCCTATTCAATATCACTTCTTTTTTGGAACCGTCCTGGCTGGCTCCCGTTTTTTGAAAGTAAGATAGGACCCAGCCGATTCCCGCCCCTTACCACCATCCACTCGGGTTTCTGAGTACTCCAAGGTGTAGTCGTCGTCTCCAACCATCTGAAGCAGCTTTTTTTGGTCCTGGGCGCTTGGGTGGTAAGCATTGATGAAGACCAGAACTATGACCACTTCTTCATCATTATGCCAATTATGGAACTCCACATTCACCCCATCAGCAAAGCTACTCACAGAATTGCAGGTCGTCTTTCTTTGTTTCGAAAGCTCAGACTGCAGTTTTGCCGCTTTTTTAAAGTCGCCAGTGGAAGGTTGTGCAGATGCAATGGAAACAGGAATAAGAACCAAGACTAAAACCAGTAAGGCCTGCATGGCCGTTTTGTTTAACATAGTGTCTCCTCAAAGTTTTTTGTGTTTTACTACGCAACAACACGCTGACCCCGTTGGTTCAGCGTGTTGTATGTTGGTATTTGCTAGACAAAGTATAAGCCAGATTGGGGGTTTAATCAAGCCTTGAGATACATTTATTTATAAACGCAGCTTTGCTCGAACCTTATACCAAAAACTTGGTTTAAGGGGGTCAAGACGAATGTCTACTATTGTTTTACCGCCGCGCACAGACTCTGTTCTCGCACTTACCGTTGTATAGGAGTCTTTTGTAATAGAAATATCGAGCCCACCAGCAGGAGCGGAAATACTATACTCTCCTTTATCATTCGTGGTAACTTGTGTAACCCCATCCCCAGTAGAAATAGTCGCACCCTTCATTGCTTTACCCAGGCCGTCCTCTACTCTACCGGTAATTTGCCCAGGCATAAAATAGTCGCGTATGACATTTGCCACCTGCCGTTCGCTTCCGTCGTCGTTCAGAATAGAGGTAGAACCACCACGGAGTACCCAGTAGTTTACGCCTATTACCGTACTCTTGTGGGTATAGAACTGGCGAAACAACTCCCCTACGAACTGCGCTTGCTGGCTTTCGGACATGGGTCCGTTTATATCTAAAATGGGTGCGCCAAACTCCCCTATCATTATGGGCAACCCTTGTTTACTTGCGTACGTATCTAAGTCCCTACCCATGCGACTGCTACTAGAAACATAGTGGTCTATAACCGTAACCGCACCAGCTTTTTGTAATAGATCGTGGTTATATATATCACGCGCTACATCGCCATTTGCACTAAACCACCCGCAGTGTACTTTTTTGTTTATTCCCGCAATCGCCCTTTGGCATGCATCGCTAGACTGCCACACAAAGTCTCGCAGCTGTTGTTTAGATGCTTCTGTGCGCCAGGGATTTCCAAGTATTCCATTCTCTGCTTCTGGCGCAGGACTAAGTATGTCCCCATCTGCAAACAAGTCTGCATGCTTAGTTATAAATTCCGAAAGCTTCGCAGAATGTTCTGCACCATTTTTTAATTTTGGATAGTTAAACCATGCTTCCCACCCCGAAAAGTTTCCGCGGAACCACACGTTCAAACCTTGCTGCCTGCTCGCACTTACCCACTTTGCTATAAGCGGAACAAATTCTTCATCGTACGGAGTATCTATGGCTATGCACGTTGCGCCCAGGGATTTAATTTCCGCAACTTCTTTGACTATGAATGTTGTAGCATACTCGGGCTTACTCAAAAACTCCCGCGCAGCATCCCGCGAAACTTTCATGGTATCTATACATTGATAGTGCCACAGCTGCCCTGCAGGTGGGGTCGGCAAAGGCGCTGCGAAAGTAGGGGTCGGAGCATATAAGAGCGCAATAGTTGCAGCAATGGCCAGTATTATACTTTTAGGTAATAGGTTAAATTTCATTATTATATTCTACCAGAAACTACTTAATAGACTTATTAGCATTCAGCATAGTCAGGCACACAGCACTACCCTACTGCCCGGCAGGAATGGCTTCATTTCTTTTGAAAATGAGGATGTCCGGCGAAGTATATACTTTAACAAAGTACTTATATAACCTTCCCTGGAGCGCAGGGTCGTCGTACAGCGCGGACCACACTGCATCATTTTTCTGCATGACTATCCATCGCGCATATTTTTCTGGCTCTTTTAGACTTTCGTCCCAGTACGGTTTGTTACCTATGTATATAGTGTTTTCCATGGGCACCCCAGCACGAATAACACTTATAGTACGAGCATAATCATCTTGCAGTAACAAGCCTCCATCATAATGCTCGGTTATCCATTGCTGCACATCTGGTTGCTGCGCCACTGCACTTGAAAGACCATGCAGGCCATCTTCAAGCACTATCACTTTAGAGTACCCAATAGCATAAAGCCCCAACTGGGCAATGCATAGTGCGCCAATAAGCAAGCGTGCCCGCCACTTAGCATGGTAGAACAAATACCCTACCCCAAACGCTATCAGCGGCACTGTCATAACGCCATAGCGTACATTGAACAAGCGCCATTCAAACCCTACCGGAGTCAGGTGGGGTATAAATATAACTGACTGACCCATGAAGAGGGTTATAATGTTGAAAATGTACGGCACCAGTAAAATAAGCAGTATGTAATACTTGTGCTTATTTTTGCTATACACGGCAAATGTTATAGCTCCAGCAATTGCCAAAATGAACATTATCACTCCCCCAGTACTCATGGCCGTTACCGTGTAGTAGAGAAACGAGAGCCAAGCATTGTGGTACGAAGGTAGCGCGCCTTTAGCAAGCCATTCGTTTTGCTGAGACTTTGCGCTGAACACGCTGTGAGTAAAATACAGTGGGTCACCCAAAATAAGACCATCCCACAGCAGCCATAACGCAACACCAAAAAATGCTATGACCCCAAACATTATGAGCCGCCCCTCTAAACCTTGCCACTGTTCTGTTTTAAAAAATCCCAGCGTGCTTCGAACACCCTTTCGCATTCTCTCCCATGGCATGTACATGAGCCCAATCACCCCAAGCTCCATGCCCGCTAAAAACCACCCATCGTAGCGTGAGAGTGTGGCAAGGAAGGTAAATATTCCCGCTGCGACCAAAGCTGCTACATTGTCTTGGTCTTCCACAAAACGCAAAAAGTGATACGTAGACAATATAAAGAACATAATTAGCAGCATCTCCGTCATGGGAGTTGTTTGCACATACAATATGTTCGGGTTAAGCAAGAACACAGCGCTTGTAGCAAAGGCCATGAGCTTGCTTTTGCTTATGTACAGAGCAAGTCTGTATAAATAGATAACCGAAATAACAAATGCCGCCCCGGAAACAACAGAACCAGCTAGACCGGTGTGCCACATAAAATTGAAGTACACAAACGGCACCATAAGCAGATGCGGCAAAGGTAACCATATGCCACCAAGTTGTGCAAACCCAGGAGTAATAGAGTCCACTACACGCTTTGCAATATTTAAATGGGACTCCGAATCACCGTACACTATAATGTACCCGTGTACATACGACCAAATAAGCGCACCAACACTAAACAGAATTGCCAAAACAGCGACCACTTTTCCTAAAGGCAGACTCTCTGCCCACGTGTACGCATTTTCTATTCTCTTTTTAGAAATTGTAATACTAAACATGCGCCTCCTGTTCTGGGACTAACTGCTTGGTGTCGTCCTTAAATAGCCACGGCAACACAAACACTACTACCACAAAAACCAACAGAAGTACCAAATACAACCCTGCTGCATATTGGGGCAGTGTGGCACCATATTTGAAATATGTATTATACAAAAAACTACCACTATTACTGTCAATAAAAAACTTCCAATTAAGCAAGTAATTGTAGCCAGTATGTAAATAGTCTGCTTCAACCCGCGGAGGCACCGCATTGGTGGTCAGTACTCCAATGAGTGCGACTGCGGAAGAATACGCAAATAGTATAAACGCGACAAGCTTTCTAAGTAAGCTAAATCGCGGGCGCGAAACCCAATATGCAACAAACAGAGCCAGCACGCTCATGGAGGGTATTAAATATCGAGTACCATAAGACCACCCACCCCAGGGATCTCCCCAGCTTCCATATAAAAACAAGTTAACACTAACAAGACCAAAAAGTATACCAATTTCTAGATTGATCTTCTTAGTAAGTACATACATTCCGAGCAGTGCAAGGAGGAAGATAGGGCCAAAAAAGAACAGACCTCTATCCTTAGAGAACAAGAGTGTGCCTGGACTGTTGGGAATTTGCGTCTCTGTAAAAAACTTTGCCACATTGTCTTTACTTTTCTGAGCAGTTGTAATATTCTTCTGAATTTCTGAAACTGGCAAAGTCTCCCAATTTTTAGCTTTAATTTCTTTATATCCTACTAAACTCCCGCTAACGCGTTTCCAACTACCAAACTCCGTTTGGTTATGATACAAGTGCAAGCCAGTAATTATAACGAAGAATATAGCCGACAGAACAAATGGGGCGCGGAGCGCAACTCTGAACCGAGTCTCCGTCTGCTCTGCCCTTATAGAAACAACAAAAAAATATATCATTACTGGCAACAGGAGTAGCGCGTTTGGGTAGTCAATGGTCAAAGCTAACGCATATGAAGTCCACACCCACGCGCCCCAAACGAAGCTCCAACTTTTGCTGTGCTTGTATTTCCACACTGCATAAAAAGAAGAGAGAATAAAGAATACAGTTACATGGTGCTGATACAACGTTACGGCATAGCTCCACGCAGTCGAGCCAAACGCAAAAATTATTACTGCAAGTAGACTTGCCCACACTGGCATTTTTAATATATTCCTTGCTATCAAATACAAAAATATTAACGCTAGTATGCTTACCAAAGATATAAATCCAAATGTAAATACCTGCGACAGATTATAATGTCTTCCAAGTAGATAAAACGGGAGGGCCATATACGATATCCCCGGAGCAAAGTAACTATAAAACTTTCCATCACGCCACCCCACATCCGGGTATACAAACTCGCCAAGTTCTTGAGATAGCGCATAATGACCAGTCTCTGCGAGCGAAAGGACGTGCGCAAAGCGACCACGCTCCGGCGAAAGTTCAAACGGCTTTGGCGGCTGCTCAAGTGTGGCCTTTATAGTTCCAGGCTCAGGATTGCCCGGGACGCCTCTGAGTGTGAATAGATACAATCCCGATGCGAGAATTACTATAAATGTAATTGCGAAGAAATTTTTCATAAGCTTCTCTCCTACTGAGGAATGGTTAATAGCGTTCCGGTGCGTACGAGGTCTGGGGTTTGGATGTGGTTTGCGGCGGCTATTTCTGGCCAACGCTTGCCATCACCAAAATATATTTCTGCCACATCCCATAGGCTTTCCCCTCTCGCAATGCGGTGTTGTATTGGTAGAGTTTCGGGTTCAGGCTGCGTAACAGGTGCAGGAAGTGGTTGTACTGGAGGCTCTACTACTATTGCTTGTTGTGGCAGTGCGGCTCCTTTTTGGTATATAGCTACATCGTTATTCTCATATACCTTACCAAACCCATCTGAATATAGATCTGCCTCACTGAATCTGCGAGAGATGGCATCACCCTGCCGCTCCAGCACCCAGTCTACTACAGCCGATGGGTTTTTGAACGCGGAGCCATATTCTGCAGTATTGCTCGTGGACACCCACTCTTTGAGCGGTATACGGCTAAAAAATGCGGTTGTGTCATTTACAAACGTATCTCCTAAAATTTTCCCTCCAGTGTAGTGACCTGCTAGCCAGCGGCCTGCGTGTATGCGCGTAGCATTAGATGCCTGACTTGCATAGCCATACACAGACTCGTTCACAACTATTATATCTTTTTGACTAACCAAGTATCCATATTCGCCTACCACTACTACAAGCAATAGGGCAAAAATAATGCGAGAGCGAGCTGCAAGCACTCCTGCCGCAACTGCAAAGAATGGTAAAAAAGTAAGGGCGTAGCGAATGTTGAACATTTTATGCGGAGCGAGCTCTGGCACAAATATAACTCCATTCCCCACATATACATTCACTACATAATATACGAGCTGTAAGCCAAGCACTAAAAAGAATAATTGATAATATGCTTTTTGGTGCACGGCCCTAACTATACTATATAAAGCTCCGAGTACCCCAACGGCAAGCAAACCCCAACCAGCTACCAATTGTCCTGCATAAAATATGTGCGCAATAGAATTTGCTAAGTTGTGATAGGAAGGAAGTCCGCCCTCTCGAAGCAAGGTAAGCTGCTGTGCTTTAGCGGAAAATTCTCCCGTAGCAAAGTTCAATGGGTTATGAAACAGCACCCAGTTCCAAACAAGCCATAGTACTGGGGCTAGAAATGCAGTGAGGCCAAATATAATGGACACGGCCTCAGTTTTTTCCCACTTCTTATTTCTTACAAATTCGTATGCAAAGAGTAAGACAAAAATTGCAAAAGTTATAAACCAGCCATCGTACCTAGAAAAGTTTCCTGCTAGTAAAAAAAGCGTGGCCGCTATAAGCGAGTACAACTCAGCTTTTTTAACCCAACACAGAAGGTAGTACACGGCCCCAGCGAGGGTAAAAAGGTAAAAGGCTTCTGTGAGCGGAGTAGATTGTGCATAGAGCACGTTGGGGTTTACCGCAAAGAGTACAAATGCTGCTATACCGCCAAGCACTCTTCCGGAAATGAGTCGCGCAATTTTGTATACAAAAATACTTGCACCTACATATGCAGCCATGGACAACATAGTGCCCGCAAACCCAGAGTAGTACAAAGCGTCAATCCAAATAAATGGCAAACTCAGTACATGGCTCAAAGGCAGCCACACGTACCCAAGCTGTGCAAAGCCCGGCGTGAGACTATCTACCACACGGCGGCTTATGTTTAAGTGTGCTATGGCATCGCCATTTGCCAGCGCAATTCCCTGAACATAAAAATAGACCGAAGCGCATACGGCTAAAAAGCTGGCAACAGCGCTCAAAATAATTTCTATACGATATTTTTTCAAAATATTTGTCATGCGGTCACCCTCACCTTCCTTCTTATGACCCTTGAAGTGACCAGTGGTGGCGCAGGGCGCAGCACTCTCTGCGCAGGCTGTGCTGGCAAGTGGGTACCGTGCTTTGTTTTTTCCCAATGGTGGGGGCTGGTAACTATTTGCACAAGTCCGCGCACCGTGGCCACAGAAAGCATGAGCCAATACACCGGAGAGAGCAGTGTGTATTTAACTAAGCTGTATCGCCCACGTTTATATGCACCTATGGCGTTCATGTAGAGGAAAATGAAATTCCCCACTACAAACGATACCACGGACATATATAGAATAGGTCCGGGAAAAAGTGTTTGGATGTACGGTGAGTGAGTTATGAGCCAAAGGGTAAATAAAAGCCAGGAAAGTAAGTTCAAAAAGTTTGCCAGCACCATGCATGGTACCATCATGAGGAACACTGCAAGGTTTTTCCAACCTCCTATTTCTCGCTTAAAGCGCCGTGGATTACGCAAATGCACAATGCTTGTTTGCGTAAAACCTTTCATCCAGCGAGTACGCTGCATGATCCAAGACGAAAGCGTTGTGGTTGCCTCTTCCCTACTGACGGAGTTAAGCACACCAGTTCTATAGCCTATGCGGTGGAGGCGTATGCCTATGTCGCAGTCTTCCGTAACATTGTAAGGGTCCCATGCACCTATGCGTTCTAGCAGTTCACGGCGGAAGTGTGTGCTGTGCCCAGAAAGTGGCAAAGGCGAACCTACCTTCTGTAACCCTGGAAGGAGTAAGTCGTAGTAAAAAGAAAATTCCGTGTTAAATAATTTTGTAATCCAGTTTTGAGTGGCGTTGTAGTGGTCGAGCCGGGTTTGCAGACAGCCAATATCTAGGTACTTACGAAAACCCAGTACAGCTTTTTTAAGCTGGTCGGGGTCGGGTATTATTTCCGCGTCATATATTACTAGAAACTCGCCGGTAGTTTGCAAGAAAGCAACGTTCAGCGCTTTCGGTTTTGTTTTTGGTTGTACATCTGGCAATATGAGCGTGCGTATGTGCTTAGGAGGTTTTGCAGCTTTTATTGCTTCTATGGTTGGCGTGTCGTATGCCTCTAAGGTAATAATTATTTCTAGCTTACTCGTAGGGTAATCTATATCCGTCATAGCTTTTATAATTTGGCGTATGACTCCCTCTTCTCGGTACAACGGAACAAGAATGGTGTAGTGCGGCAACTCCGCATCTGTAAGCGCATCTATTTCTTTTTTAGAAAAGTCTATGGGCTTGGCTGTAAAACCGTAAAGCACAGCAAACAGTTTAAAAGTCATGAGCGCAAAAAAGAATATGGCCACTGGAACAGAAATAGCAGTACCCAACGGTATTCCAAAAGCATAGTGCGTAAGCCCTAACACCATAGCTAAAAACAGCAGCAGCGCACTTACCCCCACAAACGTATCGTACGTTAAATGCTTCTTAGCACTGTACTCTTCAGGCAAAAATAAATAATCTTTTGTATTATCGTAGTTCATGAAATTGAACTGCTAGTCCATTTGCTTTATCTACTGTAGATTCTTTGATGTACCAATTACAGTCCACGTCTGGCTAAAAGTTTTTGCATATTTTTTCGCTTTTCTGCGGATGTAGAAGCTACCAAAAAATATAAATAGAGCTCCAAGTGGGTTCCGTAAAAATTGTTGCCCTAAAGAACTAATATATAAGAAGCGTGGCTTGCTATATTTTTGGGCGACAAACTCGCCATATCTTTTCTTGTAACGATGTTGGTTGGCATTGTTACGAATACCCCAAGCAAAATGTTCTTTCATATTGATTGGATTTCTATATTTTACCACTGCATCGCGCACATATCGGAAACCAAAACCCGCGCGTTGGCATTCGAGATAAATATAGGCATCTACATTTCCCATATCTGCCAGATCTTTAGGGATTTCAATAGACCGCATAAAAGATTTAGACATGGCCATAATTTTGCCGTCGACCGTAAAAGCGTTATGACCCTGTCGCATTTGCATACGCATGGTATCCCAAGCAAAATGACTTGTTGTGATTGCCTTATCTACGAAGGAGATAGGAGGCAACGGCGCCGGATGGCCACACACAAGGCCAATATTACTAAAGTCACTGAAGGGTTGAACAAGTTTTTTTATTAACTCAGGGTCATCAATTAATATATCGTCATTGAATAAGATTGTAACATCGCTTGTAGAAGCATGCATAAGGGTGATAAATGCATTTGCGAACCCTTTGCGTGGCAAGGTTTCAATTAAACACACATTCTTTTGGGCAAAAGACTTGACTTTGGTACTTGTGGCATCCCCGTCTCCATCAACATGCACAATAATTTTTTCTATGACAAACCCCTCAGCATGCTGTGTCGTAAGCGCTTCTAAGAGCTGCACAATGTTCGATTCAGCATTGTATGCCGCAATACCCAAGGTAACTGTTGGGAGTATAGGCACGCTACTGCTCACGTTGAATAAACTGCCAAAATGCTCATATATATCATCCCGCACTAATTCTACGTTCTCCTTTAAAATACGTTTATACTCACTTCTCCCTTCGATAACTTTTCCGAGCACGCTTGAGACGTCCCTACCAGAATCTGTTTCTGAGTTGATACACAATTCTAGCACCCCTAACTGAGCGGCGATGCCTTGAGTCTTGTATTCGTAGGCAATGGGCACAAAGGGAGTGTTTACCAGGGCGGCCAATATATTTGAGTGCATGCGCATTCCTATAAGCACATCTACCTGAGCATATATTTGCATTGCCTCCCATATAGTGTTCGGGGTAGCCAATGGTAGCACCTCCACCCTTGCAGCTCTGAGCTCTGCGCTAACCCGCTCTGCAATTGCCTTGTCTACATCTCCAAACTTTAACGAGTCGACCTGCGCAATGGGCAAAATCGACGCGTTGTATTTGGCCGCTGCGTCTATTAAAACGGTAATTAATTCATTTTCGAATTTATTTTGTTTATCCTTTGCAAGCCAATCGCGGAGTGTAAATCCAATAACCAATTTAGAGTGACTACCTACATCAACATGAGGAGGTTCAAGAACAAACGCCAAGTCACTCGTGAGAATCATGTTTGAATGCGGATAATGCCCTAGCTTCTCGAAAGAAATTGACTCGCGAATAAAAACTGCCTCAGCACATTCATGTAGCGTATTCGCTACCCATCGCTCTTGCCAACTATATGCGAATGGTCCAAAACTTACTGGAGCAACAATCACTCTACTCCCCCACAACTTTGCAAATTTTAGCATTAACACATGCATTCCGAGGTTTAAGGCTTGCGTTAAACCCTTTTTTGCTCGCCAAAATCCACCACCTGTAAACACAATAAGCTCAGAAAGTCTGTAATCATCCAAAAGCTTTCGAAGATGCTTCTGGATAGGAACCATTACAATTCCGTACCGATAGAGTACATACGCAAGGAGCAACTGGGCGCATCTAAATATGCGCACGAAAGTATTTTGATTTTCAAACACGGCCCAACTATACAAGGTTTCATCAAGCCTTTCGTCAATAATTCCCGCATACGAAAAAGAATCAATCGCATGGACTTGTAAATTAGCATTTGTGTATTTATTTTTTAATACGCCCAAGAGCCCGATCAATATAGCCTGATCACCCACATTCGTCGCACTAGATCCATTTGGTATAAGTATTTTCATTCTACTGAATTAATCTTTTAGAGGTTGTGGAGGGCTCCCATGTGGCGGAATTACTAACGCGATAAGGATTCAAAAGTCCGATAATTTGGAACATCAAATAGCACACTGTGAGAATTGGTTGTGTTATTAGAAAATGAAACAGGGTAAAAATAAATAGTGAAATTGGTATGGCATATTCTGCCTTTATATCTTCTCCCGAAAATTCAGAGCGCAATATCTTTTGGCTATTTCTAAATCGCACGCTTTGCTTAAAATGATCTTTCAAATTTTGTGGCACACCATACAGTAATATAGTATTCGATAAATATCTAAACTCATAGCCCAGCTCCTTACACCGCAGGTATGAGTAGGCGTCTTCACCTACAGCTGCTGGCCAATGGAGTTTTTTTGCATACTCTTTCGAGAAAGCCCTAGCGCCCCCGTGACACATATATATATTCCTACCATCATTAATCGGCTCTACCATTGCGTCTTTTAGTTTCACGCTAAATCCGAGTACCTTGCCGACAAATGTTTTTGAGGCCACTGGCACATGCTTACAGCTCGTAAGACCGACACCGGAAATTTGCAGCGGGGCTACAATATTTTGAATAAATTTTTTATTTTCAGGTAAAACATCGGCATTGAGCAACACCAAGACATCGCCAGTGAAAATATTCAATATCTCATTCTGCCTTTCCGCTTGTCCCTTGCGTTCTTTGCTATCTATAACATGGATCCGAGAATCATTTAGTGAATTAGCCAATACTACAGTCTTGTCACTACTACCATCTGATACCACAATGATTTCTACTAAATCTACCTCCTCAAAATCTTGAGCAAGCAAAGCTTTTAAAAGCGGAACTATATTAGCTTCTTCGTTATACGCGGGTATTCCAATGGATACTTTAAGTTTGTCCATGTGTGTAATTATATAAAATAGTTGACAAAAAGGTAAATATTACGCATAATTATGCAAATTCAAATTCTGGTTGAAGGAGGAAACTACAAAATGGATTTGTCTGAATTATTAGTTGTAGGGATTCCGTGGGCGTATGTGGCCTGGCTAACTCTGCAGCACATTTCTAAGAGGTGGCTGCAAAATTTGCTACTGGGAGGAACCCTACTAGCCGCACTTGTTCGGCTTTTCGTGTCTTACTACCATCTGGGAGTATTGGACATGACATCTACATGGGTTTATATTATTGCACTGCTGATAGCAATAATTATATGCTTCTGCAGCCCAGTGCGCCTACTACCGAACATTCCCATGAGCTCCCGCATGAGGAATGAGCCGTCGATCAACCCTTTTCGCAAACGTAGATAGTTCGACGAGCTTGTGTAGTGGAACTTTTTTACAGGAGGTAAAACGCCATGGAGTTTAGTGGCGCAGAGATTCTTGTGAACATATTTTTCGGCTTTATTACAGCAGTAGTTGTATTGTGGAGAAACCAGAAACGCCGCAGACGTTTTTGGGGTTCCATATACAAATGCTGCACACTGGGTTTGGCCCTGGCGCTTGGGGTGCAAATCCTATGCGAAATAGTTTGCCATACTGAGTCGGATCCCCCGCTCGCAACTTGGTGGTATCTCAATTTCGCTGAAACCTGCGGACTTGGCAGCTACATTTTATCTGCTATAGTCTGCACATGTATTGTCGCACCAGGTAGACGCGACCTTCGCGCCCTGCTTGGTAAGTAACAACCCGTTGCAGATTTGCCTGCAACACAGCTCGGAGGAGTCAATGAACCTCGATAGAACTTTTTGGCTGCGCACGGCGCTCAGCCTAATAGTCGCGCTAGTAGTGATCGTTGGCAACCGTCGCCAACGACACACTATATTACAAGGAATAGTCGCGTCGCTGAAAGGGCTTGTCTTCGCTATTGTTTTACAAGCGATCTTGTTCATTGTCTTGAAAGAGACAGGCACAGATTCGTTTGCAAATGCGGCGTGGGCGAACATTGCCTACAGCGCCGTCGCCGTGCTAGGCACTCTGTTCTGCTCCGACCCCAGATATGAGTGACACTGCTTGTTGCCAATCAAAATCTTTCGCCAGGCTTCTTTCCGAGAAGATACTGGCTTTTTCTTTTACCCATTTCCTGCTCTCCGACATTCTCACATTATTACGTTAGTCCGCCTTAGCTTTATGCGGCGGCGGAAGAATATGAGAATGTTTTTAAGTATGACATGCCCAGTACATTGCACTGTCCCCGGGTGGACAACAAGACAAATAATATGCATAATTATGCAAGCCAAATTTTTGCTCAAGGAGGAGAAAGACTTGCAAAGCCTACAGGATTGGGCAAGCTTTGCCCATATTATTCTTGGTCTGCTCGCCGCCTTGGCGGTAGTAGGAATAAACGCCTGGTGGAAATTCGACTTCTGGTTTTGCATACTCGTCTGCTTTATTCCAGGCCTCATTCTGACCTGGCTAGTGCAGCTCGCATGCGCTTCCGTATTCGGCGTCGCCATGGTGTATAGCGAGACAACACCCCAACCGTTTTGGAAAGGGCCTACGGGCGGTGTACTGCTCTACCTTGTTGTGGCCATAGCAGGCTCATGCCTGCTCTGTCCCCCAAGCGAGGACGAAGACACCAATTAAAGCCCACCTTTTTAAGTATGACTTAGCAGTTTTAAGCCATCAAGTTTCACCCGCTCAAAAACTTTAGGAGGCATTCTGTGTCTTTTTTGAAATTTCTGTTGTTCCTGCAATGCATGGCCGCGCTATACTGCTTCAGGTATGTAGTTGTTAAATGCGAGGAGCTTGAGGAGCGAAAGGAAATGCTCAAGCTCTGTCTCGCTAAAGGTTTATTGATAAACCTAGCCAGTGAGACAGCCACAATTGTGGCCGGCATTGTTATTGCCTCGATGCGACACTCGCCCGAGGACATGAAGGATGCCAAAAACTTCTTTTTCCGCACGGCTGCGTGTATAGGAATCTATTTGGCGTTTAGCATTACAAACGCCATAGCGAGCACGAAAGCCTACGAGCAGCGAAGCTCTGTGCGCTAAAACAACCATCCGCAGCATTGCTGCCGGCATCCCCTGGATGCCGTTTTCTTTTACTCATTTCCCACCCCCGACATTCTCACATTTCGTAAGTTTAAATATGAGAATGTGTAGAGGTGGGAGTTAGTCACAATAGTAGTTTGACCATGAATTTGATTAGATTTATACTTATCTCAAGTTAATTATATGTCTTACTTTACTCAACGTATACAATCTTACTTTGCTACTCCTGGAAAGGCTCAGGAAAAAATTAGCGATTTACTTATTGAACTCCGGCATCGGGGCATGTCTTTTGATGTGCAACAAATAGACGAAGATGGTGAGAAATACTTTTACGCAAAATCGGTCAACTATCCGCGAGGTTATATTTCTGCAACTGGACAAACCCTTCCGGAACTAGAAGCGGAACTTAAAGATGCAATCTTTACCGCATTCAATGTTCCCCCTCGCTACTGCATTCCGGATTTAATTAGCTTTAATCCTCCTCTCACACTCGCCAACAGTGTTGCGGAGACCGCTAATAAAATTTATGCTACCACCTAACCTGCCCTCCGATGTTTCGCAAAAGCGTCTTGCTAAAGCGTTCCACAAGGCAGGTTTTTTAATTGACGTAGACGGAGGCAAGGGTGGCCACTACAAACTTATAGACCCAAAAACCAATAAGTTTATTACGCTGCAATCTGAAATCTGGAAACTTGTGCTAAAAGATAAACTTAAACAGGCAGAAGAGTTAGGGTACGATGCTTCAGAAATTATGAGGTATTATTAGGGCTTTGAGAATTGTGCATGTGTTATCTACTTAATTCTTAATTCATACTTCTTAATTCAAAAGCACTTCCAGTGCTTTTTCCGCTTGCTGGTTCCAATCGAACTTCGCAGCCCAGTCGAGCGACTCTTGCTCCATGAATTGCCGCTGTTTGGTGTTGGAAATAAGCAGGTCTATTTTTTCGGCAAAGGCTGCTGGGTTGCCGTACTCTACTAAGTAGCCCGTGTGCGGATTTCTTACGCTATCACGCAGGCCTGGTACATTGCTCGCCACCACCGGCGTACCACAAGCATTTGCTTCAATGCTGGTTATGCCCCAGCCTTCCATACTGCTTGGGTTTGCGAACACCCAGGCTTGCTGCATAAGGAATATTTTTAATTCTTCTTCTATTTTTCCAAGGAACGACACCACGGTTTTAAGACCGAGCGCCTTGGTGAGTTGCTTAAGGTTATTTTCGTCTTCCCCACCCCCCGCTATAACAAGACGGGCAGTTGGGTGTGAAAGGTGAAGCAATTCAAATGCACGTATAAGTACGTCCACAGACTTATACGCCTGGAGGCGTCCTACATACACCACGAGTGGGTGCGCATCTTTTTCGCCTGGCGCGAGCTGCGTTATGTCTACCCCAGGGTTTATTACTTCTATACCGCTACCCGTAAGACCTAGGGCAAGCATATCTTTTTTAGTAGACTCGGACACGGTTATAAGCTGGGTGTGGCGGTAGACAAACGGAACAAAATATTTTTCTATGGACCGGGCAAGCAGCGCTGCAGGCCAGACTAAATGTTTTTTAAATATTTCTTGGTGTACGTGATGCACCAGCCCTACCACAGGCTCACGTACGAACAGTGGTGTAAAGAACGGCAAGGCGCTGTCGCTATCTAAAATTACGTCGAACTTACCGCGCAGGCGGAGCATGTAGTACACAAACGCCCAAAACCAGACCATGTAAAACCCACCACGGCGAATAATGTGTACACCATCTACGGTTTCAAACCGTGCGTTGCTGCCATCGTTGCCGCAGAATATGGTAACGGTATTACCAGCAGCTACCCAGCGCTTGGCCATTTCATGCACGTACACTTCTGCGCCACCCGCAAACATGTGTTTGGTGTCGCGCCAGTTGAAGATGAGGATGCGCTTCGCAGACGAAGCAGGTTGTAGGTTGTAGGTTGTAGGTTGTAGGCCAGGCAAGGGAGCGAAGACGTCGAGAAGGTCAATTAAATTGCGGAAGACAAAGCGGCCATGTTGCGTAACTGCGTGCCAGCCGAACAACAGCACGGCAGTGGTAGAGCTGGCAAGGAATACCATATTCGCCACAACTCCTACACTGCTGTGGTTGTACACAATGCCTACAGACATGACAAGCGCGCCAAACACACCAAACCATGCATAGCCGTAGTCGTCTTTGGCTAAGCGGTAGGCTATGTAGCTGCTGCACACTGCGAGCAAAGCCATGGCCCCGGCGTACACGGGCAAGTACGGAAGTATGGGCGCGCTATTTTCTCCAAACAAAAGTGGAATGGTGTACTTGCCTATAACCCCTATGCCTACAAACCCCGTAAGCGCTGCAGCTACTACAAGCCTAAAGAGGGGTAAGAAACTCTTGCGACCACTACCACCTTGTCCCCGTTCGCGACTAACGCTGGTGGTAATGAACACACTGGCCAAACTGCACAAGTACACTATCATGCCGCCGCACAGCGAAAGCAGAGCATAGCTTCCGGCTACCTGCGGCGTAAAATAGTGTTTTACTAAAATAACATCTGCTGTTAAAAACAACGTAGTACTACTTCCTGCAAGCAGTGAAGAGTAAAAATACTTTCGGGGAAAATTGATTAGTGGCGAGTGCGCAGTGGAAAGTAAGCCCGAGTCATTCGCTGCTAACTGTTCACTTTCCACTGTTCCCTTTTCACTCGTTTGCGCTATCTTTTTTCTTCCCAGGAAGAACAGCGTGAGCCAGCCTGCGGCAACAGCACAGAGTATAGCCACGGGCGCTAGGTCTTCCCTTCCAAAGAATATGAGTACGCCTGCGGCAAGCAGTTTTATAACTGGATCAGCAAGTACGCCCAGTGCCACAAACTTAAACGCAAAGTCACCGCGCAAAAACCCTCCCCATATTGCTTGGCTGAGCATTATGGGAAATATAGGTGCAAACGCAACTAATATGTAGGTTTGTGAAATATTGAAAAAGTGAGCAAGGCTTGGTGCTACACCCACCCAAAGCAGCGCGGCTGCAATACCTACAAACAGCGAACGCTTGCCTACGCTACGCACAAACGGACGCATGAGCTGCGTGTGGTTGCTACCCAGGTACCGTGCTACACGGTAGGTTATGCTTCCACCTATACTGCCAGTGACTATGCCTGTTAGTAAAATAACCGTACTGAACAAACTGAGCGTGCCAAAGTTTTCTGGTGAGAGGCTGCGGCCAAGCACAGCACTAAACAAAAAGTTGAGAACATTTGCCAGCATCATAGCTGCAACAAGCCATGCCCCGTCGGCAAGATCACCCAACCCGTAGCGGTTTAAAACATTTAGCAGGTAACTTGTAGCAGTGCGCCAAAAGGTAGAAGGAGGAATGGCGAATGAGGAATGAGGAGTTGGAGCCTGCGCGATCAATGGCTCTTCTACTTCACCCATGAGGCGGGAGCGGAAAGAAAGAGTGGTACGGCGCACAAAACTCTTCCGCCGAAGAATTGCTTTTTGCAAATCGATTGCTGGAGATACTACAGAAGGCGCGAGGGCGGCCACTGCTTTAGATTTCATATCCCCTTCCAACTTCCCCAAGGCTTCGTCGGACAGGCTAACTCCCTCGCCTCGCTTACGCTCCGGTGTAGCGGGCCCTACCTTAAGGGGAGAACCGGAGGATACACCTGCGCTTATGGAACCACTATCGGCATTTATTCCTCCCTTAACATAGGGGAGGCTAGGTGGGGTATCATTTATTGCAGCGGATATAACACTCATGCGTTTAGCAGCGGTTTTACGCAGCGCAGCCGCAAAAGCTGGTTTTTTCAAAATTACATTGCGCGGGTGCGTAGTCGGCAAGGTAGCACTGACCGCCTCTGGAAATTCAAA
>CAZBAS010000004.1:0-15091 GCA_964490395.1 uncultured Candidatus Saccharibacteria bacterium | reverse complement strand
TCGTCTTCTGCCAATAGTGCGGCTTTATAAGCAGTTCATAAAAGGCCTTCCATGCTGCTACGGACATAGCCAGCCAGTATAAGGGCACCAAAAACACGTACTTCATGACTGCAAATTCTTTTCGCTTTGCAAGCCCTATTAAGTACGCGTACATGTAAAAAAAGTTTCCTACAAACAAACTAAATACACCAACATAGAGTATGACTGGTGGAAAGAGCGGCTCTAACACCGGAGCTACCTGCGCGCGGAAGGCAAAGTACGCAAACGTAATAACCCATAGCACTGGGTTTACAAACATAGAAAGCACCTTACCACCCACGGTAAGCTGCAAAAGAAACATGTTCTTAAACCCAAACTCGCGAAGAGCCCGCTTAGGACTTCTCATGTGCACGAGATAGGTTTGCATGTAGCCTTTTATCCAGCGACTGCGTTGGCGGTACCAGTTATGGTAGCCGCTGTTCGCCTCTTCTAGTGTTGTAGAGTCTACTATGGCCGTACGGTAGCCGCGTTTAGCCAGGCGCATACCTAGGTCGCAGTCTTCCGTAACATTGTAGGCATCCCAGCCTGCAAGCTCATGCAATATACTTTTTTTAAAGTGGTTACTCGTACCCCCCAGCGGAATAGGAGCGCCTATGCTTTGCAGCCCTGGCAACACTAAGTCAAACCACAAACTGTACTCAGCAGTAAACATGCGCGTGAGTAAGTTCTGGTATGGGTTGTAAAAGTTGAGCTTCCCTTGAACGCAAATAACTTCCTCGGGAAGTTTTTTAAATGCAGCTACTACTTTTTTAAGCTGATGTGGCTCTGGTACATCTTCGGCATCGTAAATGGTTACTATGTCGCCCGTAGCAAACTGCAAGCCATAGTTCATGGCTTTTGGTTTGGTCTTTGGCTTTGAGTGCGGCACTACAACCACTTTAAAATGCTTAGGCAGTTGCATAGCCTGCGCCCTGCGCACTGTTTCCGTGTCGTCTTCTTCCAGCTGCAACATAACCTGGAGCTTGGCCTTAGGGTAGTCCAGGTTATTCATAGCCTCTACGAACTGTGGCAGCACTTGCCACTCTTTGTAGAGCGGACAAAAAATGGTGTAACGCGGCAAGTCTGTTGGCGCGAGTGCTGCTAGTTCTTCGTCGCTAATGCTTACTTCTGGGTTTCGGGTAAATGAACGGTACGCCAAAAATAAACCGAATAGTAAGTCGGTAAAGTAAAAAGTAGTAAGGATGATCACCGTTACCAGAACTGTATGAAACCAATCAACATACAGGAGTAAGCCCAGAGCAATAACAAACCCAAGCAGAAACAACTTTTGGCCACTCGTAATAGATATAGCTGCACTATCACGCGAGCGGAGGTTGCTATGATGCACAAACCGCTGCTCACCTACCATGAATCCCCTGCCCCCGGTTTTGAGGTCAGAAAACGGGCGCGCAAATTGTTTCTTAAATATGTTCATCAAAAACTGAACTGGAAATAATTTGAAATAGGAAATGAAGAAATTGTGCAGATGCGAACTAGGAAATACGGTCAACAAATTTCGCTTGCCCTGCAAGCATAATTTCAACCTGTTTCAGAAGCTTTAGCTCTATTTCGCTCGTCTCGAGCACTCGTATCTTTCTATTTTTCTTTCAACCCGAATAAACGCTTTGGGGCGCGCTTCTACCTATACAATCGCCACATGAAGCCATGTGTTACGGTATTTCCCTACCCCTCCCTTTGTCTAAGGGGAGGTTAGGAGGGGTGAAAGCTAACATTCCACGCCTTTCATACCCACTGGGGAAAATAAAAAAACCGTATATTCTCGCGGTTATATAGTGCTGACCTCTACCTATGTAGTATACCAAACTTTCACCTACTTTTGTGACTCAAAAAAACATAATTTACCCCACAATCACGCCATATACTCCAAACTTCTTCACACTTTTGTGTTACACACCAAAGGTCTATATTCAAGCCGGTATCGATGCTTCTCCCCGCCCTCCTCATACTCCCATAGCATTACCTCTCCATCTGAACATAATATGAATATTTAGTTCATATCGCTCTGTATTTTAAAATTACTAAAAAGAAAAACGGGCAGACTTCCTCAAGGTCTGCCCGTTTGATGTTGCTTGTTAGAAGCTGAATTTGTGAATCAAGCGAAAACGCAGTGACGACGCACCCCAACCAGAAGCGGTCAATGCGCGAAAGCCACCAACCTCAACTCGCGTACTGGGTCTTGGATCAAAAGCAGCAACGGCCCCAAAGTATCCCGAAGGCGGTTTGCCGAATTGCTTGGTGTCGTTGCCCTCAATCCCCAGCCAGAACTTCCGACCAGGACCAGCGCGTCTCAGGATTTGAGATGTGAACACAAAGTACGTATTCCCTTTCATGTCTCGCTCAAGACGAAGCGCTGGTGTGTAGCTCTGCCAGTCTTTAAGCAGCGCATACAATTGTGCGCCCAAGACCAGACGAGTTTGGTAGGTCACAACGCCGCTTGCAGTTTCATTACGGAGAAAACGAAATCCCGCAACGCCATTGAAGGTTACTTGGTTGTTCGAGTCTTTGTGCCTAAAGAGCGTAAAGCCCTGAGTTACCAAGGCGCTTTCGGAGTTACCTCCGAGCGTAGAAGTTTTTCCAGACAAAAGGGCTTCCAAGAATTTCCGGTCGCCACCTTTACCCAGCACCAAACGTAAAGTAGTTGTTTTACCATCACCATCTATCACGTCAGCTTCCTCACGCAAATCTGTTATGAGGAAACGTCCCGAAGGAGTTTTGCCGTTTGACTTTTTACCACCGATGAAGTTTTGTGCTTTTACTCCTGCACCAGCCGCACCCATAAACACAGTGAGAGCACTGGCCATGAGCCACGCCATTTCCATGGCGTGTTGGACCAGGTCCTCACGCGGATACAAGCGCAGCGTGAACGTTGCAGGCCAAATAACACTGAACAGTACCAATCGGACCGGGTGTTTGGTAACCTCTTTCCACACAGAAAAGCCTTTGATGTGGAGGTTTACCAGGTTAATAAGCAACGCCCAGGCAATGGTCCAAAGGGCCCCAACCAACACTAGCCAACGAACCTGCGCCCAGTCTTGGGTGGATATCGTTTCCACCCGAAATTCCGAAGCGAGGTCGTTAACTGCAGCATTCATTGCGGACAGTCCATGGGCTGCGTCCATACGCGCACGGTATGTCCGAAGGGCATATGAGAACCCTGCATTAATTCCGTCAGTGATATCCGACGACCCCATGGTCTTACCTTCTTTATCCCGGAGCCTTTTCAACCGCTCGGTGGAGTGTTGATTACGCCAAATCTTTCGGATGATATCTACGGATTCAGCAACAGTACTGCCAATATTTTGGCCGTGAATTGCCCCGTTACGAGCAGCTTCTGAACGGCGCATTAATTCATCGACGTCCAGTAACTCGTACTGGGCATCTGTTCTATCATCGGCGTCTTTCACTGCTTTTAACAGGTGTTTCGCCGCGGGAACAAAGCACCACGCCAAACCCACCGCAAGTCCCAGTCGGACTGAATCGTGCCAAAGCTGTTTCGCTGTAGCGTTTCTGAGATAATTCAAAAACGCATCTAACAAATTCATTTCCATTTTTGCCTCCAAAGCAAATTGGTTTGTTGTGTTTGTTAAATGTAAATAATACCTGACATACAGGCAATCTTATCGCAGCGACAAGACCACCCATTATGCCATATTCACTATAAAAAATCAACTACTACTTAATCTCTACCTGCAAGGTTACGCATGGATCAAGTTATTTTTTACCTGCATACTAGACAGTATTCTAGTAATATATTTAACTGAAAAATGAAAAGAGAGTACGGAAGTCCTGTAAAGGATACTTTCATACTCTCTCGTTTTGCCTGATTCCTCAAAAATTTCGCCGTAGCCCAATCAGGGCCGTAGGGCCTGGTCGCTGACCAAGGGCAGCAATCCAAAGTTCCGAATGACGAAACTTAATGGCAAGTCGCGCTCCCCAACCTGCGTAGCGTTGACCGAATGCGCCAATAGAAAAGTGGGGGTTCAGTGAGATGCTGGTCTCGTTCCTGAACCAGAATCCGCTTGCACCAGTTTCCCAGAGATTAAGCTGGGTGAGACGCTTGCGCGCATAAAAGTCATACGCTCCCAATCGCCAATGGGAACCAACACTTTCAGCTCCTGCGCCAACACCCACCTCAACTCTTTTCAGGTTGAAACGCGGCCCAGCATATACCTGCTGGTACTGGGTGTCGGCTTGCGCCCAAACCCAGAAATGGCCCTTGGCAGCGCTGAGGTTAATTTGGCCAAATTGCGCCCCGGGTTTCAGGGTAGCTTCCACCTCGGCAAAGCCATCCCAGCCCGTCTCCGCCTGAACTGCGACTGCAGACGTCAAGGCAACACCAGGAACAATAGCTTCATTAACGTCGAAAGCTGTACGCTCGCAGCGTGGTGCTGGGCTCGGGGTTTCAGGCTCGACAAGTGTTGCCGGGCCGTCAGCCGGAAGTTGACCCTCAACCGTGTCCTCCTCGGCAATCTTGCCGAAGGGCAACAGTTGAATGTCCACCCCGGGCTTACTTCGTGGTTGACCATTTTTATCTAACGCGAACTTCGCCAGCTCGCGCAATAAAAGCTTCTGGTCAACCTCGGAAAGCCTGGGATATATCTCCGTGATTAGGTATAGGAGACTTCCAGTATTCGGCTCGCGCCAAGCCAGCTCAACCATGCCTTTGATTTTGCCAACATGCTCAGCATTTTCAATTTCTGCATAGCTGGCAATAACCAAGTCAGCAGCCTTCAGTAAGGCGCTATAGGTAAGACCCTGGATGAATTCACTCTTCTGCTTTTCATTGAGTAATGGATAAGCAGTTTTGAGGAAATCTTCCAAAGCCGTGGGATCAGCTGCAAGGCGCTGTGCCGTTTGCTTCAGTGTTTCCACTACGGGCGCCTCGACAGGCACCTGAGCGAAACTCTGCATTGTTAATGCCATCAGCAGCGCAACGAGCGCCGCCAAGTTAATCAGACTTTTGAAATTCATCGATCCTCCTCAGGGCGATGTGGTGGCAGGCCGAAACCTGCCAACGTTATTCGGAATTTCAGGAATTACAACAAAAGCGGGATACAACACTATAGCATAAATGCCTATTTTTGTAAACAGTCATTTGTTCCATTCATGGGCATTGTCATAGTGTTCTTTTGCCCCCTTTTTTACCCGCATACTAGACAGTATTCTAGTGTTCAAAATACTATATTTCGCCAAAAAAACTCCGCATGGAGCGGAGCTTTGGAGAGAGTATACTATTTTCTTTTTGGAGCAGTGGTAGTGCCATCTTTGGTACCGTAAGGATTTGGGTTTATTTTGAAGGTGAACGTTCGCTGTACGGTTTGCGTGCTATCTTGCAGAACCACAGCTACTTGATACGTACCAGCATAGGGCATACTAGGCGCCAGGGTACAGCCAGAAAGCACGCCAGTAGCACTAAAGCGCATGCACCCTGCAGGGTACGAAGGATTTGGCACTATAACTGGAGAGAGCGCCCACACATACGGGCCTGTACCACCGCTTATTTGGAACTGATGGTAATATGTCTGCCCCACTTCCCCATCGGGTAACTGGCTTGGACCGCTAATGCTTAGAGGTTGTCCTGCATTTTCTGGGTTTATGGTAAAGCGGTGGGTAGATGTAGTAGTAAGACCTTTGCTATCCGTCACGCGCACTCCTACTTGGAATGTACCAGCCACAGTCACAGGAGAGCCAGAAGAGGAAAACGAACCGCCTGGCATGAGCGCTATGGTGCAGCACGGATACCAGTTAATGTTTCCGTCTGTACTTACTTCCCAGGTGTACGGAGCAGTGCCGCCTTGTGCCTGGAACTGATAGGCATACGACTCACCGCGAGTGCCAGAAGGAAGTGTTGCAGGACTTGTTATAGTGAGCTTACCAGTCGGCGGACAGCGTAAACTAATGTTATTTGGGTCGCATATGGCAGGACCAATGTACCCTACATTTGACGAGGCCTTAGAAGCCATAAAATTTGGCTTTGCGCCAAAAATTACTACGCCAATGAGTGCAGTAACTAGCACACCACCTGCATAAGCAGCGATGAGGCCTATGATATCGTGATGCTTTTTTGCATTTTCGTTCATTTTGTTTCGCGGAATAATTACTTTTGTTTATTATATCATAGTATCTTCATCATTCAGATACCAAATATTAGTTATACCGCTCAAAGGTTGGTGATATCTATTTGCTTACAGATTCCAGCTTTTCTTCGCGAGAGAGAACATTTTGCTGGTTTTGCACTGCCCATTGCTGTTGATTTGCTTTAAGCTGCTCGTTGGTAAGGCGAGTATCATCTGTTGGCCGCGTTTGTATATAGTGCAAAGCAATTGCACACAAACCAATGAGCAACGCCGGCAGCAACAATCGTTTATATGAAAAGTTCATAGATATTTGGTAACATAAAAAACTCTACTTGCATACTAGACCGTATGCAAGCATAACAGAACAACGCTAGAACAAAGATTTTGGCTTTCGTTTGCCTTTCCACCGTTCATCTTCTACTTTCGCCAGCCTATCGTGCGCTGTACGCAAGCCATGACCTTCGTTTGCGAGCGTGTTGCTTACACTGGCAATGGTGCGGTCGGTAACCGCCATTTCTTCTATTATATCTTCGTAGGTATTTTCGCGAATGAGCCTGCGCGCCACCTCCAGCCGCTTTGCCAGCATGGTTATTTCTGTGTGCGTAAATAGGTCTTTAAATAGCTGCTGTATTTCCTCTTTCGTTTTAGCCATGGCAAACGTAGCCGTAAGGTTTTCTACGTAATGCTGATGATCTATGGGGTTAAGTTTTCTGCGTGAGACTTTGGACATACATTAAGTTTGCAAAGTTCTTAAAGTAGAAAGTTTATAAAGTAAGAGGACGTGAAACTCGGTATTACTTGATAAACTTTTTGAACCTTACAAACTTTTTAGTAAGGAATATACTAGACAGTATTATAGTAGCACACTAAATTATAAACAAAAGATGACGAGCTATATTAACGCCAATGCTTTCTTTACGACCCGGTACGTATAATCGTCGCCCGTCAATCTGTTTGCCAATAGAATATCGAGCTCATCTACCCCTATCCATCGGCACTCAGTAACCTTACCCACTTCGAGAACGGGCTGTCCAACTGCTGTGACCAAAAATTGCACACTACGCTTGAGTGGGTTGTCACCCTGTTTTTGCGCCTGAGGTGGTAGGTCGTAATCATCCGTACCCAAGTACGCAAGTATATCTGTGACATCTAAATTAAGCTCCTCTTTTATTTCCCGCTGAATAGTCTCCTCTATAGTTTCGTCCCCGTCTACGTGACCACCGGGTATTTCCCACATACCTGGAAACATGCGCCTGTCAGGGCTGCGCTTTTGCACAAATATTTTTCCCTCGTCATTGGCAATCAGACAGTCGGGCACAAGCACTCGGCCGTCCGCCTTAGCTTTTGCCTCAATTTCTCTGAATACTTCTGAATTAAGCATATAGTTACTATTAATTTTTTATAGGGCTAATAGGTCGTATAGGACATATAACCACGGGCCATAATCCCTAATCTACAATGGCGAAAGCGCGGATGGGAGAGCCGTCGCCGTCTTTTATCTTTAAGGGGATACCGTAAAAAGCAAAGTGCTTGTCGCTGGGCAGTTCGCTCAAATTGATAAGATCGGTAAAGATAATAACGCCACTTTGGAGGAGTGCTCGTTCGAGGGGGACATCTAACGTAGCCTTATCCCCCACCACTACAAATGGCGTTACCGCGTGAATGAATTTTGGTAATAGCTCTTCAGTAAGATTTCCCTTGTGAAATACCAGACCTATGTGTTTTGGAAATTCAGAGCCTACATCAACAATAGTTGCATCGCCAAAAAACTTATCCAGCGGAAGCTCGTCTAGCTTAGCGCCATCTTCTTTCATGTGATACGGTGCATCTACATGACTGCCCGCGTGCGACCCAAACGAAAGCTGCTTTAAACGCCACCCTTTCTTCTTGAGCGTGTGTATTTCTTTAATCTTTACCTCGGGGTCTCCATCATACACCTTCATCCCCGCTTCAATGGTTTGTGTGAGGTCTATTATTTTCATACCGCTGTTCCTTATTTTCTAGAAGGGCCCTACCATAATCTACGAGATCATTAATCTTCTGGGTTAGTTCTTTCAACCTGGTTCCATTATTTTTTATCTGTACGCGAATACCTGCAACTTCTTGCTTTGGAAGCATATTTTCCCGAAGGTATCGCTGGTAATCGCCAAGCGAGTGAGTAATTTTGTTTTCCATAATCTAATTATAGGACTTATATGACGAATGGGACAGATAGGATTGGACCCTAGACGAAATAGGTTTTACCTTTTAACTCTTCGGGTAAATAGCTTTTATCGTCATACATTTCATAGTCCTTGCCGTAGCCAAGTTCTTTCATGAGTTTGGTAGGAGCGTTACGAACGTGCAGTGGGATAGCGAGATTGCCAAGCTTTTTTACATCTTCTTGCGCGCTGCGGAGCGCATCGTACGCTGTGCGGTCTTTTTTGCATTGCGCTAAATACGCGACACCGTGCGCAAGGTTAATGGCGCATTCAGGATAGCCAATGCTTTGGCATGCCGCAAACACTGCGTTCGCAACCACGAGTGCGGTAGGCTGCGCCAAACCAATATCTTCCGATGCAAAGATGACCATCCTTCTGGCAATAAACAAAGGATCCTCACCCGCTTCTACCATACGCGCTAAATAATATATGGCGGCATCGGGTTGCGACGCGCGCATACTTTTTATGAATGCGGAGATGGTGTTGTAGTGCTCTTCACCGGCCTTATCGTAACGTAACGTTTTTGACTGAAGCGTTTCTTTAAGAGTCTCTATGGTGATTTCGCCATAGAGCTGCATGGTGTTATCGAGCATGGTAATGGCCTGGCGGGCATCGCCGTTGGCCATGGTTGTGAGCCAGGAGATGGCATCGTCGTCAATTATACCTCCCCTAACCCCTCCTATATTGGGAGGGGAAGAAGATTCGACCTCTCTCCCAACCTCTCCCCAGGCCTGGGGAGAGGAGCCGGAGGATACTTCTTGCATTGTAGAGACAGCGCGGAGGATAACTTCGCGGACTTGATCGTTGGAAAGTTCTTTAAGAGTGAACACGCGACACCGACTCAGAAGGGCCGGAATAACTTCGAAGCTGGGGTTCTCTGTAGTCGCGCCTATGAGCGTGAGTTGGCCGCTTTCTACATAGGGCAGTAAAAAGTCTTGCTGGGCTTTGTTGAACCGGTGTATTTCATCCAAGAACAGAATAGTAGGTTTGAGGGTAGAGGTTTGAGGTTGGAGATTCACCCCCTCTAGCTCCCCCGGAGATCGGGGGAGAACAGGAGCGGCCTTATTCCTCCCCTTTTCTAAGGGGAGGTTAGGAGGGGTGAGAATTTGTTTAATATCTTCCTTGCCAGCGGATACCGCAGAAAGTTCGTGAAAGTCCGCACCGAGAGCGTTGGCGTATATGCGCGCAAGTGTGGTCTTCCCTACTCCGGGTGGCCCCCAAAGAATAAAACTGAACAAATGTTTTTGCTCTATAGCACTCCGAAGTGGCTTGCCCGGACCGACTAAGTGCTCCTGGCCAATGTATTCATCTAAATTGTTCGGGCGCAAACGCGCAGCTAGTGGCTCCATTTGTATTGTCATTCTCGCGCAGGCGGGAATCCAGCCCGCCTACCAGCGGGCAACTAATGCTTTTGAAGCGCTTGAGTGTCGACTGGTAGGTCGACATGGATTCCCGATCGGGTCGGGAATGACAGAGCCGACTGTACTATCGTATACCTTATTATACCACAAGAGTTACGGGCATTGCCATTTGCCAGCAAAAACCATATACTGCGGCAAACAGATGGTAAGTGTATATCTTCTTAGCAATGTGCACTTACAAATCTATAAAACTGAAAAAGGAGGACAAAGCAATGGAAATTTGGAATTCAAGATAGGCCATGCCGACGACGACAGGCTGTGGCGCGAGGATGTTACTGAGGCCCTACATAATGCAGGGTGTTCAGTGAAAAGCTATTCTAGCGTCATGGCCGCGAAAATCGGCTGAAGGAGAATTCGATCTCTGGATAGTCGATGGAACACTCGACAACCCAGCAGATGGTTTTCTCTTTAGCTTAGAGCTCTCTCGTCTGGGTAAGCGAGTGCTCATGCTAAGCGGCTCTCGCCCACCTTCTGGAGTGGCACATTTGCCATTTCTAGACAAAGACGAGTTTGACCCCGTAACTTTAGTTACGCGCGTCAAAGAGCTTCTCCTATAACCCTAACAAAAAAAACACGGCGAGTGCTTTTGGCTCGCCGTGTTTCTTTTTGCACCTTATTATATAAGCACGCTCACTGCTTGCACCAACACATGGGGAGAATGGATTACCATAGAAGGTTTTCCCTGCATCAATTCTTCAGAACTGTGAAAACCCCAAGTTACGCCTATAGTACTAATACCGCTTTGTTTTGCTTCATGCACATCTCCCAATGTATCAGTAATAAATACAGCAGAAGTAGCAGGCACACCATATTCTCTTAATAAACGTTCGTTCTTTTGGACCTTGCTCGTGTGAACATCTGCCCCCAACACGCGTGAAAAACAACTTCTCAGTCCATGCTTTTCTAAATACGAATCTATGATATCGCTATGTGTAGATGACACAATTGCTAAATCGTACATTCCGCACAGATCACGGATTGCTTCTGCCATGCCAGGAAAAATCTGGCGGTCATAAATCCGTTTACCGTAGTTCGCAGTTATTGTGGACCGGCTGCTCTCAGAAAGTTGCGGAGTCTTGGTAAAAATATTTCCATAAAAAAAAGATTTGTACTGTTCGTGGGTAAGCGCGTCAAACGCTGGCCTACTCACTTCATAAGATAGTTCGTAGGAATCTACTATAACTCCATCAAAGTCAAATAATATGAGCTTACGCATATAGCACACTAGCTTATTGGTTCAGCGTTCTTCTGTAGCAGCACAACCCAAAAGAGCTTGGTCTGGTCTTGGGCAAGCATAACTTCTTCGGCGCTTATTGCCGTAAAATCTTTTTCTAACATTTTTTGAATTTCTCCTTCATTGAAGAAATAGGCCCATTCTTTACCATTCACTTTTGTCCAACGGTCATTGTGCGCAGCATCTTTTGCTGTGGTAAAAAATTCTGCGTTAGCACTCCAGGCGCGAATACGAAACAACCCGCCGGGTTTCAATACTCGAGCAGTATTGTGCGCATACAAATCCCAGTCCATGGGTGATATATGCTGGAGACAGGCATTGTCGCTTAGTACATCGAACTCGGCGTCTGCATAGGGAAGCTGTAAGATGTTGCCGTACTTAAAATGCGCAGTACTTTGCATTTGACCCGCCTGCACAGATCGTAGCGCAAGAGCAATTGCCTCCCGAGAAAAATCTATGCCATATGCGTCAAAGCCCGCCTCTGCAGCCGCGAGCACCTGACGGCCTGTACCGCAGCCTAGGTCGAGCAGTTTTCCAGATATACCCCGGGTCTTAAGCAATTCCAAAAACGGTAAGAATTTTGCTGCCGAAGGGATAAGTTTTTCTTTGCTTGTTTGTGACTTCTCCATGAACGTAGTGGTTAAAATAAAAAAGACTAGCATGCATACAATGCACTAGTCTTATACTGTTTACAATGCGCCTAAGTCTATTTTTTCGTCTATGCGAATTTGCGCAACAAAATCCGGTATGTGCGAAACCATGACTATGGCGCCTTCATACTCGTCTAGTGCCGTGGCAATAACTGGCAAGTGACGGAAGTTTATATGGTTCGTTGGCTCATCAAGCACTAGAAGTCCAGGCCTCATGAGCATAAGACGACAAAATGCCAGCAGTCCTTTTTGCCCTTCGGAGAGTGCGCCAATGGGTGTACCCAACGCTTTGCCATCGAGCAGAAAACCAGCTGCAGCAGAGCGCATAGCAGGTTCGTCTTTGAGCTGCATTACTTCCATGAGCGAATCGAACCCGGTTTGCTCAAAGTCCAACATGGAAAAGTCCTGTTTGTAGTAGCCTACAACAATATCGTCGGCAATGGTTACGCCTTCAGCCTCTTTGCGGACCAAAGCATCTAGAAAGGTACTCTTCCCTATTCCGTTTGGACCACTCACGAGCACATGAGTACCTTTGCGAACGGTAATATCTACTTCTTTTTTTATAACCTTACCGTGTTTTAGACCGGAGATGGACGTAATTTTTGCAACTTGCCCGTTGAAAAATGCAGGGAACTCTTGGGTGGGGATGGTAAAGCTGCGAATAGTTTTATCTTCCTTGCGCACATCTACCATGGTCTCCTCTGCTTCTTCTGCAGACTCGCGCATGCGCTTTGCCACCGCACGAAGCTTACCACCTTTGTGGGCAAACTGTTCAGACTGCGCCTTAAGACGTTTTATTTCGCCTTCTGCGCGCGCGTTCTGCATGTTCTCACGTTCTATGCGTTTCTTTATTTCTTCTACCACGTCGTAGTAGTTACCAGTGTACTGTTCTACTTTTTTGGTAAACGAATCCAGATAGAGCACGCCGTCTGTGAATGCATTTAAAAAGTCAGCGTCGTGAGATATAACAAGACAGGTCTTCTCGTACATCATGAGAAACCCGGTTAGGTGTTCTATGCCGGCTTGGTCGAGGTTGTTTGTGGGCTCGTCCAACAGTAAAATGTCTGGTTCTTGGATGAGCGCATACGCAAGAAGCAAGCGTGCTTGCTGCCCACCCGAAAGCTGACGAATGGTTTTGTCGAGCGGCAAGTCTACGTTTACGGCGTCAAATACGTTCGCAATGAGTTTGTCTAAATTGTATTTCTTTTCAGTGAACGCAGTAGCAAAATACTCGCGCACCGATAGGTCCATCTGGTCTAAGGGAATAACCTGCCGGGCTATGCCAATGGTTGAATCTTTTGGAGTAAGAATAACTTGGCCCTCTGCTGGCTTAAGCTCACCGGTAATCATTTTAAACAGCGTGGATTTGCCAGCGCCATTCTGACCCATAAGCGCTATGCGGCTACCTTGGCGAACAGAAAAAGACGCCTCATTTAGTAAAGGCTTCTCGTGAGCATATTCAAAATAAACATCGGAAAAACGGAGGATGACTTCGCCGGCCATAGTTAGTAATCAGTAAATAGTAAAAAGTAAATAGAAATTTGTAATATTAAAAGTTCCGCCCGAACGGCGGAACATAGAGATTATGACAGAATATTCATTAATTTTCAAGCCCGCACCGTAGGACAAAAACAAACTCCGCTTTAGAGGCGGAGCATGCTATCGCATTCGGTTTTCGTTTCAGGGGCGCTGTTCGGTATGTCCGAATTGATATTAGTATATCATATGCGGAAATGTCTAATTACTAATATCTAACTTCTAATGTTCGGAACGCTCCCGGTCTTTGATTAGACATTAGAAATTAGATATTTCTTCTCATTATCTCTTCAGGCCGCTGAGAGCGCCGTTTACGAGGGACAAAATAAGGCTGAACAATACCGCCCACCAAAAACTTGCAATGTGCACACCGGGAACTATACGCGCAGCAAGCAGCACCAAGAACCCGTTTATAACTAAGGTAAACAAACCCAAAGTTAGTATATTTACTGGCAGAGTCAGCACTATGAGAATGGGCTTCAATATAGCATTTATAAGCCCCAGCATGACTACCAGAACTAACGCAGGCACTATGCCTTCTACGGTTACCCCGCGAAGCACATAGCTTGTAATGAGAATGGCCAGGGTGGACACTAACCAGTTTATAAGTAATTGCATAATGGTATTAAAATTAATCTCTACGCTCTACCACAATGGTACAGTTGGAAACCAAAGCTGCAATGGCGCCTACTGCTGCAAGCACGGGCGCGAGCGCTATACCAACTACTCCTAGGGTAACTGGTAGCTCCACCAGTGTTTTACCCTCTTCGTTTTTAATGATGATGCGGCGTATATTTCCTTCGCGTATCAGTTCTTTTATCTTGGCGAGCAACCCCTCACCACTTACCTTGAACTCTTCGGTGTGAGACTTGCCCGAAGTTTGATTGTATTCTGCAGAGCCATTGCCCTGCGTAGCTTCCGATGAATCTTTTTCTTCGTCCATAATAGTGTTTTGGTTAATTTTCAATTTTATAATTTTTAATTTTCAACCAATTTCTAATGTATTAATATTTGAAAAATTAAAACATTATATCATTCATTAAAAATTGTAAAATTAAAAATTGAAAATTGTATTGGTTATTCTATTGCTGTTTTTGCACTAAATGCGCCTTCTTAAAGCGGACAGTAAAGACTGGCTCGTACGGTTCTTCGTTTTCGTCTTTTACTTCTACAGTCTCCCCTGCCATGAGGGTATTTAAAGCCAAGTCGGACAAGAGTTCATTGTCTGTTTTTACATGCATCTTGTAGGCATCGAGCTTTGCGAATTCGCCAGAGGACTCTTCCTTTACATGAGTTTCTATTTCTTTCTTTTTTGCTTTGAGAATTTCTAGCTTCTCAACTACGTCGCGGTATTCCATGTTCGACTCCAGCGAGTCTTTGTACATGCGGTTAATTTCTTTTGCTTTTCTTTTAGTTTCTTTAATTCGGTTAAATACTTCTTGTACGTTTGGCATGGCAGTAGGAAGAATTATGAATAAGGAATTATGAATTAAGAATTATGAATAAGGAATAAGGAATAAGGAATTACCGCTTCCACGTTATGAGGCTTGGCTCATAATTCTTAATTCATACTTCGTAATTCTTGAATAATTATACCATGTTTATATACATTCCAAATCTACGAATAAGACATATCTACAAATGCCTACAAATCCGGTGAAGAAACTATTTCGCATTTGTAGACATTTGTAGATTTGTTAAATTTGTAAATTTGGAATGTAAGAAGTAAAGCCAGGTAAACAAAAAAAAGAGCTTGGCTTACGCCAAACTCTTTTAAAGTTCGAATAGAACTAGAACTGCCAGGTGCGGTTACCACCGTCGCCGTTGCCGCCGCCGTTGTTTCCGCCGCCGTAGTTGTCGCGACCACCACGGTCACCACCACGTCCGCCGCCGAATCCACCGCGACCACCACGGTCACCACCACGTCCGCCGC
>CAZBAS010000003.1:74719-192290 GCA_964490395.1 uncultured Candidatus Saccharibacteria bacterium | reverse complement strand
TTAAGAAGTATGAATTATGTATAGGATCCCACCGTGATTCCTAATTCATGATTCACAATTCAGGCCTTAGCCTTGTCTTTGCTTATGCTTCGGTGTTTTACAGATTACGTACACTCTGCCGAATCTTTTAACAACCTTACAATCTTTGCAACGAGGTTTTACGCTTGCTTTAACTTTCATATAATCAGTAGTAAGTAGTAAGTAGTAAGTAGTAAGTAGTCTTAACTGACTACGGACTACCGACTACAGAATTATCTTAGTCTTCTAATAATCCGGCCCTTATGCAAATCATAAGGTGTCATCGCAATTATGACTCTATCTCCGGGGAGAACACGAATCATATTTACCCGCATTTTTCCAGCCAAGTGACCAAGAACGGTTTGCCCAGAATCTAACTGGACACGAAAAAGAGCATTGGGCAAGCTCTCCACAACTTTCCCTTCAAGTTCTATAGTATCTTTATTTGTCTGGGTCTTCCCAAAGTCGGGTCTTCTGCTGGAAATAGTCTTAGATATGCGGATTAATGACAGATACCCTATTGTATCATAAGTCCTTAATAAGTGTCAATATTCTAAATGCTGAATTTAGAAGTATGAAAGCAGAATCTTCTCAATCCAGAATTCAGAATGATGAATTCAGAATGAAACACCGATTTGGCAATTCCACATTCCTCATTCTGCATTCTGACCTTGAAATAGTTCTACATTCTGAATTCTAAATTCTGCATTCAAATCAGTTTTCCTGTTTGGTAATAGTAATTCGCGAGGTTAAGCGAGGCACACTACCCTGCCAAGAAGGCCACAAGGTTATGTCTGCATGATCAACACCACTTGCGCGCGCAGCCTCAGCCTCAGCATCTGTCTTAGACTTACCAACGAGCGCCGTCTTAAGAGGGTCCAGGTCAATGTCTTTATACAGTTTGGACTCCAAGTGAACAACAAGCCTTAAGGTGCCGGCTACTGGGTCAATTTCGCGGACACGGAACGTCATAGCGTCTTTTTCTGCTGATTCTAGGTGGCCACCCGCAGGAAGTACCTGGATTACCCGACTGCGGACCAGGTCAGTTAGTGTAACTGGGTCAAATACCAGGCCTTTTACGTGTATTTTCAGCTTTGCCGTAAATGTTGGCGATTCTGTACCAGCAGGCTTATCTGTAGTAAAGTCAGCAACTTCTACACTATATGCTTTTTCTGCCAATAATTTTCCTTCTGCCTTTTGGTCTGCAGCAAGCTTGTCTATGGCAGACTTTGTAAGCGACTCTTGCGCGCTCGTAATATCTGCCTGCTCTATCACAGAAACAAAGCGAGAATTACCCCCAACAAAAGCTTCGTCAACCTGAGCGTAGAGCAGTTGAGGCTTATTGCCAAATACCTGGTTTGTAATTTCGAGCCGCGTGCCTTCTGGTAAGTTTGAGGCCTCACCACCCTCGGCAGCCGTTACTGTAGCGACCTGACCACTGTTTGGATTCGAAACGTTTTTCGCCGTAACAGGCTTTATATAGTTTTGGTCTGTGGTAAATATGAACGTTTTACCATTTGCGGAAAGCGTGGTGGTGCTTGCTCGGAGGTTTATGGACGCGCCGGTCAAGTTGAAAATCCGCACCTTGCCCGTAGCTTTACTTCCGAGCTCTTTCTTGCCGTTCGTCTGAAACTTATCTTGAGCTTCCAAAGTTTGGTCCAGCGCCGTTGCAGGCATGCTCAAAGTGTTCACATCTGAGGCAGTAGTTGCTGTAGACAGTGCAAGCTCTAAGTCGCGAACCACAGGATCAGCCTTGGCGTATACCACTACCGAGGCTTTGGGCAATATAAATATACCGCCCAGCAACGCTATAAGCACAATGAGTGCCATAGCGCCAAGCCAGGCCACTCTTATTTTCTTGCGTACTTCCGAGCGCTGACGCAGGCCCTCAGTCTCAAAACTTGAACGTTTAGGCACTTGAGAAAAAATAGTATCGTGCACGGCAAGTCGCGGGACAGGACGCGACGAAGTCACAACCCGTTTTACAGGAGCTGGAACAGGCTCTTCTAGAGCAGACTCTTCATCATTTGGCTCATCATCTGACTCGCCGCCGGATAATATCGGCTCTGCTGCGCTCACTACTACCGATTCTGTGGAAACCCGCCTACTTCGTACTGCAATATCACCCATACCCGTACGGCTTTTACGAGTTGGAATTTCACGCAGCGTAAAACCAGCTTCTGCACTTGCAGCCTGGCCCCGCTCATCCATGGTCATGATGGATGCAGTCTTGCGAAGTATATCAAGCTGCTTTTTCAGCATTTTTACATTCAACGGGTCTGAAAACAAATATGACCTGCGAGGAAATACTAAGACGAATTCCTGTTCTGCCTCAGCCCGCAGGCGCGCGACAATAGATTTTACATCGTCTTCTATGTTGAAATAAAGAGTTTTAGCCATAACGGAAGAGGGTTCTAGTACTATATTTTATTCTAGCAAGCTGAGAGGGAGAGTCAAATGAGAAAAAAACAATGTCTAATTCCTAATATCTAATTTCTAATGTATAACATCCTCTTTCTGCTTCATTAGACATTAGTAATTAGAAATTAGATATTTCTACAGCAGCCCTTTGTATGCTAATCGCTTATTGAAGCTAATTTGTTTCCCCGTTTCTACAGCTGGTTGATTCAGGGGGTCTACTTTCCGAAGCACACTACTATATACCGCATAGAGCTGCCAAAATGAAACAAAACGCCCAAGTTCTACTGGCTCCAGGCCGTTCAGTTCCATATGCACAATGGGTATGTTGCTCAATTTTGCGCTTTCCAAAGTACCTTCTAGCTCAAAACGCTGCGATTCTGCTAAAGGGATTTTATTTAAATCGAATAATGCATGGTCCCGTATAGCAATACTGTGTATTTCTGCTGGATACTGTGTGGCAACACCTGTCTGAAAAGCATGAAGCCCCACAAACCACGCAGCCATGTTCTTACGTCCCCCGAGCAAACGTTGGACAGTATGATGTTGCACCTCTGAACCCTCTGCAAAGCTGTAGGTCTGCCCTTTGTCGTCCTTACCAAAGCTTTCATGACAGAGCTGGGTTATAAGACTGGTTGTGGGAAATAGATAGTGGGAGTACACCAGACCAAGCACGTCTACAAAACCTTGCTGCTCAAGCTGAAAGGCAACACTTGCCGCCTTCCACGCAAGGTTATCTTTCTCATACAGTGCGTACAGTTCCTGAGCGCCGCGAAGCAGACCCGCAACATCAATCCCGCAAAAAAGCAAAGGCAAGAGCCCCACCTCGGTAAACGCCGTAAACCGTCCGCCAACGGGGGGATGTATAACAATATCTAAATTTTTCTTTTGAGCTATTTGGTACAGCGGCGTATTCTCTTCAGTAATTGCCACGATCTGATAGCCCCAAAACTGAGACAAGGCTTCAAGCTGCGTAGTATCTGAGCCAGACTTTGAAATAGCAAGCACAAGGGTATCGCTTGGATGAAGCTCTGTTTTTACATCAGTAATATAGTCCGGATCTACCGATGACAAAAAATACGCATCTTTTGCCAAGCTTTGTGGAATACCCCTTCGCAGCGCATGATACATGCCATACGAACTTGTGACACTACCCCCATGACCAATAACCAATAAGCGCTTGTATTGGGCATACTTCTCTGCCACCATCTGGAGCTGTGCTACATCTGGTTTATAGCCTATAAAAGTCGGTTTCTCTGTTGGTAATACGTTTGTATCAAACTGCGCTGGCTGCGGGCAGTTGTAGAATTCAATGTTCATGTGTATTTTGTGTTTTCTGTCATCCTCGCGCATGCGGGGATCCAGTCCCGCCGTACCCGCGGGACAGTAGACATTACCCAACTATATCATTATACAAGTCTTTCCAATTGGAATTCTTTTCTTCGATCAGTTTGATCTTCCAAGCTCTATTCCACTTCTTTAGCTGTTTCTCTCTAGCAATAGCGCTTACTACATCTGCAGTGTCCTCAAAGTATACCAGCTTGTCTACGTCGTAGTCAGCAGTAAAACCTTCCATCGCTTTATTCTTGTGCTGCCACACTCGTTTGACTAGATCACTAGTGACACCAATATACAGAGTACCATTTCTCTTATTGGCAAGAATATGGACGTAATAACTTTTCGTGTTCATGGAACGAATAGTTACGGATGTGCCGTTTTAGCGGCACTGGATTCCCGCCTACGCGGGAATGACAGGAAAGGGAAATGAGAGGAGGGCAAGATAAACAACTACTCGATAACAGCCTTTATACGTCTTACGCCAGCTGATACTGCTTCTTCTTTTTGTATCTTAAACTTCCCAATTGTTCCGGTATGTTCTACGTGCGGGCCACCACAGAATTCAAGGGACACTGCTTCGTTGGTAGCAGGGTCGTATACGCCATATACCGACACCGTGTCTGCATACTTTTCGCCAAAAAGGCCTATGGCACCGCGTGCGCGTGCTTCTTCCAGCGGGATGGTCTCATGCTTCACTGGCAAATCTCTTTGTATCCACTCGTTTACCAGTTTCTCTACCTCAGCCTTTTCTTCTTCCGTCATCTTTCTTGGAAAAGTAAAATCAAAGCGCGTTCGTTCGCCTGTTATATTGCTCCCCTTCTGCCAGACGTCTTCGCCCAGTACGGTACGCAGCGCCTTTTGCATTAAGTGGGTCGCAGTATGATAGCGAACAACAACATCGCTGTGGTCAGCAAGGCCACCCTTAAAGTCCCCAGCGCTTGCAGTACGAGACAAATCTTGGTGTTTTTTGAACTCTTCTTTAAACTCTTCTTCGTTTGGGTTTTGCCCTGACTCTTTTGCGAGGTCACGAGTCAGTTCCCACGGGAATCCATAGGTTTGATATAAGTTAAATGCATCTACACCAGTAACCGGGTGCTGCTCTATTATTTTTCTAAACTCTTTAATCCCTTTGTCTAGAGTGACTGAGAATTTATTTTTCTCATCTTCTATAACTTTGGTAATTTGCGCAGCATTGGTTCCGAGTTCTGGGTAGGAATCTTTATACGTCAAAATAACTGCTGCTACGGCATTTGGCACCCAGTCTGCCTGACTTCCCAACATGCGAACGGCAACCATGGCACGGCGAAGTAAGCGACGCAGTACATAGCCTCGGTCTTTGTTCGAAGGAATAACGCCGTCGCTCACCAAAAATACGCTGCCGCGAATGTGATCTGCCACTATGCGCATTTGTTTGGTCACTTCTACGGACTCACCATACGTGCGACCGGTAATTTGCTCTATGTAGTCAATAAGTACCCAAAGTAGGTCTATACGGAACATGTCTGGATTATCACCCACAGCGGCAAGCATACGTTCAAGCCCACCACCAAAATCCACGTTCTGCTGCTTAAGCTTTTCAAAACCAGTTTCGGTTTTGATGTACTCCATGAATACATTATTCCCAATTTCCATAAACCGGCCGCAGTCGCAGTTTACGTGACAGGGTTCATCTTTCCATTCAGATTGTGCATGTAAGTCTAGATGCTCACCGAAATCCCAGAACATTTCTGTATCTGGCCCACCTGGTTCACCCACTGGCATATTGCCGGGCACACCGGCGCGGCTCCACCAGTTCTTTTTTTCATCATAGTAAAAAATGCGGCCACCCTGCATACCATCCCGTTCTGGAAAATCTACAATGTTTGAAGTAATCTTATGCTCATCGAAAAGTTTTTGCCAAAGGCCCGCTGCTTCTGTATCGCGGGGAATATTCAAACTCTCATTGCCGCGGAAACAAGTTACGTATATTCGGTTAGCATCAAGTCCAAGTTCCGATGTTAGAAACTCAAACATCCATGGAATTTGCTCTTGCTTAAAATAGTCACCAAGGGACCAGTTACCAAGCATTTCAAAGAACGTAGTATGACGATTGTCCCCCACTTCTTCTATGTCCTGCGACCGGAAGGACTTTTGAGAATCTGCAATACGGCTGCCTTCTGGGTGCGGGGCGCCAAGCAAATATGGCACCATGGGCTGCATACCACTACCAGTAAAAAGCGTAGTAGCATCATTTTCCGGCACCAAAGACGCGGACGGCACTATAGCATGCCCTTTATTCTTAAAGAAATTGAGATATTTTTCTCGTAATTCTGCTGCTTTCATATAGATATATTACTAAAAAACAAAGAAAAGCACCACTGCAAGCCATGGTGGCATGTACAGTGGCGCAAGTAAAATCCTAATCAGCCTGGCATGGACAGACCAACATGTGTTGTAGCAATAAAAATGCTACAACTCTATTTGTACGCCAATCTTATTCCCTGCCTGCTTTGCCCATTCTTCCAAACGATCGACTCGGTAGGTGTCCACAACTGTATTATCATCTTTAGCTTGTTTTTGGGTCAACAAGAGTTCGAGGCTGGCAGTATGATTACTCAAAGTTGCCTTGATGGGCTCTAGCTGCTCGCTAAGTTTTTTATCAAGCATGCCATCCATAAGCTCTTCAATCGCTTGTAAAGTAAGTTCCGCCATAATATTACAAACTAATAGTACATTTATTTTACTACTTCCTGCAACGCCTTGTCCAACTGCGGATCCTTTTGGTTCTTTACATCGTCTTCGCTCAGTTTTACTTCTGTGTCTGGCGCTATACCTTCTTTGTTTATGTTGTGACCGCTCGGAGTAAGCCACTTTGCAATGGTCACTTTAAGTCCAGCACCGCCCTGGAGGTCCAATACTTCTTGCACACTCCCCTTTCCGAACGACTTCTCGCCGTACAGGGAAGTAAGAGTATAGTCGTGAAGCGCGCCCGCAAGTATTTCGGAAGCAGAAGCAGAGCCACCGTTTATAAGCGTAATGGTTTTCACACCGCTGAGTCTGCCGTATCCTTTGGATTTATATTCTATATTTTTACCATCACTATGCGCTTCGGTAACCACAACTTTATCTTTTGGCACCCAGTAGCTTGCAAGATCAACTGCGGTCTCAAGGTACCCGCCTGGATTGCTGCGTAAGTCTAATACTAGTGTGTCCATACCTTTTGCGCGGAGGTCTTGCACAGCGCTGCTAAACAACGCAGAGGTATCATCGCCAAAACGGCTTACAGAAATGTAGCCAACTTTGCGCTCTTTACCGCTCGCATCCTTAACCGTTTTCTGCTCCCACTTTACCGACTTTATAACAATGGCATCACGCTTTATTTTTACATCAAATGCCTCACTGCGACCATCCCTAAAAATACTCAAAGTGACTTCCGTACCTTTTTTCCCCCGAATATGTTGCACAGCCTCTTCGGTAGACCAGTTACTCGCGTCTTGGCCATCTACTTTGAGAATAATATCTTTTGGCATAAGACCCGCCTGTTTTGCAGGGGTACCATCTATAGGAGCAATAACTACTATGACCCCATTCTGTTTACCTATTTCAGCACCTATACCTTCAAAACTTCCGGACAAATCTGTTTCAAAACTTTTTAACTCCTCTGGGGTAAAGAACGTTGTATATGGGTCGCCCACGGACCCCACTGCGCCTTTGACTGCGCCATAGAGAATCTTTTGATCATCGGCTGGCTTGTCTATGTGATTGGCCTTAAGCTTTGCAATGGTGTCCCACAGTAAATTATAGTCCGCTACACCAGGCTGATCTTTCTGGTTTATAACTTTAAACGTGCTGGGCTGGAATACATAGCCAGATTTTCCCTGGGTATATCCGAACTTATACGCTCCGGCAATGAGCAGGATAATAACAATGATTACAAGCCAGCGCTTCCCCGCAGGAGCATGAGCCGGTATATGTTCTTGTTCAGGTGTTGTTTCCATATGTCTCGATGCTAATATACGAATGAATACTAATGATACGAATAAAGATGCTGGGCGACGCCACTGTACCAATTTGTATAATTAGTACATTGGCATATTCGCATCGCTACGCTATTTACTTACTATTGCTTCCTTGCGGAAAACGTTCTTGGTTAATTGTAACACGTAGCGCGACCAGATACCCACATAGACTAACCAGTTGAGCGCGAATGGATACCGCTGGACCAGATGCTTCTTATAATACTGCCACATGGTATTGTGAAACTCGTATAACGCTTTCTTTGAGTTCTTTTTAGATGAAGACCCTTTGTAGTGTATGGTAGTGGTTTTAGGATAATACCAAATTTTAAACCCTGCATCGTGCGCACGCTTGCACCAATCTAAGTCTTCCCCATACATAAAAAACTGTTCGTCCAACAAGCCTATTTTTTCATAGCACGTTGGGCTAACGAACATAAACGCCCCAACACATGCACCTATCTCCATTTCCTCATCGGGATCAGCGTGGGTCAGGTTATACCCTGCAATTAGTTTTGATTTAGGAAGCAAAAACGATAAGCCTGTCACCCGCATGAATCCATTCCATGGGTCGGGTAAGCCTCGGCGCGATGCAGCATCGAGCGTACCATCACCTTTTACAAGCTTACAGGTAGCAATGCCAACATCGGGACGAGACTTTATAAAGTCCATCATTGTCTGCAATGTATCAGGGGCCACTTTTGTATCCGGGTTCAGCAATAACTTATAAGCACCTTTAGATACTCTCAACCCTCGGTTGTTACCTTTCGCAAAACCCTCGTTAGTGTTTTTTATAAGCGTTGTTTTAGCAGCAATATCAGGCTTCGATAGATACTCCTGCTCCACCATTTCTACTGTCCCATCTTGCGAATCATTGTCTATAATAATAACTTCGTACTCAAAGTTAACCCTGGATGCGTATACTGCGTCCAACGCCACCTTAAACACTTCTTTACACTTATACGGAACAAGAATAATTGAAAGCTCCATTGAATTTATTTCTAATACTTAGAGTGAAAAATACCACGCCGGGTATTATTTCTTCCCGACCACCAAACGCATGAGCCTAAAAAACTCTTTCACCCAATGACTCAGTGAAGCGTTAGACTGGTTTACGCCCTCTACGTCATCAACAAGTGAAACAATACCCCGACGCTGTCGCATACCTAGCCACGTTCTGGTCTTTCTATGTTTCGCTATCCAGCCCCGCTTTTTTAACATAGTGGGCGCCTGCTTCAAAAAGACTGAAAAAATTCCTAAAGTTGCACGCTCGAGCAAAAGTATGTACGCCAGCATAAAAAATTCTCGAGCAAAAAATTTCCAAGAAATAATTGGAATATTTTTAAGCGTCAGAAAAATATGATTCTTATAGTTCATCTGCCTCACAAAGCTGGAAAGACTATTGTGGTGCTTCTGGTACGCAGCAACATCTGCGTAATCTTTTTCAGAGGAAGCAGCGGTCCGCCCATGGTACCCCACAGCCACAGGCACATACACACACTTCCAGTCCCTAGCCTGCATGCGAAGCGATAAATCTACATCTTCCCAGTATGCAACAAAGTCTTCATCAAAGTATTCGTACTCTGTAACAAAATTTGGGTCGTTACTTTCTGAGGGCGCCAGACGATTGTCCTGCACTTGCCAACGCTGCTTACTGAACTTCGGCATCTTAATGTCCTCCAGGGCTTCACGCCTGTACATGGGCCCGGCCCCGGAAACTCCGATTACATCCAACAATGCATCAAATTGCCCACTGTCTTTTTTATTCTGACCACGATCCGCAGCACGACCATTTGTCCACACAGTCACACCGGTCGTGTCTATAATGTCCAACTTTTTATTATTTACGAAATCGTACTTAAGCAGTTTACCGGTAGCAGCCCCAATGCGCGGATTCAACGCAAAAACCTTGAGCATTTCCTCTACATAGTTTGGTTCCAAGATTAAGTCTTGATTGACCAATTGAAAAAAGTCAGAAGTATAGGTGCTAAAGATAATGTTATGAGGACGAGCGAAAAAAGCATTCTCTCCCAAATCAATAACGCGCACTGCAGGATAGTGTTCTTGGATATACTCTTTCCCGCTATCTGCATTGCCACAGATCACAGCAACATAATCTACATCCTGAACTGTTTGCTGCAGCATCGAATCAAACGACTGCGGTATATACCGCATGCCATTGTAGATCACCTGTATGAGAGTAACTTTTGCCATATAGTAGAAGATAACCTAACCATTAATCGGCGCTGCTTGTGGTGGACACTGCAATCCTCGCGAGGCCTAACGCTAGAAAGGTATACAGTAATATCTTATCATTAAGCCAAGTCACATCAAATACGCCATAGGCAAGAAACCAGAGGAATACCACGCAAAGGCTTGCAATATATATGGTTTCGGGGCTTATGCTGTAGGCCCGAGATCGTACGTAATCCCACATGCGGTAGAAAAAACTTAGCCAGAACAGTCCGAACAGTATAAGACCTATCGCACTCAGCTCAACCAGCAGTTGCAGGTACAGACTGTGAGCTGTGACGTAACGCTGAGGAAGTTGATACAGTTTGTTTTCCTGGCTTGCGGCCTGGTCAAAACTCACGTCCTTGGCAGTTGTAGAAAGAGTGACTACAAAGTTAGCATACCCTACCCCAAACGGATGATGCAGCGCATACTTTGACGCAGCCCTCCACATTTCGAGCCTTCCAGCATTCGATGTTTCTTCGGGGTTAATAATACTTTCTACTCTATCCAAGGTCGCTTCTCCGCTTGCGTTTCGTACCCAAGCAAACCCACGATCCAACAACGGTGATGCTTCAAATAAAATTATCGCAAGTAACATGGCGGCCAGCGCGGGCCTAAGCAGCTCAGTAAGCTTAAGGTTTTTTATCTTGTAGAGTAATGCAACAATAATAAACACTGGCACCATACCAGCCCACACCCCACGCGTTCCAGAAACAATCAGTGCCAAGCACGCCAACGCAACTCCCAGCCAAAGCCTGCCTCTTCTGTCATTCCCGACCCGATCGGGAATCCACGTCGGTCCACCAGCCGACAACAGAGTACCGGCTTTTTGCTCGCTTGTAGGCGAGTTAGATCCCCGCCTTCGCGAGGATGACACATACAACAATGGTAACGCGAACGCTAAAAACAATACGCAGACCATAGCAAAGGCATGACTGCTCGGCATAATACTAAACATGCGAAGGGTTTTTGCTTCGCCCTGGACCGTAACCCAAGAGTTTGAATACTGCAGCACTTTAGCAAGCGGCAACCCATAGTACAACGTTGCCACACGCAGCGCCCAATATTGCCAAAAGTAATACGCTACGCTAAACAGTGTTGCGGTAAATTGTACATATCCAATAGCTATGATGGCCCCCGTAGATAGGGCGCCGTACCTAAGCACGCGAATAAACTGGTCACGGCTTTTAACAGCCCACACTACAATAGGATAGAGCAACGCTGTGTTGAGCAAAAAAACAAGCTGCGATGCGCCACGAAGCGGGTATCGCGCAAGTGCAAGCGATAGTATGGCTAAAACAAATAACGCGGCACCAAATTTTTCATAGGTGTAGAGGGAATTATGAAAGTTCAAAACTATACTACGAGCGGCATTTACTCCTCTCCTAAGATAGGAGAGGTTGGGTGTGGTATGAGCGCTCGCACCCCCTCTAGCTCCGCCTACCCTAGGAGAAGAAACAAACCACCATTCCCAAACCGTTTTTAAAAACAATACACCCACCACAGGTCGCCACATGGATAGGGTGTCAGAAAAATGGCTCGGCAGCACCACATAAAAAGCAATGGACCCCACGGCAAGCAAAAGACCTTCGAAAGCAGGTCTGAGCACAATAAATAAAATAATGAGCCCAACATTCACCCAAGCCACCCACGCAGGCCACGTTCCCACGGCCATAAGATACACGGAAAGCGTCTGCCAGAGTAGCAAAATAAGTATGGATTGATTTTTAAAAAATTTATGGTTAGTAAATGAGGTGCTCAACATGAGTTATCAAGATAAATAAAGTAAAAATGGGAATATTCGCGTTTTTATGAATAGCCTGTTATTATTCCGCTAAGATAGAGATACTTTCTGACGTCCCCAAAGGAGGCAACAAATGACCAAGCATAGAGTCTATACCGCACTGGGTGTTAGCAGATTAATGGCTACAGTAAAAGTTGGCCAATTAATGCCCGACGGCAAGGTTGATTTCGTAATCCACAAGGGCATATTAACCCTAAAAGATGGCACACTTATTATTAGTAGCGCCGCGGGTCAGGTCCTGGCCAGCGTTACAAGTATGGAGCACATCAAAATAATAAGCCGTCACTTTGCTTGAATAACTTTTAAAGTCTCCTCAGCGCATTTGCGCCAGGAGAACATCTTTAGCCGTTCACGCCCTTGTTGTACAAGCGTGGCGGCTCTTTCTTTGTCCAAAAGCACTTTTTCTAAGGCTGCTGTTATGCTCTCTATGCTTTTAGGATCACAGTACTCGGCCGCATCCCCTGCCACTTCCGGCATGGAAGAAATATTCGATGTTATAACTGGCACGCCAGCATCAAAGGCTTCGAGTATCCACATACCAAACCCTTCATACAGGCTGGGCATAGCAAGAGCCGACGCCTTTTTGTACAGCTCTGCCCGCTCTTCGTCCGTAACGTGATTTAGATATAGTACCACATCTTTATTACGCTCTATTTCCTGCAATATCCCCTCTGCCTTCCAACCAATTTTACCTGCTACTACAAGCTTATGGGAGTCTTCAGGATGATTTTGTTTAAACTTACGAAATGCAGCTATAAGCCCGCTCAAATTCTTGCGTGGCTGGATAGTTGAGAGGAACAGTACAAACTTTTCCGGCAACTGAAGTGAGCTGGTAGCTTGTGGCTTATTGCCTAGGTCCGGTGCTCCCCCGCTTGAGGGGGAGTTAGAGGGGGTCATAGAAACTTTTAATGCATCGTCATTCTTTACTATGACCTCCCCCTGCCCCTCCTCACGAGGAGAGGGACCGGAGACCGGAGTAAACCCATGACGTACAACGCTTATGCGCTTTTCATCCGTTTTCCAAAACTTAACAAAATCGCGCTTGGTACTTTCGGAAACAGTGATAATTTTCCACGCAAGCTGACTCACCAACACATCCTCAAACATGTGAAAGTACCGCATGAACGTGGTATACGTTTCCGGGTAAAACATAAACGCCAAATCATGCACCGTAACCACGGTTTTGCGTGGATGGATAATGGGCATAGAACTTGCCGGGACAAATAAGACGTCCGGCTTATGCCTAAGCATTTCCCAGGACAAACGTAGTTGTGTCCAAAAAATGGGAAATGGCATTACCTTGTAACTAAAATTTTTAGGAAGCTTTAATATCCACTCCTCAGGCTGAGTGCGTAAATATAAAATGTATTGATTTTCCGCATCTATTTGAGCGAACTGCAATATGAGCTGCTGCGCATAATGCTCCACCCCCGTCTTAACCGGATTATTCGCCCGCTCCGCTTCTATACCTATAATCATACGTATATTGTAACAACAAAAAACTATAGGTACAAAATACACCAAACCCCAACCATTACAGCATTTGTTCCCCTCCTAAAATAGGAGGGGTTAGGGGTGGTATGAACCACGAAACTATTAGCTCCTGCCCATCTAACTTCCCCTATCTTAGGGGGAAAACAGGACCACTAAATCTACCATAAATAAAAGCCCGTAACTCCATCTAAAATTGTTATGATGGCGGGCTAAGGTTTCTTGTACCCCTTGCACTGGGGGCACCGATTGAGCCATTTTAGGTTGCCGCACGATCCGCATAGATCGTTGGCATATGATGGTGTGCGATTCGGTGTGAACTGAGTAGGCTGATCATCTGATTGTACCCAACGGTACGCACCAGCAACAAACGCATACTCCATACGAACACATATGTCGCCCAACCTTTTATAAAACCAGTTGCCTGGCTCCGGATCTTGCGATTGCCTTGCCATAAGGCGCCTCCTTGATCAGGGAATGTAAGGTGTTGGTATTTTCCTGGTAAATATACTTATTAACCAAGGTTGTTCTACCGCAAGCTTGCCAGAACAAAGAAATTTTGGCAAGTGACCAAATACACAATCGAGCTAGGACTTATAAACCATACTTAGGATATAAGTCCATTGCCAATTAAGTACGGCATTCAGTATGCAAACAGAAGAGCATCTTCTGTTAGGAGGGCCATAGGATTTACGCACTTCTTTCAGCGAGTTTAGTTTTGTAGATTGAGGATTTGTATTTCTCTGGGTGGTGGGACTTAAGCCGGACTATGCGTATGGGGATGTTATTATCTTGCAAATACTTTTCCGTGGCCTCCACATAATAGCCAGCTTGGTCATACCCTAAAGCAATAATGTCTGGGCTTTCTTTAAGAATGTGCGGCATGTGGCCTTTTGTGTCTCCAAGCACCACTTTATCTGCAAGACCTGTTTTTTGCACAAATGCTGCACGAGCCGTTTCTGAATACAAGGGCGCCTTGCCTTTTACCTTTTTTACCGAAGCATCACGCGCAATGGAAACTATTAAAAAGGGCTTGCGAGAAAGCCTGCGTGCTTGTTTAAAAAAGTGCACATGACCTGGGTGCAAAATATCAAACGTCCCAAACACCATAATTTTTGTAACTGCGTCTTTCATGTACAGCTCTTAAAAGTCTGTTCGCAATTTAAGCGGCCGCTTAAATTGCGAACAGACTGTTGTGTGTGAGTTAAACAGTGCGACGAAACAATCGCTTAAGGAACTGGAGATCCTCAGAAGTAAAGAATTTTAGTGCGCCGAGCGCTGCCACATAGGCCAAAAGTCCAACACCGCCAACAACGGCAAGGTTTAAAATAAGGGGCAGCAAGTGCCGTGTACTTGCCTCCAGCGGTACCAGCAATGGTGACCAGTCGCGAATAAACCACAACACTACGCCCATAACCGCGGCTGCGAGGATCGGTTTTATAAACTGGCCCAGTAACTTGAAGTCTGTAATATTCTTTTTTATAAAGTAAAAATAAAATGCACCCTGGAGAAACTCGGAGCACACAGTCATCACTGCGGCACCCTTAATGCCATAATGCGGAACCAGTAGAAAATTGCCCACTACATTTACAATGACATTTGCTCCCGTAATAGCGACCGCCCACTTAGTAAGCTGAGAGGTTACCAGGGCATTGGCAGTAACGTACACAAACAATATAACAATGGCCCATACCAAAATAGCCAGTACACTGCTCGAAGGTAAAAAGCGCACATCTCCGCTCGTGAGCACTAATATGAGCTGCTTTGCAAGCAAACTCCCACCCACGCCCAGCGGCAGTGCAATGGCAATCATAAACCGTACATAGCGTTCTAAACTATTGCGCACTTCGCCAAAGGCTTTTTTAGCCATAAGGGCGGCCAGCGCAGGATAGAGCGAGTGCGACACTACTGCAGGAAAAAAGTTAGTTAAGTCTACAATCTTATAGGCGGTCGTATACAAGCCTGTTGCCTCATACCCCAATAGTTTAGTAATAATAACCACATCTACCCGATTGTAGATAGTGCTAAAACTAACCAAAAGCGCAAAGGGTGCTGCAGCGCGCAGTATTTTTTTAAGCAAAGAAAAATCAAATGCATCTATGGCATGCCGGAGCTTAAGCCCAGGGATGTGTGCGCGTACATGTCCGTAGTACAAAGCCAAAGAAAATGCCGAAGCAATCCCCTGGTTCAACGCTAAGTAGACTATATAATGCCTAAAGTACACCGCAGTGAGAATGATGACCACATTCACAAGAGAAGCAACAAAGTTGTTTATTGCTACTTTACGCAGTTCTTGGAAACCAGAAAGTACCGCAAGAAACGGCACTGTAAGTCCATATAAAAAGAGTCCCCCGCCCGCCACCATAGCCGCTTCACGTACTACTGGCTCGTATCCCCGAGCAAACACGTAGAGCACGAGAAGCCCGTACACTACTGCTGCGAGTATTACCTCTGCCGCTAAAAAGTTATAAAAATATTTTGGTGCACTACTATGGTCTTCGGCAATCTTTTTAGTTACATACTGAGAAATTCCAAGGTCAATAATAATGCCAAATATAGTTACCAAAGACAGCACAAACTGGTACTGACCAGTGCCATATGGACCCAAATACCTAAACAGTTGGGTGTACGCAAAAAACAGCAGTACCAAACCTACTACTCGAGAGATAGAAAGCCAAAAAATATTACTTGAAACTTTTGCCATACTTTATTTATCTCGAAGCAAAACACCACATTGGGTACAATAATATGCGTCGATTGGATTTTTCGCACCGCACCGTGGACACGTGCGTCTTGTGTCCATAAAATCATCTTGCTTGCTTTCATCTAAAAGCGGAGAAGCAGGTTCAGACTTTTCAAAATGACGAGTTTCCATACCCATACTTACTTATGTATGAGAGTATTGTAGCAACACCCTTACCATTTGTCATTGCGAGCAACGCCCTGTGACCATTCACCCCTTTGCATTTGTCATCCTGAGAAGCGAATGCATCTGAGCGACGAAGGATCTAGATTCTTCGGTCACAAAGTCTCCCCCAGAATGACATTGGAGTGCAGATTGCCGCGTCAACCATCAGAGCCTGGCCTCCTCGCAATGACAGACCATACTTTCACACCGTCATGATATAATATTGGGGCTTAGAAAAACCGATTCGATATGAAAAAACTACAACTCCTCACACTCATTTTTGCGCTTATTGCCTTCCCCTTTCCGGCCCAAGCAGAAACTCCGGCGCAAAGCCTCGTTACCCAAATTAAGCAGGCCAAGGAGCTACTGGCTCCGGTAAAGCTGAACTACGCCCTTACTCCGCATTACAAAACCACAGTACAGGCCCGGAGCAAAACTAAAAAGCAAGTCCTGCAAAATTACACCCTGGACATAAAAGACTTAGCAGTTGCCGTACTCGACCCAACCAGCGGCACCATAAAAGTAACTGCGGCCATGCAACGTGGCACAAGCTTTGAGTTCCCCGATAAAAATTATGATATAGACGTTGTAAAGTTTAACGGGGTAAACACCCGCTTTACCGTAAACAAACCAGCAGGCGGAAAAGTGCTCGCACTCAAATACCTTATTACCCCGGTTGAATCTGGCAGTAAAGCAGCCATAGAAAAAGCACTCTACTCTGGTGTATATGTTCCCTACTCCCCCGAACTCGTAACTGCAGAGGTAAGTAGCTATGGAGCTCAGTATTTAGATGGAGTTATTGCCCAAGCTGTGGTTCAGCTTCAAAACACCCCATCCATTTCCAGTCCTGGTAAAAGCATACCTGCGGCTATAGAGCCCGGCCTTGTACGCTCCCTTCTCTACGCCGAGCACATGGACACCTCTGAGTTTTTAAACACAGCAGATACTAAGCAGCTCATAGCGAAAATAAATGTGCTCCTCGCAGGCAACGAGGGCGAAACGTGGAAATACAGTGTTAGCAGCGCGGGAGCTGCGGGTATAAGCCAGTTCATTCCTTCTACTTACGCATCCTTAGTAAAACGACACCCAGAGGCAAACCTTATTCCCGACTTCGTAACCGGCATGCGCAACCATGTAAATGGCGTAAAAGCAACGTACCTACTTCTCGATGACTACATAAAAGAAGTAGAAACCCGAGCTGGAGATGCATTTCTCGCAGCACACGCATTCGACTACGGTGTTGCTGCATACAACGGCGGACCTGTCCGCGTGGCAAAAACCGCCATTGCTTACGGCCCCCTGTGGTCACAAGACCATTCGGCAGATGTAGGGCCGCTTCAAGATAAAGTAAACCGGCAAACAGCAGTGATAAACGCGCTTAAAGTGCAAATAAAGAAAACTGCTAAAAAAGCAGATAAGGCCAAACTCCAAGGCGTACTCAATAAAGAACAAGCAACACTTACGACTGCACAAGCAGAACTGGATAAAACCCAGGCAAGCATCCTCCGCAACGAAACCGTAAACTACGTCATGAAGATTGATAAACTAGTCCAGATCTTCAACGACCATCCGTTACCAACAGTGGTTGCGAGTAAGTAGGCATCTAGCAATAAGAATGTAGTTGTCAGTAGTCAGTTAAAAAGTCTTTGTTGCAAGCAATGACTTTTTTCATATACAAAACTAGAAAAGACATCCCCTTAGCAGCAACGAGTTAGTGGCCTAGATTAAAAGATTAATTATCTTTTTAATAACGTACACACCACCCCTAGTCGAAACGCCAAACAAAAATGATAGCACTGGCACAATAATCCACCAAACGATTCTTATGTTACTTATCGCCACTACTACTAAATGAGAAAAAGCATAATCTTCTTTTCCTTTAGGAAGTAAGTTTAATTGCTCCCTGGCGGTAATAGAATTGGCGCCGATTTGTCTTCGTGCAATATACGATATCGAACCATCTTCACAATCTTTGACAACAGTCAGTATTTTTCCCCTAATTCCATCATCCGATATCGAAAAATCGTCATCCCAGTGATTAGAGCCAAAGAGGTATCTCGTTATAAGAGCTTTTCTCCCGCTCTAATTATTCTGCTTTGTTAGAGGTTCGGAAATGGCAATTTTAATATCTATCCCGATCATCCACCATAAAAATTCGTCTTCCGACACCCAATCGCGCTTTTGTACTTTACGAAAGTGATAAAGACGATTTATAACCCACCATCATTGCAAATAGGTTTTCATGCCCGAATTCTAGCACAAAATTCGGCAGATAATTTACTAATTCGAATACTGCTTCTAAATGATGATGGGCACCATCTGCACGCAACGTGCAGATGGTGCCCATCGGCTTACTGACAACTGATTATTTAGCTATCAAATCCCCTTTTGCGTAGGCATCTACTTCAGCTTGAGGGATGGTAGATATTTTCGCTGGAGTAAGTTTACGCGCTTTGTACGCTGCGTATGTCATTGGGTGGAGCTGGCCTTTGCTTACATAATATACGTCTGCCGTAGCATTGCCCTTGAGGTAGGTACCGTCTCGTGGAGGCACCGCTATGCCATCTGCCCAGGAATCTGCCTCGCCCTTACCAAATGTATAGTCAGGTGTTATACGCTGCTGTTTTGCAACAAATGCCGATATAGTCCGCTTAGTACCTTCCTTAAAGTAGTAGAGCTGGCCCGTCTCAGCAACTTTGAAGAACGTCTTGTCTTTAGGCGTTGCAAACCCATCTACTGGGAAGCTTGCAACCTCTTCAGCGCTGAGCGCTGCAACGTTCTTAAAGCTCAAACCCCGATTCTTAAACAGCGCGGCAGTAAATGGATGTTTTACACCCTGAGATATTTCAAATATAGCTCCGTCGTTCTGCGCCTTTATGAGCGTGCCATCGAGCGGCGCTACAAACCCTTGTTTAGGATAGGTTGCAACTTCGCCATCAGAAACCAGCTGCACCTGCTTTGCTACTTTTCGCTGGTTAAAGGTAAACGCACTATACAGCTTTAACTTACCGCCATCTACCAAATATACTTCAGGTTTTGACTGCGCTTTTATAACCGTTCCATCGGAAGGGGTAAGCACGTCACCGCTCGTAAACAACTGTGCTTCTGCGGGACTAATGGTGAGCGTAGCTGCTACGTTCAGTTTGCGCTGACCTATAACAAAGTCAGAAACTGGATGTTTTATGTTATCTATGAATACATATTTCTGCGTATCACCCGTAACCGCCACTATGGTATTATCCGCAGGGCCATAGACTGGACCTACGGGGTAACTCTCTACTTCTGTAGGTGATACCGTAATACTCTTTGCCATATCAAGCCCACGTGCCTGCGCTACAAACTGAGGCAGCATAAGGCGGCTCCCATTTTGGATAATGTACGTGGCAGTGTCGTTTGCCAGCTTCATTATGGTGCCGTTCGCGTATTTAAACCACTGGGAGAAATATTTTTGAAAATTGTAGTTACCGTTGAACACATGAGGGGTATAGCGATACAGGGCTGCCGTTGCCCGGTTTTGCACCATGACAGTTTGTCGTTCCAGTACGCCATCATAGCCACCAAGCGTATTGCCAAGCTCTATTATGTCCCCCACTTTTGTGGTTTTCCCATTTATCACCGGCCCCCGTCCTTCAGGTACGTTAAATGATTTCATAAGCGACTTTGCGGCCCCCAGGTAACGGTTACCAGTTGCGTCTACATTGCCAAACAATTGATAGTAAAATCCAGGAAACAAAGTCCCGCAACCAGTATCATCGGGACAATCAAAACCCATAGCAAAGTCCAAAGCTCGCTGGAGCCTACTTGGGTCATCGTTTTGGTGTGTGGTAATAAGACCCTGTTCTTTCTGTAAGGTAACCAACAGCACTTGCGGGTTCATGCCGCTGCTTTGCGCAACATCCCAGATAAGCTCTGCTGCCGTGCGCAAACGTGGCAAGTTAGGATGAGGATCTTCGAGAGCTGTTTTAAGCATAGTCACCGTTGGCTCCTTGAGTTTTGTCAAAAATTCAGGGGAGGTGTTTGCTAGCACGCTATTTTTGCTCTCCAAAAACTTTTGAATACCTTCTGCACCACCAAAGGTTTGCGTATCTGCAAATACCTTATCGTCTATAAGCTTATTAGGATCGAACGAAGTATCAATAGCCTGCGCTAAACTTACATTTGGCACGAGAGTGCTAAATAAAAGCGTTAGCACTACAAATGCGCCAATCCGTTTTTTATATGTAATCATATGATGCCAAATGAATTTCTAATTCCTAATTTCTAATTCCAAATGTTCGGATTTTCCTTTGTCTTTTTTTAGACATTAGAAATTAGGAATTAGATATTTATATATAGTATACCCTACACAAATGAAGTTTGTTTCGTTCAAGAGTAAACCAGCTGAAATACTTACCTCACATATGCTTCACCTTTTGGAAATTGTTTTATATCACCATCGTTAAAGTACACAATGGGAAATACAGAAAGACCGCGATTTGCATAGAATGCTGCAGTAATAGGGTGTAATACACCACCAACCACCCAGTAGACTGTGCGATTGGTTCGTGAGCGCGCCAACGCCCCGTCACTCGGCGGTAAAAACTTTCCCGTGAGCCACGCGTCCATCTCAACATCACCAAGAGTGAACACCCTATCAAACGTAAATTTTCGCTGCACAAATACGTCGTACGATACAGGCATCTTTATGCCATTTTGCATAAAATACACCGTAGAGCCGCTCGCTTTTTTCACCAAAGTTCCATCTGCAGGCTGCGCATATTGTCCCTCCGGAAACGACAACACTTGCCAGGTATATACTTGCCGAGGAGCACTGTTTCCGTACCGTTGCTGCTGTACAAAGCTGCTCACATGAAGCCGCTTACCGCCACTAATTACAAAAATTTCTCCAGTCTCAATAACCTGCACCAAATCTCCTTCTGCTATGATTTCTGGCAAAATAGTGCTTGAGAGGCTGCTCGCAACATTTATACGCCCAGTACCAATCTTTCCTGCACACGGCCCGTTACAAAGGCTTATGTTGGGCGCGTCTATAGGGTCCGTAGTAGAAATAATCCGATCGCGTATCTGACGGTTCGTTGCATTTGGAAACAGCGCTTTTAGCAATGCTGCCTGGCCACTCACAAACGGCGCCGCCAGCGAAGTGCCAGAGGCGTACGCGTACGAATTTGGGGATTTTGCTCGCGTTATAGGGTCGCGACTTATAGTTGAAAGTATTCGCTTACCAGGAGCTGAAACATCTACGCAGTTTTTTCCGTAATTTGAAAAAGAAGGCTTTTGATCTAGTGCATCCACCGCTGCCACGCCTATCACCATGTTCTGACCGTTATCATCACAGATAGGAAATACCGGGTCTTGGTCTAAGTTACCCCCGTTTGGAGCAGAGTCATTACCCGCGGCAGCGACTATAACTACATTGTGCTGAAATGCGTAAGTAATTGCTTTTGCAAGGCCAACGTCTTGCCCAAAACCCACCCCGCCCAAACTAAGATTTATAATAAACGCGCCATGGTCAGTGGCCCACACAATTGCTTTAGCAACATTCTCAGATGTGCCGGAACCATTACTATCGAGCGCTTTCAGCGGCATAAGAGCCACCTGCCAGTTGGTACCAACTATCCCTATGCCATTGTTTGCTACTGCGCCAAGAATACCTGCAACAAGGGTTCCGTGGCCATTATCATCAGAGTCAGTTCCAGGAGTAAGTACGGTGCTGGTAATAAAATCAAACCCCGGGATAAAAGTAGTGCGCGACAAATCTTCGTGGGTTTCGTCTATGCCCGTATCTATAACCGCAACCACAACAGAACTACTGCCCGTAGTCTTATTCCATGCATCGATAAATTTAGCTTTAGAAAGCCCCCACTGCCTATCTATATTAAGTGAATCCGACGTAAAGCCAGGATCGTTCACATCAATCGCCCCCGCATGCACCGAAAATGCCTGCACGGGAACGGCAGAACAAGCTAGAGCAAGCAAGGTAGTGCTATAGATAATCAGTTTTTTTAAATTTCTTTTATAGTTGTACATTAAACGATATCTAGTAATCAATACTGGAACTGGCGTTTAATGTCTAATACCTAATTTCTAATTCCTAATGAAAATTCTTAACCCTATAGTCCGAACATTAGATATTAGATATTAGAAATTGGACATTTCTTCACTATTTGTACTTTCCTGTCCACAAGTTCAGTCGTACTAACCCTATCTCGAGCAGCATTTGCACCATCCACATAAATTTAACGGTGCTCGCGCCGTCATTTATCCAGGTCACTGGCGCTTCTTCTATCTTTAGCTTTTCCCTTCGAGCAATTGCAAGTATTTCTACATCAAATGCAAATCGCTCTATAGTCTGCTTCGGAAATACTTTCTGCGCCGCCTCTGCCGTAAACGCTTTAAAGCCGCACTGAGAGTCCGTAACATGGAGCGGCACAAGCGTATGAACTATAAAACGAAACACTCCACCAAGAAAATCCCTAAGCAATGGCTGGTGTACCGCAATGTTTGCACCTTCAGTTCTGCGTGAGCCCACTACGACATCGTACCCTTTTTCAAAATACGGCAGGAATGAGGTTATGTGGTCAACTGCTGTAGAACCGTCTGCATCCATAAACAAACGAACATCACCGGTAGCTGCAAGCATCCCTTGCTTCACTACCGCACCTTTACCTTTATTTTCTGTATTGTTAATAAGCTTCAGTTCAGGAAACCATGCCCGGCACTGCTCTACTACTTCCGCAGTATTATCTGGAGAACCATCTACCACAACCAGTACCTCATGAGCGTAACTTTGCGCCTGCAAAAAAGTCTGAATTTTTTTAAGTGTACTTTCTATGCGCTGCGCCTCTTTGTACGCAGGAATAACCACAGATAACTTCTGCATATAGTATTAATCGATTAAATTTATCCTATGTTACAGGTAATTATACCATGGGACACCCAAAATGGTTAGAATTTTTAATTTTTCCGCCCAAGGCGGATCCGCCTTGGGCGGGCAATTTTTAAAGTAAAAAGCAAGAAATTCATTAAAATATCTTGCTTTTTTTGAGAACAGAAATATTACATACCTGCGGACTCAGCAACAGACTCCCAAGCAGACTCTATTATTTCTGCAAGGCTGCTATGCAGGGTAGCAAACCCTAACGCCTGTTTTATTTTAGAGGCATCAGCAACCCGCTGCGCGTCATCGCCAGCCCTTCGTGGCCCTACTTCCATTGGCACCATACGGCCAGTTATCTCAGCTACAACCTGCACTATTTCACGAACACTCGCGCCATGCCCCGTACCCACGTTATATACCTCATACGAATCACTTTGCGGTATAGTAGCGGCAGCCAGAATAGCCCGTGCTATGTCGTACACATGCACGTAATCACGCACACAGGTACCATCTACGGTTTCGTAGTCTTCGCCAAACACAGTAAGCTGAGAACTCTTTCCCTTTGCAACATCGAGCACCAGTGGAATGAGGTGCGCCCGGTCGTGGGTATCGTGAATACCCCAAGCCTCATGTGTGCCAGCTACGTTGAAAAAACGGAGCACCGTTACTGTTATACCTGCATAGGTAGCAAAGTATTCCAGACCTTGCTCAGCCAAGAGCTTACTAGAGCCATAGGGGTTCGTGGGAGCACACGGAGAGCTCTCGGTAAAATTCCCCACATTGCTTGCTCCATATACTGCTGCAGTTGAAGCAAACAGAAGCTTATGTACCCCTACTTCATGCATCACCTCTACGAGCCGCATGGTAGCAAGCACATTCGTTTCAAAATACGGCACCGGCTGCGCAACCGACTCTTGCGCTTCTAGTAACGCCGCTAAATGGACCACTACTGTAATGGCGTACTGAGCAAAAATATCACGAAGTAAGTTTACATCGCGCACATCTCCCTCTATGAACACGGCCCCACTCGGAACATGTTCCCGCTTGCCTGTGCTGAGATTATCGAGCACCACCACACTATACCCCTGCGCCAACGCCTCACGTACCACGTGACCACCAATATATCCAGCACCTCCCGTTACCAGCACTGTCATAGGCTTTTCCTTTTCTGCCAGCGGCTCGGTTGTTGCTGCCGAAGCAGGGGCCAATAAATCGCTCGACTTACCCGATAAAAGTTCAGTGTACGCATCAACACTGAGCACTACCGCACGAGGCGTGTCGCCCATATTCAGAATTAACCCACCACCTCTTTTTTGCGCTTCTTCTATAAGTTCTATGAGCAATTTTTCATCCATATGAAGACCCTCGAATCCACTATAAGCAAAATACTAATAAAATAAACAAACCGCTCTCCATTGGTTTGTTTTTGTATTTACCGGCTCTATTTTTGTTGTAACTAATATAGCATGAGCTTCTCACCATGTGCAATAAAAATATCCACCGCTCGGGTGGATATGTATAATGCCATATGTTATTTGAATACTACAGTTCGCAAACGCCGCTGCGTGAGAACAAAAGCAGCGCTAGCAAGCACGAGACCTGCCAAAACAGCTGTAGGCACCTCACGAGTTTTTCCGGTATTTGGCGCTACGTACCCATTTGCGAGCCCGGTCGCGTGAGGGATGGTTACCACTGCTTCATTTCCGTATTGCACAGACAACCTAAACCCATAGGGGGGCACATAATATTTCACTCGGACACGCATAGTATGGGTAAGACTTGCACCCGGCAGTATATCGCTTCCTGCATAGGACACTGTAGAGCCGCTGAGTACGCCACCACCTAAATCAACAACGTCTACCAATGGTGAAATGCCAGAAATATTTATCATCATGGCATAATTAGGCGAACTTACTGTACCTGCATTGGTTGCGGTGAATGTATAAGTAAGAAAATCTTCCTTTTGTGCAGAAACAGATGGTCCCGATGTATTTTTTGTATCGTTAACAACTGTTACACTCTGGCGCACAAGACCTTGGGCACTTGCCCCTGCAGGTTTCGCCTGAACATATACGCAGGAAGTAGCGCTCGTACTTGCCCCCGCCATGGCAGCATTGGAAACGCTGCACAATGTGCTATTTACCGATACAGTCGGAGAAAGCACTGCTCGGTAACGCAGCACTACTGTACCGCCCGTTTCCACACTTGCCACTTGAATACCAGGAGTACCGAGCTGACCCGCATAGGCGCGCGATACATATATGTTCGGTTCAAATTGCAAAGAACTTAATGCAACATCTGAAAGCGTTACTAGTGGCAGAGCCGCTGTGCTTGCATTTTGGACAGCGACTTCAAATTCAAGTTCGTCACCTGGAGTTGCATTCGCATTTGCCGCAAGGGTGCTGCCTTGCGTTATATTTCGTACTTGCTTGGTAAGCACAAGTGGCGCAAAGTCTGCCTTGGCAAAACTTGGAAAAGCTGCCGAACCTATAAAAAATAGAGCAACTACTAAACCAATCTTTTTAAGCATATGTCTACTGCTAAATAACTAGGAATAAAATACCTTACCTAAAATCATATAATTATTAGCAAAAATACCTGTTTAGTCAACAGTCGCCGCTACCGCTTTATGGATAGATTTAACTACATGGCTACATGCACGCCCGTAGCTATTGGGTGCGGGCCCATTACTACCCGAACATTCCAATACAAATCTAGTTACGAGGTCGCACTCTTCTATTACCCTGAGCCTCATCTGATTGCTCTGTAGTTGAGGAACCCACACCATCAATAGTCCGACGCGCTTCATCACGTTTAAACTGATCCGCAATCTTAGATAGCGTAGAAAGTTGCCCTTTTCTAGTTTTCAGTAAGAACACCAGAGCTGCTTCTTGCTGCTCTGCCTCAGAAAGTCTTTCACTATTATTTAAAGTGACGAGTGCATGCTCAGAGCCAGTATCTACGGTGTGCCGCCAGTGACCCCCACCCTTATGTTCTGCATGCACTGTTAGATTTTGACTCACGCCATCGTAAAACGCTCCAAAAACCAACTTTCCTTCTACATGGTACACACCATCTCCCGATGCGCCAACCTCACCACTGGGCGTTGCCGGCCCCGGCATGCCGTGTGCCCCAGTAAGCACGTCGCGAGCAGCCCTACCGAATGCCTGCTTCCCGCTCGCTTTAATAACTGGTTGCCGGATCATTTCTGACTGAGCTTCCCACTTAAGCACGGGCGCACCTTTGTACTGCGGTTCTTTTGCGTTGCGAGTGACAACTACCTCTACGTGATGCACTCCATACCCGCCTCCAGTAAGCGCAGTAGTAAGGTCTGCACCAAGAGAGCTTATCTTGGTATCTGTCATAGTGGGGGGCACCTCTACTATAAGTCGATTGTAACCATATTTAACCTCCGTGGCTTCCGTTTGATTGGGTGCTTCTACCGGTTTCTGTTCTGGATTGTGAGGGCGAACCCTTTCAGGAGGACGATACTGTGGATTTTGTCCAAACACTTCTGTTGCACCGAGCGCCAACCCAGTCATGGCCGCACTGGTCTGTTTGATAAACGAACGACGACCTACCTTAGGCTTTTCATCTTGCGGCTTTTGCTCAGATGTATTTGCTATTTGTCCAAAATCACGCGTCTCACCATGCATAAATATAGTAATTAAATAGTGCTTTTAGTATACGCCAATTAGCCATAAACAAAAAACCGACCTCACACGAATGCCCCCACCAAATTCCCTCAAAATGAAAATACAACGTTTTTCGTGGCCACCCCCTCCGTCATTCCAGTTTCCACGAGGCTTTGCGAGGGAAGACTGGAATCCAGTATTTCTAAGGTATGGATCCCGGATAGCCCTCGATGACTCGTGGCTTCCGGGATGACAATACTGAGGTTAATCTATTTAAATAAACGAAAAAGCGCAGCAAGTACACGAAACCAAATTAATGGCCCGTGCGCTCACTGCGCTTTGTTTAATCGACGGCTAGCCTACCGCTAGGGCTTGCGACCCGTGGCGGTGTTTGGCCCCACCCTTTCTGGGGCATTATACTTTGGCGGCTTCGTTGGCCGCGTTGTCGGAGGGGCAACTGTAGTAACTGCCCTCTCTCGCGTGGTCTTAGCAACTGCTTTAGTTTCGACAAGTTGCCGAAGGCGCACGAACATTTCGTCCCCCCGTACCAATGGCCAACGCGGCTCGTCCTCCTGCGTTCGAGGGTTCGTATGCATCATGAGGGCAAAGAGCCCCTCCTGCATGCGGGCGGGAAATAGGGCCGAGTAGCCCTCACCAAGGTCCATTACGGGTTCAAGCGGTTGAAGGTTCTGGGGATCGTGCCCCACTTCCAGAACCTTAAACTTACTCCACTGTCCTGTAGAATCCGTTTGTCTTTCAACTTGGGCATACAGGGTGGCACTCAGAGGCTTGCAGTTATCCCCCAGACAGTATTTATACTGAAGCTGAACACTTTCGTACTTGGGGGCTCCATATAAAATTTTCTGCTGGGTCTTTTGGCTGGCGGTGTTAGAACCAGTCCGAATTGCGGCGCCAATGGCACGACCCGCAATGCCGCCGTTTCTTTCAAGCTCACCAGCAGTTGCTTGGCCTAGATCACCGATTCCACGACTCGCACCATCTGCACCGCCTTCGCGGATAATCGAACGCTGTTGCGGCTTATAGCTACTGTCGAATCTCAGAAAGTCCAAGACCACAGTAGCGTCAACGGAGGCGTCAGGCGACACGTCCACTGCGGCGCGAGGGCCGAGCCACCCTTGCAATCGTTCAGACAACAGGTTAGAGTCGTCATTTCGACCCGAAACCTGAAGCTTAACAACCGCGGGCCCTTGTGGCAAGGATTGCGCGTGAAGCGAATCGAACAATGCAGGCAGCATACATACTGCCAACACCAATAGAATGCCTACGAGAATGAATAAAAGATTGATTTTTCGTCGATAAGTCATTTTGCCCCCCTTTTGTAGCAAAAAGATGGCGCCGCGCATGCGGTAGCCACCGAGTTTGTATATTTCAAGGAACTGTTCGTGCGCCGGAACTGGCGCGAAAATTGGCAACCGTGGCGTTCACGGGCCAATCATAATCGCGCCAGTCCCACTTGCTGAGCGCGTGAGTAATATCGATATACCTTCGAAACCACTCATGCGATTAGCAGTATGCCTAGCGACTGTCATTGCGAGGAGTTCCGGCTTTACGGAATGACGTGGCAATCTAATATTTCTCTTAATCATTCATTAGATTGCTTCGTCACAAAGCCTCCTCGCAATGACAAAAGATTTTATACTTCTACTGTCTAGATGGTGCCCATCTAGACAGTACCGAAACTTTGCTCCTGCCTCACATTAAAAATTGCAAAATTAAAAATTGAAAATTATATTCTAGCGTTCTATGCGATCAAGTTTTCCAAACGCAACCATACGTTTCTGGGTCGTGTTCAGCGGCCAGCAGGTAGAAAGCGCCACTACGGAGTCTGCAGTGTTTGTAAACTGAGCCTGGTCGTTTGCTTCGTATACGGTTTTGCGTTGCACTACATAGTAGAGCCGTATATCTTTTCCATCTTGTCCCACCACGGTTACTTTAAATGTAGCGCCATCTGGCAGGTCGTTCATCTTCGCAAAAATCTGGTTATAGTCAGCTTTCACCCATGCGTAATTGCTTGAGTGCCCCGATATGTACGATGTACCAATATCGCCAGGTAGTGGTGTGCACGGATAGTGCACCACACCGCTCTTAAGGTCGTTATCAAAATTCTTAGAATCTTTAGTCCAAATAATGGGCACGTTTACTCCCATAACTGGCACTTCAAGACGACCTGGCACAGAAGTATTAATGCGCAGTTTGTTTTCCGCACAATCGTTGGTGGACACTACGGAAGGAATAGCAGTTGGAGTAGATGTATTCGTGGTAGTTGGAGTTGGCGTAACAACGGTTGCCTGAGCAACTCGAGGAGTTATGCGCGGGGAAACCGCAACACCAGGAGTACGCGCGCGAATGGCTTCTGCATCAAAATACTGGGCGACTATGTCGCGCTTATCATCGGAAAGTGACTGTCCGGTGAGCGGGTCCACACCAGCAAGGACTGCATCTGCATCACTCGTACCTGTACCGCGAACATCGTTGGACTTAGGGTTAAGCTTCAGCAAATAATTCTCAAAGTTGGTAAGCTTGTTCGGTGCTACATGGTCCATCTCTACCAAGCTTCCGTCGGTCACATTGTAGTAATAACTAGAAATCCACTGGGCATAGCTACCCGACTCACTTTTCTTCAGTGCTCCCACGAGCTTAGCGCGATCATCGGCTTGGGTAGTTTCTTGCTTCTGGAAACTCTTAAAAAATTGAGGACGGTTAGAAGGGTCAGCGAACCAGGTGTAATACACTAACAAAAAAATAGCGAACACAGCCACATAAGGCACTACAGCCAGCATGGTTTTTCCAATCGCTTTTGCAACTGAAGGACGAGGCGGCTTTGCTGCAGTAGGCATCGCAGTCTTTTCACTATCAGCTTTCCCAGTCACTGCAGCAACGTCCTCGGCAATAGTATCTTCCATAGAACCAGCATCCACTACAGCGCCCAGAGGAGCAGTAGTTGCCGTAGGCACAATTATTTCAGGAACTGGCGCGCTTTGAACAGGCCCTGGCTTAGCAGCGCTACCTGCGTCAGAGTTGGTAAGACCAAGCATGCGAGCAATCTCTTCGCTCGCTGCGGGATAAAATTTGCTTTGGTTCTTATCTGCCATAGTTATAAGCCTTTTCCTTTAAGGGACTTATAATAGTAGCATAAAAGCTGTCTTTTGTCAATATAAGACAGGATAAAGACCTGCCTTATATAAGAGAAAATATGGAATATTGAAGCAACCGATAACAGGCAAATGTAGCTACCAGAATGTGTATGCACCTGGAAAGTGCTTACTGCGCGAGCGGAGTTATGGACATATCGAGAAGCTGGACGCCTCTTTTTACCTGAAGCGAGAGCTTTGTTTGAGGCGAAACACTAAGTAGTAATGTTTCCGGTACGCTGTTCTCCCCTACTGCCTGGTTATTTATCTTGGTAATAATGTCACCTTCGAGTAAACCCGCTTTTGCCGCAGCAGAATTTGCAAGAACTGCTGGAGTTCCGGCGCTGGGCTTGCTTACGAGCAAACCAGCGGTACGACCCTCACTTGCCGCGAGGGTATTTGAAATAAAACGATACATAAATCCGTACACAGGACGAACCACCTTGCCATTTGCAGCAAGAAGTCCGTTTACCACTTCTTGCAGTACAGTAGCTGAGACTAATCTCTGTCCGTCCCACATGCCTATGAGTTTACCCGACAAATCCATCACTGACTGGCCAGGCATGGCACCAGTAGTTGGCTGCAAAGAGACTACACGGTTTGGCATATCACTGGATACAACTTCGAGTGGCATAAATTCACCACTCGAAAGGAAGCTAGCAAGAAAATAGCTGCTACCATCTGCGTTTGCCGCAAGTAGCATAACGCGCTCCCCTGCAAACATATCGGAGCGACCAGCAAACGATATTACCGAAAGTCCTGTTGCGTTTGTTTGCAGCGCTACTATATTACTTGCCGGGTCAGAAATAATGCTGCTCACTGCATAGCGTTTACCATCGTCTAGCTGCACAGAAAGTTGCTCGGGCTTCAGGTCCCCTACCGCCAAGCGCGAAGTAAGCACAAGACCATTTGAAGTAGCAGCCACCACTGCACCCTTCAGCTGCGGAGCGCCAGCGCCCACTGCAAACAGCGCGCCAACTTTATTTTTATTACGGCTCAATGCAGAAATAATGTCGTTTGTCTCGTTTACCCGAATCTCTTCCCGTGTATTGATCACTAGAGGCGCGCGAGGCTCTACTAAGTGCGCTTTTTTAACCCAGTTCCAGGTTGCTATGTGCGCAGAAAGCCTATCCGCAAAAAATACATTGAGGATAAAAACGAACAGCGCTATAAGAACTATATAAAGAAATTTTTTGATCATAGATGTTACAAGTTAAAGGGAGAACCATAGCGGATGCATTATTAATTCAGCATTCGTCATTCCACATTCTTCATTTTATTTACTAGGTCATTATTTGCCACGGAGTAGCAAGTAATAGCGCAACAAGCAACGCAGCGCTTACAAGCAAGTATAGCTTAACTCGCTGAGGCGTTAAAGCCCCAAACTGCCAGTAATAGGTAAACAGCCATACTATGTAAAAAACAATGAAGGCGCAGAAACCGAGTACTGTATAGTGGAATGGCAAGAACAGCACGGACGCATACACTTCTGTGGCAAGAAACGCAACTAACAAAGATGACGCCAAGCGAATAGTGCTAGTTTGCGGCACAAATACATAGGTTGCGCGGGTGAGTAAAAACAGACAAACAAATACTGCCAAAGTAAGCACAACGCTTCCTGCATGAAAATAAAATTCACCTGCCGCTGCAGCAAGTAAAATGCCAAAGCTGGTAAGTATGGTGTGTGTTACCAACACAGTCTCACCGGTGTAGGCTACGAGCTGCTCACCCAAATACAAAATAGGAACAGAAATTATCATATACGCCATTTGCAGAGTATGCGTTGGCATAAGAAAAAACAAACAGAGCCAGGCAATGTAAAACAAACTGCTCCGAAGAAGGCTCCAGCGTTTCCCGTCTGCAGCGCCCGTAAGTGTAGTCCAAGATAGGCCTTGCACTATAGCAACTAAGCACACGAACAGCGGCACTATATACCGAAACACCGGCACCGGAACTGCCAGGCTGTACATGGCAGCCGGCAGGATGCATGCCGCAAGCACGCTCAGAGTTTTATGGCTTTTTAAAGTAAGCATCTTAAATTAAGTTCCAAGGATCAAATAACAAATTTCAAATAACCGTAGTTAAGTGGGGCTAACTGCTGTGGCACCATTTGCACGTTTCTGCAGCCAATACAAGCCTGCTGCGCTCAATACCACCAAGAACCCACTGACCAGAGCATTGAGTCGTATACTGTAAACCAAGAACGTGCTGTCTATACGTAAATGTTCTAGAGCAAATCTAAGTACATTATACAAAATTAGATAGCTAAAGAATAGCGCGCCAGCAGGTACTGGCTTCGCACTTTTCTTGATGCGATTGGCCCGGAAAAAATAGAGTAAGCCAAGAAATATAAAAGTATTTCCCAGCGCCTCGTACAAAAATAATGGATGGAAATATAGAGCGCTTATATATTCGCTCGGTCTAAAATATTCTGGCACAAACATTTTCCACGGCAGATTTGTAGGATATCCAAAGGCCTCGTAGTTAAAAAAGTTCCCAAAGCGACCAATAATTTGGCCAAGGAGGACAGACGGGGCAAGCCAATCTAGTAAATGCAGAATGTTGAATGCAGAATGTTGAATGGGGGCAGAAGACGCAACCCCGCTCTCCCTCTTGTCATTGCGAGGAGTCTGCGACGCGGCAATCTCATCCGCCGTCATAGTATTAGATTGCTTCGTTCTCAAAGCATCGCTCGCAATGACACTAGTGCCTCCCCCTGTTGATATTGACAGTTTATTTTTTGCTGTTGCGCTGAACAGCAAAACAATAAAACCGCCAAGAAGAGCGCCGAATATGGAAAGGCCGCCGTGCCAAATCTTAAGCGCTTCTAATGGGTACTGCCAGTAATACTGCCAGCTACTAGCAATGTGGTAGAGCCGCGCGCCAATAAGCCCACCTACTACCAGCCAAAGCGATAAAGTATCTACTTGCTCTTGAGTAAGGCCATACTGCGGAGCACGTTTACTTGCAAGCCACCACGCAGAAGCCACAGCAAGCGCCATGGTTATGCCGTAGTAATGAATGGTTATGGGTCCAATGCTAAAAAACTGTGGGAGAACCCAATTTCCTGAAAAGACCTGCGGTAAAAACAGGGCCAATATAAATAGCCCCAATACAACAAGGGGCGCATAGGTAGTTTTGCTACGAGAAAGTTTCATGTCTATATAATACCTGAAATTTGCAAATAACGCCCATGCTCACAAAATGAAAATAAAGGCGCTAAAACAGTCCAGCTTGGTGGTACACCTCCCCCCTCTCCTTTGCTTCTGCAAAGGTTATGGGGATTTCTTTTATGCTGAAATAGTCGGAAAAAAGGAGTTTTTTATTTTTCATGGCGTACTCGTAGACTTGTTTGGTCACTTTTACGTCATCCAAACAGTATTTTTTTAACTCATCTAAACGTCCATTGCGCCAATATAGAATAGCTTGCAAACCCGTGCCAGACTTGCCACTTCCTAGCGTACCTTGCGCAACCGCTTCTAAACGAATGCGGTGACCAAGCACTTTTTCTATTTCTTCTAGAATGTCTAAATACGGAATTTCAAAAATATTAAAGTTCAAATACGGTTGCAGCACCTCAAAGTCAAAGTCCTTTATGTTATATCCTATTATTTGATCTGCGGTTTGCAAGAGCGGTGCGAGCTTACCCATTTCATGCTCTTCGTATATAGCGTACTTATCGGTATCTGAAAAATACACTCCGCACACAGAAATTTTAAGCAAATGATTCTTGCCCCTACCGCCTACATCATCAAATGAATTTTGAGTCTCCAAGTCGAGCACTATCTTTTTTAAAGCCATACAGTCAGGAATAGTAAATACAATAATTTATTTCACTCAAGAGACGAAATCCGCCGAAGCTTTAGCGAAGGCTGGACGGGTTTCGAGGTCTAATATAATTTTCTTGAGCATGCTAACTTTCGTTTAAATTTACTTTGTTACGATAATAGCCCAAGTCCGACGAAGGCTTGGCGGAGTTGGATGAGTCTCCAAGTCGAGCACTATCTTTTTTAAGGCCATATTTGTATTTGTGATTGGTCCTATGGGCCGACAGGCGCTATTCTTTTATTATCAAAAAATATTATACCACGGGCAATTTTATAAAAAAGGGTAAATAAAAAAGTGGTGCATAAATCTGCACCACCAGAAGTCGACCACCTTACTGTTAGTTACTTGAAATCGCTCCAAGTAACCCCAGAAAGAAAAGAATCAGGACCACTACTATCAAGATGAGCACCAGCTTTCCTCCGCCCTTGCCACCTGGCCCACGGCTCGATCTTCGAGGGAGCCTGTTAATACTGTCCCAATCTATAAACGACTGGGGTGCGGACAACGTAGGGTGTTTTTTAGGTGCCATAGCACCTCCTCTTTTGCGACAAGCAATTTTACTCCGTCGTCCCATAAGGGATGCGACTGAGTATTAAAACATATTTTCATAAATAAATCAAGGGCCAGTATACCGCAGCAAGATTTGTGAAAGAAATGCAGATTTGGTATAATTACTTTAGTAAAAGCATCGACGCTGCAAACACAGCCGAGCTGAGAGAAGAAACTTAATTAGTTCCTAGTTAGTAGTACCTAGTGCCTAGTAAACTCCTGCGCACTAAAGAACTAAGCACTAAGCACTCATTCAGGACTAGACCTCTCCGGGAACGCCCGTTATAGCCGTAGGCCCTAAGCATAGCGAAGGGCACAAGAGTACAAAGTAAGGTGGCACCGCGCCAGATTTTGAGCGCCCTTACAAACTAGTCATTTAACGATGATTAGTTTGTAAGGGTGTTTTATTTTTAAACTGAAAAGTCAAAAGTCAAAAATTCAAATTAAAACTTAAAAACTCCTAACATACCAGTTACAAAGTTATTCGTTTTTAGTTGAAGTTTTGACTTATCAATTTTAAATTTTAAGTTCATTTATATCTATGCACAGAACACTATCATCAGAGACCCCTCAAAAAGTCAGTGAGCAAATAACCGTGGCTGGCTGGGCTGCGAGCACTCGTGACCACGGAGGGCTTATATTCATAGACCTTCGTGACCATACGGGTATTGTACAACTCACCATCCACCCAGAAACCGCTGAGGCTTTTGAAGTTGCGAGCAAAGTGCGCGACGAGTTTGTACTCCAGGCAACGGGCACAGTAGTAAAACGAGACGAGAAATTGGTGAACCCTAACATAGCTACAGGTAGCATAGAACTAGTTGTTACCGAACTTGTTGTTCTAAACACGAGCAAGCCACTCCCCTTTCCCATCTTTCACCAGGAAAGCAACATTAACGAGGACATGCGTCTTACCTACCGCTTTCTTGACCTACGTCGCGAGAAAATGCAACGCATGCTTAAACTTCGTGCAGACTACAACATGCGCATTCGCCAATACATGATGCAGCACGAGTTCATAGAGGTTACCACACCTATTCTTACTTCTAGTTCACCAGAGGGTGCACGCGATTTTCTGGTACCTTCTCGCATCCACCCGGGTACATTTTACGCCTTACCCCAAGCACCACAGCAGTTTAAACAATTACTCATGGTTGGCGGCCTCCCCCGCTACTATCAAATAGCCCCCTGCTTCCGCGACGAAGACCCCCGTGCAGACCGGCACCCTGGTGAATTCTATCAACTCGACCTTGAAATGAGTTTTGCTACCAAGGGCGAAGTTGTGTGGAACGAAATGGAGCCACTCATAGTTTCTTTAGTAGAAGATTTCGCCGGCAAAAAGGTTATGCAAAAGCCCGTGCCACGCATTCCCTATGCCGAGGCACTGGAAAAGTACGGTAGCGACAAACCGGATCTACGGTTTGGCATGGAAATGGTTGAACTCACCGAAGAGCTCACCGATACGCAATTTAGTGTGTTCGCCAATGCCATTAAAAACGGCGGCTGTGTAAAAGCTATTCGCTGCGAAGGCGGGAGCAGACTTACCAGAAGCCAAATAGACACCCTAACCGAAATGGTAAAGCGCGAAGGCGCCGGTGGTTTGGCATATATAGTGCTGGAAAATGGAGAAAAGAAATCCCCCATTCTCAAATTCATGAGCGAAAGTGAAATAGAGACTATAATCCGCAAAACCAACGCTGGCGATGGGGACATCGTTTTCTTTGGCGCAGACGAAAGAAGTGTAGTAAACAAAGTACTGGGTAAACTTCGTAGCCAGCTCGGTGATGATTTTGGACTGAAGGATCCGAGCATAGTGGCGCTCGCATGGATTACCGATTTTCCTATGTACGAATGGAGCGAGACCGAAAAGAAAGTAGATTTCTCTCATAACCCATTCTCCATGCCCCAAGGCGGTCTTGCCGCGCTTGAATCTGAAGATCCGTTGCAAATTAAAGCAGACCAGTACGACATGGTAGCGAATGGCTATGAAATTTGTAGCGGTGCCATTCGTAACTTTAACCCTGAGGTTATGTACAAAGCATTTGGGGTTGTGGGTATAGACCGCGCTACGGTGGACGAAAAATTTGGCGGCATGATTCGCGCGTTCGAATATGGCGCACCCCCACACGGCGGCTGTGCATTTGGCTTGGACCGTTTGTTCATGGTGCTCATGGACGAACCCAACATCCGTGAAGTTATTGCATTCCCGAAAAACGGAAGCGCAGAAGACCTTATGATGTCCGCACCAGGCACCGTAGACGAAAAGCAGCTTAAAGAATTACATATTAAACTGGACCTCCCTGTAAAAAAGCAAAGTTAAATAAAGGATAGTTCACTGTATGACACCGCAAACAAAAATAGAACCTACCCCACCGCAGCAGGGCCACCCTAATGGCGCATTAATAGTAAAGACCGTTGCAGCAGTCATGAACATTGTCTGGCCACTGTGCGTAGGCGGACAAATGTTAGTTGAAAGAGCATTTGGCCCAAGCGGACTTAGTTTTTTTAACTTTGTACGAAGCTACCACTCAAATGCTGCATCCATAGGTGTGGCCACTTTTGTAAACATTGTTACTCTGTGTTACGGATTCTGGTTATATAGCAAAGGCAACGAAAAAATGGGAACGTTTTTGGTCGCAGTAGGTGCCATTCCCATGGCCATTATTACCATCCTACTTCTCGTGTTCTAGCGCGAAGCATACACTGTAAAATGAAAAACGCACAAACCTTTCCACCACTCACAAAATCGTTATTAGCTATGTTGGGCCCCAGCATAGTCTTTGTAGCGCTATCGCTCAATGGCGGCGAAATGCTTCTCTGGCCGAGCCTGGTGGCGAACTTTGGCCTTGGCCTGTTGTGGCCATTACTCATAATTCTGCTGCTGCAGTTTGTGGTAAATATAGAAATAGAGCGCTACACACTCGTCACGGGAAAGCGAGTAGAAGCAGCGTTAGTGCAAAACAAAATATGGCTTGCCACGGTCTTTGGACTCACGGTAATAGCTGCGCTCATGTGGCCAGCGTGGATGAGCACGGCGGGAAACATTCTCGCAGTGCTTTTCAATGTACCTGCAGGACAAGAACGAAATATAGGGTTAGCACTCGCCGTGCTCCTGCTCGGTTTAGCAATACTGGTATTTCGGAAATCGAATATTTATAAAATACTAGAAAAAATTTCCCGCATCGGTTTAAGCAGTGCACTAAGCATTATTGTACTTGTGGTTATAGTAAAGTTTGATGCGGGAGTTTTTTGGGAAGGGCTGCGCGGCCTCTTTAATTTTGGCTACATACCAAAAAATCTGCCGCGTTTTGATTTTGTAGGCGCGCTAGCCTACGGCGGAGTGGCAGGCGCACTCAACTTAGTGCAAAGCGAGTGGATTGCAGATAAAGGCTATGGAGTTAACTCCCCCTCTGTCATTCCGGAAGCCACGAGTCATCGAGGGCTATCCGGAATCCATCTTAGTCCCAGCCTGGATTCCGGCTCGGGGGCCGGAATGACAAACCGAAGAGAATTGGAAAGCAAAGAATCAATCTCAAACTTTAAAAAATGGTTTGCGTTTATAAATAAGGAGCATGCACTTCTGTTCGTTGTAGCAAATGTATTTTCTATATTCCTCCTTGCTTACCTTGGACGCATTTTATTGCCTATTGGCACAGCGCAAGGCTTTGGAGTTATCAAAGCAGAAATACTTGCCCTAAACGCACTATTCCCCCACCTTGGTACATTATTTGGCATTGCGGGTACGCTCATATTTATCATGGCGAACCTGACCATACTCGACGCCATTGGTCGCCTACTCAGCCGCATTTTAAACCCACTCAATCTATCAAACCAAGGACTAATTAAACGCTTGGGAACAGCAACACACGGACACCTCAGTATATTCGCAGCCCTTCTAGGCATAGCTATTTTATGCCTATCATTACTTGTTCCAGCATTTAAGCAACCTTTTTTCCTGTTAGTGCTCTCGGCCTGCCTTTCTGCTTTTACTATGTGGCTTTATCCCCCACTTTTGCTACAATTAAATTACAAGTTGCCAAAGGCGGCGAGACCATCATCTTGGCGCTCAATATTGGTCATAGCCTGTGCACTTGGGTACGGCTTCGTAACCCTCTGGGCCGCCAGTATTTACATACCAGTGTGGTTACTAGTGCTCACTGCTGCAATTATTACGGCATACCATATAAAGGTTTTGCTCTCTTTACGTAATTCATAATTCTCTATTCGTAATTCTGCGTTTCGCCATATGGATAAAAAAATTCAAAAGTTTTTAGAAGCTGAGGGCATACAGTTTGAAGTTATCAAACATCGCAAAGTATATACTGCGTTCAACGCTGCTGAAACCCAGCACATAAACCCAAAAGAGGTTGTTAAAACGGTCCTGGTAAAGTTCGATAAACCCCTAGCCTTTGTAACTGAATTTCCAGAGCCCGCCGCCGCGCCGAAGAAGGCAACGAAGACCGGAAAACCGAAGGCTACGCCAGCACTCGCACCAAAAGTAGAAAAGTATAGCCTTGTCCTTGTTGCGGTTCCTGCGGGTAAGCACTTGGACTTTAAAAAGATAGATGCATTTGTGTTCGACGTTCAAACTAAGCTTTATAAAAAATTGGTAAAGCAGAATCCAAAACTACCTAAGCCCATTAAGGTTAAGTCGTCCATAGCAAAAGAAAAAGATATTGCCGCCAAGCTGAAGACAAAATATTTGCTGGCGCCATTGGAAATATACGACCTACCATTGTTCATGGACAAAAAACTCACTCTGAACAAGAACGTTATATTTACCGCCGGCAGCTTTACCGAAAGTGTAAAAGTACCTTCAAAACAATTCTTTAAAGCAACCGAGCCAATACTCGGAGCATTTAGTAAATAATACGTAACATGTAGCATGGAACATGTAACAGATAACCAAGATAAATTCCATGACATTCTTCAAGTGAAGATCGATGCTTATGTCCACCTTATTTACGCTATTACTAACAAATATCCAAAAGAAGAACTATTCGGATCAAGTTCACAGCACAAGCGAGCAGCATTATCTATAGCATTAAATTACATTGAAGGTTTCGCCAGGTTCAGATATAAGGTACAATTAAACTTCTTAGAAATCGCCTTCGGATCCTTAAAGGAAAGCCAGTACTTACTAAAGTTTGCAAATCGGGAAACATGGATTAACGAAGATAATTACAGCAAAGCATATAATTTAGGAGACGAGATAGCTCGCATGTTATGGGCAACCATCAGAAAAATGAGCTAAGTTGATTTTGTTACATGTTATATGTTACAGGCTACATACGCACTTATGGAACAACACAGCATAAAACTTGCACAACACGAATTTGAAGGACCGTTAGACTTACTGCTCTCTTTAATTGAAGAGCAAAAGTTAAACATAACCGATGTCGCCCTTGCCCAGGTAACTGAGCAGTTTTTGCAGTATGTACGAAAGCTAGAAGAAATAGACCCTACTTCCCTTTCGGATTTCTTGGCTATTGCTGCTAAACTTTTGGTAATAAAGTCCAAAGCAATACTGCCAACGCTAGAAATAGAAGCAGATGAGGAAGATGCTGGTGTACCTCTTGAAACTCAGTTATTGCTGTATAAGCAATTCCGTGAAGTAGCGCGGCACCTAAAAGTCCTCGATGCAAGGCAAGAGCAAAGCTTTACCCGTACTTTAGTGTTTTCCCAGCGCGTAAGCTTTTTCCCCGACCCTTCCGTTACAGGAAGAGAACTCTACAATGGCATATTAAAAGTACTGAGCGAACTGAAAGAGCTCGACAGCCTGCCCAAAGCGCGCATTAAAGAAGCTATATCCATACAAGAAAAGATAACGCACCTGCAAGGCTTACTTTCCAAGCAAATAGAGACAAAACTTTCTAGCGTTATTGCCCAAGCAAAAAATAAGTCCGAAGTTATAGTCACTTTCCTTGCCTTGCTCGAACTCGTAAAACAACGCATATTCAGCGTGGAGCAAGATGCACTATTCACAGACATTATGATCCGAAAGACAGCACAATCCGAAACTACGAATGTCGACCAATAGCCCCTAAGCACGTACATTTTTATTCGTAGCCATTCGCAGATTCGTCCTATTCGTAGATTCGAACATACCTCTTATGAACCGAGAACTTTTTGCCACCCTATTAATAATTGCCGGCTACCTCTATGGCACCACCCTGTATGAGCCATGGTACTTTACAGTGCAAAAGTGGCTCCTTGCAGCAGGTATAGTGAAAATGCCACCCGATGCGCCAGAGGGCAAGCGCCTCCTTGGCAATCAAGTGCAAATAGTACTTGCTGCCATAATACTTATAGGTGCAGGGATATGGCTCTTTGTGCTCAGTAAGAACTAATAAGTAATATGTTGTAAGTTGTAGCGGCCTGTTTGGTATTCTGGTATAAGGTATTTGAACTCTAAACTTTTCCCTAGTACTATACTGGCAGCCACAACTTGTAACCATAACCTATTCAACCAATGAACGAATTAATCCCTAAACTTGAAAGCATACTCTTTGTTGCAAGCAAACCAGTTACCACAAGCCAACTAGCGGCCATCTTAGGTGCAAGCGCTGAACAGACCCTTGCCGCTTTGCAGGAACTAGCAGCTACGCGTAAAGACTCAGGCATTGTACTCATGGAAGCAAATGGCCAGTGGCAGCTAGGTACGCACCCAAAAAACGTAGACCAAGTAAAGGCGTTTCTTACTGCTGACCTTCGTGAAAAACTTACCGACGCCACTGTAGAAGTACTTGGCATTATTGCGTACCGGCAGCCCATCTCTAAAGCGGAAATAGAAGCCATTCGCGGTGTAAACTGTCAGTATTCTATTCGCCAGCTGCTCATGCGAGGACTTATAGAAAAAATACAGAACCCAGACGATAGCCGTAGCAACTTATACCAGGTAACAACCGAATTCTTGCAGCATATGGGCATGCAAACGGTAGCAGACTTACCAGAATTCCAAAAGCTAACCGAAAGTATAAAACTTCCAGAAACTCCTCAAACCAAAACTGAAGCCCTAGAGGCACAGCCAGACAGCGGAAGTGAACAAGTAAGCACCGCACAAACCTTCCAAGACCCAGTGGGCGGCCCCATGTACCAGGAGCCAACTCCATATGCTGAACCAGCGCGAGATATTGCCGCAACGCAACCTGCTCCCGTTGAAGATATTTGGGCAGAACCACAGCCACCACAACCCCTAGCAAGTAACGAAACCCCCATCCAAGAAGAAGATGAGTTTATAGACGATGACGAGGATGATGACGATGACGAGGAAGAAGCGTAGGAGCATGTAAACATCCAACCATTCAAACAAATGCCCGAGACTTGTCTCGGGCATTTTACATGCTTACATGTTTATATGTTTACATGTTTATATGTTTGTATGCTTAAATGCTTAAACGACACCCATCCTACTGCGGTAATTGATTATACGAAGCCGCAGGCGAACTGGGCACCTCCCGTGGCAATGGGCGCTTAGTGCAACCCGCTGCAAGCAAAGCAATGGACAGGCTTAGTAAAATTAATACCCTATATTTAGCCATAGTGTTATTAGGTCTGATTTCTACCATTAGTTTCATCGATAAGGGCTTGTGCAATACCGCCAAAACTTATCTTTTGATGACCGGATTCAATGGCATCGTCAATTCCTTTGCGGATCTCTATAGCAGACACTGGAGTTGCTTCCATTTTCTGTCCTATATTTGCTGCGGTATCGGTAATAATATAAAACTCAAAAGGCTTTCCCACTTCGGCAATGGGTGAACCATCCGTGTACTTATTATAAAGCGGGAAGCCTTCCTTAAACTCAGTGCGTTCGTTATATATCTTTGGCCCTCCACCGCTTTTCGACCAACGAATCATATACCTGTTGCCGCTACCCGTAGTAATCATGGTGCGATCACCGGCTACGATATCCGAAGGGCGCAAGATATTTACGTCTAAAACTTCGAACTCTCTATCGCCAAAATCCATGGTGCGCTTCCGCGGCTCACCTGCTAATTCGCGCGCCCCTATTTCTGTGTCAAAAGAAGCTTCTGGTCTTCTACCTGTCATAAAGTTATTTTTATTTACTATACTCTCAAGATACCACAATTAAGTTGCTTTGCTAAATTCTCAGCTGACGACCCCCTTCCCTTTTATACTTAGCTCTGCTAAAATAAGCGGGTATTGGTTAGTAAATATCCAATTTTCTACTAAAGTCTGAGAGCATAAGGCGCTCACGCTCAGCGTGAGTATAGCCGCGCCAAGCGCGGCGCTATCATCTAATGGTTAGGATATGTGGTTTTCATCCACAAAATCCGGGTTCGATTCCCGGTAGCGCTACCAAATTTAAAACACCACGTTTAACGTGGTGTTTTAAATTTGTCCCGAGCGAGTCCCCGAGTCGAGGGGCACAATGTTCTATGCTTATACTATGTACTATCTGTATTTACTCCGCACCCCTGACAACACCCTCTACACCGGTGTAACCAACAATCTTTCCGAACGAGAAAACCGCCATAACACGTCTCGAGGTGCAGAATGGACCACATCTCATAAAGGTGGAAGCGTGGTCTATACAGAGCACTACAACACCTTATCCGAAGCGCGGAAGCGCGAGATTCAAATTAAAAAATGGTCACGAACTAAGAAGGAACGCCTGATCAATGATCTTAAACCGTGATTAGTAAAGCTGCACTGTAGGCGGCCAATTCCCGGTAGCCCATAAAGACGAATGTTATACTACTTGCATGTTCTACTTCTACCTATTTCGCTGCGCGGATAATACGCTGTATTGCGGGAGTACAAAAGATTTAGCACACAGAGAGAAACTCCACAACACCGGCAAAGGGGCAATCTATACCCGCACACATGGTGGTGGGAAAATCATATATTCGGAACAGTTTAAAACAGTGGGCGATGCCATGCGAAGAGAAATAGAAGTGAAAAAATGGCCCAAAATTAAAAAAGAGCTGTTGGTAAAAAAATTCAGATGATTACCATAACAATGGGCACCATTGCATGGCGCAATGGTGCCCATTGTTATCAGAGACTATTTCTCCAACATCTCTTTTAGTCCTTTGAGTACCGTGGCCCAGTTCTTTTCGGAGTGCTCGCGAGATTCTTCAGTGGCGTTGTTGTCTTGGGTTATTTTAAGTGTGGTAGCATCATCGTCTTCTGCGGTGAGTTCGTATATAACCGTGCTATAGTTTTCTTCTGTATCCGGCTTGCCAGACATGCTAGACCAATAGGTGGAAACAAAACGTTTTTCTGGCTCCAGCTCCAAGATAATACCTTTATCTTCATACTGCTTCCCCTGCCACTTGCCCTTGTAGGTAATAGGGTTGCCCACTTCCCAATTCGATTCTACATGTGTCCCAAATAAATATTGTGTAATGAGCGCTGGAGTAGTTAAAGCCTCCCAGACTTTATCTGCTCGGGCGTGAATGGTTGTTTCTACTTCGGCAACTAAACCTTTTTGCATATGTGTAGAAGTAATAGTTACTGGTAATGTTTGTAGTGTAGCATATAGGGTGCTTAACATTGTATGAATTTTCAACAATGCTATAGAGTACAAGGTAAGCATTCATCTTCTCTTAATACACGCCGTACATACTGCTTGTAAGGAGAAATTTGCATGCGTATACTAAGAATGTCCTCCGTGTTCCTACTGTTGCTACTTGCAGTGGGATGCACTAACACTGTGGTAGGAAATTTAAATTCAAACACTGGCATAGTAGCCGATGCACACACTATGTATTTAGAAAGCCCTGCATTTAAAAATAACGAGAACATACCCGCAATATACACATGCGATGGAGAAAGCATAAGTCCCCCGCTAGTCATGAGCGGAGTACCTGAGCGCACGAAATCCATTGCACTGCTCGTGCATGACCCAGATGTACCAAAAGATCTAAAGCCCGATGGCATGTATGACCACTGGGTGTTATACAATATACCCCCACAGGCACTTATCATACCAGAAAACGACCCCTCCATTGGCACTGCGGGCAAAAATGGTTCAGGTAAAACCAGCTATACGGGTCCGTGTCCACCCGACAAAGAACACAGGTATTTCTTTAAGGCTTATGCACTAGATGCAGAGCTTGCGTTTCCCACCCCTCCAACACGAGCTGAAGTGGAAGAAGCAATGAAAGGGCATATTATCGCAGAAGCAGAGCTTATGGGAAAATACAACAAGAAAAAATAAATCGAAAAAACAGTGCGGCTGATGCTGCACTGTTTTTGCATTATCTTTTTTAGCAGCTCTTGTCCCAAACTTATACAAATGTACATGTTTGGAACAGGAAAAATTACCGGGAGGGTTTCATCATGCGTTGATATTTAAAGCCTTGGGAAATAAGTCCGAAAAGACCCAAGTGGTGCGAGTGATATACGCGGAATTTCGGATCTTGCACAGTTACGAATCCGCGTGCAAGAAAGTGACAAGCCCAGTCATAATCTTCACCACCAATAATAAAATCTTCGTTAAAATGGTACGCCTCCCATAGGTCTTTTCTAAAAATGGCATTCGTTGCACCCATTACACCAAGCCGCGGTTCTGTATAAATTTTCAATGACGAATGTCGGAGCAGTGTGGGAACGTTGATAAACAATTTCTCAACAATGTTTGTATTCGTGTGCGCTACAGGCAATGCAAAAACGCCGGCGACCTTACTATCTGCAAAATGAGCCAGACCATCACCAAGCCAGGTGTTCGATATAGGAAACGAGTGCGCGCTTACATATACTAAATACTTCCCTTTTGCATGCTCTGCTCCAATGTTTGAGGCATAAGCATAGTTGAAAGCCCTTACCAGATTCACCACAGCAGCGCGTTCTGGTGCGAAATAGTCAAACACTACCTCAGCGCCACCATCCGTGGAAGCATCGTTTACCACAATAACTTCAAAATCCTGGAAAACTTGCCTTTTGAGTAAGGTTAAAAGTTTTTTCAGATTCTCCACCTCATTCTTTACGCGAATTATTACCGACGCAGTCATACAACTTTAAAATATTATAAACTCTGCTATAGTGTAACCTGACCATGAAAATTACTCAATTCACGCCAAATGTATATGGCATGTATAAACCTGCAGGCAGCACTCCCCTGCAGGCGCTTTCTGGTTTAAAGGAGCAAAGGCCAGAGCTGCGAGCAGTCCCTCTTACGTACGCAGGAAGGCTTGACCCCATGGCAGAAGGGTTGTTGTTAATACTAGCTGGAGATGCAGTTCATGAAAAAGATACGTATTTAGGACTAGATAAAGAGTATAGAGTTACTGCACTATTGGGGGTACAAACTGACTCTTTTGATTTGTTGGGAGTGCCCAGTGCAATTAGACCCCACCCAACCTCCCCTATATTAGGGGAGGAGCAAATGCCGAAAATATTACAATCTTACGTTGGAGAAACATTGTTACCATTGCCCATATACAGCTCGCCGCCCTATAAAGGCAAACCACTCCATGCATGGGCACAGGCAAAGAGCATACAAGCGGAAGACGCTCCCGAGAGACTAACCACTATCCATGCCATAACGGAGGTAGCAGTTAGTGAACTTTCTGCAATGGATATACTGAATTACATTACCCGCACTATACCGGAAGTTGATGGCAATTTCCGCCAAGACGAAATTATAAACACCTGGCACGAACTCCTCGCGCACGAGCCACACAAACGCATGCCTACCCTTTCCTTTACCGTGCGTTGCAGCAGCGGCACCTACATTCGTTCTTTGGTAAACGAAATTGGAAAAAAGCTAGGCACTGGCGCCTGCGTATATACACTGGTGCGCACCAAAGTGGGAAACTACGTATTATAATCACATACCCATGGGCACCATTGTAGCAGCTACAATGGTGCCCATGGGTAGGGTAAATTCTGACAAAAGCGTTGTTTTCGGCTATTATATAGATAAGATAACATTCTAGAGCTTGTGTATCATGCCGGAAAAACTTAAAACCTACTACAACACCACAAAAAAATATATCCGTCCTATCTTCTACCGGAACACCGTAACCCTACCAAACATTATTTTTATTACGGTTACCATACTACTGCTCGTTTTTGGAGAAATTCAGGAAGGATTATTTTTATTTATTATTGTAGTCCTCAACAGCATCATTGGAACCATTCAGGACCTTCGTGCAAAAGTCGCCTTAGAAGAGCTCCAGATTCTCATGACACCGCAGGTCAAACGCATGCTGGAAGGCGGCGGTACTGAAAATGTAGTACTCGAGCGAGTCCGAATAGGCGATCGCATTCTGCTGGAGCTCGGAGACCAAATACCTACCGACGGCACTGTGGAAGCTAGTAACAGCGTAGAAGTAAACGAGGCCCTCCTTACAGGTGAATCTAGCAATATTGGTAAAAAAGTAGGCGACACTCTTCTTGCCGGCAGCTTTGTGGTGGCAGGCTCTGTCGTCTTAGAAGTCGAGAAGCTCCCCAAGGAAAGCTACGTAGCAGGCATGACCAGCAAGCTCAAAGAGTACCGACTCGAACTCAGCCCTATCCAGCGCACCTTAACCTTGTTCATTCAGTACATGTCATATGTGCTTCTGGTGGCCATAGTCTATGTACTTATTTCTGGTATATCGGGACACGAACTGGTAGTTACTATTGTCCGCGACATAGCAGCACTCACCGGAACACTTGTACCGCAAGGGCTTATTTTAGCTACCACCATATTCTTCGCCTATGGCGCAGTACGACTATTTCGCAAACAAGTACTCCTACAGGAAATAAACGCTACAGAAAAACTCGGGCGCATAAAAAATCTCTGCATAGATAAAACTGGCACGCTCACGGAAAACGTTCCTGTACTTGAACAGATTGTTACGAAACAGCCAGATGACGAATCTATGGCCCTTTCTCTTGCTATAGGATATTTCGCCGCCACCAGCGATGCCTCACACACTGCAAAAGCCATTACCCAAAAAAGCACTGCGGGATTTGTAGGTAAAGTGCTTTCGTCAATTCCTTTTTCTTCTACTCGCAAATATGGTAGCGCTACACTGAACATACACGAACACACCTACACCGTGGTAATGGGCGCTCCTGACATATTACTCCCCCACATAGGAAATTCTGAAGATGCGCACTGGGTAGAATCGCTCATTGCTACACACGCCCCTAAAGCAAAACGACTTGTCCTGCTTACTAAAAACTCTGGTCCCATAGAAGAAAATTTAAGCGGAAGCAGCCTCGAACCCATTGCTTTATTCGTGCTTACAAACCCCCTCCGCGCTGGCACAAAAGATATTATCAAATTCTTTCAGGACCACGGAGTGCGCATACGGGTTATTTCTGGAGACAACGCAGAAACGGTGAGGGCCATAGCCGAAGAAGCAGGCATACTCTATACGGACTTAGTAATCACCGGGCAAGAAATGCTGAACTGGGATAATGAAATGTACCGAGAACGCGTACCTGCATACCATATCTTTGCGCGCATTCGTCCCGAACAAAAAGAAAAAATTATTGAAGTACTAAAACTGAGCGGCTTTACCGCCATGGTTGGAGACGGCGCAAACGATGCTTTAGCCATAAAAAAAGCAGACCTGGGCATTGCCATGTTCGATGGCGCTGGAGCAACCCGATCCATAGCGCAAATAGTTCTTATGAACAATAGCTTTGCTGCGCTGCCAGCAGGAGTAGAACTAGCCGATAGCATTATTACCAACATTGAACTTGTAGCAAGTGTATTCTTTAACAAAGTCGCAGTGGGACTCCTTCTGTTTATCATTCTCGCCTTTCTTGGCCACGACTACCCCCTCTCCCCTCGCAACACAACGGTTATAGGGTACTTTACCATAGGGCTACCGATTTTTTACTGGGCCATGTGGCCCGTGCGGAATCCAGAACGTGCGCTCAACCGGCCCTTCTTGCGTAAGATACTTCCCTACTCACTTATCCAGTCCCTCGTTACCACCGCAGCTACTACTGGAGTATTCTTCATTAGTCCCCACGCACTCAAGATAGCGCCTTCCAACATACTTATTGTACTTACCCTTATTGCGTTGGGCATTTCGTTCTTTAGCCTAGCACCTCTTGCCTACGCAGCAAGCTCCGAAATACTCCAGCGGAAAAACCTATACACCATTGCTGGCGGGAGCCTACTCACTCTTTTACTGTTATTCAGCTCCAAGGGTCTAAGGCATATATTTGGCCTAGGCGTTCCCCCACTCTTGCCTCTCCTCATAACCGTAGCAATTGTAGCGGTAACCATATATATACAGTATAAAATTACTGTTCGGTGGTTTAGTAACCCCATAAAAAAATAGGACATATAAAAAACTCTGGCATGCTTTGCCAGAGTTTTTTATATTGCATCTAGATGAATAGTGACACCAACGCCGCTGCCCCGGAAACTATCATGAGCGCTATGGTAAGCCAGCCCACAGCTTTTGCCGTAGAGCCACTCACATGCTCGCCCATAATGCGCTGGTTACCGCTTATACGCACAATCAGTATAAGGATGGGAGGGGCTATAATACCGTTTAGTACTGCAGAATAAATAAGTGCTTTTATGGGGTCTATGTGGGTAAAATTGAGCAATATACCAAACAGCATAGCAATGATAATAACGCCATAAAATGCTTTAGCTTGTCCAAGCGTGCGGTAAAGCCCTTGCTTCCAGCCAAAACTTTCAGACAACGCATAGGACGCAGACCCTGCAAGTACGGGTATGGCCAAAAGACCAGTACCTATAATTCCTATAGCAAAAAACCAATAGGCCAAGTTTCCCGCGAATGGCTTCAATGCAAGCGCTGCATCGGACGCAGACTGAATATCATTTTGGCCGTGGGCAAATAAAGTTGCGGCACATGCTGCAATAATGAAGAACATGACCACATTGGAAATAAACATGCCCGACCAGACATCCACTCGCATTTCTTTTACCTGTTTTGGGGTAACAGAATTCCTTCGCTCAGTTATGGTTTTCTCCCCGCGGAGAATTTCTTCTTCTACCTCCTGTGAAGTTTGCCAGAAAAACAAGTACGGGGAAATGGTGGTTCCAAGGATGGCACAAATAAGTAGAATTTGCTCCTTAGAAAAAGTAATGGATGGTATGACAGTTGCTCGAAACAAAGCATGCCAATCCATGTGCACACTCAGCGCCGAAAGCATGTAGGCAAACAGAACCAAAGCTAGGTATTTTAAATAACGGGCATACCGTGCATACGTGGTAAAAATCTGTAGCACCAAACTGACGCCAGCAAATAAAATAATGAGGGCGTAAAAATTCAAGCCCGGTGCTAGCAGCTGCGCACCCTGCGCCATAGCGCCAAGGTCAGCGCCAATGTTAAATACATTTGCTACAAACAAAAGCAGCCCGCACGCATACAAGACTTTTTTGGAATAGTGCTGCCGAATGTTCCCCGCCAAACCCCGACCAGTGACCAAGCCAATGCGCGCGCACATTTCTTGAACTACCGCCATAAGCGGAAAGGTAAACAAAGAAAGCCAAGACAGCTGAAACCCATACCGGGCACCTGTTTGAGAATAGGTTGCTATACCCGAAGGATCATCATCCGATGCGCCCGTGGTAAGACCCGGTCCTAAGGTATGCCAATACTCTTCCGCTGTTTTGAGCGGCTCTTTACTCACTAGGTCCTGCTCGAACTTTTTTATCCTCTCTACCCCATCTTCAAACGCCGATGCAGGCGCCTCTGCTGCTTTTTGTATAGTCTTTTTCGCCATAGCTTACAGTCACACGTTGCTAAATCTTTCTAATAGTATAGCACTCAAAGCCAGTAGTGAGACATGGGGCTTGGGGAATGAGTCAGAGCAAATACTCTATAACTTGCGTCAAGCCTCACGCCTCATTTTTCCCAACTTCGCTAAAGCTTTGTCAGGCAGGCAAGTCTTATTTCTCACGGCTATTGTGTGGCCGTATGCAATACAAAAGGTCGCCCGAACTATACGGAACGACCTTGTAGAACTAATACTTACGACTTCTTCGATACCGCGAGGGCTCCGAGAAGCAGCCCTACAACGCTTATGACAAGAGCAACTTTTGCATTACGAGTGGCGGACTTAAGGTCAGCGGCTGAAGTGGTAGATGTGCTTGTGGAATTTGCTGCTGCCAAATCATCAACCACTTTTGTTTCAGAGTATGGTTTGAGTGTAACCTCATCCATTTTCATGTTCGGCTCTTTTTTCATAGCTTCATCCATGGCCTTCTTCTGGTCTGCAACAGCCTGGGGAGAGGCATCCCACGCTACAATACTGCCATCTGCATACGTCTGGTACGCTTTCCAGGCAATGGTTGTAGTAGTAGCAGGCACTTGAGCACTAAAGAGAAAATCGTCGCGCTGCCCAGCAGGAATGCTGCCGCCGGTCCAAGAAATTTCACTAGTGCGCTCTACTTTTTCATCACCGTCTTCGGACATAACCTGCTTCCCGTCTTTCATAACCGGTTCTTTTTTCACTTCTATTTTCCAGCCTGGTTTTACATTTGGCGTAACGTAGTTTAAACCATCGGGTACCACAAGACGAAGGCCCGTAGTAGGCATATCTTTCTCTACAGGAACACCAACACTAAAAGTCTGGAATTTACCAACCCCTACTTCTTTGGGACTCACTACCACATGTGCTGAAACGCTTTGCGCAAACAACACTAAACTCGCCAGTGCAATACTGGCTGCTGCAACTTTTTGAAATTTCATGAATACGTAAAACTTTAAATAATAACACGCATCCGCACACTCAGGTCAGTTGCATCAAATGCACTAACAGGGGCGGATTAGGAAACGGACATGGCAAAGGGTGCGACTAGGGGCGGTGCGCGTGTATTTGAGAGTGCAGGAACAAAGGCGAGTGCAACTGGCGCAGGCCTGAGAAACAAAGGGCTTAGCACATGCTCACTACCTACAAAAGCATGTGTTACAGCTAGGGGCGTAGTATGGGGAGCAGTAGCATGAAAACCTTTTTCAACATGGCCCGTCTCGTGAGCAGTATGGTGGTGCACCGGAGCTGGGGTAGCAAGCTCAAAAAAATGACCAGCGTAAAAGAGCATGTTCGCCGAGGCAAAAACTCCGAACAGCACGAGTAAGGCTGAGCTATGTTTACTTTTTTTCTTTCGCTGCCATGTAATGAGCGCAAAGCCAACTACTACGAGTAGCCCTAGGCCGCTGTAGAGCCAGGCGTCAGAAACAGAACTTTCAGCACTATCCGTATGGGCAGATGATTCACCATTTTCTACACGAACAGTGTAACTGAGCTGAAAACTTTGAAACCCACCCGCGGTTTTAGGACTACCCGTGAGCGTAACAGTATATACCCCACCTTTCTCAAATACATATTGCAGTAATGGATTTGAAAGACCCGCACTACTACTCTGGGTAAATAGTTGCTCGGTATGAAGCACCTCTCCCTGACTGGTGGATATACTAACAGTACAGTTACACGCTGCTGGAGTAAATTTATTTTGCTTGTCTTTTATTTCAAAATAAAACGTAGCCGGACTACCCACAATGGGGTTGTCAGCAGGGTCCACATGCAAAGTAGATCCTATACTACCATCTACCTTCAGCACATGCGCTGAAGCGAAATGCGTCGGCAACAAAATTGCTAGCAACAATGCTATCCATAATGTGATTTTCAAAAGTCTAGACATATGCTAATCGTTGCTGCATTTGTTCCCCTCCTAAAATAGGAGGGGTTGGGGTGGTATGAACTATAGCAATAATGGTCCATACCCCATTTAGATTCCCCTATCTTAGGGGAAGAACCGGACCAATACACCTTATTTAGTTACTTCTATAGTATACGGTACAGTAATGAGCTGCTTGTTTGGGTTAAATTGCCCAAAGAGTTTATAAATTCCAGGCTGTATATTTCCCATAACCATAAATTCCACATCCGGACCGCTTGTTTCCTCCGGTCCAAACGGCACTATAAGCGGGTGCACATGAAGGTATGAATACGTGTCGGTGTTTATCATCACTAGGTGGCCAAACGCTGCTAAGTAAGGGTACAAGTTGGTTACCGGTTTACCTGCACTATCAGCAAAATGGAACGTGAGCTTTGCCTTCCCGCTCGCCACATCTACCGCAGAAATCTTCGCACCACCGAGTAGGCTTGCAGTTACACCACCAAAGGTTTTTGCTGCAGTTGCGTCCACAGTCTTGTCTGGCGCCCCACTAGCCCCCTTGCCCACTACAAAGCTGTACGCAAACACCTGCTCTGCCCCGCCTTTTGGCTCAAAACTTATGTACGCTCGGTAATTATCATCCGCAGGAAACGAAGTGGAAATGGTAAATTGGCCATCCGTAAGATCTGGGTGGATATGACTATAATAACCAAGTTTGTCGTTTACAATGACCAAGTGCGCGAGCTTGTCATGAACCGTATTGAACTGGGTTACCAGGCTTCCGGTGCTTGCAGTAAATACCTTGAAGGAAAATGGCACACTACTCCCTGCAGTTATATTGGGCGGTGTTTGCACACTGAGAGTGTACTGGCTACTAGAAGTACCCATAGACATATTCATACCAGCCATACTGGACATATCCATGCCTGCATGGGCGCCGGAGTTAGAGGCTGAGCCATTTCGAGCCAAGACTGGCCCGAGAAGCCACATCTGCCCAAGTAGGCCTGTGGCAATGGCTACTACTATAGTGCACCATGCAATGTTTGTGCCAGCAAATACTTTCTTATCAACGCGGAGTGCCAGGAGTAAAAACAAAAATGCTACCCCCAAAAAGCCCAGCCAACGTACGGGCGATGTTGCTATGCGGACATGACTCCCAACCAAAGACGCATGAACCACAACAAGAACCGACAGTGCATACGCAATACTTTTTACCTTAGGATATTTCTGGAGAGCAGTTTCAAAACGTGCAAAGAAATTGTAGGCAACGCAACATGCAATGCCGAGTATGGTCATCACCCCTAAAACAGCTGCCTTTTGATAGACCGCACCCAAAAAGCCCCACCCTGCAAAGCCGCCCAAAAGCTTGAAGAACGCCAAAGAACCATGGACCAAAGCAAAGCACAGCGCTACTACGTAGAATGCTTGTTTCGCGGAAATCCATGAGTTCTTGCCAGGAATTGCGGGAAATTGTTCATAGAGTGCTGTAGGTAAAAGTGCACAATACAAGGAAACTATCGCACCCAGCGCAAACCCCTCTGTAAGGCGAATTATGCGCAAATCGCCTGCATCACCATGAACCCAGCCGAGTAGAAACAACGCTCCCACATATACTGCAGCACCAATGTACACACCTATAGTTGGTTTATTTCGCTTAAACATACTTAGTAAGTCTGTTTTGCAATGGCAATGGAGTTATTGCAAACACCGCCAGTCAAAACAGCACAAATAATTAATGAAATAATGCGCTGTATGGAAAATACCAGAAAAAACTTGCGGAAAAGCTTTACTGGACATATGTAAGCATTGTATCAAATATTGTCCGCTTTGGCATAGTTATGAAAACGCGTTACAATAAAATTGTAACCATAATTCGTACCTACTATATGGAAATAGGAAATAAACCATGGCCCATTGGCTACCTCATATTAGCCTGGCTGGGCAGCCTTGTAGGCCTCCTTGGCAGCCTGTACTTTAGCGAAATCCGCCACTTCCCCCCTTGCGTGCTCTGTTGGTATCAACGCATATGCATGTACCCGCTCGCACTGCTCCTACCTGTTGGCATCCTGAGTCGAGACAGACTCATATACCGCTATACGCTTCCGCTTTCCTTAGTAGGACTCGGCATATCCATTTACCACAACCTGCTCTATTACAACATTCTTCCAGAAGCAGCAGCGCCATGCCTTGCAGGAGTCTCCTGTACTACCAAATTCATAGAATATTTCGGCTTTGTAACTATCCCCCTCCTTGCTGGCATTGGCTTCCTTACATTAACCATACTTTTATTATTATTTAGAAGAGCAGTAAGAAAATAACCGATACTTATAGAGATTGTGATATCCATAGAAACCGGTTGCGAATCTCTACACAGTTCTATTAATTTCTAGACTATTTCTACAATTTTATGACCAAAGAAACTAAAATAGTTACACTCATTATTTCGGTAGTTGTTGTTGTACTTGCAGTAGGCATCTATTTTATTGCGAAAAACAATAACACAGCACCCGGGACGGGCAGCGCAGCAAGCAGCACAGACAAGGCCACTGCAGTAAATCGCGAGACCCCACATGTACGTGGGAAATTGGATAGCAAAATTACTGTTATAGAATTTGGAGATATGCAGTGTCCCGCATGCGCAGGTACCAACCCAGCGGTAGACAACTTGTATAAAACATACGGCGACCGAGTTAAATTCGTATTTCGCCACTACCCCCTACCTCAACACGCAAATGCAGTCGCAGGTGCAGATGCAGTAGAAGCAGCAGCGGACCAAGGAAAATTCTTTGAGATGGTGGACGCGCTTTATGCCCGCCAACCAGAATGGGAAACACTTACAGACCCAAAACCTATATTCAGAAAAATAGCAGCCGACGTAGGACTTGATGCAGAAAAGTTTGATAAAGCCCTGGTTACCCACCCCCACCGGGACCGAATAGAGCAAGACAAGGCAGATGGCACCACACTTGGCAACCCTGGCACCCCAACATTTTATGTAAATGGCGAGCAAGTATTCCAAGGCGGCATACAAGAAGTAAAACAGCGCATAGAAGACGCACTCAAAACTCCGGCACAATAGCCTACCTGAAAAGAAGCTACCAAAAATACCGCACACGCGGTATTTTCGGTAGACCAAGTCGAGACAGATGGAAAACATTTTTGGCTTTGGTAAGAGATCTTCATTTATTACTATCTGGAGATATTATATCTTCATCGTCTAAGTAGTCCCTAAACTCATTGGGCACATTATTCAAATCTATTTCTTGCCAGCTCCCAGGCGGATAACCCAAATCGGTGAAAGTCTTCCAATTGTATATCCAATTCCTTTTCCTTCTGATTAAATCATAAATATAAATTCTACCACTTTGTTGTTCAAACCTTAGAAGTTTAAAAGTTTTATTTAGTTCGCTAACGGGGAATAGTTTTTTAAGACGTTCAAACTTCTCCTCCTCAACCCAACTTTGATCAATAAGAATCTCTGATGCCTTTATAATTACAAAAAAGGAGTTAGCAACTAGAAACCCAAAAAACATAAGCAGGGAGAGAGAAGAATTCGTATCGGGAATTGATATATTTATTTGAGTTAAAAATAATATTATACCGATCAGTACGATTACCGCGAATGGATATATAATATATTTTGCTAATTCCAACCAAAGATTGGTAACTTCGACACGTTTTTTATTTTTTGTTAGCCCTACTGCTATGGTTACAAAACTTGCAGTGATGCCCCCAATAGCAAGTAGTATCGTTATCATTGCTTTAAGGGTCGAGATAAATAATTCCCTAGATACCACAATCTGCCAACGTGGGTCAATGGCGGTCCATATCACGAAAACTAAAAACAAAATAAAAAAACCTGACCTAAAATCAGTGAGTTTAGAATAAATTTTGTAAGTAATATCTTCGGGTTTAATTAACATATTGAATACCTAATGTGTATGAAAACTAACTTGTCTTAATTATAGGCTTAATTCAGAAATGCAACAATCAGACCAAAATTTTGGAAAACTCAATTCGCATGAATAAAACTAAACTAAAAAACCCATCCAGGGGGATGAGGTTGTTAGTGGTAGAGGAAAACAAGACGGGTGGACGACTTATGCTCCTATAATTAGAGGCTTTTATAATTTACTAAGCAAATCTAATTATCTTCTAGCGCCAAATCATTCGTTGTAATATTTACGTTTACGCCAGTCTCTGTAGTGACTTCAATCTCTATGTCATCATGCTCCATATCATAGATGGCATCGACACACTTAAAACGCATTATTTCTTCTCTCTGTTCATCTAATACAATTAGCGGAGTATCTTGAATGACCCCGTATAGACTTTTTCTAAACTCTTCCCAATTTAAACCCTCGACACCTAAAGAGGCAAAGGATTCTTCCGTCTGCTGTCTCAACTTGCTAAATGAATACTTAGAGAAACAGATACTTATCTGATCAGTGAAAGCGTCGATAAATTCGAAACGATCTTTAAAACTATTTTGATTTTCGATCAAGGTGTAAGCATCTTTGAAAATTCTTGCAGCATCGCCATTCAGCTTGGCATGGCACGACCAATTTCGGAAAAACTTTATGGTCTTATAACTTTCAAGCATATCCGAACTTTCCAATATTTTATATGTTTGAACGAGAATATAAACCACGTCCACTTCAGTGTAAGGAAGGCTTCTGAGCTTATTATTTAGCTTATCTTTTATATCTTGTGTCATTTTTACTTCAATAGCTTATAAGTATCGTGAAATAGTTTTCCATTCTCTTTTCGTACACCTCAATTATTATTGGAAAACTCAATCTCTAAGATTGCTTTAGTATATTCTAGCTCGGTTTGGTTCGCCGTTGGTCTACCAAAAATCCTATGTACATAGACAGATAAAACAACACGCCGATTTAGGCGTGTTGTTTTTTGAGGGCTTGGACCTTACGCTCAAGAGCATCTATACGACTTTTCAACTTAATAAGTTCTTTGGTAAAAGCATTATCATCATCTTTGGTGCGCTTAGGCCAAGGCTTCTAAGTCCTTTCTCAATATCGCTATGCCTGCTTGGATAAAACCAAGTTTAATAGATTGTTCTGCAAATCCCTCGGTTGTTTTTCTCTCCAGGGCCGCTAGCTCCGCTTTGGCGGCCATTTCATCGAAACGAGCAAAAACCTTCTCAAACTGTTCGCTGAGAAATTCGTTAAGCTCTTGATAGTGTTTATCCAAATATTCTTTAGTAAGTTCCATATGATTGGAAGATTATAAATATAATAGCATGTCGGCCTGATACAGCAAAAATAGCCTTTTATGGCTATTTTTGTTATTTGGTACCCGCCTCTTTTACTAGTTCACGGCGCATATCTAGAATGGCTTCCAGTTTAAATACTAGTTTTGCTTCCTCCATGGGAGTAATTTTAGTATCTAAATTTGCAAGTTCCCATATTTGCTGCGCTAAGGCAATGCTTTCTTTTTTAAACTCCAGCAATAACGCATCTTCACGACCAGCGTACGATGCTGGTTTTTCGCGAGCCACCCAGCCTTGCGTTCGAGTACTGTACTTGTACTGCACTGTAGATGTTTGCATATACTTTTTTGTGTTAAGAACAAAATAATTTACAAACTAAACTAAGAGCTTTGGCTGTGTCGCTGGGATAGCGACACTGGATTCCCGCATGTGCGGGAATGACCACGCTCAGCGTGGTTAGCATCCCGCTGAGCGGGATGACAGACCATACTAGCGATATGAAGGGTTGAGCACACCACGAAACTCGTCATTTACAATAAGTGGAATACCGCGAATTGCCTGTACGCGAAGCGCTATTTCTTTAACCGTGCAACGATGGGGCACTTGCTGTCCAGCATTGCAGTGTGCGCACAACCGGCGCAATTGACTTACTATATTTTGTTTGGTCAGTTCCATTTCTGACATATATTTTTAAGTTAAAAGTTAATAAAGTTCTTAAAGTTTATAAAGTTTTAATAAATCCAGATAATAATTTAGATATTTCTATAGAGGAATCCATATAGCTATCGAGCTCTGCGGATGTTATATAACCCAGTTCAGAAGCGAAGTAGAGCATAGACCGAACTTCACCGCACGATCCTTTTGCAATGAACAGAAATTGCCTTAATTCTTTATTGCTCCGCCTTTCAAAGCCCTCCGCAATATTATTCGCAATGCTTATGACCGCTCGAAGTATTTGGTCCCTAAAACCATAATCGGCGTGTCTGCCAAAAGATTTATAAAGTCGAAGCCCCAGGTCTTTGCTTTTTTGCCATGCAATAATATCTTCGAAATTATTAATTTTCATATTGCATTTACTTTATGGACTTTATAAACTTTATGAACTACCTGTCTATGACAACTCCGCCGAAATAGCGGTGGGTAAATACTAATTTATCTTTATAAAATATTTTTTCAAAACCATTGAACTTTTGAATGCCGCCATCTAGGTCTGTTTCGTATCTCCAATTACCTTTTTTGTACTGTTTCGGGCCGCGCGGTTGAAACACTTCACTCTTTTTGCCGGCAGCAAGCGCGGACTTAAGAAAACTAAATGTGCGCTTAGCAAAACTTTCATTGCCTTGGTACTCGGTGTTCATGCCACCTCCATAGTTTTGTACCCAAACAGGCTTTTCTTTGAACCACACTGTTTCTTTGCCCCACGATTTAAAGAAGCCACAATAGCTGTCACGGTAATACCAGTCGTTTTCCCGATATTCCATCTCTTTAAAACCCTTATTAATTGGTTTTGCGTACCCACTATTACCGGCATAGGTAGCCAACGCAGCGGTCCCAAAAAAACCATTTAATTGTTGTAGTTGTAAATCTAATTGCATATACGTAAATTTAATTTAGAGAATGTTTAACACGACCCTGACGACCGCAGGGGAATTAATTAAGTTGTAAGTAGTCAGTTGTTAGTTGTTAGTACTATTTAGCGTTTCTAATCCAACCGGCAAGCAATCTACCTGCCTCATCTGTAATAACAGCACTGAGATCAAAATCTGAATTTCGTATATAACCCAAGTCGCGCGCGAGCAATAACTGATATTTAGCTTCTTCCAATGAACCTTGGGCAATATTATAAAAGTGAATTGAGTCGCTCTTGGTTCTGCGCTTAAACCCTTCGGCTATATTTGATGGAACGGATACCGCAGCCCCGCGAATCTGGCTAGTTAGACCGAATATCTCTTCTCGGGGGAAATCCTTAGTGAGTGCGTAGACCATAAGAGTTAGCTCATGCGCCTTTTTCCAGGCAAGGATATCTTCAAACTTGAGTATGGTCATACAGATCGTATTAACTGACAACCGACTACTATATTCTGACTACTATTCTAGGTTTCGGATAACGCCGACTACTTTACCTTGTATGGTCCACTCTTCTTTAGGATAGATATTTGGGAATTCAGGATTTTCCGCTTTAAGGTATGCTCGGTTCTTTACATATATAAGTCGCTTCACCGTTGCTTCGTCATGCAGAAGAGCCACCACTATATCTGTATTCTTTGCTTCTTTGGTGGGACGAACTATAACTAGGTCCCCTTCGTAAATTCCAGCATTTATCATACTTTCACCGCGAACTTTAAGCAGGAATACATCTCTACGACCCTTTACCAGAGTTTGCGGTAAGTTAACCCACTCTTCTATTTGCTCTTCTGCCATGTGCGGTACACCAGCTTGAATGCGCCCAAGAAGTGGTACGCGAATTAGTCCTTTTTCTAGAGTATCCCCCAAAGCATCTAATATGGTTATACCGCGCGCACGACCGTCTGTTTTTATGTAGCCCGCTTCTTCCAGAGCATTGAGCAGTTTAGCTACTGCATTCTTGGAGCTCACTTTAAGAAAAGTTGCCATTTCAGAAATAGACGGTGGCAGATTGTGCTCTCGCACCTGTTTTATGATGAATTGTAGTAATTCTTTTTGTCTACCTGTAATATCTTTGCTCATAGAGTTTGAATTATGAATACTGAATTACGAATTATGAATAATTACTTTAGTTTTCTTGATTAAACCATTGATTAACTTACTAGCAACTATGGACTGACTGTTCAGGGCTTCGTAGTCTTGTGGACTCAAATAACCTACATCTCGAGCTATAATTAACTGATTTTGGACTTCTGTTAAAGAACCTAAACTTATAGCCCAAAATTGTAACTTTTCTTTAAAGGAATTTCTACTGAACGCCTCGGCAATATTCGACGTTATGGAAACTACTGCACGTCTTAGCTGACTCGTAAGGCCAAATAACTCATCCTTAGGAAAATCCTTAATAACAACATAAGTCTTTAGAACCAAATTATGCGCTTCTCGCCATGCATTCAAATCTGTAAACTTCTCAATTTTATTCTGTTCGTGCGATTGCATAATTCTTAATTCATACTTCGTAATTCAAATCTTGCGCAATAATTACTGGTTACTAAGACTTGGCTCTGCAGTCCTGACAAATGCCAGCCGACCCCAGACATTGCATTTTTTGAATTTACAATTGATGTCTTGTAACCAGTAACTAAACGTTCGTACACGTGTATAATAAACGATCGTTCACTATACGTCAATAATATAAAATCCCCTCAAATGTGAGGGGAAGTTTAAGTTATCCACAAAGTCCATTTACGCTGTCTGCTTTTGTGTCTTTTTCTGCTGAATAGTATCTACTACGGTAATGTACGGATAATCAAAGATATCTTTTATAAACCTATCAAAAGTGTCGCGGCGAACAACAAACTCCGCTTCTTCCATAATGCAGTAGTTTATCTCCTGCCCCATCATGTGTTCACACGCCTCTATGAATGCCTTAAGCTTATCTTCTTTTACACTACCCACTATAAGCATGTCCACCTCTAGCTCAGGCTTTCCTACAAACAGACCGCTCAGGAAGGCGGCTTTAGCACCAAGTTTTTTCAGAGCTGCAAATAGTTCGTCTTCGTAGTCTTTCCCCCGTTCCATGAGCGCCTCACGGACCTCTGGGTAAAATCTATGCTTCTGATTCAAACGGTAGTAGCGAATGGATCCTCTACTACAGGTAACAAGCTGACCACCCTCCACCAAACGGGCAAGGCTATCTACTAATTTATTAGGTCGGAGACCAAGTCGGACTCCAAGTTCACGAGCGCTAAAGGTTCTTGGCGGAGCAAATAACAAAAAACTAATTATATCCGCTTCTGGGGTATCTTCGAGTAAGGCTTGAGGAAAATGCGGCTGCATGGACGCTTAAATGTATTAAAAGGTACATTCAGTATAGCATGAGCAGTAAAGATAAAACCAGTTAGAGGAAACAGGAGGTGAGCATTTGTAATGCTAAGCTGATAATTATCAGCTTGTCTTATGTTATAATAATGCTATGGAGATTGATACAGAAAAAATAACTACATTGTACAACGCTGGCAGAAGCACCCCTGCAATCGCCAGAGAAACTGGCGTGGCGATACACACTGTGTATCGAATCCTCAGAAGGGCCAAAGTGCGCATGCGTAGCCAGACCGAGCAAAACAAACTTCGATTTCTCCAGACACCCAAGACCTACAGTATTGTCAGTAAGCTGACTCCCCCACAACGACACCTCCAAATAGCCGCCTTAATGCTCTACTGGGGCGAAGGTGCCAAAACTGGCAATACCGTAGACCTTGCCAACTCATCCATGCCAGCAATAAAATTGTTCCTTAAATTCCTCAGAGAGATTTGCCAAATAGACGAAAATAAGCTAAGATTTTACCTGTATTGCTTTTCTGAAGATAGTCCCACGGGACTAATCAATTACTGGGCGAAAGCCCTTAAAGTTTCTAAAAATCAGTTTACAAAGCCCTACGTTCGCCAGAATCAGGGCACGCGCTTAAACCGAACAATGCCTCAAGGCGTAATCCATATTAGGTACAGCGATAAAAAACTGCTTGAAGAAATATTGACCGAATGCAAAGCATTACTCACTGACCTTACCGCGTAAAACGCGGGTCGATACCCAAGCGGTCAACGGGGGCTGACTGTAAACAATTGCAGCCTTTAGTGGAAACGCTAAAGTGAACTTTTCGGGATAACGGTGAAGCCTAAATTTACTAAGGTAAATATGGTAATACCGTGGGAACTCTGGCACACTGCCGGGGAGCGCCGTAGAGACTAGATACCGAAACACCTACCATCATACTGATCACGGTGAAGATATAGTCCGATCCTCAGAGGAAACTCCGAGAAAATTGAAATCAGCTGGCTTATGCCTTCGTAGGTTCGAATCCTACTCGGCCCACCATACAAAAAGAACGTACTAACTTGTACGTTCTTTTTGTATATATACGAATATATTCGCACAATAAAAAACCGCTGCGCCTTTCTTCGCAGCGGTGGACACTTGTCCTGAAAATTTAAGTTTTGGCGATTGCTAACTTATTTGGTTGACTACGATGGTGTTTCCTGTAGCCATTGCCTCTTGTCCCGCGGTTCTGCCTCCAAACCTGGGCACAAACCCTTCCACTGACCAGTTGCCAGCGAAGAACGCGCCGCAGTCACAACAGTCCCAACCCATACAGCCGATGACCTGACCATCGGGAAGAGTGGTGGCGATATCCAGCCTCATGGTATTGTCTGGTGCATATAACGCGACCCCATCGCCAGGAAAAATCGGGTCGCCGCACAAGACACAGCGGATAACGTGCGGGGAAACTTCTGCAATGAAACAGTCAGGGCACTTGCGAGCACGCTTGAACAACTTGCTCACTTGTCCGTAGAATGAAACCCTGAACGTCTTCGATGCATCGTGCCCACAGGAGTAGCGCCGTTGCTTGACCGAGGCATCCAGCACTTCAATCTGATCCAGCAATGTTGCCCGGACCATCTTAGGTGGCACATAAAGCTTTACCGCCAGCCGCCAACTAAACCACGTCATCGCTGTAATTGAAGCGGCGATCCATAATTGTGCCCACACTCCGACTGGAATGCCGGACACAAATGCCACGAGCCAAACCGCCCAAGCCGCAACTGACCAACGGTGGAATGAAACTGCCCACTTCCCGCTTTTGAACAAGGCCAGTAGGTACCAACCAAAGTGTGCGGCCATGATCACCAAAGCGGCCAGGCCTGCAATACTGTGAGTGTTCCACTGCCAGGAATGTGCAGCAGCAACACACAGGAGAAACGTACCCATTACGTCGTTTAGGAGGCCGGCTCAAAAAACTACCGCAATAGGTATGCGAAGTTCGTTTACGACCTTATGCCACACAATAGCTGTGGTATAAAGCATTAGAGCAATGATAAACAACCATTCCGCAAAACGCATACACCGACCTCCGTTCGGTTGGCTTAGGTGGTTAGCCTAAGCATTGATGGTTATTGCGTCGCCAACATTAATGGTTCCGCCTGATAAAACTTCAGCGCGGAGGCCACCGCGGTCAGCGAACGCAACGTCAAAGTATGCCTTCCCCGCCAGGTTTGCAGGACGTCCGCACGGATCACAAAGTTCGACCCCACGCATGCGCACTACGCCGACAGAAAACTCAACCCCGACAAGTTCGTTTAGGTTAATGCCGCGAGTAAGAATGTTGCGGCGTGTTTCTTCTGGTGCAAATGGATTGTCCAGCTCGGCGTTTGCCGCTGCAATTGCTTCTTCAGCAATAAGCGAGACGTGCCGGACTGTTTGCCGCGCTTTCGCACCCGAGAATGCCCCTCTTCTATTAGCGTAACGATCACCCGCCAAGCCCACACCAGCCAAAGCTTGAATGAGCTGATGGGAGACCATAGGCTGACCTTTATCTTGTGCAGTAAAAATACTCACAACTTCTGCCATAGCTTAATTTTTCCTCCTACAGGTTGATGTACATGGCAGGAAAACCCGGCCATGAGATAAGCTACTATACTGCAAAAGGACCTAAAAATCAACCCATAAACCACTGAGCCAAAGGGTGTTTGGTAATTTGCGCCCGCAGGTGCTCAATGTTAGCGGCCAAGTATATGGTGGTGGTTTTAATATCGTTGTGCCCCATCATTTTTGAAAGGCTGTACAGGTCACAGCCGCCTTCAAGCATTAGCGTGGCAAATGTGTGGCGCAGCTTGTGAATGTTAAACTGTATGCCGGAAGTTTGTATTATTCTTTCCAGTACGCGCTTTAAACCGCTATGTGTAAAGCCCTGGTCATACGTAGAAGAAGTAAAAAACTCCGGGCAGGTTTTGTTTGCCCTGCGGCGCTCTTCTGCATAGCGCTGCAATGCTTCTGCCAGCCGGTAGTTAATTGGTACAACCCGGTCTTTACTCCCCTTCCCCTGCCGGATGAATATGGAAAGGTTTTCTATTTCAACGTCTGTATATTTTAAATTTAATAGTTCTTTCTTTCGCACTCCTGCCATTATGAACTTTGCGAATATTGCGTAACTCCTTAGGCGCAAGAACTTGCTGTCATACGGATAGTTATCTACAACTTCAAGTATGCGCAGCGCGTCTTGTTTGTTTAGCTTCGGTGGCAACCGTTTCTCCAGCTTCGGCACCTCTATCGCTTCCATAGGGTTAAAGGTCATATGCTCTTCTTTCATGCACCAGCGAAAGAATGCCATGAGTGACTTGTGATTGCAGATAAAAGTGTTGGTGGTCCACTTTTGTTCTGTACGACCGTAGTAAAATAAGTTTCGCGCATTCTCCTGATCCACCTGTTCAATACTGTGTATGTGCGCATAGCTACAAAAATAGTTTATGACCTGCCGGTAACGACGGAGCGTCTCCGCCGAGTAACCCTTAATGCACTTTAAGTAGTCAATGAACTTGCGGGATAAGATTTGTATATCCATATATAAAAAACACTGCTAGTTTATTGCAGTGTTTTTCTGGAGCCGTTGTGCGGGATCGAACCGCAGACCTTCTCCTTACCATGGAGATGCTCTACCAACTGAGCTACAACGGCACGCTTAGCGTGCCGATCATCCCGCTTAGCGGGACGGGCACTTAAGAATGTCTAATTCTTGTTATCTAATTTCTAATGTAAGAATACCCCACCTAGCCTCCCCTATTCTAGGGGAGGAAAAAGAAAGAAAAGAAAAACCAGACAGGACTTATTGTAGCAAGATGTTGCGGGTGGCGCAACAGCTGAGCTAACTAGTCAGCGCCTGACGAGTTTGCGTATATTTCGGATTGTTAGGATCCATTTGAATTGCTTTCTGGAGCGTGGACAGAGCTTTTACACGGTTCCCTGCAGCCTCATAGGCTAAGGCTAAGTTGTAATAGCGGTTTGGCTGATTTGCGTCCAAACCCAGAGATTTTTCGTAGCAGCGTATAGCCTCGCCATATGCACCTAAGTGATACTGGCTAAAGCCAAGACGCGCCCAAAACACAGGACTCGCGTGGGCATCTTGTCCGAGGCTATCTAAAAGCTTTCGTGCTTCAAAATACTGCTTATTGTCCAGGTACTGCTTTGCCACAGTCATAGCCTGCTCTACACCCACAGCTTGTTGCTCTGCGGCTGCTTGTCGCTGCTCAGCAGGATTGGCCACTTCTGAGTGTATTTTTGGGGCGTGCGGCACGTGCTGCGAAGGCATAGCTGGTATGGCCGCGGCGCTTCGCACAGGGGCCTCTACACGCTTTACATGGGCACTCTCGGTGCGTTGTACTACGTGTGGCACAGACTCAACTTCTGCTGCTTCTACTTTGTATGCTGCAGATATCTTAGCCGCTGGCTGCTTAGCTCTCGTTTTACGCTGGTTTGCAGCAAGCAACTGGCGCATGCGGAACTTAGAGCCAATAGGATCCCGCAGTCCTTTTGCCTCAAGTACAAAACGCCAGAAGCCTCGGAGCTTGCCCTGAAGCAAAAGCCAATACCTGTCTGCGGAGCCACTCGTGTCTTCCTTGCCGTCGCGCGCATGCAGGGCACGCCTTTGCGCCTCTGGGATGTGACGTCCCAGAACTGCCAAAAGCCCGACAATTGCTATGAATAAAATAATGTTGGGCAAGACGTAGGCAGACATATTTGAAATGACAAAAATGAGCAAGGATAAATAAAAATGACAAAAATATTCTGGATTCAGCAGCTATATTTTTGTCACTCTTGTCATTTTTTTAATTTTTGTCAGTTAATGTTAGTTTCCAAGTACAAAGCGGGTGAAGCGACGAACCTGAATATTCTCGCCCATTTTTGAAACTGCGGTAGAAATGAGGTCCTGAATTTTAAGATTCGGATCCTTAACAAATGTCTGATCCATTAAACATACCTCTTCAAAGTACTTTTGAAGACGACCAGAAATCATCTTTTCAACTATATCATCTGGTTTTCCAGTAGTCTGTTCTTTGTAAATTTCTTTTTCCTTCTCAATGGTTTCAAGAGGAATTTCTGCAGAAGAAACAAAGATTGGACCAGCTGCGGCTATGTGCAGCGCAATATCTTTGGCTAAGTTTTTAAAGTCATCGGTACGAGCAACGAAATCGGTCTCGCAGTTAAGTTCTACCAGCACACCAATGCGGCCGCCGTGAATATAGCTCTCTACTACGCCTTCGTTTGCCACGCGGTCAGCTTTCTTTGTAAGTTTTACAGCGCCTTTCTTGCGAAGGTACTCTATGGCTGCTTCTTTGTCACCGTTCGATGCATCCAGTGCTTCTTTTACATCCATCATGCCAGCACCGGTCAGTTCACGAACTTCTTTTATTAAATCGTTAGACATATATTTTTGATTGAATAATGAATTATGAATAACGAATTACGATACAACTTTGGACGTACTGTGTCCGAAGTCATAATTCATAATTCTTATCTCTTAATTCTTCTGTTCTGCTTCTTCTTTTTCTACTTTAGCTGCGGCAACTGCTGCGCCAGCGCTAAAGCGGTGTCTTCCTTCTGCTATAGCTTCGCTAATGGCACCAGCTACAAGCGCTACTGCCTTAGTTGCATCGTCGTTGCAAGGAATTGGAAAATCTATGTACCGTGGATCGCTGTTGCTGTCTACGAGACCAATAACAGGAACATGCATTTTGCGAGCTTCAAGCACTGCAGTGCTATCGTGCTCAACTGCAGATACGAATATAGCATCTGGGAGCTTGCGCATATTCTTTATACCTTCGAACAGCTTTTCCAGTTTTATCATCTCACGCTCAATGAGTAAGCGTTCTTTCTTGGTATATTGCGCTTCGAGCTGACCAGTTGCTTTAAGCTCCTGGAGCTTCTCGAGTTTGCGAATAGTTTTTTGAATAGTTCGAAAATTGGTAAAGGTACCACCAAGCCAGCGTGCGGTTACGTATGGCATATCGCAGGCTTCTGCAGCTTGCTTAATGCTTTCTCTGGACTGGCGCTTAGTGCCAACAAACAAAACGGTGCCGCCCATGGCTGCTCTGTCAGAAACAAAGCTTGCTGCCTTAAGCAGTGCCTGGCGTGTCTTGGCCAAGTCTAAAATATGAATGTTGTTGCGTACCGTATAAATGTACGACTTCATGCGAGGGTTCCACCGGCTGGTGGTGTGCCCAAAATGAGCTCCGCTCTTGAGGAGCTCAAGGAGTGTTACGTCTTTCATGTATATCCTTATACGTCCACCTCTCAGCTCTGGCTATATACCAGAGAGGAATACATGGAGGTGTGCGTGATTAATTGGCGACCCCAATATACGAATTTCACACGAATGATGCGAATAATTAGTAGGCAAGAACTGCTACAACAAGTAGAAATTTATCTTGATTATTCGTGGCATTCGGGTGCCTATTTGTAGATTAGTGTCGCGATAATTCTACCATTGCTTGACCAAAAAGGCAAGTGATTATATACTATACAAGACTCATTTACACATATATGAAACCCTCTATACACCCTACTTACAACACAGCCGCTGTGGTCACCTGCGCTTCCTGCAACACCACCTGGCATACCGGCTCAACCAAAGCCAAGCTGGACACTGAAATCTGCAGCAACTGCCACCCATTCTACACTGGTAAACAGAACCTCGTAGACACTGCTGGTACTGTTGAACGCTTCAAACAGAAGCAGGCCAAAGCCGCTACAGTAAAGGCCACCATTACGGTAAAGAAGCCAAGAAAAGCTCGTACTCCAAAAGCCTAGCTATTCTACACTCACAAACCACCTTGCATTCTACCACTTACCCGGTAGACAGGTGGTTTTGTGTTAGAATAATAGCGACCCAAATCTACAAATACCACCCGAATACCACGAATGGTTCGGAATAATACATTGCCATCAAGATAGTCTTGATTATTCGTGACATTCGTGTGGGGTATTTATATATTCGTGTCGCCCACATTATGAATCAAGCATTTCAAAAAATTATAGACGAGTACAAGAACCTCACCGAGCAACTAGGACAGAGCAGCCCGGGAGATTTAGCGCGCCTGGGTAAACGGCAAACGGAACTGGTTCCTGTAGTTGAAAAAATAGAGCGCCTGCAAAAAATAGAAGCAGACATAGCAGACAACACTGAACTCACCAAAGTCGATGACGCAGAGATGCAGAACATGGCACTGGAAGAAATAAAACTCTTGCAAGTGCAAGGGGCCGCCCTACTTGAAGAAATAGAAAACGATTTACTACCAAAAGACGAGAACGACAGCAAAGATATCATGGTGGAAATGCGCGCTGGTGCTGGTGGTGATGAATCCACCTTGTTTGCCGCAGAGCTGTTTCGCGCCTATGGTAAATATGCCGAAAGCCGTGGCTGGAAAATTCACATAGTATCTTCGTCAAAAAGTGACGTGGGCGGGTTTAAAGAAGTTATATTTGAAATTACTGGTAGGCAGTCTCAGCAAGTTGGACCCTACAGTGCATTCAAATACGAGTCCGGCGTACACCGAGTACAACGCGTTCCTGAGACGGAAAAGTCTGGTCGCGTACACACCTCAACCATTACCATAGTGGTACTTCCTGAAGTTGAAGAGAAAGATTTTGCCATAGACCCGAAAGACTTGAAAATAGAAGCAACCACTTCTTCCGGTCATGGTGGGCAAAGTGTTAACACAACCTACTCTGCTATCCGCATAGTGCACATCCCCACTGGCATAACTGCTCAATGCCAAGACGAACGCAGTCAGGCTCAGAACAAAGAAAAAGCCTTGGCCGTTATTCGCTCTCGTGTTGCTGCGCATTTTAAAGAAATAGAAGATAAAAAGCTCAAAGATACGCGCCTTAGCCAAATTGGTACTGGGGATCGCAGTGAGAAAATCCGCACCTATAACTTCCCACAGGACCGCGTTACCGACCACCGCATAAACGAAAACTTCAACCAAATAGCGCTCATAATGGAAGGCAAGCTTGAAGGCATTATCGATGCTCTGCAAAAAGCAGATTTGAGACTGAAAAAAGAAGCGCTACAGAAATAGGATTGCAGAAATACCTAATTCCTAATATCTAATTTCTAATGGAAATGCGGGTCTAGATTTCGTCTGTTATTAGAAATTAGGAATTAGGTATTAGACATTTCTATTTATGACTATTCAACAAACACTGCAAAAGTACAAAGACATTGAAATAGAGTTACTCCTTGCGCATGTGCTGAAGCAACCTAAGGAGTTTTTATATATGCACCCGGGAACAAAACTAACTACTGAGCAGCAAAAAAAACTTACAAAACTCATAGAGCGCAGGCGCGCTGGTGAACCCGTCGCCTACATACTGGGCTATAAATATTTTTACGGTCTTAAATTCAAAGTGAACAAACTCGTCTTAGTCCCCCGCCCGGAGACTGAATGGCTGGTCGAACGCGCGTTAGCGATCGTCAAAAGTCGAAAGTCTATAAAGTCGAAAGTCTCAATATTGGATGTAGGTACTGGGTCGGGCTGCATCTCGATAAGTCTTGCGCATTCACTTTCCACTTCCCACTTTCCACTTCCCAGTGAAATAACGGCTTCCGATATTTCTCCTGCTGCCCTTACAGTAGCAGCGCAAAATGCAAAAACTCACAAAGTGAACGTGAACTTTGTGCAAAGCGATTTATTTACAAATACTCGCGGCGCGTTCGACATAATCGTTGCCAATTTACCCTACGTACCGCAAGGCATGTACGAACTGCTTTTTCACAACCTAAAATACGAGCCAAAAGTCGCCATAACCGATGGCGGCGAGGTATGGGATATATACCAACGCTTCTTTGCAGATCTGCCGAAACACCTTAAAACTGGCGGTATTGCATTACTGGAGATAGACGACGGTTCAAAACCAGACTTACAGAAAATGATTAGAAAACTCCTACCAGGCTGGCAGGCAACATTTACTAAGGACCTGGGGGGCCTCTGGCGACATCTTGAGCTCAAACGCCACAAGAAAAAATAGCTACCATAGGTAGCTATTTCTTTTTTCCAATTAAAATTTCTATAAATTTGTCCAGCGGCTCTGATCCATGCACCCGAACGCGGGGCGTATGCATGAGATCGGCAGGGTTCACGCGAGTACCAAAGTGAGTAGTGAGCGCCATGGTAAAACCTACCCGCTCTGCTACAGCAACATATTCGGGAGTAAAGTGTCCATACGGGTACACCAGGATGCGTGGCACAGGGCCAATGTGGCTTTCCAGGTCAGTCAAAGATTCTCTAAGATTATACTCAATGTATGCGGAATCAAACTTTGGGCTAGAACCATCAAAATGATTTTCCGTATGAGATACAATTTCCATACCCAAAGCTTTTGCGGAAATTATATCTGCCCATGTTGCATAGTCGGGTGTACCAAAAAAACCGGGCACTACCGCAAAACTACCGACCATACCATACTGCTGCAGTACAGGTACGGCGTGTGCAAATACATCTGCGTACCCATCGTCAAAAGTAAATACTATAGGCTTACGGGGCAGAGTAAATGTATGTTGTGTAGCCAAATACACATCCTGCAAGCTAACACTCGTATAGCCATTGCGAGCGAGCCACGCTACCTGCGCCGCAAAATCCTGGGGGCTTACCGTTAAATCTTTTCGCACACCATCGCTTTCGGGCGGAAGCGGGCCAACATGATGATACATGAGTATGGGAACAAACAAACCTACACCAGTTTCTGCGTGTGCAACAGGTACCCGAATAATGGCCTGTGCTGCACTCTGTATGCCACCCCGAGGAGCGACCGGGTCTGCCTCACTCATGGCCTTGCCGGAATCATCAAGAACAGCAGCTGGCGGCGCCACACGTGTACCGTTTACCTGCATTAGCGGGTGAAAAGTGGCACGCGCTAGAGATACGAAATGCGCCAGCAGCGCCAGCACAACCACAGCACAGACAAGGCCCACGGCCACCTGCGCACGCGTACCCTTATTCTTATATTTTTCTACTATATGCTTCACGTGTTGTATGTATGTGTCTTAAACCAAGGAAGTACGTTACAACGTACAAAAAGTAATCATGAAAAAAGGACTACCGTAAGGCAGTCCTTTGCAAAATTGTTATTCTGCTTTTTCTTCGGTCTCTGCCTCAGCTTTTACAACGCCTTCTACTTTTGTTACGTCTTCTTCAACTGGAGCAGCAAGCTCGGCTTCGAGGTCACGAGGAGGCTGCACTTTCGCAACTATTTCTTCACCATCGGTGACAAGCGTTACACCTTTTGGAAGTACAATGTCTTTTACAGTAATAGTATCTTCAAAAGTTTCCATGGAAGAAATATCTACGGTCAAGTTGTGAGGCAAATCTCCAGGCAAACACTCAACAGTTATTTCGTTCAATACTTTCACAAGAGTACCGCCCAAAGCCTTCACAGCTACAGACTCGCCTTCGTATTCCAGAGCAACTGTTGTTTCCAGTTTTTCAGTCATGCTTACTTCCAAAAAGTCTACATGAATAGGCTGAGACTTAACCATGTGTTTTTGTACGTCATGGATAAGTACATTGCGCTGTCCACTACCTTCTACATCCAAAGTGACAATGGTAGATTCACCTGCTTTACGAAACACTTTCTCAAATTCGTTTTGAGAAATAGAAAGATGTACATTGGCTACGTTGTGACCGTACAATTCTGCCGGAATTACGCCACCTTTGCGCATTACTTTTACGGGCGTTGCTGTATCACGTACAGTTGCCTTCAGTACTAACTTTTCCATAAAATTCTAGGAATTACGAATAGATTTGATGTACAGACAAAAATTACATTAGATACACGCGGGATTAAGCAATAATGCTTGAGTTTCTGTATATCTGTAAAAATCTGCAATCTGGTAGAAATATTATAAAGAAACAAAGGCTTTTTTGCAATATTGACTAATGCACAATAATATTGTGTATTGCATTATATAGAACAATCATAATAAAAAATAAACAGTGAAAATTGCCCGCAATTTTCACTGTTTTGGTTTCTCTACGTGGTTCGTGACTCCTAATTCTTACTTCTGTCCTTTAAACGCCTTCACAAAGTCGCCTTTAAACTTTTTCATGCTTTGGTGAATGGTCAACACATCATCAGTAGAAATAGGATCTGTGTCACGAAACTTGTGGGTATCTGAAAGTGTTAGGTCAGTAACGCTTGCAGCTGACACCACCTGCTGGCCATTAATATCTATGCTAAACATAACACTACCCTTGCACTGCTGGCAGTCTGAATGAATAAGAATGCGGCCTTCGCCTGAAAGCTCGTTTTGGTCACTTTCCACAACCTTCATAGTTTCCAAATTGTTGCGATATCCGCATACCGGACAACGCAATATAAAACCAAGCAGGTTGAGCACTTTTTTTAAATCTAAGTTCTTCATAAATATGTAGACGAATATACGAATACCGAACGAATAAAACGAATAGCTACAAATGACAAATCTTATTCGTAGATATTCGCAACATTCGTTCCATTTGCAGATTCGTCTACACCACTATACCATCCGAGGTTAAAACCGTAAAGCTCTCGACTGCCAAGAAATATTATGCACAATTCCCAGGGCCAGGCACGTAACTATGAGCGAGCTCCCTCCATAGGAAAGAAGCGGCAGCGGAATACCGGTTACAGGGGCCAGGCCTATGTTCATGGCAATGTTCACCGTAACCTGAAAGAAAAATAAAAAGAATATACCAAACGCAAGATACCTTCCCAGTTCATCGCGTGCCCTGCGGGCCACTGCCAGTATGCGTAGCATGAGCAGGGCGTACAAACTAACCACCACGCAAGACCCAACAAATCCAATTTCTTCAGCAGCAGTTGCAAATATAAAGTCGGTTTGTCGCTCGGGCAAAAACCTAAGCTGACTCTGCAGCCCTTTACCAAGTCCCCTACCAAGCAGTTCTCCACTCCCTACTGCAATAATAGCCTGGCGTACATTGTACCCTTCTCCACGAGGATCTAAGTTGGGGTTCAAAAATGTTTCAAGGCGAGTGCGTTGGTAATCATGCAGTACAAATTGCCACGCTGCCCCAGCGGCAACCATACCGCAGAGTATTAAAATAAATAACCGTTTCTTACTAATAGGGCTCACCAGCAGTGTGCCGAACCACACGGCAAGAATAACCAAGCTAGAGCCAAGGTCAGGCTCAACGAGCACAAGCCCTGCTGGTATACCTGCGAGCAGTAACGTAATGATCACATTTTTCCATGCATTTATCTGCCCTCGGAACAAATAAAACCACCGCGCAAGACCAACCACCACAACCACCTTGGCGAATTCCGCAGGTTGCAATTGGAAAAAACCTAAATTGATCCACCGGCTTGAGCCGCGCACACTGCGACCAAACACCAGCACAAATAGCAGCAATAACAGCAAAACTACATACGTTCCCCTGTTTATTTTTGCCAGGGTGTGGTAGTTATACCGAGCCATAAAGAACAACACCACAAACCCCGCAGAGGCAAACAAAAGTTGTCTCCAAAATATAGATAACGTAGGGTTGGCCAGCGAGCTTGTATACATAAGCGTAAGCCCCGCAACCAACAAAAGCCCGCTCACTAAGAGCAGGGGCCCATCAAATGTTCGTAGTAAATTAAAGGTGTTTAATTTCATATCGCCAAGAACGAAATTTCAAATCATACATAATAAGTACCAAACAGATTCCGAATATCAAAATCACAAGAGCATTCTTTTGATTATGATGATAGAGTTTGTTTGGTACTTGATTTTTGTTGTTTGGTACTTTGGATAAGCCTTACCGTTTTGGTTTAATGTCCTGCAGTTGCAAGCTATTATCCAAACTTTGAATGTTTGCCACATCTGCGGTGTTGGTCTCGGCAACAGGGACCGCACGGACAAAATCGCTTTGCGCTATGCCCGGGAAATGAATTACATACGCCCTACGTTCCCTTGGCTGTACAGTGAACTCCGAACGATCGCTTACGGCAACCACTTTATTGTTAGCATCGTAGAGGAAAAATACAATGTGCACCGCGGCAAGCTTGTAAGGACTGTTATTTATCACTACCCCTTCTAGCCGCACCCCCTCTTTTTCAGTAAATACCGTTGGTGTTGGAGCGGTGAGGCTTACTTCCGGAATTTGAAACTTTTGTTGGAATTTTACGGAGGTTATTTCAAGCTTCCCGCTAACGGTTGCTGCCGGACTATTGAATCGCGGCACCACTACGAACGTATCCTTGCCGGGCAATATATAGAGCTGGCCACTGGTCTGATATACTTGCTCGCCGTTTTGACCAAAAAACTTTGCGCTATAGGTAGCCTGTGTAGCGGAAACCTTTAAATTGGGATTCACCACTTTTGCGTAGGCTATATATCCCCCGCCAGCAACAGGCAGCACCACTACAGGACCAGGCTGCAGGTCTTTGGCGTCAGTAAAAGACGGCCTCGCAATAAGAGCACTTTTTTTGTACGCGTACCCATAGGCAGAAGTAGCGCCGACCCGAAAAATCCAGTACGCCGGGATAATCATAATTATCCCCACCACCAACACTACGCGCTGCCACGGCGCAAAGGTGTACAATGCCTCCACCAAGGAAAGCCATGCTAAGTGCAAATTATCTTTTGTTTCATCAGAAGGAAAAGCCATATGCTTGTAGTATATCAAATTCAGGGTGAGATGGTATACTACAATAAGTCAAAAGTTCATAAAGTTATAAAGTTCATAAAGTAACGCCATTTATGGGCTTTGTTTTATACTTTACAAACTTTATGAACTTTATAAACTTTCAACTGCATGAGCTTTGTTCACCTCCACACCCATAGCCACTATAGCCTGCTCGACGGCCTTTCGCGCATAGACCCCCTTGTTGCCCGCGCTAAAGAGCTAGAAATGCCCGCTATAGCCCTTACCGACCACGGCGTTATGTATGGCGCAGTAGAGTTTTATTATGCCTGCAAACAAGCGGGTATAAAAGCGCTTATTGGCATGGAAGCGTATATTGCTCCGCGCGGCATGGAAGACAAAGATGGGAAAATTGATAGCGACTACTTCCATTTAACCCTCATTGCCAAAAACGACGCCGGGTATAAAAATTTAATGCTGCTTACCACGGAAGCGCATACGAGGGGGTTTTACTACAAGCCACGCATAGACAAAGCTTTTCTGAAAGCACACAGCGAAGGCCTTATTGCACTCTCCGGTTGTCCTGGTGGTGAACTCCCCAAGGCAGTTGCTTCGGGTAGCGAAGAGCGGGTAGAGGAAGTCCTGCAGCAATACTTAGACATCTTTGGACCAGAAAATTTTCTCATAGAAATACAACGAACAGAACGAGACCGCACGCAAGGCGAGGGGAAGCAACTCGAAGAGCGATTGCACAAATTGGTTGCCCTAGCACGCAAACACAACCTCAGGCTCGTAGCCACAGCCGACAGCCACTATATACAGGCAGACGACGCAGAAGCCCAGGACGTGTTGGTTTGTATTGGCACGGGAAAAACTGTTGGCGACATAAGCAGGCTCGACATGCGCAGTCACGACCTCTCGCTTAAAAGCCCAGAAGAAATGAAGGCGCTTTTTGCCGACATACCCGAAGCAATAGAAAATACCCTTTGGGTAGCTGAGCAGTGCACGCTCGAGATATTGCTCGACCAGCGCTGGTTCGCAAAAGTAGAAATTCCCGAAGGTGAAACCAACGAGAGCTATTTGCGAAAACTGGTGCACGAACACGCGCTCAAAAAATACAACGGCACCATACCCGAAGAAGCCCAAACCCGACTCGAGTACGAACTGGATATTATCTGCAGCAAAGGATATGCCCCGTACTTTATTATGGTGGCAGATATTGTACACGGCGCTCACTCCCTGGGAGCCATTACTAACACTCGTGGAAGTGCCGCCGGAAGCCTTGTGGGACACGTGCTGCAAATTGTAAATGTGGACCCGCTTGAGTTTATTATCCCGTTCGAGCGCTTCCTCACCAAACACCGACCCTCCCCTCCCGATATAGATTTGGATATTTCCGATACTCACCGCGACGCCACTATTGCGTGGATGACTGACCGGTATGGCCACGACAAAGTAGCCCAAATTATTACGTTTGGAACCATGAAGGCGCGCGCTGCCATGCGCGATGTGGGCCGCGCTCTTGGCGTACCCTATGGTAAATGCGATCGCTTAGCAAAGATGGTGCCCATAGGTAAGCAAGGGTTTGATATGACCATAGACACGGCCATCGAAATGAACCCAGAGCTCAAAGCCGTCTATCAAACCGACCCAGAGACTAAGCAGATTATAGACATTGTTAAAAAAATCGAGGGCAGCTGTAGACACGCATCTATTCATGCTGCGGGTATTGTGATAACTCCAACAGAACTCACCGACTACTTGCCCCTCCAAAAAGAACCGGACGGCGACCGTACCATTACTCAGTACGACATGTACTCCGTGGACGTGGGTGCGTCTTCGTACGCTATTGGGGTTATTAAGCTCGACCTGCTCGGGATTCGCAACCTCTCCATTTTGGTGGGAGCGCTCAAACTGGTAGAACAACGCCATGGCCACAAAGTAGATATTTACAACTTACCTGCCGGTGACCCGAAAACATACGCCCTCCTTTCTGCAGGACACACGTTTGGTGTATTCCAGCTTGGGTCTTCTGGTATGACTCGGTACCTTAAAGAACTGAAACCGGAAACTATTTTCGACATCATGGCTATGATTGCTCTGTACCGTCCTGGTCCTTTGCAATTCATTCCAGAATTTATTGCCCGCAAACACAATCCAAGTCTTATCACCTACCTTGACCCTGCATTGGAACACATCCTCGCCCGAAGTTACGGCATTTTGGTGTACCAAGATGACTTGCTGCAAATGGCGCACGACCTCGCTGGTTACACCTGGGAAGAGTTGGATAAATTCCGCAAAGCTGTTGGTAAAAAAATTCCAGAAGAAATGGCAAAGCAGCGTACCAAATTTATAGAAGGCTGCATGAAGGTGCAAGGGTGGAGCAGAGAAAAAGGCGAACAGGTCTGGAGCTGGATAGAACCATTTGCGGCATACGGATTTAACAAAGGGCACTCTGCCAGCTACAGCGTTGTGTCGTACCAGACTGCGTTCATGAAGGCTAACTACACTGTGGAATTCATGGCTGCGCTCATGACTGCGGAAAGCGGTGATGAAACTAAAATTTACGCTGCTGTAGAAGAATGCAAAGCCATGGGCATTGCAGTGCTACCGCCGGACATTGCAGAAAGCATGGACGACTTTACCGTAGTAGATGACAAAACCATTCGCTTTGGACTGAACGCTATAAAAAACTTAGGCTCAGACGTAATTGAGTGTATAAAACAGGCCCGCGCCGATGGCAAGCCCATAGACACTCTAGAAAACTTTTTGCTTTCCTGTTTCACCAAAAGCTTTAACAAACGTTCATGGGAAGCCCTGGTTAAGGGCGGTGCAGTAGACCGGTTTGGCGAGCGAGGCATGCTCGTAGCAAACACGGAAATTATTTTAGAATTTGCACGGTCGCGAGTAAAAGACCAACTCGATGCCCACAACTCGCTTTTTGGTAACAGCTTGCCCCTGGGCAAACTACGCCTGCGCGAGGCCGAGCCTGCATCACCCGAAGAAATACTTCAGTGGGAAAAGGAATACCTTGGCATGTACGTAAGCAGCCACCCGCTTGAGCGCTACAAAAAAGTCTTTGAGGGGTTTACACCCATTCGCGAATTTAGCGCTGAACAAGAAGGTGCAACCGTAACCATAGCCGGCCTCATTGCAAAAATGCGCCGTACTCTTACCAAAAAAAACGATCCCATGGCGTTCTTTACGCTCGAAGATATGACCGGTCATGTGGAAGTATTGGTATTCCCCAAACTCATGCCACAAGTCGTGCATTTGTTAAATGTAGATGCAGTGGTAGAAGTAACCGGCAGGCTTAATGAGCGTGAAGGAGAAATTACTATTATTGCCGAGTCAGTAAAAGAACTTCCAAACGACGACTTATATCTTATGGCGTTAGGAGACATGGAGCGCGACAAACAAGTCGTTATTCACATGAACCGCATGGCAGGGGCAGATGCACTGAATGAAATAAAGCAAATCCTTGAGGCCAACCCAGGCAATGCTCAAGTGGTGCTAGAAATAGGTTCTGGCAATCAATTGCAAAAAGTAAAAACCAAAACCCAAGTACGCATTAGCAACACCCTCCTAGACCAACTCAAAAAAATTCCCGAAATCGCCATGGTAAGCGGGGGCGGAGCATAGGTCCAATACGTCTCATGTGACCTATTAGCCCCATCTTCGTTAAAAAAACAATGGGCACCATTGCGCCATGCAATGGTGCCCATTGTTTGTCTGGAAACTCATTGCTCTATTTGACACTCACCCACCCCTCCTATAGCCTTAGCGTAATCAAACGAGCAGATGAATCCTGCTTTCAAAAAGCTTAATCTGCTCTACCCACCAAGGAGGGTCAATACCTCTTGCACTGTCCTGGCCTGCATGCAAGGGCTAAAACAAAACGCAGCAGGACACCCGGTATGCTTTTTCTGATCCCACACCACATTCGCCAGAAAAGCTTGCCACCAATATTTGGGAGAACCACCGGCCGAGTGAGCCGAGACCTGAATTATCCGAAAGACAAAACTTTGTTTACGATATATTACTGTGGACAAAGGCTTTACGCATAAGTCATCGCGGGTTCAGCCGACCCTCCCAAATACCCCACACAGCAGGACATCCTGCTGTTTTCTTTTTTTCTTGATAAAACAATGGGCACCATTGTGCGGCACAATGGTGCCCATTGTTTTTTCTGGTTAGGCATTAGAAATTTGGTTTTAGACATTGCATTATTAACATTTGTTATCCACAATTGACAAAGTATATTGGTAAGAATATATTAGCGACAAGATGATGGGCGACCGAAATAGAAAAGATTTCGGTTCAGCCAAAACCTTCTATAAAATCAGTACGGCATCTACTCCGTGCTGAGCTGAGCGCCCATCATGCAATTTTACCTTTCTCTAAATTTCATCGACATGATCGTGGTGGCCCCCACTAAACGTTTCGAAACTGAACGCAAACCACCGACCTGCCCCTCCAATGACACCACTACTGGTCCTACCAGCTGCCCCAGATCATTTCGATGAAAAATAATGCTTCTTAACAAAATAAATAGAGGAACAAATTTTGAACTTTTTTGTCGCCTCTAAATACGATATAGCTGGCCAAGGGGCTGCTTTCCGGAGCAAAACTCCGTTTTTCCCTTGGCTCTGTAGGCGGCGGTGTAACAATAAGCGCCAGTCGCCACAGGATTAGCTGGGCCGCCCCAGCTACAATCTTCGAGGCACCTTGTCAGGCAAGGTGTCATAAATGCGATTGTCGAGGTCAAATGGCAGCTTGCTAAGGTGCCTCGAAGAAAAAAGTTCAAAAATTTTGGGTGGTTCACCATAACCATGGAAGCCCCTCCCCGGGGCAGCGCTTCGGCGCATTTTAAACCAAAAAATGGTTTGATACCACCCAAAACATTTCTGAGACAGGACCTTGTCCGCCCTGTTTCAACCGAGTTACTTCTGTAGCTGGTGCTTAGTTGATGGACTCCTTGAAGGGGTGAACCGCAAAGTTCACCCCTATTTTTTATTTCCACCAATTTTTACAACGCATTTGTCATATCTGTCCCATAGGTCTTATAAGTCCTATCCGTCCTATCACATAGGCATCGCATTGACTTAACCATTAAAACCCTTACAATACGTCTACACCGGGCGTATGTCGTCCACTCTGAATGTGACCGCCCGCGTCACATCGGAGCAAGGTGGAGGCCCATTCAGCCAAATGTTCCTCCCGTTGGAACCGGGCCCTGGCCTTGGAAATGCAAAGTGCGCGAATGCAGACAGCATCAACTCATTCGCGCACTTTACATAAGTCCGTAAGAAAAATTTTAATGAGGCCATATCAAGCGAATTTATTTGCCTCTTTTTTTATGTAAAAATATAGGTATATCAAAAACGATTTTATGCCAACCAGCAGGGCGAGCGCCCTGTACCGGTTAAGTTGCCTATTCGGTTGGCGGGCTGGGTCTTCACGCCGATGTACCCAGCCTCTTTTAATTTAGAGCGCGTATCGCGCCCTCCACCTCCAATAAAACCATTATCGCTGTAAAAAGATGTAGTTTTGGGGTAAGGCCTTTTATTTTGTCTAATGTTGACTGTTTGGGCTTTTTGCCCTATAGTATGACCAATCCTAAAGCCCCCACAGGGCGAGCCCCCAGGGCACTGACATTTCTCAACTTTGGCCGTTGAGTCAGTGAGGGAAGGGGTAATGAGGTAGCGTATGACAGAACTGAAGTAATTGCTTGTTATACGCTACCTCAAAAAATCTTTGAAATTGATCAAGGAGGCACAATCGCGAAAAGCAAATTTTTATGTGTCTCTAAAAGATCTTGAAGTTGGGTACCCCCAAGTTGCCCATCCAGGTGTTGGCTGCAGCTCCTGTGAGCCATGAGAATGGCTCGAGCATCGTTACAAACTCGACGATGCCTGCGCACCAACACCTGCCCCAAGCTTGCCACACTTGTTTGGACGACTCGTGTGGCAGATCGAACCAAGAAGGTTGTTAGGTACGACTTCAACCTCCTGGGCAACCTTCTTTGGTTTCGATTTTGAGATAGCAGCAAGCGGATACGACCGCAGCTGCACCGGCTGGCAAATAAGTTTTCGAATAGTGGCAAGGAAATCGCATCCCGAGCCACCTCCTGGAAAACTTTTTGCCTGCAGGTCCTTGGAGCGACACACCAGCGCTCCACAAAATTGGGACAGATTGGGAATGAGTGAGGCATTCCCATGGCCACCCAATAGCGCACTGCGCTCCAAGGACATAACATCCGAAAAGTCGGCCGAAGGAGACTCGGGTACAGGCTCCCCGAGAACAGTCCAGTATAGAACTGGGCAAGGCCGCGCTTGAAGGCGTGTATTATGAAAGTTGCACATGTCTGAAAGATGCAACTTCTCACGCCTTCAAGTCTTTAAGATTCGCTTTTCCCCCAAAGACCGACAAGTAATCCAGTTATGTATTGGGAACAATCCTCATACAAACTACCACACACAGCCCAAATGGCGCTGAAGGGATTACTCTGTCGGTCTTTTCTTTTGTCTTCCTTCTGGCAAACATCGCTCCAACCCCAACAACACACCCACACAACATTACATATTTCCCACTTAACTATACTCTTGCGCGGCCGCGCAAGAGTATAGTTATATATAGCCGAGCAAGGGTGCAGTTACCCTACTCATCGAAGATCCACTATTTATTAGTTTAAATTAAACGACTTACGCAAATCCGTATCGTCATCTATTTCTTCTATTTTTATTATTCGAATAAAGCGATGTAAATTTGCAGCATGCAAGTACGCTATTGCTTCCCTACCGAGCGGGTACGGGCTTATCCAAACACTACCTTGCAGGTATTTAAAGCCTAATCCTCTAAGCAAATTTCGTAACCTGTCACGATACTTGTGTGCATTTTCTGGAATATCAAAAATAACCATGCGCCATTTGCCATCCCACTGGCCAGGTGCATCAGATAGCCTCATCTTGGCTGCAAGCGCTTCTATCATGCCGACTTCCGTTAAGGCATATTGTTTTTCTCCACCCTCCTCAACAAATTTTATCCAGCCTCGTTTGCGCAGTAGAGACAGCGTGTCAGAGTAAGACCTAAACGGGTTGGTCCCATAAAACGAATGCTGCGCGAACTTGCGCCGATTTAAAATGGGGGTTAAAAAGCCCTCAGCAACAAAAGCTGCCACCAATATTTTAGACACTAGAGTTAAATGCTTCTTAGGCATAAAAAAATACTATACTCCTGCGCGGCCGCGATTTTTTATAGTATATCACGGGGAAGAAGCAGGCGGTGCCGATACAAAAGCTGTTGATAACTCCTGACATTTTTCACAGCTGCAAAACCATAATAAAAAGTACCACATGAATTTTCCTCATATCTAAAACCCCAAACAAGAATTTTTCTTAATTTCCCCTTCATCCCCTCTTACTTCCTTGCCTTTTTTCCCAAAAGGCCTATACTTCTATTAAGTTTTTGTCCGAACCTTGAAAAGTCAATAATCCGCATTTCGCAAAACAGTTTTTCGCGCTGGCTCTCTAGAAATAACGGGGAGCCTAACTTCTTTTCTTTCACCGATCACAACCAATTTTCACCGAAACTACTCATTGAGTAAAGGAGAAACCTATGACAAAGCGAACCTCCGTCCTTCGAACCATGCTCCTGGCTGCCACTCTGGTGGCGCTCGCTGGCATGAACATTCTGGCAAGTCGTAACGAAGGCATCACCAACACCGGCGCGGCCAATCGTCAAGTTGCGGCCAATTTCACCGATGTGGGCAAAGCGGCGATCACCAATCCGATGGCTCTGAAGAAGGCACTCACCGTGGCAATCAATACGAAACGCGACGGCACAAGTACGAACACCTTCGACGTGGGCATCACCAACACCGGCGCGGCCAATCGTCAAGTTGCGGCCAATTTCACCGATGTGGGCAAAGCGGCGATCACCAATCCGATGGCTCTGAAGAAGGCACTCACCGTGGCAATCAATACGAAACGCGACGGCACAAGTACGAACACCTTCGACGTGGGCATCACCAACACCGGCGCGAGAGCACCAGACAACGCCGCGGCGAATACCATCATGAAAACCGGCGGTGCCGTATTCAAAGATGTCGCTGGCACGAGTCCTAATGAGAATGGTGTTCTGAAGACGCTCGATGTGGCTATCAATAAAACGGCGGCGATGACCGCTTCCAATCAGATGGCCGCCACGACAGCTTCGTGAGTTAGCAGCGAAAACCAGCGAGTGATGTGATGCATTGAGCATCCCACTCGCTGGGCGGGCAAAAACTTAAAGACAATTCAAATAGAGGCTGCTTAAGAGAAGATTGCAAGGCTCCGCCTTGCTGGGATTTCAATTCTTTTTCAACCGGGGTCAATACTAACCCTTGTCCCTCCTTCTCCTGCTTGATTCCCACGATGCGCTTGCGTATCGTGGGATTTCTTTTTTATACACCCCCTCGCACCAACCCAACCACATCCGTGGTTTTTATTTTGACCAAAATTATCTCGTTGCAAAGATGACCATTGCGACGGTTGCAATGGTCATCTTTGCAACGGGGAAGAACTATATATTTATTGCTTTAAACGGCTGGTTCATATAGTATTGTTGCAAATGATGGAGCTTGGAGCGCGAAACAGGAAGGCGTTGGGGCCGGCGACGGCTGCCACATGTGGCGCATAGCCATAATCAATGGACACCCACAACCCTTTCTCAAAATCAATACGCAACACAAGCGCCATATTGCACAAAACTGCACGAAAGCGCCAAAGCAAAGGAGGTGGAGACAATTTCACAATCAGGAAAAGTGGGGACAACGGGCGTGAGCTAAAAGTTGTTCCCACTTTTTGAGTATTTGCAAATTTTAATGAGGCTTGGTATAGTTTCGGTAGCTCCTTCAGCGCTTGAGCGGCCTACCAACCCGCAAGCTGAAATAAAGTGAATAAAAAGCCCCCAATACTATTGGGAAGATCGGGACGGAACGTCGTAAGACCCTGGATCATTTACATCAATTATTTGATGGAAATGATGTGGGGTTTTTGTTTTAGGCTTTATTCTCCCTCTACAATAGGGGGAGTTAGAGGGGGTACGAACTATTATTGTAACTATTGCATACCCCACCCAGCCTCCCCTATTTTAGGGGAGGAGGAAGACAAACTTCCTACGTTATAGACGCTATATGCAATACGCACATCCAATAATGCTTCAAGAAAAATACCGCAGAAGCCTGACTATGTAGGCTGGTTTTACCATAGGGTGAATCAGCCACTACTTTCTTATTACTAATTACTATTTACTTATTACTATACATATGAACGACGAAGCATTACAAAATAAACGACACTCACTCGCCCACCTTTTAGCAGCGGCAGTGATGCAGCTATACCCAGACGCCAAACGCACCATAGGCCCTGCTATAGACAACGGCTTTTACTTTGACTTTGAATTTAGCAAACCCATCTCAGACGAAGACCTACCGAAGATAGAAAAGCAGATGCGCAAAATTCTTCCTACCTGGGATGCCTTTGAACGTTCTGAACTTACCGCAGACGAAGCGAAAAAAGAATACCCAGGGAACGAGTACAAGCATGAACTCATAGAAGAATTTACCCAAGATGGCAGCAAAGTAAGTTTCTATAAATCCGGTGACTACTGGGACCTGTGCCGTGGCGGCCACGCTGAGAGTATGAAAGACATAGACCCAGAAAGCTTTAAACTCACCAAAGTAGCAGGAGCGTACTGGCGCGGCGATGAAAAGAACAAAATGCTTACTCGCATTTACGGCTTGGCATTTAACACCAAAGAAGAGCTTGATAGCCATGTACACATGTTAGAGGAAGCAGAAAAACGCGACCACAGAAAACTTGGCGCCGCCTTAGAGCTATTCACTTTTGATGAGGAGATTGGAAAAGGCCTGCCGATTTGGCTCCCCAAAGGAAATATAATTAAAGAAGAACTGGAAAACTGGGCGAAACAAACCGAAAGAGCATGGGGATACCAACGCGTAACAACACCAATTATTACCAAAGAAAATCTATTCTATACTTCTGGCCACCTACCACTGTACAAAGACAGCATGTACGCGCCCATTAGCATCGAGGAGGAAAACTATTACATCAAGCCGATGAACTGCCCGTTTCATCACAAAGTATTCTCAGCACGCGGACGCAGCTACAGGGAGCTCCCACTGCGCATTGCAGAATACGGCTGGTGTCATCGGTACGAAGACTCAGGCAGCCTATTCGGACTTATGCGTGTTCGCGGGATGCAGATGAACGACGCACACATTTATACTACCCAGGCGCAAGCAGTAGAAGAGTTCGTAAATGTGATTAAGTTACACGAATACTACTATCAACAGTTGGGCATAGAGAAATACGAAATGGAACTCGCGCTCCGCGACCCCAACAACATGGCTAAGTATCACGGTGAAGAGAGTGACTGGAAGCTAGCTGAAGATATGACTGTAGAGGCCATGGAAAAATCTGGCGTACCATTTAAAATCGTACAAGAGGGCGCTGCGTTCTACGGGCCAAAAATGGATTTTCAAATTTACTCATCTACGGGACGCATGTTCACCGCGTCGACCAACCAACTCGACTTATATATGGGTAAGCGATTTAAGTTGGAGTACATAGATAGCGATGGTACTGCGCAAACACCGGTAGTCATACACCGTGCACCACTCGGTACACACGAACGTTTTATCGGATTCCTCATTGAGCACTTCGCAGGCAACTTTCCAACATGGCTCTCCCCTGTCCAGTTGGCAATATTGCCAATTAGCGATAAACAGTTGGAATATGCTCGCAAAGTCAAGGGTGAGATAGAAGCAGCAATTCCAGAGGTGCGAATAGAACTGGACGATCGCAGTGAGTCTGTTGGAAAAAAGATTCGCGAAGCGGCTAAATCTAAGGTGCCATACATGGCTGTGGTGGGCGAAAAAGAAGTTGAGGCAGACACAGTAAGCGTACGCGGCCGTGGCGACGCAGACCTTGGAGCGCTATCGGTTACCGATTTTGCTCAACGTCTTCTTGAAGAAATAAAAAATAGGTCATAGCAATAAAAAGACGCTCCAGCTGGGGCGTCTTTTTATAAAAAATAAGGAGCACTGGCGACCGTTACTATATAATGGGAATCTTTACTTTATTTAGTAGAAGAGTTTTCAGTAGCGCCTTCTTTTGCACATGGTGCTGTTGTAAGACAAATATATACTCGGCTATCAAATCGCATATCCACGTACGCCAGGTGTGCGAGTCGGTCTACAGATTGGCCTGCAAGTAATTCTTTGAGGCGATTGAGCGTACTGGCATTTGTGTCATCTACATCGAGCAGTAGCGCAAATTCACCCATACCCCTTGCAGTATCTGCCGTTATACGAGCCCTTAGCTCGCGTGGGGGCACATCCAGGACCCTGGGGGCCTTTGGAGGCTCGGTAGCAGAAGTAGCAGCCAAGTCCTGGCCAACGGGTGCTGGCGCAGTCTGGCCCACTTGTGCGGCAGGAGGCACAACACCAAAGCTCTCTGCTAGTACAGGAACCAGCTCAACTCCCGAGAGCTTAGGAAGGCCGGTTGTGGTTGAAAAATCGTTTTTCAGCACGGTGAGGCTACTCAATAACTTATCGGTTAGCACCGGAGAGCCAACTGCTGTAGATGCAGACAGCTGACCAGAAATAGGCAGGAGCGCAGAAATATCTTTTACCTCCCCCAGAGGAAGCACGCTCCCATCGTTCGCCAGAATTATTTGCTGGCCATTTGCATTCCACACAAATGCAGGCTCACGAGGAACTATGGTAACTACTAAATCGTGCGGCCACTTCTTTTGTACTTCAGTAACTTTCCAAACATGGACATTTGCAGTAGTAAGGTAAGAAGTTACATCGCGCTTCGACACAAAGAGTAGATTTTCTTTTGGAAAAACAAAATTCTTCCCTTCTATATAATGCAGTACCTGCGCACGAACCTCAGCGCTAACAACGTCGGAGCCGCCACTCACTACAACACTGCGCACAAACAAAAAGTTTGGTACGAAACTAATGTACCAGGCAAGCCCCAGTAAAAATACAGTTCCTAGTAATAGCTTCCAATTCAGCTTTCTAAGTAAGGCAGCCACACTTCCACCCGCGGGACGCTGGTAGCCACGAGCCTTAGCCAGCTTACCCTTAAACTCGCGTTGCTGATACTTAACTCGGGGGTCTAGTTGTCTTGGTTTGTGTTTTTTGAACATGCGACACTAATCTACGAATTACACACGAATGATACGAATAATTAAGAGCGGGATTTGTATGTATTATTAATGACTCGCTGGGGTTTAAGGTAAGTGGAACGAAAGTTTACGATAAGCCCCAGCTCCTTATTGGCTGCTTGTAAATATCTTAACATTTGATAGTAGTCTTCTTTTGTGATGAATTTTTTAGCTTTAACATCAACTATTATCGAATTCACAATAAGGAAATCAACTCTATTACCTTTTCGTTCAACCTCAGCCAAATTACTTAACTCATACTCACGAAAATACACCATACCTACTTCTAAAAGTTTTTGTTCAAAACTATCTGAATATTGTCTTTCGCTACAAAATCTACCCAGTTCATTATGAACCTTAAAACACAGTCCTGTAATCCTAAATGAAAGTTCTGGATTAATTATTTGTGTCATTCGGGTGACATTCGTAGATTGGGGTCGCTACGTGTTAAGCCATTTACCGTACTGCCTGCACAAGAGTTCGTTTGCGCGCATGGGCTCTGCCATAACCTCTTTGGTAATGCGTTCCATGCGCATGCCTTGACTCCCTTTTATAAGCACAACACTGCCCTGTTTTATTAGCTCCTGAACGGGCAACTGAGCTTCTGCGGAAGTATCAAAGCTAATAACTCGTTCCTCGGGCAACCCAGCCGCGACAGCGCTATCGGCAATTATTTTGCCACCTGCGCCTACGGTTATTAAATGATTCGGAGCTATGCGCGCCACTTCCTGACCCACTGCTGTATGCGCCTCGGTAGACTTAGCCCCAAGCTCCAGCATATCTCCCAGTACTGCCATCTTATGACTTCCAGGAAATTTTTCGAGTAGCGTAAGCGCTTCGTGCATGGAGTCTGGCGCTGCGTTGTAGGTATCGTCTATGAGCACGGAACGCTTAAGACCGCCAATTACATTGAGCCGACCAGGAACTGGTTTGTATGTAGCCAAACCTTTTACAACCAAATCGGTTTCCATGTGTAACGCCTCTGCCACGGCCACCGCCGCCAAGCAGCTACTCACATGCACAAGGCCAACTGCGGCGACTTGCGCGGTAAACTGTCTGGTTGAAGTAGTAACCTGCACAGTAGTAGCAGCCTTTTCACTCAGCGTTTCTTCCACGGTGGAAGCATGCACCTGACCATTCTTGCCATAGGTAATAACTGGCGCTTTTGACTTGTGTTGCTGTTTTAATGCAAGGTCGTTATCGGCGTTCAGTATTGCGGTATCACTGGCAGTCAGTATTTCTAAGATTTTTCCTTTTTCTTGCTCTATGGTTTCAGTGTCCTGGAAAAACTCATAGTGCGAAAGGCCGATGGATGTAAGGATAGATATGTTTGGCTTAGCAACACATAGCAAACTATCCATTTCCCCAACACGGTCTATGCCATACTCCAGCACTAACATCTCCGGATACTTCATGGGAAATAGCCAGAGCATTTTAGCTTTCGTAAATACCTTTATCCAGCCCCAGAGACTTCGGCCTGGTGTATCCATGCCAATAATAGCAAGAGGAAGGCCAATCTTATCATTCAAGTTTTTGGGTGGAGTATAGGCACGGTACTTCTGCGACACCACAGCAAACACAGCAGCGCGGGTAGATGTTTTGCCCACACTCCCCGTTATACCTATTATCTGTGGCTTATACTTAGCAACGATGCGCCGAGCAAAAAAAGCAAGAAGCGGTTCAACTATAAATCTCATAAGTCTATAATATGGACAATTAAGTAAGCATTTGATAATATAGTGCGCAAAGGAGGCCGCTTATGAATACTACCTTGATGGTAATTGGAATTCTACTTCTAACTGGCGGATTTGTCGTTGGGCAAATTTTGGATCTTAAGCTCGTTATATGGGGCTTCAATTCAATCCCAATCATGGGAACGCTAATCTTCTTGGCAGGCTTTGTGAGAAGTAAGCCAGATGAACCGAAGTAAGACTTCCGGGCGCGGCTCGATTAGCCGCGCCCTTATATTATTTTACTATACTTTTTAATACTCAATTAAAGAACGCGAATGTTCACTCGTCGCACCTAATATCTTAGGGGGATTCAGAAAACAGACTATTGCCCACCTGGTGGTAGTGGGATCTATTCTCTGACCGGGCAGCTGTTTAACACCATGCCACGTTGGCTTTAATGCTTGTACTCGAAGGCTCTTATCTACTTGCAGTTGATGAGTAGAAAAGCCTCCAACAGTATGGTGCGCAAGGAGTGCCGGAAAGAACAAAACAGTATTAGGATCGTGTGACACCGGGTGTACATCTTCCTGCGTAGACCCCATCATGAGCCCGGAAGAACTCTCAGCGAGAGCTAACGTAAGTGAACTACGGTCGTGATGAAAGGAGGCGTTCAACTCTTCATCACCACTTGGTTGGTAGCTCACAAACCGCACCATCATAAATGGTTCCTGATTTGGCGGAAAAAATCTTTGCAAAGTTCCTGGATACTCCACATCTAACGCGGAGGCGCCTTCTTTATATGCAACCACTCCAGCATTGAAAAGTTCATCGGCTTTTGAAAGAAAGCTTTTTACTACGGAATCTCTCAACACGTCACTCGATACATATTTATACAACGCCGGATGGAACTGAAAGATTTCTTTGTTGTCCGGATGGCCCACACCTTTTTCGCGACGATAATATCCAAGATCTGTATTATTGTAAGCAGGGTCTTGAAAAGTTACTATCTGTTTTTTAAGCTCAACTGGCAGAGTAAGGAATTGTAAAAACTCTTCTCCAATTCCATGCATGCGCTCTTGGGACAAAGAAAACGGAATTGCCGTATAATGCTTTGTTGCCCAGTCATTTAGAATTTTTTGTATTGATAACATAGCGACTTAGGTTAACATTATCGACGATAGTCCGTACCCCGCCCAGCTCTCGTCTCAGGAGGGAGCAGGAAAGACTATGCCTTAGGTTTTATCACGTCGGTACCCACATACTTCTGCAGTACTTCAGGAACTTTCACGGAGCCATCTGCTTGCTGATAGTTTTCGAGAATTGCTATGAGAATACGAGGGCTTGCCACAGCAGTGTTGTTTAGGGTATAGGCAAATTTTATCTTTCCTTCTGCATCGCGGTAGCGAATGCTCATGCGGCGAGCTTGCCAGTCCGTTAAGTTAGAATCGCTATGGGTTTCGCCGTATTTACCGCGGGCGGCCATCCAGGTTTCTACATCATACATTTTGTACTTGCCCGCGCCCATGTCGCCCGTACAGATGTTCAACACACGGTAAGAAAGTTTAAGATCCTGCAGCATCTCCTCTGCTATTTCACGGAGATTCTCAAGCCACTGATCCCCTTCCATTGTTTCTGCCTTACACAGGACCACCTGTTCAACTTTCATGAACTCATGCACGCGGTACAGCCCCTTCAGGTCTTTGCTATAGCTTCCAATTTCACTACGGTAGCACGGAGAAATGCCAGCCACTTTTATAGGCAAATCTTTTTCTTCCAAAATTTTATCTGCGTAGTAAGCAAGCAAGCTCTGCTCAGATGTACCCACCAGGTAAATTGGTTCTTTGTCCGCTGCAGTGCCACTGGCAAGGCGACCACTATCTACAACCTGGTACACTTCATCACGCCCCGTAGGAAAAGCACCTGCACCGGTTAAGGCGAATTCACGTACGAGCGTTGGTGGAGACATAATGGTAAAACCTTTGGCTCTTAGTTTTTCCATGGCATGCCACATAAGACCGTACTGCAAAAGCACAGCTTCATTTTTTAAATAATAGCCACGGAAGCCAGAAGTTTTTACGCCTGCTTCCAGGTCCGCTAAATCAAGATTGGTAATAAGCTCTGCATGATCCTTGAGCTCAAAGCCGAACTTCGGAGGGACCTGCGCCACTTTATCGGTGTCTTTCGGGTCTACATCGCCCAGTTCTGGGCTCCAGTAGCGCCACGGCAGATTCTCGCTGTCGTCTTTACCAATGGGCGTTTCCGGGGAAGGAATGTTTGGCACGCGAAGCATGAGGTCGTCGTACTTTGCCTGAACCTCGCGAAGCTCATCGCTGAGGGCAGTCTGGCGGGTATCCACCTCTTTCATTTCCATTATTTTGGCTTCGCGCTCAGATCCTTGCAGTGCAGGAATTTCTTTAGAGACCTGTTTTTTTGTTGCTTGCAAGCTCTCTACTTCGGTAAGCAGGTCACGTCTTTTTTGGTCTAAATCGAGCAAGTCGTCTAGATTAATATCGGTGCGTTTGTCTGCAATGGCCTTGCGCACCTTGTCTGCGTTTTCGCGTATAAATTTGATGTCGAGCATAAAAAATAGTAGGTAGCGATTAGTGAGTAGTAATTAGTATCGGAATAAGCAAATTCTGTCATTGCGAGGAGGCTTTGCGACGTGGCAATCTAAAGTGTATGTGCAGGAGATGCAGATTGCCGCGTCAGTCGCAGAGCCTCCTTTCTCGCAATGACAGGAGTAGAGAAGAATCTTCTTGGTTTTAAAGTAGGAGGAATTATCATAAATACTGGAGTGCTTCGTGCACATTGGGTAGTGCGGGCAAGCTTTGAATTTCTTCTTTAGTTAAAAACTTAAGCTCGCCTATTTCATCTGATACCCGAGCGTTGGTTAACTGCCCACTTACTATAGCGCACTCATACGTCAAAAGTAATACCTGCAACTTTCCTTCGTCAGTATCCCACACATGAGTAAACACCTTCGGCAACAGTCTCTGAATGCTCACCCGAAGCCCGCTTTCTTCCTGCACTTCTCGAACGAGCGCTATTTCCGGGTCCTCACCGAACTGAATACGACCACCCACAAACTCCCACCTACCCACAGCGTCTGGCACCGAGCTATCTATGCGCTTAGCAACGAGTATTCTCCCCTGCTCATCTCGTACCGCGCCAAGAACAATAAGCGACTGCTTTGGCTGCGCAACAAGCGGCGTAACATTTAAATTTTCTGGAGAATATAGGTTAGACATAACGGCGACACTAATCTACGACTGTGCACACGAATGATACGAATAATTAATACATCGTTCAGAGTATAGGTCCGAATTATTCGCGACATTCGGATGCTATTCGTATTATTGGGGTCGCATATTATTCATGCAAAGGAAACTCTTTAGTAAGTCCTTCAACAGCAGATTTCTTACCAAACACAAGCACTCCAAGGTATTCAACGTCTACAAACTCTTTCTGCTTGGTCCGCTCAATTACTTTCCGATCATCGGTAGTCTCAATCATCTCACGGGTAAACTCAGATACTTCTAGCCCCTGCTGTTTTGCGCTCTCTACGAGCGCTGCAAGCTCGCTACTGGAAGAGCCGCTCTTCAGCATAATGGCGTGTTGGATGTTCAGCTTAATGTGCTTGTTGTCGCTCGTTGCAATCTCATCTTGCAATAACAACTCTTTCCCAGCCCTCGCAGCAAACGCGGCAGACAAGTGTGCGACAGTGTTGAGTCGTTGCCACTCTGCGAGCTGCAAACCTTCATTTATAACAGCCACCGCAATTTTGGACTCTTTCGCTTTCCCAGACTGCGGCACTGTTTCTTCCTTCATGGGAGGAAATACAACTGTTTCTCGTATAGGCCTACCGGCAAGCATGGAGAATAGTCTATCTGCCACACCAAACCCTGCTGCAGGAGGCATACCATACTCCATAGCTTCCACATACCCCTCGTCTATCATTTGGGCTTCGACATCGCCTGCCTGGCGAAGCTTTTCTTGTTCTAAAAATCGTTCGCGCTGGTCGATCGGATCGTTGAGTTCTCCAAAGCCTTTTCCAAGTTCGCTTCCATAGGCAATGAGCTGAGCACGCTGTACGAGCTTTGGATTTCCTGGAACCTTCTTTGCCAATGGCTCCAACTCTATGGGCTGGTTAATGAGAAAAATTGGCCTGTCTTTCGGTAAGTTAACCCGAATCTTCTTAAAGATAAGATCTATGAGCCGTCCGCGACGAACAAAGTCTTCGTAGACAATACCCTTTGCATCACAATATGCACGCAGCTCATCATCTGTAGCAACTTCTAAGTCTATGCCCGTGTGTGTCTTAAACAGGTCGAGATAGTTTACGCGTTCCCACTGCCCACTCCAATCCGTCATTTGCCCCTCTGCCTCAATCTCTAGTGTGCCAAAAGTTTCTTGTATAACATATTGGTACATGCGCTGCCAAAATTCGAGCAACTGATTAAAGTCTGCGTACGCCCAATAGAACTCCATTTGCGTGTAGTCTTGCAAGTGGGTTGCACTTATACCTTCGTTTCGAAAAATTCTGCCAATCTCAAAAACTTTCTCATACCCCGCTACCAACATTTTTTTAAGTGGCAGTTCGAGTGAAATGCGTAAATAAAAATCCCTATCAAGTGCATTGTGATGGGTCACAAATGGCTCTGCCTCGGCACCACCGGTAGTTGGTTCTAGTACGGGCATGTACATTTCTACAAAATTTTCTTTGAGTAGAAAATCCCTAAAGGCTTGCCAAAATTTTGCTTTTTTAACAAACAGGTCCTTAACAGTTGGATCAAATAATATATCTAAATAACGCTTTCGCAACTTGGTCTCTTCATCGGCAATACCAAAGTGTTCCCCAGGAAGCGGTAGTAAAGATTTTGCCAACATGGCAAAACTTCGGACTTGCAATGTCTTTTCGCCAGTTTTAGTTTCGAACAGTGTACCAGTTGCTTGTACAAAATCACCGACATCAAAGGTGTCTAAAAAGTCAGCAAACTGTTCTACCCCGACTTCTTCATCTTTAAATAAAAATTGTATACGAGCGCTACCATCTTCTACATGAGCAAAGGCAATTTTGCCCATACCCCGCAGGCTCCGTATACGACCTACCAACGATATGGTCTGGCCCTGGAGACCATTAAACTGCTCAAGCGCTTCTGCATTCGTATGGGTCCGCTCCACAGTCGAAGGGTACGCATAGGTACCCGCCTGTTCAAGCTTCTTTACTTTTTCTATTCTTCGGTTTCTTATATCTTCTAAACGTTCGCTCATATGTAGGTTGTAGGTTGCCCGCCCGAGGCGGGTCTGCCTTGGGCGGATAGGTTGTAGGTTGCCCGCCCGAGGCGGGTCTGCCTTGGGCGGATAGGTTGTAGGTTGGAAAATACTCAAAAAAGCTCAGTATTGTCTCTAACCTCTAACCTGTTCCCTGTCACCTTATTTAGTGTAATTATAACAAAATCCGCCCCGTGTGACCACGGGGCGGAAGAGTAAAAATAGGCCTATTCTATAGCTACTATTTCGTACACAGATTCACCCGCCGGGGTGGTTACGGTTACCTTATCGCCGACCCGCTTACTGAGCAAAGACTTTCCAACTAAAGATTCGTTGGAAATTTTACCTTCTGATGGGTTTGCTTCATTGCTACCGACAATTGTATATTTGCGTTCTTTGCCGTTCACCTTAATAACAACGGTAGCACCAATAGTAACTACATTGTGCTGTGTATTCGCGGTAATAATTTCCGCGTTCTTTATCATTTCTTCTATTTCCTGTACACGACCTTCAATAAACGACTGTTCTTCACGAGCCTGAGCATAGTCTGCATTTTCACTTAAGTCGCCGTGTGCAGCGGCTTCGCGAATACGCTCAATAACCTCTTTGCGTTTTACTTCAATGAGGTGTTTGAGCTCTTCATTTAATTTAGCTAAACCTTCAGGTGTCAGGAGATATTTCTTTGGCATATATAGGCAGAATTAAGAAGTATGAATCATGAATTTAGAATAATACCCTTCTCATGAGAGGAAGGGCTCAGAATTTCGTTCGTGATACTTGCTTCTTACTTCGTGATTCTAATTACGACTAATTTTACAGGTGTTCCTTAGCGCTGTCAATGTAAGCTTATCCCCATGGGACAAGACGTGAGAAACGAGCCACGAGACGTGATTTTAGGTCTTATTCCTTCCTAGAGCCACATTGCTCACGTGTGTAACTTTTCTGCGACAAGCACCACATTCTCAAGGAGCTTTGCAATGGTTACTGGGCCAACACCACCTGGGGTCGGGGAAATAAACGATGCAAGGGGGGCCACAGTTTCACTATCTACATCGCCCACAATTGTCCCTGCATTCTCTGCGGTACCCGCGTCTATAACTACAGCGCCTGGCTTAACCCAGCTTCCAGTTATAAGGCCTGGCTTACCCGTTGCAGTAATAATAACATCCGCCTGTACTGCTAATTGCTCCGGATTTTTTGTCTCTATAGTCACTTCCTGAACATCCCATCCACGATTTCTAAGTAACCAGATAACAGGCTTTCCGACTAAGTCACCTTGGCCCACCACCACACAATGAGGTTTGCTATCTGGCGTATAAACACTATCCAGCACCGCCAGCACTGCAGCTGGTGTAGGAGGGGTAAGAGACAATTTACCCGCATAGAACAACTCTGCATTCTGCGCTGTAAGACAATCGACATCTACCCGTCCATCTATGGCATCCACCACGCGCTGCTTATTAAAACTAGCAGGCAGTGGAAGCTGGACAATAAGGCCGCATAAGTGCGGGGTGCTATTTAAGCGGACAATCTCTTGCAGCAAGACTTCTTCAGTAACAGTGTCCGGGAATTCCGCCTGCAAAAAAGAAATGCCAATTCGCTCGGCTGCTCTTTCTTTCATGCGTACATATTGCACGGATGCTGGATGAGCACCCACAAGCACATCGCAAAACACCGGCTTAAATGGCAGCCTTGCTATACGCATCGCGAGTGAATCATATATAGTTTTTGCAATTGCGCGTCCGTCAATTAACATGGAGTAAGTCTATCAAGTTCATAAAGTTTATCAAGTTCATAAAGTCTGACTTTTTACTTTACGAACTTTTCACTGGCTACTTCTTTAGGCGATTAGCAGCCCACCACTTAAGCGCGTCTTGCGCTATGGGCAGCGCAGCCGCACCGCCCTCTCCCCCACCTTCGACTAGCACTGTTATGACTATGTGCGGATCTTCGTAAGGTGCGTACGAGGTAAACCACGAGTGTTCACTTTCATTGTTATCGAACTGTGCTGTTCCTGTTTTACCCGCAGAACTTATGGGCAAGCTTTGCAATTTTTTTGCGGTACCCGAAAGCACTGCTTCACGCATACCTTCTTGCACAACTTTTATATTTGCATCACTGGCAATCTTTGGAATAAGTACTTCTGACTGTGCAGTATCTGTAACCTGTCCGTCTGTATTTGCAACAGTGCGCATTATATGTGGCTTCATGCCAACGCCGTTATTCGCTATTGTCGATGTCCACAAGGCCATCTGCAGTGGTGTCACAAGCATATCACCTTGCCCTATAGATACATGGTAGGTATCTCCCAAATACCACTTACCGAGTACTGCGCTATCTTCGTAGTATTGCTTTTTCCACGCAGGGTCGGCAACGAGACCAGCTTTTTCACCCGGTATGTCTATGCCCGTTTTTTTGCCTAAATTGAACTTGCGATAATACTCAGCAAGTTTATTCACTCCAAGGCCATCAACATGAGCAGCGTTATACCCGCCGCCTACAACATAGAAAAAGATATCACTACTCTGAGCTATAGCAGAGCGCACAGTAAGAGGCCCAAGCCCAGTTCGCTTCCAGCCTACATAGTCATAGACAACGCTTGGATTGAACTGGTTTGGAATAGTAATTTTTCCGCTGTCGGTAATAACTGTTCTATCGGTAATTACTTTCTCTTCCAGCCCTGCGAGCGCCACCATCATCTTAACCGTAGAACCCGGCGGAAGCTGCGCACTCACCGCACGATTAAACAGAGGCAGGAGCGGGTCCTTGAGTAGTTTTTGATACTCTTCAGTTTTAATACCTGCGGCGAATAAATTCGTATCAAAGCCCGGATACGATACAAGCGCAAGCACTTCTCCGGTTTTTGGGTCAAGAGCAATTGCTGCACCTTTGCTATTGGGGCGACTTTGGAATTGAGCATATAGCTCTTCCTGCAAACCCTTATCGAGCGTGGTTTGCACGGTATGGCCAGGACTGGCAGGAATTTGACCAAGACTTTTCACTACTGCACCCGCTGCATCTACTTCTACTAAATTTTGACCGTTCACGCCCTTCAGCTCATTTTCGTAGGTATACTCAATACCAGACTTACCAACTACATCAGCGGGAAAATAGCCTGGAGTACGCAAGTGCGGATCGTCCTCACTTATGCTACCCGTAGTACCAAGCACATGCGCAAAACTACTGCTCGAGGTGTACTCGCGAATGGGAATGGTTTCAACTGAGAGACCAGGAAACTCCAGAGCCCGTGTCTCAAACAACACGGCTTGGTCGCGTGTGAGGTCCTCGCTTAAAACAAGCGGCTGCACGGAACGTGGGTCAAATTTTTTAAGTGGCTCTTCCAGCACTGACTCATCCAACGCAAGTACCCCTGCTACCGAGTGCACCACCGCACGAACTTGATCTTTAGGGACATCGAGTGGTGTTACGACCAATCTAAAACTTGCCCTGCTGCGTGCGAGCACCTCGTTGTTGCGGTCGAGTATTTCTCCTCTCGGCGCCAGTATGAGCCGCTCGCGCAGTCTATTGCCTTCTGCCATAGCCCTGAGACTAGACCCCTGGCCAATTTGCAAATACGCCAAACGACTTAGGAGTAATAGCACTGCCACACCAAGCAAGCTCAATACCCACCACGCGTGCGCAGCCGGACGCGTGGATTCATACCCACCCTGCACAGGACTCACGTTCGTAAGTACTGCCTCTTCAAATGCCAAATCCGTACCGTTCTTCAGCGGCGATGCATCATCGTATTCAAATGTTTCAGGGTTTAAAGTCATATATAGAAGCAGAAGTGAGGTGTGAGACGTGAGAAATGAGTAAAAAATACGAGTTCACGTCTCGCCCGTCTTTGCTCACGACTATTTTTATCTTCTTAATCGGAGTGGTTTATCAAACCTATGCGTTATTTCTAACCAGACTACGTATACTACTACCGTTAACACTCCACCTACCACCAAAGACAACATGGTGTATACCGCACCGTTGAGGCTAAACAAGGGTCCAATGGGCCAACCAAGCACTACTGCAAACAACCCTACCACAGAGAGCCAAACCTTAAGCATTAGCTCGGAGACAACGTACGTAGCTGGCAATGCAATGTACATGTGATCGGACGGGACAAAACGTGCGTAGGCTGCATGGATGAGCCAAAATAAAAAGGGAAGCGCCAGCGCATACGACCCAATGAGTAAACTACTATGTATGTCTAAAAATAGGCCAAACACCGCTGATAGCACCAAGGTCCGACCATCAAAATGCGTAAGCCCAAGCACAAGCACCCCGGCCAATACCAAATTGGGCACGTATCGGCCACTCATCCACACTGGAAACACTGCGGTCATAATAACCCAGAGTGCAATAAGTAATAGAATAGGCCAAAGGATAGATTTCATAAAGGGTGTAAATGCCAAACTGCAAACGACAAGCACCAAACAAATCGCACATGCAAGATTTCAAATACCAAACCACTACATTTTTTGAAACTTGTTATGTGATACTGATTTTCATACATTATGGTCTCAGCACATGCACATAGCGAAGGTCGCGCAAATCAACCGGACTTGTGACGGTGATTTTATAAAACAATGCTCCCTGCTCTTTTACTATACCCGATACGCTTCCTACTAAAATATCTGGTGGTATTTTGTCATTTATTCCTGCAGTAGTAATAAGATCACCTTTTGCAACTTCAGTAGTTTCAGGAATATAGTCTACCAAAAGCCCAGAGCCAAACGAACCACGAAGCGCCCCACTTACTTGGCGCGTAGCCAACCGAACGTCCATGACCATAGTAGGCGCAGTCACCAAACGAACAGTCGCCGTACTACCGCTTGTTAAGATAACTTTACCTATCAAATACCCGCTACTTACAACTCCCTGGCCTGCCGTAACGCCCTGGTTGGAGCCACATGAAAGCAAGAGGGTCTGGCTAATGCCTTCAGGGTCGCGGCCCACCACGGTGCACGGCACCAGAGCGGTTGGGGGCTTCGACGCAAATCCGAGCGTAGATTTTAGAGTATTATTTTCTGATTGTAAATTTGAAAGTTCCGCAATACGTTGCTCAAGAGTTTGAACACGGCTTTTTAATTCGGCATTTTCTACATACAAAGTGCGAATGGAAGCTATGTTTGTAATACCATGGCGCACTGCGGTCGAAGCAGCACGAAACGGCGCAAGGAGCGGACTAGGCACCGAGGCAACAGTACGAGTAACAAACCCTGTAAGCCCCCGAAGCTGCAAAAATGCCAGCAGCACCACTCCCACCACTATGGCTACTATATATCGTACTAATTTTGGATGAGTAGTAGACATGACTATAGGAAATTACTAATTACCAATTCCTAATTCCTAATGCTCAGACAATAGTAGGTATTGCTTTAGACATTAGAAATTAGATATTAGACATTTCATGGTTATCGGCCCATTGCTTCTTGCTCTGCAGGGATAAGCACATCGCTTAGGGCTTCCAAGTCCTCTACCACAACACCGCAACCGCGGGCAACACAGGTCAGTGGATCGTCTGCGACGACTACCGGAATTTTTGTTTCTAGTGCAATAATCCTATCGAGTCCACGCAGTAGCGCGCCACCACCCGCAAGCATAATACCGCGGTGCATTATATCGGCAATAATTTCTGGCGGCACTTCTTCCACTACTGCCTTGATATTTTCTACAATGGTACGAACAGGCTGTTCTAAGGCTTCTCGAATATCGGTGTCGGTAAGTTCAATTTCTTTTGGAAGACCAGTCAGCAGATCACGGCCTCGTGCAGGAGCATGAAGTTGCTCTTCAAGGCTACTTGCTGACCCTATTTTAATTTTGACTTCTTCCGCAGTACGCTCTCCAATGAGCAAATTAAATTTATCGCGGGCAAATTGTACGATTGCCTGGTTCAATTTATCGCCTGCTACTCGAAGCGACCGCGCCACAACAACTCCGCCAAGAGAAATAACGGCTATTTCGGTAGTACCGCCACCAATATCAACCACAAGACTTCCTATGGCATCTTGTACAGGCAAGCGCGCACCTATAGCAGCGGCCATAGGCTCTTCTACTAAGTAGGCTTTTCGAGCACCAGCATTGATGGCAGCGTCTTGTACCGCACGCTTTTCTACTTCGGTTACCCCACTTGGTATGCCTATAACCACTCGTGGCCTGCGCAAAAAAGAATAGGTACCCGCATGAACCTTATCTATAAAATACCGAAGCATTTGCTCGGTCACCTCAAAGTCAGAAATAACCCCGTCTACGAGCGGACGCGTTGCAGTAATGTAACCAGGAGTACGACCAACCATCTTTTGCGCATCAGTCCCAATAGCTACAATTTGCTTAGTGCGATTGTTCACGGCAACAACACTTGGCTCGTTTATGACAATACCCTTGCCCTTCACATAGACAAGTGTATTGGCAGTACCAAGGTCTATACCAATATCCTGAGAAAATCTTTTGAAAATAGGTTCAAACACAGAATCAGAAACTTAAAATTAGAAACTAAGAAGTCAAAATTGCAAATTAAAACTCAAAAATCCTGAACTATGAAGTTAGTACTTTTGAGTTGAATTTTTGATTTTGCAGTTTTGAGTTTTGCGCTACACTTTACTTTACAATATTTGTAGTATATGGTCTAGCGGGACCAATTTTGCTTCAGTTTCTCCACGCTTTTTATATTCCACTGACTGCTCAGCCAATGTCTTCTGAGACACAATTATACGGTGCGGTATACCAATTAAATCGCTGTCCGCAAATTTTTCACCAGCAGAAACATCTGCGCGGTCGTCGTAGAGTACTTCTACGCCCGCCTCGGTCAATTCAGCGTACAACTTATCGCTAGCTGCAAATACGTTTTCTGCATCTTTACCCGGAAGCGCAATTACATGCACTTTAAAAGGCGCTATGGCTTCAGGCCACAGAATACCTTTATCGTCATTATACTTTTCTACAATTGCAGCCATAGTACGGCCTACGCCAATCCCGTAACAACCCATATAATATGGTTTTTCTGATCCATCTTCTGCGGTGAAGGATGCTCCCTTCATGAGGGATGAATAGTGGTAGCCGAGTTGAAATACGTTGCCAACTTCTATACCTTTTTTCTCAACATACTTTTGCCCGTTTGGCGCCATACTACCCGGCGCAGCCATGGCAATATCCCCCACAATGTCGCACGTAAAATCTCTACCGTAGTTTACGTGTATAGTATCTGTTGTTTCAGTTTTCTGACCACCAATTAAATTGCGCGCAGTGAGAAATACATCGTCTGCTACCGTGAGTACATTTTTATAGCCCCATGAGTGCACATATCCAGATTTGGTACCGAGGCTCGCCAAATCGCTCTCTTCTGCATCTTCAAGCTGCCCAACCATTTTCGTCACTTGTTCCAGCTTTGTTTTATTAACTTCGAGGTCGCCTGTTACGGTAGCAACGACAATTTGCCCTGTGCGCGAGTTTTTATAAACAACATTCTTCAGAAAATGATTTTTCGTTTTCCCATAGTGCTTTTCATTTTCATCCATGTTGCGCACCCAGTCTGGCTGCTCAATAGTCTCTAACGGCAGCATCTCGGCACCTGCATTTGCAGGATCTTTCTGGAATACGGCAACATCTTCGTGCGCAGCAAGACTACCATCCTCAGTTACAAAATACCGACTCTCCCCCACTTCGGATTCAGCAATAAATTCATGACAATACTCACCACCTATATATCCATTATCTGCAGCAACAATATCTGTTTTCAAACCAAGCCTGGTAAATATTTTAGAATAAACTTCTTGCATACGAGCGTATTCTAAACGAAAGTCGGCTTCGTCTACATGAAATGAATATCCGTCTTTCATTATAAATTCGCGTACGCGAAGCAGACCACCGCGGGCACGAAGCTCATCACGAAACTTTGGCGAGAATTGATACAGATGAAACGGTAGGTCGCGGTAGCTTATGGTGAATTTACGTACAAAATCTACAAACATCTCTTCTGCAGTACCACCCAACGCAAACTCGCTTCCCCGGCGATCTTTTACATTCATGAGTTCAAACCCAGCCGTGTTGGTTCGATTGGTTTCTTTCCATAGCTCAAGGGGGTGCAATATAGGACTGACCATTTCTTGGGCCCCTACTGCGTCCATTTCTTCCTTGATAACTTTCATTATTTTCTGTTGTACGCGTTGCCCAACAGGCATGAAGTAGTAACGACCCGCAACAGACTCTTTAATGTAGCCTGCTTGTTTAAGCAGACGTGAAGAAACAATGGTATCCTCTTCGGATACCGTTTTACTTGTTTTTAAAAAATATTTAGATTGTCTCATAATAGTAGTTCATCAAGTTTATAAAGTTCTTAAAGTTGGAAGTAAAGGTTCTCAAGTCTTACTTTAAAAACTTTATGAACTTTATAGACTTTCAACTAGTGAAAAAGTTTTCCTATGGCGCTAAAGCCGTGGAAGTCGTTAATAGTTACTACGAGCATAAGGAGGAGGAGCGCCAGAAACCCAATTGCGTTTACGCCTTGCTCAATGTTTGGATTATTCGGACGGCCACGAAGCTTCTCTATTATTAGGAATAGCACCCGGCCACCGTCGAGTGCCGGAATGGGCAAGCTGTTCAGCACTGCGAGGTTTAGGGAAAGGAACGCTGCAAACTGGAGGAGGTAAATAATGCCAAGCCTGCTTGCTTCTCCTGTAAGCTGGGCTATTTTGACTGGCCCACCCACCTGGTTTAGAGATACACCACCACTGACTAATTTACCCAGGCCCGCAACAACTTCGTAGAGTTGTCGAGCAGTCACTTTCGCCCCTTCAATAGGAGCCATGTACCACGGATATCGAAGCTTACCTACCATGCCCAAGGATATCCCGGTCGGTCCTTGCCCTGGTTCAGGATTCGCATTTGGTGTTACAGAAAGCGGTTTAATATTGCCACCCCTCTGCACGGTAAAAATCAAATCCTGACCCTTATGGTCGGTAATATAGGAACGAACTGAATCCACGGTATTATTAGTCGGACGCGCAACACTGGAGAACACACTCGCTACCCCCACTATTTCATCCCCAACCTGCAGCCCACCTTTGCTTGCGGGAGAATTGGGCAGCACATCTAATATAGTTACTTTAGCAGCAGACAATACAGCCCCATGCGGCAGCGGCGTTGCATCTTGCTCATCTATAACTGTAGGGACACCCACTGCAAGTCCAATACTGATAAGCGCCCAGGCAAGTACTGCGTTCATGACCACACCAGCGAGGAGCGTAGCCAGTCTCATCCAAAATGGTTTTTTGCCAAAACTGTTTGGATTATTTGGAGCATCATTGTTTTCACCAACGATCTTCACAAAACCGCCGAGCGGAATAAGATTTATGGAGTACACGGTACCAAGGGCGTCCTGAGGAGTTTTAGCGCCAAACACAAAGCGCCTGCCGCGCTCTGAACGGTACACGCCAACTACCCGCGGTGGGAAGCCAAATCCAAATTCGTCTACTTGCATGCCCGCGCGCTTAGCAACCAAAAAATGACCCAGCTCATGGACAAACACGAGAAGACCGAGAACAGCTATGAAGATAACAATGGTAAGTATCATATGAAAATGTCTAATATCTAATTCCTAATTTCTAATGCATACCAATAACTAACTCTAGAATCAGATTTCCTGACATTAGAAATTAGATATTAGAAATTGGAAATTATTATGACAGCTACACTGTCATAATCTCTTTCTCTTTTTCTTCCGCTATCTGTTTAATCTGATCATTGTAGCCATCTACGAGTGCTTGCACTTTTTTCTGAATGCTTGCCACATCGTCTTTGGTTACTTCCCCATCACCCTCAAGTCTTTTTGCCGCCTTTAAAATATCTTCGCGCACATTTCGTATCCCTATGCGCGCCTTCTCTGCCATTTGGCCTGCAAGCTTTACCATTTCTTTGCGACGTTGTTCATTGAGCGCGGGCATGGTAACGCGAAGCACCTGACCGTCATTGCTCGGGTTAAAGCCAAGGTTCGCCGCCTGTATACCTTTATCTATGGCTTGGAGAAGTGTTTTATCCCAAGGACTTATAGTAAGGGTGCGGGCATCTGAAACAGAAATACTGGCCACCTGATGAAGAGGTTGTGTGCCGCCATACGCCTCTACCACGACAGTATTTAAAATGCCAGGATTTGCTCGTCCCGTGCGCACTCCGAGTAAATCTTCATGAAAGTGCTCTATAGTCTTTTCAAAGTTTGGTTTATGGTCGTTGAGTAATTGATCAAGCATGGTTTAAATGTAGAATTATGAATGTAGAATACTGAATGAAAACAAGAAATTAAGAATGAATTTAGGACTTAAACTCTGCATTCTTTAAATCTGCACACTGCGCTTCTTCTTACTGTTGTTGGCTCGGAATTAACCCAATATAGCTTATTTGGCTTAAATTCGAGTCTACTAAAATATAATTGATTGTGCCAGGAGTGGCAATAGCCTCCACCTGCCAAGATGAGCCTCCATTTACAGTCTTAAAAACGGTATTCCCCACCGATGCATAGAGCAGTTTATCATTATCCGCCAGAGCAAGGCCTCGAACTTCGGTTATTTGAGTGCTTTTGAGCGGTAATTTTAGGTACTGCCAGGTTGCGCCGCGGTCACTACTGGTAAATAATCCGTTGTTCGCAGCTATGTACAGGCGCTGAGAGCTACTTGCCCCCACAGCCACTTTATAAAATGAAGTGGTTTGTTGCTGTGGCACATCTATGGGAGCAACGGTGGTCTTGTCGCCACTCGCTGCCACTTGGAGACTCTGGCGCCACTCATCTATATTAAGAAGTTGTTTAGATATATTTTGTATAGTTTTGCCGCCATCCTGAGTTACGTACAAACCCTTACCACGAGTAAGGATAAACAGTGACCGGTCTTTGTGCCAAATAAGCTGCGTCACGGGGTCCTGAAAGTTTTGAAGTAGAGTCCAGGTTGCGCCACCATCGCTGCTCGTAATAAGGTTGCCCGAGCCCAGCCCCACTACAAGCATCTTAGGATTTGACGGATCCATAACTATAGACCGAGCCGCATTACCCGTTGCTACATCGTTATATACTTCTTCCCATGAGCCGCCGCGGTTGATGCTTGCTAAAACACGCGCCTCATTACTCGCCTGTCCCGCCACAAAAATATGATCGGGATTAGTTGGGTCTATGGCAAAATCATAGGCGTTAAACTTGGTTAATACCTGCTTCCACGAATCTGCGGAGTTCTCGGAGTAGAACAGCCCTTGCCCCTGAGTGGCAGCATATATTTTTTGGTTACTCTCGGGAGAGAAGCGCAGCCCAAGTACCGGACTCGTACTGAGCGGTGAAACCGGTGTCTTGGCATTTTTCTTTTTTGTCACTGGAGCAGGTGCGTTTACCATAAAGGTCCAGTCTGTGCCACCATTTGTAGTCTTGGCCACGCCCAGCCCCGCAGAACCGCTGCTACCGCCACCCCCGAGTGGATTGCAGCTTACGGCAAGAAACGGCAAAGCCGCAACTATCAGGCTTTTTTTGAGGATATTTTGTATGTTTACTTTTTGCATAATGGTTAAGTGTAGAATCAAGAATTAAGAATCACGAGTCAAGGTTTTAGAGCTTTTTATTAACCCATTTAAAAGCTTATTAACAATAATGGATTGATCTGGAGACCGGGTGAAATCTGCACTGGTGCAATACTTTAAGTCTCGCGCAGTAAGTAGTTGATTTTGAATTTCTGTTAACGATCCTAGACTTATATAATAAAAATAAACTTTTTCTTAATAAGAACCCCTACTAAAACCCTCTGTAATATTTGAAGTAATAGAAAGCACGGCACGTTTCATCTGCAGAATCAAACCAAAGAGTTCATCTTTCGGAAAAGACCGGAGCATAGGATAAACCATTAGTACAAGCTTGTGTGCTTCTTTCCAGGCAATTAAGTCTGTAAAAGATTTAATTTTGCTTGATTCTTGATTCATGATTCTTAATTCTTGATTCAAAGATTCAGACAAAGATATTCCATAACCAGTTTTCTATTTCCGTTTTTCTGGAGGCGAGTAAAGCTTTCTTGCAGTATTTTAAGTCTGCGCGATAGTTGTTTCGGCTCTTCTGTGCTGCGCATAAAATATTCAAGCCAGTATCGTATGCGGTCTTCTAAATCGGATACTTCTTCTGAGGCCAAAGCGGAGGAACGCACAACGCGGGAGAGCAGGGGGCCACTAAGGAGCTCAGCAAGCTCGCGCTCCCACTGCGCAAATTTTGTTTCCTGACCCTGCTTGGGAGCGACAACACTTAAACGAGATGGTATACCATGCAGAGCCCTTACCGTGTCCTCATTCGCGCCCACTCCGAGCTCTTCTGCAACGGTCTGGAGCTCTGAGTCAGACAGTCTTCCAAATTGGATGTTCTGACAACGGGACACAATGGTTGCAGCAACATTTGTCCGGTTAGACACAAGAATAAAAACGGTAGATGCAGATGGCTCTTCTAAACTTTTAAGTAACGCATTGCTGGTTGCGAGCTGCATATGCTCTGCGCCATTGCACACAGCAATCTGACGCCCACCAGACGCCGGACGAAGACTTATACGTTGAAGCAATTCTCGCAAATCTTCTACTCCTTGCGTAGCAAAGTCAAATTCGAGCACATCCGCGCCTGAGGCAGCAAGGCGACTTGCGAACTCTTTTGCAAGCAAGCGCTTCCCCACCCCCTCAGGGCCTAAAAACAAATAGCTTTGCGCAACAGAATTATTCTTCACCTGCAAATCCAAGAGGTGTTTCACCTGTTCGTGACCAACTGTTTTCCATTTGTATGTAAGTTCATTCTGCATTGCGCATTCGATATTCTACACATTACTTAACTGTCACAGCACCACGGGCAGTAGGGTTCAAATGGTCATGAAATTTCCAGGTACCCACTTTGGTAAACTTAAACTCAAATGTTTTGCCTGCGGCAATCGGTTTTTTAGGATCGAACTCGGGGTAATCGGTGTGGAGCGGATGAGGGTTCGATGCGGGCCAAAAGTCCCCTTTTGAGTTGTTTTTGAAAATAACTATGTCACCATTTTTTACAGACAGCGTGTTTGGCGTATAGGCGTCTCCATCGTAGGCCACTTCAAATACTTGGACATCTACCCCTTCTACGTCTTGTTCTGTACTAAAATGACCTTGGCTTTGTGTGGTTGAGGGCGGAGCTGCTTGGGCCGGAGGCTCCGCAACAGGTGCTGGGGCGGTCTGCGGGGCCACATTTGACTGAGAAGCATCCTGACCTACCTTTGCCGCTGTATTTGAGTTCGCGCTCTCACTCTCTGTTGGATGTACTGCGCCCTTACGAGCCGCCAAAAAACCCGCGGCAACGACCAACACAATAACCAAAACTGCTGGTATAAGTATTTTTTTATTCATATAAGTAAAGCTTAATGGCCACAGACGAAACTAGAATAATCTACTATAATTGTAACACAACACCTGCCACCGGACAGGAAACTCGAAATCCGAAGCTCGAAACCCGAAATAATACGAAACAAGGTGCATTCAGAGGTATTATTAAGCACGGATTTGAATTTTGTACTTTAGATTTACTTAGAATTTCGTGCTTCGAATTTATTACTTTATTTTGATATTACAAGAAGTCACAGATCCATGACCCAAAAACCCCCACACCCAACACTGCATGTAGTAATTGGTCCCACTGCCAGTGGCAAAAGCGAGTTTGCGGTGAAGCTGGCAAAGAAATACAACGGAGAAATAATTTCTGCTGACTCCCGCCAAGTATACAAAGGTTTGGATATTGGTACGGGTAAAGTACTGGGCCATTGGACCTCCATTAAAAATTGGAAATTAAAAATTGAAAATTCACGCGTCTTTATGTATAAAGGCGTTGCGCACTACTGCATTGACTTTGTGTCACCAAAGCGGCAATACACAGTTGCAGATTTTAAGCGTGACGGAACCAAAGCCTTGCTCGACATTGTTGCGCGCGGTAAAACCCCCATCATCTGTGGCGGCACTGGGCAGTACGTGGATGCATTACTCATAGACCAAACACTTCCAGAAGTAGCACCAAACGCAAAACTGCGGGCAAGGCTGGAAAAGAAAACTACGGAGCAACTTTTTGCTGAACTAAAAAAGAAAGACCCTGTCCGAGCAAGTAGCATTGACCCACACAACCCGCGCAGGCTCATTCGCGCCCTGGAGATAATTGCAACCCTTGGCAAGGTGCCGGAAACACTTAAACATGTAAACATACAAACATATAAGCAACACGGACTGGAGCTGCCCGTGGAAATACACTACCTTAACCCACCACGAGAAGAGCTCTATGCCAAAATAGAAAAAAGACTCATAGAGCGAGTTATAGAAGATATGCTCCAAGAAGCTATTACTCTGCACAGTAAAGGGTTGTCCTGGAAACGGATGGATGAACTCGGGCTAGAGTATCGGTTTATTTCACGCTACCTCCAAAGCGTTTCCAAGCTCCCCTTAAAACTTCAAAAGGATCCCAACAATTTTATAAAATCCACTTACTTCACCGAACTCCTCTCCGAAATAAAGCACTACGCCAAACGCCAGCAAACCTGGTTTAAAAAATACACAAAATAAAATCAAAGAGCCTGCGCAAAATCTTGCACAGGCTCTTTTAGCTATTCCCCAATAGGGTACTCATTGTTTCTTGAATTCGTAGCTGCCAGTCTTGTCGACAGCTTTAGAACTCGAAAATATCTCCTTTCGGTTAACCAGAAAATGAAGCGGCCCATTCGGCCTCCCATCTTGGGATTCAGAATCCCTCAAATCACCCGAGCGGTCCATGTTATACCAAGGACCACCTGCACTCCGGGACCACTGCACCTTGCCGACAAGGCATTTGGGGCCCTCAGCTTGCCAAAATCCTGGATAAATCCTAATCACCACACTACATGGCGGTGATTGTGTTGGCTGCGGAGTCGAGTGGGACGGGGATGTCGCAGCAGCAATGACAGGCTGCACAGGCACCAAAGCACTTACAAGAAGCTTCTGCTTCTGGTCTGTATTACCTGAGACAGCCATTGCAGTAGGAGTATTGATCTGCCAAAAAGGCGAAATTTTAGCTGCTATGGCTTTACGGTAATAGGCCCCGCTAGCCAATATGAGCAGAAAGACCACCGCCATGGACAAATTGAACATCCTTGATCGTGCACGCGCTCGTGCACTGGCCGCCGCCGCTGATGCGGCTTCTGCTTCCTCTCTTTCTTTTTTTATGGCATCTAGCTCCGCCTGAAGTTCATCTACATGCCCACGCTCGTGTGTAAGAGCATGCAAAAGAGCAAAAATCAGGGATGGCATTGCGGCTACCACAGCAGAGAAAAAGCTGATGAACCAGTACCAGGGCCAAGGAGACGCGAGCTCCTTATTTAATAGAACTCCTTCAAGGACCCTACCCGGCACAGGACTCCAAAAGAGCAACCCCAAGACAACAAGTAGCCCCGCTAGAACGTACAACTCCGAGACGGGATTGGTTCTTGCAGCAATAGTTGTTCCCCAGTACCCCATAAGAGCGCCCACGACAATTGCCAGACGAGTGCCGTCTGTAGCGACAACCCAGCCTGGATTGATGTGGGGGGCGAGAAGAAAAAACAACACGAGCACTGTTCCAAGTGCCCCAAGTACAGTGGCGGGACTAAGTTTACCCGCAGAAGCAGCTTTGCTCACAGACCCTCCTTAGGCGATTATTCGCCATGTTTGACCATCCTGATAATTCCAGGCCTGATCTAGATAGCATAAAGTTCACGACCCAAGCAATTTGAGCCGCATTTGGTTTGACGATTTGTCCGCTATTTTTATTTACATAGCGTGACGCTCCAAAATACCATAAAATAGCAAGAAAAGCAAGTTCTTGCTCATTAATCACCTAGTTTATATAACAAATTACTAAAAATAGCCGGGAGCGCAGTGCTACCAGCTATTTATTAGAGACCATATTATAACTAAGGGCAAGATGGTCCTATTACCTTATAACCCTTGAATCATTCATCTGTAAAAAAGGCAAAGATGGATTCGCTTTAAATATATCTAGGTCAGCTTTGTTTGCGGGGAGTATATATTCTGTTTTGCCCATGTTGCTTAAGAAGATGGGCCAGGTTGGTACAGGGATAAGTCCGGTTGAGTCCACGTAGAATATGGTTTTTCCATATTTAACCCAGGTACCCCAGGCGTGGCTTTGGGATGCAGAGCTAAGCGCGTATCCACCTGCTGGCAATTTGTACTGGCCAGCGCTCCCCTTTACCACATATTTCAGTTGATACCCGAGGCCCTTAAACGCAGCCATGCTGGTAAAGGGAATTTTTATATATCCGTTTATAAGATATATGGTTCCTCCATCATTTACCAACTTATTTGTTACATACGCATAGGTACTGGAAGCAGGTACCGGACTAGGTGTTGGTACGGGCGATGGGACTATGGGGGCTGGTACAGGAGTTGGGGTTGGTGTTGGTACAGGTACGGGCACAGGAGTTGGTGGTGTGGGAGTAGGAGGAACTGGAGTGGGTGCCGGAGGAGGCGGAGTTGGCATCTGGGGAGGCGGTGGCGGGGTAGAACCATTGCCCGTTTGGGTTACTACATCGCTATCGTACTGGCCAGCACGAAATACTTTCGCTTTTATAGTGGCCGAGGAAGCAAATGGAACGCTATATAACGGAGACAACAATGTTGGCTCACTTCCATCGGTAGTATAATGCGTTTCACCGTACTGGGTAGAGGAAGCTATAGTTACCTGGCCACTGGCAACACTAATAACAGGGTTACCAGCCTTGAGCATTGCCGGGGCAACAGGAGCGGTATTTACCTGATGGCTTGAAGACTGCAGCGTGTACGGCCCCGAACCATTATTGTAATAATTATTATTGCTTGCATTACTCAGTTCAACTATTTGCGTATTTGCCGCTCCCCAGGGAGCAGTAATGGTATTGTTAAATATATTCGAGTCTGTAGCCCCTATGCGCACCGCTTCTATACCACCAGTACCGCAGTTAGTTACGACGTTATTATAAATTGAAATACGAGTACCGCCATCTATGTACAACCCGTTCTGTCCGCATCCCGACAGATTATTATTAAATATTTGCACATCGTGCGACGCTTTGGTAATAATAATGCCATTTGAACTGTAAGTGCATGACTGGTTATCCGCGAGACCAGTCATGGTGTTTCCCGCAATAATAGCAGGACCACCAGTATAGGTAGTGGCGCCTGAAAATGGTTGATAGACAATAAAATTACTACTATTGCACCGAGCAGACCCGCGCGAATCCAGAGTGTTATTTAAAATGGCAATGTCTTCCATTTTGTCTTCAATAACGTTTGGCTCCATATCTATCACTGCCTGAAACGGGCCATCAAGCGAACCGGGTTTTTCAAAAACGTTGTTCGCAATAGTCATGCGCCTTGCATTTATACCATTTGCTTCCTGCGCCGCAACCTGAGTAAACTTATTGTTTACTAACCAAACATCCTCGGCATAGTTACCATTAATCCCCCAACCTCCGGCACTCACGCCATTTGCACGGGTACCGTTAAACCAGACATTCATAACAATGGCACGGTGCACGTTACCAAACCATATGGTAGATTGTGCGGAATCCCAATTTGGATTTGCCCCTTTTATTTGCAAATCACGGACCACCTGGTCTTCATCTATAGGTCCGGAAATTCCTTGAGCCATGGTTCCATTGTAGGAGGCAATCACAAACCACCTGTTTCCCGTTGGCTCAACTAAAATAGTATCCCAACCAGAGCCAATAACTTGCGTATGCTCACGCATGAGAATGGGCTCGTTCACAAATGTATAGGTACCAGCGGCAAAACGCAATGTATGATTCGCGGACAGCACCACTCGTGTAGAAATAGTCCCGCCACCACTCACTTGAATTTCTCCAACCTGCGTTCCAAGGCTAGAATCCGCAGCGTTTATTTTCGCGCCTACATCACCACCGGGAAATGTATTCGCATTTACCACAGTGGCCGCATGCGCTGTAGGCGTATACAGTATAAAACTAGGCGCGAGCAGTATAGTAATTAATAAAAATCTAACCCAGCCAAGTGTTTGTCTCATAGAGAAAATTAGGATGTGCTATAAGTATATCACGCGACTAACATATTCAAAAAAGTCAAAAGTGGGTCGCACTTTTGACTTTTAGATTTTTCGTACTCCGCTTAGTCTGCCAATTTGCTCTTAAGCAAATCATTTACCACTTGGGGATTTCCCTTACCCTTAAGTTCTTTCATGGCCTGACCAACGAGGAAGCCAAAACTTCGCTCTTGCCCTGCTTTGTAATCTGTAACTGCTTTTTCATTTGCAGCCAGCACCGCATCTATAACAGCCTCTATGGCGCCAGTATCACTCACTTGCTCAAGACCTAAGTCCACTACAATTTGGTCAGGCTCGCCGCCCTTATCGTACATATACCTAAAGACCTGTTTTGCAGCGGAATTAGATATCTTTCCCATATCTATAAGCGTTATAAGCTCTGCCAAGTTCTCCGCCGTAACCCGCGCATCAAGCGGTGCTTTTTTGTCCGCATTAAGCAAGGCACTAAAATCTTGTAAGCACCAGTTAGCAGCTTGCTTGAGGAGTTTTACCTGATCCAATTCTCTCCCTGCAATTTTTTCTGAACCAATCCACTCAAGCAGTTCACTTGCCACAGCTTCAAAGTAAAACGTGAGTTCTTTCCAATTTATAAGGTTTTCTATGTCTGCGTCTGGCAAACCATATTCTTCCTTAAAACGCTTGCGCTTTGCTTGCGGCAACTCAGGTAGCTCAGCTCTGAGAGCGTCTAGATATTCTTTCGTGAAATGGAGTGGTGGCAAATCGGGCTCAGGCATGTACCGATAATCATTCGCTTCTTCTTTGCTACGCTGCTCAACCGTAACGTTCAGTTTCTCATTCCAGCCCATGGTCACCTGCTTGGGAGTCTGGCCGTTTTTGCGCATTTCTGTTTGGCGCTCTATTTCGTACTTAATAGCCTGCTCTACAAACTTAAATGAGTTTATGTTCTTAACTTCGCATTTGTAAGGAGGCAAACCTTCTTCGCCAGGCAAGCGCACGGAAATGCTCGGCTCGCAGCGCATGCTCCCCTTTTCCATATCTGCATCACTTGCGCCAACATAGCGCGCTATGCGTTGCAGCTCTTCTAAGTACTTACGCGCCTCTTCTGCGCTTTCTATGACCGGGTGCGTTACTATTTCCAAAAGCGGAGTGCCGGCACGGTTATAGTCTACAAGAGAATATGGCAAACCTTCTGGGTGCATGTTCTTTCCCGCGTCTTCTTCCAAGTGAGCGCGCTGAATAAGGATGCGCTTGGTTGTACCGTCCGACTTGGTAATCTCAAGCCAACCCTCTTTATTTATAGGCTGGTCAAGCTGGGAAATTTGATACCCCTTTGGAAGGTCTGGATAAAAATAATGCTTACGGTCGAACTTGCTCCACTCATCTACAGAACAATTCAAAGCCAAACCCATTTTTGCTGCCAAGCGGACAGCTTCCGCGTTGATCACTGGCAAACTTCCCGGCTGGGCCGTTACTACTTCATCTATGTTTACGTTCGGCTGCTCCATGTCGAGTACATTGGGGCTGCTGGAAAACATCTTCGACTTAGTTTTAAGTTGAATGTGAACTTCTAATCCTATAACTGGTTTGTATTCTAAATCTGGCATAAACTTATAAATCAAAACTTAAAAGTCAAAACTGCAACTAAAAACTCGATCAAACTATTTAGCTTTTAGTCTTTTTACCCCTGCGGCAAGCATATTAGCAAGCTCAGCAGCTTCTCGAAGCAAAGGATCAATAATTGATTTTGTCGACAAGCCCGCATCGCGCAACAAACATAACCAGAATTGTGCTTCATTGGCACTCTTTAAAGAAATCTCATTAAATTTCTTAAACTCTAAACGTGAACTCGCTGCTTTCGCCTCCACTAGATTAGCCCCAATAGAACAAGAGCATCGAATAAGTTGGTCCGCGATGACCCAAGCCGCACGCTTATTTGGAAGCGTATCGCATAATTTTATAATACTTAAACCATACGCATAAGCTCTTAACTTCAAATCAGTTTTCAGTTTTTCATTGAAGTTTTGCATTTTGAATTTTAACTTTTAAGTTAAGTTCGGATGCTTTTTATGCCATTCCGTTACCTGCTGATAGGCATACCCAACATCAAAAATCTTTTGCTCACCCCATTGAGGGCCAATAATCTGCAGGCCTACGGGCATACCATCTAGACTTGGCTGGTTGCCTTCGAGGGGTTTTGCAAAACCGCAAGGAACGGACAGTGCAGGAAGGCCAGCCAGAGATGAAGGTATGTTTAATTGGTCAGCAATATATCCAAACAACGGGTCATCTGCAGCCTTACCCAACGTTAGAGCAACCGTAGGAGAAGAAGGAGCAACCAGTACGTCTACCTGCTTAAACACTTCAGCGAACTCGTTTATGATGAGCCTGCGCACTTTTTGCGCCCGTTTGTAGTATGCATCGTAGTACCCGGCGCTGAGTACATAGGTGCCAGTCATAATGCGCCGTTTAGCTTCGTCGCCAAAACCTTCCTCGCGACTTTTTTGGTAAACATCGAGTAAATTCTTTGCCTCAGACGATGTGTGTCCATAGCGAATGCCATCGTACCGAGAAAGGTTCGATGCTATTTCAGCAGGAGCAACAATAGCGTACACCAAAGAACCGTATTTTGTGGTAGGCAAATCTACTTCTATAAGTTCAGCACCAAGCTTTTTCAGCTCTTCTGTTGCCTCCAATACGCGCTGCTTTACTTCGTCTTGCAAACCTTCGGGGAAATACTGCTTAGGTATTCCTACCCTAACTCCCTTCAGGTCTGTAACCTGTAACCTGTAACCTGTGACCTAATCACTCGTCGTAGAATCTTTGGGGTCCTGCCCCGCACCAACGTTTGCCATACCGACCACGCCTTCTACCGACTGCGCCCGTGCCCCAGCACTATCGAGAGAAGAGGCCATAGCAATAACTCCATAGCGGCTCACGCGGCCATAGGTAGGCTTAAACCCAGACACACCACACAAGGAAGAAGGTTGACGTATGCTACCACCAGTTTCAGTCCCCAGAGCCCATGGCACCATACTTGCCGCGACTGCAGCAGCGCTGCCACCCGAAGAACCACCAGGCATACGAGTAACATCCCATGGGTTTTTAGTAGCACCATAGGCAGAAGTTTCTGTAGAAGACCCGTGGGCAAATTGGTCCAAGTTTGTTTTACCAATGAGTACGCCCTTTTGCTCTTTTATGTTCGCTACAACAGTAGCATCGTAGGGTGATATGTATTGATCGAGAATCTTAGAAGAAGCTGTAGTGCGAACGCCTTTGGTGTTAAACAAATCTTTAGCAGCGTAGGGAATGCCGCAGAGTAACGGATTCTGACCAGAAGCTGCCATGTACTCGTCTGCTTCGCGAGCCTGTTGCAAGGCTTCTTCTTCGCAAATAGTTACAAACGCATTAAGTTCTGGATTCATCCGTTTGGCCCGCTCCAAAAAATACGTAGTCAGTTCTACGGAAGTAACTTGTTTCGTATCGAGCAATTCACGAAGCTCACTAATTGTCTTGTATTCAAACCCCATAACAAAATTTTCAATTTTCAATTTTGCAATTTTTAAACAAATTCAAGGTAATTGAAAATTGAAAATTACAAAATTGAAAATTCTATTTATAATATAGCTTTTACCTTATAAAATCCGTCTTTAGTCTCTGGCGCCTGGCTAAGAATTTCTTCACGGTGCGCGCTTAAAACTGGTTCGTCTCGGCGCTGCACACTTACCAGACCAGTAACCTGCGAGACTTCTTCCACGCCTTCTATGTCTATCTGATTCAGTTCAGCAACATAGTCTAGTACAGTAGATAGATCTTTCTGGAACTTTTCTACTTCTGCTTCGGTGAGCTCTATACGAGCCAAAGTGGCTATTTTTATTACTTCTTCTTTAGTAAGCATGAAATTAGTATACAAAAAACCTCCCCAGAAAACAATGGGCACCATTGTTGCAATGGTGCCCATTGTTTTATTATTGCACTTCTTTGAGGAATGGAGATGACAGGTCTCTAAAGAACAGGACCAAAGGTATGCGGAGCGGGCATACGCCAGGTAAGCCAGTGCAGTCTGCCACGGTCACACCACCTTGCTTTATAGTGGCTTCGTTCGTAAACCGGAATATATTTGCTGTACTTACGGTAGGCCCTCGTGGTAATGCATTGTACTTGATGGCTATGTATTCATTCTGGCTGAGCGTACCGCCGGTAGAGGTAACAGTGAAGGTTACTGTCTTTGAAAGATCATTGCACGTGCCATTGTCGCAGGTAGGAACACCTATGGAGTACTGGTCCCCTGCCGTATTACACGCAAGTCCGTCACAACTAATAGAAAGATACCCGGGACTGGTAGAACTAAAAGCGTTACTCCACCCACCTGTTGGCGGAACTAAGTTAGTAAGACTATCTACGACCGTGAAGTCGCCAGATGCTGGTCCCGTGCTACTGTTTACAATGTTAATAGCAAAACCAACAAGGGTGTTTTCGCCAATAGTCTTTCCGCTCACCTGTGCATCTGCTATGCCATTGGTTGCATTATTTGTAACACTTACCCCACCTACAGAAGTTATATCTTTATTGGACAGGTTAAAGTTCGGCGGTGGAAGAGGTACGGCACACGTAAGGGAGGAAGTGCCTATGAGTGGGTTATTGCCGCCGCTCGTGTTGATGGCGTAAAGATTCAGCGTTACTGCAGAACCAGTCATAAATTCTACCGGGGTAGCGAACGAGAAACCATGATTACCAGTAATGCCATAGGCGGTATTTACATCTGGTCTTGAAACATTTGCCGTATACGCACCCACATAGGTAGGCCCTTTATATGCATGGACTGCTATTGAAGTAGTTGTATCATCAGGGTCAAACGCCCAGCCAGTTATAGTGCTACATGTCGCACTATCCAAGTTCCCAATTGGGTCTCGGTCCCGAACAAATGTAGTTGTACCGCAGATTTGAAGTGGATACCCTGGCGCAGTTAAGTACACATGAGAATTAAATGTCCCATACTCAGGCACTCCAGCTTTATGGTTAGCAAGGTTCATGGTTGCCCGCCAGGTACCCCCACCAAGGTTTGTAGCTGGATACCATACAATATCGTCTTGGCCACCAGGATTTCCCCATGTCGGAAACTGCGCAGAGGTCACACTTGAGGAAACACCATACGCATAGATAAAGAAATTACCAGAGGTCGCCTCGGTGACGGTCGCTTGGGGAGCAACACTACTACAAATAGGTTGGCTCGTAACGGTAAGCACAATACTATCAGTAGCGGCACCACCATCAACATTGTATGTAAGCGTAATCACAAAACCATTCTGGCAGGCAGGTATAGTACCATTGGATGTACCCGAGGCATTGTTTGCGACCCACCCACCGGAAACAGGATTGCCGCAAAAACCAGTAGGCACACCGCCAAAACTACCGCTATAGGTAGAGGAGTATGTTGACCCATTCGTAGAAGTCCACATGTAATCTACGCTCTGGCCTGGATTCAAAGTCAAATTCTTTGACCAAGAACCCGTACCAGTTACCCGCACCCAAAGTTCAGCCGTAGCAGTAGGAGCGTATGACGCTTGATAATACCCCTGGTAGTATCCTTGGGAGTAATAAGAAGCCTGTGAGTAATATGTTCCTTCCGAGTAATACGATCCTTGATAGTAGCCTTGGTAGTATCCTTGAGAGTAGTAGCTGCCTTGGGTGTAATAAGAAGCCTGTGAGTAATA
>CAZBAS010000003.1:0-74619 GCA_964490395.1 uncultured Candidatus Saccharibacteria bacterium | reverse complement strand
TAATAAGAAGCCTGTGAGTAATATGCTCCTTCCGAGTAATACGATCCTTGATAGTAGCCTTGGTAGTATCCTTGAGAGTAGTAGCTGCCTTGGGTGTAATAAGAAGCCTGTGAGTAATATGCTCCTTCCGAGTAATACGATCCTTGATAGTAGCCCTGGTAGTATCCTTGGGAGTAGTAGGAGCCTTGGGAGTAGTAAGAAGCTTGGGAGTAATATGCTCCTTCCGAGTAATAAGAAGCTTGGTAGTATCCTTGGTAGTAGCCTTGGGTGTAGTAGCTGCCCTGAGTATAGTAACTGCCTTGCGTGTAGTAGCTACCCTCAGCGTAATATGAAGCTTGATAGTAGCTTTGATAATACCCTTGAGCGTAGTACGAGGCTTGAGAATATACAGGTGGCGTACACACACAACGCGCTACGTTATAACAGGCTATACCTGGGCTACAGGAACGACCAATGTCTGTAGCACAACTTTGTGTATCTCCCGGTGCACAATCCCAGTCACAATTTGCCCAAGTTATATTCGCCCCCGAATCTTCGCCTTCTACACAGTTATTGCCTAAATCACAACCCCAGTTTGGCGCAGTACAAATAATGGCGTGTGCAGTAGGCACATGCATGGTACTATCCTGTGAGCTACCACCAAAAAAGAAAAGCAAAAACAGGCCGACTAGGAAAGCCGCACCCAGGAGAAAACTTCTGAGAATATCTATCTGTTTCTTCACTATTGGTTCATCGATTGTACTACTATAGTATACACCCCAGGCTCCGGCCTCCGCCAGACCACACGGACGCTACCAGAAGCATCTACGCGCTCCAAGAATCCATAGACTTCGTTCCACTCACCAGCAGCCTTATCACTCCCCAGTGCCCCGCGGAGTGTCCTGCTTATTTGGTCATAATTCATGGTCGAAGGTAGTGTATATGACATTTTATAGCCTTTTTGCGCATTGTCGTAGACCACCAAAACTGCAGTGGTGTCTATAGCCCCTTGGAGCATTAGAGTTTGAAATAATTTCGGCAGCGCTACTACCTTAACGGGAGACTCACTTTGAACGCTTGGGAACTGCACCTTCTGTTTAGCGCCCAAAGCTTTTTCCACAGCCACCAGGTCATATTGCTGCGGGTGCGTTTTAGGGTCAGACTCCTCACCAGGCCTAACGCCACGCGAATCCTCCAACGACTGCTGCTTTCCAGCCGTTACAACAGGGTGTATGTATACGCTTGCCTCGTGGGAAAATATAAGCCGCACGCCAATACCGGCGGCAATGGCTATACACAATAAAAAAAATACCCCAACAACCACACTCGGCGTAACCGACCTTAACAAAATAGAGTTAGACTTTTTTAAAACTTTTTTCACTACAAAAATCATACCACAAAAAAGGGACCAATATCTGCCGCGTTGCATACGCGCCACACATCGGTCCCTTGATCACTACCTTCATCATTCCGTCGCCCCCTTATTGTACCGCCTGGTTAGACCTTGCCAATTGCCGCTCTCGCTCGGTTTGAGCAAAACTGAGCAAAGAGTTTTTTATTTTTGCAAAAGGCACCAGCATGTGACCCCGACGATTATTGTATGTCAGGTTGGTTGAAACCAGCCCGACTACATCCGCACCCGCGAAAACGAGAGACCCGGACTGGCCATACTTAAATGTAACGCCATCTAGAAACCAACCCCCTTGGAGTTGCAGCCCCGGCAACTCAATCGCCCTCGTTACTTGCTCGATTACTCGGACAGATATGTTTCGTTCGGCTGCGTCCACTGCCCCACCAGGCGCAGAATCATTGTAGGTGGTATAAGTACCCGCCTCGCTAGATGCTGCAGCCGTCAGACTGTCTAAGGGCAATGCTCTTGCAAGCAATTCGTGGCTCGGGCTATCAACCTGTACTAGCGAGGCATCAAGGCCGGTATCTACGTACAGATCTGACACACCAAACTGCCCTGCGCCGGGCACATATAATTGACTATTTCTCGCACCACCCATACCATGGGTGACGTGATAAGCAGTTAAAACATACGTCCCTGGCAATCCCCCAATCTGCAACAGAGTACCACTTCCCTGCTGAAATTGGTTTTGCCCGCTACCCCCAGATATCTTGCGCAAATAGCAAGCGGCCGAACGAGCTGCAATAACTGGTGCGGCCTGCACTGAGGACGAAGGGAACGGATTATCAGGTGTAGAGTTTTGACTAACCATTACCAGCCCAAGCAAACCCAGCCCAACAAGACAGAATAGTTTAAATTTCATCGCTTACCTCCAGATGAAAAAGAAAAGAACAACGCGACCCAGCAATACTACTTTATTTCATGCTTACGATGCATGCGTATAAAGTTGTAGTGCGCTATGCAACTGGCATTCAGTTACATATAGGAGAAATTTTAGCGCTTGCCAATTTCTCGTCCTATTGGTACCCAGTAAGCAAAAGCTTATATGTAGCCAACGGGACGCGAAACCATATTCACGTATGTAAATTAAATACGGTATACCACTTCCATATATAAATAGCAAGGGGTCAAAGCATAAACTAAAAGGAACCAAAGAAGTCTAATCGAATTGGCCGATTATCCCTATTTGGTTCCTTTGCTTAAACTGCATTGTTTTTATCGAGCGGCGATCACCTCACCGCTATTATTCGCCATGCCCTTTAGCAACACCTCTTTTCCTGTGTGTTGCCAGACCAAGGTCCCGATTAAATGTTCATCACCTCGCTTCTCTACTAGCCAAAGCTCCTGGCGAAAATAAGCTCCGCCAAATAGAAAAGACATAAGGTATGAAAATCGAACTCTTTCTATTTCGTGAGGTTGCAGGTCGCAGTCACACTCAGCCTCGGTCTCGCTTATGACATCCTTGATGGTATAACCCGATGATTGAATATCGGTAATAATACCAACTTTTCTATCAGAGTTAATAACAAAGGGAACTTTTACTTCAAAAGGATCCCTAGCACGCCAGCCATTATAGCTAGCTATGGTCGTAACTCTTTCACGGAGATATATCTGCTTAGGCAGCCTACCCCCTTTTGCATCCGCGAGAATGAGCTTTACGCCACTTACGACCCCTGTAAACCCTTCAATACAGGCACCAGTCTCATTTTTGAGACAAAAATTTTCCTTATCAGACCGCATCGTCATTTCCTGATTTTTATAGACGGCTGACTGCCCTACTTCTAAAATGAGACTGTAGCCATTGACGGAAAAAGTTTGCTTCTCCTGCCCCCTCACAGCTAATGGAAGCAGGGATAAAATTGCGACGACAAAAAACAGCTTACGCATGAGTTTCCTCCTAACTCGCTGAAGAGAACAGGTTTCGGTCAATCACTACCTATCATCGTCCGATGATGGAGTGACAGTATACTGCCATGATTTATGACAGCTATAGGCTTCGCATCCTATTGGATAAATGTAAACTCTTAGTAAACGTTATATCTATCCAAAAACACACGAGTGATGATTAACAAATCCATTTTGCGTACTATACCATTATCATGGAAAATATGCAAATTTAGAAAAATTTACTATTGATAATATAGGCAGAAATCAGCATATGCCTATTTTTTTGCAATGTCTTTCGCCAGGGGCTCATATTGCCGTATGGAATCTTTCACCTTTCCCCAGGGGACCAGAAGAACGCCACTTTTCCCATCTACTTTGACGTTTGCAAACGCTATGCCTACAGGCCGGTCAGCATCGTATACCAAACTACCAGATTGGCCATGATTAAAAGTTACACCCTCAAAGAAAAGAGTCTGCACCCTGGGCGCACCATTTTCCAATGAATAAGGAACTTGTCGAACTTTTTTTGGATTAATGGCCACCCTACGAGTATCTACAGCTCCACCCTGTTGCCCTGAAATAGCGCCTTCATTATAGATAAAAAATGGACCAGCAGGAATTTCTTCGTGTGCCTCCGCCGTCGGAGAGCTATCACTCAAGCCGTAACTTCGCTCAGCCATTTCTTTGTAACTTTTTTCAGCGTCCTCCGCAGACCCAGAAAAACTAATCTTCATGAGGGCATGGTCTAATTCATTGTCTGAGTACACAATACGCGCATTGCACGCACGAGCGCCAGGGATATATACCGATGCGCCTTCCTTTCCAAAAGCCTTTGCAACATGGTAAGCAGTTACAATGTACAAATCTGAACCAGACCCTAGCAAGGTCCCACTTCCCTGCTCCGACTGCAATCCTTTTCCAGGCTCATATTTAAGGGCACGCACATAACAAGCTGCTTGTTGGCGTTGCCGATCAACTTCCGGTGCAGGTTCTTTATATTCAACTTTCTTATTCTCTCTATCAGCATCAAGCAGTTCGGCTGCACGGCCAACCGTTGTATCTGCAAGCAAAGGTACTGTAGCGGCTGCAGCTGTTTTGATAAATTCGCGTCTGTTAATATTCATAAATATACTACTCTTCTATTGCGCGTATACTCTCCCCCGTGGAGCTGCTCGTCAATTGTGAAAATGTTAAAAGCACTTTGTAGTTTTCTATCTTTGCAGCATAGACAATTTCGGTTGGATCGTTTTTAGAGCTTAAGAACTGCTTAGAGGCCATGAGCTGGTCTTGCCACTGCTGCGCGAGCTTATCCATGGGCATGGCAACGTCTTGTTCTAAGCGAAAACCAATTTTATCTTGAGCATACGTAACTCCGTACACCGTTGCACTTGCTGCGTGCTTCTTGAATGCAGTTTGAAGTACAGGTGGCAAATCTGCAAATACTAAATCGGCAGATCGAACCTCTGCGGGCAAACTAAATTGCTCAGCGCGAAGCTCTTGCACTTGTTTTTGGACGGGTGTTAATACTTTTGACTGAACCGGCTGCACATTTGTTATAGCAGAGACGTCCGCCTCGGGTGCTGTGCTGCGTTTTGCGCGAAAAATCTTTATTGCCGAAATGCCAATGGCAAATACTAAAACAAAACCTACAATTATGCTTAGTATATATTTTGTTTTTTGGTTCATAGTGTTATATTGCTTTTTTCTTACGCGCGAATGCGTACACGGCAACGCCAGTACTTACAAACGCCACAGACCAGCCAGCCCACAAAAGGACTGTTTTATTTTTTGTAGATTTGGTTGTAGCAGGGTCTGGCTGCACTGCCTGTACGGTTACAGGAAAACTTGAATCTACCACAGTACCACTGGAGTTTTCAAACCGCGCAGAAAGCAAGTACTCCCCTGCCTCAGGAAACGTAAAGGTCATACCTGTTTTACCGAGGCTTGGTTTGTGTATACCGCTCGCGAACACTGTTTTATTTCCCTGGGCTATACGCACCCATACATCTGCAAAAGGTACATCTTCCCCACCCTGCTCTTTGACTACATTAAAATCTAATCGCTGCGGTTCACCCACAGTAAAAGTTGTAGGATCATACCCTACATCTACTTTATAATCACCATAGACTTGCTCCCACGAAGAACCCGCAACGTGCGCATACACTGGGGTAAAAAGTAAAAAGGGAACTATAAATAGAATAAAATATTTAAAAAAGTTCATCTCTATGAGACTTATGAGCATTGCTTGGGTAAAACTCGGATTTACGTATAGTATAGCAGGAATTTATTTACATTCCGACTGCTCACTGGCAGGCAAAGAAGCGCAGATAGTTTGCAGCACTGAGGGATTGTAGGCATTCCGGGCGTATCGGATGACATACGACCGGCATGCCATACCTTCTGTTTTTGTTAACAGGTCGCCATTGCAGTACTCCAGAGCCTGCACAGCCTCCTTACCAGGTGCCCCGCGGAGCATATGCGCCAGGGCGATACCACTTATACACGCTGGCTGGAACTTTGCCACTATATTCCTGCAACTTGCTGTTGCATCTTTTACCCCATCCTGACCCAACTTGGTCGCACCACCCATGTAGGTTTCCACACTGGTTGCCGCAAAATCTGCATCAGGCATGCGTTCGGAGTATTCAAGGCCTTTTCGTATATTACCATTCGCGATATTCAAGATTACGACCTGCATCTGGCGATAACAGTCAGCCTTGTATATAGTGGGTTGTATCATACATATACCGAGCGGATCCGTAGCATTGATGTGTAAATTGTATTGTCCTGCGCCTTCGTCCGTCCCCAACTCCATATACACCCCTGAGGAACAACGCGCAGCCTTCTCTGTTTGTCCCCCGCCCAATTTTTCACAACCCACCAAGGCTGTGGCGACTACAGATTCTGGAAGAAGGTTGCCGCCACCTTTTTCTACAGCAGATGCAAACAGTCCGTGGCCAAATCCATGCAAGCATGCATCCGCTGTAACCTGAGCAGCCACAGTGCTTACTTTCTCGCAAAACACCGATGCCTCTGTTATGTCCCCTGAGACCGTTAGAAGACGCTCCATGTACCCGTGGAAAAATCCATACCCGCAAAAATTCGTCTCGGGACCCAGCTCACTCGTAAGTGGAATATGCTGATCATACACGGCTTCGCCCACTTTATGGAGATAGTCATGACAGTCTGTTGCAAAAACAGAATCTTGAGTATACGCCATACTTATATATTGCAACGCCGCTGCGACCCCTTTTGTGTTAAGCAGCGAAATAATGACTCGGTTCCAACAGGCCTGCTTTTCCGATTTGTCGGCCACCACAGAGCACTCTTTAGTTTCCGAACTACCAGAAAGCCCTCCCACCACTACAACCCCTCGCATACTCGGCGAAAGATGATCGTGATAGTGCCACTCCCCAACTCGCGTGAACACAAAAGCCCACTCACCATTCGTTCCGATAGGTGCATGCGCATCAAATTCAGGATACAGAGTGTGAGTCGGATGCAAGTCCGATGCAGGCCAAAAGTCATGGGAGGACTTATTCACAAAACGAACTGTTTGTCCCACGTCCACGGAAATATGGGAAGGCAAGAAGCCCGAGTCAGTGAGCTCCACAACGGTAACCCGTGGCGATTGAGACAGGTGTAAGACATGCCAGTGCCACACACCCCAAAGCCCCAAACCGAGCACAATGCAAAATGGAACTAAAAACCGAACACAGAAACTGAATACTTTGGAAGACATAGGTTAGTGTTTATCTTCTCTGTTAGGTGGAGTTAAATCATTCGAGACTAAACACGCTGCTTTGTCCGCCTGATTGGGCATAAAATTACAAATTAAGACTGCCTCTCGCAAACAAGACGCATCTTCACTACAGACTGCAGGGACCATACTTTTTTTACCTGGCTGAGCATAGAACGACCAGGCAGCCCCAGCAGCACAGGCCTTAACCAAGGCAGTGGTAGAAAAATTTTTACATTCTTGCACGGCAGCAGAAACGTCGAAGTTGGTGCGCACGGCAATCATATTTGCCACTCCATACATGCACACAGACTTTTCCTCAGGAACGGTAAGAGTCCCGCACCATTCACCCATGACGGGAAATGGATTGGTCCGCTGCCAAAACTGAGCAAGTTCATATAGACACGAAAGTCTAAAGCCCCTATTGGGCAAATCTGTGCAAGGCAGAAGAGGGTGCTTTTTATCCAAAGGACGCGCTTCTGTTTGGGCGGCAGTATCAGATAGTATGGTAGGAGCGTTGTATTCCATAAACACTCCAGAAGTACAGCCAAACAAAAAGCTTTTTTGAGTTGTATCTTTACATGCCGCCAGGGCATCTTCCAAATGACCCGAGCCAAAGTACTCCATAATTCCATGACCAATGCCGTGCTGACAGCCAGTGCCCAGGGAGCCAAATGCTGTAACACACACCTTATCTAGTGACGCAACTTGCGCAAGCCCACCCTCGGCAACCGCTGCGCCAAAAAAACCATGAAAGCATCCGAAGCCAAAATCTGAATTACAGACTACTACACCAGGAAGGCCTTCTTTTTTATATAATTGTTGGCCAAAAATATGAGCAGAGAGGTGCTGATCCGAAAGCGGGAACTGCGCAGTTTGCTTAGAAAACACTTCATATGCAGCCTTTCCCCCCTGTTTACCTATCAAATCTGCCCATGAAGTACGCAGTGCAGCAACGCCCTCTTGCGTAGTTATACTTACATCTTCCCTAGCCGGTACCGTTACCAGAGGTTCTACACCCCGGTTATTTACCACTACAAAATATACCGCAGCAATCACTGCCAACAGAAGTACGCCTGCAAATAGTATGTATATTTTATTTTTTTGGTTCATATTCTGTCGCTTGCCAACATAGCTATTTTACCACAGAAGAGATGCGCTTACGGTATAATACCTACGTACACTTCATACCATTGCCCCGGATTAGGTATCGACACTAACTACACCGGGATACAACCCTTGCTTAGCAATTACGAACATAGATTACCAACTTTTAGCAGTATATGCACCCAACACCTTCACCACTTAATGCCGTAAAGCAGTGGCTTAGAAATAGAATAAAAACCTTAGAGTCTTTTTTTAAAGATCTAGCACTCCAAGCACTGCACCCCACCCCTGTAACGGCCCTCTTTTTCATACTGATTGGCTCTGCGGTGTTCATTCGCCTTTTTCAGCTTCATTACCCCATCTTGGACCACACCCAAGCAGAGCCACTGCGAGACTATCTTATAGCCCGGCACGCAGCCTTGGGCTGGGAAATTCCATTGGCCGGGCCATGGAACGGCGCCTTAGCCGGTTTTTTTAATAGCCCTATATACTACTGGCTTCTTGCACCATGCTTATGGTTGTGGGACAGCCCGCTCATGCTCGTTTTAGTAAACATAGCAAGCCAAATAGCCGCAGGCATATCGTTGTATTATGTAGTAAAACAGCTCACAGATAAGTGGGCAGGACTATTTGCAGCCAGCTTATTTCTTTTTTATCTACCGAATATTACAGAATATTCCCAATCAGTGTGGCAACCATATTTCATGCTCTCAATGGCCGTATTTGCCTACACAAGCGGGGCACGAGCACTTTTCACAAACAAACGGACTCCACTCATATGGAGCCTGGTTCTTACCCTGCTTGCCGGAGCTGTGCACAACTCATTCTTCTTACTTTTTCCTATTTGGTACACAGTATACGCTTGGAAATTGAAGCAGTTTTCAACGAGAGATAGGGTAATAGTTCTGGGCCTAGTAACGAGTATGCTACTGGTATTATATGGCCCGCTGCTTTTGGGCTTAGTAGTACACCCTCACCGCTCTAACTTCGCTGCTGGGTTTAGCAACCCTACTGAGCACGGATTACAGGACACCTTTTTGCAACTTGCTCGGCAAATATCATCGAGTACAAAGCAGCTACTCGGCCTGGGGAATACCAGGTTTTCCTATATATTTCAAATAATACTCACCACACTGCTCACGGCATATGGCGTATATAAAAGCGCGCGCGTACAACGGAAGGTACTTGGCATCATCGCGCTCGCTTTTTTGCTTTTCATAATTGCCGCATCTTTTTTACAAAATGTATGGTCATATTACTTTTTACCCCTTCTGCCCCTGGAAATAATTTTCCTAACCCTCCTCATGAGCGCGCTAATCGCTCAATCAGCGCGTTGGATATTTTGCATGTTAAGTATATTGCTAGCCACCCACGCTACGCTATTCTGCCTTTCCCAGCCCGCTTTAGTAAAAGCATCCATTGAACAAAAAAACAATATACTACAAAGCGTTATAGAAAATATAGAGGGTCAAAAAACGCAAAGGGGCTTAAAGGATTACTACTTTTTTGATGTTGCCGTCTTTGGCTATGACAATGACACTTTTACCAGCGAACATACCGCATACCTATGGGCACCCCTTGAAAAAAAGTTGGGTATGCAACTCACTTCCATCACCACCGCAACACCGAGTGGTTACACGAGAATATCTACTAGCGCCCCCGTAGTCTGGTACATAGTGTGTCGCGGCCAAGATTCAGCACGAAAAAATTGCCTAGAGCCATTTGCGCAGCAACACCCAAATTACAGTTACATCACGAGCGTATACGACACCACTCCTATTACGGTTTTCGCTGCTTCACTAAATTAACCACTTCGCTAAGGATATAAGAGCACTACGCGTGCAGGGCCGCATATATTGCCTTATTCCTCATTTTAAAACTCTATCGAACGCATTTTGTTTTCCACGGCTCAGGCATACCAGCGCACAGTTTAGCAGCGTCAGGAGAGCCTGGAGGAAAATCATAACTTACATCTTTCAACAATTCCCCGTAACAAGCCTCTTGCGCGTCTTGAGAGTGAGCGCACAGATCTAACGCGGTAGGGATATTTCTATAATCCGTTTCTATCATACGGCCCGCACCATTGGCAAAACAAGCACCGCGATGCACCGCATCTGTAAGGCCGGTACAAAACCCACCAACCTTAGAAACGTCCAAACCCAATTGTGCCGTAACTACGTAGAACAATGCAGTATAACAGCGATCAATGTCCGCTTTGACTGACAAAAACTGACTTCCACAATACCGATCCAACCCTTTGGCAGTTAGAATCTGATCACGCGAAAGCGGCCACGCTTCATTCCAGCAAGGGCCGCGCATGAGTCCTGAAAATTTACTGCAGAAACTGGGCAGCTGCTCTTTAGTAGGTTGTTTACCTTTCACCAAAGCAAAATCATCCGGCTCAAGTGGTTGGAATATTTGCATAAATGAGCCATCATAACACAATTGTCGCCAGTCTGCTTGGCCGTTCTTTTTTAACGCCAAATCGCCACAGAGAGCAACAGCCTTTTCAATATGACCATCGGTAATATACATGGTTAAATGCCCAAGGGCATGGTAACAACTGCCTTGCTCTAAACCGGTTGGCTTCCAAGCCCCGCGAGGTTCACACACATCTTGGAGTTCTGGTTTTAAGTCAACCACTTCTTGATCGGTCAAAGACTCGCGCCTGAACCGCTCCTGGAACGCACCGTGTATTGCTCCGTTTGAGCAAATGCCCCGAGGAGAACGAGTAATGACTTCTTTCCATTTACTAGGATCCTTCGCAACCTCAATTGCTGATAGCTTATGACCTAACACATGGCAATACGCATAGCTCCTATCTCGGTCTTGCACCATCGCTGTCACTTGAAAAGCCTGTTCCATCGTAAGGGTGTCCATTAGCTTAGGAATAGCGTCGTCGTAGCACGTTGGGTGATACTCGCTATGAGCACATTGCGCAACTAACGTATCAGCATAGGTTTTAAGATTGGGTTTTTCCTCCCGCATGGTGCCACTAACAACGTTTCTGTTGAAAACATCGTTTGCGGTATGGACCCGCACACCTCGTGCGTATAAAAGAGCGATTACCCCCATTCCCACCGCAAGCACGAGCAAGCCCGTTTGTAACGGGCTTCGCAATAACTGTGAAATATGTTTACGAGGATGAAGTTTCATAATTAGGAACGAGAAATGAGTTCATTTTTACACGGCTCTTGCCACGCATCAGGCATCTGATTACAGACGGCGGCTCGATCTTGAGGCGTCCGAGCATATTGGCGAACCGCAGAAAAAAATGCAGTATAGCAAGATCCCGCTAGATACGAGTCATCAATCTGTTTGCAAAAGCGTATGGGCAAGGAAGCAGGATTCTCAGCCCCCCAATACAACGAATTCATTGCGCTTACAATACACGCGGCACTCCCGTTTTTATTTGGAGTCAGTTTACACCACGAATACACTAATTTTAATTGTTCATCACGGATACGAAGGAGTGAATTCTGTCGTATATCACGGTCCTGAGCAAGTACGGTAAATTCCTTGCCAAAACCTCCAAAACACGCATCGCGATCCGAAACGTCTGCCGCAGGAAGAACATCACAAAAGGTAAAAGCTTTTTTAAAATTATCTGGAGTTGGATGACCCAAGTCTGCCCCAGCGGCCTGAAATAGGTGGGGAGTAAGATATACATAGCACATATACTTCGCCTCCTTGGGGATTATTGAGTCAATACACGGACGAAGCGGCTGACTATCACTTACGTACAAAGCGCGCTTTTTCGCCCACAGCTCCTTATCGTGATCACCTCCGCCCATCAGTTCCATGATCATCCCCCCTACACATTCAACTGCTTCCCGGCTTTGTGATCCAGGCGCACTGCCTGTCTTCGCGCACATAGCAACTGTATTTGGCACATTGTAGGCCATGGCGGCAAAGATACCATGCCCTAGACCATGAAAGCACATAGTATACGCACCTGTTCCGCCAGGAGCTTTCCTGCATGCTTCTACTATTTGAGGCAAAGCCGCCTCCCCCTGGTCGCCAAACAAACCTACTACAATTGCGTGCGAACAGGCATTTCGAAAATCTTGAGTACACACTCGCATGCCTGCCACACCCTCCTGTTTATACAACACATCCCCCACCACGTGCCCAAGTAAATGCAAATCCATATTGGGTGGAAGCGGTGCTCTTTTTAAAATCTCATACGCATACTCTCCGCCTTTTCGCTCGGCAAGAGACTTAAAAAATGTCTGCGTTTGTTCAAAATTCCAATCTCTTTCATGTGCAGCCACTTCATCAATATCTGCACTATAATCCGGTGCAGCTTGTGCCATATCAGTACCCGTAACGGTAGCGCCTTGCCTAGACAGCACTGCATGCCGCTGCATTACAATCAGAACTACGATCGCAATAGAAAGCAGACCACCTAGGATATATACAATGCGCTTTTGCGTCGCCACAGGTAAATGTCTCATACTTCTATGATACTAAAAATACTGGCACGCGGCCAGTATTTATGTAAAATCTATAAACAACGTACGTTATTTTGCATCCATAACCGCCACAATGCCCGCAGTTACACTTCGTTGTGAAGTAGCGTCACACGCATACCCATACACCCCTATATCTTTAAGGGTGACCTGCGCATCTCCCTTTGCTGGCAAGACTACGGGAGTAGTGCTACCCAAGTTAGAAAGCTTGTGCTCAGTTGCGTCGTTATTGTGAATTGTGAACTGAGTGGCTTTGGGAACACGGATAACTAAAGGATCAGCAACACAGCCAGTTATGGTTATTTTGTTTACCGCCACCGACATACCATACACCTTTTCATTAAACGCTGTATAGTCTTCTTTGGATGCCCCAGAACCAGGGAACTTCAACGTAGCCAGTGGATTTTTTGATTCAGTGGCCGCTTCAGCACCAGGGGCAGGCTTTGCATCGGTCGACTGCTTTGTCGTAGAAGAATTCTGCTGCTGTGTTTTCGCAGGCGCGGGCGATGACGGAGTATTGTCTTTAGCACTTAAGACTATATAACCCACTACAGCCACAATAACTGCGGCAAGTACAATTGCAATAAGTGTATATTTCATGAGAATAAATAATTACTTTATTAATACTATACCATATTTTGAAAGGCACTAAGTGGAAAATTACTTTGCCAAAGCTTCTTCAATGGCTTGTTTAAAGGTTGCATAGGGCAAAGCACCTACATAAACCTTGCCGTTTACTAAAATAGTTGGAGTTCCAGTAATGCCTAGGGCGCGGCCGCCCGCGGTTTCCTCTTCTACGGCACTTGCAAATTTACCAGAATCGAGACAGGTATTAAAATCTGCAGTTTTAAGCTTCAAAGTTTTAGCGAACGTCTTGAGGTTCTTGGCCACGAATGCGCCCTGGTTCTCCCCTTTTTGGTGAGAGAACAAGTAGTCATGATATTCCCAGAACTTACCCTGCTCACCTGCGCACTTTGCTGCCTGCGCAGCCACATCTGACTCTTCACCCAGGAAGGTAAAGTCTTGGTATGCAAACGAAATCTTACCTGTATCTATATAGTCTTTCTTCAGCTGTGTATACACTGTTTCCTGAAACTTACCGCAATATGGACATTGAAAATCCGCAAACTCCACCACGGTTACTTTGGCATCGCTAGAGCCCAGTCGAGGAGCATTCTCCGGTACAGTAAAGTTCACAAACGTTGGTTCGGCTGGCTTTTGAGCTGCCAGACCCGAAGACTCAAGCTTAGATATGCGACCATCGAGTTGCTGCATGGTAGCAGCGCTCGACTCATTGAGCTTTGTTTCGAGGTTAATTACATAGAAACTTGCCAGCCAGGCAAATATAATTACAGTGACAATACTCGCCGCTGCGCTATAATAGGCCACTCTTGCCATGCGACGATTTGCCACCAGCGCGGCTTCTTCCGGGGTTACTTCTGCTTCGTCCTGCTCTAAGTCCTCTAAAATATCTTCCAAACCCTCATCGCTCTCTTCAATTGTTTTTTTCTTACTCACTTTTACGTTCATAACTAATCTTGTTTAAGGTTATTGGTTTTTGTGCATTTATCCGTAGCCATCCGTAGATTTGTCTTATTAGTAAATTTGGATAGTGTTATTGTATTTCCTCAAACGTTGGCGCACCAGCTGGTAGTACTAAAATGTATGGCGTTATGAGAAGCGGCGTGGTCACATCTTTCTCACACGGCACCCCTGCGGGCAAATTCAAGCAAGCAACATTTTGGAACCTGAACGGTCTTCCCACTTGCCCAGCAGGTGCTTGTGTTTTTGTGGTAAAGGTTATGGTCCACACTTCACCAGACAGCGGTGCAAGGCTGTTTCCGGGCGTTGGCGCAACTATCATACTCATGCGGTTAGTACCAGGATCATACGCAAAATTTTTGAGCTGACACTGGCCACTTGCCTCACAACTTACTGACAAATTGAATCCGCCAGCAACTGCAGGCTTTACAACGTTGGTAAGCAAATCATCTACTTTAATAGGTGTAGATATAGCCGTGGTGCCGCCGTTCACAAGGTTAATAGCAAACTTCACGCTATCACCCGCCACTATAGGCAATGCTGGCTCTATGGCATGATCCTGCGTTGTTTTTGCATCCCATACCAAGTCTTTGTTGCGTATGCGAATAATGTCTTTGTTAGATGGAGATAAGTCACCCTCGCCTGCGTCACAAGGCACAGCAGCTATAGGAGAACCGAATGCATCGTTTTTTGCAACGCCTTCCTGCGCACCCTTATAGGTATACACTCGGTATCTATACGGTGTATTTACACTTGGGGGTGTAAACACTTGTCCAATTCTTGTTCCATATCCTTGCACCTGAGCTGCAGGCACCTGCTTAAGCATAATCCACGATGCAGAGTTGGTATTGTAGTAATAAATGCGGTAACCATCTACACCCGCTTTTGGTTTTGTCCACGTTCCCAAAATAGTCCCACAGTCTACTGCCACACCAAGCCCAGAGCCGCTCGCGGTGTTGGTGTTGTCTACCCATGCATCTATGGGGCCGCCGACTTCACTCCGCACGCTTACCGTAACACTCTTAGTATCTGCACCCCCCGGACCTTTACAGGTAATAGTAAATGTTGATTCTGCAAATAACGGAGCAGATTGGTCATTTCCTTCTACAGCGCCATTGGTGTTGAACCCTGGTCCTGCTATTGCTTTACATTCATCTGCTGGTCCGCCAATTTGGCGCCAAATAAGATTGCTTGAACTACCATAGTCAACGGGGTTTGGCACGGCTTTCAAATCTACTATTGGCTTTTCAACTTGTTTGCAATCTTCGGCATTTACACCCACGGTTACTGAAGCAAGCTGCTTTGCGCCATTACCAGTAGTTCTCAGCCTAAACTCGGTACCATTTTTTACCCAATTTCCTGTTGGAATAGTTTTAGTTTCATTGGCGAGCAGGGTAAATAGCACCGCGCCGTCTGGTTGGCCATTTGCATTGTATATTCTTACTTCTGCAGGCGCGTCTGCCTTAGCAGTTATATTGGTAGCCCCCGTTGTCTCGGGTACACATACTTTAATAGGGTTTGGATTGGCCTGAATAGAGCCGGTAGCTACTGCCGCCTCCACAAAAAGTTGCTGTGAGCCAAGACCACAACCAGTAGCACCGTTCGAGGCGGTCCATCCTTCCCCGGCTATGTTGGTAACACCCACAGCTTTAGCGGTTATAACAGCAGACGAGCCTTGTGGCGCTGCCACACTGGCAACCCCAGAGTTAGAAGTAGTAAAAGTACCACCACTCCAACCGTTTGGCGCAAACGCCAGAGTAGTTTCGCCTACACGAATGGTAGTATCTGCAAGGGCTACAGCAAAGAGTTGCGTATTTGGACAGGTAGGCTCTACAGGGCACTGTACTGGTTTAGGTGAACCGTTTATAAGCGGATTTGGACCAGTGCCGTTTGTGTTAATGGCATACAAATATACCTGGTGAGTCGCACCGTCACGCAGTGCTGCTGGCAATGGGCTCATATAAAACCCATGGTTACCGGCAATACCAAACGCTGTGTTTACGTCTGGACGATAGGCATCGGCCCGAATAACGCCAACAAACACACCACCCGCACCCGCAGGACCATCTTTATATATATGGACATCTATAGAAATACTTGGACTATCTGCATCAAATGCCCAGCCTTGTATGCTGCCGCCGCTACCTGCAGGGCTGCAGGTAAGATTTTCAAAATTTCCCTGAGGCTGAGTATCTGGAGGAGTTTGGCGCACGCCAGTAACTCTCACGGTATCTAAAGAAGTACGTACGCCACCGCTAAAACCATAGAGTGTAAAATCAAAGTAATCTGGGCTAGCGGTAATCCACGGAGCAGGGCAAGCTGTGCCGCCACAAGTTGCATTTGTACTAAACAATGCTTCGGGGCCATTGTTTTTCCGAACCATAACTTCCACTGAATCTACATAATCCGTATTCCACGTAATGTTAGAAGTGCACGCTGAAGCAGACCCTGTAATGCTGCAGGGGTTTGGATTGGCACGAATATTTCCACTTGGGGTGCCAGAAGGCGGTGGAGGCGGAGGTGTTGGACCTGGGGGTGGAGGTGGACCCATGCATGAATAGTCATCCGACGTACAGGTACACTCAACCGAACAAGTACCTGGGCCCGAAGGCAAAGGCGCGTCGAGTGATGTAGCCCCGCAGCTGGACAGGTGGTAACCAGAAGGACATTGAGGGCTCCCATATTCACAAAACTGACCTACACCGCCACTCGAACGACTACCTTCAAAGGTAACCCGTTGGCTATCTGGACACCCTTCCGCAATAGCAGTTTGGGAGTGCCCCATTAAAAAGAAACCAGCCACAAGTAAAGCTGCGAAACCAACCTTAAGCAGCAGTGACCAGGCGTGGCGGGTATATTCCTTAGACGAGATAAACGAATTCATAAAGCGTTACATTAGTTCAAAATACAAAAAGGTATATAAAAATTAGTCCGCAGCTACGGTACTATCGGGAATGCGGCGCACACTCACTTCAATGGTACTTCCTGCGCCATCGCCAGCAACTTGTTTTATAGATACAGTCATAAAGTCCCCGCTTTTACCTGCTCCCAGTATTGCCATGCCGCCCTGGCTCGCATCGGTTACTATTTCCCAGCCAAATGTTTTAAAGTACGTTTTATAGCTTTCTGTAATTTCCGCTACAGACTTATTCACCTGCCACTGACGAACTGCGCCAGTGCCTTGGTCCGCTGTTTCTACAGAAAAATTATGCACAACTTTTTCTGAACCCAAGAACGGTAAGTCTGCGGGCAAACCCTCGGGCAAGCGGTTTACCTGCACAGTAATTTTTTGCGTTTCCGATGCTGCTTGTTTTTTGTGGTTTTTAATATAGGTTGGGATGTATACCAAAACTGCCAACACTACCGCGCCCACTACTATATACGTAGCAGTGCGACCCGAAAAAGGCCTACCACCGCGACCCGATGGTACGTGCACCTTTGGCCCAAGGCCAGTTCTATGCCCTCTGTCTGGCATCATACTCTCTGGCAAGCCCAGCACATCATCTTTTTTTTGTTTCATGTTTTTTACCCACTAAAATTGCCCTTTTATTATACCATACTTGAGTAAGTATTGTTGGTTATGACAAAGCTTAGACAAACAACACCAAGTTGAACTAATAAAAAAGTCCTGGGTCGCATTTCGACTCAGAACTCTGCTTTTTACTTCTTTCATACCAATTTCGAGAAGACACTCTCCTTTTAAGTTAAATTACGGGGACTTGATGTCCATTGCGGAGCTTTTACAACTCCTGCAATGGACATCTTTTTGTCTCTTCGCTTACGAAGCATTCACTGTTCCCGTATAGGTACAGAGGCCAGTGCCCCCATTCCTCCTATGTAACCCAATCATATACGTATTGCCAAATGCGGTAAAAGTCTTGCCGCACGTGGGACACGTTGCCTTTAAACTTAACAACTGCTTGGCTACACCTAACAAAGCTACTAGCATTTTCGTCCTCCAGGTTATAAGGTTGGCGCCTACTACGTTAATTGCGGATATTTCACAAACGAAATAGGCAAATTACCGAAGTGCATCTTCGGCCACAAGTTCAGTCCATTACAGAACTTATCACTACGATGGTCCGCACTGGAACTGAATATCTGGCCCAAGTAAAAACACCTCTTTTAGATTTGTACAAACGGAGATAAAGTATCATACATTTCTCATGCACTCGCTTCAGAAGGAGCTTGCTTAAGCAAAGCGCACACGAATAAGCGGTGTGGAAATGAATGGATCGCAAGTATGAATATTCATACTCCATAAGTGACCGAAAAAGAATTTTACACGCGAAACACTTTATAGTCAATACCAAGACCTGCGCCCCTAGAGGACGGTTTATTTTTTCATAAAATAAAAAACGGCTTGCGCCCACATAGTCGCACATATGAAAAACGAATCTGCAAATTCGAAAACTACACGACAGGGCTTACTAACTTATTATCCAATTATCCTTAGGGTACTGGGTAAGATTTTCTACACCATCCTCCGTGACCACTACAACGTCTTCAATGCGTACACCTCCGTGCCCATCGTAATACAACCCAGGCTCTACCGTTACGACATGCCCACTTTCTAATACGCCACTATGGTTTCTATTTATATAGGGCAGTTCGTGTATATCTAAGCCCAAACCATGTCCGGTACCATGTATAAAACCGAGATCACCTGTATGGAAACCTGCATCTATAAATACCTGCTCTACAGCTGTGTGGACATCTAAAGCTCGGGCACCTGCTCGAATAGAATCGAATCCTTTTTGCTGAGCGTCTATTACTGCCTGGTACATTTTTCGTACATATTCACTTGGCTCCCCTTTCACATATGTGCGAGTCATATCAGCATAGTAACCACTTTTTTTATGCTTCGGAAAAATATCGCAGACGATGGTCGTATGCGGCCGCAACACCCCTTCGCCTCGATGATGCGGTATTGCCGCATGCCCGCCGCATGAAATAACCATTTCTTCGTCGCTGCTCATCCCAGCTTCTAGTAAAACTCGTTCTGCTTCGCTTTTCAAAAGCTCAGAGGTTAAAACTTTGTCGTTCCAAAATATTTCATCACCTACAATGCTCGACTCTTTGAGCACTGCTTGAATGCAATTAAATGCCGTCTGAGTGGCTACAAGAGCCGCACGAATATACTCTATCTCTTGTTTATTCTTTTGCAGTCGTTCTGGATAGAGTGAGTCAACGGCATCTAGCCTTACACCTAAACGGCGTAAACCATCTGCCATAAATATAGGAAAATTTGGAGGGACATCTAACGGATTAGTAGGCAGTCTGTACTTCTGTAACATCACGAACCCGAACCGAACCTCTACTCGCTCATCACCAGGCATACTCAGTGCTTCCTCCCACAAAGGATTAGCCAATACTGCTTCAATATTTGGATTCGCATTTTGGGTTTTGAACATGCCAAACTCACGATGATCTAGAAAAATTAATCGTTTACCGTCAGTATCTAATACAAATGTTGGATCAGCGACTTCAAAACCACCTACCGCATATCGGAAGGTGCTGTCTTTGGAATTATTGTAAATTAACTTTGCCATATAACAATTGTAAGAACAAAAATAAAATTGGGAAAGCGTGCTCCGCGACTCGTCTATTGTCGAGCCGCGGAACACGAGTAGGCTTGTGAAGCAGAGACGCTGGCTCAGTAGTTTTGGCCTTTGTGATACACAAGGGCTACTGGCTCTGGAAGTAACGCCTGCCAGAACGGCGTCATGACATCGTGGTCAAACGCCAATATGAGAGGATTATCCAGACTCGATTCTTGAATCACTTTGCCAATTGCTGCGTATTCCGCGCCCTGCTTTAGGGCAAGCTCGGTAGCATTAACCTTACTCACTTTGAACCAGCGCTTATAAAGTGAGCTGCGCGCTTGCGCAATTTTATCAAGCACATGGGCAGACCACCGAAGCGATCCGGAGTAATTATTAAAAGTTAATAGTTGCCTGGCCTCATCGTAATACTGAAGCCAGGGCCCAAGCTCTGTGATAAACGGTGTCAAAAGTGGCAAACTCAAAACTTCCGTAGAAGCTTGCGCGAACGCGTTTTGGCTAAGACGCAGACGTTGCATAAACAACTCCGTCGTCAACCCAACACGCGCGCAAGCCTCTTCAGTTGCCTCAAAGTCTCCGATAGCCACCACCAAGCTTACATTCAAACCCCAGCGTAGACAAAACTTCTCCCACGCAGGCAGCTTGGCGAGAGCTCGTTGCGCTACCAGACCCACACCAGAACCAAGGCCGGAAAAGGTGTAACGTCCGTCCTCGCCCACTTCCCAGTCTGGGCATACTGCACAGACGAGAGTAGATTTACTACCGCTCAGCGCTACTGTAAGCCAGTTAGCAATCGAATTTACTACCAGCGCCGGCGGAGTGACGCCCACTTCGCCGATAAATTCACGCAGGGCTACACCAGCCTCTCCTAAATCAAGAAGCGGCTGCCAAACCGGGTCAACTGCTCTCGCTTTAAAATCTAGTGTCTTTATACCCAGCACATGGGCAACCAAAGCCTGGATCGATGGCTGTTTACCTGCCACCGTCGGATAATTTTGAAATCGAACTACAGGTTTTCCAAGCCGCGATCGAGTGACCGTCCAACCAAAATTTGGAATAAATTTCTGGATAAGACGATAGGCTTCTAGACGCGCAGGTTTAACTTTTCCGCGAACACTTGGTTTGCTAATAATACTCTCAAGGCCTAAGTAAACCAAGGCCAATTGATCGTTTTCAAGCAGTGCCTGAAGCCCTCGGCTGCGAAAAACTTGAGCCAGATAAACCACCAGAACTGCTAGGCGGTTTGAAATGCTTGCCGCATGATAAACTGTAAGACGAAAAATCTTCTGCTTCACGTTTCCTCCTGGAAAACTAGATGCTTGGCGAGCATCAAATTGAAATGTTCTTTCGAGTAGTGCCGCTACCCTATCAGTCGTTTTGTAATGATTTGAGACTGATGTGGCATTACTTTTCAAATAATGCCGCATGAATCACAAAACAAAAAAACCGCCTTGCGGCGGTAAACTTTAGCGGTACGTACAAAATTCTACGCACTAGCCAAAACCACCGCCTTCTGGGTAAGAAGGAGGTTGAGGCTAAGAGGCAAAATTGAATATGCAAATTTCATTAAGAAAATAATAATTAAAATTCTAAAAACGGTCAAGCCTCTTCCTGCACTATATGGTTTTGAGCACTATCCCAGCCAGGCGTTATAAACACCCCCGCCCGCCCTTTGCCTTCCAGCATATACCGCTCCGGGGCAGCTACACTCATAACATCACCCACCTCTATAGTTCCCCGCTGGCCTCCACAGTAAAACGTAAATGCACCTTCCAAAACAATAATGGTTTCTGTGCACCTATCATTATATGAGTAACCCTCCGCAGGGTAACGACCATCTATTTCTACTTGCGCAATACTAAATGCATCTTGAGGCTTCGATGGGTACAATGTTCCTTTGGTCCCTCCCGGTATAACGAATTCTTGTGCCTCTACTTTTCTTATAACCATATAAACAAGTTACTTAGGGACAGTATATCAAAATGCTGTAAAACAAAAAGCGCCCGCTGAACAAGTCCAACTTGACGCTTTTACAAATCAGGAATCTATACTACTCCTTATCGAGCGAGTAGCCAAATAATCCAACGATGTGCTGAAGCCCTATCCAGTACGCACGCTCTTCGAGCCTTCGTATAGAGTGAACCCCTGCCTTTTCCATTAAGAAAATAGCAATAACTAGGAGCGCGCACCCCAGTGGCACTTCTTCTGGCTTTTTTTTGGCAACCAAACGCCCGCCTGCTCGTAGCAGATGGTCTCCCACACCGCGCAATAACATTTCTACTTCCTGCCGCATATGTCCTCCTTAAACAAAAAAAGCACAAAATAAAAACCTCTGGCACAAGGCCAGAGGATATTTTGTGCTTGGACTAAGCTAACACAACATCCCTTACCTTGCGCGCTGCAAGGTAATAATAATTGCTACAAAATTTTGCACACGGTATTGCATATCAAAATAGTATTAGGAAAACTATATGCAGTCAAATAAAATAGAAAAGGGAGCCAATGGCACCCTTTAAGGATTCGAAAGGAGTTTGCATAGTGCATAAGGAATTTGTTTTAACAGCAAAGCTATTAAAGGTCAACAGTATACTGTAAACAAATTTCTTATACAAAAGCCTACTCGCTTTCAAAATACGATTCCCCTCCTAACGAAGTGGAAACTAACTTATTATCTTTTTAAAATTAACCGAGGGTTAAAATTAAAGTATGATAATATTCCTATCCTTTTCTATTCTTGCGCTTGCAAAAATATTTTATCTTTTCTTTCAGCCAGGCTGTTTCAAAATCAATTTCTAAGCAGAATGCTTATATTTACGAGCTGAGAAGCTACGGTAAATGAATTCTTGTTTGAAAAAACAAAGAATGAAATTGGTAATAAACGAGGCGGGAGGCTGTTGTGAAAGAAAGAGGAGAAAGAGGAAGGATCATTATTATACTTAAAACCGTGGTCCTTTGCAAATAACAATTTTGCAAACCTATCGGAATATCTGCAAATTTTATCCCAACCCCCCTTTCTCTTAACAATAACTCAGTAACTATGAAAAATCGCGGCCGCGCAGGAGTATAGTAACTGATTTTCCGATAGTGCTAAGGGCAGCTGATATAAGGATTAATGACTCCAGCCACAGGCACGGCCACTCTCTATCTAAAGAGAGGTGTGCGGAAAAGATTAAGCATTTGGTGCTATACTGAAAGGGCAATGTTTTAAGAGTACTAATGGTTATTCATTAAAAAGTAAATAATATGATCATATTTATAGTAATTTTAGTCGTTATAGTTATTGCGGCTATTGGCATATACAACTCACTCATTAAGTCCAAGAACCGCGTAGATGAAGCCTGGAGCGACATAGAAGTGCAGCTCAAGCGCCGCTACGACCTCATTCCTAACTTAGTAGAGACAGTAAAAGGGTACGCCAAGCAAGAATCTACCGTGTTAGAGAATGTGGTTAAGGCCCGCAGCGCAGCTATGAACGCTGGCAGCATGGAAGAAAAGCTAAAAGATGAAAATGCCTTGTCTGGTACTTTAAAATCCTTATTTGCGCTTTCAGAAAGCTACCCCGACCTTAAGAGCAACCAGAATTTTATGCAGCTCCAAGGCGACCTTACCGACACTGAAGACAAAATTCAGGCCTCGAGGCGCTTCTACAACGGCACTGTCCGAGACTACAACACGAAAATCCAAACTGTTCCTACAAACATCTTCGCTGGAGCCCTAGGCTTCAAAGCCCGAGAGTACTTCGATATAGATGAAAAAGGGCCAGAGGGACAACCTGTTCAGGTGAAGTTTTAACTTCACCTGCAAACTCGAATATCTAAAATACGAAATTCGAATCAAGGATAGATGCTCCATACTGTAAATCAAAAACAATATGATTTAGAGGAAAGGACATTTCTGTTCGCAAAAAATGTACGAACATTTGTTAAACGACTACCAAAAACTATTGCAAATATAGAAGACGGCAAACAAGTTATACGCTCTTCCGGTTCTGTTGGGGCAAACTACATAGAAGCAAACGAAGGTTTTAGCCAAAAAGACTTTCTAATGCGCATTAAAATATCTCGCAAAGAAGCCAAAGAGAGCAGCTATTGGCTAAGGCTAATCTATGTGGACACAGAAGAATGTGAGCAAGAAAGGCAAAAATTAACCCAAGAAGCAAATGAGCTAACAAAAATTTTTGGGTCTATTATCCGAAAAAGTACAGCTTAGGGTATTCTTGTATTAAGTATTTAAATTTGAAAATTACTTCGGATTTCGATATTAGATATTCGAGTTTATGATTACATATACCGCCATTGGTCAGAATAAACGCAGGTCCGTCCTACTTATCTTTTTGTTCCTACTTATAATCATCGCACTTGGTTATGTCTTTAGCCGTGCCTATGGTCAGCCTGGAATTTTAGCTTTTGCGGTGGTGTTTTCCTGTATTTCTGCATTTATTTCGTATTATTTTTCCGACAAAATTACGCTGGCCATGTCGCATGCTCGGGAAATAGATAGAAAAGGCTCACCCGACTTATACCGACTTGTAGAAAACCTCACCATAACCGCAGGTCTCCCCGTGCCACGTATCTATATAATAGAAGATACAGCCATAAATGCTTTTGCTACTGGCCGCGATCCACAACATGCTGTGGTCTGCGTTACTACGGGAGCACTGACTCGCTTAAACAAAACCGAACTCGAGGGCGTTATAGCCCATGAACTTTCGCACGTTGGCAACTACGACATTCGCTTTATGACCCTAGTAGTTGTACTAGTTGGCATAATCACACTTGTGGCAGACTGGTTTGTGCGTATAGGCATGTGGGGCGGAGGTCGCAGGCGTAGCAACGATAGCGAAGGCGGAAACAACCAAGCATTTGCCATTGTAGGCCTTGTGCTCGCACTGCTTTCCCCTATTATAGCGACACTCATCCAGCTTGCAGTCTCCCGCCAACGCGAATTCTTAGCAGACGCCTCTGGCGCGCTCCTTACCCGCTACCCCGAAGGCCTTGCCAGCGCACTCGAAAAAATAGCAGCAGACAAAGAGCCACTTGAGGCAGCGAACAAAGCAACAGCCCATCTCTACATAGCAAACCCACTTAAAAACCAAGAAGGCAGCGTTGGCTGGTTCGCAAACCTCTTCAACACCCACCCGCCAGTCGCAGACCGCATAAAACGACTACGGGAAATGAACCTGTAGAAATGCAGATTGATGATTTCGGATTGCATATTTTAATACAGAAAAAATGAGTGAACGCAATCGAGGCGCTAACCTCACATCGGAAGAACCCACCATACAAGAAAACCCCATAACCCGAAGGTCTTTTCTAAAAAAAGCCGCAATTGGCCTAGGGGCAGCAGGCTTCTTAATGAACTACCCGTGGCTCAAAGAGACTCTTGAAACGGAAATAAACCCAGAAAGCACAATGGAAGAGTTGGAGAGCACCATTGAAGAGCTTGAAACAGCATATGGTTTCAAGCTTGATCTCGCTGGGGCAGATATTCGCTATGAGGTTAAACCCCGGACAGTAGAAACCGCCACCGAAACCATACCACTTCCTAGCGGTACCTTACACTACACTGGCGAAAAGGCAACATCACTCGCCCAGCTCCGTGATGGCATCCATTTGCTTAAACAAGAAATGGAAAAGTTCCCCCCGGAGCTTATACAAAAATTGCAACTTAAGAAAATATATTTGGTTACAGACTTAGCCGCCGTGGATGAAAATGGTAACCGTGACCATATGGACGGGGCCTATATTCAAGAAGAAAAAATAATCTTGCTTAGTATAGACGGAGCATCAGTATTCAGCCCACACCATATTTATTCATGGATTAAAAAGCCAGTACTATACGGCGCGTCCCACGAAACATACCACGCCCTTGATGAACACTTCAATGAGTTTGTTAGAAATGATAATGCATACCGAAATGTAGTTTACGCAAACCAGCTTAAACACGCACCACTAATATGGCAGTACTTCAAAGACCCATCGCGCCCACAAGGCGAATCATCTGCCTACTCTTTTGCAGGTACCGCAAATGAAAAGCAACCCGAAGATGTCCGTCTGCTTATGGAATCACCGGAGTATGCTCACACACAAGCACTAGGCGACCCGTTACTGGAAAAAAAATTCGAATTCGTCAGAAATGAACTATTTCGATGGAGCAACGGCCGCATGGACGACCAATACTGGAAAGATCTTCGTGCAGGCAGAGTCAACATGGAATACTGGCGGAAACATTAAACCAGCCGCGCCGTGCATGCATGGCGCCTATGAGATACGACATATGCTTTTTGGTATGCGTTCTATTCTTCAGAATCGCTTCCCGATGTGCCAAAAACCTTAAACACCACGCCCAGATTAAAACCTCGACGGAGAAAACGTTGCATTATGCGCTGTTTTTCTTTAGAGTCATCTATGGTATTAGGTATTTTTTGTTTCTGCTTATATTTGCGGGCAGTCGCAAGCTCGTCTTCGGGTGTGTAAAATTCTTTCAGTGCTTTTTCTATGTGCGATTTAGGGAGCTTACGTTGTAGAAGTTTTTGCTTTATATATGCCGGCCCATATAACCCAAACTCTCTATATTCACGTATTAGGCCTTCCAAAAGCCTGCCATCATCTACATATTTTAATCCTTTAAGCTTTTCCAGCACGCTTGCAATAGTAGGACCTGTAAATTCTTTTTCTTTTAACCGACCTTCTAATTCATCCTCACCTCGAAAACGCACCTCAAGTAAGCGAAGGGCATATGAGTATGCTTCTTCCACCGAGGTTACATCCTTTGCTTTTTTTACCCGTTTCCACATAGGTGAGGCGCGGAATTAAGAATAAGGAATAGCGAATACTGAAAAGAGAGAAAACTTCAGAAATTATTCACGAGTTAGTACTGTATACTATAAGTGTAACATTGCATTAGTGCACGGTGGAAAGTAATTACTAAATGCTTTTCTGTTCACTATCCACTGTTCACTTTCTGACATTTGACAATTATCACTCTCATTGATAGACTGCTAATAGTATATTTAACATACGATACCAAAACTTTCCGCATTTGCAGTTATTCGTAGATTCGCATCATACGTAGTTTCGGATCGGACATATTCGTATATGACAAACTTCAACTTCATACTAGAGCGCCTTTCCTCTCGCGCCAAGAATGCACTCATCGCAGCGCAAATGATCTCTGAAGAGCTCAAATGCGACCACATAGGAACAGAGCACTTACTATACGGTATTGTTGCGGAAAAAAACTCTTTTGCCGCAGAAATACTTACTCGAAACCAAATAACTCTGGAGCGCCTTCGCCCGGAGATAGACGCAGCAAATGCAAATTCTAAAATAGAGCGCTGGAAACCAGTCCTTTCGGAAAACCTTAAGCTTGGCATTGAACGCGCCGCCATAGCAGCAAGTCAGTTCGGCTACCAATTCATTGGTACTGAGCATTTTCTCTATGGACTTATTTCCATGCCGGAAAACCGGGCCAAGACCATTTTACGAAAACTTGGTAGCGACAGTCACGAGCTAGAGCACAATCTACTCGCAGTGTTTGAAAACATTTCTCGCTTCCCTGCAGAAAACGGCGATACTCCCCCATCAAGCATGCCGAACGCACCACAAGGTGGGCCAGCAAATGTCCCGCAAAAAGGAAATGCGCTCGAGTATTTTGCATCTGACCTTACCAAAAAGGCTAACGAGGGAAAAGTTGATCCCGTTATTGGCCGCAAGCACGAAATAGAGCGCATGGTGTCTATTTTGGCACGACGCACAAAGAACAACCCTGTACTCATAGGTGAGGCTGGCGTAGGCAAGACTGCCATAGTAGAAGGTCTTGCGCTTGCTATAGCCAAGCGTGAAGTACCCGATGTTCTGCTCGACAAACGTATTCTCAGTCTCGATCTCGCACTGGTAGTAGCAGGGTCCATGTTCCGAGGTGAGTTTGAAAACCGCTTAAAGCAAATTATAGACGAAGTAAAAGCAGACCCAAATATTATCCTCTTTATAGATGAGCTGCACACCATGGTAGGCGCAGGCGCCACCACTGGCAGCTTAGATGCGGCAAACATTTTAAAGCCAGCTCTGGCCCGAGGAGAAATTCGCATTATTGGCGCCACTACCTTAGCTGAGTACAAAAAACACATAGAGCACGACTCTGCACTAGAACGCAGGTTCCAGTCTATTCTGGTAGAAGAGCCAAGCCCAGCAGAAGCCATGGCCATACTCAAAGGTCTTCGCCCTAACTATGAAAAGCACCATCATGTAACCATAACCGATGGCGCGCTCAAAGCCGCGGTAGACCTTTCCACTCGCTATATACAAGACCACTACCTTCCCGACAAAGCAGTGGACCTAGTAGACGAAACCGCTGCCTTTCTCCGCAGCCTTGCCGAAAACTCTAAGGTGCTAAGACAAAAGAAGAAAGTGGAAACGGATCTTGTGAGTCTTGAAGAAGAAAAGACCAAGGCAGTATGGCAAGGTGATTTTGCCACCGCAGAACACTTGCGACTCCAAGAGGACCTTCTGCTTAAGCAAAAACAGAACTTAGAAGAAGAGCTTAAGACAGAAAATGACAAGCCAACACAGGAAATAACCGCTGAGCACATAGCCCACACTGTTTCCATGATGACCAAGATCCCTTTGGACAAACTTACCCAAACGGAAATTGGACGACTCTCTTCCTTGGAGGATACTCTCAAGGGTCACATAGTAGGCCAGGACGAAGCTGTGACGGAAGTAGCGAAAGCCATCCGTCGCTCCAGAGCTGGCCTCCACAATCCAAAGCGTCCGCTTGGCTCATTTGTATTCCTTGGACCAACCGGTGTAGGGAAAACTGAAACTGCTAAGGTTATTGCCCGCGAAGTATTCCAAGATGAGGACGCGCTCATTCGGGTAGATATGTCTGAATTCATGGAACGCCACAATGTCTCAAGGCTGGTAGGCGCACCTGCCGGATACGTAGGGTATGATGAAGGCGGACGACTCACCGAGGCCGTACGACGGAAGCCGTATTCAGTAGTACTGTTCGATGAAATAGAAAAGGCCAACCCGGATGTTTTTAACATTTTCCTGCAAATCCTGGAAGACGGCATTCTCACAGACGCCCAAGGCAAAACAGTCTCATTCCGCAACACCATCATCATCATGACGTCAAACCTCGGCATGCAAGAACTTACCCGTGAGGCAGCGAAAATTGGCTTTGCGGACAAGGAAGCAGAAAAATCAGCAGCTCCAAAGCCAGCTGAGCTCGATGAGCAATACGAACGCATAAAATCTGGCGTGCTAGAACAAGTGAAGCAGTACTTCCGGCCAGAATTTGTGAACCGCATAGATAAAGTTCTGGTATTTAGGCCTCTGGGCATGCAAGAACTGAGAAAGATCTCCGGTTTGCAACTCACAGAACTTACGACAAGACTGAAAGAACAGAAAATACACTTTAAGCCAAGTGCACAGCTCGCAAAGTTTATTTCTGAACAAAGCTTTGACCCCATGCAGGGAGCGCGGTTCATTCGCAAAAATATAGAAACCTTAGTAGAGGACCCGCTCGCAGAAAAAATTATTCAAGCACATGTTGGCCCAGGCAGCACCATTGTTGCAAACGTTACCAACGGCGCTGTCAGCTTTGAAATAGAGCAATCAAAAAACCGCATAGCAGTCCCAGCGTAGACTTACTCAAAAGCCCTCCACCCGGAGGGCTTTTGCTTAATTCACGATTCGTGATTCATAATTCTGCGACCCGCAATATGCACCCCGTTATAACTGATATATACAACTTCGTCCTGAATACAATACTACCAGTACGGTGTGTTGTGTGTACAAAAGAGTGGAAGGAACCTATATGTACAAACTGCCTGGCCCGCATGGACCTAGTAGAGCAACAGCGGTGCATTGTCTGCACAAAGCCAAGCCCGTTTGGACTTACTCACGTACCCTGTAAAAACACCTTAACTCCAGACCGAACCCTATGCTTAATGCAATACAAAAGTCCTGGTTGTTCAGAAAGCATTATTGCTGGTAAATACAATTTTATTCCTTCTGTATTCAAAGTATATGGCGCACTCATTGCGCACCATTTTGAGGGCGAATTGAGCATTCTGAATAGAGAGCACGTAGTAGTTACTTCTCTACCCCTCCATACAAGGCGGAAACGCTGGCGAGGATATAATCAATCAGAAATTTTGGCAAAAACCCTTGCGGATACACTCGCGCTCACATACGGAGACATCCTCGTGCGGACCCGACCCACCAAAACGCAAAAAGATTTGAAGAAAGACAAGCGCATAGCAAATGTCAAAGGCTGCTTTATGGTCCAGCCCGGACTAGACTTGGGCGGCAAAGTAGTACTGCTTATAGACGACGTCACTACCACAGGTAGTACACTACTCGAAGCAGCAAAAGCGCTGAAACAAAGCCATGCTCTAAGTGTGTGGTGCATAGCTTTGGCACAAGATTAATGGAGACAACGAACATTGTGCACAACAAGCTTGACCAACAGTTCTATAAAGCATAGTATTGAGCAAACAAAATCCTTCCTAAACTGCTCAATCGAGCAGATCGCACGTTAACGCGGGCACGTTAACCACCCTCTTTCTTTGGAGGTGACTTATGAGTATGTCGGAAGGCATACGTCGCTTGCTCGAAATTTTAGTTGGCCTAGGCTTTGCATGCGCCAACATCAATAGCAGAAATATCAACGCTCAGCGCAAGCTGAGTAAACAAATAAACGAGTGGCTCAGTATAATTATCTGGACCACTCTCACCGCCTCTGGCCCCTTACCCAAGGGCACAAAAGCGGTAAAAACAATTCTCATTGGCAAAAAACAGGAAGAAGTGCTGTGGAAGATGAAAAAGACTCCACGGTATAGGAATAGAGAAAAATTTGCCAAGAGGTTCAGGAGGAGGGTAGAAACCCTTATCAAACTCGCTGAAAGCGTAGAGTACTGCGAGCAGCACAATGGCCCTATGAAACTAATGGTTTCGGGACGGGACGTTATATGTTGGCAGTGCACACATGCCGATTGTGATATACAAATCCCAATTGACTACACGCTTTCAGATGAAGTCAAAGGCGAGACGTCCGATCGCTTTTGGAACAAAAAGAAAGCTTAGACTTTCGTACACCTTGACCTGGCACGCGCTCACCGCTGCCAGGTCTTATTCTTTGAACCAGGCAACGTATAAGCCCGTCTAGATGGGCACCATCTAGACACGCCCACAGGGGTTGATTTAATACCTTGACTCTGGTACACTTGCTGGTCTAGTTTAGTCATTAGTTTTATATATATGAAGAAATCACCAAAGACAATACTTGTAACTGGCCCAGCTGGGTTTATTGGCAGCAACTTTGTTGCTACGTTTAAAAAACAGTTTCCAAAAACTGAAATTATTGGCATAGACAACTTTTCCACTGGCAGAAAAGACCGCTTAGACAAAGGAATAACATTTTATAAAGGATCCATAACAGACAGGAAGTTTTTAGATAAAGTCTTCAAGAAGCACAAACCAGAATACGTGTTTCACTTTGCTGCCATGCCCCGCGTTTCAGTAAGCGTAGAATTTCCGGTTGAGACCACAGAGAACAACATTGTGGGCACAGTAGCAGTTCTGGAAGCAGCAAAAAATCATGGAGTAAAGCGCGTTATATACTCTTCCTCATCATCCGTATACGGCGGCGCAGACCAGCTCCCTACTCCAGAAACCGCACCCATCAACCCAAAGTCCCCCTATGCTCTCCAAAAATATGTAGGCGAGCCGTACTGCAAAATATTTTCGTCTTTATTCGGTCTCGATACCGCCGTACTGAGGTACTTCAATGTATTTGGTCCTGGCCAGTTTGGCAATTCACCCTACTCAACGGTAGTCTCGGGGTGGCTTGAAGCACTATACTTTCCGGGCAGCAAAGAGCTATTTTTAGAAGGTGATGGCCTGCAGTCGCGCGACTTTACGTATGTAGACAATGTAGTCCAAGCAAACATAAAAGCCATGCTCTGCGAGAAACGAATAAATGGCGAAGCGTTTAACGTAGCAGGCGGAGAACGCACCACGCTCTTAGAAACGCGAAAGCTGATAGAACAATACACGGGTAAAAAGCTATCCATTGAAATGCGTCCGACCCGCGTAGGTGATGTGCGCCACAGCCATGCAAATATTTCTAAAGCAAAGAAAGTTCTGGGCTATAAACCAGAAGTAAATTTCAAAACCGGCCTCAAAAAAACCATTGCCTGGTTTGACACTAGAAAGAAATAAAATATCAAAAAGAGTGCCTGAATTAGAAAGGGCACTCTTTTTATATTCGATCAATCCAGATTGGAGGTATTATCGGCTATTGCGCTAGCTTATCATCGCTCACTGGTGACATCTCACTATGACTGCTTACATTTTGGCTATATGTATCACTACTAACTTCATGAGCTGTAATTGGAGCACGCTTAGATACACCATAGTGCACTGCCCAGGTTATAACGGGTATCACTAGGTACACAAACCCAATGTCCTTCCAGTAATCGGTAAAGGAAATTTTTTGTGGTCCCCAGGTAAAAAAGGCTTGGTCAAGGACCACGGATATTACAAACCACAGAGCGCCAGTTTGCCATGATCGTAAAAACTCTTTATTACGAGCAATACGAGCTAATACAACCACTGTCACTACAAGCGCAACAGGCATAATGCTCTCAAAGAATATACGGTCACTGTTCCGTATCGGAAAGAGTATAAATGCGAGCACAAAAGGAATGGCCCAGACCAAAAGGCCATATACCAAGCTTGTCTTCAATGATTTTATAAACATACTAGATATCACTATATTATGTATTACCTTAAGTATAGGCCACAGACCACCATACAGCAAACAGAAAAGAGACTACCATTTGGTAGTCTCTTTTCTTCTGGCGGAGAGGGGGGGATTCGGTCACCCACGGTGGACTTTCTGCCACAAAGCTGGCATACAGTCTCACCTAACGCGACCCCGCCGCTATTTCATGCTCCAAGTATTCGCATGAAATTCTGCTGGTGGCAGAACGCTCTTTTCGAATCCCCCATTCAGAAAAAGACTGCCCACACGTGAGCAGTCTTTTTCTGGCGGAGAGGGGGGGATTCGAACCCCCGGTACCCGTTAAGGTACAGCGGTTTAGCAAACCGCCGCACTAGGCCACTATGCGACCTCTCCTATATATATATGCCGCTGAAGCCCTACCCAGCGGCGCGTTCGCAAGCAGCAAAGCTGCATTGCTTCACGCCACATTTACTACTTATCGAGGTAAAAAAACTTCAAACTGCTATGGTCTGATTGCTTTAAATTAGCTATCATATTTTAGCGGATACTTACTATAACGTCAAAGTTTCAAGGACCCGCGTATTATAGGTCCTATCTGTCCCCTATGTCTTATTTTCTTACCACAGAATCGTTGCAACTGGATACCCCTAGCGTACTTGAAGGAGAAGAAGCCAAACACCTTCTCCTGTCGAGGCGTATAAAAGTGGGAGAAAAAATAGAGGTGCAGGACTCACAACGGGCGCGCTTTTTATGCACCGTAGAAAAACTGAGCAAAAAAAGCCTGGGATTTATCCCGATACAAAAACTCGCTGCTCCAAAAGAATATGCAACTCACATTACACTCTGCCAAGCGCTTATAGCGGAACAGGCTCTGGACATAATTATACAAAAATCAACCGAACTTGGGGTACACGAAATAATTATATTTACCGCAGACCGCTCCCCTTTCACCGTACGACCTGAAAAAATAGCCAGATGGGAAAAAATAGCAACAGAAGCAGCAAAGCAGTGCGGCCGTACACGCGGGGCCGCTATTTCTCTCGGTGCACTTCCAGACATTGTACACACAAAAAACTTATTACCACTACTGTATCTATCTCAACACGCAACACAGACTATCACCAGTTCAAGTCCAATACTCACCGATGCAAAAAATATTTCTTTGCTCGTGGGGCCAGAAGGTGGGTGGTCCAAGACAGAGGAAGCCTTATTCCTTTCATGCCAAGCAGCCCCCCTCCTACTGAGCCCCTTTACGTTAAGAACTGAAACCGCCGCCATAGCAGCGGTAAGCCAATTAAGTCTTTTCATTTCCTAAACAAAACCAGGGCAAAAGTGGTATAATGTGCCATACGTGGACCATATTGGGCGCACACTAGCCACTTTTGTAACAAAATGAACATACCCTTCGTCTCTAGTAGTATAAAAGGAAAATCACTATCAGAACCATCCATAGAGACTGATGTTTTCGATGCGGCGATGATTGGTGATAGTGCGGCCCTAGGTAAGCTCTACGATGCATACTTCGACCGCATATACCGCTTTATATACTATCGCACGAGCCACCAACAAACCGCAGAAGATATTACTGAGGAAGTTTTTATAAAAGTATTTCGCGCGCTTCCTACCCTTAAAGGTGGACCCACAAAACTCAGCGGTTGGATATTCCAAATTGCGCGTAATAGCGTCATAGATCATTACCGAAAAGCCAACCCACTCGTTAGCATTGATGAAGCAGAAAATATTGCCGCCCATGAATCCGATGCAATAGATGCACTGCAACTACAATCTGACCAGCGAGTTATTGTTACTGCGCTAGAGAAACTCAGTTCTGAGCAACAACAAGTCATTCGCCTACGCTTCCTTGAAGGGTTCGAAATTGCAGAAATAGCGCATATGCTTAGAAAGTCTGAAGGAAATATTCGCATAATTCAATTCAGAGCTCTCACCGAGCTTCGTACTATACTTAAAAATCATATCCGCATTTAGATACATGTTCCAGAATAGTCACAAAGCAAAACAGCTCGAATCGCTCCTCTCTAACCGTAGAGATGGTGTTTCTGTGCGCGACCAAGATAGCAGTCTTCATGCACTTGCGCAGTTAGCCCTGAAGATTTCAGATATCCCTACCAAAGCAGTCCCCACTCCACACAAACAAAGATTGTATATAATACACCCTGCTGCGGCGCCGGTCATGCGTGGCCTACAACTTATGAATCTGGCCAGCTATATTGGCGGCGCAACCTTAGTTGTTGGGTTGCTTCTTACAGGCATTGTAGCTATACAAAGCAAGCCAGGCAGTAATTGGTATGAATACAAGAGCAGCGGCCACGGACTACGCCTGAGCCTTATGAGCGACGAAAGTGCCAAGGCGAACCTACAGATTCAATATGTAAACGACAGACTGCAAGATACTCAAAGCGTACTTGCGGACACAAATACTGACTCCAAAGTAAAAGCTGCAGCCCTTTCACACCTTACCGCCGAAACCCAACAAACCATTGAAACAGTGCGGCAAGTTGCTATAGCTCAAAAAAACCCTGACCTCCTTAACAAACTCCAAAGTGCTATAGATCAGCAAGCTGCAATTATACATACTGCTCAAGATCCTGAAGTCAAAGACGCTGCCGAGACCGCACTTAAAGCTACTGCTGCGGGAAGCAAAACCATTGCTGAAGCTCAAAAATTGGTTGCAGCCTCGAACGAATCAACCCTTGCGAAACTCCAGCCAACCGTTGTAACGGGTAGCATTGCAAAAATTTCTGAAAAAGAATTATTTGTTGGAAAAGATACTATCGTCCTTACTGACACAACGGAAATTACCGACGGGAAAAACACTGTAACCAAGCCTACTCTTAAGGCAGGCATGCAAGTTACGGTAACCGCAACCGAAACGAATAAAATTTTAACGGCAAAGAAGATTGTTGTTACCCTCCAGAATACAGGCAAAGTAAAGGGCGTTGAAACCGAGAAGCAAAAGCCCGTACCCGGGGACGAAAATGAGCAAAACAACCAAGCCCCTACCGAACCAGAAAGCTCAGCCATACAAAGCAGCTTCATAGTCGAGAACCCAAGCCCTCAATATTCCAAATAGGCTCTCATCGGTTTCGGACTTTCCAGCGCTTGCCCCCCCCTAAGGGCTGGAAGACTCCGGCACGGATTTGCCCACACCGGATAGCAATGAGGCGACCGCCTCTTGCGTAGACACATACACTATTTATGCGATATAAAATTTCGCATAAACTACTCCACCATTACTTGCCCCCGTGCTTACAGCAATGGAGGCCAAATAGTAATGACGGACACAGAAAAACAGCCTAATTCTAGAGATATGGCTGTTTTTCGTATTTTCAGATTCAGAATACTTTAGAAAAGCGATACTAGCCTAATTTGCCTCAATGCTGGTATAATATTATCAATGCCTCCTAGAAATAGGGCCGCATAAAAAAGAATGGCCCGCTGGGAGAGGTCGCATAGTGGTCTAGTGCGGTGGTCTTGCCCGCCCAAGGCGGGTCCGCCTCGGGCGGAAAAACTAATATATGCATTACGTATATATCCTAAAAAGCAAAAAAAGCGGATCACTATACAAAGGCAGCACGGACGATTTGAAAGCTAGGTTAGTACGGCACAACACTGGCAAGGTTCAATCAACTAAAAATGGTAGGCCCTGGGAAGTTTTGTATTACGAAGCCTTTATTTCAAAAACAGACGCTCGTCGAGAAGAACTATTCTTAAAAAGCGGCAAAGGTAGAGAGCGAATTAAATGGTTATTTGGCCCAACTAAAGAAAAGAATATATCTGGAGAGGTCGCATAGTGGTTTAGTGCAACGGTCTTGAAAACCGTCAGGTGTAAAAAGCCTCGGGGGTTCGAATCCCCCCCTCTCCGCCACGCTTGGCCGAGGCTATATATCGGACTTCCGCCTATACTACTAGCGGCAATAGTTTAAAGGTTCGACGAAGCGTGTCAGCTATAGATAGCAGTAAGCTATTGACAGCAGCAAGACAAATATACGAGCAGTGCAGTACATGGACCGAACGTTCAATGGTATACTATACATATAGATCCCTCTCTCATACAAACCCATGTCAGATAAAAATAAACAATTCTTAGAATGGGAAGCGCCAGAATTCCAGCATTACGAAAAATCGCTGGGCTGGTACGCCATCCTTATCGTAGCCACTGTGTTGTTGGTCGGCTATAAAATAATTACTGCTGATTACTTTGGGGCAACCAGCATGCTCATCCTAGGAGCACTTATCTTGTTCTTTTCAAGACGAAAACCAGCACTTGTTACTGTTAAGCTAGACAACGAAGGAGTAACTCTTGGAGAACTCTATATACCCTACCAACATTTTCAACATTTTTGGATGGTAGACACTCCCGAGCACAAAACGCTGAATCTTGAAGCGAGTACATACCTCAAGCAGACCATCATTGTCGAGCTTGCAGACCAAGACCCAACTACTGTCCGACGTCTCATAGCCAGACACATACCCGAAGCAGAACACACCACCCCTTCGTTCTCGCAGAGAATTGCCCACAAATTAAAATTTTAATGCAAAAATAGTCGCCCTTGTGGCGACTGTTTCTTTTCCGTACAATATATAAAGTGCCTCCGTGGCCCTACAGCTTCCTACTTCGCCAAGCCTCCATCAGACGAGCAGTAGTATATTATAGGCAAATATCAATAACACATCTGCGTCACTTGCCTGACGGCTCTGTAGCTCAGTGGATTAGAGCGTCTCCCTCCGAAGGAGAAAGTCGCTGGTTCGATTCCAGCCAGAGTCACCATAATAAATATATAAAGAGTAGCTATCAAGCTACTCTTGTTATTCATATAGGCAATTGATACCATACCTAATATGTACTCTCCTGAAACACCCGTATCACAATTACCTAAAGTAGGGCCAAAGCTTCTTAAGTCTTTGGCAAATTTACATATTTACACTGTTGAAGATTTATTACGATACTACCCCACTCGTTATCTAGATTTTTCTAAGTTTACGGACATACAAGCCCTCAGGCCGGGCGAAGTCGTAACAGTGAGAGGTTTTATAAAGACTATCTCTTCCAGGTTTTCTTTTCCGAGTAGAAAAATGCTTTCTGAGGCAATTATTTCAGATAGTACAGGATCGCTTAAAGTTACCTGGTTCAACATAGGATATATTGCAGAAAGCTTAAAAAAAGGAGACGAAGTGTTGCTTTCGGGCAAGGTTGATCTGTATCAAAATCGCCTCCAACTCACCAACCCTATTTATGAAAAAGTGGCAGAAGACCATATTCATACCGGCAGACTCGTTCCCATATATCGTTTACCCGAAGGATTATTCCCTAAAACATTTCGTACGTTGGTGCATACCGCACTTCCTGCAGCAAAAGAACTACCAGAACTCATCCCCGGTGAAATACTAAAAAATTATAGGCTTCCAGCCATAGCGGCTACGATACAACACTTACATTTCCCAGAAACCCACGATGATGTAACGGAAGCTCAGACCCGACTTGCATTTGAAGAAAGTCTCGTGCAGCAGCTCGCGGTAGAGAAGCATAAGATCCAACTTAAGGCCTTGGCCGCCCCAAGCATTAAAACAAATATAGCGTATATAAAATCGCTAATCACTAAGCTACCGTTTACCCTCACCAACGGACAGAAAAAAGCGTTATGGGAATGCTTGCAAGACCTCGAGCATAAGCACCCCATGAACCGCCTTCTCCAGGGAGACGTGGGCAGTGGCAAAACAATAGTAGCCGTTCTTGCGGCCCTACAAGTCATAGAACAAGGGCTTCAAGTTGTACTGCTCGCACCTACCGAAGTACTGGCTAAACAACATTTTGATGGGATGGTACGCCAGCACGCGCTCTTTACATTACCAGCTTCAGCTATAGCTCTGTATACCAGAAACTTCCATATGACGGGCGGGGAAAGCAGAACAAAGAAAGAGTGCGACGCGCTACTCTCTGAAGGTAAAATTTCTCTAGTCATAGGCACTCACGCATTACTGCAAGAGCATATTGCTTTCAAAAATGCAGCGTTCATAATAATAGATGAACAGCATCGCTTTGGAGTGTTGCAGCGTAGGTCCTTGCTCTCTCTCAAGGACCACGAAATGCCCAAGCCTAGGGACCTGGAACTTCATAAGGACGATGCCAGTGCTAAAAAAATAGCCAGAAAAAAGCTGACAAAGAAAAAAGCATGGGTGCCCCACTTATTGTCCATGTCAGCTACGCCCATCCCCCGCACTGCCGCCCTCGCAGTATATGGCGACCTTGCTGTATCCACCATCCCCGAACTACCAAAGGACAGACTACCCATTAAAACTTGGGTGGTGCCAGAAGCAAAACGAGCAGGTGCATATGAATTTATACGAAAAGAAGTTGCCAGTGGGAGGCAAGCGTTTATTATTACTCCTCTGGTAGAAGAATCAGATAAATTACAGATTAAATCTGCAAAGGCAGAATTCTTGCGCCTTCAGAAAGAAGTCTTCCCCCGCCTCAAGCTTGGCCTAGTGCACGGCTCTTTAAAAGGCGCAGATAAAGATGGCGCCATGCTGGCATTTAAAAATAAAGAAACAGATATACTTGTTGCTACTTCTGTGATTGAAATAGGTATTGATATACCAAATGCCACAGTCATACTCATTGAAGGGGCAGACAGGTTCGGACTAGCGCAGTTGCACCAGCTCCGCGGCCGCGTGGGACGAGGCGCAAACCAGTCATATTGTTTTCTGTTTAGTGATACAGAAGCAAGTTTTGAACGTCTGGACTTTTTCGCTCGCACCAGAGACGGATTTGCTTTGGCAGAATACGATATGCATACACGCGGGTTTGGCTCCCTCTTTGGAACGAGCCAAACTGGTTTTACATTCAAGTATGGCCGCTATTTGAGTTTGCAAGTTCTTGAAAACGCACGAAAGTCCGCCCAAACCCTCATTGCGCACGACCCCGAGCTTTTACGCTACCCGATGCTCTCAAGTCTTGCCACATCGCTCAGCGAAAACTTGCACCTAGAATAATGTCGTTGCTCGCGCAGAAAACTACTGCACCTCCGGCAGAGCACACCGTACCAGTATCGATCTGTGATCTGAGATATACTGGCCAAGGTGCACAGACTGTACTTGCAGTTTTTTGATCATGCACCAATCCAGTTTTAAGCCAAAAAGCTCTCCATGGATCGATTTAATAGGAGACCACGTTGGTGCGTTGATATCTAGCACATCAGTGAAAGCGTGGCGGTTTAAAATGTTTTTAATTACGTATCGTTCATCTTCCCGCGCAATTTTACCATCTACCATCAGCTCGTTTCTAAAAACTTGGTGCCAGAGCCTAACTACAGCTCTTCTCCAACCGCTTCGGGGGATGGTTGTGTTTAAGTCTCCGCAAATGATTATTGGTCCCGCATGAGTAGCAGCATCCGACAACACATAGTCCAAAAGTGTAGCACGAGTCGCTACACCAACTCCAAAAATCGGAAAATGACACGCGTACACTCGCAAAATTTGATCATCGACCAACATATCAACACGGGAACAGTGCTCAGCGTATTTCTTGGTAGTTGGAAATGAAATTTCCTTAGAGGCTACAATGGGGAACTTGGTCAACACAACGTTTGAATTAAAGCCTTTTTGCCCATGATATACCTTGCTATTTAAAGCAGGTATATATACATTGTATTCTAAAAAAAATTTATACCGTTCAAATTTTTCCTTTGCATCGTGAATTTCTTGTAATACGATAATATCGGCGTGCATTTTTTCCAAAGCCGGCGCTACTCGTGTAAACGAGGTATACCCTGCGACAATATGCCATAAAGAATCCCAGCGAAAGGCAGGAGGACGGCGGAATGTACTTTGTACATTCCAGCTGACGACAGAAAAGTCCTTCAAGGTGCCTAGACCCACTCTTTTAGTTCTCCTATGAACTTAATACCGCGAAGTTTCGGGTTAGATTTTTGCTTGCTAACGTGCGCAGTGATAATGCTTCCGAACCCAAGTTTTTCTGCTTCCTTTAAGCGTTTATCTATTTGCGTCACTCCGCGCACCTCCCCAGCGAGCCCCACTTCTCCAAATGCTACCAAATCTTCGGGCAAAGCTTTGTTTTTCATACTAGATAGGACTGCGAGCACTACTGGTAAATCTGCCGCACGTTCATCAAGTTGAAAGCCGCCTGCCACATTCACGTACACATCATGACCAGAAGTTTTCACTCCCAGCCTTTTTTCCATTATTGCGAGTAATAACTGCAAACGATTGGCGTCAAACCCGCTCGCAGCGCGTTTGGGATATCCAAAACTTGTCGGGTTAGTCAGCGCCTGAACCTCGAGAAGCAATACTTTATTCCCTTCCAATATAGCGGTTACACAGGTACCCGCAACGTTTGCAGTCCGATGTTCCAAAAAAAGTGCTGCGGGGTTTTTAACTTCCACAAGCCCACCTTCGGTCATATCGAACACCCCTACTTCACCGGTGCTACCGAACCGATTCTTATTGCACCGCAGAAGCCGCAAGCTAGTGAACCGCTCCCCTTCCATATACAGTACGGTATCCACCATATGCTCTAGAGTCTTAGGGCCAGCGAGCATGCCTTCTTTTGTTACATGGCCTATTATGAGCAAAGTAACGTGCGACGACTTTGCAAAGCGCATAAGACTATTGGTAGCAAAAGCAACCTGGCTTACGCCGCCTACCACCCCATTTACCTGTTCGCTAGTGATTGTTTGGATGGAATCTACTATTGCGAGCGCTGGTTTTTCAGCGTCTAAGGTAGCGAGTATGGTCTCAAGGTTTGTTTCGCAGAGTACCCGCATGTCCACCTTTTTATCTATACGGTCACTTCTCAGTTTAATTTGATGGGCAGATTCCTCCCCTGAAACATAGAGCACTTGCTCCCCCTCTTTACTTAAAGCTAACGCCGCCTGGAGCGCCAGTGTAGACTTTCCTATACCGGGATCACCGCCGAGCAGGACCAGCGCCCCAGGCACAAACCCACCACCAAGCACAACATCAAATTCTCCTATACCGCTATGAAAACGCTGAGCATGGGATTCTGTGGTCGAGCTCAGTTTTTGTGGCTTACCAACCACTGCTGGGGCACCGCCTTTCGTAGTGGCTACGGCACTTTCAACAAACGTATTCCATTGTTCGCATTCTGGACATTTCCCCTGCCAGCGGCTGGTTGCATACCCGCAGTTACTGCACACAAATTGTTTAACTGTTTTTGCCATAGCGATATATTAAAACTGAAAGTCTTACATAACAAAAAACAAAAAAACTCTACACCCAATTTCCAAAAAATCGAAACGTTGCCGTTTTCAAAATTTAGAATTTAGGGATTGCCCGCCCGAGGCGGGTCCGCCTTGGGCGGAGAATTTCTTTGTTATTTGGGTTTTATTATTTGACGGTGTTTACCTTGCCTTTTTCAGAATAGCGAGCAAAAAGTACTGTTATTGTGCTGTAGATACGCTACCGACATCTACATAATACAATCCACCATCGAGGTTATTCTTAAAGAATAGCGTTCTACCATCGGCGCTCGTAAACATTTGAGAAGGCTCAAAATCACCATTCAAAGTTAATTGCCTATCGGTAGCTGTGGGAACATCTATTCGGACCACAGCACCAGTACCCGAATCTGCGGGCAAGCCAACATATAGCATACGGCCATCTGGAGACCAGGCTACATTTGTTACAGAAGCTGCGAGGTTCATATTCTGCACCTCACCCGTAGTCATGTTCGCTACCCAGAGTTGCTGCTTACCGCTTGAATCTTTTCGGTTAAATGCAAACCTCTGGCTATCAGGGCTCCATACGGCGCCAGTATTAAACCCATCTTTTACAACAGTTCGGAACAGTTTCCCATCTGGAGTCACCATGTTTATTTTATTGGTGCTGTCAGTGCTTGCAGTACGCCAAAACAATATTGTTCGGCCGTCTGGCGATACAGCTATATCATCGTCATTTTCCCATACGTCAGTTACTACTTGCCAAGTGCTTAAGTCTGCAGGAGAAATGTTAAGATTGGTCTTGCCTTTATCGAGCCAAAGATACAATAGCTGCTCTCCGTCCGGCATCCAGTTTATAGCAGTAGCTTGTGAGGGAACATCCACATACAAACCTTTATCACTCACATACACACTCCACTTCTTAGTGCTGCCGCTACCCAGCTCAACAAGATAGTTGTTACCCGCTGCTGGCCAATACACTTTTGTTATGCCAGATTTCGGAGGTACGCCCAGTTCTCTTTTGTTGGTAAGTGAAAACTTTGCTGTAGTTGTATCTAATTCTGCCTGAAAGAGCTGCCCCTGTGCATTAAAATAAGCCATACCATTCCCTTGGTAAAAGAGCACAGGACTCACTACCTGATCATTGGTCAGCTGAACCGGAGTAAGTCCATTACCTGTTGGTGTAGGGGTTGGTGTGGGAACAGGTGTAGGAGTAGGAGTCGGAGTAGGATTTGGGTCAACCGGAGTCGGAGTAGGAGTAGGAGTCGGAGGTGGCGTTTGGGTATTTGTAGCGGTATTAGTATTGGTATTTGTACTAGACCTTCGCTGATAAATTAAAAATCCAAGGGTTCCCACAATAAGCAGGAAGATTGCCCCAAGAATTGTAATGGCTTTTTTGTTCATACCCAGTAGAATTTCTTCGCATCACAATACGTGTAATGCATTCAGATAAAATTTTTACATACCCAGGTTGAGATTCGTATACCAACGGTGGAGAATCTGGAGAATTTCAACTGGGTACAGTTCTGTTTCAAACGTCCAAAACGTGCTTATAGTATACCACAATTAGACCAAAAAATATAAAATAATTAAATGCCAAGGCCGGTACAAAATTGATTAAAGCCTCCGACCACACTCGAGAATAGTCCTACGAACCCAGACAATAGGTCGGTGATAAAATTTCCATGAGATATATAACAAGAAACAACAAATAAAGCTATTACAATAAGCACCAAAAGCATTGGCAAGGCAATATCAAACGCGATAATAGACCACTTCATCCAGCTCGGAATGCTCAGCTTAAAGAGCTTGCTCGCAATTAAAATAATATTCCACACAACAGCGGTAACAACCAAGCCTTTTATCGTAAGGCCGAACAGGCCCGACACCCAAAATGCCAGCTGGGTTATAAGAATGCTACCACCAGTACGGACCGCCGTGGCAACACTTTTCTTAAGGTCTCCCGATGCAAACTCCTTAACGGCCTGAGCAGCAGCAAGGTATTTGCCTCCTTTTTGGAGAGCCTTTCCCACTTTTTGAGTGCTCCGAGCTAAATTTTCTAATTTCTTTGCGTTACCAAACTGCGCTGGACCGCCACGCTTGCGCATGGCCCGACTGGCAATGCGGCCCGCACGTCCAAGGGCTTCTGCACGCTGCCCATACAACATAACTTTTTGGCCCTTTATATTATGGGCCACATTTGCGCCTATTTTATCAAACCACATCTGGGGACCACCTGGTTTCTTCTCTGCTGGACTATCGCCCCCGCCCCCCGCAGCGAAAAAGCCACCAGGAAAAGGCGCGTCAATACCAGGAAGATCAGTCTCGGGTTCCTCGGATTGCGCCTGCTCAGCAGCGTCAGGGCCCTCTGCTGCCTGCCCATCTTCATCTGCTTCTGACTCTTGGGGACTTGCTCCGGGAAATGGTGCAGGAATAGGTTTAGCTGCTGGGACTTCGTCTACTGGCGCACTGTTTTCATCATCGTTTTCTGTTTCATCTTCAAGTTCAGTCAGCGCTTCCTGCTTCTCTGGAGTTAGTCTATTGCGTACTTGGCTTTTTTCTTCGGGTTTCGCCTGGTTATATGCACCACGGTGCGCCTCGGCAATATTGGGGACATCTCTAAACGGATTGCTTTGGGCAATAAGCACAACCCCGGCTGCACGCCGTTGTTTTTCTTCATCTATAACGCGCTGCAGCGCATCGTAGGTCAGTTCAGTAGCATGTACTGCTGCCGCTGCTTCGTACATGCGCGCGAGCAACAGCGCATCTTCTTTGCTTCTCGCCTGCCTACCTTGGTCAATAGCAAAAGCCCACGCTGCGGCTTTTTGCAGCTGGGCATTTGTATTCGGGTTACTACTAGTTTGAGGTATACCAACGCCTGTGGACATAGCAATGGTCTAAATTAACATGAACATTACACCTTCTGCATACTCTACACAGCCGGAGCAGCGGCCTGTTGTTCTTTTATTTCCATGAGCTGCTTTGGATCGGTCGTAATAATTTGGTCTTCTATGTAGGAAGCATGAACCTCAATAGCAGCGTGTTTCGTGCCTGCAAAAAATATCCCTTGCCCAACTTCGCTTTCAAGGAGTAAATATTTTTCGCCTTCGGTCAAGAAAAAAGTTTCTGCGACTATGTTTATAGATGCAGGACTCTGTTTTAAGAGCAGCTGGATAGATGAGTTCGTTACAATTGGCTTACCATAAGGCGATGCCATAAAGTCAGCTACGTCCTGAGTAATGGTAGTGAGCCCCAAATAATACTTACGACATCGTTTTGCAATTCCAAAAATAAACCGGGCGCTATCTTCATGCTGCATCATAACCCACGCTTCATCAAGCACCAAGATGCGTCGCTTAAGCTCACTGCGCACCAAGTTCCAAATATGGTTCACCAGCACGAACATGGCAATAGGGCGAAGTATATCTTCCAGGTCGCGAATAGAAAATACTACTAAACTATTGACCAAGCCAACGTTACTTTGCTGGTCGAATATTCCCGAAAAGGTACCTTGGGTGTATTTAGAAAGTCTTTGCGACAAATTCTCTGCGCCCACCATGCCTTGCAGAACCTCTACAAGGTCGCCCATGGTAGGAAATTCTACATTGGTTAAATCACTTTGGACGGTTATATCTTTCTTGGCATAGGTTTGCCATATAGCCTTATCCATAATTGCCTCTTCAGTCGGATCGAGCTGGCCCAGCATCAGGTTCATGAGACCGAGCAGAAAAATAACGGCGCTACGCATAATGTCCTCTTGGCTCTCCCCTTCCAATCCGCGCGGCAGGTCAAATGGGTTTATACGGGACTGAGAGTTCAAGGATATGTTTATAAAGCTTCCGCCAACGGCTTCGGCCAAATGTTGGTATTCATTTTCTGGATCAATAACCAAGACCTCAGTACCAACCATGAGGCTACGCAGAATTTCAAGTTTTATCGTATACGACTTCCCAGCACCAGACTTCGCGAATACCACAAAATTCGCATTTTCCATCTTAAACCGGTCGAACAAAATAAGACTGTTGTTGTGCCGGTTTATACCATACAAAATACCATCATTGCTCGTAAGGTCGGGTGATACAAACGGAAAGGTTGTAGAAAGTGGACTTGTATTTAGATTGTTACCTATATTCATTTCATCCAGACCATAGGGTAGGGTGGAAATGAACCCTTGCTCAGTCTGCATAAGCGCGCGTTTTGTTACCACAAGCTTTGCTCCGAGCTCACTCTCCAGCACCGTAGAAGCTTCGTCCAAATCTTTGACGTTATCGGCATATATAGTGAAATAGAGAGCAAAACGAAAATACTTTTCTGTTCCCTGTAAGAGCGAGTCGCGCAGACCCTCTACATCCTGGTACGCCGTCTCAAGCATTGGATCTCGCACAACTCCTTTTTCTTGGTTTATGCTAAGCTGTGAACCAATTTCACCAACTTTAGACTTGAGCTTTTTCAGTATAGTTGCGGAATCAATTGGGTAAATGAACATGGATACGTCCAGTTCACCCTCAGAATTGATAATAAACGAAAGCCAGTTCGTAGAAAGAAACCGAGGGTACGCAAGCACAAAAAAACTGCGACCGTATTTACCGTTCAGCAAAAAATAGGAGCTTTCGTACTTAAGCGCCGTAGGTGAAAGTAAATCTTTTAAAGACGTTACACCTTCTTGGTATATTTTTTCCAGCTCAGCAACCTGCTTGTTAACCTGGGACGCAGATTTTGCAGATTGCAATTTTTCTTTTTCTTGAGCAATTTGCTCGGGTGTTCTGGTTGCGAATAAACTCATGGCTATGTAAAGACAATTTCAAAAAATAGGGCGCATTAACTGGCCGTCGGACTCCCGGGAGCATTTATTACTTTTATATCACCAAGGGTACTGCTATCAAGTGTAGGCGCCGACTCAAAGTTATAAGAGTTATAGTAAAGTTCAATGAGCGCACCCGTATCGAGCCGGACAATGCGCAGCCCCACCCCAGACAAGTTGCCCATAACGGAGTCTATGCGCTGCTGGAGCTGTTCAGAGTAATGTTTTAAGTTATCAAGTTTTTGCGTTGTCTGTTTTGCCACGCCACCGCCAAAAATTTTGGAAAGAAACCCGCCCGCAGCAGGGGTCACACTTTGAGATAAAGGTACAACTATGTAAAAATTCTTACTCATTACATTTGCACTGGCTACCAACTCTGCTATGTAGTCCATGTAATAGCTCGCCTGCATTTTCAGCAGTTCATTGGTTAGGTGGCTCGTAGTCACCTTAAGGCGGCCAACATAATCTGCAATATCCAACCTTCTGCTCTGCATGAGAATTTGCACAGGAAAATCTAGTGAATTGAGAAAGCGTTGGTAGCCATAGACAATGCCATTCTGCTCTTCTTCACTTTTTAAGTCGAAGTTTGTAGAAGAGATGGCCAAGACTGCTCGTAGCGTGCCGTCCTGCATAATAACAATATCATCGCGTATTTCTGCAATTCGCAATGCATTGTTGGTAGATACTCCTTTTGCCTGATTTGGTTTTTGCATTTCTAGGGCCATAACTAAAGTCTAGAATTATGAATTATGAAGTATGAATTAAGAGAGAAATATATCATGCCATTCTTAATTCACAATTCTCACTTCCGCTGCTGCAACAGTTCTGCTTCTTGGCTTGCACGCTGCTCTAATTGATACTGAATTCTATGCAGTCTACTACGAGGGTCATCACCTGGTTCTGTTTTTTTAGGGGGCTCTGGCGCTGGTTGCAAGTTTTTCACTGTAGTGGTGGTATGACCCTCTGCTTCTTTATGAAAAATAAAAAATTTAGGCCTGGTCCAGTAATTCAGAAAAACGAATACCGAGACATACATAGGCCTTCCATTGAATTGACCAAAAGTCACGGCAAGTCCCGGTATGCCAACCAATACGCCAGCAGCACCAGTTACGTAATAGTCTTTAGAGAGAGAATACGCAAAAAATATAATGCCCCCAGTCAGCAGCAAAATAAAAAACTGCTTAACAGTTAAAGGGCCTATAATTTTATCCTCTACTTCGGTGAATTGTGGAACGGGAAACTGCATGAATACGTTGAAAGTTTATAAAGTTCTTAAAGTTTGTAAAGTCATACTTTATGAACTTTCTACTTTATGAACTTTACGAACTGTACTAATTATACCATATTACCCGCTTTTTATGCGCTGTAATAAATCATTTATTTCTTCAAATTCAGGCTTAGTTAAATATGGTCTATTTCCTGCAGCAAGCTCAGCCTGTACACCTTCAAACGATTGGTGCTGCTGGAGCACACGACTACCTACTGCTAAATAGGTTTGATAGAGCGGCGAGTGCTCAAGCGCAAATTGTACTGAAAAATAGCCAAACTTCTGACACAAGGTTTTAAGTTCTGTTTCTATGCCAAGCACACCCCTACCCCGGAGCGTTGCCACATTTAACCGTCGTACATCTTCTAAATTTTTAGGGGGCGCCACTACTTCTTCATCTACTTGTGGAAGAGCATCATTTTCTTCTGAAGGTTCTGGAGTCGGTGGAGTTACAATCTCGGGTGCGCGCTGAGGCAGGCTAATTGCCGCAGGTTCTGGTGCCAAGGTTGCAGCAATTGGCTTTGGAGGAATGTTCACACTTGGCGCCGCCAAAGGCTCTGCCGCTGGCGCAGCTGGCGCCTTAGCAGCAATGTCCGACATATTCACGGACCTTGCCGGAGGTGTAGGAACGATCAATTCAGGCGGGGCTGGGACAGGTGTTGTAGAAATGTTTTTTTTCGCTGATTCTTCTGGAATAGATGGCGGAACAGGAGTGCGATGAAGCTCTGTAGCAAAATTGCGATTGATGAAAGCTGAAACAGTATTCGCCCCAGGAGGGGGAGTTGCAATGGGTGGTATAGCGGGTCGACTTGTAGGCGTAGGTGCTGGAAGGTCCAGCTCTGCTGCAGGTGCTGCTATTTGCTCAGGAGCAATAACTTTCACCGGTATGATTACCTTGGGCGGTTCTGGGGTCGGCGAAGCCGACTGCAAAATAGCAGATAAATCTGAGAGCTGCTTATCGTTCATGAAGCCAAGCAAACCCAGCCACTCAGTACGCTCTGCGTCTGAGAGATTTTTTGAAGTACGTACAAGCTCTCGCACTGTTTCTAATTGTGATTGATTTACCATAGCTTTGTTTTTATAGATCTTCAGTGCAGTATAGTGAAGCGCAGTGCTACTCGCCCGCTTTCTTTTTTAAGCTATTGAGCTTACTATCTATGTCTGCCTGAACAGAATCCCGCCTGGCTTCTGCCTCATGTTTTAGCTCATCCATACTCGGTACAGGCTTTGCAAGCTTAATAGGCGAAACAAGCTTGGAAACCGGCGCAGTGGCCAACGGCACTGGTCGCACACCTGTTCGTATAGGACCCTGCGCTGGAATGGAGGCAGAATGAGACAAGTCTTCTGGCGCCTCATATGCCGCGACAGGCAATGACCCATCAGATATAGTAGGAGCACCTTGAGAGACTGAACCATCATTGCGTTGCGTTACGGACATGCTCGAAGTCGGCACATGATCATCTTCGTCAGCAATAGTCGGAGCAACCATGTCGAGCCCACTATTCTCTGAAACACCCAACGGGGTTTGCACCAACACGCCCTGTATGTTTGGGGATGGACTAAAGCTGTCCGGCGCAACTGACCCCCTCTGTGGCGCTACTGGCGAAGACGCATAGGCGATACTATCACTTTGCACAATACTTTTCGCTGCTTGTACATACGCGTCATCAGCTGCTTTTAAGGAATCAAATTCGTCTGGACTTGCAGCAAGGGCAGATAAATTTGCGCGCGGATGGTCTTCCACGTATATTTCCGGAAGATTGTTGTAAGCAACAATACTATTGTGAAGCGTATCGTACAAACCAAGTACACCCAAGAGGGAATTTCGTGAAACCTGGTCAAGCTTCTTGGCGTTTGGGCTTTGATTAGCATAATTAAGCTCGTCTAACCCCTTGCGCTCTGGGGAAGGTGCGGGCCATAATTTGTAATCTTTTATCCAAGACTGAACAGTGGGAGGAAACTCAGCACCTTCTATAGTTAAGTTACTCGTGCCGAGTAACTCAGTTCCCTGCTCTATTGCTTCCACAAACCTAGCTACCAACGCTACCCGCTCGTCTTCATCAAACACAATCGACATAGCATCGACTATACGGGCAGATAAATCAAAATCTGGCAACATAAGACCAGCAAGTACACAATGTTGCAAAAGCCAAGTCGATTGTGGAGCAGCAAGCTGTGGTAGCCTCACGAAAAGCAAGTCTCTATACAATACCCCGGCAGCATCACCCTGTTCTGGGGTTACACCAAAACCGTCCAGCTGTTTGAGTAGATTTCGGGCAGCAGCAACGTCTAAGGCCGCAATGGCCTCATCTGCTTCTTCGGCTATTTGTTGTACTTCAGACTCTTCCATACTATTTTAGATATAAAGACTTTACTGCTTCAGCTTAAGCTTGGGCCCAGTAGAGGAAGGTGGCGTATTTGTAGGAGGCTGCTGCCCGCCACCCTGCTGGCCATTTCCACCTCTGGGACGGTTTTGACGCCGTTGATTGTTTTGTCCAGAATTATTGCCCTGATTGTTTTGCGCCTGGCCTGCTTGGGGCTGATTATTATTCTGATTATTGCTATTAGCTTGGTTATTGTCTTTATCTTTATTTTTCTGCTTTGGACGACGACCACTGAGGATAGCTGCCTCATCATTTACTTGGGTTACAACGTCCTTAATTACCGAAGCTTCAGCAGCAGTCATATCATTGCTTGCGTACTTGACCATCATATATGCTTTATCAGCATCTTCTGTTTGCTGCTGCTCTGTTCTTCCTCGTGCTTTTGAGGCTTCCTTAATCGCGTCCTTAAACTGAATTTCAATCTCTTTTAACGCCTTCGGATCATCTTTAAGGCTCCCATTTAAAGTAGTTATGTTACGAGCCATAGGACTATTTGTTCGAGTCAATGCCTGCATAGACATCGGATCCCCCGGGTTCATCTTCTTAAGAGCCTCAATCATGTGATCACTCAAACCCCACTTCCCTTCACCGCTTTCGGCATCTATGTTATACGTCATGGCAGTTTTCGTTGTCATACCACGCCATATATCATTAATAGACCCTTCTCCTATGCGCTTATCTACGTTCTTTCCAATACGACCAGCACCGTCTTCTTCATATTTACCACTACCAGTATCGTACTTAATCTTACCAGCCAAGTCCCAGTCTCCTGCTGACTTAGTTCGTTTATCACTCTCCCGAAGCAAAGTCGTATAAGTCTCCGCACCTACATCAAAACCTTTAGTACCATTGCGGAAATAGTCTTTATAAAACTTCTTAAGCCCATCAGAGTTATTTGTATACCCAAATTGCTTAAGCATGTCTTTGGTGTCGCCTTCTTGCTCTATGGTCTGCGCCGCAAGTAAAGCACCATATTTGTCGCCCTTAGCAACAGCCTTCTTGAAGAAATCTGCGTACTCACCAAGACTGTATTCACTTGGAAGGCGCGACGCAGCACCTTTAGTATTCTCGCGGCGGTGTTTATCGGCAATGTAGGAAGGTGCGTACTCTGACTTGGCCAATTGTGTCTGGGCGGGTTCCCTAAGCTCGTGGATAACCTTATTCAACTCATTAGCACCGACACTTGCAGCTTTGGAGAGCTCGTTGTTATTAGCACGGATTTCCATGTTTCGAACAGTGTCATCAAGAGTCTTAATGAGCTTCTCTTTATCTTTCTTTGCGTCATCAGAAATTTTCGGATCTTTCAGTGCTTCTTTAGCTAACTCAATTTGCTGTTTCATAGCATCTGTATCGGTCAAGGATCCGGTATATTTGGCATCTTTCAGGTTTTGCTGGAGCTCTTGGTCTGTCTTCAACCTAGCAAGATCTTGTACAGTATCAGCACCTTGAAGCTTCGCCGCGAGGTTAGAGCCCTTGGTTTTTATTTTATTTCCCAAAACTTTTGCCCCTGCCCAGCTATACCGATTCTTTTCTATATCTTTCAGATACTCTTCGCTTGCCCCTTTATAGTGTTTAGTATCACCCTCGTAGCGCTTACGCTTAGCCTCCAGCATCTTTCCAATACTTCTATCTCCCGCCAAAAAGCTTTTTATTTTAGTTCCTGTAGTTGCCTTGTCATTTGCGATATCATTTAATCGTGACGCCCGGCCCTCTGCGAATTTAAGCTTTGCCAAATCAAGGGGAACAGCAGCGGCATTCTTTGCAGTTTTAGCAACCGCAGCAGCACCCGCGCCAACAGCGCCGCCAACTGCCGCACCTGTAAGCGCCGCTGGCAGGAAGGCCGCTTTAGCACCCTTGTCTATGGCTTTATCTATAAATCCAGCAGCACCCTTACCCACAGAAGCACCGGCTTTCACGGTCATGAACAAAAAGGCTATAGGAATTGCTTGCCCTGCCACTGCGAACATAAATGTAGTCACTTCACTGCTATTACCAGTTTGGACGTTCGCCAGTTTTTGGATGATATTACTATTTGCAACAGTAATAGTAGCAGTAAGGTTCAGCATGAACGCCACTATAGGCGCGTTAAATGCCCACTGTATGAACTTGCTCCACCAGGTCTTAGACATCTTGCGCGTAGCGGGCAAGACCATAGCTACATAAGGCAATGGGGACAGCATGAGCAGTATCCAGAGCATTATAATGCGGAAGAACAACAAAAATGCTACACCCAAGAATGCGACAAAGGCGGCAAAGCTGAGCCAGAAACTAAATACACCCTGAATAGACGATGAAAAATCACCAGCGTTCGCAGTTACATTCGCCCATATATTCGTAGTAACCAACGGATTCACAATAGCGCGTATTGCTCCCGTATTTGGTCCTAAGAATTGATTGGTAACCGTATCTGCAATGCCTAATATAGCCTGGGCAATAGTTAAACTAAAGTTTATGAGTATAGCACCAACAATAAGCTTTACCAGCAAATCCTTAACAGCGTATCCCGATATGCGGAAAACCGTTGCCACACCAATTGCCACAATGGACAAAATAAAGAAAATATTTCCAAGGTTGCGCAGTATCTGCCAGGCACTATATATAACCTGCGCAAAATCATCAGTATAAGTCCGAATGGAAACAAGCGCTTCAATAAATGGCCCCAAAAACCTGAGCAAAACATACTTAACTATCGAGTTAAATACCTGCACCACGGCGGCAATAACATAGTTGATGACGCAAATTGGCCCACTGGTAATGCTAATACAGCTGGTAGCGCCACCGGCCGTAGGGGTTTGCGCACCAGGAGGTAATGTAGCGCCCTCTCCAGTCCCGGCGCCGCCATCGCCCGGAGTTACGCCACTAAATTCCATTGAGACCGCTACTACATTACTGCGTACTGAAACTTCCTTCTTACTAGCCGGGTCTGTATATTTTGCAACAGCATAAAAATTAGTAGTACCAGTCAAACCCTGTAGCCCCCCGGCGCCCCAGGAAAAGTTTACTTGGTCAGAGGCACCAGGAGCAAGCCATGGGGGGTTGGCGATAGGATTTATGGGCTGATCTTTGTTATACAGAACGGCCAGCTGGGGCCCGATACCCCCCGTGCAATTATTATTTAACTTTAATCCAAAAGCTAATGTCTCACTTTGTGCTTTAATAACCGTAGGCGCGACTATCAAGTTCAACAACAAACAGTTCGCACTACCGACCGGGTTCTCGTCGGTTATAAATTTCATAACCACCGGAACGGGCTCGCTTTTCGCATCCGGCGACCTCGACATGGTAACCTGGGCATGAAAATTAGTAGTTTTGGTAAGGCCCTGGATACCCCCCACGGCAACATCGAAAGCAAAATCTTTGGAAGCCCCCCCGGAAAGCTCTGCCGGCGGAGTCCCAAAAGCGCCGCCCGGAGTTACATTGCGCAGCAATAGGGTGTCGTTATAAAGAACTTTTACGTATGCGGTTTGCTTCGTGGTACAGGTGTTTTTTACATTAACCTCAAACTTCAAACTCCCACTCTTGTCTACTTCTGAGGGTGTTACTTTTAACGTGGGGACAAAGCAGTTTGAGGTTTGTTGAGCCTGTAATACTCGGCCAGGGGGAGTCCCAGTGACAATACCCCGTGGGCTCACTTGTGCATAGGCAGGCGCAACAACACCGGCCAAAAGCGCGAATACTGCCAGTCGAAATACTATTATTTTTATACGTGAAGGTATAGACGCTTTCATGGTGAAACTAAAATCATTCAATAGTTTACTAACTCAGCACAGCTGCACGAGGCAAACGAACCTAACTCGCCTACGACCTACGGCTTTCTCACACCAACTGAGCCGTTCGGATTGGCGAAAAGCAAATCTCTACACGTATCCGGATTTGAAACACACTGAGTAATTTGCGAAACATTTACATCACCCCCGCTCGGTGTAAAATCACCGGGAATAATGGGATTATATACTGCGGTTTTTATACATTTTGTTTGCTCGCTCAACGTTACAGTCCCCTGAACCACAAGCTGTTGCAAAACCGAAGTCAAAATGCCCGCCACCGCACCAGTTAAACCAGTGGCAGCTGTTGTTGGACCAATATTAAACATGGCATTTATGGCGGAAGTAATCTTACCGCTTACCAGATCCACAGATTCTACAATTTTCTGAGTCCCCTGAGCAGAATACCCGGCTTTTTTACCTGAGGACAACTGTTCTAGAATACCGCTTTTCTCACTTTCGCCCTGGGTCACAGCTGCTAGGCTTTGGGCCCATAGGGCATACCCTTGTCCAGTTGGGTCGCCCCTGAGCGTGGCAGTCTTCGATAGTTTCGTATAATAATCAGGATCACTTATGTCAGTTGCGGAAAGTGCGGAAGGATTAAAACCTAAGTACGTTAGAACTTTAGCCCGTACATCTTTTTTAAACGCTTCTTCGTCTAACCTACCGCAATTAAACTGAGGGATGAGATTTTTAATCATATCCCTATCTACATTATCAAAGCCCTGCTCCTCGGTTGCGTATTTCTTTAAATAATCTTCAGTGTTCTTAGTGGTAAGAGCATTGCCATAGTACAAGAAGTTGGCAATGGTATGATCTTTATCAAACCGAAGGGCCCAAGTAAGCACTTGGTTCCGTATGTAGTTTAAAATCACCGTACTCACTGCCTGCCGGATAGCAAGCTCAAGCCATTGAGGGATATTGGTTATTACCGAAACGGGCACCTGCGCATTTGCAGTTTTTATAAATCCATTCTGTGCGGTTTTTTCACCATCCCCCAAAAGGCCATACTGGTGACCCAGCGCCTGAACTGCAGTATTAACATTTGCAAGCTGCATTTGAGCTGCTGCGTATGTCGGATACGTGTTACTCCACCGCGCAGCACCACGCGGGGCAACAGAAGACGATGTACTTACGGCGTCGTTAATAAACTGACCATGTACGGAAAGTGCAGCAATAATAGATGTGTGCAGCTCCACGGCTGGTTTAGGCACAGTCATATTATACAGATCAGAAATTGCATTACTAGAAACGCCCTGTAAAGAACGAGCCGCGATTGGGTCTGGCTCAGCACCGAGTGCGGAATTCAAAGAATCTGCGGGCAACTCACTTATTTTCTCAAGTAATGGCTTTACCCCATTCAAGTAAGTGTCTATTGCGGTACGGCTCGTATCAGCACTTACTGCAAAACGGGAAGCATCCACGTGAGGGGTCAATGGGGGCTTGGCCGCACCCAGGTCGGCCTTTACTTGCGCAGATAGCACTTTTGAATCTATTGTTTTGCTAATTACTGCTTGACTAGCGCCGGGATCAGCTTGAATATCTGCTAAGTACTTGCGATACTCTTCCAACTCTTGCTTTTGTTTGTCTTGGGCAATTTGGCGCTGGGCTGCAGTTGGGGGTTGGTACAAAAACCCGGGACGGCTCCAAATGGTAGTAGTAATAAGCGCGACTATTGCCAAAGCGGCAACGCCTATAATTAACTTTTGTTGATTCGCGATTTTCATTTGTTTCAAAAGATAGATTATTAACCTTTGCAATTAGTATACCATAAATGAACAAAAAAATAATAATTACCAGGTGGTATTTACCAGCACAGAAGAATAACGTACATGCCACATAAAAAGCACATATAAAAAACCACAGATTTCTGTGGTTTTTTATATGCTCGTGTATTAGAACTTGCCTTTTGCAACATCAAATTCTTTTTGAGCAGTGAGGCTCCAGCTTCCAGGAAGTGTGCCAGCAATTATCTTGGTTTTGGCATAAATCACACCTGCACCTGCCAAGCGAATACAATGGTTACTATACTGGCCGCAGTTCTTCCAGTCATATTTTTTCCAACCGCCAGTATCGTACTTACCACCTTTGACCTTGTACCATATTTCAAAATCGCTATCTTTTATGCCCGCATTTTGAATGCTTTCTACGTTTATAAACGCATCAAGCTCATCGGCACAGGTACCATCTTGGCCGTCGCCGCACTGCTGACCACCAAGCACATCGTCATACCCTATTCGAATACAAGGCATAGGAACGAGGATGGAAGCATTCTCACCTTTTGCAAGGCCATCCGCATCGGCAGAATACGTACCGTTCTTAGTAGTAACCGAGATACTATCACCTGCTTTGAGGGTAAAGGTTTTACTGGTAGTGGTTGTCCCATTTATCTTAACCACCGCGTCGCTTACATTCTTAGTATCCACACTTCCCACTATGGTGCCATCGGCTTTGACTTCTACCACGATAGCTGGATCGTCCTTGCCTGCTATACCTGCCCCATCACAAGGGGTAAGGTAATTGTGTCTGCTCGACCCACCTGCGCCGCCACTACCCGTTGACCCGGAACAACCGCCTGAACCACCAGATCCAACGCCGCCAGGACTACCTACCACCACTTGGCCAGGGGTAGTTCTACCGCTTGTACCAGTGCCCGTTGTCGTAGTCGTACAATTGGCGCTCCCAAAAGAAACCGATTTAGGACTTCCCGCTAAAACATTCTTTGCTCCAGTAGCATCTGCGGCATATGCATACACCAAATGCTCTTTACCATCCTGCATGGTCAATGGAATGGTTATGGTACCTGCTGCGTTGTTCGACGCAGTTGTAGCAGTGGCCAAAAATACGGTGGCCGTAAAACCATGAGCACCACTAATACCATACGTACTGTTCACATCATCACGCTGCGTCGTGGTTTTTACAGATCCCGCAAGGGGTGTTCCACCTTTTTCAAGGGTAGCATCTGCATAAAAGGTAACGCCAACAACCGCAGAAGTACTATCCTGGTCGAACGCCCATCCTTTAAACTGAGAAATAGAAGCAGTATCGAGCGAACCAACAGTAGTCGCAGAACCCGTAAGACCGTTTTGACCACCAGTAGTTGTCGTGCCCCCTGTTGACTGACCTGTAGACGAGCCAGTACCAGACGACGAAGACGAGCCGCTCGTATTGGTTGCAGAAGAACCTTGGCCATTATTTCCGGTGGGTGTTGAAGGCTTTGGAACTACCGCCCCAGCAGCCGCAGCCTGCGCTGCAGTAGGAACCCCACAAATAAACAATGCCACACTACTTCCGGCAACAACAGGTTTACTGTCACGATAGCCGCCGTTACAACATTCACCCATATTCGCCTGAGTGGATCTATACCGTCGATTGAATGAACCAGCGTATGACTGGCCATCGGAGCGACATATCTGGCCGTTAGCGCCAATCTCATATCCAGCAGGAATGAAACTGTAATCTACAGTGTATCCTGGTGGATGGCAGGATTCTCCGCCACCAACGTACATGCGAACTGTTCCTGTAGGACACGGCACGCAACGAATAGCGCCTTCGCGTTCAACACGGCCGCTTTCTACTTGCCCATCGGGACACACAAAAGTATGCGGAGCTGGCGTACCCGTAGCTGTTCCCGAACCCCCTTGGCCGCTGCCGCCAGTTGCTCCCTGGCCAGAACCTGCGCTGCCGCCAGTAGAGCTTTGGGCGGGATTATTTCCACCACAAATGAACAGGGCCACGCTGCTACCGGCCACTACCGGTTTAGTGTCACGGAACCCACCATTACAGCACTCACCAAAGTTTGGTTGAGTGGACTTGTATCTTCGGTTAAAGGATCCTGCATAAGATTGCCCATCGGAGCGACAAATCTGACCATTGGCCCCAACTTCATACCCAGCTGGGATATAGCTGTAATCAACTTTGAACCCTGGAGGATGACATGCTTCGCCGCCGCCTACAAACATGCGCACAGTCCCTGTTGGACAAGGAACGCAGCGAATAGCACCTTCGCGTTCAACACGGCCGCTTTCTACTTGCCCATCGGGACACACAAAAGTATGATTCGCAGCAGCTGTAGCAGCTATTTGTTCTGGATTAGTGGGAGTGGCTGCCGCTGGCTTCGCACCGGGATTTTGACTCGTTGTATAGCCATTAAATGAGTTTCTAAGCACCGAGAGCATATCAGCCTGAGCTGTCTTTTCACCAAGCATACTAACTGAAGCACCTTGCGGCTTAACTACACTCAAAGGAAGTAAGCCAAATATAAGACTCAGTGCCAAGGTAACCATAAAAAGCTTGGCCCGACTTAAATCCACCTGTAAAGCACGATGCGTTTTTCTTATCCGACTCTGGCCTCGTTGCCCAAAGCCTTGTTCATTATTCATATATCCCATGTAATTTCCTTTCATCCTACTTCATTAGGACAATACTCTGCATCACTCGACCAATATACGGATGCGTAATGTTACCAGTGACTTTCACTTTTATGTATTGAGTTCCAGGGTATTGCACAGCAAAGACGAGCGCAGACTTTCCTGCGGAATCAATAATTGGAGCAAATGCATATTGCGCACCTGTATCCGTTTTGCTCACCACAACGGGGCCTGAACTTTTTGCACTTTTTATATTGGCTGATACTTGTTCAGAAAGAGTTCCCGCAGTGAGTGGGGCTACAGTAAAGTCAAAAATCATGTCATCGGGAGCAGTTCCATCCGCACCCACTCGTGACCTTAGTACAAAGTGAGTATCGGTTGCATCGTCATCACCTGTCCAGGTCTTGGCAATAGCCAAATTAAACTTAGTAGTTTCGCCTGGGTAAAACCGAATCCAGTCCTGCGCCGGGTCAAATTCCTGTATAGCAGCCGCAGGGGTAGGTGCAGGAGCAGTTGCTGGAGGTGGAGTTTGCGCCGGGGTTTTAGCTTTAGAACAGCCAGCTGCAAGCAGCGCGATGCTGGCAGTGAGCACAAGAAGCTTCTTCGTATTCATAAGTGAATATAATTTTATTTCTAAATAACCTTACCTAATTTAGTTTCAGTATAGCACTTTTCCTAATGACGGTAAAAATATATGGTGTAATGCATGCCTAATATTAACTGAACACGCTACCTCTCCGCATGGAGCATGATTCAATTTTTCACCTACTACCACCCGCTCGCCAATGCTATAGCTGGGAAATTGCCCGAGACAATTCTATAAACTGCTCAACGGACAAATCTTGAGGACGAGCAGCAGGAGCTATGGCAACGGTTTTGAGCACAGCAACTACAACATCTGGAGCCAAACGTAAGTTGTTAGATAAAGTATTGTGGATTTGTTTTCGTTTTCCTGCAAAACAAGAACGGGCAACTCTAAAAAATGCTTTCTCATCAACCTCACCATACGGTGCAGTCGTGGGAATATCAATATGCACCACAGCGCTCTGCACTTTTGGAGCAGGATGGAAACTAGTAGCCGGAACCATACACACAATACGGGGAGATCCTATAAGTTGAACGGAAAGTGCCAATAAGTTGTTGTTGCCAGGCTTTGCCACTATACTTTCCGCAACCTCTTTTTGTACGAGCACAGTTATACTGAGCGGCTTACTCGGTGCGCGCAAAAAGATTTGAACTATTTTACCCGTAACATAATATGGTATATTGGCCACCACTTTATACGAAACGGGGACCGGCCCAGCGTCTCCTGCTAGCTTCTGTAGCGCTGCAGCAAAGTCATAATGAAGTACATCTGAAAACGCTACATGCATATTCGCATGTTTTTTCCCCAAATCACCCAATAGCTCCTGGAGTCGAAGATCCTTTTCTACGGCCAACACCGCCCCTGCTTTTTCTGACAACTTTTGAGTCAAATTGCCTATACCTGGCCCTATTTCCAGAACTAAATCCTGCGCGCCTACCTGCGCCGCATCGACCATCTTATCCAGGACACTGTCATCAAGCAAAAAGTTCTGACCAAACTTTTTATCCGGCCTCAAGTGGTACGTATGTAAGAGAGTTTGTAATTGTTCAATAGTCATAGTATTAGTTCTTAAAGTTCATAAAGTATGAAAGTACATAAAGTGAATTACTTTACACTTTAAGAACTTTATGAACTTTCCACTTAGTCTTGAAAAGGTTCATACTCTACCCCGCCGTCATTCATACTACTTGCGGGCAACGATTTTGGTCTGCCACTTTTCCACTGCACTGCACTTTCGGGCAGCTCCCTAAGCAGACGGGATGGCACTGCCAAGCGAGATTCTCCAAAAATACCTCGCTGACGCACATATGTTAAATACAGTTCGTGGCGCGCCCTAGTTACACCTACATACGCCAGTCGCACTTCTTCTGCAAAGGCCTTTGGATCCAGCATGCTTCTACTGTGGGGCAAAAGCCCCTCTTCTAGTCCCGCAAAAAATACTACATCAAATTCAAGCCCTTTGGCGCCATGGAGTGTCATAAGCGTGACAGCATCATCTGAGTCAGCAACAGTATCCAGGTCAGACATAAGCGCAACCTCTTCCAAAAAATCTGCAAGCCCTAGTGGCCATGGCTGGGCCGAAAAATTCTGTGCCACCGATATTAGCTCTCGAAGGTTTTCCACCCGCACCTCACCCGCCTCCCCTTCTGCTTTGTAGTGCGCTAGCAGGCCCGATTCAGTTAGTATCCGCTGGAGCAATTCATGCAATGGCATATCTAGGGGAACAGCTGCCCAGCCTCTTACCATACTGAAGAATGCCGCCACTGCAGTCTTGGCTTTTGTATTTGGCAACCCCCCCAGCCCGCCTTGCACGCGCTCTATAAGGAGACTATTTTCTGTTACACCCCACTCAGTAGTCTGCTCTACGTGCTGACCATATATAACATCTTTTACCAATGCTATTGTTTTATCCCCCACACCCTTTGCGGGTACGCCCAAAGCCCTTGCCAACGCTATACCATCACGAACATTTACCAGCACCCGGAGAAAGCTTATAGCGTCTTTTATTTCTTTTCGGTCAAAAAACCGTACTCCACCAACAATTTTGTATGGAATCCCCGCAGCGAGAAGGCCTGCTTCCAAAACTCGAGACTGTGCATGTGTTCGATACAATACTGCATACCGGGACAACGGCCCGTGTTGAGCAGGCAATCGAGCGCTCGAAAAAGATGCTCCCGTATGCGCACCCCTCTTCTTTTGACCCAGCATATAGTCCAAAACCGAAAATGGCCGATCATCTTCCTCAACAACATCTTCTACTTCTTCTGTCTCACCCCCAGCCACCCCACCCCCATCCGACTCGGTGGCCAGAGCTATAATATGTTCAACTATAAAATCCGTTTCTGCAGTTTCATTGGAGAGTTCTTTCACCCACACTTTTTGACCCACAGAGTTCTCCGTCCATAATACTTTTGGTTTCTGCTCTGCGCTATGCTGTAGTACTCTGTCTGCTACCGCCAGAATACTCTGGGTGGAACGATAGTTCTGGTCTAGTACTACAACCTTGCTCTCCGGAAAGTCTCTTTCAAAGTTCAAGATATTGGCAATGTCACTTCCCCTAAATCCATAAATGCTCTGCGCATCATCTCCCACTACAAAGAGCGGTGCTGGCGGCGACAACTGACGTAAAAATTTATATTGAATAGGGTTTGTATCTTGGTATTCATCAACTAAAATATATCGAAAACGGTTTTGGTAATAACTCCGCACTTCAGGGAATTCGGAAAGTAACTTAACAGGAAGCAAAATAAGATCATCAAGATCTACACTGCCTTGTTTATGTAACTCAGCCTGGTATCCATAATACGCCGCAATAAACTGCTGGGCCATATACCCCCGAAGGCCAGCCGCAGCTTCCTCAGCAGCCATACCGCTATTTTTGATGCCATGGATAAAATGGAGCACTACCTGCGGCTTTATGGACTCATCTATATTCTGTGCCACAAAGACCTCTTTTAGTAGCTTCAACTGATCTTCAGTATCTAAAATGGCAAACACCCTAGGCAGTCCTAAAACATACCCATGCTGCCTCAGCATTTTTACCCCCAGGCTATGAAAGGTGCTCAAGGTAGGTAAAGCAGTTGTCGGTTGTCGGTTGTCGGTTGTCGGTTCCTGAAACTGACTACTGACTACTACATTCTGACTGCTAAGCAGTGTATGCACTCGCTCCCGCATCTCCTTTGCGGCCTTGTTGGTAAAGGTTAGAGCCAACACGTGGTCCGGGGCAACCATACCTTGCTCTATTATATAGACAATTCTGTAGGCAAGTACCCGAGTTTTACCACTCCCAGCTCCGGCAAGCACTAAAAGCGGTCCTGGTGGCGCAGTAACCGCTTCTCTTTGTCTATTATTCAATATAGTTAAATCGAGACGTGATTCCACAAAAAATAGTTAAGGCATAGCCCTACAGTAGGTCTTCTTCTCATACACGTATATACCGCTTGTGCTTACATACCATACCTAGACCACGCGGCTGCTTTTACAGTATACAGGCATATTCCAGGTTCTCAAATACATTTTTTGAAAACTAGTTTCCAAAAATATGCAAGTGCAAAAACCCAATTTAGTGCTTATATTAGAGCTAAAATACTTTTTTTAGCTTAAGTATACTTAGAACTGGCGCTTATCCACCGCGCGCCTTGCATGCAGGTCTAACTACCCATAAAATTAATCTTGTCATGCAATTCGCTTCGGTATCTATATTAATTTTTAATTATTATTGAGCGGACCAGCATATTCACTTGTTCAGACATTATCCTTACGTCCCACAGAATAACGCATAGGACGCTCGGACATCACGAACATACGTACTTATAGCATTACAGGACTACCCATAGCACAGACCGGACAGAGTACGAGAAACGGAATACCACCTTGAACCCAATACCTTCAAAGCACAAAGTATCAGTGGAACGACTCAAACCACAAAGCCCTACTGATTCAGAAAGCTTTTCTCAAAAATTTACACAGAATGCTCAGCAGCTTGCTGGCGTTATTAAGAATGCAGGAGTAGATAGCCTCCTCACCTATCCTGCAACGAGACTTGCCCGACTGCCCTGGCAAAAGCTCATGCTCAGGTTTGCTGATGAGTGTGTTCTTATTGGCCTGGGACTTATCATCATCTTGGCGAATGTTTTGATTAGCCATGCATCGCTCGCAAAGCACGACAACAGCCTTTTCGCTGTTGGCCTTTCGAGGCATGCCCGCACAAACGTTTCTTTATATACAAAGTTATTTAGCACCACGACTACTATTGCACCAAGCAGCCTTATCCCAGAAGCGCAAGCTGACGAGCAGCTGGCACCCACCCCTACTACAGAAGTCGCAGGTGCAACTATAACAAATAGCAATATTACCACCATAGACAAAGAAGGTTTAGCCGCGAGCACCCTCGACAGCATTAAACCTCTGCTCAACAACCAAATTACTGTCTACGAAACAAAATCCGGAGACACCATAGCGTCTATTGCCAAAGAACACGATATAGATATAAACACCATCAAATGGTCAAACAACTTGACCAGCGATACCATCAAGCCAGGCTGGTTCTTGGTTATTCCAAGTGTCAAAGGAGTATTAATCAAAGCCGATGAAGACACCACCATTGCCGGAATTGCCCGTAAATTCAAGTGCCCGGAAGAGCGCATTATTTCCTACAATGGACTCGCTGGTGCGGACAGTGTAGAGGCAGGTCAGTACGTAATGTGTCCAGACGGAACCGTACCAACTCCACCAAAACCACTAGCACCTACCCCAACGGCAAAACGTTCCATTGGTGTAAACTATAGCTCTATCCCAGACATAGAAGGAACTATAAACTCCTTTGTAAAAGGAAACTGCACCTGGTACGTAGCAAAGAAAATGGTTATTACCTTCCACGGCAACGCCAAAGCATGGCTTCGCAACGGTGCAGCAGCAGGCTACCGCACTGGTAAAATCCCTATGGCCGGAAGCGCTGCAGTTATGTACGGCGGCCCTTATGGACACGTTGCCTACGTAGAATCGGTGAACGCCAATGGCACCTTCAACATCTCCGAAATGAACTACGAAGGCCTCTACAAAATAACCCACCGCACCCTTTCCGTAGACGACGTCGCTGGGTTCGTCTATCCAAAATAGTCTCAAAAAATCAAGACTTCTGCATCTGCAGAAGTCTTTTTTTATCATTTCTAAAATCAAAAAATATAGAACATGTCTAAACCTAGTGCATACATCAGTGCTAGGAAAAGCCATCTTAAACAAGATAGTTTTTTCTTACGTATAGGATAAATTACCTTAGCTAATAGACAAACGGTGCAGGATGTGGTATCGTACAATAAATTAATAAGAAAAGCTTTGACGCTGATGACACAGCCGAGCTGAGAGAAGAACACCTCCGATCACAATCGATAGGCAAATAGAACTCTACGGGTAAGCCCGTTATAGCAGATGACCGTAACTTGCGGTCTTAAGATTTACCAGGTAACTGGTAAATAAAGTAAGGTGGCACAGCGCCCTATATTTTATAGAACGCCCTTACAAGATAGTCTTTTCTAGGCTGTTTTGTAAGGGTTTTTTAATTAGTACTAATACTATGGAACGAACATTCATTTCACAACTCAAAGAAAAAATTGGTGAGCCCGTTAAGCTGCAAGGCTGGGTACAAACCATCCGGGACCAAGGCGGTATATTATTTATTGTACTGAGAGATATAACAGGCCTCACGCAAGTTGTCGTCGCAAATAAACAATTACTGGAAGCAGCGAAGTCTTTGACTTTGGAAAGTGTGGTGGAGATACACGGCACGCCAAAACTGGAAGAAAAAGTATTTACTGGGGTTGAAGTCGTTGCCGAACAAATTGCAGTGCTCTCGCATGCAGAACCTGAACTCCCAATCCCAATAGTTGAAAAAGGTGAAACAGAACCAGACCAACAAATACGACTTGACTGGCGTTTTCTCGACTTACGCAAGCCCGAACGGCAGCTCATATACAAGGTGTGGACCGAATTCCAGCGAGCACTAGTGGAATACTGCATTGAACGCTCCTACATAGAAATACATTCCCCAAAACTCATGAGTAGCCCCAGTGAAAGTGGCGCTGAACTTTTTGAAGTAAAATACTTTGAACGCAAAGCATATCTTGCTCAATCGCCACAGTTCTACAAACAAATGGCTATGGCAGCAGGTTTTGAAAAAGTATTTGAAATTAGCCCAGTGTTTCGTGCCGAGCCATCCTTTACCACACGCCATGCTACTGAGTTCCAAGGGTTCGACTTAGAAAAATCATTCATTGAATCGCACCAGGACATTATCCAAGAAGAAGAACAGATGCTTGCGTATACTATTGCAAAAGTGAAAGAAAAGTATGGTGAAGAAATACAAGAACGATACAACCGTGAACTCACTGTACCAACTCTCCCCTTTCCACAGATAACGATGGAAGAGGCAAAGAAAGTGCTAACTGGTATAGGTGTTACTTCTGAAAAAGAAGGTGACTTAAGTCCTGAGGAAGAACGGAAACTTTCAGAATATATTAAAGAAAAATATGGGCACGAGTTTGTATTTGTTACAGAGTATCCGGCACACGCACGAGCATTCTACCACATGCAATTCGAAGACAGGCCTGGTATTACTAAAGGATTCGACTTACTCTGGAATGGCATAGAAGTAACCACAGGGGCACAACGTGAGCATCGATACGAAGTATTACTCAAGCAGGCACGAGACCGAGGAGTAAGACCAGAGTCAATGCAATTCTACTTTGACTTCTTTAAGTACGGCTGTCCGCCGCATGGCGGCCTCGGAGCTGGTGCAGAACGTATGATAATGAAGATACTAGGGCTTGAAAGCATCCGAGAAGCATCCTACCTCTATCGTGGAGTTAAACGCCTTACACCATAAATCTGCATGGCAACGAATTTATGTTAGGACTTCGCGGTTCCCAATGATAACGATAAACCCACCGTCCATTAACAAGACCAGACAAACATGTCTGGTCTTGTAATTACAGATCAAGAACAAAGGATTGGAAATAAGCGCTTCCCGCTTACTGCTGCACTATCCCGTCATTGTTCCCGTTCGGGCCGTCGGTGGTAGAGAGCTCAGAGAGCGATGCGGTAATGTCTTTGCTTGTGCCTGCATCTTTCCCGGTTAGTTGTACGTTTTTAACGAGAACTAGGGAACGAGCAGCTTGTGAAGCAGAGGGAACAACGCGGAGGGTAAACTGCAGGGTTCGTGCAGGAGCAAAGTCTCCGGTATGTGCCTTTAGCGTATCGAATCGCCACACCAATTTTCCTGTAGAGGCATCGTAGGTGGTTTTATCGGCTTCACTACCTACAATAGAAGCTTTGTTAAAGCTATTATTACCCGTTGCTATAAAGAGAGATAGCGACCCTTGGGTAATATCATTCGTCGAGTTCTTAAGGCTCACCGTAACCGTATACTGCGTCTCCTGGCCCACGCGTGGCGGCTTTTGTCCGCTTGCATAGGCAGGCGTAAGATCCATCTGAAGTTTTGTAGATAGCTTTACCTGGAGCTTATTGCCTGGTAAAAATGTATCGTATTCATCTGCTTTAATCTTTACACTCGTGGCCAACACTGGGTTTATAGTACGGTCACTTACTGGTGGATTTTTTGTTCGAATGGTTAGTGAAACTGAACCAGATTCATTTGGATTGAGTACTTCCAGGTCAGGCTTGGAGGCAGCGCTCCACGTTACCGTATTACCGTTAATATTTGCGCCTTCTGCTTGAATTGTAGAAAGATCCGCTGTAGTGGAGTCTACGGCAAAGACAATTCGTACCCCACGCGCAGCAACCGTAGCATTATTTTGATAGTCTATTTTGTACTGCAGGCTGTCACCAGGAGTCGCAACAGCACCATCTTGGGCCCCGCCTTGTACAACCTGGTTCACCACTAAGGGCTGACTACCAATGCTAGTTGCAAAAGTATTTTCTGCCTGGGTGTAATAACTCCCGTTTTTATCCGGTACCTGAAGCTGGACGGCAAGAGACACGCCCTGACCTGGCGTACTGGAATTAAAGGTCCCATTAAGCACAATATCACCCTGGGCGCCGGGCGCGAGTGCGCCTATATCCCACGTATCATTGCTTTGACTCGGCTTTGGCGTACTTTCTGCAAACTGGAAACTCTGAGGAAACACCATTTTTACCCGCACTCGGTCAAAATTTTCTGTGCTTTGGTTTACATAGTGAATGGTATAGCTCACCAGCTGAGCATTTGTCACCGTAGCAGGACCTTGTATATCTATACTCACACCCGCTGCCACCAGCTTAAGTCCTGCAGTCGCAGTTTTATTGAATTCTGCGCTCAGGCCCTCAATTTTATAAGAAAGTCTACCCTGTATAGATCTTTGCTGGCCCACGCCACCTTCAAAACGAAGCTTGGTGAATATAGTTGCATTTGCCCCCGGAGGGAGAGTTGGCACTTTATACACTGTCCCTGACAAGTTTTCTGCGGGCGGATTACTGCTCACAAATACAGCACCCTCGGGGAACACGAGTTCGAGTTCGCCTTCAGTAATTGCTCTAGAATCATTATTTGTTACCACAGCCTTGACTACTGCTTCGCTACTGCTGGGCACCTCAGCGGGTACCACTAAATCCACCGTGACTTTTGCATCCTGGGCTGTAGATGGTTTACGCAAGGCAAAAAAAGCCAACACAGCTATGACTAGAATTGCTAACACTAGCACTATTACAAACCATTTGTTGCGCGCAAAAAAGCTGCCTGACTCCGAAGCAGGATCAAACTGAGGTGGGCCTTGCGGGGCTATAGTAGACCCGAGCCGGTCGCGAGTAGTAGCGTCAAGCGAAGGTTTTGCAATGGGCTGAGATGTAAAATTGTCCATGAAGAAAAAAGTGAATTATGTAGTATGAATTATGAAGTATGAATGGAAGCGCAAACAGGGCTTAATTCATAATTCCTAATTCATTATTCCTTACTAATTATACCACTTAAAAAGGAAAAAGAGCGGATGGGTCGCTCAAGGTGATATTCCAAAAATGACTCAAGCATTACCAAAATGCGCCCATCAAGGCCATCCACCTGCTCTACCATCGGAACTGCCTGCAAACTTGCGTCTTTAAGTACAACGTACCTATTCCATACCGCTTCTGACATCGGCATGCGGTCAACATGTTCAGCGTGGGTAAAAAATCCACCCCCAGAGATACTAAAAAAATGCGGTATTTCTTGAGGCTCTTCATGTACCGCGATGCCCAACACGAATAACAGTCGTATAAGCACCGCTGCCGCAAATGAAGGAACGGACTCTTCGCTTTCCAGCGCTGCTAATCCCGCAAAAAAATCGCGCGCCAACCCAAACAGAGCTGGATTGCTTTCCGCATCAGGGGTACCGCGAAGCACCACTTCCATGAACCACGCATGGAGTACAGCTTGGTACTCCGTAAAATCTGTTATATACAGACGAACAGGCACGGCGCCAGCAAGCTTGAGCAAGCCCCCATGAGAATCTCTTCCAACCAAACGGATGGAAGCAATGCTCCCAGGTTGAAGCACATAGGCGAGCTTACTCGTTGTCCGGCGCGCAGCTACTACGCTACTGCGAATTTTTCCTTCCTCTTCGGTATACCATGTTACCAGCATGTCTGCTTCGCCAATGGGCTGGCGTTTCAACATAAATGCTGTCAGTGTTGAGTCGTATCGCATGTACAAGAGTGAATTATGAAGGAAGAATTATGAATTATGTAGAAAGGACGTGATGACCTAACCTAAGTCCTTTGCATAATTCGTAATTCATACTTCCACATTTAGTTAATGAGGTCTACAAAATGAGAATATCTATATTTTGACCACCACCAAAAAAGTACTTCAAGTACTAACAAGGCCAGCAAGATATACATTTTTGTTTTAGGTTGCATCATAATTAAAATTATCCTTAATCTTTAATCGTCAATCCTTAACAAGTCCTTAAGACTACTCTGGCCAAAGATTAAAGATTAAGGATTAAAGATACTTATTCCGATAAGTGTGCTCTCACCACAAGACGCTTATCTACCGCGAACAATGGCGTACAGGTATATATAGTCAATGTAGGCTGGCTCGTGGGCTGCTCTATCTCTACCGCAGTAGGCAGGGTGACCAGTATAGCATCAACCACATATGCATATCGTTGGCCCGACCAAAAGACCTCAATTGTATTCCCCACTTTTAGTTTATCAAGGTGATAGAGAGTATTGGTACCCGAAGTATATAAAAAACGATGACCCACGAGCACGGTATTACCACCCGTTGGCGGAGTTCCTGTTTTAGGACGATGCCAAATACCGTGCTGCAGCGCCTCACTTGAACTGCCTTCAACAATAGGAGCAAATACCCCAATGTCCGGTATAGCCAAAGTATTGTCTTTGGGAATTGGTATTACTACCGTAGAAACTTCAAGCGAGGCAGCCATGCTTGTGCGTGGAGTTACCAGCCCATGTCCCGAAGGCTGCTGCTTACCTAGCAGATGTCTAAGCCAGGAAAATTTGGTTGAGTGATCAAACCTAAAACTCAGCTCCGGCAGCATGGGCGCCATACCTAAGTACAAGCCAAATACCACAACCAGGCACGTAAGAACACGGTTTACTATTCGATATTTTTGGACACTAATGTACATGGCACTAAAAAACAATATAGTAATATACCATTGTACCATTCACAGCGGTATATTACTATATTGCGTACGTACTATAAAGGATTACTACTCTATCTCCAAAGATACATCTCCCATAGGGGTCTGCAGTCGTACTTGGCGCTGAGTCTTAATTTTTATAGCGCATAATGCCGCTACTGCGCAGAGCATACCAAGTGTAGTGAGAGGAGCAATGGGCAAACCCGCATTCGCGAGCCCACCAGTAACCGTCAGTGTTGCAGAGGCTATATCATCTTCATTTGGATTTGCGTTGCATGGGACAGAATCTGCATCTGGCAAACTGCTCGCACATATTTCAGCCGTATTCACATGCTTCCCAACGTTTACACTTTTTACGGTAATCAGGAGTGTTACTTGCTCACCCACACCAATTGTACCTATGGTCCACACTCCGGTGTTCACGGCATAGTCACCGCGGGTAGTAGTAGCACTAATATATTCAACACCACTCGGCAGCACATCTTTAACCGTAACACCACTTGGAGAACCAGGGCCGTCGTTAGTAACGGTTATAGCAAATATTGCTTTTTCGCCACTCGCAATAGTGGCAGGAGTCACCGTTTTTCTAAGAGACAAATCTGCGCTGAGTGGTCCACTCGATGTATAGATAGTTACGGAACACTGCGCTGTTTCACCACCAGAAGCAACTACAATGGTATGTACCCCTGCGGTAGTAAAGCCGGTAGAGAAAGAGCTATTGCTACCCGAAGCAGGAATACCACCCGCTGCGGTCCATGCGTAGCTGCCATTTCCACCACTGGCGTATGCTGTAACCACCTGACCAGCAGCAGCACTCGAAGTAGATAGAGCACATACGAGCGGCTGGCCTGGAGTTGGGGCTTGTACAATCAATGTCGCAGTCGCAGAGTTATTGCTGCTATCAGAGTCGTTCGGCACACTACCGGTCAAGTCTATTCTATTTGTAAAACTCCCTACCTGAGTACCAGTCACTTGGAGCGTAGCGGTCACCGTAGCACCTGCAGCCATACTGCCTACATTCCACACACCAGTTGCGGTGTTAAACGTACCTTGGGAAGTTGTCTGCCCTGTTACACTGAGACCCTGGGGAAGTATGTCCGTAAGCAGTACATTCGTAGCGTTTACCTGAGTGCGATTTGTAGCAGTCATAGTAAACGTTGCGGTCTGACCTACTAGTATTACCGCGGGACTGACTTGCTTGGTAACTGCAATATCCAACGGTGGATTAATGACGGGAGCATCAGACACTATAACAGTACAAATTGCCTGCTTGTCGCCCGATGTCACTATAACGCTTTTTTGTCCTACGCTACTATACTGCGTGCTAAAGGTAGCGCTACTCCCCGTTGACGGACTTCCACCAGCAGCACTCCATGCATACGTACCATTACCACCCACCGCAGCAAATGTTGCAACTTGGTTTGTATATACTGACTGCGTTCCAGGAGCACACGACACTTCTGCTATTTGCGGTGCAACCACGGTTACGCTTGCCTGCGCTTGATTATTTGCCGGATTAGAATCGGCAGGAAGGATAGTAGTTAGCGTTGCAGTATTCACTTTGGTACCAAGCACATCGCCGCGAACAACCATCTGCAGTTGCTGCTTTTCAGCGACCGCTAAGGCACCTATGTCCCATGTTCCAGCCTGGCTGGTAAACGTACCCTTGCTCGCGGTAAAGCTTACGAGGCTAAGGCCTGTTGGTAGGACATCTTTAAGCGCTACACTCGTTGCAGCAAGAGGTCCGTTATTTGTAACTTTTACGGTAAAGGTTGCTGTTTGTCCAAGCGTAATGAGCGAAGGACTCACAGACTTCTCGACACCCACATCGGTGGTGCTACCAGGACAGTCTGCACTCACTGCAGTTACTACTGTATTGCTCGTAACAAAATCTTGTAGATTATTATATTCCTTTGCGGTGACGCGTGCTTTATTTTGTATGGTGGCTTGCGTACACTGCGCAATGCTATTTACTTTTCCATACCAAGTAATTTCCGCAGTCTCTCCCCCACTCAAAACATTTGCATCCCAGGTAAGCGTTCGAGTAGCTACGTTATGGAATGGAGTATTTGTTGCTGCATACCCTCGCACTACATTGCTGCTATGTGACTCACGTACAAAACTTACGCCAGCGTCATAGGTATCTTCAATTTTTACATTACCAGTACAAGCAGCTGCGCCGCTATTTTTTACATCAATAATATATTGGACTTCATCCCCCACCTTCGCAGTGGCCGAGTCAGTAAACTTTGTAATATCGAGTTTGCACTGCCCAGTTGGTGGCGGTAATGGACAAGTCAAAGTCTTTGGTGAGCCTCCGAGCAATGGATTTACTTTATTGGCTACTGGATTGATAGCATATACATAGATAGAGTGCGCCTTACCATCTTTAAACACGGTCGGTGTTGGTATGTCGAATCCATGATTGCCAGAAATTTTATATACATCATTTACATCCGATCTCGAAGCATCGGCACGGTACGACCCTACAAATGCATCCGCACCCGAAGCAGCATCTTTGTACACGTGAACGTCGAGGACGGTAGCTGGTTGGTCCAAGTCAACTGCCCAGCCAACAAGGTGAGCACAATCTACAAAATCGAACTGACCAATGGGAGGATTATCTACTGGTGGAGCGGGAGGTTCTGGTGGTGGTGGATTTCCAGGTATATCCAAATTGCAACTGGTAAGCGACCCGGCAAAGCCTGGCATTTGAAATGTTTCAGCAGATGCCACAACCACAGGTGGGGTTGCTCCTTCAAAAAGATGTTGTCCTGTGACATGGTCCTGCCCTTCGAGTGCCGTGTTCCACGGGACGTGTATTTTAACGCCAGTGGATTTTTTGGCGGCATCCATGTTATCACCGCTAATAGTCACGTCCCAGCCGGAGGTATATCCAAACTGATCTATGACTTCACGAGCAGTACAGGTAATGCTCACTCCAAGAATAGTATCGTTACCTGGACTAGAATTAGTAACCGTATATTCTCGAGGCTCAGACGCTTTCGTTGACGATTTCTTAACAGACCCCCGGTACGTATATAACGCAAAACCGGCGCCAGCAAAAAGCACTAGCACCAATGCAATCACTACAACCCGAATTTTACTTGACCGCATACGCTCCCCTACAAGTTGCTACATACCTCCAGCATATGTATTCATATGCTTATAAGTAAGGCAATATTTAGTTATGTTTTATTTTTGTTTCTTTCCGCAGTGCGGAGTTCAAAAACGTTAGATTCATTATAGCACAGCCAGTAATTTTTTGCAAGCTAAAAATTGAATTACGAATCAAGAATCATGAATCAAGAATTAAGCCACCTCTTTCTGTTCAGAAAGAGGTGGCCTACATCATAACTCTTGATTCTTAATTCATGATTCTCGATTCTCTGTTCCGCTAGTAATCGATAACCCAGAGCACTCCAAGCACGAATCCAATTACGAGAAACGCAATGGAAATAAGAAACCATATGCTCGCCCGGATCTTACTAACCAATGCAAAGTTTCTATCTATTTCTTTAAATGCTTTTTCTGCAGTCACATCCATGATGCGCACCGGCGCTTCACGTTTCGCTTCTATGTTCTTTGGGGAGAACAATTTAATCAAATCACTACGGGAGATAACGCCTACAAGTTTAAACCCGGCGTCTACAACCGGAATAGGGTTAACACGCTTGGTAGCGAACAGTTCTGCCAAGTGTTCCATGGTATCTTCAGGACTTGCAGTCACTATGTTGCTATTCATCACATCTGCTGCAGTAGCGTTGATGAGTGTCTGTGCTTCTTTAGACAAATGCTTTTTGTCATTCTGAACAAAGTCCAGATCTTTGAGCATCTTCACGTACGTTGGCAAATACAATTTGGAATCCGCGGTAATGAAATCGCGTTCCATGATAACGCCAAGGAGTCTCCCCTTTTCGTCTACAACCGGTACCCCAGTGAACCGATACTGGTGAAGCACATCTGCAACCTGTTCTATAGTTGCTTCCGGCCGCACCGTAATAATCTTCGTGGTCATTAATTCTTTTACGAGCATAGAAGTCTTTTTAATATTTCAGCATGTAATCACGTAAGCGTGTTTTTTGATGCACTGCTCACTTGTTTATATGTTTAAATGTTTTTATGTTTACATGACTTTAATGTACACTACTAGTATACACTATAGTCCCATGCGAACTCCACACTCTTCTATCCGCTCCATAGTTTTTTTACTCACTAGTATTTTTTTACTCGCCGCAGGCTGCAACAACACCCAGACGAGCACCGACTCTTCTCGCACACCATCCGCGCACTCCCCCGCCGTGCCCACAGTAAACGCGAATGTAACACTACACCCCACCCACACAGTCACCATAGGCGAGCACACATTCAATGTGCAAATCGCAAAAACCGAACCAGAACAAATGCACGGACTCTCAGGTATTCAGTCCATGCGAAATAACGAGGGTATGCTTTTCCTTTTTAACCCACCGCGTGAGCCAGCATTCTGGATGAAAGATATGCTCTTCCCCATAGATATAATTTGGATAAAAAATAATGCAGTGGTGGCCATAAGCGAGCAACTTCCAACCCCTGGGGCCAAGCAAGACAGCGAGCTCCCATTGTACATCCCACCAACAACCATCGACGCAGCACTAGAAGTAAACGCTGGCCTAACAAAGTTATACAATGTGCATGTGGGCGACGTTGTGAGTACACAGCTTGTTACAAAATAATATACAAATTGCCATTGCCATTGTAATAGTATGAAAGTATAAAAGCATCCCGAACGGATGCTTTTATATGTGTAGCTATATACTCTCTAGCTCTAGCGAATCTTTAAAGGGGCAGTAGGCTTCGCCGCAGATGCGTCACACGTTGCGTCAAAATTTCGTGGCAAGAATGCTGCATTGTGCGCTGCCGGAACAATTATGCGAAACGGCACGAGCGTACAATTCGGAACTGTGATGGTAACAAGGAGGCTCGTGGGCTCATTTTGGTTTAGCACCACCCCTTCCAAATTATACGTACTGTCTACATTTATACGCGTAGTCACAAGCCCACCACCCGCGCCACTCCTTACAGAGATAGCAGCGTTCCTGAAATTAGTTTTTATATTGTTTACTGCAATGCCGCGCATGGGCACGGTAATGGTCGAAGTA
>CAZBAS010000002.1:84335-205297 GCA_964490395.1 uncultured Candidatus Saccharibacteria bacterium | reverse complement strand
GACGGTGCTATCTTGGTAGTTTCAGCTGCAGATGGTCCTATGCCTCAGACTCGCGAACATATCTTGCTCGCTCGTCAGGTAGGTGTACCTTACATTGTTGTATTCATGAACAAGGTAGATATGGTTCAGGATGCTGAACTTTTGGACCTTGTTGAAGAAGAAATTCGCGACCTTCTTAAGAAGTACGAATTCCCTGGTGATGCAACTCCTATCATCCGCGGTTCTGCACTTAAGGCTCTCGAAGGCGACACCTCTGAAATTGGTGAACCAGCTATCTTGAAGCTCGTTGAAGCTTTGGACAGCTACATCCCACAGCCAGAGCGCGCTACTGACCTTCCTTTCCTCATGCCAATCGAAGATATCTTCACTATTGAAGGTCGTGGTACTGTGGTAACTGGTCGTATCGAGCGTGGTACTTTGAACATTAACGATGAACTGGAAATTGTTGGTCTTAAAGCTACTGCTAAGACTGTTGCAACCGGTATCGAAATGTTCAACAAGCAGCTCGACAAGGGTATGGCTGGTGATAATGCTGGTGTGCTGCTTCGTGGTATAAAGAAGGAAGAAGTAGAACGCGGTCAGGTTTTGGCCAAGCCAGGTTCTATTACTCCTCACACCCAGTTCACTGCTGAAGTATATATTTTGACCAAAGAAGAAGGTGGACGTCACACTCCATTCTTCAAAGGTTACAAGCCTCAGTTCTACGTTCGTACAACTGACGTGACTGGTGAAGTAACTCTCCCAGAGGGTACTGAAATGGTTATGCCTGGTGATACCATTACCGTAACCATCACTCTTATTACTCCTGTTGCACTTGAAGAAAAAGGCAAATTCGCCATTAGAGAAGGCGGACGTACCGTTGGTGCTGGTGTTGTTACTAAGATTCTAAAATAATCTAGTGACTCCATTCGCGACTTGTCCGACGAAGCCTTGGCGGAGTTGGAAGGTGGCCGCACTGTAGGTGCTGGTGTAGTAACTAAAATTCTAAAATAAGCTTGTTAGCTGATTAGCTATTTAGGTAAAAAAGACTGTCCGAAAGGACAGTCTTTTTGTATGTAGATGGGCACCATGTGCAGGCCTGCACATGGTGCCCATCTACATGGGGGTGTTGAAAGCTTAAAGGCTGGTTGATTGTTTCAAACTTTCGACCAGCCTTTTCATTTATAAAATTACATATATAAAAGCAAAGACCGCAGGTTGAGAGTGAACAAGTCACTTCATCCTGCGGTCAGTTGCCCTCCGTTCGTCCTCCTTTCGTTTTGTTTTAAACTCTTTTGTTAGTGCGTGGTTATTTTCTACGGCGATCATCACAGATGATATCGCTCGCCGCAGTAGAAAGTGGGTAGCCGTTGGAGTCAATGTTTCGTACTAGCCATGGCCGGTACTCATTGCCCCCATTAACGGTTAGAAAGACCTTGTCGCCTTCGCTCCGCGCTGTTAATTCGCGGACCTCGGCAACCGAGTCGGTTTCAAAGTACGCGATATACATCTTGCCTGCAAGCTTGTAGGCGATCCGGATGCGGGCTTTGCCTGCAGGTGCCAGCACGCGGTCCCAATAACCCTCACCGTCTTTACTGGCGCGGTCCTCGATGCAGGGACCGTCCGTGGTCCCGAACATGACTTCTTCTTCGCTTATGAGCGGATCGTCTTTCGCAACCCGCAAGATGGTGGCGCGTATGGCGTCATTCATCTCGTTCAATTCGCTTTTGAAGAAGGATGGGATGTACTCAGGGTTTGCTCTGCGATACGCGTATTCACGCCGCGCTTGCGCAGCGTGTCTCCAGTGTGCTTCTGTGGCGCGTCCGTCGCCGATGATTTCGTTGACTGACGCTACCGTCACATGATCGTCGCCAGCGACTTCCATTGCCAATTTCTCGGCATTGTCCATTAACTGGCGAATTTCATGCCGGTTATTGGGTGTAAGGCTGTACTCGCTCTGGAAGGTCGCTTCGCCCGTTTTGCTGGTACGAGTAAAATACACCGGCGCCCATCTTCTCTCCTCCTGATCTTCGCCTTTACTCATGAACTTGTATTGCAGTTCTTTGAGTTGGTAGTCGGGATGCCGCGCTTGAGGCGGCTCGACTTGGAATGAGACAGTGATATCGAATTCTTTTTCTCGCCCATGCGGTTTTGGCGGATTTTGAATTGATATAAAGAATCCGGTAAAAGGTTGTGATTCCGTACCCGCATACCGCTGAACCAGGACAGACATACCATTGATTATGGTCGGCTGACCTAATTCGATTTTCGGAATACGCTGTTCCGTGAGATATTCGCGAGTTTGCTTAATCACATACTTCGTGAAAAAGCCAAATGCGATAAGGGTCAAGACTAATGCCACTAACGAAAGTAGCAGGTTTCGTTCCATCCAGTAGGAAATTCTCTTGAGCATAAGTTTCACCTCGCAGTTGAAAGGGCTGTTGATTTGAAATAGCAGGCAGGACATTCGGGCTCCGAACATCCAACTTGCTACAGTTAATGTTTCAAATTGGATACTACTAAAGCACGAATCAATGCCTGCTATTCGTATTTGATTGTAAAAGTACATTCGGTCGCAATGGTCATCTTTGCAACCGCTGCTTTCGCTCTTTTGAGCTCATCAGTACCAGTACACACTGGTAAAGCAGACGGTGGGGGAACGAAGCATCTTGCGATGAATTCGTTCTCCCACTGGCTCGCGCGCCTTACGCGCGAGCCGCTTCTTTATGTCCTGCCTGGTTACTTTGCCATCTTTCTCAGCTCCCTTGCACTGGGTAGTTCTCCCTTGAGAACTGGTACATTATCTCTCGCCGCCCACTTTTCGGCATCGGTTTGGGTAGTCAGTTCTATCTCCGGCCCATTGACATAGGCACGGATTTTGCCGTCCTCAGAGCTGAAAAAGAGATAGATGGATGCGACCTGGTATTCCGATGCTGCGGCGGTGAGAGTGATGGGCTTGCCGCCCTTTGTGGTAACGGTAAGGGCGAAACCGCCGTCGAGGTGGGCAAGTGTGGTGAAACCAACGTCGGTAAATTCAAATTTCTTGCAGTTGAACTTGCCTTCAGCAGGAAAGCTGTGGGTTTCAGTCACATTAATCTCTCGGTCCACCACGGTGACCGTCGCGCCCTGAAATTTGGTGTTGCAGGCGTAAACGTTCATCGGCTGACCTGGTTGACGGGGGCCGGTCATCATGTCGGATCGGCCTTCGGCCCATACGCCCATGCGGACGTTCACTCCCTCGTGCCATCCCATAGGTGGAGCCGTGCGTGGCGTTTTGGGATCAGCTTTCGTAACGGGTGTGTTGCCAGTGTTCAATGTTTTTTCGTGCCGTTTGTAAAAAGGCATGGCTACACCAAAAACTACAAAAGCTGCGGCACCCAGAATTAACAATGTGAACATTGTACGTCGAAGCGTGTTCATGACAAGTCTCCTTTTGAGATTCAGAGGTTGATTTGAAATAGCAGGCAGGACACTCACATTCGAGTATCTGCCGCTAAAGTTAATTAGCAAAAGATACTACATGAATGCAAGTCAATGCCTGCTATTTTTATAAAATCATCCACAGATACACAGATGGCACGGATTACACAGATGTTGACCTGTGAGGTCTAGTCTCTGCGCCAAATCTTGTGGTTCATTGTGGCCTCACCGGTATAGGATGAGGGCTGATATTGGAAAAGAGCAACGTCATACTATAGCATAAAATGGCATATATTGTCAATATTCATCAGAAATTCACTTTTAGTTGTTGACAGTTTTTTAGTATTCCGCTAGAATTAGCGAAATGGTTAAGTTCAAATCTTGACCTTGGTTTTTTGGCCTTTTTATCGCTCAAATTAAGGTAAAAAGCGCACATTACAACTATTCTTTACAAGCCCAAGCTCAATGGATAAGGCACAACCGGCTAAACCCCGAATACGCATTAAAATTCGCGCGTACGACAGCAAACTTATTGACCAATCTGCTCGTCAGATTGTCGATACTGCAAAGCGTACTGGCGCAGAGGTGCATGGACCAGTACCGCTTCCGACCGATAAGAAGCGATATACTGTTCTTAAATCTACCTTTGTCCACAAGGACTCTCGCGAGCAGTTTGAAATGCGTACTCACAAGCGTCTTATCGATATTCTTGAAGCAAACCCAAAAACTGTGGATGCTCTCACGAACTTGAACTTGCCAGCTGGTGTAGACGTAGAAATAAAGATGTCCTAGGAAGACCCTAGGCCGTATGTAGATAGGTCCCCGGTGTTGTATCGGGGTAACAATCTACCAAAATAGTAAGGTATATCCTAATTATTTTGGTGGGCGAAAGCCCTCTTTTCTATTTCTTAGCTTCTGGAGCTTCCGTAGCTTTTAAAACTTTTAAGGCAATAACCTTTAAAAGTGGTGTAAAGCTTAAGAAACTTTAGCAGCTTAAGAAGCTCTCCTTATGAATTTCATCGTTGGCAAAAAACTGAACATGACTCAGCACTTCCTCGACAGTGGGGAAGTTATTCCGGTTACTATAGTAAAAGCATCTCCAGTTGTAGTGACTCAGGTAAAGACTAAGGCTGGTAAGGATAAGTACGAAGCAGTACAGGTCGGCGTAAAAGCCGCTGTTGCTGGTCGTCGCTCCCACAGCAAAGCTGTTACTGGTCATCTCAAAGCAGCAACAGGTGTTGGTAAATTGGTTGAATTCCCAGTACTCGATGCCTCCAGCTACACAATTGGCCAAGCACTCGACCTTTCTACCTTCCAAGTTGGCGAACTCGTTAACTGTGTTGGTGTGATGAAGGGTCGGGGTTTTGCCGGTGTTATGAAACGCCATGACTTTGCTGGGTTCCCAGCATCACACGGTCATGACCGCCCTCGCAGCCCTGGATCCATTGGTCAGCGTTTCCCTCAGCATGTTCGCAAAGGGCTTCGCATGGCTGGACATATGGGTACTGTGCAGGTAACTGTTAAGAACCTTCAAGTGGTAAGTGTAGACGCTGCAAAAGGACTCATTGCTCTCAAGGGTGCTGTTCCTGGGTTCCGTAACGGTATGGTAAAAATTGTTTCTACCGGTAAGGTAAAACCAGTTGGCAAGCCAGTAGAAGTGAAGGAAGAAAAGAAGAAGAAGTAAGACCAGCTAAAAGTTTGTAAAGTTCATAAAGTTCGTAAAGTAACACTTTATAAACTTTATACTTTAAAACTTTAAGAACTATTTATGAAGGTTTCTGTATACAATCAACAAGGTCAGGTAGTGGGTGATGTCGAACTTTCCGATAAGCTTTTTGCCGTTGCTCCAGAAAAACACTTGCTTGCAGAAGCAGTGCGCATACAGCAGTCAAATAGCAGACTTGGTCTTGCTAACACCAAAACCCGTGGCGAAGTCCGCGGTGGTGGTAAGAAGCCATGGAAGCAAAAAGGTACTGGACGCGCTCGCGCAGGCTCTATTCGCTCTCCACTCTGGCGACACGGTGGCGTAACATTTGGTCCTCGCAGTAACCGCAATTGGGAACTGAAGCTGAACAAAAAGTCTAAGGTGAAAGCTCTGGCAATGGCATTGACCGACAAGGTTCAAGAGAAACGCTTGTATGTTATAGATGAGATTTCCTTGAACGAAAACAAGACCAAGCATGTTGCAAGCATACTGAAAGAACTTGGCAAGAACCTTGAAGGATTTGGAAAGAAGCATTTGCTCGTAGTCCAGTCCGGAAGACAAGGTGTTGTCCGAGCCTCCCGCAACCTTGCAAGCTGCACTCCAGTTTCCGCAAGTACACTGAACATACTCGAGGTTATGAAGGCAGACGATGTTATTGTACTCAAGGGTGCACTTGAAGTTTTGAATAAAACATTTGTAAGAGAAGTTCGTAAAGTAAAAAGTTCATAAAGTTCATAAGGTCGGAGGTGATTACTTTATAAACTTTAAGAACTCGATACACTTTTAACTAATTCTATGGCAACTAAGGATAAAAAAGTTACAGTGGCAGCGATTCATCCAGGAGAACGGGTGATTGTTCGTCAACCCCGCCTCTCAGAGAAGGCTGTTGCGCTGAATAGCAAGAACCAATACGTATTTACTGTGGTCGCCGCTGCAACAAAATTGCAAATCCGAAGACACCTGGAAGCCTTGTATGGCATTACAGTTTCTCGCGTTAATACTATCCGTATGGACGGAAAAGTACGACGCTACGGAAAAACAGCGGGCCGCACTAAGGCATATAAAAAAGCAATAGTAACTTTGACCCCTAATTCCAAGAAGCCTGAAGTAATAGAAGCAGCATAAATTCAGTTGTCAGTAGTCGGTACTTAGTAGTCAGTGTATGGCTGCTCGGTACAGACTACTGACTACAGACAACTTATTTACTATATTTATGGCAGTAAAGCAGTACAAACCAACAACAGCAGGCAGACGTTTTGCCAGCGTGACCGATTACTCGGGCTTGACTCGGAAGGCTAAAGCCCCGAAGTCTCTTGTGATAAGCAAGACAGTGCAAGCAGGTCGTAACAATAGCGGTAAAATTACTGTCCGTCATCGTGGTGGTGGAAGCCGAAAGAAGATTCGCGTAGTAGACTTTGTTCGGACCGATCGCAAAGATATACCCGGAACTGTTAAGGCTATTAGCTACGATCCAACCCGAACCGCATTCGTTGCGCTCGTTGCCTATAAAGATGGAGTAAAGCGTCTTATCCTGGCTCCCATGGGTATGACCGTAGGTCAGCCAGTACTGTACTCAGAAACAGCAGAAATAAAACCTGGCAACAGACTGAGCATTTCTTCTATACCAGTTGGTACATTTATTCACGACATTGAAATAATTCCAGGCCAGGGTGGAAAGATGGCTCGCAGTGCTGGAAGCTACGCCATACTGCAAACCGTAGAGTCTGGGTTCGCACTTCTGAAGTTGCCTAGTGGCGAAATCCGAAAAGTCCGCGAAGCGTGTGCTGCAACTATTGGTCAGATATCCAACAACGACCACATGAACGTACGGTTGGGTAAAGCTGGACGAAGGCGCCTCATGGGCTGGAGACCAAGTGTTCGTGGTAAAGTTATGAACCCAGTAGACCACCCTCATGGTGGTGGTGAAGGTCAGAACCCTATTGGTTTGAAATATCCAAAGACCCCTTGGGGAAGACATGCACTTGGTGTGAAGACCCGCGATAAGAAAAAGGGAAGTAAGAGCTTAATTATAAAGCGCAGACCGAAGAAGTAATAAATCAGCTAGTAGCTCGTAGCTTGTAGCTTGTGGAGTTCAAACTCCAAGAGCTAAGAAGCTAACAAGCTAAGAAGCTAAGAAGCTTAAGATATGTCTAGATCACTCAAAAAAGGACCATTTATAGATGAGAAGCTCCAGAAAAAGGTTTCTACTGCTAAGCGTGGTGACAAGATTAAAACCTGGTCACGCGACAGCAGTATATCTCCTGAAATGGTAGGTATCACTTTTATGGTACATAACGGTAAGACCTTTATTGACGTCTATGTGACAGAAAATATGGTCGGACATAAGCTCGGTGAATTCGCCGGCACTCGCAAGTTCTTCCGTCATGGTGGTAAGATGGCCAAAGAGCAGGAAGCTGCAGCAGCGGCCAGTGATAAAGCAAAGATGGCAGCAGCTAAGGCCCCCGCTAAGAAATAATTGTTTTAGCTTGTTAGCTACTTAGCTTGTTAGCTTCTTAGGTTTTGGACCTCGGTCCAGGTCCTAAAAAGCTAATCAGCTAAAAAGCTAATCAGCTTAGTTAAAGATATGGCAGACAAGAAGACCACACAATCTAAGACCCCAGAGAAACCGAAGCAGGTGCTGGTGAAAGCATACGCACGTAACTTGCGCATTGCTCCTCGAAAGCTTCGTTTGGTAGCAAACTCGGTAAAGCAAATGCGCGCGCAAGATGCTTTGGTACAATTGGTGTTCACCAACAAAAAAGGTGCATCTATTGTTAGCAAGCTTATTGCTTCTGCTATAGCAAATGCCGAACATAACTTTTCCTTTGATCCTGCGAGTCTGTACATACAAAGCATTAGCTGTGACGCAGCTCAGGTTGCGAAACGGTTTATGCCTCGTGCTCGCGGTAGCGCTTATCCACTCAACCGCCGTATGTCTCACTTAAATGTTGTACTCGAATCCCGTGAGATAAAAGGTAAGAAGGCTGGACGATTCAGCGCACTGGCAGCACGAAGGAAAACCGCTGAACCAAAGAAAGCTCAGGACGATACGAATGTTAATTCCGATGTGGTAGATTCAGCAAAGATTCCAGAAGCTCCAAAGGGAAATGAACAAGTGAAGCAGGCTAAGGTTCAGCAAAAACGTCGTTTGTTCAACCGAAGAACTGGAGAGTAAGTAATAATTCCGAATTTCTAATATCTAATGTCTAATGAAAATTCATTTAGAAATTAGGAATTAGATATTAGACATTTCATTTATATGGGTCATAAAGTAAATCCAACATCATTACGCTTACAAATTACCGACACCTGGAAGTCGAAGTGGTTTTCCTCGTCCAAGTATGCAGATTTGCTTCGCGAAGATGTATCTATACGTCAGTACCTAGAGAAGCTTTTGAAGCGATCTGGTCTGGTCCGTATAGATATTGAACGAAGCAATGCAGGCGCCTTAAGCATAATCATCAAAACAACTAAGCCAGGACTTATTATAGGTAAAGGCGGCGCTGGTATTGAAGATTTGAAAAAGAAGCTTGTAAGCCAGTTGAAGTTGAAAACGGATGTACGCATAAATATAGAAGAAGTTCGCGATATCGCACTGCAAGCTCAAGTTATAGCAAACGGTATTGTAGAACAGCTCGAAAAACGTGTAGCATTCCGCAAACTCATGAAGCAGACCCTAGAACAGGTAATGAACGCAGGTGCTCGCGGGGTAAAAGTTGCTATAGGTGGAAGACTGAATGGCGCTGAAATTGCTCGTACCGAACACTTGGCTGCTGGTAAAATTCCTCTTCATACTCTCCGGAGTGAAATTGATTTTGCTCGTTCTACCGCATTTACCACCTACGGAACTATTGGGGTAAAAGTGTGGATATATAAAGGTGATGTCTTTGTGAAAAAAGGTGCATCAACTCAGAAAGTAGAAAGTGCAGTAACGGAATCCTAGACTCAGTTTTGTAGGAAGTAGCTGGTAGCTTGCAGGCCAATAGATGACCTCTGAGCTACAAGCTACATCCTACAAGCAATAAGCTATTACTTATGTTATTACCAAAGAAGCTAAAACATAGAAAGCACCACCGAAACCCTATTCGAGGTAGTGCAACCGCTGGAAATGAAATTTCCTTTGGACAATTTGCGTTAAAGGCGCAAGAGTCCGGTTGGGTTACTGCTCGTCAGATAGAAGCTGCTCGTCGTGCTATGACTCGTAGCGTGCAACGCGGTGGTAAAATCTGGATTCGAATGTTTCCGGACAAGCCTATTACGAACCACGGTAATGAATCGGTTATGGGTGGTGGTAAAGGTGGTGTAGATCACTTCGTAGCCGTGATAAAAGCTGGCAAGATTCTCTTTGAGATGGATGGCGTAACAGAAGTTCAGGCACGAGAAGCTATGAGACTCGCAATGCACAAGTTGCCAGTGACCACGAAGTTTATTATGAAGGATAAGTAGGCACTACTACGTATATGAAGACTCAAGAATTAAAATCTAAAGGCGAGACTGAACTTCGCGCTGAGCTCAGCAGGCTCCGCAAAGAAGCCCAGGAAGTATCTGGCAAAATGCGCCTTGGCCAAGTGAAGAACGTACGACAGGTACGGGCTATGCGCAAAGACATTGCAAGAATACTAACCCACTTAACAACGCAGAAGTAAGAGTTCAGAATGCAGAACTATAATACTTTTAGACTCATTCTGCATTCATCATTCTGAATTCTAAATTTACACCTATGGAATCTAACGTTACTAAATCTACTCAAATACTGACCGGTACAGTCGTGTCTACCAAAATGGCAAAGACTGTTGTGGTTGAGGTGCGTGCTCACAAGCGCCACGAAAAGTATCACAAGTCTTATACAGTATCAAAGCGGGTTAAGGCTCATGTAGAAGCAGGCGAGTATGAAGTAGGGGATAAAGTAGAGATTGCTGCAGTTCGCCCTATTAGTAAAGATAAGAGATTTAAGGTAGTTAAGAAAGTTTAACCAGCTTGTTAGCTGTTTAGCTTGTTAGCTTCTTAGGTTTTGGACCTCGGTCCAGATCCTAAAAAGCTAATCAGCTAAAAAGCTAGAAAGCTTTCCAACGTTATGTTACAAGTACGTTCTCTCGTAAAAGTTGCAGACAATACCGGCGCTCGCATCGTCAATGTATTTTCCGTCAATGGAAAAAATGGAAAACGATTTGCGCGTTTGGGTGATATCATTGTAGGCTCTGTGCGCCAAGTATCTCCTGGCGGTCAGGTAAAAAAAGGTGATAAGGTCTACGGTGTTATAGTTAGAACACGAAAAGAAGTGCGCCGCGATGACGGTTCTTATATCCGCTTTGACGAGAACGCAGTAGTACTTGTAAACAAAGACAGCGTAGATCCTCGTGGTACTCGTATTTTTGGACCGGTTGCCCGCGAGCTTAGAGAAAAAGGCTTCGCAAAGATTGTGTCATTAGCACCTGAAGTTTTATAAACCAGTTCGTAAAGTAGAAAGTCCATAAAGTTCATAAAGTCGGAGGCAATTACTTTATAAACTTTAAGAACTTGATAAACTTTTAACTCTATTTATGGCTATAAAGATGAAAATTAAGAAAGGCGATACCGTTAAAGTTTTATCCGGTAAGGATAAGGGTAAGACTGGTAAAGTACTTACGGTCGACAGCAAGCGTGGCTCTGTAGTAGTCGAATCGGTAAACTTGCACACTCGTTTTGAGCGAAGCAAGAAAGCCGGTCAGCCTGGGACACGGGTAACCCTCCCCAGCCCACTCCCTGCAGGAAAGCTCCAGCTTGTAGATCCCGCTTCTGGCAAGCCTACTCGTCTTGGCTATAAGGTATTGGAGAACGGTACTAAGCAACGTGTTGCTCGAAAGAGTGGTCAAGCTGTGTAGCAAGGCTACACCAGTTTGTAAAGAAGAAAGTTATAAAGTTCATAAAGCCAGAGATAATTACTTTATAAACTTTAAGAACTTGATAAACTTTTAACTAGATATATGGAACGATTACGAGAACAATTCAATAAGACAATTGCTCCTAAGCTGGCAGAAGAATTTGGCTACAAGAATGTCATGAGCGTGCCAAAAATAGAGAAGATTGTTATAAACGTCGGCGTAGGAAAAATTGGGCGCGATCAGAAGGTTCTGGATATGGTTGTAGAAGAGATGAGAACCATTACTGGTCAGCAGCCGGTAAAGTCTCTCGCTCGCAAGTCTGTTGCAGGCTTTAAGCTTCGCGAAGGGCAAGTTGTTGGCGTAGTTACTACACTTCGTGGTGATCGCATGTATAGTTTCCTCGATAAGCTTATAAACGTTGCGTTGCCTCGTGTGCGTGATTTCCGTGGTGTAAAGAGAAACGGTTTTGATAAGCGCGGGAACTACCACTTGGGCCTCAAAGAGCATTTGGTTTTTCCTGAAGTGTCTAGCGAAGCAATTGAAAATACTTTTGGAATGGAAATATCCATCGTTACTACAGCAGGTCGAGATGATGTAGCGCGCTATCTACTTACCGCATTCGGATTCCCTTTTGCAAAAGAATAACTAAACACAGTATCTAGTGCTTAGTGCCTAGTAATGAGTCGAAAGACCGATTACTAAGTACTTAGCACTAGGCACTAAGCACTCATTTATTATGGCAACTAAAGCACATATCGCAAAAGCTCAGAGGAGTCTCTTAAAGGCAAAGTATCCAACTCGGATTATTCGCCGTTGTTGGAAGTGCGGTCGTAAGGCTGCATATATGCGGGACTTTAAGTTGTGCCGTATATGCTTTAGGGAATTAGCAAGCCGTGGAGAAATTCCTGGAGTAGTAAAAGCTTCTTGGTAAGCCAGTAAAAAGTCCATAAGGTTTATAAAGTTCATAAAGCCGAAAGGCAATTACTTTACAAACTTTAAGAACTTTATAAACTTTCATCTCACTTATGTATACCGATTCTATAGCCGACATGTTAACTCGCATCCGCAATGCAGCCCGGGCCAAAAGGCCTGAAGTTGCAGTGCCTCATTCTAAGCTGAAAGAAAGCTTGGCTCATTTACTTATGAAAGAGGGATACGTAAGTGGTGTTACGGTTGTGGGGACTACTAAAAAGTTTATCCAGATTACTTTGAAATACAGCGGAGATGCTGCCGTGATAACCGATCTGAAGCGCGTCAGTAAGCCCGGCCAACGCATTTACTTGCCTGTAGGCCGCATTCCTCGTACCTCTAGCGGATATGGTATTACCGTGGTGTCTACTTCACAGGGGCTCATGACAGACAAGCAGGCACGTACGGCCAAAATGGGTGGGGAAGTAATATGTCAGGTGTGGTAACTAAATAGCTTGTAGCTTGTTAGCTTGTTAGCTTGTTAGGTTACGGAATGCAAATTCTATTTCCTAAAAAGCTAAGAAGCTAATCAGCTAAAAAGCTTTATAAGCTTTATTTTATGTCAAGAATTGGAAAAAAACCTATAGTGCTTCCAGCAGGCGTAACCGCTGAATTGAAGCAAAACCAGCTCTCTGTTAAGGGTCCTAAGGGGAGCTTGGCTTTAGCTGTGCACCCGGACGTGCAAGTAGAGATTGGCGCAGGCGAGATTATCGTATCGGTGCCAAAGCCAGAGGTAAAAGCCCAGCGCGCGTTGTGGGGATTGTTCCGCTCACTTGTCCAAAACGTAGTAGTTGGTGTTACAACAGGTTTTGAGAAAAAACTCGAAGTAAATGGCGTTGGTTTTAAAGTTGCTGTGTCCGGTAAGAATTTGAACATGCAGTTAGGGTTTTCTCATCCTGTAGATGTTGCTATACCAGACGATCTTGAGGTTACGGTAGAAAAGAATGTTATTATTGTAAAAGGTTCTGACAAGCAACGGGTTGGCCAATTTGCAGCAAACGTACGTGAGCTGAAGAAGCCAGAACCATATAAAGGTAAAGGTATTAAGTATGAAGGCGAAGTGATCTTGCGTAAGGCGGGCAAGGTCGTAAAGGCAGTAGGAAAGTAAATAGCATATAAGCTACTAGCTGCTAGGTTCTAGAAAATTTCGAACACGAAGTTTTCCGAAATCTATCAGCTAGAAGCTAAAAGCTAGAAGCTAATTTTATGGCAGACACACGTATTGCATCTATACAACAAAGACGCTCTCGCAGACGCGCTCGCGTGCGCAGCAGGATTACTGGAACTTCTAGTCGTCCACGCCTTGCTGTATTCCGAAGCGGAAAGCACATTTACGCTCAGATTATAGACGACGTTGCTGGGACTACGCTTGCCGCTGCTTCAAGCAGCAGCATCAAAGCGACTGGTGATAAGACTTCCGCATCTGCTGCAGTTGGTAAGGTTGTTGCAGAGGCTGCTCAGAAACTCGGACTTTCATCTGTAGTATTCGATCGTGGTGGCTATAAGTATCACGGAAGAGTAAAGGCGTTAGCTGAAGCAGCGCGTGAGGGCGGATTAACATTTTAGTAACAAGTTCATAAAGTTTATAAAGTTCATAAAGCCGAAAGGCAATTACTTTACAAACTTTAAGAACTTTATAAACTTTTAACTAATTCTATGGAACGAAGAGGAAGAAAACCAGGCCCTGGAGATAACCGTACACCATCTGAGTTCGACCAAAAAGTGGTTGAAGTCAGCCGTGTTACTCGTGTTGTGGCAGGTGGAAAACGCATGCGTTTCCGCGCTTTAGTAGTTATTGGTGACCGTAAGGGCCGAGTTGGTTTTGGTCTTCGTAAGGGTCGCGATGTTGCCGAGAGCGTAAACAAGGCCGTAAACCAAGCGAAAAAGAACATAGTTACCCTTTCTCTTGTAAAAGGTACTATCCCTCACGAGATTAATGTTAAGTACAAGTCGAGCAAGCTTATCTTGCGCCCTGCAAAGCCGGGTACTGGTGTGATTGCTGGTGGTGCTGTTCGCCAAGTTGCTGAAATGGCTGGTATACGGAACATGATGAGCAAGATGATTGGTAGCTCCAACAAGGTAAATAACATTAAGGCAGTATTCGCAGCGTTTAAGGTATTGAAGAGCAAAGAGCAACTTGCGGCCCTGCGCAAGTAGAATGCCCAATATCTAATTTCTAATATCTAATTAGTAAGCTCATGATTAGATACCTCATTAGAAATTAGAAATTAGAAATTAGAAATTTCAGCGTATATATGTTACAACTTCACACAATCCGTAAACATCCGAAGTCTACTCACCGCAAAAAAGTTGTTGGTCGTGGTCTTGGTAGTGGTAAAGGTACGTATTCCACTCGTGGTGGTAAGGGTCAAACCGCTCGAACTGGTCACTCCAAGATGCCAGTAGCGTTTGAAGGTGGCCGCCAGCCATTGGTGCGCCAATTGCCAAAGAACCGAGGTTTTAGAAGCCCTCGTGAAGAAGCTACTGCAATCCGTTTAGACAAGCTTGTAAAGGCATTTCCTGATGGTGGAACAGTGACCGTTTCTGTACTCCGTTCAAAAAAACTGGTTGCTGCATCTGTAGCAAAAGTTAAAATTGTTGGAATAGCTAAGGTGAGCGCAAAATTTGATATAAAAGTAGCTACCTCTAAATCTGTTGCAGAGGCAATCAAAGCAGCTGGCGGCAGCGTAAAATAGTAGCATTCGCAAATATACGAATAGAAACAAATATACAAATCACGGCCAATTCTGAGATTCGTATATTGCCCTAGATTTGTATATTCGCGATTACTACATTTTGGTATATAATTTGTATATTCGCGATTACTACAATGAATAAAATTTCTCTCATTTGGAAAACGAAAGATTTGCGGGTACGGATCCTCTGGATTATCGGCCTGCTTTTAGTTACACGTGTCTTTGCGCACATACCTATTCCTGGGGTAGATGCTTCTGCTCTTAAGAGCGCGCTCGATCAAAACCAGTTTCTAGGCCTGCTCGATCTTTTCTCTGGTGGTGGTCTTACCAATTTCTCTTTGGCCATGCTCGGTGTTGGTCCTTATATTACGGCGTCCATTATAATTCAGTTACTGGCCGTGATTATTCCATCCCTTGGTGAAATGCAAAAAGAAGGCGGGGAGCAGGGTAGGCTCAAGATGAACATGTACATGCGCTACCTGACTATTCCGCTCGCGCTCTTGCAAGGTTTTGGTACTATTCGCCTTTTGCAAAGCCAGGCTGGTGGCCAATTATTGCCAAGCTTTACGTCGTATCAGTGGTTCTTGACCCTACTTTCCGTGACTGCAGGAACTATGATAATTATGTGGATAGGGGAAATTATTACTGAGTACGGCATTGGTAACGGTGTAAGTTTGGTAATATTTGCCGGTATTATTGCCCGGTTACCATTTAGCTTGAAGTCGGTTATAAGTTTCTACGATCCTTCCCGTTTGCCCGTGTTCTTGGGGTACATAGCTATAGGGCTTTTGGTGGTAGCTGGTATTATTCTCATTACCGAAGCCCAGCGAAATATACCTATTTCCTACGCTCGGCGCGTAAGGGGCGATAAGCAATATGGTGGTGTAAATACTCACTTGCCTTTACGGTTAAACCAGGCTGGGGTTATTCCAATCATCTTTGCCATTTCCATGCTTTTGTTCCCGGCGCTCATTGCTCAATTCTTTGTAAATGCGAAATCTGCTGTGGTTGCCAATTATGCAGGAAAAGTAATAAGCCTGTTTAATTCTCAGAACATGTATTACGGTATTGCCTACTTTGTATTGGTTGTGGTGTTTACCTATTTCTACACCGCGGTGGTGTTTAATCCAGACGAAGTGGCTGAAAATGTACAGAAAAACGGTGGCTTTGTTCCAGGGCTCCGTCCAGGCAAGCAAACAGCAGACTATTTGTACAAAGTACTGAACCGCATTACGTTACCCGGCGCTGTGTTCTTGGGTCTCATAGCCATCATGCCATTCTTGCTTCAGAAATTTACTGGAACCCAGGCGTTAACTCTTGGTGGTACTAGCATCCTCATTGTTGTTGCAGTGGTAATAGAGACTATAAAACAAATTGAAGCGCAGCTCAGCGTTCATGACTACGACGAAGTATAGGTTGTAGTAAACGGTGGAGTTGTATACCAAACACGAGGCAGTGCCTCGTGTTTTTTTATGCGACGAGAGCCAATTGTGGTATAATTCAATAATATTAGAGTAACGGAGCGGAAAAAGTGTGAACCCCCTATATGGCAACTGCACCAGAAATTCCTAAAATAAATAGCCCTGAATCGGCACCCGAAGTTGTACCAGATGTTGTAGAGCAAGTTGAAAAGAAAGCCGACGTAAGCGCGGAGACCAAATATATAGCTGCTGAGTCAAAGGCGGAGGCTGAGCGGCTTGGTGATGTAATACATAAGGCTTCAGCGCTTGGGGTAGTAGCAGCGGCAGCTTCAGACCCTGCTGGGGCAGTGATTGCACCACCTACCCCCGCGCAGGTGGATGAGCTCTATGCAAAAATTACAGGAGTTAGTCTGGAAGACGCAGCAAAGCTCAGCACTGCAAAAAAACTTGAGTTGCTGGTGGCCGATTCCAAGTCAGCGGTGAGGCCCGCAATATTGAACGAAGAAGTGGATTTACTAGTTGAACAATCCCATAAAGAACACGGGCTCGGTGGCATAGTGTAAGGAAGTAATTCGCACATAGAAAAACAAAAAACCAATGGATGTATTCACTATAACGTTGCTCGTACTCGCATTCCTTGTAGTAGGGTTTTTTGTTGTGCTCGTGTACTACGCAAAGCACCATATATATAACACTCGCATTATTACGCCGAGGACCCTGGAGTGGGTATTCTTGGAAGTGCAAATGCCCAAAGAGAGTAAAAATGAAGATCAGCAGCGCGGTCAGGCAAGTGATGACCGTAAAAATAGTATTTCCATAGGCGAGCAGCTATTTACTGCTATTTCTGATGTTGGACACGAGAGTGGCTTTTTGGGGAGTAAGGATTACATAAGTTTTGAAATTGCCTGCATAGACAAGAAGATAAGCTTTTATATAAATTGTCCAAAACGACTCCACGACCTTATTGAAAAGCAGATTCATGCTCAGTACCCTCATGCGTTTATTGATGAGGTTGAAATGTACAATCCATTTCCAGAAGGGGCGGAGGTACAGGCAACAGAGCTTGAGCTTGCTAAGTCGTATATGTACCCACTCCGGACCTATAAGGCTATGGAAACCGATCCGCTCAATGCAGTTACAAACGCCATGAGCAAGCTGCAAGACAATGAAGGCGCAGCAATACAGTATATTATTCTTCCTGCGGGTAGCTCGTGGCAAAACGGGCCTCGGCGAACCGCTCTTGAAATTCAACAGGGAAAGAATCCTGAGTCTGTAGGCCAGGGTGTATTCAGTAAGCTCATGCATGAGGTTTCAAAAGGGCTTACGAGCGCGGTTACAGGGGGAAGTAAAGAAGGGGTAAATAAAAAAGATTTGAGTGGGCTTGATAGTCCTATTAGCCTTACCCCCATGCAGCAAGAAATTGTAAAGCGGCTTGAGGAAAAAGCGAGCCGTCCGGGGTTTAAGACGAATATTCGTATTGTTGCGGCATCTACCATACCGGGAAATGCTCGTTTGCACTTGTCTGGCATTACTTCTTCTTTTCTCCAGTTCAACATGCCTCCTTTTAACGCGCTCAAAGCGCGGTCTCGCGACAAAAATGACATAGTAAAAGATTTTATCTTCCGAGTCTATAGGAGTAACTTTTTTAAAGATCAGATAGTAAATACTGAAGAACTTACTAGCCTTTGGCACCTGCCAGGGAGTTTTCTTGAAACGCCAAATATTAAATGGCTTGTTTCAAAAAAGGCTCCGCCACCTATTAACTTGCCGGTGGAAGGGGTGCTGCTCGGCCGTAACGAGTATCGCAATTTCGACACTAAAATACGCATGGCGCGTGATGATAGGCGACGCCATACGTATATTATTGGACGTACTGGTGTTGGAAAAACGGAAATTATGAAGAATATGGCGGTGCAAGATATACAAGCTGGCGAAGGCTTGTGCATTATCGATCCGCACGGTGATTTTATAGAAGACATATTGCCGCATGTACCGAAAGAGCGGGCAGAGGATGTGGTGCTGTTTGAACCTGCAGATATAGAACGTCCGCTCGGACTGAATATGCTGGAAGCTCCAGACGAGGCGCAGAAAGACTTCGCTGTCCAAGAAATGATCTCCATATTTTACAAGCTCGTTACAGACCCTGCTATGCTTGGGCCTATGTTTGAGCACAATATGCGCAACGCCATGCTTACCCTTATGGCGGACGAAGAGAACCCTGGGACGCTTGTAGATATACCGCGTATTTTTACCGATATGGAGTTTCAGAAATACAAAGTTTCCAAACTTAAAGATCCTCTGGTACGTGCGTTTTGGGAAAAAGAAATGGCTAAAACGAGCGATTTCCATAAAAGCGAAATGCTTGGGTACTTGGTGTCGAAGGTTGGTAGGTTTGTGGAAAACGGCATGATCCGTAACATAGTAGGCCAGCCTCATAGCTCGTTCAATTTTCGCCAAATAATGGACGAAGGTAAAATACTACTCGTGAACTTGTCTAAAGGGCGGGTAGGGGAGATGAACGCAAAATTGCTTGGTCTGATAATTGTTTCCAAGCTCCAAATGGCAGCGCTATCACGCGCAGACATCCGTGAAAGCGAGCGCAAAGATTTTTACTTGTACGTAGATGAGTTCCAAAACTTTATTACCGATGCGTTTGAGTCTATTCTCTCAGAGGCGAGAAAGTATCGATTGAATCTGATAATTGCGCACCAGTATTTGGCTCAATTAGAACAAGGTGCAGGAGCACAAGGAGCAGGGTCAAAGAGCTTGCGCGATGCAGTATTTGGTAATGCAGGTACTATGGTTACCTTCCGCATTGGTGTGGAAGACGCGGAGGCAATGGCAAAAGAAATGGCGCCAACGTTCAACGAATTCGATTTGGTAAACGTAGAGCGGTATAACGGCTTTATTAAACTTATGATAAATGGCACAGCAAGTAAGCCGTTTAACATGGCAACTTATGCACTGCCAAAGCCAACTGACAGGCAAAAAGAAATAGCCGAAGCTATACGGCAGTTGAGTCGCCTTAAATACGGTCGCCCCCGTGCCGAAGTAGAAGCCGAAGTAATGGAGGCAAGCATGGTGGCCGATATGATGGCTGCAGGATCTGCGTCCATTGAAAGAACATTGTAGGAAGAATTATGAATCAAGAATTATGAATTATGCTCCTAACAGTGGCGACGGGTTGGACGGCGTTTACTTAATTCATAATTCGTAATTCTTGATTCTGATCCTTTTGTGTTTGCAATTGCGCGAGGCTATGATATACTATTCTTAAGTTTCATAAGATTAGAAACATAAACAAAAAGATATGGATAAGTTAGAAAATTTGGCTCTTTTGAGTCAGATGATTGAATCTGCGGAAAAGAACCTCCAGTCTGCTAAACAGCTCCTCCGGGAAGTTATGGGCGGCGCTGGCGTTTCTTTGCGTGCTCCTTCAGCTGAAAACCTAGCGACCAAAGCAGCTATGCTTTCCGTAACTGGGGGCGGTAAAGTTATTGAAGGTGTGTTCGATGGACAAAACATGATTGGCCCAGACGGGAAACAGTATCCAGTGCCTGCCAACTATGCTTCTAAGAGCAAACTTGTTGAAGGTGACGTGCTTAAACTTACCATTGCAGACGATGGGTCGTTCATATATAAGCAAATTGGCCCTATTGATCGGAAAAAAGTCTTGGGTATTTTGGTGCAGGACGAACGTTCAGACTTCCGAGTGCTGGCAGATGGTAAGCCATACCGTGTGTTGCTTGCGTCCCTTACGTATTTCAAAGCAGAGCCTGGAGACGAAGTAACTATTATTCTTCCGGAAGGAAAAGAAGCGACCTGGGCAGCCGTTGAAAACGTTATCAAGAAAGGTGAGCATGCTGAGGCTGGCGCAAGCATGGAGCTTATCAATGAAGGTGATGAACCAGCGCCTCGGACCGAATCTTCAGGCTTGTTGCCCGAAGAGGAAGAGCTTTAAAAAGAATGTCTAATTTCTAATATCCAATTTCTAATGCAAGAGTCAAATGTTTTTAGGCTTCGCATTAGAAATTAAGAATTAGACATTAGGCATTTTATTATATTTCTATGTTCCCACAACTTACCGCGTTGCTCAGTAGAAAGCCAATTATTTTGCAATTGCTTAGATTTGCATGTATTGGCGCTCTTAATACAGCCGTAGATTTTGTCATATTGAATTTGCTCACGAACTACCTTCACATAGATGCTGGCTCAAAATTATTGGCCTATGTGAATGTTGTGGGTGTTACAGTGGCAATTATACAAAGTTATTACTGGAATAAATACTGGGCGTTTGCTGCTGATTCTACAGTATCGGTGCTCAAACATTTCTTTGGTATGGTGTTGGTGGGAGGACTTGGGGCGTGCACGTTTATAGCAGCAATTTTGCCCTCGTTGACTGAGGTCCTTGCGGATCCGACCCATCGCATTCCCGTACTGTCGACTTTGGTTGGTGTGCATAGTAGCCATCCTGTGGCGGTGATAACAGGAAGTGGCCTGTACTATGGCGTAGTGTTATTACTTTTCTTTTTACTACAAATTATTATTGGGGTGAACATTGGTTTTCATAAGCCAACGGAAGGCGCAGTGAGTACGGAATTTGGTAAATTTATTTTCGTGAGTATTATAGGGGTGATTATAAATAGCATAGTACTGGCTGGGCTGGCGGCGCTTATTCTCCATGCTACCCCCTCACTTGCTCCGAGTTTTGTGAAAAATGTTGCCAAACTTGCCGCTGTGTTTATATCCTTAGCCTGGAATTTTATTGGGTATAAGTTGTTTGTGTTTAAGCGCTAGAATGGCTGACCAGAAGTATGAAGTAAGAATTATGAGTCATGAATAAATACCCTGTAAAAGCAGGGTATTTTAGTAAAGAAAATCTTCTTCAAAGGTCCATGCTATAATGTAAATCCATAGGCAGAATTTGCGCTCATGCCACCTTTCTGGGCGCATAATTCATAATTCCCGCCTCTTCGGCGGGCCGCCGAGGAGGCGACTTACTTCATAATTGCGCACTTTACGTATGCCCGCTTTATACCGAACCTATAGACCAAAACGCTTTTCCGACGTCATTGGACAGGCCCATATCGTGCGTACTTTGCAGAACGCTGTAGTGGCCGATAATCCGGCGCATGCATATTTGTTTTGCGGCGGTAGGGGGCTTGGTAAAACTACATTGGCCCGTGTGTTAGCCCGCGCGCTGAACTGTCTGAACGTCCAGAATGGTGAAGCCTGTCTTGACTGTCGTGTCTGCCGGGAAATTGATGCAGGGAGTTTTTTGGATATGCTGGAGGTGGATGCTGCCTCGAATACTGGCGTAGATAACGTGCGGTCACTCATAGACACCGTTCGGTTCCAGCCTACTTCCGGTAAGTATAAAATGTACATTATAGATGAGGCGCACATGCTCTCTAAGGGTGCGTGGAATGCGCTGCTTAAAACGCTTGAAGAGCCGCCTAGTCGTACCGTGTTTGTGTTAGCCACAACAGAAGTGGGTAAGGTCCCGGCTACCATAAATTCGCGAGCCCAGGTGTTCACTTTTAACAAGTTTTCCGAAACAGAATTGGTTGCGCAGCTAACATCGGTGGCCGCGCAAGAATCTCGCACTGTTCCAGAAGAATTCCTGGCGTTTATAGCGCACGCAGCCGATGGTGGTATGCGCGACGCGCTTACGTTGTTAGACCAAGTGCTGTCTTTGGGGCCAAACCCGAGTCTGTCCGATGTAGAACGGCTCTTGGGCAAAACCAGCCGAGAATCGCTAACTGAACTATTGCGCATTATACACTCAGGATCTGCAGAAGAGTTACCACATTTTTTTGAGTCGCTTACTGCAATATATTTTGATATGCAAGCAGTAAATAGAGACGTACTAGAGCTCCTTCGGGAGTTGCTTGTGGCCCGTTTGGCTCCGCAGAAAGCCGGGCTTCCGACTGAGCTTGTCCAGGCGAGTGGGTGGTTTATGGAGCAAGATCTTTTGTTTTTACTCAGACAATTTTTGCGATCATATAAAGAAATCCCAGGGAGTCCCGAAGGCTCTTTGCCGTTACTCATTGCTAGCCTAGAAGCACTGTATAAAATTCAACAACCATCAAAACAGATAACAGGAACAGTGGTAGATAAGCGAGTAGAGCCAGAGCCTGTGCTCCGCGCAGCAAAAAGCATGTCTTCTGTCCCTGGTGAAGATGTGGCGCCAAGACAAGTAGCCACGTCAGTACCGCCTCAGGCAAGTACATTGCCTAAGGCGAGCACGACGCAAACTGCCCAAGTTGCGGCTCCTAACGCCTCTGTTCCGGCTGAAGGTTTTACGCTGGACGAACAACAGGTTCGAGAATTGTGGCCCGAAGTATGCAATAAACTTAAAGACGTAAACGGCCCTCTCGGTACTCTGGTGAGGAATTCTCCCATCTGTTCTATAGAGGGGAACTGCATATCCATAGGGGTGAAATATCTTTTTCACAAGGAGCAGCTGGAGTCTACTAAAAATAAAATGCTTATTAGCCAAACGGTGTCAGCTGCTCTTGGTGGCCCTGTGCGGGTGATTGCACAGTTTGTTGAGCGGGAAGAAGCCGATGCTTCTGTGGGTGAGACACTGTCAGTTGCCTTGCAGGTGTTTGGTGGTGAGCTCATTGAGTAGCTTACATTTTTACCCACTCAACGTGTTGCTTAAAGATGTTTGTAGTGCCGAAATCTTTGTGTCCGTGGCGCAGGTGGGCTTGGCCATGCACCACGTACAGGTGTGCACCAAACTTCGTGCAGAAGCAGTATACTATAAGTAAGTAATATCATTTCTACATGTAGCTTATATGACATATACAAATGAAAACCCTATTACAACTGAAGAGTCTTTGAAAACCTCGTCTACTGCCCAAACATTGTCCGGGCGAGTTGTCTCTGCATTAATTTTAGTGAGCTTGGTTGCTGGCTTTCTTGGGGGTTATGCTGGCAGTCAAAGGCGTGTGCAGCCCCTTGCCGAACAGCATGCCAGCACTCAATCAGTGACCATTTCTGAAAATTCCGCAGTAGTCAACGTGGTAAAGAAGGCGAGCCCTGCTGTTGTTTCTATAGTTATCTCGAAAGACTTAAGTAAAATTCCTGGATATGGCCGGAACTCTTTCGGTTTTGACCCGTTCGATCAATTGTTTGGATTTAATAGAACCACCCCTCAAACACCACAAGAACCAAATGTCCAAAAGGTTGGGGCAGGTAGTGGCTTCTTTGTTTCTAGTAATGGACTCATACTTACGAATAAACATGTAGTATCGGACACTGCGGCGAGTTATACAGTCCTCACGAGCGACGGGAAAAGCTACGAAGCAAAAGTAGTGGGAAGCGACCCAGTTAACGATATAGCCCTAGTTAAAATTGATATCGTCAACGCGCCAACCTTGGCATTGGCAAGTTCAGATAACTTAGATATTGGCCAAACAGTTATTGCCATTGGCAACTCCTTGGGCCAGTATTCAAATACAGTTACCGTGGGAGTGGTCTCGGGCATAGGACGCAGCATTACCGCTGGCGGGAACGATGGCGCAGAGCAGCTTGAAGGGGTTATTCAAACCGATGCTGCCATAAACCCGGGCAACTCGGGTGGACCTTTACTCAATATTGCCGGACAAGTTATTGGTATAAATACGGCCATAGACCAGGAAGGCCAGTCTGTAGGATTTGCCATACCTTCGAATGACGTTCAAAAAGATCTCGATAGTTTTAATAAAACAGGGAAGATAACGAGACCACTCTTGGGTGTTCGGTACCTGATGATAACCCCAGACATAGCAAAACAGCAAAAGTTGCCAAAAGAGTATGGAGCGCTTGTGTCTCGCGGGCAGCAGATAAGCGATGTTGCGGTAGTCCCTGGTAGTCCAGCGGACAAAGCCGGGATTGTGGAAAACGACATTATTTTAGAAGTGAACGGACAGAAACTTGATGAGCAGCATACTCTAGCAGGCGCGCTCCGAAAGTTTTCCACCGGAGACGTACTGACTCTTAAGCTCTATCGCAAAGGTGAAGAAAAAACAGTCCAGGTAACATTGGAAGAAGCGAAGTAGAAGCTATCAAGTTCATAAAGTAGAAAGTTTATAAAGTAAATACTTTACAAACTTTATGAACTTTACAAACTTTATGAACTAATTATGCGCATATTAGGTATTGATTACGGAGAAAAACGAATAGGACTGGCCATTTCGGACGAGCTCGGCATGCTGGCCCGTGAGCTTAAAATTGTCTCACCTAAACAATTCGCTACAGAATTGCCAAAGCTTGTAGTAGAGTTTGAGGTTGGAGCTATTGCACTAGGCTGGCCACTAAATATGAGCGGCCAGCAAACAGATAAAACTCGCGAAGTGTCTGCGTTCAAAGAAATGGTTGAACAAAAAACAGCCTTACCTGTTATACTTATAGATGAACGGTGGTCTAGTAAGATGGCCAGTAATTTACCAGGTGGTCATAAAAACCTAGATAGCCTTGCTGCGCAGATAATCTTACAAAATTATTTAGATAGGCAGAAATCAGTAAGTAGTAAGTAGCAACCAGGTCGCATTATCATTCTTAAGCTGGTTACCCCTTTTCTTATTCTCTGCTTTCTGATTACTGTTTTCTATTTACTTATCATGAGTGAATTCCGTCAGAATCCTATAACCAAACAATGGGTGCTCATAGCTCCGAAAAGAGCAATGCGCCCAGACCAATACAAAACGTACAGTGTTATGGCGGGTGTACCCGAACAAGATGCTTCATGCGTGTTTTGTCCTGGTCGGGAGCCAGAAAATAACGAACTGTTTCGCTATCCAACGGGTAGGGATTGGCAAATATGGGTTATTGAAAATAAATTTCACGCCCTTGATGGCATGAAAGTCTACAGGCATAAGGAATTTTATACTTCCTTGGCCGGTCATGGTAGCCATGAGGTGGTGGTTACGAGAAAGCATAATGAGCCAGTAGCGCTCCAGTCTGTGGCAACCATTGAGCTCTCTCTGCAAACATTTATTGACCGCTACAACTTTTTGGCAGAAGACGACAGAGTGGCCTACATACAAATTTTCCATAACCACGGTCGCGACGCAGGCGCATCACTCATTCATCCGCACTATCAGATAATGGCCACCCCCATTATTCCACCGCATGTGCATCAGGAAGTAGCAGGGTGCTACCATTATTATCAGCTCAATAAAACCTGCATATATTGCGACATCATTACGGAAGAGCGAACGGTGAAAGATAGAGTGGTTTTTGAAACCGATGACTTCATAGTGCTTTCCGCATATGCTTCCCGTAAGCCATTTGAAACGTGGATATTGCCAAAAAAACACGGCGCTCGCTTTGAGCAAATGACCAATGCTGAACTGAAGAACTTGTCGTATGTGCTTAAAACAGTACTGGGTCAACTCTACACCAAGCTTGCCGATCCTCCCTTGAATTTTTATTTCCATACTATGCCCATTGCCCGGAGTGAGCATACTATGCGGGAGGAGGGAAGCTACCACTGGCACCTAACTGTATTTCCGCGAATCACCATTTGGGCAGGATTCGAGTACGCAACGGGTATCCCCGTAAACCCTATGCCTCCCGAGCAGGCAGTGGAATTTCTAAAAAGCTAGTTAGCTGATTAGCTTGTTAGCTAATTAGGGGTCCACTCTAATTTCTAAAAAGCTAAAAAGCTAACCAGCTAAGAAGCTCTATATCTTATGAAAAAACTTATTATCGGCAATTGGAAACTGAACCCTGTTACTGTAAAAGAAGCCGTCAGTTTGGCAAAAAAGATAGACCCAAAACCTGCTCATGAGGCGGTTATTTGTCCTCCTGCAGCTTTTTTAGCGTCTATACACTACCCGAAGCTCGGGGCACAAGATTGTTTTTGGGAAAATAAAGGCGCTCATACTGGCCAGGTTTCACCCCTGACGCTTAAAAGCTTAAAAGTTAAATATTGCCTTGTGGGCCATAGCGAACGGCGCAACACCGGAGAAACAGAAGAGGGGATACATAAGAAAGTAGAATCACTTTTGTCTGTTGGCATAACGCCAGTACTGTGCGTTGGCCATGGTACAACGGTGAAGCAGGATGAATTAGAAGTAGCAGATGTTCTGCGGGTCCAGCTCCAGTCCGCGCTCAAAGGGGTTGACTCATCGAAAGTTGTGGTTGCGTACGAGCCCGTGTGGGCCATAGGTGCGGGCAGCCCAGCCACGCCTGACCATGCAGAAAAAATAAGCATATTTATTCGAACCAAATTTAAACCTGCTAAAATTTTATATGGCGGCAGCGCCAATGCTACTAACGCAGGGCAGTTTCTAACTCAACCGAATATAGATGGCTTGCTGGTTGGCGGCGCCAGCCTTTTGCCTAAAGACTTTAATGCAATGATTAATTTAAGCTTCTAGTTACTAGCTAACAGCTTCTAGAATAAGCCCTCAGCTAGAACCTAGTAGCTAGAACCTAGCAGCTATGTTATATATCGCATCCGATCACGGGGGCTTTGCTCTCAAAGAACAACTCAAAGCTTGGCTACTCGCCGAGGCTGGTCGCGTATCCGACCTGGGGCCAGAGACTTTGGTGCCCGACGATGACTACCCGGATTACGCCAAGAAAGTAGCGGCTAAAGTATCTAAGAACCCAGATACCGATTTTGGCATACTCATTTGCCGGAGCGGACAGGGTGTATGCATTGCTGCGAATAAATTTAAAGGCGTACGAGCTGGTCTCGTATGGAATACCAAAGAAGCAAAAGCAAGCCGAAACGACGATCATACCAATATTTTGTGTTTGCCTAGCGACTATATGACAACAAAACAAGCGCAAAGCATTGTAAAAACCTGGCTAGAAACACCGTGGTCAAAAGATGCGAGGCACATACGAAGAATAAAGAAGATTAGTAAGTTAGAATAGCTTGTTAGCTTGTAGCTTCTTAGCTTTCTAGGTAACGCCCTAAAGCTAAAAAGCTAAAAAGCTAAAAAGCTAAAAAGCTACCATGGCACTTATCGTTCCGGCAATTTTAGAAAAAACCAAAGAAGAATTTGAAGCGCGAGCCAAACGGTTTGAGCGGCTTTTAAATGTACAACGGATTCAGGTAGATGTAGCAGATGGTAAATTTGTTAGTAACACCACAGTGCTAGCGCCAGATATAGATGTGGTAAGCCCTAACTACATATGGGAAGCCCACCTAATGGTTGAGGAACCTGTAGATTTTTTCGATTATCAAATGCTTGGTTTTACGGTAATCATTGTGCACTTTGAGGCTTTTACCAATGAGGCTGTATTAATTTCCTCACTGGCTCAAATTAGAAACCTGGGGCTTAAGGTTGGTTTAGCTATTAACCCTGAAACTCCCATAGAGTCGGTGGCGCACTATGCAAAATATGTTGATCAATTTACCATATTAAGTGTACATCCAGGCACGCAAGGAGCGGAGTTTATCCCTGAGTCACTTGCACGCATTGCTGAGCTGCGAAAACTCTGTCCTGATGCGGTTATCGAAGTAGATGGGGGAGTATCGCTAGAGACAGCAGAGGCAGTTGCGAAAGCAGGTGCAGATTTACTCGTGGTTGGGTCTGCGCTTTGGGATGATGAAAGCAGAGTTTTTGAAGACCTGCAAGCATTGGTCGCGTAAATCCATATGACACAGACATCCCTACAAAAAAATAACATCCGTGGGACAGTAGTAAACCAGTTGCTGCCCATTTTTTTAACCCTGGTAGTGTTTGCGCTGCTCGTGGGTGTACTCTGGCTCGAAATTCACCTTTTGAACAGCACTGCTCGTAGTGGTATAGCCCTTACGCTACACATAAGCGATATTTTGTTAGGGCTCACTATTTACCTAAAAACATCGGTTGATTTTGCCATTTTTATGGCGCGGCTCATGGAAACCAATTCCGGGGTAAAGAGTCGCATAGCTATTGAACTGGGTACTGCGGTGGGTAATGCCGCTGGTACAATGGTAGTTCTGGCCATTTGGGCATTTTTCAAAGAAGTGCAGCCGCTGCTCGCGCTGATGATACTTGTAGCCGCACTTGTGTTACTCCAGCTTGCGGAAGAAGGCTTGGAGCATGCGCAGGAAGGGTACGCGTTATATCCTACATGGTTTCGGCGCGTAATATCCGTATTGGAACGTGGGCTGGAACGAGTAAACAAGGCCATAGCTCCTGTGCTTCGCTATATTATTCCGAAGGTAGATATATCGAGTAAGGGTGTTATGCGCTTTTGGCCGCTATTGGGTTTCGCTTTTACTATTCCATTTATTTTGGGTCTAGACGACTTTGCCGGATATGTACCTGTGTTTAATGTGGTTAATGTCTATGGCTTTGGAGTGGGAGTATTTGCAGGACATATGCTTTTGAACATATTGCTCTATATTTCTCCGACCACTACAGTGCGCATAGTCAAAAACCCTATTATATCGCTTGTGGGTAGTTTGGCATTTATCGGATTGGCAATATGGGGTATAGTAGAGGTAGTACATTTATTGCTGTAAAGACTTGAAACAAAAACGATTACTATACGAATTGTGCGGCTATGGCGGTATGGTATGCATTCTTGGTGCGTATCTGAGCGTCTCCTTTGGCTGGCTTCGTGCTGAAGGGCTTGCATATCAGGGGCTAAATTTAATAGGGTCTCTGGGCAACATTGCTTACTACCGTTATAAGCGGGCCTACTCCGGAGAAATTCTTGATGTTGTGTGGGCTATTGTGGCAGTGCTTTCTATTGTGAGGTTGCTTACAATTTGGTTATAACTACCTATCATATGAATCCTTTTAATGTATCTATCACTGAGCTGAAATATAAGGCGAACGATATTCGGCAGGATATTATTCAGATGTTGCTCGCTGCCAAATCTGGGCATAGCGCGGGGCCGCTTGGTATGGCAGATATTTTTGCTGCGCTCTATTTCAAAGTACTCGCACACGACCCCCACAATCCTACGTGGGAGGGGCGTGATAGGCTTGTGCTTTCCTGCGGCCACACATGTCCGGTGCTGTATGCGGCTTTGGGCGAGGCTGGATACTTTCCTAAAGAAGAGCTGCTTACCTTACGTAAACTAGGTACAAGACTGCATGGGCATCCGCACAACCTTGCACTGCCTGGCCTGGAAACATCGAGCGGGCCACTTGCGCAGGGGTCATCGCAGGCAGTGGGTATGGCTTTGGCTCTGAATATGAACCACGCAAAGCAGCGGGTGTACTTGGTTATGTCTGATGGCGAGCAAAATGAAGGGCAGGTGTGGGAAGCAGTTATGTTCGCCGGGGCGCGGAAACTTCATAACATTACTGCCATTATAGACCGCAACAACATCCAAATAGACGGATATACCGAGGACGTAATGCCCCTGGAGAGTCTCCGCGCCAAATACGAAGCGTTTAACTGGCATGTGTTAGAAGTAGACGGGCATAACATGCAGCAAATAATTGATGCGTGTAACGAAGCAAAGGCTATTTACGAAAAACCAACGGTAATAATTGCTCACACCATTCCTGGTAAGGGCGTAGACTTTATGGAAGGGGATTATAAATGGCACGGCGCCCCGCCAGGGGGCTTGGACGTGCCCGGTGAACCACCCAAGAAAGAACAGGGGAGGATCGCTCTAGAAGAGCTCCGAACATTGCGTGGTCAGATTAGGAGCGAACACGAATAACGGTAATGACAAAAGTGAACAAAAATAAATAAAAATGATCCGCCGCAAGGCTATGGCGGACAGGTAAAAATTCTTGCAAATAGCCAACTCATTCGTTTGGGTACAATCATGACGCTAACTACAGAGCTGCGTGTAGGTGTAAATCGAGAAAAGATTTTATCTCAAAAATGGGTACCGAAATTGAAGAGTGTGATGAAACACAGCTTTGGTTAGAACTACTGTCCGATTCGGGTTTGGTTAAAAATGAACTTCTAAAAGAATTGCTACAAGAATCTGGCGAATTAACTGCTATTATGATTGCATCCAAAAATTCTACTATTAAAAATCAGCGCCTTAAGTAATTTTGTCACTTTTTTAATTTTTGTCATTTTTGTCAATTAATCTATGTCATTTATACTTTTTGTAGCAATTGTTGGTCTGTTCCTATATCTTCAAAGTGTTTCGAATAGGTTGACGCGGCTTGAAGCACGTATGCGTAATAACGCAGCGCCCGCTCCGCAACCTGTTTCGGGGAGTAGTACTCCTCCTGTGGCAGATGCTGTATCTGCGGTCATGCAAGGACGAACCGATCAAGTCGTGAGCAGTGCGCAGGTGGCACCGCCAGTTCCTACTGCACCGCTTACTCCTCCTGTACCTCCTGAAGGTCTGCATCGCCCGGTAAGCGATATAAGTGCAGCACAGTGGGTTGGCGGTGTGGGTGCTTTGGCGCTGTTACTTGGTATAGGATTCTTCTTCAAGTACGCCATTGATCAGGGTTGGATAACGGAATGGATGCGCATTATTCTGGGCCTCGCAGTTGGCGGCTTGCTCGTAGCGCTGGGCGATTTGTGGAGTCAGAAATATGCGAAATACTCGCACGTGCTGACCGGGAGCGGTTTGGCTGTATTATATTTCACCATTTTTGCGGCATATCAGTATTATCATAAGCTAGACCAGCCTATAGCGTTTTTGTGCACTATAGTTATAACCGTCCTTGGCATTGCACTGTCCTACAGATACAACTCAAAAGCGCTAGGCCTCTTCGCTGTTGCTGGCGGTTATATTTCTCCGCTCCTGGTTAGCTCTGGCGAAGACAAACAAGTTGGTTTGTTTGTGTATTTAACCATAGTAAACGTTGGCGTGTTACTCATGTTGCTTAAGCAATATTGGGTAGAGCTCTTGTTTGTTGCGTTCTTTGGTACGGCAATTTGTTTTGGTGGCTGGTTTGCAGCGTATTCCGGGCCAGAAAACACTGGAATAAGCATGGCATTTATTCTGTTTAACTACCTCTTGGTGGGGATTATTACCGCCACCATTTTCCGTAAGCTGCATGAGTCAAAGCAACTTACTGCGGACGCAGATCTTCATCTTGGTGTTTTTTACTCTCTCTTTGGCGTGAGTATTTTTGCCGTCACAAGCAGCCTTCTCTATGGCCATTTTAGAGACTACTTAGGTCCTGTGATGTTACTCCTTGGAGTGGTGACGTTCCTGTCCTATGCAATAATGGATAGACTTGAATATGTTCGCATTAACTATCCGCTCTCATTTGTTGGTTCGAAGTTTTTAGTTGCTGCAGTCTTGTGGCAGTTTGCTGGTGCAACAGAAAATATATATTTACTTGCCCTATCTGCGCTGGGGATAGGCATTGGCTTTTTGGTCAAGCGAAAAGACTTGCGGGTGTGGGGGCTTATTTTACTTCTCCTTACTACACTTAAAGTAGTACTTTCTGACTACACTACCGATGGCTATTTGTTCTTGTTCAACATCCGGTTTGGTATGGAGCTACTGGTGAGCGCTGTGCTACTCGCAGCTGCGTATACATATGAAGCGCATTCAGTAGCAGCTGACGAACAGCAAGTCCCTGCTATAGCCCGCGCTGCCGTGGCTACGGTTGTATGGCTTGCAGGTTCGCAAGAGGTGATAACGCAATTCGCAGGGTTTGATAATAGCAATACTAGAAACTTGTTACTTAGTGTCTGGTGGATGGTGTATGCTGGCATTCTGGCCATAGTGGGCGGCCTAAAGGGCTTCCATATTCTCCGTAAGTCTGCCGTGGTCTTGTTTGCAATAACAGTCATAAAAGTATTTCTCTACGATGTCCAGACCCTCGAACTTGGCTACCGAGTAGTGTCATTTATCTTGCTTGGGGTAATTCTGCTTTCCGTTGCATTCTTCTATCAGAAACATAAAGACAAGCTCCAGCGGTTTTTGGCAGGAGAAGAGAAGAAAATTTCCAATATCTAATTTCCCCGCCCAAGGCCGGTCCGCCTCGGGCGGATAATATCTCATTTCTAATGAAAGAAGAAAAGTTAAATCCAAACATAGGGCAGGACAATATAGAACAGGTGCCAACTCGCAATGGGTATGGCGAAGGGCTGCTGGTTCTTGGTGAAGCAAATCCAGAAGTGGTGGTGCTTACTGCGGACTTGCGCGATTCAGTGAAGGCTGGAGATTTTGCTAAAAAATATCCAGACCGTTTTGTTGAGTGCGGGGTGGCCGAGCAAAACATGATGGGTATGGCTGCAGGGCTAGCGCTTGCCGGTAAAACCGCGTTCGTTTCTAGTTATGCGGTCTTCTCGCCAGGGCGGTCGTGGGACCAGCTCCGGGTCTCCGTTTGTTATAGCCAGGCAAATGTAAAAGTAGTGGGTGCGCATACCGGTGTATCGGTTGGGCCAGATGGCGCCACTCATCAAGCCTTGGAAGACATAGCCATTGCTCGCGTTTTACCAAACCTTACTGTGGTAGTGCCCATAGACGCTATTGAAGCAAGAAAAGCAACCATTGCTTTGGGGCGCATGAAAGGTCCGGCGTATCTACGGCTCACTCGGGAAAAAACACCGGTCATTACTACTGAAGAGTCAGGTTTTGAAATAGGAAAAGCAACGGTTTTGCGTGATGGGACTGATGTAGTTATTATCGGCTCTGGCCCAGTAGTGTATAATGGAATGCTGGCTGCTCAGCAGCTGGAAAAAGAAGGGGTTAGTGTTATGGTTATAAATAACCACACCATTAAACCAATTGATTCAGAAACAATCGTAGCAGCGGCGAAGAAGTGCGGCGCAGTGGTGACCCTAGAAGAGCACCAAGTTATGGGCGGAGCAGGAAGTGCTGTGTGCGAGGTATTGGCAAAAAACTACCCCGTGCCTGTAGAAATGGTAGGCATGCAAGATCGGTTTGGCGAGTCGGGCGAGCCAGATGAGCTTATTGAAAAGTTTGGTATGGGGGTTGAAAATATTAAAGCTGCTATAAAATCAGTCATTGGACGAAAGTAGTCCCTCAGCGTAATTATATGGTTAGAGAAATGTCGGGCCATCCATTCTCAGGGGTAGATTATCAACAGGAATTTGAAAAGGAGTGGGCAAAGAAAAAAGAGGTTGTGCATAAGTTGAGACAATTGTACTTGGACTGGGCCGCTTTAGATCAGGAAGGCCCGGCTACGCCTCTTGCTCGAGAGTTCGCAAAACAAAGAATGTACGAGCTTTACCAAAAAAATGATGGCCTTACGCAACCAAACCAGTTACGTGCTGCTGGTGTTCCGGACGAGCAAGCATTAGAATCTCTCAGGTATTTGGACGCTGATTATATTAATGGCGAAGTGCTCATTGAGCGTGACGGTGACGATAGAACTAAGTACCATGACATTGCTAAGTATGAAGCGCAGCTTGAACAGGTGGATAATCCCGCAAAAACCATTTGGTTTACTGAGAAGTATGGCTTTGGTCCAGAGAGCCTCATTGAAACAAGGTTTACATCTGAATTGAGTAAAGATGATGGCTAGTAGGATTGTGTTAAAAACTATAAGTATCTTTAAGAGAAAATCATGAAAACCAAGTACGACATTATATCAATTGGAGATCCGGTCATAGACAGTTTTTTATTTGTAGATGACATTGAGGTTAAGAAAATTGGCAAAGAGCTGAAAGCCATAATAAACTGGGGCGACAAATTGCCCGTGCAAAAGTTTTATAAGAGCGTCGCTGGCAATGCTTCCAACAATGCCATAGGGTCCTCTCGTTTGGGTCTCAAAGCTGCGTATTTCTGCATAGTGGGTGATGATGTAGGCGGTCGTGAAATAAAGCACCGTATGACTAAAGAGGGAGTGTCTACCGAGTATATCCACTTTGATACACAGCACGGCACAAACTACCATACCGTACTCTCCCATGGAGGTGAACGGACTATTTTTGTATACCACGAACACCGTCATTACCATTTCCCAAAGCTTGCAGCAAGTAAGTGGGTATATTTAACCAGCATGCCTGAGGGTTTTGAGAAAATATATAAACCGCTTGCGGAGTATTTAGATGCCAACAAGGTACGACTTGGTTTTAACCCGGGTACCTATCAGCTTAAAGCAGGGATAAAGGTTAATAAGCCCATGCTCGAACGTACCGATGTGTTATCGGTAAACGTGGAAGAAGCGCAGCGGTGGATGGGAGAACATGGCCGAGACCCAGAAGAACTGTGTAAAGCGCTACGTACACTTGGGCCAAAAGCTGTGGTATTGACCGATGGGCGCAGGGGCGCGTACTCTCATTCAGATGAAGGTTTCTACTATATACCTGAGTATCCAGGGCCACGTCTTGAAGCTACTGGCGCGGGAGATAGTTTTACTACTGCGTACATAGCTGCGCTTGCATATGGTAAGACTCACGCAGAGGCGCTCGCCTGGGGCCCAGTGAACGCGGGGAGTGTGGTCCAGTACGTTGGGCCAATTCAGGGTTTGCTCACGCATTCCCAGCTGGAATCACACCTGCGCAAACTCAAGTCTTTCCGTGCAGTGCATATTGCCGACTTGAAAACGAAAGAGAAAATTTTGAAACTGGTCGCAAAAAAGAAAGACTAACCTAGCTTGTAGCTAGTTAGCTACTTAGCTTGTTAGGAATAATTTCTGACTTGCTAAAAAGCTAAGTAGCTAAAAAGCTAAAAAGCTGCGTATGCTCGTACACATAAAAGAATTATTTAAGGAAAATATCGTTGGCCGGTTTGCCTATCCTGCGTTTAATACCATGAACTTGGAAATAACGCAGGGTATTATTGCTGCTGCCGAAGAGCTGAATGCTCCGGTCATAATGGAAGTATCGGAAGGGGCTATTAAATTTGCGGGACTGACCACGTTGTACGAGATAATGGCTACACTTGCACAAAGCGCCAAGGTACCAGTTGCGCTCCATATGGACCATGGTAAAGACATGGACCAGCTCAAGCGTGGTATAGAGCTTGGTTTTTCAAGTGTCATGATAGACCATTCTGGGTTAAGCTATGACGAAAATGTGCGTGATACCAAAGCCATGGTGGACTTTGCACATGCTCATGGGGCTTGGGTGCAAGGTGAAATTGGGAAGATCCGCGGTAATGAAGACTGGGTAAATGTTACTGATGCCGAGGCACTGCTCACTGACCCTGAAGACGCCTTTAAGTTTTACCAAGCAACAGGTGTGGACACGTTAGCGAGCGCCGTAGGTACGGTGCACGGCATTATTAAAATTCGTGGCGGAGTAACACCGCAGGTAGATATAAAGCGCATTGGCCAGATTCACGAAAAAGTAAATATACCGTTAGTGCTCCATGGGGCAAGCGGAGTGGATGAAAATGTAACAGCCGAAGCAATTAAAAATGGAATTGCTATAATAAACATAGATACAGAACTGCGCATAGCCTATAGCGATGCACTTCGCAAGTCACTGACTGACCAACCTGAAGAGGTGGATCCGCGCCACATTATGAAGCCCGTAATTGAGGCAGTAAAAATAGTGGCTGAGAAAAAATTAAAACAATTTGGCACAAAAAATGTAATTAGCAGTATACAGTAAAGCAATAAGCAGTAGGTCTCTTGCCAGTATGCGCCTACTGCTTACCTGCCTATTGCTTTTCCAACATATGTTTAGCGAAGGATTAACCGGATCATTAATACACGACGCAAACCCACGGTTTCGAATGTACCTGGTTGTTGTGGTTGGCATTTTTGCCCTTGGGTCCGTGTTATTTTGGCGAGCCCAGCTGTTCGTCTCGGCGGATTATGTGGAATTTCCCGATCATGGTAAAACAGTGAAGCACACAAAGGTGCATCAATTTTCTCAATTTACTTCTAACGCATCGGCTGAGGGGGTCGAATAAATTACTGTCTATGCCTGAACCTCTAACACCCGCCTCTATTGTGTTTAGTAAGCTCAGTTTTGCCTTTGGCGTGGTCTCGGTTATTATTTGGATGGACGCAATTTGGCCAAGGTATTTGCCAAACGCCGCAACGAGTTGGTATGCTCCATTGGGGCTCATGGCGATACTCTTAGGCTTTGTTGGCATACTGCGCGAACGTTCATATGCGCATGCAAAACAATACGCGGTATGGGGTATAGTGCTGGGAGTTGGCTCGATACTGGTAGTATTGTGGACACTGCTTAGTTTAATTTCCTCGTTACATTAATAATTAAGTAAAAAATATGGATAAAAAGATAAAGGTAGCTATCAACGGCTTTGGCCGCATCGGTCGTCAGGCTTTTAAACTGGCCTTAGAAAAACAGGAATTGGAAGTAGTGGCAATAAACGATTTAACCAGCCCAGAAGTGCTGGCTCATTTACTGAAATACGATACTAACTATAAGAACTATCATCGCAGCGTTACGCATGACGAAAAAAATGTCATTGTAGATGGCGTTAAGTTTCCAGTGCTAGCGGAGAAAGACCCGGCTAGCCTTCCGTGGAAGTCTCTCGAGGTAGATGTTGTTATAGAATCTACTGGCCGCTTTACTGACAGTGAAAAAGCAGGCGCGCACATAACTGCTGGCGCCCGTCATGTGGTTATCTCTGCCCCTGCAAAGGACGAAGGCATTACCCCTACCATTGTGCTTGGCGTAAACCCAGATGACTACACTGGCCAGCCCATTATAAGCAATGCTTCGTGCACCACTAACTGTATAACTCCAGTTATGTCTGTGCTGCATGGTAAGTTTGGTATAGAAAAAGCATTCATGACTACCATTCATAGCTATACCGCTGAGCAGAATTTAATAGATGGCCCACCTCCAGGCGGAAAGAGTAACGATCTTCGCCGTGCCCGCGCTGCTGCTGCAAACATAATTCCTACTACTACTGGTGCTGCTATTTCCGCTACGCAGGCCATACCAGACTTAAAAGGTAAGTTTGATGGCCTTGCCTTCCGCGTACCTACTCCGGTAGGAAGTCTTTCCGACTTTACGCTGCTCCTTGGCAAAGCAACTACCAAAGAAGAAATAAATGCTGCATTTACCAGCGCTTCCGAGACTCCCATGTATAAAGGCATACTGGAGGTAACCAATGAGCAAATTGTGTCATCTGACATTATTGGCAACCCCGCTAGCTGCATTGTGGACCTTTCCCTTACTCAAGTTATAGACGGTAACTTTGTAAAAGTTGTTGCGTGGTATGACAACGAGTTTGGCTACAGCAATCGACTAGTGGAACAAGCTATTTTGGTAGGAAAAAAATAAAAATGACTTTATACCTTAAAAGCTCATTGCTTTGGAGGTTGTAAAACTCAAAAAAGCTATATGGCGATAAAAAACCTCAAAGGCGCAAATATAAATGGTAAGACGGTGTTGGTACGGGTCAATGTAGATGTTCCCCTCGCTGGCGGAGTTGTGGCTGATAATTTTCGGCTGGTTTCGCTCATTCCGACAATCGACTATTTATTGAAGCAAAAATGTAAAATTATTCTTTTTGGCCATTTGGGTCGACCTCAAGGGAAATGGGATGAAAAGTATTCTTTGCGTCCCGTGGCGCAGCGTTTAGCTGAGCTGTTGAAATTAAAGTTTTATTGTACCGACTGCGAGTTTCCGCAGTCAGCCGTAAATCAGCTAGTGTTTTGTAACGGTGATTTGAATCAAGAAAAAGTTCGTCATTCAATTGCCGAAGCTTCGCCGCACAACATTATTCTTTTGGAGAATATCCGATTCTACAAAGAAAATGATGAAAATAATAGCTTCTTTGCCAAAAAGCTGGCCGAACTGGCGGATGTCTATGTAAACGAATCATTTGCGATGGATCATAGAAAGGAGGCGTCTGTGGTTGCGATAACGAAGTATTTGCCTGCATATGCAGGGCTTCAGTTGGAGCGAGAAATACAACTGCTTGATCGTGTCATGCAACAACCAAAACATCCTTTTGTTGTTATGATGGGTGGGGCGAAAATATCGGATAAAATTAAGACTCTAAATCATCTTGGCAAGAAGGCTGATACGTTGCTTATCGGAGGTGGTCTCGCCAACTTATTTTTTGCTTCTAAGGGGTATGAGATAGGTAAATCCAAGGCAGAGCACGATTCGGTAAAGCTGGCCTGGCAAATGGAAAAGAATTTCAAAGGTAAAATTATTCTACCCCTCGATGTGGTGGTGGCAAATGCAAAACTTGAAAAAACCTCCATACGCACGTGTGCTCCTCATGAGGTAAAGAAGAACGAGCTCATTCTGGATGCAGGTCCTAAGACCATTCTGGCGTTTGCAAAAGTACTAAAGCAAGCAAAAACCATAGTCTGGAACGGGCCCCTTGGCTTCTTTGAAACAAAACCATTTCACCACAGCACTATGGCGCTCGCGCGCATTGTAGGCTCTGTAGGCAAAGGTAGGGCCTATACGGTGGTGGGTGGCGGCGAAACAGTGGATGCAGTTCGTCAGGCCCACCAAGCAGATTACATTGACCACCTTTCTACCGGCGGCGGTGCTACACTGGAGTACTTGGCTGGTAGCAAGCTCCCGGGAATTGAAGCACTCGAAAAGCAAGCGACAAAATAAATATTCATATGCAGCCACTCCATTGGGTGGCTTTTTTTGTTCGGTAAGGTATAATACATAAGCAAGTAATTCATAAGAAACTGATATGAAAAACAGTACTATTACTAAAATTCAAGCGCGAGAAGTATTGGACAGCCGTGGTAATCCAACCATCGAAACTACGGTGTGGGCGGGTAGCGTCTCTGCTTCTGCAAGTGTACCAAGTGGAGCATCTACAGGAATTCACGAAGCTCTGGAACTGCGTGATGGCGATAAAAAACGCTATGGCGGAAAAGGTGTGCTTACTGCATGCAAAAATGTAAAGAGCGCTATAGCAAAAAAAGTAGTAGGTATGAATCCTGTAGATCAGAAGTCCATAGACGGCGTTATGTTGGCCATGGACGGTACCCCAAACAAAGCCAAACTTGGTGCCAATAGTATTCTATCAGTATCACTGGCTGCAAGTCGTTTGGCCGCAAGGTTGCAAGGTCTGGAATTGTATCAGTATTTGGCAAAGACCTATGGTTACAAACCAGGGAAAATGCCCGTGCCATTGTTCAACGTAATCAACGGCGGTGCACATGCAGATTCTGGTTTAGACATCCAAGAGTTTTTCATTATTCCTCAGCGCGGTAAGTTCTCCGAACGCCTTCGCATGGGTGCAGAAGTCTACCAACAGCTTAAGAAGAATCTATCTGCCAAAAAACTTACCGTAAGCATTGGTGATGAAGGTGGATTTGCTCCGCACTTGGGTAAAAACGAAAAGGCATTTGAAGTACTGTCCCAGGCTATTAAAGATACTGGATATGCGCTCGGTAAGGATTTTGCCATGGGCATAGATGCTGCTTCTAGTGAATTTTTCGATGCAAAAACTGGCACGTACAACGTTACTGCATCGGGCAAAAAATACACTCCAAAAACCATAGCAAGTTTGTACAAACAGTGGTTTGAAAAATATAGCCTACAAATAATAGAAGACGGTTGCGCGGAAGATGACTTTACTGGTTGGAAAGCACTCACAGCAGACCTTGGAAAAAAGACTATTTTGGTGGGTGATGACTTGTTTGTTACAAACATAGAACGTTTGCAGCAAGGTATAGACGAAACCATGGCAAATGCAGTACTCATAAAAGTAAACCAAATTGGTTCGCTCTCTGAGACGCTCGACACCATTAGGCTGGCGCAAAAGAATAAGTATAAAGTTGTTATTTCACACCGCAGTGGTGAAACGAACGACGACTACATTGCCGACCTCGCAGTAGCAGTCAATGCTGACTATGCGAAAATGGGTTCACTTGCCCGCGGTGAGCGCCTAGCAAAGTATAACCGTCTCATGGCAATAGAAGCGCAGCTCTAGAGCAGCTTTTTAGCTAGTTAGCTTTTTAGCTGGTTAGCGAAAGCCATAACGTTTTTCTAAAAAGCTAACTAGCTAATCAGCTAACAAGCTCTTACATGCTTAAACCAAAATTATACAAAAAAGTAGTGCTTATAGTACTGGATGGCTTTGGAGTAGCATCGCCCTCAAGGGGTAATGCTATCTCCTTAGCCGGTACTCCTCACTTAGATGAGCTGGTGAACGCATATCCATCCACTACACTGCAGGCTTCGGGTCCGCTGGTTGGTTTGCCATGGGGAGAAATGGGAAATTCCGAAGTGGGGCACTTAAATATTGGCGCAGGGAGAATTGTGGCACAGGACTTGCCTCGCATAAACAACTCCATTGGTACTGGTGAGTTTTATAAGAACTCAGCACTTGTGGGTGCGTGTGAGCACGTAAAACGAAATAATTCTTCTTTGCACATAATGGGTCTTGGGAGTGGCGGCGGCGTGCACGGCTCCATAGATCACTTATTCGCGCTTCTGGCACTGGCTCAAATGCAGGGGCTGCAGCGCGTATATGTGCATCTATTTTTAGACGGCAGAGACACTCCGGAAAAAGTTGCTCTTTCAGATATTGCGCGGCTGCGGGAAAAGATAGGCGAAATAGGTGTAGGGGAAATTGCAACAGTTTCTGGTAGGTTTTATGCTATGGACCGCGGTGGCCACTGGGAGCAAACCGAAACAACCTACCGAGCCATGGTGGAAGGTGCTGGTCCAACAGCTCCTTCTGCAGAAGCGGCCGTACAATTTAACTACGATCGGAGCGTGTTCGATGAAATGGTACCGCCTACGGTTATAGTGCGGGAGACGGGCGGCCCCGTAGCGACTATGCGCGATGGTGACGGCATTATTTTCTTTAACTTCAGACAAGACCGGGCTTTGCAACTCACTCAGGCTTTTGTGGAAACCGCACTAACGCCGCTGGCTGGTAAAATTACTCCGCTACAGAACATGTACTTTGCTGCCATGACCGAGTATAGGCAGGGTTTGCCCGTGCAAGTAGCATTTGCGTCCCAGGAGCTTGCGGGAAACCTTGCAGAGTTTCTGTCTGTACAGAACTACACGCAATTCCATGCAGCCGAAACGGAAAAGTATGCTCACGTAACCGCGTTTTTCAATTGCGGAAGAACAGACTTATTACCAGGAGAGGAACGAAAAATAGTAAGCAGCCCCTCAAATAGCAATAACTACTCAGACCAGCCAGAAATGTCCGCTCCGGTGCTTACCGATGTGCTCGTAGAAAGAATTACGAAAAGCGACACCAATTTTATATTGGCAAACTATGCCAATGGCGACATGGTGGGCCATACGGGGAACCTTGAAGCGAGCAAACTTGCGGTAAGCTCACTTGATGCTTCTGTGGGGAGAATTGCTGAGGCAGCCCTGCAGGCAGATGCGGCGCTTATTATTACCGCTGACCATGGTAACATAGAACAGCTTATAAACCTCAAAACAGGAGAGATAGACAAAGACCACACCACAAACCCAGTACCATTTATCCTCATCGCAAACGAGTTCCGCAAAATCCGTGACGAGCGACCCAACTATTTGTCACTTGCTGGTGTGGTCCCCGAGGGCGCAGTCAGCGACGTAGCCCCTACTATTTTGGAACTGTTTGGTCTGGAAAAGCCACCTGAAATGACTGCCGTGAGCTTACTTGCAGCACTTAACTAAACATAATCCAGGTCTACGAATTTATACGAATCTACAGATACCTACTGATCCTCATCTTTGGCATTTATCCGTAGGTATCTGTAGATTCGTATAGTATCTGTATATCAGGATAAAGTATTTTGTATGCCTAAACAGTGGAAATTAAAAGATACTCCTACTTCTGACGCACTTACTGGCTACGGTGATATTCCTCCTGTGTTGGCGAGTCTGCTTGCACAGCGAGGGGTTTCGGCAGAACATGTACAGCAATTTTTGCATCCAACCTATGACGGGCAGTTCGACTCCTTCCTTTTTCAGGATATGCGGAAGGCTGTGGACAGAATGTGGCAGGCCATAGAAAAAGGCGAGCGCATTGTTATATACAGTGACTACGATGCCGATGCCATTACAGCCAATGCGGTATTGCAGCAAACCTTTAGATACCTTGGGGTTGAAGTAGGAAGCTATGTGCCCGATCGTTTTACCGAAGGGTACGGGTTAAACATAGAGGCATTTGAAAAAATAAAAGCTGATGGCGCAAAGCTGGTTATAACGGTGGACTGTGGTACAAACTCCTGCGATGTGGCTGACTGGTGCGCTCAGAACGAAATCGATCTTATCATAACCGACCACCACGAGATAACCGCTGAGACTCCTAAAAGTTTCGCTCTCATCAATCCAAAAAATCCTGCAGATAGGTACCCAGACCCGCAAATTACCGGGGTGGGGGTGGCGTATAAATTTGCAAGAGCACTTTTGGGTCAGAAGTCGAACGTCGTCAAGTTAAAAGCCATACCAGAAGAAGAATACCAGGAACACTGGGATAAGTGGCTTTTGGATCTAGTAGCTATTGGGACGGTTGCCGATTGTCACAGCCTCCTTGGAGAAAACCGTATATTCGTAAAATATGGACTTATGGTTCTGGCAAAAACAAAGTGGCCGGGACTCAGAAGTCTGCTTGCAAATGTACAAGGGGAGAATGCATCCAGTTTAGATACTCATACCTTAGGTTTTGGACTCGCGCCTCGTATAAACGCCGCAGGAAGACTAGAACACGCCAACATTGCACTTGATACACTAGTTGCAAAAGATACTATGGTGGCAGACCAGGCAGCAAAAGTTCTGGAGCGAATCAATCTTAAAAGACAAGATGTAACAGCGCGGCTCATTTCTGAGGCGCGTGAGCAAGCAGCGTTTCAGGCGCAGCAGAAAATATTGGTGCTGGCTGGTAAAGATTGGCCCAAAGGAGTTGTGGGTATTGCTGCAGGCAGGCTCTCAGGCGAGTTTGGTAAACCAGTTATAGTACTGGAGCAGGGTGACGAAGAGTGCACAGGTTCCGCGCGTACCTACGGGAATTTTAATGTGGTAGAGGCACTGAAAGCCGCAAGCAAATATTTAACCAAATTTGGTGGTCACAAAGAAGCTGCCGGCCTCACTCTCAAAACAAAAGATCTTGAAAATTTTAGAAGAGAACTAGCCCGCTATGCAGAAGAAATAATTGCCAAAGAGGGCACGAGTGAAGTAGTACTCGAACTTGATGCAGAGCTAATGCCGCGCAACTTGACTCTAGATTTTTTTGATACGCTTGAAGAGCTGGCGCCGTTTGGAGCAGGCAACCCTAAGCCACTGTTTTGGATAAAAAATGCTACGGTAACTACGCTGCGGGGTGTAGGGGCGGAAAGCAAGCATGTGCAGTTAGGTTTTGATATTGATGGCGCTCAAGTGCAAGGCATTGCTTTTAGTCAGCCGCATCTGCTCCAGGTGCTGGATGTTGGCGCCACAGTAGATGTTGCTGCAGAATTACTTGCTGACTCCTGGAAGGGTGTCCGCAAACTGAAGCTCAGAGTGGTAGATATAAAAGCTTCTTAGCCGTTTAGCTAGTTAGCTGTTTAGCTTGTTAGGAAAAACATTATGAATGAACAAATTCATAGTTATAAAGACCTAATTGTCTGGCAAGAATCTATGGACCTTGCGGTGGCTGTCTACGTTTTAACCGGATTCTACCCTAAGGAAGAGCTTTATGGTCTAGTATCTCAGAGTAGAAGGTGTGCGGTATCTATTCCGAGCAATATCGCTGAAGGGCGCCGGCGGACTTCAAAGGCCGAGTTGTCTCGTTTTTTGACTATTGCCTATGGGTCGGGTGCCGAGCTGGAAACCCAGATAGAATTAGTAAAGAGGTTACCTTTTGGTAAAGAATTGGATTATACTACTGTGGATGGCTTATTGGGTGAAGTAATGCGCATGTTGAATACCATGGTAGGAAACTTAAAGACGTAATTTTCCCTAATTAGCTAAACAGCTAACTAGCTAACAAGCTTGCTTACAATGAAAAAACTTATCATAAATACGGACGGAGGAAGTAGAGGTAACCCCGGTGCTGCAGGGATTGGAGTTATTATTCGCGATGAACAAGAGAATATTATTTTTGAACATGGCGCGTATATTGGAGAAACGACAAATAATGTGGCAGAATACAGCGCGCTCATTAAATCCCTAGAAACTGCCCGTGATATGGGCGCCACAGATCTCCTAGTGCGCATGGACAGCGAGCTCATAGTAAAGCAAATGCAGGGCCTATATAAAATAAAAGAGCCCACCCTCCAAGAGTTAGCTCAAAAAGTTATTCGGCTGAAAGGTAATTTTGCGAGTGTGGTATTTACACATGTGCGCCGTGAGTACAACAAGGAAGCGGACGCGCAGGTAAACAAGGCTTTGGATGCGCGAGGCTAGTATGTAATGTTATCAACAATGGGCACCCCGATGTAATATCGGGGTGCCCATTGTTTTATTGTTTTACCCGGCCTTATCGAACAGTAAGGCTTTTTAAAGAACTGCCGTCTCGGTAGAGGAGTGTTGTATTGTTTATGAGAAGTAGGTCAGTAAGGCTTGTATTTGCTGCGCCTAAATCTAAGCTGTACCTGTTTTGGCCGGAGTTGTCGTCTAGCTCAAGCGCAACGAGTTCTGCTCCTTGGGTAAAAAATGCATATTGCAAACCTGGGTCTACATAAAATGCAGTAAACGTTTGGCTGCTGCGAGAGATGAGCTGTGACTTATTTGTAGAGCTGTTAAACCAAGCAAGTTCTCCTGGGGTGGTATAGCTTAGTGTGCCGCTTGTTACGCTTACTTGGGTAACGTTGCTAGCTATTTCTGATGCCGTAGTGTTTATCCTCAGCAGTTTTTTATCTGTGAGGACATATGCGGCTTTGGCTGAGTCCGTAAATATTTCGGTTTGTGTCCCCCGAGGTATGTTGCTGGCGAGTATTTGGTCTTGGTCCAGGCTAGTACCATTAAACGTAGCATGGTGCAGTATCCCTTCGGAGGTAAGGTAGTACACGTCGTTTTCTTTGATGGAGAACGCTACGGTAGACTGTGTTGTCATGCTTGCAGGGGTACTAGCTGTGTTGCTTACTACGAGTTGGTTGTTTTTGTCTATACCCCAGAGCTTGCCCTTGATAAGCACCAGATTTTGAATAGTGCTGAAGTTTTTTGAATAGTCCGTCACTTTGAGCGATTTGCCATCTATTACAACCACAAACCCACTACCCGTAACAAGCACCGAGTTCGAGTCGGTATCTGCAGTAAGGGCTGTGGCCGGTCCAGGAAGCACAACACTCTGTAGTTCTGAAAAATCTTCTTTGGAAAGCAGTATGAGTTTTGGTTCGCCCGAGGTGTAGTAAATAATTTTGCCATCGGTTGCGTACAGGCTTGTTTCTGTTGCTAAGGTAGCAGGCTGCGCATCTTTTAAAAGTACGAGCGGGGCAGGGTTTGGGTTTACATGAGTGACTCTACCGGCAATTACTGCCAGGCGCTTGCTCCAAGTTCTGTAGCCACTCTTGGACAGGCTTACAGTATAGTCACCGGATGCCAAAAACCGCACTGCTCCTGGCGTGCTGGTCTTTTGCTCGTCGTTTACTGTAATCTTGGCTCCGGAGGGGGAGGTCTCTACGGAGATGATGCCTGTTAGCTGCGTTCGGGTACCGCTTAAATGAATAGTTTTACCCTGTACGTACAGCACTAATAAAGGCGCCCCAATGGCAAATATGAGTATCCCTGCCACAATAAGTCCATACCGTGATTTGCGAGTCATATAAATGCAGAATTTAGAATGAAGAATGCAGAATTATGCATGAAAGTCCTTATATTATAGCGTTTTTATGGGGCTATTACAATGTGCCCGCGTTTGGTATACTAGGATAGAATCATGAAGCAAGAATCATGAATTAAGCAAGGCCCTACTTATTTTTGGGGAATTTTCAAGCTATTGGCAATTTTGATTCATAATTCATAATTCTGCATTCTAAATTTTGCATTTTCTCATGTCTCAATGGTTTTCTAATAAAATTGGTATAGATTTAGGAACGGCGAACACGCTGGTTTTTTTGCCGCAGCGGGGGATTGTTATAAACGAACCTACGGTTGTTGCCATTACTTTGGATGATAATCGTGTACTTGCAGTAGGGCAAGAAGCAAAGGATATGCTTGGCCGTACGCCTGAAACTATTGTGGCACGCAGGCCCATGCGCGATGGCGTTATTGCAGATTATCGCGTCACAGAAGCCATGCTTCGCTATTTTATAAACAAAGCGCTTACTGGGTTTAGGTTGCTGAGACCAGAAGTAATGATTAGCGTGCCCGGGGGTGTGACCTCTACAGAACGTCGCGCAGTGCTCGATGCTGCACGTAGTGCAGGTGCGCGCCAAGCCTTTGTTATAAAAGAAACTGTTGCTGCAGCTATTGGTGCTGGTATTCCTATTGGTAGCGCTGCAGGAAACTTAGTTATAGATATTGGTGGCGGTACTACCGATGTTGCCGTACTTTCACTTGGTGGTATTGTTACTTCTACCTCAGTCCGTGTTGCCGGGAATAGGCTTGACCAGAGCATTGCCGACTATGTACGGAAAAAACATGGTCTTGCCATTGGCGAGCGCACAGCTGAAGAAATAAAAATTACTATTGGCAGTGCAGTACACCTTCCTCAAGAGGAAGTAATGGAGACAAAAGGACGAGACATTATTACCGGTCTTCCTCGCACTACGACTGTGGGCGCGAATGAAATTGTAGATGCACTCACCGAAGACTTGCAAGAAATGGTCCGTGCCATTAAAACGGTATTGCAAGATACACCTCCAGAGCTTATTGCCGACATTATAGACAAAGGTATGGTTATGACTGGTGGTACAGCGCAGCTGCGAAACCTTGACCGTTACATAGCGCAGGCCATTGGTGTGCCGTGTTTTGTGGCAGAAGACCCGCTTTTGTGCGTTGCAAAGGGGACTGGAGTTGCCTTGGATAACTTAGATAGTTATAAGCGAAGCATACTCAGTATTAAGTAAGGCTTACTGCTGAAAATTCCAAATAACAAGCATCAAATTTCAAACAAATCTCAATATTCAATAACCCAAATTCCAAACTAAGACTATACTTTTTTAGAATTTTGAATTTTTATATTGGAATTTATTTGTGATTTGTTATTTGGTACTTGCAATTTAAAAAATCTTCCTGCTTTTAAGATTTTTGTGGTATACTAAAAACAAATTTACATAACTTAAGAAACAAAAAAGGTATGAGCGAAAATACCAGAAAATCATTTTATATATTTCTTTCCATGGTGCTTGGGGTGTTGCTATTCCTCATGCTCCAGCGCGCAGCGTTTTTAGTTGCGTTTCTCATAGGCGCTGATGTAAGCAGTCTATCTGCAGAGGCTCTGGGTGTAGTGACTACTGCCATAGCAGTAGTGTTTGGCGCTTGGTATGGTATATGGCTTGGACTAGTGTGGTACGCTGCCATATACGAAGAGCGAACTACCCGCAGCATGTTTGGCTGGATACGCCAGTCAGTTTCATCTAAGCGTGGTTCATCTGAGGATTCTTGGGAAATAGACGACCTAGTTGCCATGGAAAATACCTCTGCAGGAAAAACCCCGCCACGACTTCGGTTTTTTGAAGAAAATACAATTCGGTTTGGCGGTAGTGCTGACCAAGAGAGCACTCCAAGCCGCACCATTCCAGTAATGGCAAAAGCAAAGACTGTCTCCAAGCGCGCACCCCGCAAGTCCGCCGCCCGCAAAAGTGTCTCGTAAACAAGAAATGTCCAATTTCTAATTCCTAATGTCTAATGAAAGACAAAAGAATGTCCGGACCATTAGGAATTAGATATTAGAAATTAGACATTGCATTCTACATAATGACTTACAAAAAGCTCTTCGGATTTGGTATATTGCTCGCTGCTGTTCTGGTTATCTTGAAAATAGTATTGTTTGGCTACTTCACCTGGGCCGGAAGTTTTGACCTCCACGTTGTGTACTGGCTCATAGTATGGGTCCTTACCACCGCACTGGTCCGCCGGTTGGGGTTCATAACCATGCTTGAGGCCGTGGTGGTAATGGTCCTCTGGCTCCTACTAGAACTCATAGGGGACGGAGCCGTAGCCACTCCCATGGTGGGCTGGCGCGTACTCATAGACCCAAGCTTCGCCTTGGGCTACCTCTTTATACCACTCGCCATCTTCCTCTTCCACAAAAAACGCCACGTCGAACGCCGCCAACAACTGGCAAAGAAATAATCTCAAAAGGACTCTACATATTGCATGCAAATTCGCCTAAGATATAAGATTCTCATCACTATCGGTGTGCTGGTGCTATTGTTCTTATTTGTCTATGGCAAGTACTGGTATTCTTATTCTGGTGTAGAGAATCCCTTCTATGTTTTTTCATTGTCCTCTGAACAGAAAAGTATCTTACAAGAGCTACAAGTACAAGGGATTGTAGTTGGTGATATAAAAAAGCCGAATAACGAATATGTAGGGTATGTGGACTCCCGTGGTGAATATAATAAATTACTCTATCATAATTTAGGGTATGTACGGGGTGACTGGTTTCATAATGTAATTAATACATGGTATACGGATGCACTGCAATCGCCTGCAGACCTTACGGTGAGTGTGAGTGCGAACGGTCGGTTTCTTCGGGTGAATACCGTCAATTATTCAGCAGTGCCTTCTTCGGCACGTGTGGTTGACTTAGCGGCGCAGGGGGTTAGTGCGGTACAGGAGAGAAGTAACGCGCCGCTTTTCCAGCTTGATGACTCAGGGAATAATGGATTGGCTAGGGCTTACTGTACGGACGGTCTCGCACTTTCACCTAGTGGTCAATACTTAGCAACATATGTCGTAAAAGAAGGGGACTCGTATCTTGCAATTGTCGATTTTCAGCGTAGTCCGTCTACGCTGGAGCAAATTATTTCTGCGACACCTTCACCTGAGAATTCGTCAATCAAAACTTTATCCTATGGTGTTTTGCGCGCCGGCGATACCAACGATGTACTTAAGGCCCCCAGTGGGATTACGCACGGTCAATTTTGTAAGCTCATGTGGTCACCCAGTAATAAGAAACTATTTTTTAGCACTCCTGCCTCTGCACAGCAATTCAACTACATATATGGGCAAGACCTGCTTCACAATGGTCAAACGAGTGGGATTAATGCGTATGATGTAGCCACTAAAAAGGTAATCCCTTACATACGTGGCGATCAGCTGCCCGATGCGAGGGCGTATAGTTTTTGGCCGCTACCGGATGAGAAAAAAATAATTATCCAGACTATCGAAAAAACCACTATGTATACAGTAAGCCAGGGCATGCTTACTAATCCTCGTCCACTTTTCCCTCAAAACCAAAAAATTATTGGTATTGTTTACTGATCGGCCCTAGTTTGTACATGGTCATCTGTAATAGCTCCCGACCCACTTTATTTATCGCAAGCGCCTTTTATAGGGTGCTTTTTTCTTTGTTGACGTACGGTGTACGGTCGTATACTATGTAGGAAATGACCAATATCTAATTTCTAATGTCTAATGAAAGATATAAGAATGTCCGGACCATTAGGAATTAGGTATTAGAAATTAGACATTTCCTCACCTTATGCCTCGCATCATCATGCATATAGACATGAATAGTTACTTTGCTTCCTGCGAACAGCAGGATAATTTGGCGTGGCGGGGTAAGCCGCTGGGGGTGTGCGAACATTTGGGTGGGATTATCATTGCTCCTTCTGTGGAGGCAAAGCGGTGGGGCATTAAGACGGGTACGCCAGTATGGGAGGCGAAGAAACTGTGCCCGGACATTATTCTTACCACGACCAACCCAGACCGGTATAGGTACTATACTGCGCGGTTTTTAAAAGTGTTTGAGGATTATACCAAGGACATAGAGCGGTATAGCATAGACGAAGCGTTTTTGGACGTTACAAGAGTAACGAACGTCGAAAGTCAATCCGGAGACGCTCGACGCACTATGGTTGATCCATACGAAGAGGCAGCGCGGATTGGGAGGGAGATTAAAGAAAGGATGAAGACAGAAGTGGGGGATTATTTGCGCTGCTCAGTGGGCATTGGCTGGAGTAAGCTTATAGCAAAAATAGGTTCGGACATGCAAAAGCCGGACGGGCTTACGGTGCTACGGCCAGAGGACAAGCCGTTTTTGTACAAACGTTTAACCTTGGTGGATATACCAGGCATTGGCAATAGGCAAGCGCGGAGACTGGGGCAAAAAGGTATTCGCACTCTTGCAGACCTGCGCGATTGCCCACTTGGACACTTGGTGCACTGGTTCGGCATTATGGGCTATCACTTACACAGCATGGGCCAGCTTGAGGGCTTGTGGCACGAAAGTTTTGCCGAAGCCGCTCCTATAAAGTCTGTGGGCCACATGTATACCGTAGCGCAGCAGTACCGAACTAGGGTCGGAGTGGCGGAAAAGGTGCTGTATCGGCTTTCGGAAATGGTGGCCCGCAGGCTCCGCGCTCTTGGTATGGGCGCTACTGGGTTGGCTGCTCATGTTATGGACAAAGACTATGCTCACCACGGAGGTCAGCGGCAACTGGGAATTCCCATTGCGGTGGGCCGCGATATATTTACTGCGGCTCGCCATGCCATTTTGGCGGAGCACGAAGGAGCGTGGCCGGAAACCATCTACCGAGTGGGGGTTACGGCATTTGGCCTTCGCCCTCTGGCGCAGCAGCTCAGTTTGTTTCCCGAGGTGAACCGCCGGTTTAAAGTTACTGCAGCACTAGATAAAATTAACGAAAAATATACGCAGGAAGAATGGTCAGTTGCCCGCGAGCGCGCTGCGCTCGGGAGCGGAAGCGGACAACGCGGGGCAGATGTAATATTGCCGTGTCCCGCATTCTTTGCCCAGGATGTTATTCGCGACTCACTCGGCTTTGGCCGCATGCGCGAGTTTAGCGTCTCAGACTACAAACGAGGGGACTAGTGTCTGAAGAAATGTCTAATTTCTAATTCCTAATGTCTAATGGAAGACAGTCCGGCTCATTAGAAATTGAATATTAGAAATTAGACATTACCAAAGCTTTGCTTTGCATGTGGTATACTAAAAACACATAGATTTAAGCTCAAAGACATGGCAGACGACATAGCAAGTTACAAAAAAATGCTTTCGGACCTTATAAAGAAGCAGATGATAATGCTTGGTCCAAACATAGCCCTTGATAAAGCGCGTAAAGTGCCAAATCTTAAAATTGGTGATGATGGTGAGGTGTTAGAAATGGCGGGCGACCCTCGCGTAGTGCTTAAGGGCGTGGCAAACGAATACATGACCCTGTCTGGACAAATTGCTCAAATGACTCTGAACACGCTTTTGGAAAAGTATCCGGGCGTTGAAAACATTTAGCGACCCGAATCTACGAATGAACCATCCGAATTACACGAATAATTCGAGCTAACCTTTCTCTATAAGCAAAATGTTGTTCTTAATTATTCGTATCATTCGTGTGTAATTTATAGATTAGTGTCGCCTTCAAAATAAACAATGCTGCTGTATATAATTTTAATTGTAGACCTTGTGCTGTTGGCCGTAATGATTGCGGTCTATATTCATTATTCCTTCCGGGAGCGAAACTTACTGCAGGGACAGGTGGGACAGGCACACGAATTACAACAGCGCATTTATCAAATTCAGGTTTTAAAAGAAATAGGCGAGCGCATTGGCTATAGTTTAGATACGAACAAAATTGTTGAAATTATTACGAGCAGTCTGGGTAACTTGCTGGAGTACGATACTGTGTCGTACATGGTCTTGCAGGAAAATGGCGATAAGCTCATTTTTAAGTGCGATGTAAACAACAGCGTAACGCACAACTTTTTAACAGAGGTAAAAGATAAGATGCTCTTGGCCATAAGCGCCATCTTAGACAAAGACCTCAAAACAAGGCAGCTCGACGAGAGCATTACTGGTAATATTCTCGATGACAATTTAAAAATATCCTTAAAGTCATACTTTAACTTGCCGGTTGTGATTGGTGACAAACTGGTGGGGCTTATCAACGTAGCCTCGCATGAGTCAGGCCAGTATGGTGATGCGCAGGCATCCATTCTCTATTCCATTACTAACCAAGCAGCAACGGCTGTGTCCAAGCTCCAGCTTATACTGGAAAGCGAAAAGGGGAAGCTTGTTTCCGTTATAAACTCCATGACCGATGGAGTGGTTATGGCAGACATGCATAACCAAGTGCTGGTGTCTAACCCTGCGGTAAAAAAGCTGTTGGAAATACAAAGCGGGACCGAAGCAACCATGTACGACGTAGTAGATGCTTTGGCTGGTAAGGTAGATATTCGAACGAAGATTGAGCAGGCCATAGGCACTCACGAGCCTGTAGTGGTAAATAATGTGCAGCTTAAAAACCATGTAGTAGAAATGACCATTACTCCGGTGCGCAGCCAGCAAGGTGAACAGCTAGGTGCTGCTGTGGTATTTCACGACATAACTACAGAAAAGGACTTAGAAAAAGTGCGCCAAGACTTTACTGCCATGATGGTGCACGAGCTGCGGGCTCCGCTTACTGCAGTGCGCTGGTCTAGTGAATCCTTAGACAAGGCTGCCATACCCGGAAGCCAAATAGATGCTGCTAAGGTAAAAGAAACCGCAACTACCATAGGTGCTGCATCACGCAATATGCTTGAACTGGTGAACGACTTGCTGGATGTAGCCAAGATAGAAGCAGGGAAGTTTGACCTAAACATACAGGAATACGACATAGTCGCCATTCTAAAAGAACAAATACAAACATTTAAGGCGCTTGCCGAAACTAAGCATATAGAGCTTAAAATTACCGCTCCTGAAAAATTCGTGCTAAAATGTGATAAAATTCGTATCTCTCAAGCGTTTGAGAACCTGTTGTCGAATGCTATCAAATATAGTGATGGCGGCGAGGTCATGGCTACATTTAGCCAGGACCAGCAAAAGAAAATCGCTATTATTTCAGTAAAAGACGCAGGGGTGGGCATTGCTCGGGAAGACTTGCCTATGCTGTTTTCCAAGTTCCGCCAGCTTAAGAATGTGGACAACGCTCGCAAGGGCACCGGTCTTGGGCTTGTGGTTACTAAGGGTATTGTTGAGGCTCATGGTGGGCAAATATGGGCTGAAAGCGCTGGAGAAAATATGGGAACCACATTCTCGTTTAGTTTACCTTTATAAATTAATAATGCGACCCTAATATACGAATTCCACCCGAATGATACGAATAACTAAGACCTACTCCTAATTATTCGTGACATTCGTGTGGAAGATTTGTAAATTCGTGTCGCCCTTACTGTATGAATAAAATTGTTATTGCAGAAGACGATAAATTGCTCTCGGGTTCACTAGTAACCGCATTTACCGATGCGGGTTTTGAAGTGCACCCTGCCTACGACGGGGAAGAGGCAGTGGCAAAGATAAAAGAAATAAAGCCCGACACAGCCCTCCTCGATGTGATGATGCCAAAGCTTGATGGGATTGGCGTGCTCTGGGAGATAAAAGCAAACGCTGAAACAGCAGATATGCCAGTAGTCGTGCTTACTAACATGGCCGATATGGACACTATAAGCAAGATTATGGAAGCAGGTGGCACAGATTACTTACTGAAGAGCGATCAGTCCATAGATAAAATTATAGAAAAAGTACAGCAGGTGCTCGCTCGCAGCCAGGCTGCCAAGCAGTAATTCTATGGCCGCAGAGCTCTATCATGGCTCAAGCAAATCTGGCTTAGAAGAGCTTACTCCTCGCGCTATATCGGTTCGGGATGTGAGTGAGGGTCCCGTGGTGTTCGCAACGCCAAATAGGGCCATTGCGAGTATGTTTTTAGTGCCCATTCGCCAGCACTCCGGGAGATTTAACGGAGTGCCTTATTTTGTTGCCATAAAAGCCGATTTTGATATGCGTGACCTGGGCGGGTCCATATATACTATTGCCGCAGATGGTTTTACCTTCGATTTAGACAAAGGACTGGGCGAGCTAGAATGGACCTGCGCACACTCCGTGCCTGTTGTATCGGAAACGCGCTATGCTTCTGGGCTTCTTTGCATGCTTGAGCATGGTGTACAAGTGTATTTGGTGGATAAGGCCACATTTGAGCAGATAGATACGGCAGAGGACCAGGGTCTATCTGTTCTTCAGCGCTGCCTATCGGAAAACGTGCTCAGAAATATACATCCCGAGCAGTTTTAGTGTTTCGCGGGCAGAAGGGCATCTTCTGCAGCAGCTGCAGAAGATGCCCTTCTGCCATTCTTGTTATGCTTTCTGCTTCTTAATTCTTAATTCTTAATTCATAATTCGTCATTCTCGTCTTCGATCCATGATTCATAATTCTAGCTTCTTCGTTCTCGCCCACAACATTCGTTCCTTGCATAACGTTGGTTCCATTTTTCGGACGAGTGACGTGTTTGCGGTGTCTAAACTCTACCTGAGCGGCTATACTGGCCACCCGCCTGATCCACGCCTGGGGAAAGTAGCGCTCGGGGCCGAGCTTACAGTACCGTGGGAGTACCATAAGTCGCCTGTACGGCTTATTAAGAAACTTGTATTGCAACACCCTGGTCTTTCCGTAATTGGACTAGAAAACAACCTTCCGAGCACGGTACTTATACAAAACTATGTTCCTCGTGGACCCGTATTGCTCGTCCTTGGAGAAGAAGTAAAGGGTCTTCCAAAAAATGTGAGAACATTGTGTAATGCATTTGTAGAAATTCCTCAATTTGGCACAAAGGAATCTTTGAACGTTTCCGTAGCATTTGGCATTGCAGCGTACCACTTCGGCACTGCTATCCACAAAAAATGAATTTTTGATAAAAATACCATAACTTAACAAGGGTTGTGGATCATTATAATTTAATCTCAAAAAATATTTAATTACCGCTTGCAAAAGCGGTAATTTTATTTTGCGCGACCTTTGACCCTACGGAGAGAAGTGGGGTATACTGGTTTAGTAGTGGTAGTGAGTGGTGAAAAGTGGGGATAAGTGGGTGGATAAGTGCATAACTTAACAAGACCCCACAAACGTAGAGTGTAGAGTAGCGAATGCTGAATTAAAATGCATTTATTCTACATTCAAAATTCTTAATTCTACATTCCTGTCTATGTTCATCGGTGAATACGAAGCTTCCATCGACGATAAAGGGCGGGTTGCAGTACCCACTAAATTCCGTACTACTCTTAAAGGTAGGGTCGTGGTTACCCGCGGTCTGGACCAGTCGCTCTTTTTATATCCTCAAGCTGAGTGGAAAGTGATGGCAGAGAAGTTGGCTAGTCTCCCTATTTCTACTGCAAACACCCGCGCTTTCTCAAGACTTATGCTGGCTGGGGCTATGGAATGCGATATAGATAAACAAGGAAGAATTATTCTTCCTGGATATCTAAAAGAATTTGCTGGTGTTGCTAAACGCGTCGTATTTGCCGGTTTATACAACCGCATAGAAATATGGAGCGAAGAGCGCTGGAAAACCTATAAGTCAGAAACAGAAAAGGAAAGTACGGCAATCGCCGAACAGCTTGGTTCTCTAGGAGTGTAAAAGAAAAATTCGAATATCGAAACTCGAAATTCGAAACAATATCAAAATTTCAACACTGAAATTCAAAAACTGACTGAACCTTTATCATTTGGAATTTAGAATTTGTTTCGGGTTTCGAAATTAGGATTTCGGATTTATGCTTTCTTACACTCACATTCCTGTTCTTTTACAAGAAGTATTGCAGTTAACCAGCCCAAAGCCTGGTGATGTGTGCATAGACGCAACGCTTGGCGGCGGCGGCTACACAAGGGCCCTCTTAGAGCGAACAGCTCCGAGCGGGAAAGTGTTAGCCATAGATCTTGATATTGACGCTATACAGAATTTTCAATTTTCAATTTCCAATTTTCAAGATCGAGTTACTCTTGCTCATGGGAATTTTGCCGACGTTGCTACCCTTGCAAAGCAGCATGGCTTTACGAGTCCTCAGATTATTGTTGCGGATATTGGCCTCTCCAGCTATGAACTAGACCAGGCTGGTAGGGGAATTTCATTCCAAAAGGACGAGCCTTTGGATATGCGATTTAACGCATCGGGCAAGGGCCAGACTGCAGCTTCTCTACTTGCCAATTCTACCGAGCAAGAACTCGCGTACATGTTCAATACATACGGCGAAGAAAAATTTGCTGCCAAAATCGCTCGGGATATTGTCCGTAATCGAACCTCAGGTCAACTTACTACGACCTTTGAGTTAGTAGATGTTATTACGGCCAGCATTCCGGGTCGCTTGAAGCATAAGGCCCTGGATTCAGTACGGCGCATTTTTCAATCGTTGCGTATAGCAGTGAACGGAGAGTTAGAAAACCTTGAACGGTTTTTGCCAGATGCTCTACATATTCTGGCTCCTGGTGGCGTGCTTGCTGTTGTGTCCTTCCATTCTTTGGAAGACCGAATAGTAAAACAGTTTTTTGCAAAGACCGCTCAGGGTTGTATCTGTCCCAAGGACTTTCCCATCTGCCGCTGCGAGCAGAATGCTACTGCTGAAATCCTGACAAAAAAACCTATTGTGGCAAGCGACTCGGAAGTCTCCCGGAATTCCCGGGCAAAGTCAGCAAAACTCAGAGCAATTAAAAAATTATAATGCGACTCTAAATATACGAATGCACGCGAATGACCCCAATGATTAAAATATCCGCCTAATTATTCGTGACATTCGTGTTTCATTTGTAGATGAGGGTCGGCTATATCCGTAAACAAAAAACAAACATGTCAGTACCTCACGTAGCATCAACCACCATAGGCCTTTCTCTTCCGAGCTTTACCATACATAAAGAGCTTGAACAAGGTGCCCATAAAAAACCCATTCGTTCTGCGGTTGTCACAAAAGTACCAGTGGCAAAAGCAGGAGTAGCACGAAAAAATAACTATTTTACTTTCGTACCAGCATTGCTGTTGGCATTAAACATTGGTATGTTCTTGTTTTATTTAATCAGTGTGAACCAGCAGCAGGCGTACACATACAAGGCAACTCAGGCACAAAAAGAGCTTGAGGTGCTCAGAGACCAACAAAGGCAGTGGCAGGTAAAAATTGCAGACGCATCTTCAGGTATTCGCATGCGCGAGGTGGCGGTTGGTACGGGAGAGTTTGTGTCGGTTGGTACTCCGGAATTCATCACTGCGCACAACACTTCCACACTTACAATGAGATAAGTGAATTGACCAAGATTGACCATGATTGTACAAAATTGACCAAGATTGTGTAGGTAATCTTGTTCATTCTTGCTCAATCTTGGTCAATTATATTTTTGATACTATTCTATGACCCGGCCCCCGATAAAACCTAAATCCAACTCTGGCCGCATCCGGTTTCTTGCCGGTTTTTTTGCTTTATTGTTTGTGTGTCTAATTTTGCGGCTTACCACACTGCAAGTTGCGTCGAGTGACTACTATAAAGGTCTTGCGCAGGATCAGCATGCTTTTTTTGCCAAGCTTAACCCTTTACGTGGCGACATAAAAATTTCTGACCAGTTAAGTCCGGAAAGTTACCCAGTGGCTACAAACATTGAAGCTACGTTGGTCTATGCGGTTCCAAAAGAAATTACCAATGCACCGGTAACTGCTAAGGCGCTCGCGCCTCTGGTGGGGTCTACGGAAGCGGATCTGGCAAGCAGACTGGCAAATACAGATAAAGTCTATGTACCACTTAAGCACAGGCTCACAGATAGCGATAAAAAGGCCATAGAAGCTTTGCATTTGGCTGGGGTGCACTTTGATACGGAACGGGTACGTTTTTACCCAGAGCGGCAATTTTTGAGTCACATTGTTGGTTTTTTGGGCTATAGAAGTGACAGCGGCTCTGACCAAGTGGGTGTGTACGGTTTGGAACGAAAATACGATGCTATTTTATCTGGTACTGCCGGAGGTATTCGCAACCAAAGTGCGGCGGGCAGGTGGTTGTTTGGCTCGGGAGGAGATTTTATCCCCGCTCAAAATGGCAACAACCTTATGCTTACGGTTGACCGTGCTATTCAAATGCAGGCAGAGCAAATTTTAACAAAAGCAGTCACAGACAATTTAGCAGACGGGGGCTGCATAACGGTTATGGATCCAAAAACTGGGGCTATTTTGGCCATGGCCAGCAATCCAACCTACGATCCAAATGAATACAATAAGGTTACTGACCAAGCAGCTTTTATTAACTCTTGCACTAGTAGCAACTACGAGCCTGGCTCGGTATTTAAAGCAGTAACCATGGCTGCTGGCCTAGAAAAAGGTGCAGTTGGGCCGGACACCACCTATGACGATACTGGGCAGGTGGTGGTGGATGGCTACACCATTAAAAACTCGGACAATAAAGGCCATGGCATACAAACCATGACACAGGTGCTTGAGGAGTCGCTGAATACTGGTGTTATTTTTGTGAAGAATAAAATTGGTAATACTATTTTTTCAGACTATGTAACCAAGTTTGGATTTGGCGCGCCTACAGGTATAGACCTTCCCGAATCCACTGGAAACATAAATAACTTAAAGGGTAACGTGGAAGTAAACTTTGACACGGCAAGTTTTGGTCAGGGGATTTCTGTAACACCACTGCAAATGGTGCGTGCCTATGCAGCCATGGCAAACGGCGGACGTCTGCCTACGCCGTATGTAGTTGCTGCGCAAATTACCCCTGATGGAAAAACTATTGCTACAGAACCAAAGTTATCTGCCCCAGTTATTTCGGAAAAAACTGCAAGCACCTTGGGAGCCATGCTCGTGAGTGTAGTTGAGCGAGGTCATGGTAAGCGGGCAGGAGTTAAAGGGTACTATGTTGCTGGTAAGACGGGAACTGCGCAAGTGGCGAAGAAAGAAGGTGGGGGATATGACCCAAACAATAACATTGGTACGTTTGTAGGGTACGCTCCGGTAGAAGATCCGAAATTCGTTATGCTTGTACGCGTAAACCATCCGCGCACAGTACAGTTCGCCGAAAGTACCGCTGCTCCAGCCTGGGGCCAAATGGCACAGTTCTTGCTTTCATATTTCAATGTACCACCGAATAGACCAATAAAGTAGTAGGTCGCATATAAACATGTAAGCATGCAAACATATAAACAAAGGTAAACACAATAACACGGGCAACGCCCGTGTTATTGTTTAACTGTTTAAATGTTTAAATGTTTGCATGCTTACATGTTTAAATGAATTACGCGTTCTTACGCGACTTTCCCCAGTGTACATTGTTCCAAAAACGCTCGTGCAGAAAATAAAATGCAGTGCTAGCTATGTTGGAAAATACTATCACTTTGGCTGTAGTGTCGTAGCGGTGGGTAATAAGAAATATGATGAGTCCATCCGAAAGCAAGATAATAAAGCGATAGGTAATCGCTTTTAAGATAGACCGTTTGTAGTGTTCGTGAAAAGCCATGAGGGGAGCGCAGAGCGCGGAATTATGAATAAGGAATTATGAATTACGTAGTAGAAATGCCTTAAGAGTTCTTAAATACATACTTCATAATTCTTACTTCATAATTCACTTTTGATTTTTGAAATTTGTTCAATCTCCTCCGCGCAGAAGTTTGTTATCACTTCGCTGGTCACGAGCTTGGCATTGCCGCCGGTTTCGGCATGGCTGTTCATGAGGCAGCCGGGTTCTTCGTTGTGGACTAGGCCTAGCTGATGGCCGAACTCATGAAGGAGCGTAGACATAATGTAGGCTTCTTTTGTTTCCGGAGTACCGTTACTGAAGCTTTCCAAACCCTGCTTGTACAAAATAATGCCATTCTCATTATATGTTTTTCCTAGGGTGAGTGCATTTTCTTCGTTAACGCTTTCAAGGTATATGTATACAGGTGCGTCATTAGACGTGGGTATATCTGTATCTGTGAGAAGCTCTACTTGTTTGCCCGTAATTTCGGTTACTTTTTTGCTAAACTCTTTCCACACACCATCGCTAAACCACGGGTCAACATATGGTTTTATTATAATGGCAATGTATTGTTTTTGCTTGCCCAGATATTCGCTTTTGGCATCGCCATCATCGTGGAGATTGAATAGACTCCGTAGGCTCGCCACGCGCGCAAAGCGAGGTCTCCACGTTGTATTGAACCAGTTGTGTTCGTCACCGCTTGCGCCCAATGCAAAAATACTGGTGAGTGCGCCAAGTAGTATAAGTATGACGAGTAATACAGTAGCCAGCTTTTTCATGGGTTGATAATAATTGCATTGTCATTGCGAGGAGTGAGTCTGCGAGCGACGTGGCAATCTAAATAGTAGTCTATAACGGTAGATTGCCACGTTGACCATCAAAGCATGGTCTCCTCGCAATGACAGAGTGGGTCTGGTTAAAGATTTTCGCCCAAGGCGGATCCGCCCTAAAAAGTATATTTGTCGGCGGAAATGATGAACAGTTAAGGGTTGCTCAATGGCTGGATCTTATATATAACTCCGGCTTTGTCATCGCTTACATACATGGTGGAATTCCGTATGAGTATGTCTACAGGTCGTCCTAGCGCGGTTTTATTATCACTCGCAAGAAACCCGGAAAGGAAGTCGGCGGTACTTTCTACTGAACCATCTGCACCAAGTTTGTATTGCACTATTTTATAGCCAGTAGGCACACTTCTATTCCATGAGCCATGGAATGCGACAAATAGGCTGTTTTGATAGTTAGAAGGCCAGTTTTCTGTAGGGGCGAATGCAAGGCCGAGGGGCGCAGAATGGGCAGGAATTTCTATATGCGGTGTTTGTTTATCTGCGCACGGGTCGCGGATGTATTGGTTTTTATCAAAGTCCGTATCGTGAATATTTTTGCTATAGCATATGGGCCATCCATAATTTTTACCTTCTGTAATTATGTTCACTTCATCTGGTGGTGTATTGTCCCCAAGAAGGTCACGGCCCATGTCTGTAGCCCAGAGTTCACCTGTTTGTGGATTTTCTGCCATGAATACAGAATTGCGTAGTCCAGTGTCGTACGGCTTAAAGTCGCCGCCATCAAGATTGCTGCTCCATATGGCGGCTCTGCGCTCATCCTGCTCGTTACAGACGTTACACGAAGACCCTATGGCAACCAATAGCCGTGGTCCAGTAGAGGTGTTAAGTATATGGAGGGTGCGAGTGGTGTGGTTTCCGCCACTTGGCAAATCCAGTATTTTTTGCGGCGCAGTGGCCACAGCTTTAGCTGCGTCATAGGAGAACACTTTTACACTATTTACTTCTGCCACAAAGAGTTTACATGTGGCCAAGTCACAGCGAAATACAAAACCGTGTGGTTTGTTTAAACCAGATGCAACAGTAATCATGGGGTTTGCAACGCCGTTGTTGTCGTCAAAGGCTACTATTTTGCCTTGGTTTGGAATGCTTGCCACAAGCCTGCCGTGGGGGTCCGTGCCTAGGGCGCGCGGACTGCCAAGCCCTTTTGCGTAGATGGATATAGCAAAGCCATCGGGCAAGTGCAGTGGCATGCCGGTGGTGTTGGTAGCGGGTGCGGAGCCACTCGGAGGCACAAGCGTGGTTATGTCCTTGTCTGGGGCTCTAAAGGCTGGACCGCTTCCCGACAAGTTGTGCTTATAAAACCAAGCGCCCGCTCCTGCTGCAGCCACTAAGAGTAATAAAACAATGCCTATAGTAATTTTCTTTTGTGTACTCATCGGGGATGGTGTTGGTGTTACTGTTTAAATGCTTCTATGGTTTGCACTATTTCGTCTGGGATAGTGCCTAGACAGTCATAATTTTTTACTTCTTCAGCATTTACCCAAGCGTATTCAGTAAAACTTCCTTCTTCGAGCCGTACTGTGTCATTTTTGCAGGCCGCAGCAAACGAGAGAGTTATAACTGGTATGCCATCGGGCCGTACAAAAGTCAGGCTTCGCAGATATATAAATTTTGGTACTAGCTCTAGGCCGCACTCTTCTCGGGTTTCACGCATGAGGAGGTTTTCGAGGGCGTTTCTGTTTACCTGCTCGGGTAAGTCTTTTCGCTCAAGTTTTCCTCCTGGCGTTGCCCATTTGCCACCTCCGACTACCTCACGCTCGTGGCGTTTTATGAGCAGGCACCTGCCATCGCTCTCCCTGTACACCATTACTGTGGGGGCGAAGTAAAAAAGCTTGTCTTGCTTTGCTTGATCAAGGGAAATAATGGGTGTGGACATAGAGAGTGTACCAAATGTTAGAGAGGGCGTGGTTTATGCTTTGTAGCTGGTCGTTTATGCGCTGGCTTTTCAACAATAGGCGGTAGGTGGGTAGGCCCGTAGTCGGACATCTGTACGCCAGCTGGGTTGTGCTCTAAGTGTATAGCGCGTGGGTGCTGGAATGCTCCATTCACTAAGAGCTTATTTATGTAGTGGTATGCTGCTTCCGCGTGTTCTACTACGTGGTACATATCTACATCTTCTGGCGCTATGGCACGATGCTCTTTTAATACCACTTTATTGACCCATGCGAGTAATGGTTTCCAAAAGTCGCGGTCTACTAAAATAACATATACCCCAGATATTTTTTTTGTCTGAATAAGTGTGAGTATTTCAAATAATTCATCAAGGGTGCCAAAACCACCGGGGAAAAAGATATATATTTGCGCCACCGAGGCAAGCATCACTTTGCGGGTGAAGAAATAGTGAAAGCTTTCACTTTCATTTACGTACCGGTTTACACGCTGTTCGTTTGGGAGTTGTATGTTTAGGCCAACAGATTTGCCGCCTGCTTCGCGCGCGCCTTTATTTGCCGCTTCCATAATGCCTGGGCCGCCGCCTGTAACGACCGCAAACCCTTCTTTGGCTAGTAAATAGGAAAGTTTTTGGGCGTCTCTGTATACGCTATGCTCTGCGCCCCAACGGGCCGAGCCAAACATGCTTACGGCGTAGTCGAATTGGCCTATAAACCGAAAGCCTTCCATGAATTCCGAAACAATGCGCCAGAGACGGGCAGGGGAGAACAGGTTTGCCTGGGGACTCATGAGCGAGTGAAGCTGTCGCTTGGTGAGTCTGCCTTGGGATGCGTCGGGGGTTTTGTGCGCTTTTTTAGGCGGCAATACAACGTGTATTTTTTTAGGTTTTTTTTCTGTAGGCATGGAGTTTATTTTACGTATATCTGTACTAGTAGTATATCAGCTAAATTCGAAGCACGAAACTCTAAATCCAAAGTAAATCTTAATATTAAATATGCAAATTTTAAACCCGGGGGATTTGCGCAGGGGCTTATGTAAGATTGTTGATTTACTTCGGATTTCGGTATTCGAATTTTCAGCTTGTATGTAAAACATAAAACCACCAAAGAGCGCCTCGGTGGTTTTATACGATAGTAGCGTAATTTTATGCGTCAGTCTTTTTGTCTGTTGCGGTCTCCTCGATAATTACTACCTCAGTATCTTTCTCTATTATATTGCCAAAGCTGCGAGCGAGGTTGCCCAGTGCCATGGCGAGTAAGCCCGAGAGGAGTAAAAGGACTACCCAGCTTATGCCAGACATAAGGGCAAGACTGTGTTCGCGCTTTTCTATTTCGCGAATGTTGCGTCCGGCAAGAATGAAGTATTCGTTGTCGCCGTTTTTAACTGGTGCTACCACTGCAGCTATGCGAACTCCTTTTTCTGGCTGCCAGGTAAGGATGTTGCGGCCATGCTTCTTTGCATCGTCAAATACGCCTTTTGGTGGTACTGGATCTTTGTCATTTAGTTTGGCAGAAGAACCAATGACCTTGCCATCTTTGTCAAACACCATAGCAAATGCAGCCAGGCTATCTTTTATGTCGGTACCAGCGGTTGGGGGGATGATCTGGTCTGCAGGAGCGCCTTTGGTTATGGCTTCACTAATTTCCTGAGTAATTTCTATTTGCGGGTCATTGGCATTTTGTCGGTAATTTTGTTGTACACCAGCATATACAAGGCCAACCAAGACAGTCATAATGGCTGCCAATACGACCCAAATTCCGAACAGTTTAGAACGTGTATTCATGTATTTCTATTTACTTATACCTTATAATAGCAGGGTTTTAGTAAAATCAAAAGCTGATATTGAGCGGATTTCATCTGGGAACTACCTGCCTCTGGGTGTAGTCTCCAAGGGTTATTATGGGCACGAAATCAACGTCTTCTTTTGCTAAAGTAGCCTGTATTTCTAAGGTGTGTAGGTGGTGGTAAAACTCACGCATGGCATGCTCATTTGCAGCTGCTATTAATGCAGTATGGCTAAAGCTAAAAGCCTTGTCACGATAATTTTTACCCGCATATACAGCAGTCAGTCCCGGCACAGAAAGGGGTAGGGCTACGAGCCTTCGGAGGGCAGCATCTATGCCGTCCTCAGAAAGGGTTTGTTGCCAGCGTAAGAGTATGTGATGAGTAATCATACCTCTGTAGTATACCGCACGTAACATAAAAACCACCCAGAGAGGGTGGTTTTTGCATAGGTTAAATGCGGTGGTGGTCGGCGCGCCAGTTTTTAATGGCCCGCTTTATTTGATCATTGGTCAGGTTTTCGGAAACCGCGCGTTTGGCAAGCTCTATGAATTCTTCATCGCTTGCGAACCTGAGTGCAATAACTTGTTTCATGGTAAGGGCCTTATCCAAGGGTTTGCCAGTAGCCGTAAAATGGCGGAAGTTTTCTTCTGCGCGGATGGCGCGGTCTTGGACTTTGGCGCTAAAGCTGCGCGTTAGGAAGGCGCTAATACCGATGAATACAACAATGCCCAAGATAAGCCATGACTGCACCAGCGAGACGTATCCGCAGCCATTTCTGTGCACCCATTGCCAGTAAATGTTGTAGCTGCTACCAACGAGTAGTAGCAAGAGGAGTAGGCTCAGCCAAATATGGAATAGAGGAGTAAGTTTTCTGTGATTATCGTAATTTTGTTCTTTCATGAGTGTGGGTTATGAATATATACCTATTATAGCACGTTTGGTGTTAGCGCCGCAGCGCCCTCTGTTATTCCCGATTTTTTTTGGGATCCAGTGTCGCCCCAATAGCGACATGTCTGCATCTGCCTGCTAGTGGGCGAGCATGGCAGAATGCTATATGGCATAAAAAAGACCAGGTATACACTGGTCTTTTTTAAGAAAATTGATTTTATTTCTTCATTGAACTTAAGCACTGAGTTTTCGCAGGTTCTGGGAGTTTGTTACAGGCTGCCATCATCTCGTCCATGTTTTTGCTCCCTGGAGTAGGTGCTATGGTTGGTGGGGTTTGGTATTTGTCCATCATGGCGCTCATGTCGGTAAACTGTACAGAACTGGGGAGTGCAAAAACACTTGCGTCTGCAGACCAGGCGCTGCAGTTATAGTTCATGGTTTTGTTTGGGTCAACGTTTACTTGCCCAGTGTTGTTTACGTCGCCTTTGGTGGGGTTGTCTTCCATGGCAGAAAAGTTCATTTTGTATCCCGTGGTGGCATTGTCCATCCACATGTAGCTTGTGGTGCCGTCTACTATCATGTGTGTGGCCGGGGTAGAGCCGCCAGTCTTGGCAGTGTAGTCGCCGCGCACTTTGCCATTACTTATGTAGGTTGTGCCGCTCACGCTTTCGTTGTCAAAGGTGCATTTTTGAGCCTTGTTCATTGCAAGGAGGCTTTTAAGCGAGACATTCTCAGTGGTTGGTGTTGTGCTTGGCGTGACAGGGGTAATGGCTGCTGTGCTGTCCGCTACCTCGCCAGTATGTTTTGCTCTATTGAGCAGAACACTACCGACTAGTAGGACTAACAAAACCACAACTCCTAAAACTATTTTTTTCATATAGAATGATAATTTAGCTATTTAGTATTAGTATAGTGCAAATTGTTCTTTCGCGAAATCTATACTTGTCTGCAGCGCATTGCGTGGCATGAATGCTAAAATTGGAATTTGTCTACACGTATGTCATTCCGGCCAAGGCTTTGCGTGAGCCGGAATCCAGAAATGCAGTCTATCAGGCTGAGCGTCAGTCCCCCAACGAAATGCGGGACGGCTTACGCAAGCATGATAGGTAAATAATTTGGATTGCGTGCGTTTGCCTGGGTGTCTTTACTTATGCATGGCGTTTTCTTGTGCGCGCCAACATGCCTATTATTATTCCCCCTACCAAGGCAGGGGATATCCACAGAAGGTAGGTCCGGGAAGGTACGGGACTTTTATTTCTCGGCTGAATTAAGAATCCAGTTTCTTCTTTTTTTCCTGTTTGCGGGTTGGTAAAACTAAGGTCAACATCAAAATAATTTTCTTTGGGGAATGTGTAACTGAAATTCAATGAGCCGTTTACATCTGTTGTTTCAGTGGTGGTAAATACAACCCTATCTCTACTTTCGTCGCCGTAATAAGTGTCTATGAGTTTTAGCTGTACGTCCAGGTTTTTCCAGCGGTCTAAACTGTTGTACTGCTGAAACACCATATTTATGGTAACCTTTTCACCTACATACGGCGAGATGGGGGACTGGGTAATATACACAACCGTATCTCCAGCGCGCTTTTCAAACCCTCCATGTGCGGCTGTGGTAGTTGGTATAAAAAGCACGGCAAGGCCCACCGCAAATATTATTTTATGGAGTTGTCTCATATATGTACAAATGTATAAGTTTGGAACAAGAATCGAAATCTCCCACAATCCATATTCTCACGCCCGTGAGCATGGAGTTATGTTGTATGTGTTGATTGCCACCATCTGCAGACTATCTCCACATGTTTACTCGCGGCGCCCATCTGCGTAATCCGATACTGAAAAATAGTTACACAATTGTACAACTATTTTTCAATGTGTTCTTGGCTGAGGGATAGGGGGCGGGAAGGCGCGAGGACTGCCATGGGGTTAGTTTTCCATTCGTCGGAGATGTCCGCGTATAGTTCCAGTTCGTTACCATCGGGGTCCATTATGTAAATACTGTGGGTTACGCCGTGGTCGGTAAGGCCCAGTATGGGCACGTTTTTTTCTTGCAGCTCTTGGTATACAGTTTTTAGTTCTTCGTGGCTGTCTGCAACTTTAAAACCAATGTGGTATAACCCGGGTTCAGGCGCTCGGTGCATTGGTTTTGGTACACCGCCTATTTCTATTAATAACATTTCATGATGGGTGCGGCCAGAAGAAAAAAGCGCAATAGGCCCTTCGCGGCGTATTTCGTGAAAGCCGAGTGTGTCGCGGTAAAAATTTGCTACACGTTCAACGTTTGTTACATATAAGACTACGTGGCCAAGTTCGTGAATTTTCATATGGTGTATAATTGAATTATGACAGGTTTAGTATTTGAAAGTAAACAACTTGCTCCAGATAGGCTTTGGCTTAAGGCCTCTGGCTCACTGAGCGGTGAAAGCACCGCGCAAATACAAGACTGGGTTACCAAAACAGCTGCCCTTATTGCACATATGCACGAACAATCGGGAAAAACTATTTCCTGCGTGTTCGACCTTGTTGGCATTAAGGAAGCCAAAGACCCGGCTGTTATAAATGCGTTGGTGGACTTTCAGAAACAGAACAAGCCCCACATACACCGCACCGGCCTTGTTGTTAAGGACCCGGAAATTCGTTTGGCGTTAAGTATTGTAGGTGCCTTGGCAGATCGCTACAACATTCGTTCGTTTGCTTCTAACCAGGAGGCAGAGAGCTGGGCGTTCTCCGATAGGGAATAAATATAGTCTGTAGGGCTCATTCTGCGAGCAAGGTTATGCTGCATGCGCGGCAAGAGAAAACTCAAAAATCTTGTCGTATTGTTTTGTTTCCGGCGAGCGGCGGTACAGGTCTATACTTTGTACAGTAAAGAAAAATGGGTCTATTGTTCCCAGTTCTTTTTTTATGGCTTCAAACTTGTCTCGCGGAATTTGCTCGGCAATGGTTATGTGTGGGCGGTAGTTGTCTTTGTCCATGGAGTAGTCGCTAAAAGCCTGTACAACGGACTCTCCTATGGCTTTAGCAACCGTATTAAAAGCGCCTCGGAGCCATTCAGTACTGGTTTCGTCTGGTTTTAGGTATATAACATTGTTCTTTCCTTCAAAATACCCTGTATCTTGTATATGCACTGTGTGTGGCCGTAGGTGTTTAATCTCTTGCCCTAGAAGGTGTACCACGGTCTCTTCTGAGCTATCTTGAATGTGGAATGGGGGATATAGTGTAATGTGCGGGGGTATAAGGTATGGATTGTACTCTGGGTATAGGTCTTGGTAGTGTCGTACCAAGGTGCAACTTTCCGGAGAAGGGGTTATGGCTACTATGTATACGTGCATACAGGCTCTATATAATACGTGCATAATAACAAAAAATCGCCACAAGGGCGATTCTTTGTTCTTTTTATAGAGTGCTACTTCTTTGCCAAGGTGGCGCCGGAGAAGTCTTTTATGGTTCCTTTTGCGGTAAGGTCTACATCGCTTCCTACCCATGCAGAGTAGTCGCGGCTAGACTGGAGGTATACAACGGTTTTGCCGGAAGTAATAGTGTAGGTGCCTTTAGCTGGGTCGGTGGATTTGTCCAATTTACCAGAGAACTTTACCTCACCCATTTCTTCGGGCTTAGTGGCTGGAGCTGGGGCAGTTTCTGTGTCGCCGCCTTTTGCTGTGGTGTCGGTAGCGCCTTTTACGTCACCTGTTGCTTTTATGTCCATGAGAGTAAATGCGGTCATGGTGCCATCTGCAGTTAGAGTTACGTTTTGGCCAACCAGGCTGCTAAAGTCGCGTTGAGTGTTGACGTATACCATGCCCTTGTCGCTTGCAACCATGTAGTTACCCTTGCTTGTGTTGTCTGTGGCGCTCAGCTTGCCGGTTACGGTAAGGTTGCCGGTCATGGCTTCGCCCGAGGTTGCGGAAGTTGGTGTGGCTGGCTTTGAGGTGTCTTTCATAGCCGATCCTTCTGCGGGCTTGTTGCCCTGGTCACCTTCGGAGCTGGTGTTGCTGTTTTGGCTCATTTCCTGGTTTGAGTTCTGGTCTTGCTGGCCAGTTTCAGTGTTGCCACGAGTAGCAAAGTAAATTACCAGCAAAATTATAACAATTGCTGCAATTATAAGGGGGTTTCGGTTCTGCTGTACAAAACTTTGGCCTTTTCCTCCGGAGGTCGAGCTTGGTTTGTTGTCCATAGTTCTTTTGGGTTTATTACTAGTTAGCTAATTAGAGTCGCAAGAATAGCATGTTTAGTCAAGCGGAATTTTCGGCGAATTATCCCCAGTCGTGTTGCTCGCCACGTCGTTCTCGAACGACTGTGGCTCGCGAGCGACGCGGCCAGCCTACCGGATGAGCTTTTGGAATGCCTTAAGTTATAGAACGTATATACCGGTTTTATGTTACATACACTACTATTACAATGGGCACCATTGCGCTGCGCAATGGTGCCCATTGTATATTTACTTATTTCGCAATGCCTCTGAAAATATGCCCGCGTATTTTTCTATATATGTTCCTAAGTGTTTGCGTTTGTATTGCATTATGAAGCGAGGGTGCTCGAGTGCGTACACTTTTTCAAAAAAGTGGTGCTTGGTATTAAGTTCAGTAAATGCTTTTAAGTTTTTACCCGTGCCAAAGAGTATAACTGCTTTGGTAGATGTACCCAATGCTATTTGCTGTTTGAGTGTTGCTACTATAAACGCTTCTGTTGCTTTGAGCAGGTCTGTGTCGTCGTAGTAGTTATAGTTCAATCCATTTTTGGTAAACCCGAGCGGGCTTATGGCGCTCAGAAAAAAAGACTTGTAAAACTTTTTTGGACCGCCGTAATGCTCTATGAAGTTATATATGAATTCCGATGAAAGTTCTCGCTTTTTGGGGAGAGTATTCGGTATGCTGCAAAACCGTTCCAGGGCCACTGGGTCAGTAAAATTTACTCCCGTGCTACCTCCGCCAACCCTGCCAGGGTTTATGCCAAGTACCAAAATGCGTTTGCTAGTGTCGTTATAAAACCTATCCGTAAACAGCTTTACCAGGGCAAAAGCATCCTTATTTGTGTAGGGATTCATAGCCAAAACCCCTTTTGGCAACTTTGGGGCTTGCAGACTTTTATAAAACCGTAGTACCTTATTTCCAAATGTCATAAAAAATTTCACTCAAAAAATATCCCCGTGTACAACACGGAAAGGAGGAATATGACCAAAGTAATAATTCTGTTGGTCATTATATGTGTCTTCGTCGCCATGTTTTTGAAAGAGCTATACCCCTCAAAGCCCGCCTGGCCACCCGCAGGCCCCTGCCCTGGCGACAAAGATAAAGAATAATGGGTTCTCCGGCGTATGGTACAGTTTTTATACTGACGTACGCCTTTTCTTTTACTAAATATTTATATCTTCCGGTGCTGCTGCGTTAGGTCTCTCTAAATCCAGCAACTGCTTTTTGCACTCCAAACCCGCGACGTAACCCCCGAGTTTGCCGTCGCTTGTTAGCACGCGGTGGCAGGGGATAAGTATGCATACAGGGTTACGGCCAACAGCACTGCCTACTGCGCGGACTGCATTTGGTTTTCCAATTTTTTCTGCTATGTGCGCGTAAGTTGTGGTGGTGCCATATGGTACGTCCAGTAGCGCGGCCCATACTTCTTGCTGAAAATGGGTCCCTTCGAGGTCTAAAGGCAGGTCAAACTGCTCCAGTGTGCCAGCAAAGTATTCGTCTAGTTGTTCTTTGGCTTTGAGTAATAGTTTTGACTTGTGGTTATGTGTCCACTTGCTGGGGACCCGTTCAAAATAGCGGTCACCTTCTATGTGTAAACCGCTAATGCCATTTTCCGTACAGCTTATGGTGAGGTTGCCTACTGGTGATGAAAATATATCGTAATCCATGGGTTTATATGCTCTGTGGTATAAGGTGTTGCTGTAGGATAATGAGCGCTTTTCTTACTTCGGGGCTTAGGTTGTAATCTAGTGCTTCATCGTACGTAACCCACGCCGAATCCTCATGCTCTTCACTTAATTGAAGTTTGCCGCCAACGATCTGACCAATTCCAAACAGGACCAAATACAACATGCCCTCATACTTTTTTATAGTGGCCATTTGGCTGTCTGCATACATAAGCCGCTGGCTTGGTTCTACAAGCAATCCTGTTTCCTCTAAAACTTCTCTTTCCAGTGCATGACTAAGGTCCTGGCCTTCGTCCAGTTTTCCGCCAGGAACTTCCCATAATCCTGAGTTATGGCTGTCTTGCGCTGATCTTTTAATTAATAAAAACTTAGATTTTGTTTCATCAAGAACGAAACATCTATTTACAAGTAAAATTCGTGGTCGGCTATTTTGCTGTTCGTTGGTGCTATCTGTCATATAGAGGTGATTGTTGTTAACAATTCAGGAAATGTCGTAAACCCTGCGTCGGTGTTAAGGTGTCCGCCATTGGAGATGGTGGTGGGGGAGACGTTGAGTTGTGTGGAAAGGTTAGCGAGCTCTGTTTGTGGAACGTACGGGTCGTTGTCGCCGTAAAAGACAAATGCGTTTTCTAACTTTTCATTTACTTTGGTAAAATCTATACTCCGCTCTGCCATAAAATATCCATTGAGCTCAGCGCCGTAGTCGTTTGCAAAACCAGAAACACTTACCAGTCCTTTTACAGTTGTGGGTGATGCTTCTATGAAGTCGAGCGCAGACGCAACTCCAAGTGAGTGGCCAACCAAAACTAATTCACTCGTTGGCACATGCGCTACAAGCTGCTGAATTGTAGAAAGCCAGGTGTGCCTACTGGGGTGGTGGGCGTCCGGGAGGGTTGGCATTATTACTTTATGCCCAAGAACAATAAGCTCGTTATGCAGCCACTCCTGCCAATGTGTGCCTGCGTGACCATCTACGCCGTGGAGAATAAGTACTGTCATGGAAGTATGATAGCAAAAATGAAGAGTTTTAGGCAGGACGTAACTAAAAAGGGTCACCCTTTGACTGTAAAAGGGTGACCCTTTTTAGTGGACTATTCCCAAAAAGGAACTTGCGAAACATCTTTTGTACGCCACTGTTCTACAAATGTTTTGTAAGATGATCGATTGTCTTTGAATATAGATAAGATAAAATCAGGTTTACACAGTTGGCTGCTGCGCAGACCAAGGTAATCCTGATAGCTTGAATATGTATACGAGTCCGGGTTCTTGGGGTTATTGTGAATATAGGCAGAGAGGGTTAATAAATACGGATCGTCTGTTACGTTTTTCGACTTAAATGTGTCTTGCCATACTGCGCCGAGCCTATCATATTTTCTATTAAAGTACATTCCGTAGCTAGTGCAGAGTTTATGCACCAGTTCTCCAATTGGAGTTGCGCCATTTTGTCGTATTTGTAAGTGGAAGTGATTCGGCATTAAACAGTAGCCCAGGATATCAAAATCACGGGGGTCAAAGGCTTTTAAATGCAGTTTGCAATTCGCCGGCTTTGGAAGGCCGAGTAAGATGCCTAAACGCAGTAAAAAAGCAACGAAGTCTGCACTGGTAAGAAATATATCTTGCCTATTTACTCCACGATTATATGCGTGGTGGATATTACCTTCGTAGAATTCTTTGTTGTCTCTATAACGCATAAAAGGGTCACCCTTTTTAGTATACTCCTTTGGCGGTCATCGCTTAGGTGTATAAAAGGGTGACCCTTTTAAAACGGGCTATATTTTACCGTGAAGGGAAAGAATGTTGCCTTCGGTATCTTTAAACCATGCGGCTGCGGTGTTTCCGTAGTGCAATATGCCTCGTTCGTCAGTTTTCATGCCTTCGCCCATGTCGTACTGCTCCATGTGTACGCCTTTGGCTGCGAGCTCATCTACAGCTTGGTCTATATCTACCACAAAACCAATTATGGCGTTGTCTGCTTTTGTTGGTGGCCGCTGGAACAGCATAAGCTTGCCATGCGTATCGTTTTGCATCATGGCTATGCTGGGTACGCTCTCGTCCATAACACTAAACCCGAGCATATCCATGTAAAACTTTTTTGCCCGCTCTAAGTCCTGTACAGGCACTGTTGGATAAAATTCTGTATGTGAGTTCATGTATATATTGTTACTTATCTATAGCGTAACACATAACCATGAAGCCCTAAGCACCCCAGTCACTATTCGCGCGAATAAGGGGTAGTGTTTTTAAGACCTGGGGTGGTGCTCTTTGAATGGGGAAGATAATGTTTTACAGCATAACAAAAAACCGCCTATTCGGCGATTTTGGTGGCTGCCCGGCTAGGATTCGAACCTAGGATGGAGGATTCAGAGTCCTCTGCCTTACCGCTTGGCTACCGGGCAATAGCGAGTAAATTGGTTTAAATTGCTAGACTATTATACAATAATCTCATAAATAATCAAATTCGGAATAGCATGGAATTTAAAAATAAGGTCGTATTAATAACTGGAGGTTCCAGCGGGATTGGCGCAGCTACTGCAATAGAATTTGGTAAGCAGGGGGCTCATGTGGCGATTAGCTATAAAGACAATAGTAAGGGAGCCGAAGAAGTAGTTGCTCACGTCAAAGACGTAGGTGCCGAAGCTGTTGCGTATCAAGCTGATTTATGTGACGATGCGCAAGCCGCGGCATTAGTAGGAGCTGCGGTTAGTAAGTACGGAAAGCTTGACGTGGTTGTGAATAATGCAGGGGGTTATATTGCTGGAGATGAATGGGATGGTGAGGTGGAAGTGTGGGTAGAATCGCTTAAGCAGAATTTAGTATCTGTTATGAGTATCTCTAAGTACGCTGTGCAACAATTTCAAGAACAGCGGTCCGGAGTTATGGTGAATGTTAGCTCTCGTTATTCAGCGGGAGGTAAAGACGATGTTCTATCTTACGCAGCTGCCAAAGCAGCAATAGTTAACATTACCCAGGCCTATGCTAAATTATTGGCTCCCTTTGGCCGAGCAAACGCTATATCACCCGCTGCGGTGCGCGCAGGATATTGGGTGGCAGCACCCGAAGAAGAAACCACCGAAACGCTAGCCAAGACTCCGCTAGGCAAGCTTGCAGAACCTGAAGAGATAGCGCGCATGATAGTATTTCTTGCTTCAGATACAGCAAAAAATATAACAGGTCAAAATATTTTTATTGACGGCGGATATACCTTAAAATAATTTTCTTATTTAAATTTTATGCCAACAACATTTCCATTGAGTACATATAGAAAAGCAGGGGATTTAGTATTCGTGTCCGGGCAGATAGGCATGAAGGATGGGGAGTTAATAGAGGGCGGCATAGAAGCCGAGACTAAACAAACCATTCAAAACATTGCTGGCATTTTAGAAGGGGTTGGTTTAAGCCTAGCGAATGTAGTTTCTTCGGAAGTATTTCTAACTTCTTTTGAGGAAGACTACGCGCCCATGAATGACGTGTATAGAGAGTTATTTGCCGAACCTTTTCCTGCTCGTATTTGCGTAGGGGTGAAAGACTTGCCTCGCAACGCAAAAGTAGAAATTAAGGTTATTGCTTCGACGGCGCTGAGTTAGTTTTGCTAAGAATTAATACTTATTATATGCCTGTTATTTCTGTTGAGTACGATCAGAAGTTTTTCTCAGAAGAGAAGCTAAGTAACATGTGCGCAGTTATCCAACAAGCAACTGCTGAAGCCGCTGATGAGACACTAGAGGATTCTCCGTTAAGTGCTCGAAAATACGAATTTGCTTTGAACCCTGCGCCAATGGAGGTGTATATTCGAATTAGTCGAGATGCTATACCGGAGAACGATGCACACAAGATGTTAGATTTAATATCCAAGAAGGTTTCGGAATATAAGGCTGCTCAGGGGATTGCCGATGTGGTTAATATTATGCTGATACCTATGCAATGGGAGCTGGCGTTAGAAATATAGATACGGCATAATTTTATGCGTGCTGTCCTAGCAATAAAGAGTTTGGAATGAAAAAATACGTAGCGCTGTTGCGCGGAATAAATGTGGGTGGGAATAATAAAGTGGAAATGAAAAGGCTCAAACAGGTGTTTGAGAAACTTGGGTATGGAAATGTTTCTACTTACATAAATTCTGGTAATGTTATTTTTGAAAGTAAAACCGCACCGAAGGCGGGGGATATAGAACAGGTGGTTAAAAAGAGGTTTGGGTTTGCTATTGGTGTGGTGCTGCGCGATAGTGCAAGCATTGCTAAAGTAGTTAAAGCCATTCCTGCGGGGTGGGACAACAATACAGAAGTAAAAACAGATGTGCTCTTTCTGTGGGACGAGTATAGTAAAAAGAGTTCTTTAGGTTTAATTACCCCACACCCCGAAGCCGATAAGCTCAAATACACAGACGGCGCTATCATTTGGAGAATAACGAGAAAATTTCATACAAAAAGCGGGGTACGGAAATTCATTGGCACACCTCTCTACAAAAACATGACGGCCCGCAACGTAAATACCGTCCGCAAGCTCGCACTATTAATGAAGTAATTCCCGTTGCAATGGTCATCTTTGCGACGGTTACAAAGATGACCATTGCAACGCAGCAATTAATTAAAATGATGAACACGAAATATATTTTACATGGCGGGTTTACTCCGGGTAGCGCCCAGGAAGACGATACTTTTTTTGCCGAAGTGCTATCTACTGCGCCAGACAATGCTAAAGTTTTGCTTGTGTATTTCGCAAAAGAACTGGATCGCATTCCCAAGAATAGCGCAGAAGACATGGATCAATTCAATAAAAATAAAGGCGCTAAGTCTTTAACGTTTCAAATTGCGGAAGAACAGAATTTTCTTTCGCAAATTGCGTGGGCCGATGTGGTCTATTTGCATGGGGGGAGTAGCAGTAAGAGCATTGAAACCTTAAAAAAGTTCCCAGATCTTAAATCGGCATTCCAAGGAAAGATTATTGCTGGTGATTCTGCTGGAGCAAATCCTTTGGCTGCGGCCTTTCATAGCATACGGAATGGATTGCTAGAAGGTTTGGGTATTTTGCCCATTCGTCTTATGTGCCACTATGCGGGAGAAGTTGATAGTGGATTGGCAAATATTCATCCCGATTTGGAGCTCGTGACCTTGCGTGAGTACGAATTTAGAGTGTTTGATATGTAATGTAACCGTTGCAAAGATGACCATTGCAACGCAAATTAAAATATTACTAAATATTATGCTTGAAGGTGAATACAACTCGCTAGAATCCATGGCCAATTGGCATCCGGAAGATCAGGAGAATAAAAAAGAGCAACGAATGCCAGACGGCGGCCGTATAGAATACCCGACCAATGAAGGGGATAAAGTGGAGCTGGTGTGGCAAGTGTCTCGTCCTACACAGAAACGTTTGCGGAGTGATGTAAATAAAAATCCTGAATTGTTAGACACTTCGGAAGTAGAACTCTCGGAAAAACTTCAGGATATGGGGGTGGTAAATGATGGAGATGTGTTGCCTCGTCGCGAGCCTTTTGTGGCAGGTCCAGAGGACTATGTGGCACAAGCTGGAGAAGACGAAGCGGTTATATTTTTACCTGGTGTAGCTTTGGAGGGGGATTCTGGTCCGGTGGTGGAATCGGGTACTCATTTTGCAAATGCCAGTCAGGCAAAAACATATACCATATCTACCAGGTTAGGTAGTCCGACCACTGAAAATTCCCAAGAAATACAGGCACAAGCAATACTAAAATTTATAACTGAACAAGGTTTAAAGAAAATAACTATTGTTGGTAACTCGCAGGGCGCGAATAAGGGCATTGATCTAGCCTGGCTCATTCAAGAAGCAAACAAAGTAGAGGGCGCCACGCAGATTGAGATTGAGGGCCTTGTTCTCACCAGCCCTGGCGGTATAATTGAGCAAGATGAAAAGGAGCTTACAAAGAATTTCTTCAAAGATTCTTTAGGTGCTACCACCCTAGAAGTTGTAAGTCAGGCTGTAAAAAATCCTACCAAGTACAAGCAGGGCGTTGCTGCTTCATCAAAGTTAGGCGCAAGCGTTGCTTATAATATGGCCAAAGAAGCGGTGAGGGGGCAATTAGCTAAGCGTACGGTGCGTGAATCAAAAGAGGCTGCAAAAGTAAATGAACATGCTCGCGAGCTAGAGGTGCCTGTGGTACTTGTAGTGGGGGAAAAAGATGCTGCTTTTAATGCAGATAAATTTGTGCCAGAAATTGCGCATGATCAGTCTCTGTGGTCACAGCAAAAACGTGAAGAGAAAATGATGCAGGAAGTATTCCATAATGCAAACGGCGTTAGGGTTCTAAAAGCGCAACATAATGGAGTGCATGGAGTGCACTATTTTAGAGAAGACCAGATTGCCAATGCCACTATGTATATGTTGAAACGAATGAATAGGGGACAAGCTTTGGAGCGCGAATAAATTTAACGATGCCAGCCTTGTGACAGCTACAAGGGTGATATTTTTGACGCTGTAAATGAATTAAAATTATCAGATACGAAATATAGTAATTCCCGTTGCAATGGTCATCTTTGCAACCGTCGCAAAGATGACCATTGCAACGCAGTAGAATTTTTGATAAATGCCATATGGACACGTTTCAAGAAGTTATAGAACAAACAAAACAAGTTATACAGCGGTTTGAGAAGATAGAGGGGAAGCCGTGGGGCATAAACGGTGCTATGATAGAGTTGTCCAAGCAAGTGGGCCAGCTGTCTGCACTTATTATGATGCAGGAGCAGTATTACCCTAAAGACAGAGATGCTGATCAGCCGCAGTACGCAGTTACTCAGGAGAAAATAGCGGACGAGCTTAGTGATATACTACTCATCATTATCCGCATTGCCGACATCTACAAAATAAACTTAGAAGCAGCTCACACCGACGCCCTAGAAGTCGCTAAAAAATATTTAGTTTCAAAGGGGGTGTAGTATGTATTTCGCAATAAAACTTTACTGACTATGGCTATAATGAAATAAGTATTAATCAAATATATGAACGAATTAGACTATAAAGAATTGGGTGCGAACATCCGGCAAGTGTATCTTGCCGGTGATAAATATCAACTTGATAAGCACGTACCAGCATTTAAAAAAGAGGGTGAATATGTTGGCGACTTCTTTAGCTTGACCATGTTTGAATTGGATGGTGAAAATCCGCCGATATTCTACCATACGTTTAGTCCGTATGACGTAATAACCCGCAAGAGTTCGGATCATGCGGTGATATTCCGGTCAGGGGAAATAGTCATGACCACGGAGTTTACGCCTTACATGCGCCAGCGTACCGGGGTTATGACTGCTGTGGTTTTGGATGGGCTAGGTGTAAAAGAAATTAACTCTAAAAAGGTTCTGTACATAGGAACAGGAAATATTGCTCAGCGCGATCTGGCTGCACTTAAAGCATACTATTCAGATTTGCATATCGTTTCATATATTAATCGCACGGGCCAGGTAGACGCTTTCGCTAAGGCTGCAAATGATCTCGGTGTAAAGCTGGAACAAGCGAATCTTGAACATATTGGTGATTTTGATGTAATTATTTGCCACACAAATTCAAAAGACCCTGTGCTAACGAGTGCAATGAAAAAAGATATTAAACAAGGGGCTGTAATTACAGTGTTCTCTTCTGAGAACTTTACAGAAGTTGCGAGCGATTTTTTCGATACACAAGATGCAACTGTGCTCATTGATTGGCCAAAGACAATTGGTGAGTCGCCCGACTTGCATGCAGCAGTAGGATACGGCATTGCGGATCCAGCAAAAATAATTCCGCTTGAGTCATTGTTCACCAACGGATTGCAAGCTGGTAGCCATTACACTATTTACCGTAGTCATGGTACTCCCATGCAAAACCTTGCTGCATTGCAATTGCTTTTAAAACAGCAGGGCTAAGCTTGTCTAATATATTGTGCTCATATATATGTATACACACCTCATTAGTAAAATAAAAGAACTTGGAGATGCCCTTGTATTAGTTGCGGGTAAAGTCGCGGATATTAGTCAGAAGAAGATATGGCTTACTGAGTGGGATATAAAGATAGAAACTGAACTCACAAATTTAATTCATATGTTTCCTGGGGAGCATGTAGTATATGCGGAAGAAATCTCAAATACATATGTAGGTTCAGAAAACGTCTGGATCATTGATCCGATAAGCAATACACTCAATTTTATACACGGACTTCCACATTATTCTGTTGTGGTGAGCCATATGCACAAAGGCCAAATTATATTCGCAGTGGTCTACGATCCTAGTACTCAGGAAATGTTTACTGCAGAGAAAGGCAAGGGTGCATTTTTGAACAATAATAAAATTTCAGTTTCAAATCGAAAAGAGGATTTGGTTGTGCTGATGGGGCCTAGTCTCATGCCAACGTATAACAGGAGGCAGAAGACGCTAAAATTATTGGATATATGCTCCCAAATTGGGGCGGTGCGAACTTTTGGTTCGTTAGGAGTACATTACGCCTATGTCGCATGCGGTCGGGCAGATATTGCAGTATCACTTAACAAGGATGTATATCCAGAGTTTGCAGGCAAACTACTTGTTGAAGAAGCAGGCGGTAAGTTTACAGATTTTGAAGCGCAAGATCTTAGCGTTGCGACTCGAAGTATTCTTGCCACCAACGGATTAACACATGCTCAGGTTCTTAGGTCTTTTGCTGATTGAATATAATGAATACTTATTCAAACGATCCTCTCCACGATAAAACGCTACAAGCTATAGTTGAGTTTTTAGTTGAGCGGTATGGGTGGAAGAATTTGGGCTCGCGCATTAAGATTCATTGTTTTCAAAACAATCCCAGTGTAAAATCTAGTCTTACTTTTTTGCGCAGAACACCTTGGGCCAGGGAGCAGGTGGAAGCGCTTTATATAGGTACTATGAGAGAAGATGCTAAAGGTGCGTAAGCACCTTTTAAAAATCCTAAGAATTTGTCATTCCGGACCTTGAGCCGGAATCTAGGTTTTGCGGATGGATTCCGGATAGCCCTCGCAAAGCCTCGTGGCTTCCGGAATGACAAGAGGTAGTTTCTATTGGCTTATTAAATAAGACTATATCTATCATGAAGAAAATCATGTTTTCGTCATATGGCTTTAATATGCTTCTAGCGTACTGGTAATTAAACGAAAAAATATGGACTCAACTGTCTCGCCAAGAACTAAGCCTTTGTACCGCGGCACGCAAGTTGTCTGGTATATACTGGGCGTGCTTGAAGTGCTGCTTGCCTTTCGGTTTATATTAAAACTGCTGGCGGCCAACCCTGCTGCGGGGTTCACGAGCTTTATCTATGGCATTACAGCCTTGTTCGCCGCGCCGTTCCTAAGCGTGTTCAAGATTGTAAAAGTGCAGGGAAGTGTCCTCGAGTGGACTACTTTGCTCGCCATGCTTGTGTATTGGCTCATTGCCTTGGCCATAATAAAACTGTTCGTAGGCAGTAAACCAGTGTCTACGCCGGAAGCATCTGTGAAGTTAGACCAGCAAGACATATAGAATTTATAGTCACGCGGACACATACCAAATGGTAGCGGGTGTCATTGCGAGGAGTCCGCGACGCGGCGATCTGCGTTGTCCCTGCCGGACACATTAGATTGCTTCGTGCGTAGGGCCTCACTAGTACTGACAATACATAATTAATACATTAACTAAAAGCTTTATGGGAATTTTACTTTGGATTATTTTTGGAGCTTTGGCTGGTTGGCTTGCATCGCTCATCATGAAAACAGATGCGCAGCAAGGCATGCTCATGAACATTGTAGTCGGTATAATTGGTGCCATGATTGGCGGTTTCCTCTTCCGTCAGTTCGGCCAAGCTGGCGTAACCGGCTTTAACATATACAGCATCCTCGTCGCCGTCATTGGCGCAGTCGTATTGCTTGCAATAGTGAAAGCTATAAGAAGGTAGGTGTCAGAGTAAATTTACAGCACCCCAGTGTTATGCCGGGGTGCTTTTTATTGCGATATTCCGAGATATTGCAGAATTATGTCCGTAGTTTATACTCAAATAAGGTAACATAGCATGCCCCGTAGGGTGCGTAGAGTTTGAATATGAAAGCGAAAAAAGGAAATTTCAATGAAGCTTCAGTAAAAATAGGCCCTTGGGTCGCTGGTCTAGGCAGATTGAACAAGGAAATAGAGCCCTACCTCCAAAACGAAAACGTAGGACTAAAATGGAGCAAGGTAAAAAAGGGCGAAAAGAAAACGGTGCCCACTGCGAATAGTTCATCGAAAACTCTTGGAATACTTATCTACGGCAAAACCACCATTGAGTTTCCCGAGGTCGGAGAATCGGTAACGCTCAGCGAGGAAGGGGACTATATATTTTTGCCTGAGCATACAAAGCACATGTACGAATTTCTTGAGGATAGCCTCATGGTGAGCATTCGCTGGCCAGCTGTGGACGATCAGTATTAAAAATATTACCCATGATTTTATCCGGCACACACATACAGAGAGCTGTTTTAGATGGGTCACTTGGTATTGCGCCTTTTGCAGAAACGAATGTGAAAGACGCAAGTTATACATTCACCCTTGGCTCCAGGCTATTACGACTAACAGAAGGCCAAACATTGGTAGTGGGCACAAAGCCAGAATACGATGAAGTAATTATTTCTTCAGAGGGCTATCTCTTGCAGCCCGGTGAATTTGTTATAGGGTTTACCACGGAAACGCTTACACTAAACGGTAAGTTTGGATGCTTCCTGAGCGCGCGGGGTTCGTGTGCTCAGATAGGCCTTAGTGTGCTTATAGGCTCAAATTTTGCTGAGCCCGACACAGACAATCCGCAAGCATTAGAAATGGTAAATGTTAGTAAGCTGCCCATAAAGCTTGTCGTAGGTATGCCTATTGCAAAAGGCATTTTTAGTCCACTCAATTAGCTATGAGAATATATGCCCGACATACAATTTGTTGAATATGTAAAAACGCTCAAACCGGAGGATTGGCAGAGGCAAGTGACGAGTAAGTGGGTAGTGAAAGATGTTGTGGCGCATATGATTGGCTGGGACAGGGGAGATGTAGATGCTATACAAACAATTTGGGCAACCAAACAACCACCTGCCTGGAAACTCTCGGGGTGGGGTAAGCCAGGTGACGATGCGTACAACGCACGCTGGGTTGAGTATTATAAACATTATTCGCCCGAGGAGCTTGTTCTCGAGTGGGAAAAGTGGCAACAGGAAGTGGCACTGCTAATGGCTTCCATAGGCGAAGAACATCTGCAATCGCGTCCCGATTTATTCGATTGGTTATTCGAAGGAGTGTACGACGACAGAAAAGATACAACACCAGGACACTATAAACACCATTACAATCAAATTAGAAACGTAGTCGAAAGAAAGTAAAAAGCATTAGTATGAAACCCGAAGTTTTAGAATATATACAAACACAACGCGTATGTGTCTTAGCAGTAGAAATGCCAGATGGGAGTCCACATGCCGCTACGGTGCATGTGGCCGCTGAGCCCGATGGATCAAAGTTTTATTTTTTAACTCCGCTAGAATCTCGCAAAGTGGAGCCGCTGCATGTTCGTCCAAGTTCTCGCGCATCTGTAGTCATTGGTTTTGACGAAGCAAACATGAAAACTGTGCAGATGGATGGCGTGGTTACATTTGTGCCGGACCAAGACCGCGAGCAGTTCGATGGCGTGTATTTTGGAAAGTTTCCAGAAAAAGTAGGGAAGTTTCCCGATGCAGTGGCAGTAGTATTTACGCCCACCTGGTGGCGCTTTACCGACTGGACCACCCCTCAGGGAAAAGTTGTAGTAACCTCCAACGATTAATCTTATATGCAAATACACGAAATAGAAATTCAGGTACAGGTAGAGAGTAGTGAGAAGCTGCTCAGTTTTTTGAATGCGGAGGGCGAGTTTCAGAGCGAAAATCATCAGGTAGACGAATACTTTGTGCCAGCACATAAAAACTTTCTCGCGGAGACGCCTATTAAGGAATGGCTTCGGTTACGGAGCGCCGCCGACAAGTACTCCATCAATTACAAAAATTGGCATTTTGACGAACACAACAATGGGACATTTGCTGATGAATATGAAACCAGTGTAGGTAATGTTGAAATAACAAAGCGTATACTTACCTCAGTGGGTATGAGGCCAATAATTACAGTGGATAAAGTTCGTAAAACATGGCAATGGCAAGACTATGAAATTGCTATGGATACAGTAAAGGGTTTAGGAGATTTTGTGGAAGTAGAGTATAAAGGTGCCCGCGACGCTGTTGAACATAAAGAAATTATGGCTAGCATGATACAGTTTCTGAAAGACCAGGGGTGCGGTTCTCTACTACTCAATCATACGGGTTACCCCGCCTTGCTGCTGGGTCGAAAAGAAAAGCAAGAGGTGCTCTAATATACCACGTTTTTCGTGGCCACGAAAAACGTGGTATATTCTAAAATTAATACGGCTTAGTTGTTATAGCGTGTAAATCATTTTTAATGAAAAATATTAAGAAACCGACAAAAAAGAATAATCTGCCGCAAGACATATATGTAGAGTGCGAAGTGCTGCGCGGTCTTAAGAGCTTTGCGGTAAAAGAAATTAAGCACGCGTTTGGGCGAGCTGTGAGCATTATTGCCGACACCGACGAAGAGTCGGTAAAGTGCTTTTTTACCGGAGACCCGCACGCACTGCTTACGCTGCGCACGGTTGTTGCAGTATATGCGGGCGCCAACATGCGCATACCTGGTCCACAAGCGTTGCTCCTTCCCCATAATTTTCAATACGTAGTAAGTCTTATAAAGTTTGCTCAGAGTTTGCATGCACCGCGAACGTTTACTTCCCTCCGGTTTAGCGCTGCTGGGGAAGAATCGCCGTTATTTAAAAAACTCGGAACGAATTTAGGTAAAGTAACTTCGCTCACGTACGATCCCCGTAATGGCGACCATTTGCTACGCATACGTCCAACCGAATATGGCGAGTGGGGCTGGGATGTGCTTGCGCGCCTTTCGCCGCGGCCTTTGTCTACGCGACCATGGAGAGTGGAGAACATGCCTGGAGCCGTAAATGCCACCATAGCCAGCGCCATGATTTCCCTTACAAGCCCGCAGAAGACAGATAGGTATATAAATCTTATGTGTGGTTCCGGCACGTTGCTCATAGAACGCATGCAGTTTGGCAAACCAGAAAACATATTTGGGGTAGACACGAGCAGGGAATCTCTTGCCATGGCCGCTGCAAACATACATGCTGCTGGGCTTGCAAAAGACATACGGCTTGAGCGCATGGATGCGACTGCACTTAAAGGCATTCCGGATGCATCATTCAACAAACTGGTGGCAGATGTTCCGTGGGGACAACTCATTGGTACTCATACAAATAATAATGAACTGTACCCCGCACTCTTACGCGAAGCAGCGCGCATAGCAGAGCCCTATGCAGATTTTATTGTCCTTACTCACGACATAGTGCGGTTTGAGGCTGTGGTAAAAACCCATAGTGCAGACTGGAAAGTAAAAGCAGCATACCAAGTCTCGCAGGGCGGTAAGCATCCTAAAATATATCATCTGAAAAAAAGTAACGTCTAATTATCCGCGCAACTCGTTTGAAAATACCACGTTTTCTGCGGCCGCAGAAAACGTGGTATTTTGAGTGTTAATATTTTGCCAATAAAGGTTGCTAGCGGGTGTATTGCACTGCCTTCTTGAATGCTTCTACAGATGCCCGATCAGATTCTATGCGCCAGTCTTGTTCTTTTTTAAAGTTAAACCATATCCAGCCAACAATGTACGGGTCGGTTTGAAGGTGAAGAAACGCATCATTCATCCATGCAGCTTTTTTACTACCTGCTGCAGAAGCAAAACTGGTTATAAGGATTGGCCTACCAAGTTGTTTTAGTTCTTGCAGTGCCGGTCCAAATGCTTCTGGGTAGCTTTGCCATGGGTCTCCCCAGTTAAAGCCGTCGAGTCCTACGTAGTCCACTACATCTTTGCCAGGAAAATAATTTGGAATTGCATCAGCGGGTTCATTGTTTACCACCCAGCCAAATTTTACATTGGGGTTGCGCACGCTCGGCTCGTGAAATATGTTCCATACTTTTCTGTACGCCATTATATATTTGTCCGGGGTGTTGGTATAGAGCCCCTGACCCGTGGGTGTCCAATCGCCATTCATTTCAGAGAAGGGGACAAATATAACCGGCCCTGCGTAGGCGCGCATGTGCATGGCAAGGTCGCGAATTTTTTGGTCCCATTGACCACTGTTTATGGCATCATCGGAAAACTCCGGCTGGTCGTCTGGCTCGCGGTTATAGTCCATGGCCTCCCAAAATATAACCAGTGTTTTTCCCGATTGTGCAAGTGGCGCAGCAAGCTCGGTGGGGAAGGCGTTCTCGTTCCCTAAATGCACGAACGCTCCTTGGTAGGTTGCGGGCGCACCAGCGAGCAGCTCAAACTTTTGTAGGGTAGTATTTGTGTCTACAGTAACGCCCCAGTGTTTTGTTGGCAGTGCGGACCCTTGTACCGTAAAGCTAAGCACGGATAGTGCAAAAACAGACACTACTTTTTTGAGGTGGTGTCTTTTTTCGGTAGGGAGCGCGGTAGTGATGGTGCGGACATGTATACGCATGAGTGGGAGTAAGAAGGTAAAAATACCATAAATAAGCCAGAACGTCAAAATGAACGCATGTGTTTTGACAGAATTTTATATTGATATATACTTTACATATCAAGTAATATGCAAGCTTATGAAACAGATAAGTCCCAGTGTAGAGTTTTTATTGTTACTCGCAAAGTTTGAAGCCATTATTTCTCGTAGACTCGATGCGCGCCTTGGTGGTATTGGCTTTACCGAATTTCAAATTTTGTATCATCTCAGCAACGCAGAAGATGAGAAAATGCGGCGAGTAGACTTGGCAGATCAAATTGGCCTAACCGCGTCTGGCATAACCAGGCTCTTGTTGCCTATGGAAAAAATTGGCCTAGTAAAAAAACAGACCGATAGTTCCGACGCCCGGGTTAGCTACGTAAGTCTTGCCAAAGGTGGCAAACAAAAACTTGTGGATGGTATGGAGCGTGCGGAACTCTTTGTAGAAGATGTTTTGCCCGGCTTGGATGCTAAAAAGGTGCAGGATTTATCAAAGGTGCTGGGCCTGCTTGCCTAACCACGCTGAGCATTCTCTGGGGTTTTATGCTAGTATGCTTAAATGATAGATTTACATACTCACTCTACCGTTTCAGACGGTGAATTTTCTCCCGAAGAGTTGGTAGATATGGCAAAGGCAGCTGGCCTGACGACATTTGCTGTAAGCGACCACGATACTCTCGAAGGTGCACGTCGCGCCATGCTTCGAGGCCAAGAGGTTGGAGTGCATGTTATACCAGCAGTAGAAATTAGTACTGCCTTGAATGGTAAAGTGCTTCACATCCTTGGTTACTATGTAGACATGCACAATGAACCGCTTACTAATACCCTTCACGATATTTGCGAGTATCGTATACAACGAGCAAAATTATTAGTAGAGAATACTAACAGAGAGTTGGTTATGCTGGGTAAGGCGCCCATGGATTTAGACTATGTGCTCCAGATTGGCAAAGAAAAGCCCATTACGCGTTCTGACATAGCGCAATATCTCATTGACCTTGGACATGTAGTTACCAAACAAGAGGCGTTTGACCGTTGGCTTGAAAAATACAACGTTCCCAACAAAGACTTGTCCGTAGAAGAAACCATTCAGCTTATTCATGACGCTGGCGGTGTTGCGGTGTTGGCGCACCCGAACTCTAAGTTTCTATCGCTCTGGCATATTTCAAATGATTTCGGCGACATTGCTTCTATGCTAACCACCATGAAAGCTCAGGGGCTCGATGGTGTTGAAGTGTATCGAACAGAGCATAGTCAAGAGGATCAAGAGCGGTACATAGATCTTGCCCACTCACTCGGATTGGCACTGTCGGGCGGATCAGATTTCCACGGCCCGCACAATCAAACGAGTCCAGACAGCATTGCGGCTGTGGCGGTGCCGGATAGTGTGGCAGAGATTTTAGAAACAGCGAGTAAATTGTATACATCATTATGACCATTACCATAACGCAAACAGTCAGTGCTGCAACAGATGCGGAAGGCCTCGTCGTTATTATCGACGTGTTGCGTGTATGCACAACGTTGTCTGTTCTATTCGATAGAGGCACTAAAGAGGTGATTCCTGTACGTACTGTTGAAGAGGCGAGCGCGTACGTTTCAAAAGAATATGTATTGATTGGTGAGGGAGAGAATGGCATTGTAGATACCACGTTTCAATATAATAATTCACCCTCAGAAGTTTTGGCGGCCGACGTATCGGGAAGGGTGGTAGTTCTGAGAAGTAATAATGCAACACAAGCAATTCTAAACGCAGGCAATGCTCAAGAAATTGTCCTAGCGTGTTTCTTAAATGCGAGGGCTGTTGCAGAATATGTTAAGCAACAAGCACCGAATGTGGTAACAATAGTTGCCCTGGGTAGAAAAGGTGCAGCAGGCTTGGAAGATGATCTATGCGCAGAAGTGATTAAGGCCGAAATTTTGGACGAGGTATATGACTTCAGTGTAATGAAGCCGCAAATTGAAAATTGTGATTGCGCACTGCTTGTGCGTAATGAGCTGGGTAAGCCCGAAGACGTGACTATGGCGCTTGCGCTCAATAAATATAATATTGTTCCGAAAGTATTTGACGATGGTGGAAAAAAAGTAATTCGTGCTGCATAGGCACGTGTGAATACCTTATTTTATGAACTACAGATATATAGTTACTGGAATAATTCAAAATGGCGACATGGTTGTGGTGGGCAAGAAGGCCAAGGGTCAGCCGCCGTATCCCGATGTGTGGCACACCCCTGGTGGTGGAGTAGAAAATGTTGAGCGTGCAAAAGAATTATACGAAAAAGGTGATTTTGATAATGAGTATTTTCATACTGAACTGCAGCGTGAAATTCGGGAAGAGTTAAATTTAGAAATTACCAACATTCGCAACATTGTACCGTCGGTCCGTCCTGCGCCCAGACAGGGTGACGCTCAAAACAAAACTGGGGAGCAAACACATTACTATTTCCTTGAATACCTTTGTGACTACGCAGACGGCGAGCTTGAACCTGGTGATGACTTAGCAGAAGCAAAGTGGGTTCACAAAGAAGACCTTACCAACATTCAGCTAACGCCACCGAGCTTGGAAATGTATAAAGAGCTGGGGTGGATATGAGGAATTAGTATAAGTAGCAAACAGTAAGTAGTAAGCAGCAAGCAGTAAGTAGTAAGAAGTCGGAAATGCGTCCAGCTGTCATTGCGACTGTGTCCGACGTAGCTCTCGCCTCGCCGGAGCGTTCGGCGTAGCGCGGGTCGGCGACGGTGGAGGAGGCTTGGCGACGTGGGAATCTACAGAGTGTAATTATGATGAAGCCAAAACAACCACCAAAAATATTGACGGATGCAGGACTGAGTATGTTTGTAGATGTGGTAAAACTTCGGGAGCTGCCATTACCGGTGGTAGAGGTGGAGTTAGAAAAACTGCTGTGGCACTTAGATATGCCCGTGTGGGCAAAAGATGGTACGGAGGATTGGAACCTAACTCCTCGGCAAGTAATGGAGAAAGAAGAGGGGAGTAGTACTCATCAGGAACGTGTGGCAGCTGCAGACACTCAGTATCCAATTGTGCTTACGCAGTACAATGGCAGGTTAGTGGCGCTCGATGGGTTGCATCGGATAGTGAAAGTCTATATGCAAGGCGGTAAAACAATTGCTGCAAAAATTATTCCATCCGAATATCTATCAAACTCTGAATACCAAACATAATTTGCGTTGCTCATATCTTGAGGCCCAGAATATGCACAATTCAAAATACAACGTTTTTCGCGATCGCGCTCAGCGCGACCATCGCAACGCTGAGCGTTGCGGCCGTAGAAAACGTTGTATTTTGGTGTGGAGTTCAAAGCGCATGATATTATAAATATAGACAATAATTAAAACACATACATGTCTAAGTACAAAATATTTTTAGGATTAGCGTTTTTAGTGGTATGGATTTGGGCAGCTATACATCCAGTCTTTCCGCATGATTGGCTATTAGAAAACTACCTGGTATTTATTTTCTTACCCATCGTATTGCTCACGGGCAAATATTTTAAGCTTTCGAATGCTTCGTATACGCTTATTACCCTGTTCGGTATACTGCATGTCATAGGTTCGCACTACACCTATGCAGAAGTGCCATTTGGATATACATTGCAGCACTGGCTTGGTGCTGAAAGAAATATGTATGACCGTATGGTGCATTTTTCGTTTGGCTTTCTACTCGCGTACCCCATGCGCGAAGTGTTTGTGCGGCTAACTAAGGCAAAAGGCTTTTGGAGTTTTTACCTGCCTGTAGACTTGGTCCTTGCCTATTCAGCGGTGTACGAAATTATAGAATGGATTACAGCGCGAAATGTAAGCTCAGATGCAGGGCTTGCATTTTTAGGTGCTCAAGGCGATATTTGGGATGCGCAAAAAGATATGCTCATGGCCGGCATAGGAGCGTGCATCGCCATGATTATAATTTTCATATTAAATGCACTCTATAACAAAGAGTTTGGGAAAGAGCTAAAAGAAAGCTTTAAAATAGAAAAAGGCGACCATCCCCTTGGTGAACAGCGTTTGAAAGAGTGGTTTAAACGCACATAGCTATCGTATATAAAATTCGCGCGCAGTTTAAAAGATGCCTCTCTAAACTTAGGGAGGCATCTTTCATGTACGTACCACGTTTTCTGCGGCTGCGACCCTCAGCGTTGCGCTAGTCGCACTGAGCGTGAACGCACAAAACGTGGTATTTCGGCCAAGCAAAAAATGGGTTAGGTGAGCTTGCTGAATAGTAATGTATAGATTTGCCTTTGAAATTTGGCAAATTTTGCATTCTCTACGAGGCTCGCTGTCTCTGAATCGTAATCTATAAACGCAACGTTGTCGCCGTATATTATCTGAGTAATATTATATTCGAACGGATCAAACGACTTTGGTATTGCTTTAGAATAACGCTCTATTCTATTGCGGCGACGGTTTTGCGTAGCTTCATTGGTTATAACAAATTTTTGCATTTCCCAGCTTGCTCCAGTTGCTCTGTGCCAATAAGACTTAGAATAATATTTTTTATGTTTTGTATAGTCTGCAGAAGATTCGTATCGGTAGAGGACGTCACCTTTTTTAGTATGCGTAACTAAATAATCAAACACATACGCAATGCCGTCTCTGCCTTGGAAATACCGAATGGCAGGCTTTTTGCTTGCGTGTTCAAATTGGTGTTGCAATACTGGTAGCCGTTCTTGAAGCTCCGCTTGTAAATCCTCAAGTACGAACTGGAGGTTGTTTGGGTTCTCTGCTGTGTACACAGTGCGCTTGCCCTCTTTTGTTTCCGAAATAAGATTTTTATCGAGCAAGAGGGGAAGCTGCCTATAGAGAAGCGGGCGATACAAGCCCGTTGCTTTTGCGAGTCCGGCCAGTGTGGTGGGTCCTCCTTTGAGGAGGGCTTGATAGATGTTTTCTGCTTGCCTTGGGAGACCGAGTTTGGCAAAGAGTGAGTGTTTTTTCATAAAGTGTATTGCTAGTAGTACACTTTAAATCCTATACAAGTTAGAGTAAACAGGCAAGTTTTTGCAATGTTCATAATGCGTATTACAGATACTACCATACGAGAGCTGCCATGAATTTGAAATATAGTACTATCCATGTATCACATTTATTACCTCGAAATCTACAACTGACAATCGGAGGATGGCATGACCGGAGAAAAGATTTTAGAAGCAATACAGCGGTATGAAACCTTGTTGCAAGACCGCGGCGTGGAGCCCGCAAAGGTACCGCACCGCGCAGTACCGCAAAACCAAGAAGAACAGCTAGCGCACGTATGTGCCATGATCCCTCAAATGAGAGAATTCGTTGCAGAGGGAAGACTTGAAAAGGCCTTTCGTTGGCTTGGGTTTGTACAAGGGGTATTGTGGGCAAACCAAATCTTTATTCTAGAAGATTTAAAAAACCACAACCGCCCTACAGAATCTTAATCCATCACAAGAATGTCGGACAGTTGCCTGGCCGCCATTCTTTTGCGCGCGAATGAACAACTCCGGGCTGAACTCCTACTTCTCATTGCAATAAAATGTAAAAAACATTCTTGCAGTGTATGAAAATACCACGTTTTTCGCGTTCGCGCTCAGCGCGACCATCGCAACGCTGAGCTTTGCGGCCGCAGAAAACGTGGTATTTTGGAGCAGGCTTGGAGCAGAGTTATGAAAGTAGTGTTGTGAGTGAGTCGTGCAGTTGTTTTACGGTGGGGTCGGTTTGTAATGCCTCGGAATAGTTTTTTGCAAACGCATCTTCCGTGTCTGTGCTGGCAAATAACCCCTTGGTGTACTTTATAATAGATGCAAGCTTTTCATCTGAAACTACTTCTTTACTTTCTAGTATTTCATCTATGCTTACCACCAGCGCGCTTAAAGTTCTGAGCCAGGCAAAGCTTGGGTCGCTTATAACTAAATTATAATAATGGTTCGGGTTCTGCATGGGACCAGAAGCGGTCTCGTATATATGTTTCTGGTATTCCAGCAGCGCCTTATGTAAATTGAGCAATTGCTCGCGAATTTCGGGTAAATTTGTATGCATATGTGAGTGTAATCTGAGTGAATGTATTTTTAGTATATTTTGTTTCGTAAAATGGCACAACAGCACTTTAATAATAAGTAAAAATACAGAAGCACTTTAATGTTAGCGGTCCATTAAAGTGCTTCTAACTGATAAACTATTTTGCCATTCTTAAGATGGCTTTTTGAAAAATGGCTTTGGTCGCCTTGTCGGAATCGGGCCCCCACTTTACGATGCGTTTCGCAAAGTCCTCTTTCTTGGTGATTGCGAAGATGCTTACACCATCAATTTCAGGGTCTGCCTCAATAGATGACAGCGCATTTTCCATCCAGCCTGCTTTTGATGGGCCGTCTATGGTTGCCATGCTCATGATATGCAGTTCTTGGCGGAGTCCCTTTTGAGCAGCCTCTCTTTTCAACTTCTTAAGGGCGGACAGTGCATTGTCGAAAGTTTCGGCGAAGCTAAGTTTACCCCAACCGAAACCGTTCACTCCCAAGACGTCTACGTCGCTAGGTCCTGGGTATAAATCTTCAATCGTGTTGCCCTCCAGATTTTCTGGCACAGAGAGCCGATTTACACACCAGCCAAATTTTACGTTGATGGCATTTTCTTGGCGAAAGATTTCTCGGATCTTTCTGTAAGCAGCAATGTGTTTTTTCGCTGTGTTGCCAAAAAGGGAAAGAGACGAGGGTGTCCAGTCCCCATTCATCTCAGGGAAAAGATTGAGAATGATGGGCCGCTCGTGCTCTTTCATTTGTTGGGCCAGGCCCTTGAAATAAGTGTCCCATTTGCCAGCAAGAATTGCATCGTAGGCGAATTGCTTTTGGCGTGGGTCACTGGCCGGGTATTCGTAGTTCATTGCTTCAAAGAAGACTAGGGCAGTCATCCCGTCGGGAATTTGCTCCGCTGGAAAGTCGTTTTCATTGCCTAGGTGAATGAAAACACCAAACAACTTGAACTTGGAAGCTACATCTTGTCCCAAAGAGTCAGTAACGTTCTTCATTGAGTCATCCCACTCAATGATAATGCCGACTGCCTTTTTGGTTGATTGCTGGGCCACGGCGGGAGAAGGTGTTAAGCTCAAAGATAGGAGCAGCGCGGCCGCCATTGCAATAAATAGTCTTTTCATCGTTATATCCTCGTGATTGGGTTGTAATTCTCTTGTTTTTTTAGTTTCAGCACAGGTTGTGCGTTGCTTATTCTACTATAAAAGGGCCGTTTTGTAAATAGTCTCTTGTGATATAATATCCGTACGTTTATTCAAAATAACCCTATCAACCTCTCCCTAACCCTCCCCTGTCTAGGGGAGGGGACCAGACAGAACCATGGCATTTTACAAACAATACAAACCACGGACGTTCGACCCAGCGAGTAAGGAGGCATTTAAGGTTTCGCGGAGTAAGATAGATTTTTTTCTCGACTGCCCGCGGTGTTTTTATCTTGAGGCATTGCATGGCGTGAAGCGACCAAGCATGCCGAGCTTCACCTTGAACATTGCGGTGGATGCGTTGCTCAAAAAAGAATTCGATGTGCACCGCGCAGCAGGCACACGCCATCCATTGCTAGAACAATATGGTGTAGATCTTGTGCCGTTCCGACATACGCAAATGGACACCTGGCGAGAAAATTTTGTAGGTGTGCAAACACTCCACCAAAAAACCAACTTGCTTGTCTTTGGTGCGGTAGATGACATTTGGGTAGATGCAGCGGGAACGTTGTACGTGGTTGATTATAAGGCCACTAGCAAAGACGCCCCTGTAACCAGTCTTGATGATACTAAGTGGCACAATCAATACCGCAGGCAAATGGAAGTGTACCAGTGGTTACTCCGCCAAAATGGATTTGATGTTTCCAATACCGGCTACTTTGTGTATGTGAACGGCAAAAAAGATAACAAAGCATTCGATGCAAAATTAGAGTTCGATGTAAATCTTATACCGTACACAGGCTCAGATGGGTGGGTAGAACAAACCCTACTCAATCTAAAAGAGTGCTTGCTCGGTTCCGTTCCTAGCTATGGTGAAGAATGCGAATTTTGTATCTACAGAAAAAGCATGGCAGGGCTGGAAATTACCCAAAAAGTTCCTGAACCGAACCCAAAACCAGTTGAGCAGAAACCCGTGCCTAAGTCTAAGCCCGTTAAAGCCCAAAAAGTTGTGTTGCAGCAGAATCAGACATTGTTTTGATCTGTTCTTATTCCTCCCCAGGATAGGGGAATGTGGGTGGGGTACGAAGATGCCACACGCACAGTCCATACCCCCTCTTGCCCCCCTGTCTTAAGGGGAGAATACATGCCGCTCTTAGCACACGTATGTATTTATGTACGGCGGCGTGCATGGGTGTGTGAGGTGGCTTTTATTTAAGGAAAAGCTTATAATAATAGCAAAGTGTAGGTTATTATTCTTTAGAAAACCATATGAAAATACTACGTTGGTTTGTTGCAGCGGCAGGTATAAGTGCCTTGCTTGTGCCTTCAGTGGCAGGTGCTGCTGAGTTTGTAAAACCTGCAGATAGTCGGGGTAACTTGGTGCTTAGCACTACGGAAACGCATCGGAATTTGTACGCCGCTGGGGGTACAGTTACCGTAAATAGTACAACTCAAGGCGACTTAGTTGTTGCGGGTGGTACGCTCACTGTAGACGGCACCGTAGAGTCGGATGCAATGGTTGCTGGTGGAACTGTAACCCTAAACAACACCATTGGTGGTGATGTGCGCAGTGCAGGTGGTACGGTTACCATAAATTCTCAGGTAGCGGGTGACGTGCTTGCTGCAGGTGGTACCTTGGTTCTGTCCGAAAAGAGCCGCATTGGTGGTGATGTGAGTATTGCCGGTGGTACAGTTACCATAGATGCACCAATTGCCGGCAACCTTTTGGTTGCTAGTGGCGATGTTACCATAAATAGTAAAATAGATGGCACAGTCAGTATTCGTGGGGGAAAGTCTGTAACCTTTGGTCCGAAAGCAGAAATAGCCAAGACCGTTACCGTTCGGGCAGAAAACCAGCCTGTGGTAAAAGAGGGCGCTAAAGTTCCTACTATAGATTACAAACATACTACCACTGGTGCTTCTGGCCGCGATATAGCGCGGGTAGTAGTGCTGGGCGGAATTATATGGATCTTTGCCTACTTGCTCGTGGCACTCGTCTTTACCTGGGTAGCGCCAAAGCGAACACAGAATTTCCTTACGCAGGTACATGCCAAATTCTGGATAAATACGGCCATAGGGTTTGGTGCCCTGGTTGCCTTGCCCATTATCATAATTTTGCTGTTCGTAATAGTTATTGGCTATCAATTGGCTATGCTACTCCTTGCAGGGTATGTATTTGCCATTATGGTGGCCTGGGCTCTTTCCATGTTGTGGGTGGGGAGCTGGGTGTACCAGCTTGTAGCAAAGCGAGGCCAACCACTCATGGTGAACTGGCAAGTAGCGGTTATAGGTGCGCTTATATTTACCCTTATTCGGTTTGTACCAATACTGGGTAGCCTGTTCTGTGCTATGGTGTTCCTGGCTTGTTTTGGTCAGCTCCTTACGAACGCAAAACATGTGTTCGTAGAAAAGCACGAAGAAGAAAAATAATTAATTGTCCACAAAACATCCGCCTTCGCCAAGGCTACAGCGGACAGGCGAATCTTATTAATTTCGCTTGTCCGACGAAACTTTAGTGAAGTTGGATGCAATTGGTGGTTAGTAGAAAATATATATGGGATTTCTCGATAAGTTAAAAGACGTAAACGAAATGCGCAAACAAGCAAAGCAAATAGAGCTTATGCTTGGGCAGGTAGATGTAACTGGTAAATCTAGTGGTGGTAAAATTACCATAACCATGGATGGTAACCAGGTAGTTAAAAGCGTGCAGGTAGACGATTCCATAGTTGGCGACCGCGGGGAAATAGCCCGTAACATTCGCGCAGCTTTGGACGATTTATTTAAAGAACACAAGAAAGTCCTGCAGAGCAAGTTCGGGTCTATGATGCAGTAATGTGTACGAATCAACGAATGGGACGAATCTGCGAATAGCTGCGAATAGTAGCACTACAGAGTGTCCGGTTCCTCTCCTCATGAGGAGAGGCTAGGTGAGGTCGAGTGCTCGGAGTTTAAAAATTGAAAATTACAAAATTGAAAATTTAAGCGCAAAAAGATCTATGCGAAAATATACCATAGCAATTCTTATACTCACACTCGCATCTATTTTTCCAAATAGAGCCTTTGCGCTTTCCATCTACGACCTTCAGCCGCAAGTGCAGTCTGCGAGCATTACTGCAAAAGCAGTTATAGTGCTAAACCAAGTTACGGGCGATGTGTTGTACGAGCAGGGGAGTAACGATGCGCGCATTCCAGCAAGTTTAGTAAAACTTACTACCGTGTTGGTGGTACTCGATACAAACCCAGACTGGAACAAAGTGTGTACCGTAAGTGATCAAGACCGCGTGGGTGGTGTGGCTATAACCAAAAGCGGTACGAGCATACCGTACACCATGAGCAACTTGCTGTACGCCACTCTTATGCCAAGTGCCAACGATGCAGCGACTGCACTGGCTCGCTGTACTGGTTTGCCTCACGCAGAGTTTCTTGCCCGTATGCAGGCAAAGGCCCGCGAGCAAGGCGCGCTTAATACTACCTATGTAGACGCATCGGGCATTAGCAGCGCCAACACTACTACTGCCGCAGACATGGCACGCATTGCAAACGCAGCGTTTAGCACAGAAAAAGTTCGCAGCATAACCCGCACCCAAAGCTACCGGCTCTGCAGCACTACTGGCAGTTGCCAGACCATACGCAGTACCAATCCGCTTTTAGCAGACAAGCAACTCACCACCGTAGCAGGAAAGACCGGTACCCTCGATGGCGCTATAAACTTTGCAGGCAGCTTTAAAGATGTAAAAGGCCACTACTTTATAGTCGTGGTACTTGGTGGTAGCTCCAAAGAAAGCCGCTTCACCGAAGCCAAGCAGCTTGTAAACTTTGCCTCCACCCGCGCCGACTGGTCCGACCAGTTTGCTGTAAAATAGTCTTTGTCATTGCGAGGAGTCTGCGACGTGGCAATCTAGTTTTGGTTAAGTAGTATTTAATCGTAGATTCAAGCGGGTCGTTCCGGTCCCTCATCTAAAATAGGGGAGGCTAAGTGGGGTATTTTCTTTTATACATATGCAGAAAAATATTCTCTCAATTGAAATAAACAAACCCGCAGCAGAAATATTTAACTTTTGCTTAAACCCAGAGAACACTCCGCTCTGGGTTAGTTCTATTATTCACGAAGAAATAGATACTCCTGTCCCGCAGCTTGGAACGCATTATAAAAATCAATCAGAAGATGGCTCGTGGAATGAATACGAAGTTGTAGAATTTCATCCAAATACATTATTCGCCTTCAAACAGGAGGGCGGGCCTTACAGCGTGCGTTACGATTTTGAAGATGTATCCGATGGTACATCAAAACTAACGTACACCGAATGGGTTACCGAAGGCGAATTAGAAAACCCATTCGACATGTTGCCCTTGGAGAAACTTAAAACTCTTGTGGAATCCCAAGCTTAGTTTTTTCATTAAAAATTGCCCGCCCCAGGCGGGAAAATTACAAAATTAAAAATTTCCCCATAAGCTCATGTCCTGGATCTCATACGCCCTACTCTCCGCGTTCTTCGCCTCTCTCGTAGCCATATTTGGAAAAATTGGTATACAAGGTGTAAATAGCAACTTAGCTGTTGCCATACGCACGGTTATAATAGTTGGCTTTGCCTGGATGATTGTGTGGCTGCAAGGTACAGCGCATGAAATAACTAAAATATCTAAACACTCGTGGGTATTTCTCGTGCTGTCCGCAATTGCCACCGGCCTCTCCTGGCTCTTCTACTACCGCGCGCTTCAACTTGGTCAGGCAAGTAGGGTCGCGCCTATAGATAAACTTTCTGTTGCGCTAACAATAATTCTTGCGTTCACTTTCCTGGGCGAAAAGCCAACACTTGGCAACGTGCTTGGGGGTGGCCTCGTTGCTGCAGGTGTTTTGGTTACGGCCTTTATAAAATAAAAAAGCACGACGTATCGTGCTTTGAGTGCGGCTGAGTTGCACCTATGTTATACATAGGAATCAACCAACCTTGCAAAAGCTTGGCAATTATTTCTTCCGACAAATATTATCTCTTGCCTAAACTGCTTATTGAACTGCGAGAGTCTTGTCTGGCTGCATATAAATATGACTCTTCCTTCGTAGCCTGCCTCCTTCAGACGCCTCTTTGCCCACTTAATTTCTTCGCTATTTTTTATTTCAGCGATGATTATACGAGTCTGAGCTTTAAGAGGTGCCGATCCATCTCTACGGATGGTCGGCTTAACCTTGTCCCAGCCATTTACAGTTGCATCAATAAGTCGCAGTGTGCTGCAAGTTATGATTGCTAACCGTTCGCGTTTTAAAGCTGGGAGGTATGCGGTAATAGACTTTGGTTCGAGACTGCTCTCACTGACAATGAGGGCCACGTTTCTAACCGCGTCTGGTTCTAAGTCTGGTATTCTTACTTTTCCAGCCATACGCTTTCCCTCCTCCTACAGGGGAATAACAAATAGTTACGAAAGTGTACATATTTGTTGGCAGCATAATAGCAGTTTACGAGCTATTTGAATAGATGTTATCCTATGTATTAGATATATATGGCAAAAATAGCTAAAAAACCGAATAAAGGCAGGGTTTTAGTGGGTATTTCTGGTGGAGTAGACTCTGCTGTTTCTGCGTATCTTTTGCAAAAAGCTGGCTACCAGGTGGAAGGCGCATTCATGAAAAACTGGTCGTCCACTACCGCGCACTCCAACTAGGGCAGGCGAGTAGAGTAGCGCCTATAGATAAACTCTCAGTTGCCCTAACCATAATTCTTGCGTTCACCCCCCTCGGGGAAAAACCAACACTCGGCAATGTATTAGGTGGTGGTCTCGTGGCTGCTGGGGTTTTGGTTACAGCTTTTATAAAATAGTTGGGTGAGTGCGCCGTATAAAAAACACGCCCATGCCGGTGACCGACATGGGGTGAATGTATGGCGCCTTGCTTTACTTAAGAAATGGTAGAATCGTCAGTCGGATATTCTCCGGTGTTAATTCCACCGAATTGGCTACGCGCTGAATGTCATCAGCGGCAAACAGGTGGATAAGTATTTCTGTGCCGGGCAGTAGTGTCTGCATTTTGCGCAAAAACAGACCGTTATATAGCTTCACCTGCTCGTAGCTAACTACGTAGGCAAAGATATATACCTGTTGAGCTTTGGCCTGTAGCGCTGATAACGGTATCGTTTCCGATACCTCAATTTTGCCTACGGTTGTTCCAAGTAGTCTTGTGAGTTCAGCCTGCATATTACTCTGGATTATGAGTTCTGGATCTAATCCAAGTAAAAAAAGCGCTTTCATTGCGAAGTTCATTCTAGCCTCCTTGTTGACCGGTTGTCTTGGTTTTTGGAATAGTTGATTTTGCAGGACCATACTATAGCAGTTTACGAGCTATTTGAATAGATGTTATCCTATGTATTAGATATATATGGCAAAAATAGCTAAAAAACCGAATAAAGGCAGGGTTTTAGTGGGTATTTCTGGTGGAGTAGACTCTGCTGTTTCTGCGTATCTTTTGCAAAAAGCTGGCTACCAGGTGGAAGGCGCATTCATGAAAAACTGGTCTTCTACTACTGGACTGAAACTTGCAGAATGTCCGTGGCTTGCAGACAGGCAAGAGGCGTTACGCGTAGCTGCGTTTTTAGGTATACCACTCCACACATTGGACTTTGAAAAACAGTACCAGGACACAGTCATGAAGTACTTTTTTACCGAGTACCAAGCAGGCCGTACACCAAACCCAGATGTTATGTGCAATAAAGAAATAAAATTCAAACTGTTGTACAACTGGGCCATGAAAAATGGGTTTGAGTATCTTGCAACCGGACATTACGCCCAGATTGCAAAGCAATCTGGAATTTCCAATTTCCAATTTCCAATTTCTAAACAAAAGTCTAAGACTAAAAATCCGGAAACCTACAACCTAGAGCCTACAGCCTACAACCTGCTCCGTTCCGCGGATGAGTTCAAAGACCAAACGTATTTTATATACAACATCAAGACTGAGCAGTTGCCGCATGTACTGTTTCCCATTGGCGGCATGAAAAAACCAGAGGTAAAGAAGCTCGCAAAAAAGATTGGTCTGCCAAACGCTACCCGTAAGGAAAGCATGGGTCTGTGTTTTGTCGGCAAGATTCGGCTGAAAGATTTTTTGGAACAAAAGGTAAGGGCGAAGCCAGGACCAATCATAGTGGAAAGTGGAAAGTGGAGAGTGGAAAGTGGGTCCGGTCCCTCTCCTCGTGAGGAGAGGCTAGGTGAGGTCGTAGTAAAGAGCGGTGCTACATCAAAAGTTTCTATGACCTCCTCCAACTCCTCCTCAAGAGGAGGAGGGCAGGAGCAAGGCTGCGTGCTCGGAACACACGCCGGGCTGCACAACTACACCATAGGCCAGCGGCAGGGGATAAACGTGGGTGCTGGTGGACCGTACTATGTAGTTCGAAAAGACCTAGCAAAAAATACGCTCTACGTAACTACCGACCCCAACGACCCCGCACTGGAAGTTTCAGAAACCGTTATTCACTCCGTAAACTGGATCCTTCCATTTGAAAATTGGAAATTGGACAGTAAGTTTACCCCTCCCAGCCTCCCCTTAGAAAAGGGAGGGGCCGGACGCAGAAGGTCATCTCCTGTTCTCCCACTTTCTAAGGGGGAGTTAGAGGGGGTGAAGTTACTTGCTCGTTACCGCCACCAAGGCGAGTTGGTCCCATGCACTGTTGAAAAAGTTAAACGCGATCAATACCTAGTCAAATTTAAAACGCCTCAGAAGGCGCTTGCAAGTGGTCAAAGTATAGTGTTCTACTCCGGAAAAGTCTGTTTAGGTGGGGGAGTCATTGTCTAGATGGTGCCCATCTAGGCATCTTGAAAAAAATAGGAGAGACATGCAACGCTGTTATGTCGTTGCGAAGTCTCTCCCTTCCCATTTGTAGGCGCACAAAAGGGAAAATGTAAATAGTCTGAGTGAATCTTATAACAGTACTTGCAAGCCGCAAGTAGAAAGATTGACTCAAGCTATGCGCCTAAGCCCGGAAAGCTCGCCGTTCTTTTCGAGGTATGCCGACCATCTTTCCGTATTTGCGGATGAATGCGATAGCTTCCCGTCGTTCTACGTCAGGCAGCTTCATGGTCGCAATGCGAAGTCGTGCGTTGGAGACCATATCGTCTATGTGAAATGGTGTGGCCGTGCCCGGAGTGACTTGCATATCACCGAGGTCAACCTGATCTACGATGCAGGGCATATAAGCCGGAAAACATCTAGCCATTTCACTCGCCGCAACGATGAGTGGATTCTGTTTCATTAGTGTACTCCTGTGTTTGGGCATTTTATAGTAGCGTGAGTGGAAACTCACTTTTTACACACAAGGACTGCATGTAGCTACTACGAAAGGCGGGTTGTAGGCAATCTGTCCTTCAGGGCGGACAGGCTAGTTTTCGAAGTTGACGTTTAAGAACCGGCGTGGGGGCGCTGGTCCTCCTATTGGTGCAGAGTCCTGTAGGACTTGTGGGCAGGCTCCGCTTTGTTGCGTGTATTGTAATGGTTTAACGAGCGACCGTCAATTATATAAAATTATTTAGCGAGGGTGATTGTTGTGTGTAAAACAAAATTGACCAGGGCCCGCACTTTCTTGTGCGAGTCCCGGTCGGGTCGTTAAGTAGGTGCCTAGCCTACGCGTTATTCATCATCAATAATTCTTCCGCAGTCGGGGCAGTCCTCGGTCCATCTTCTCTGGTGTTCGCATTTGCCAACGGCTTGTCGTATTCGTAATGGCATCCGGTATCGGTAAGCTCCAGCGAACGCGAGGTTCGGTGGAAAGAAGAGATCGGTAACGATTTCCAGAAAGATGCGGTAAGCTGCCGCAAAGCGGCCATTGAGACTCATTGATTTTCTCCTATCAAGTTGGATGTTAAGACTTAGCCACACATCGGTATGGCAGTGGAGTGCTCCGGAGCAGTGCGGATGCACTGTAGTGAGGCCGGCTAGGTTAAATGCCGGGAACATAAGAACCTGGCGTACCAAGTTCAGGGTGTGCTGGAGCTTAAACAGCGTCCATATTAGTGGACAAAAGACCCTAATGGAAGGGTCACCATAATAGCCCCGAAGGATAGCCGACAAAAGGTTGCTCATTCTTTGGTCGACTGAGAAGAGGGCAATAGTGAATTCTACTGTCACTACGCTTGCTCCTTTTTCGTGTGTAGATTTGTCCTCGTGGGCCGAGAGCTATTGTTCTATGAACAAAAAAGCCCTCGCAAGGACTTTGGTAGAATACTGAAAAAGATATGAAAAGTCAAGGACTTTTTGTGGAAAAAGTGGGTTTTTATATGCCATTAGATTGGGAAGAGGGCAAATCAACCTCTCCCTAGCCCTCCCCAGGCTTGGGGAGGGAATAGGAAATACTATTCAAATTTTATGGTTTTTACTAGTTCTTGAAATATGGGAGTGTTGGAGGAGTCGAGGCCAGCGTCGAAAGTAAAGTAGGTGCTGCCTTTTTTTACGCCTATGAGTGCATCGCTTATTTTTACAGCTGGGCTTCCGGCCAGGGTGGTTTTGGTTTGCGGTAGTCCTTCAAAACCTAAGTAGCTCGTAGGACTTATGAATATACTTATGCGGCTGGCAGAGTCTGCTTTGGAAGAAAGGGATATAAGTCGGTCTTTTCCTGCTTGCTGGTTACCAATTTCTAGGTCCTCTGGGTGGCGAAAACTGAGACCAGTGGCAGTGTCCTTGTACGTGAGCCACTTGGAAGTGTCTACGGTTACCTTTTCTTTTTTGTCCTCGTGAGTAGGGAGTACTACGTTCCGCACCCTGCTACTACCCAGTGCTGCAGCAAAAATAGCTAAAATGATGGTAAAGCCAATAACCATGGTAACTACTGGACGGTGTTTGTGGAGTGGGTGGGGTCGGTTTTCACTTGCAGGACTGCGGTGGCGAATTGGACTGCGTTTTTGTATTGGCATGGCTCGGGAAGAATTACGAAGTAAGAATTATGAATAACGCTAAATACATTGCGAAGCTACTTGCGAGACGCTTCGAACATTTGTTTGGCATCTGCTTTGTCGCCGCAATAGTACAAGTTATGGGTGAGCTGCGTGCAAAACCCAGGATTCTTTTTTATAAAATCCAGTTTCGGCAACGCCCAAAAATATCCGGCTATGGTGGCTATGATGGCAATATAAATAATGTATTTAACTATCTTAAACACGTTTGTTTCGGATGTTGTTATGTGTATATGTAGTATATCATTTATCTTGCACATAAGAAAACTAAACTCGCTTGCTTGTGCGTGATATAATATTTCTAATGAAACCCTTCTCAAAATAAAACAGCTGGGTTAGATTTTATGAAAAATACATATAGTAAATTAAGTAAGTTCAATCTTCAATACATACCATCTACACTTTCCCTGGCTGTGGTTGGTGTTTTGATGGCTGGTGTGATTGCTACTGGTCACGTTCCCACACTACCAGGAAAGCCACAGGCGCAATTGTCGGGGGCGAGTGGTCTCGTGCTATCTGCAAACCCTAATCCTATTCAAGTTTGTAACGGTACTACGGGTAGCACTGCATTGAATTGGGTTCTGGAGCCGGGCGCGTATGAAATTCGTAAGGGAAGCGAAACTGGCGCAGTAGTGGCAACTCCAAGTGGGTCTGGGTCTTTGGGGGTAGCGGATGTGACAGATGGTATTGTGTATTATGCTCGCAAAGCCACATCGGCTACCTATGAATGGCAGTACAACAAAGGTTTAAAAAAGTGGGAGCGAGTACCAACGGGAAACGCAGGTTGGGTTACTGTGGGTGAAGTTAAGCTTATGCACACCACAGCCGGGTGCGGTCCTGTGCCAACACCTACGCCTGTTGCTCCTCCGGCCTCGTCCGGTGCGCCAATTAGTGGCACCTTTGTGTATCCTCAGGCACTTTCCACGGTGCAGCTCCAAACGCTATTCACAGAGCTCAAACAGTTTGGCATGGACACCGTCATCATTTCCCAAACCAAGAGCCGGCGTACTGCGGATTGTAACAAAGATGAGTTTGTCTGGGGAGATGGCTTGCCAGGGAAGCTGGATACTGTATTTAGTCTTGCGCAGGCAAATAATATCCGGGTGTACTTAGGGCTTGTGTCTGCATGGTGCGAAAAGCCAAACATGGCCGCTATTACTACAGCGTACAAAGACACAGTGCGATCGCTTCTAGAAAAGTATGGATCAAATAGTACCTTTGCTGGGTGGTACATACCGGACGAACCTTCCCTTGCGTATTGGGAAGACCCGAGTGTGTGGTATTCGTACTGGGCAGCTTTGGCAACGAGTATTAAACAATATTCAAACAAGCCCATAATAGTTTCTCCTATACTCGGCGGTGCAGAGCTGCGAACTCCTGCACAAATTGGTGCTCGGGCCCTTGCGTTTAAACAAGCAACAGGTATAGACATACAGGCATGGCAAGATAGCGAACAGAGCTTTGCATTAAACCTCAACTGGCAGAAGCGCGGAACTTCTTCTCTTTCGGATTACTTTAATGCAATTGGTGCAGCAATAGGCAAAGACGCATTTTGGTCAGATATAGAAGTAGGAAACTGCTGCGAGGGTTGGGCAGAAGGCCAAGGCGGTGCTTACTATCCGGCTAGTCTTGCGCGCGTTCGGAAGCAAATTGAGTCTAGTACAGGAGCAAGCAAAATAATAAGTTGGATTCATCAAAGCCAAATGAGTTCATTGACCGGGCTTCCTAAGTGGGTTGTGGCTCCTGGCGCTGCGCGTCTTGGCGCTGCATACCGTGCGTGGTACGGTATTGGAGGGGATTTGGCCTACCTTACTCCAACGAGCTATACGTGGCTGACCGAGCCTTCGAGTAAACATCCCGACACTGGTAAACAACTGCTCGATGGTATTTCCGGAGATCCAAAGCGATTTGACGATCCTTCTTGGGTCGGGCTTGTGGGGAATGCTTCTGTTGAATTTTCATTTGATGCACCGAAGACCATTGCCTGGGTTGGTGTACACGTGCTGAACGTAAATGAGCCCAGCATCAAGTTTCCGGATAGGCTACGCCTCGCATGCAAAACTACCGGTAGTTTTCAAGATGTAGGCACTTGGAACCTGGGTATAACCAAGCGCGATAGTGAGTACGTACTCAGCAATACCGCACCTCTTAATGCTACCTGTAAAGGCCTGCGCGTGTATCTGGAAAGCTCAGGTGGTTGGACATTCCTCAGTGAAGTGGAAATTGTTGGAAAAAAGTAAGCTTGTTCCCATTAAAAAATCGCCCAATGGCGATTTTTTTTAATGTACAGAGGTGTCACTTTTGGCAAATCGCGCATACTATAGAAATTTTTCTGGGATAACGCCAGACTGCTCCAGCAGTATGGCATGGCGGGATGCAAAGGCTTGTTTTACTTCTGGCAGTACTACTTTTTTGTCCCAGTCTATGGTCGCTTTGCCTATGTTTTCTTCCATAAGCTGTTTGTAAGGGTGATCTGAGTTTTCGTACCACCACAAGTAAAAGAATGGGCCTACTAAGTGTGAAGCGCCATCTGCAGAGGAGGCAATCTTTATCTCTATGGGTACTGTATCGGCGGCTAAGTTATCTTTTTTGTCCAGTTGGTCTATGTTGCTTATGGCTTTCTCTGCAAGCTCCGGGGAAAACCCGAATTCCAAAAGTTTTTCCTTGCCAGCTGTTAACGTAGTTGTATACTGGTTTGCATGGTCCACTATTTTTCCGTAGTCGTGTAGCCATACAAGTAATATAACCCACACCTTATCTGCCTCAGGGTATTTTTCGCACAGCTCCAACGCAATTTTTTCTACTATTTCTAAATGGTAGGTAACATACCAGTCATGGTGTATAAACCCCTCGCTACTATTTGATAGCTCCATAACATGACTCCTAAATTTTTCAACAAGTTCTTGCATATTGTTTCTTTGCATATGCTTTAATACTTCTAATTAAATTATACCCATAATTATGTGAGCGCGGAAATGTGCTTTCTTGGCCTCCTGCTCTGCTACGCGCCTCTGAGCATTTTTTGTACAAGTTGTTCAAAACCAATTCCCGCTGCCTTGGCTGCTTTGGGGAGTAGGCTTTGCGGGGTAAGACCTACACCGCCGGGTGTGTTGGTTTCTAGAATGTAAAGCTTGCCATTTTGTACTATAAAATCTGTTCGGGAGTAGCTGCCAAGCTTGAGGTCTTTATGTATTTTAAGAGATGTCACTTGGGCTTTCTTTTGGAGTTTGACATCGACAGATGGCGCAAATGGAATTTCTTTGGTCTCGCCAGAATATTTACTTTTGTAATCAAACCACGCTGCTGGTGGCGGAACTATTTCTATGACCGGAAGAGTCTTGCCGTTCAGTACGCCCACCGTTATCTCCGTACCTGTAAGTAACTGTTCTACATACCAGCGGCAGGGGAGTTTGAGTATATTTTTTACACGAGCGTTTGTAAGGTCTTTTTGTGTATGGAGTAGTGCTACTTCATGAGAAGAACCACCGTAGGTAGCTTTAAGTGCGCAAGGAAAACCAAACCGAATTATGTCTTCTTTGGTTCGAATAACTTTCCAAGGAGCAGTGAGAATGCCTTTTTTGTCGCAATACTTTTTAAATAAAATTTTATCAAATGCAATTTTTGCGCCCTTTGGGCCTGAGCCTACATACGGCTTTTTTGAAGCACGTAAAAACCGGTACAGCGTGCCATCTTCACCTTGTTTGCCGTGCATAACAGGAAACACTAAATCACAGCCTGTAAGCGCAGTACGCAGTTCAGAGTAACCTCGCTTAAAGTCGAACATCGTTACAGTGTGGCCATTTGCCAGCAGCGCACTCTTGACTCCTTCAGCAGAAAGCAAAGATATTTTCCGCTCAGACGAAGAGCCTCCGGTTATTACTAGTATCCTCATGCTATAACCATAACAAAAAATCGCCTTTCCGGCGATTTTGAAATTGGCTGAGACTGTGGGACGAAGTTAGAGCGTGCATATACGCACAATGACAATGTATTTAGTCAAAGCTTTGCCTTTGCCGGCTTTAAAAGATTGTATATAATACTCCCATGGAAACGATTAATCCCAATGAAAAATTGCTCGGTCTTTGCGACCATGGCAATCAGCCGGATTCTTGCCCCACCTGCCTTGAAGCACATGCCCGCGAGACTTCCAATGAAGGCGAATCCGAAGTCGTCGAGACAAGAGAAAGAAATTTCAAAGCATGGTTTGGCAATAGTAAGATGGTAGATGCTGAGGGAAAGCCTAAGATTTTTTATCACGGCACTAGAAAAGCTTTTGACGTTTTCGACAAGACGCACTTGAGAGTATTAGGAGATGGCGATCCTGCCCAAAATGCAATGGGATTCTTTTTTGCAGAAAGCAAGGAGTATGCCAGTGAAATATATGGCGGCTTTAAGGAGCCTATGGCAGTTTACCTTAAAATTGAAAAGCCATATTTATTATCTGGAAGAGAATATGTAAGTTTAGATACAGCTGAAAAAGTTGAGGAATTTTTACGAGATATAAAATCGCATGGGTATGACGGTGTTATTATTGCAGACGGAACAGAAAATGTGGCCTTTGAATCGACACAAATAAAGTCTGTAAATAACAAAGGTACATTTGATCCTAATGATGTAAACATCAATCATTAGTTACAAGGCGCTTATCTAACAAGATTCACAAAATGTTCGATAGTATATAACCCTATATAAAAATCACTAGTAAATACTAGTGATTTTTGCTGGCTGAGACTGTGGGACAAAGTTCGAACAATTGTCCAAAGTTATCAATAGTTAGGAATGTGTGGGGACCATAGCCGTCTCCAAACTATTAAACGGCGTTAATATTACCCTTCATCCAATTAACAACAGCGGGTGGTAAGTTGACTGCTATCCAATCGCCAGTTACTTCAATAACTAAAATTTTGTCATTCGAATCGGTTGCAGAGCGTAACAGCTTCATTACCTCAGCTCTAGTCCGGTTCGTCTTAATAAACCAGACAGATTTCATTGGTTTCGCCCACGATATATGAGATTTAATATTAGCAAAAAGCTTAACGTAATCAGCGCTAGTTTCAGGCTTTATTAAATCGTATGTGATTAAATAGATCTTCATATATGTGTCTTCAAACGGTAGCCACCTCTTCTATTCCATTTTCGCTATCGGCGACAACTGGTCCACCATGGTCGACACCGGAGTCGACTATGTCAACTTCTTGCCACCCGGCCGTCGTTTCTTTAGCGGCGACTTGTGACTCAAGTATACTATCAGAATTTATAATATCTTTCTCACTAATCGGTAGCTCATTATATACCTCTTCAACCTTCTTAACCTCGTCAATAGTGGCCTCATTGACATGGAGCGACTCCTTGGCATAACTTAAAAATCGCTCCATGTCGTACATGTAAAATAGTTTGCCCGAACCATTTCGGAACTCACTTATTAACTCATGTCGGGGTCCTACTATCTTGCCTTTGACCTTTTGCCACCAGTCATCTTTTCTCTCGCTCGTAATAAAGATTATTGACTTATGGCTCTCTTTTGCTTTTTCTATAATTTGCAACCATCCAACTAAATCTCCAAATTTTCTAACTTGTGCTGGGTCGTCTTTATCCTTATCTTTTGCATCACCATACCCTGGAGGAATCTCTTTTTGATATCTGTCTTGGCCATCTTTATATATAGCAGTAAGCTTTTCTTTATCAAAAGGGTTGCCTACTTTTTCAGCGAACAAAAGATCAAGCTCCCTTCTAGTTTTATCCTCTGAGTTGCAATCAGGATACGTTTCTTGAGACTTGGTTAATTCTTGTTTTATTTTATCAATGTCAAAAGGAAGTGTTGCAAAATAGTTTTTCAGTAAAGTCTCTACTGTGTCGAGTTCGCCCAAAACGGTATTAACGCTTTTGTCATACTTAATCTTTTGCTCTTCAATTACCGGCATTCTATTCCTTTGATACTCAAGAGCGAATTGATGCGGTATCCAGATTCGTTCCGAAAAACTGTTTAGAATTTCAAGTAAATTATTACTTGTTTCTAAAGAGTATCGATATAAATTTAGAAGTACGTTTGCGTCAAATACAAAAATACACTCCTTCCAGAGGTCTTCTATTTCGTCAGGTTCTAGATTGTAAAATTCTGGAAATAAATCTTTCACGATATATTGGCAATTTACTATACCTTATATACAAATCTTCTAAGCTTAAGAAAAAGGATGGTCTGTTAAACCTCTGAAGATTAGGATATATTGCTTATTTTATAATTTTATTATACGCCCTTAAGATACTACCCGCAAATATAAAAATTAGCGAGTTTTTGCGAGTAGCTGAGCTGTAGGAATAAGCAAGCTTTTACCTCCTAAAATAGTATGTAATAATATGCCGATGCGATTATTATAACTTTTTGGCAAACTTTCTATACTCCCAATCTCCGCTGGTGAATACTAAAGTATCATCTTGTATTTGAAATTTATAAACCCTAGAGCCTATTTCTAGGGCTTGAGTATCGATCAAGCGATAATGCGTCGTATCTTCTTTGTTGCCATTACCCATAACAAGCGTACCATCTTTGTAAAATTCTAATGTGGTTTTACCAGTAGCCTCTACCCATTTTCCCCGTAAGGCTACGGCAGGTCTTTTAGACCATACAACTACACCGAGAACAACTATTGCCAAAAGTAAAACAGCTACCACAACTAACTTCCAAACATTTTTCATTTGAGTTTCGTTAATGAGTTGCTGGCGCAAGAAACACAAAGCCCCACGCCAGCTCGGTCCTTGCGGACCCATAACCCTTTCGGGCTACGACTCGATGAAAAGTGGCTGAACGTGAGGTTCAGTATTTTCATCGAGTTTTTAGAGCCATGCCCTTGCGGGTTTAGGCAATTCAGTTGTGCTTGAAATATACAACGGAAAAGGTGTTAGGCACCTTTTAGGCTTTCTTTAACTCTTCTCATGAGCGGCACCGAAACAGAGCCGCTTTTCTTGACTGCAGATTCGCGAATTCTTGCCGCATGCTCGGTTAGATATGCCTCGTAATATACTACACGGTACGGTTTGTAGGGACGGGTAGAATCCACCTCCCCATTATTATGCTGGAGCAAGCGGCGCCGCAAGTCGTTTGTAGAACCTTTGTAAAAATAATCGTTTTTGTTTGTACTTTGCAACACGTAGAAGTACCACATCGTTCAAGAACGATAAGAACGTGACCAACCGAGAAGCCAGATTCAGTGCTGGCTCGGCAAGCTACGCTTGCCGGTGGCTGGCCACGTCGCTCGCGAGCGACGTGGCTGGGGTAGTAGGATTCGAACCTACGAATGGGGGCTTCAAAGGCCCCTGCCTTACCACTTGGCGATACCCCAAAGGAAAGTTGTCAGAATTTAGTAGTCAGTAGTAAGTAAAAAATACCCTGCTAATCTAGCTAAATTGCTTGGTTATTATACAATAATTACGCATAAACGCAAGGTATTGGGTATGTTTACTATGCATTGGTCATGTAATACAAAGTATTAGTCGGGGTGTATAAACAAAGATAATAAATGTGTTAAAATAGTTTTATGAGTACCCCAAGAACAAAAAGTGGTAGAATCCCTCAAAAGCGTGGCGATACACTGGTGAAGACTATCGAAAAAAAGTATAACGTGGACTTAAAATATCGTTCAGACGCGAAACTTTCAACTGTGCTAAAAGACACAGGGGCGTCTTCTTTGTCAAAATTAATTGAAATGGTTGATGCCACCAAGAAGAGGTAGTAAAACAAGTAGCGTTGGCGACCTACTGTTTATAACAGATATTCCTTTACGCAACAAGATTGAAGATGCGATCGAAATGATATCGCTTCTTTATTTGCTTGAAAAACAGGGAAGTTTCCCCCGAGGGTTTTTGAAAGAAAACAGAAGGATGATTATTTTGTATTCCGCTTCAGTGGTAGAGGCGGTTTTATTGTATGTATATAAGAAAAAAGGTTTTGCAATACGAAAGACAAATTATTTGGACGTTGTCACTCTTCCGGCTAGCTACCAGCTTGAGCCTGGCTCTACTTTAGTTGTTGCAAAACAAGTGCAAGGGACAAGACCTGACAGAGAATTAATGTTGGATATTCTCCTTAAGGTTTGTTTTGACGAGGGGGTAATTGATGCGCAATTGCAAGCAAGGATAGAAAAAGCAAAAAATGTTAGAAATACATTTCACTTGTCAAAGTCAAGAAAAGGTTTGAACTGTAGTCCTGCTTCAGCGAATCAATCTTTTGAAGCAGTTCTGGATACTATTGTGCAAAGTAGAGAGTACTTACATAAAAATCCTTAAAGTAGTTACTTAAAGGGATGTAAGAGTCGTCCCTGTAGCCTACTGTTGTTGGCAGGATTTCCTAGAAATGGTATAATACAGCTACTTACATGAAGCAGATACTCTAAACAATCTTGGTGAAGGTTTGTGAATTGCCCTGTGACGGGTGGTTTTGAGTATTTGTAGTGTATTAATTAGAGTTTTTGCAACACCTTCTTTTTGTTTTAGAAGGTGTTTTATTTTTATGAATCAATCTATTATTTTCCAAAAAGTGAGGTTTCCGGTAAACGAGCACACGCTAGAGGTGTCGCTGTCTTTTGGCGTGGAAAAAACGGGCATAGTAGGGAAGAACGGCACGGGTAAAACCACACTGCTAAGGCTGCTCATGCGCGAGCTTGAACCAGTAAGCGGTGTGGTGACCGTACACACAGACCTTGCGTACTTGCCACAGGACTATCAATTCAATCTAAAACAAACTATAGCTGAGGCACTTGGTGTAAATCATATACTTGATGCTATAGCAAAACTGAAAGATGATTCTCAAAATGAGAGGTTATTAGAAATTGTGGATATAAATTGGGATATAGAAGCCCGTGTTTTAAAACTGCTTGAAGATTTTGGTTTCCACGATGTAGTGCTATCTAGAAAACTAAGTGAGCTGAGTGGTGGTGAACGCATGAAAGTTGCGCTGGCGGGGTTATTTATATTTCCAGAGCGGTTCATTGTAATGGACGAGCCAACAAACAACTTAGACGCGCAGGCACGCGAGGTTTTGTACCGCTGCATAGCAAACTGGAAACACGGCATGCTGGTGGTGAGCCACGACAGAAAACTCTTGGAGTTGGTGGATCAAATTGCAGAAGTTTCGCCAAAGGGCGTGAGTCTGTACGGTGGTAACTACGAATACTATGAAACCCAAAAGCAGGCAGAAAAAGAGACTGCTCATAGACTTTATACCACTGCCCAGCAAGAGTTTAAGAAAATAAAAAAGCAGGCCCAAGCAGTGCGCGAGCGCCAGGAAAAGCGGGTGAGCCACGCAAAAAAACATGCTGCTACGCAGAACATACCTAAAATTCTATTAGGCGCTATGCAGCGGTCCGGCGAAGAAACCGCAGGTATGCTGCGGACCATGCACGACGAGCGCGTTGCTGGTGCCCGCGAGCGACTTGCAGCTGCAAAAGAGAGCATTCCACCCGAAAACCAAATTCACGTGGACCTAAGCAACACAGAAGTACCCAAAGGCAAGCGCATGATGGAAGTGGCTGGTGTTTCGTTTGATTATGGAGATACAAAAAATTTAATTACCAATATTTCGTTTAGCATCTATGGCCAAGAACGCATAGCCATTGCCGGGTCAAATGGTTCGGGTAAAACCACGCTCATTAACCTACTACTTAAAAACCTCACACCAAAGCAGGGGAGTGTACTAGTGGGAACAGACCGCATAGCCTACTTAGACCAAACAGTTACCATACTAAATCCAGAACAAACTGTGCTGGAAAACGTAGCGCGTATTTCTGAACTTACTACAGACAAAGCACGCGAATGGCTGTCCGGGTTTCTGTTCTTTGGAAAAGATGTGTTTAAAAAAGTGAACGTTTTAAGCGGGGGAGAGCGCATACGCGCAGGGCTCGCTGCCATCCTAGCTGGCACACACCCTGCCCAGCTCTTAGTACTCGATGAGCCAACCAACAACTTAGACCTGGATAGCATTCAGCAGCTCGAAAGCGCGCTCATGAACTACCGCGGCAACCTCCTCGTCATCTCCCACGACCAAGCCTTCCTCAGCGTCATAGGTATAGAACGCTCTATCTCCCTCTAAACCCGTTGCAATGGTCATCTTTGCGACGGTTGCAAAGATGACCATTGCAACCACGCACCTAAGCAATTAAAAGCCCAAGGGGAGTCCTTGGGCTTTTAAGAATTTATCGTCATATTTGCCATGGACTACGCTGCTAGTTCTATGCAACTTTTTTTGTTAGATCCGTGTTGTATGCATCTATTGCCTCTTCAAACATGGCGTGGCCATTCTCGCCCCATGGAATGTACTGCTCAATGTCTGCGGCGGGGACAAATACTCGCTCCCAGATAGCAGCTTCCGAGCTACCTGGGTCAGGGGATTGTGGTAAAAGTTCGCTGAGCAACGCAACGCACCTTACTTGAAAATGGGGATTCTTTTCATCCTGTGGGTCAGCAGGTACTTCAACTTTTTGAACGCCAAGAATATACACTGCGCTGACTGTAATGTTCACCTCTTCCATTAGTTCTCTGCGCAAAGTTTGTTCAATAGTTTCACCAAACTCAACTTTACCTCCGGGAAGTGTCCAGGACTTGGACGGCTTTAATCGGCCAATAAGTATCTCTCCTGCATTGTTAAAAATAATTCCATGCACATGCGTAATGGGAGCGTATTTTGCTGCGTCGCCATCTCTCGTCCAGGTAAGATGATAATTCTTGTCCCCAGCATTTATGATTTGTGTAGAGTGCTTCATACATTCAAATGGTTTAAAGTGCTTGAGCGCATTTATACAGGCTTTATCTGCACTGTGCCAAAAATTCTTCAGTGAGCTCAGTATACTGCTCTATTTTCATCTATTGCAACGGTGAAGAGCATGCTATATAAAAGCCCAAGGGGAGTCCTTGGGCTTTTTATATAGAATTGTTTAGGCCATTTCAGGAGCGGCGTCGAACTTGGCGCGGAATTCTTCCATCCACTTTGCTTTGTCTTCGTCGGACATAGCGTTCATTTGAGCGGCTATGTCTGGGTGAGATTCCATTACATGGGCTGTACCGTTAGTGGCCATTTCTTCTGCGGTGTTGCCAGAGATTGGTGTTGTGCAATCTGCTGGGCCACCCATGGCTGCGCAAGTCATTTGCTTCATATGAGTTTTATTCTGTTTACATACTTATATCTATAGTGTAGCAGGAGTTTGCATGTCCGTCACTATGGTCATCTGTGCAACCGTCGCAACGGTGGCCATAGTGAAAGTGTGGGGCTGTTGAAAACTCCTGTTGACAGAGCGGCTATGCTAGTGTAATTTTCTTTTAAAGGTAGTCTAAGTAAGGTACTTACTCGTAGGTAAGCCTTACGCGGGGGAACCAATTTTCTGAATTTCAGAATGGGGCGAACAACAGGAATTGTTGGGGCTATTATCCAGGCCTAGTCCGTCAGCTAACCTCGTCGACTTTGGACATATACGCTGCACTGCACGTCAGAGCAGGAATATCCATAACCTTTTTTTACAAGTAAGTCCCCTGGGCTTACGGTATTTGTGCATATCTGTTTCCACATGTAGTGGAGCAGGTCTAGTTTCGTGCAATTAATATACCCGTACATGAAAGTGAAGAAGCAAGTAGTAGTCTTTTTGGCAGCTGCGTTGTTTGCTGCACCCTTGTGCGCCTGGCTCGTGGACCGCGCCCAGCTTTCTGGGTATGGGGCCCATTATTTTATAAGCCTTGGCTACGCATATTTTGCGAGCTTTGCGCTTATGCTTGCAGTGCGCAAACTCCGCCTCACGCACCGGCTCTCTATGGTACTTTCCTGCGCCATAGGTATAGTAGTCTGCGCGGACATAGCGCTGCACCTACTCTTTCCTACATACAGCGGCGCAGGCGCGTGGGCCTACTTGCCTTCGGTGGAAGGGGTGCTGGCAGGCATGGCAGTGAGCTTTGCGCTTATGGGCCATATGACTGACTCTCCCGCGCCCGCGCGACTGTTTGAAGAGTAGGTTGCACCATTTGCAGAGCAGCCAGTAGAAACAACAGACGAAGAATAGAGTGCTGCAATATAAAAGCCCAAGGGGAATCCTTGGGCTTTTGCTTTGTGCACGCTTAGTTAAATTTCCAGGTGGCGCGAACTTCGGTAGAAGTTAAGTCGCCGGAAATGTAATAGAGCGTCTTATTTTTTATAACTGCAATAATTGGCTGAGTATAATTTTTTGCGGTAAAGATAACTGCAGGGGTGTTGTCTAGAGTAACATCGCTTACGGTAGTTACGTCTGGGCTGCTCTTGAGTTGCTGCTTAACGCCATCGAGCGTGTCTGTGGCGCTTACGGTGTAGCGGTCTACTTGTCCGTAAGAGTGGCCAGAGGCTGCATTGTACAGCACTTTAGAAGTAGGTGCAGGCTGTGCAGTGGTAACTACCCAACCAGTGGGGAGAGTAAACGACATGCCCCAGGCGATATCGCTAAAGGTGGTTGGTGCGGGTGGTGGTGTTGCCGCAGATCCTGAGCCTGTCGAAGTGGGGGTTGGCTCTGTGGGTGGCACTGGTGTAGGTGCGGGTGCGGTGTTTGCTACAGGAGCAGGAAACACTTGGAACGGAGGCAGGGGAGTCTGTGCTACCGTAGCAGGCGGGGTTGCAACCTGCGTGACGGGGGTTTTATCTTTACCTACATAGTACCCAAGCACGCCTGCGAGACCGCCAATTATAATTATGGCGCCCATTGCAGCAACAACTGCAGACCGAAGAGGGACCGCGCTCACTTCTTTAGAAGCAGCAGCAGATATGCCTTCTTCATTTTCTTTTTTCACGCGAAGGAACGAGGCAATAAGTAAACCAAGAAGGCTAAACAATGCACCATAGAAAAGGGTAACCTTGTTTGCATCTACTGTGGCTTGTTTTGCAATTTTCCCTATTTCCACTCCAATAGCAGGGGTTACTTCTGCGGGCAATTGTGCGCTACCGCTAAATTCTAGTTCGCTTGCTTGGCTGGAAACTTTATCTGCTATGGTTTGGCGAACCGGAACCGGAATAACGTCGCTTTTCTGAATTCCATTTGAAATGTTTGTGGTAAGAGAAGAAATGAGAATGGCACCAAGTATAGCAGTCCCAAGTGTTTGTCCAACCTGGCGCATGGTGTTGTTTACACCGCTGGCTTCTCCTGCTTGTTGTACAGAGACTGCAGAGAGGCTTACGTTGTTTATCTGGGAAAAAACCAAACCAAGTCCTACCCCAAGAACAATAAACCCAGGGGCCAACTGCGCCGTGCTACTATCTACGGTTAATAAATAGCGCATGAGTAGGTACCCAACAACGTTTATGGCAAGTCCAGCTTGGATAATGTATTTCGGCTGGGTTTTGTGTGCAAGGAACCCTGCAATGGGCGCTGTTACCAATAGTGCAATTGAGAGGGGGAGCATAGTAAGCCCAGTATGAAGCGCATCAAGGTTGCGCACGGTTTGGAGGAATACTGGAATAGAGAAGATAAGACCTGCCATGCCAAGCGAAAGCACGGCTGTAGTGAGTGTACCTATGGTGAACTGATAGTTTTTAAGCAACTCCAGCGAAACAAGGGGAGTGCGTCCTTTTCGTTCCAAATACCGTTGCCACAATATAAACAACACAAGAATAATAAGACCCAGCGCTATGAACAAGGGAACCACCGAAAGGTTGCCGAGGTCTAAAGTGTGGTGAAATAGCACGAGTGGCGCCTTGGTTTTTATCCAGCCATAGGTGTTGGCTTTTATGAACGCGAATACTATGGAGAGCATGCCAGCTGCCGAAAGCAGTACGCCAAGAATATCTATGCGACTCTTTTCTTCCGTGTCTTTGGACTCGCGTACTATGAGAGAGCCTATAAGCAACACGGCAGCTACCACTACGTTTATGCGGAAGCCCCAGCGCCACGAATAGTTAGTAGTAAGCCAACCGCCAAGAATAGGGCCAATGGCCGAGCTTGCAGCGGCGATGCCGCCCCAAATACCAAACGCTATGCCGCGTTCCCGGCCCTTAAAGTTTGCAACTAAAATAGAAGCAGTTGCAGGCATCATAAGCGCTGCGCCTATGCCTTCTATAATGGCTTCGCCGGCAATCATGGTGCCTACATTTTTACTTATGGATGCTATAAAAGACCCTATGGCAAAAATAACCGCACCCAGCATAAACATTTTCTTGCGACCAAACAGGTCACCTAGTCTACCGCCAGTAATGGTAAATGCTGCGAGCACCAAGGAGTAGGCGGTAATAACCCACTGCATGGCCTCTATGGTAGTGTGCAGGTCGTTGATAATAGTTTTCAAAGACACGTTCAAAAGGGTAGTATCTATAACTATAATGGCGAGTGCTAAACTGAGCACTACTAAGCTGCCCCACTTGCGAAAGTTGGAGAGGGGCGGCTGTTCTGGTGTAGTTTCATCGTAGGCTATGGCCTGTTGTGCGTCGTTCATAATAGGAAGTGAATAGTAAGTAGAAAGTAGACAATAGAAAATAGCGGTATAAAGAACTGAGTCTTTATTACTAGTATCTATTTACTATTTTCTATTCTCTTGTCTGTTTAATAATCTTCTCCATAGAATTTAACTTCTTGGAAAGGTGGGAGGCGAATTTTTGGAGCTGGGAAAGCTTGGTCATAACGAGCATGTCATCGTTCATGGAGAAGACGAGGAGCTTGTCTCCTGCTTTCAGTTTGAGTGCCTTGCGTGCCTCTGCCGGAACCACTGCCTGGCCGCGTTCGCCCAGGGTAGTAGTGCCGTAGAACACTTCGTTTTTCATGGGTAATGCCATAGGTTTTGTATGCAATGACAAAGGTGAGTAAAAATAAATAAAAATGACAAAAATATTTCCAGATACGCAGAGATGGGTATTTATACTTTTGTCACTTTTGTTATTTTTTTAATTTTTGTCATTACATTCATTCTTACTAGTATGAAATGTATGAAAATGTAGTATACAGCTTTAGTGGTAGGTGGGTCAAGACGGGGCGGGGAAAAGGATATATACTAAACAATATGCAGCTAGATCCAGATGAGATACAAAACTTAGTTACTCTTGCTTTTGCTCTAGAGCCCCTCGCGGAGAAACCCGGTTGTACTTCGAGGCTCGTGGATTTGCCAGGAAAGCCTTTATCGGACTTTATTATTACTGGCCTAAACGTAGGTAAGTTTTTTCGGCTACACGCACAAGATACATTGGCAAATGCAGAGGCTTCCATTTTTACCTATTTTCTAGCCGCGCTTAAAAGTGCCAATAGGTACAAATCTCCCAAGACGTTAAATTTTGGTTTATTAGAAATCATGTTCCCCGTTGTCAGTGCTCGTCTGCACGTCGCTTCTGTGGACGAAGTTGTAGACTGTACCATACAACTGATGCAACGTGTATCTAGTGCCGACGTGCGCGCACTTATCGACGCACGCAAGGAGGCGTGGAAAAGTTCACAGCAAGAAGGCAAGCGCGCATTTGATGGGAAAGTGTTCGCACATGCTGTTTCGCCTTTTGCATTTTACGAATTACTATACGCTGCGTATCCAAAAGACAGCTCAAATAACCAGTGGGCTATGCAGTACATGGAAGGATTGCCGGTACTGCGACAATTCTTAGACGGCCTTTTGAATACTACAGATGCCTTAGCCTCGATAGCTAGGACTTATATACACGTAGTGAACGACATGCCAGAATTGAAAAAAGGGATTATAGCAGACATGGCAGCAGCCGCATTATTTATTCATTATAGTTTTTTAAACGTACCATAAAAGTATGGATAAGCAATTTATAGACAAGTTAGCGTGGGTGCACATAAAAGACGGGAAGATTCTCAGTACAAAGTCATTTGGAAAAGATGTGTACTATATCCCGGGCGGGAAGCGCGAGGAAGGTGAATCGGACATAGAAGCGCTTACTCGGGAAGTTGCCGAAGAGCTTTCGGTTAGTTTAGTCCCAGAAACTATTCGTCACTTAGAAACATTTGAAGCGCAGGCCCATGGGAAACCAGAAGGAACTATTGTGCGCATGACCTGCTATACGGCCGATTTTACGGGTGAGCTTGCGCCAAGTGCGGAAGTAGAAGAGATAGTCTGGTTAGCATATGCAGGCAGGGAAGTAGGCTCTCTCGTAGATAAACTAATTTTTGACTATCTGCACAATGTAGGTTTGTTGCTCTAAGCACATAAAAAGGGTGACCCTTTGTAGCGAGGGACTACCCTTTTTATGTTAGTTGGCAACAGGCGTTTCGGCACGTATCGGAGCGTCTATGGTAATTTTATGTACAATGGGCACCATTGCATAATGCAATGGTGCCCATTGTGTGCGAATTTAAATGAGGGGGATGATGGTTTTGAAGTAGTCTTTTAGGTTTTGGTGGCTGAGAATGTCTACGACTTTATCTTTAGTTATCCAGGCTGGTTCTTCGTCGGTTTCGCCGCCAAGTTCTGTGGAGGCGGGGTTGAGTAAAAACATGTGACAGGTAACTAGTTCGGGCGGCGTGCTGCTGGTGGGGTAGGTAAGTGCAGGGAGTTTTGAAACAACGGTAGTAGCAATGCCGCACTCTTCTTGTATCTCACGTATGGCTGCATGTTCTGCAGTTTCTCCATCGTCTATGTGGCCCTTGGGGAAGGCCCAGTCTCCATGCTGAATGCGGTGCACTAGCAAGACGAATGTTTCAGTACCTTTTTTGTGAATGACAATGCCGCCTGCTTTTTGGGTGCGGCCTGCGGCGTCATGAATTTTTTTGTGTTCGTCCATATAATTCTGCGGTATTTGTCATTCTGAGCTGAGGCTTTGCGAATGCGAAGAATCTGACTAATAAGCACGCAGATCCTTCACTCGCTGACTCGTTCAGGATGACAGAACTACTACTATTGCAACTTTGGAGCGTAATCAGTGGTGTAGCGGTCTGCACATGCTTTGATAATATTTCGCGCTTCCGCAGCATCAAAGAATCCTTCTACTTTGCAAGTGCCGGGTTTCTTTAAGTCTTTGTAGTGCTCAAAGTAATAGGTGGTCTCTTTTATAAAGTGCTCGCCAAGGTCTTCGAGTTTGGTAATGTGGTCTACACGCTTGTCGTCTGCAAGGACTGCGATAACTTTATCGTCTTCTTCGCCACCATCGTTAAATTTCATTATGCCAATAATGCGTGCTTCTACTAAGCTGCCCGGTATAAGCGTTTCGGTTACGTGAGGAATTATTATGTCGAGTGCGTCGTTATCTAAGTCCCATGTTTGAGGAATAGCACCATAGGCCATAGGGTAGGCGAGTGAAGAGTACCCTACGCGGTCAAGCTTAAGCGTGCCGGTTTCGGTTATGAGTTCGTACTTGTTTATAGTTCCACCATTAATCTCAATAATAGTGTTTAAAATACCTTTTTCTTCGTCAGCGTACGGAGGGAGTACGTGAAGTAGGTTGAGTTGATAGAGCGATGGTTTGTGGTCTATGTTGGCCATATAAATGCAAAATTATGAATTACGAAGTAAGAATTATGCATGGATTTAGAAAAATCCGAAGATATTGATATTATATAGTTACTATCTTAAAGAGTAAATGCCTTTGCGCGGTATATATGGTAAAGCGGCTCTTAAAAATTGGAGTATTTTGTATTGTTCTCGTCCTTGTGGTGGATGGGCTTTTTGTGACGCTTTTCCCCCGAAAGTCTTTGCCGCCTTCGGACTATCCAGCAGATGCCATTGTAGTGCTGGGTGCCGCGCCAAATAGTCCTGCTATACGTAATCGCGCGTCTAAGGGACTTGAGTTGTATTATGCTGGGCAGGCTAAGCAGCTCATCTTGACTGGGGGCAATACTTCGAGCAGGGATGAGTCTGAAGCCATGAACATGTCGCGGTTTTTGGCGCGCATAGAAACAACAGCAGTTCCCACAACCTTGGAAGAACGTTCTACTAACACATTTGAAAATTTAGAAAATAGCCGCACTTTGGTCCCCAGTGCAAAGCGCATAATAATAGTATCCGATACCTACCACTTACCCCGTGCGTTCCTCATAGCCAAGCGCCTTGGGTTTAAAGATGTGTACTGGGAATCACCAAGCTCGAACTATTATAAGCCATCCGAGCTTGCCTGGTACTACGGCAGGGAAATGGTTGCCGTACTGGCGTACATGCCAAAGTTTATTAGCGGTAAGTAGTACAGCGAAGTTGCTCTTTCGGGTGTGTCTAGATGGTGCCCATCTAGACATCTAGACAAGTATTATAGCCCGCGGGCAATGCGTGGTATTAAGGACGATTTTCAGGGTATTTTATTACTTAACTATTGGAATTATTTTCTAGGGTGCGCGACAGAAGGGCATCTTCTGCAGCAACTGCTGAAGATGCCCTTCTGTTTTATTGACGATCTGCTTATTTAAATAGTAAACTCTTTTATCCGCAACTTTTTTATAGACGGACTGAACTGCTCAGAACCGTGAACCCGAAATATTCTGCCTGGTGGATGGCAGAGCATAACTCAAGGAGTGCTAGATGAAATGGCTGTTTTCTGTGTGCGCATGCGCATGTTTCATGTTGGTGTTGGTTGTCAACGCTGAGGCCCAGACGGTGACTCCTACGGTGCGTTTAGTCGGCGACGGTATCGGTAGAAAAGGCGTTACCATTTATCGTTACGTGGGAGACAACCCTACGGACAAATGCGTAACAAATGATACCGGTTCGTGCACCATAGCAGTGACTAAGAATGCATTGGCTACATTTGTAGTCCAAAAGGGTGAGTTCATTGAAACTCGCCTTACGGTGAAGGTGAGGGGGCCGGAAGATAAAATCGATTTATATCTTATTTTCAATAAGGAATGAATAATTCCTAGCTAACAGTATGCAGTCCAAGCTGTGGCGTGTGAACAGAATGTCCGCGCCTTTTTTTATGTAAAGGAATCCTATCCGAGGCATTGACAGGGCTAGGGGATTTGCCGTATAATATTGTTAATAAATATCCGAAGACAGTTGGTGGCCGCAAGGCTCTAATG
>CAZBAS010000002.1:0-84235 GCA_964490395.1 uncultured Candidatus Saccharibacteria bacterium | reverse complement strand
GTATAATATTGTTAATAAATATCCGAAGACAGTTGGTGGCCGCAAGGCTCTAATGAATCACCCTTTTGGGGTATTCGCCCGCCGAGGAGAAGAATAGTGCTTAGTGCAAAGTGCCTAGTACTTAGTATTCGAACTCGGACTCGTCCGAGTTTTTTGTTTGAGGTATTTATAGAAGTAAACGTAAAGGTCGAACAGAAGTAGTGATAAGTTTATAAAGTTCGTAAAGTTTATAAAGCCTGACTTTAAGAACTTCTAACTTTATGAACTTTAAGAACTAAATTTCATGGCAAAATCAAGACAGCAAAAAGTAGATGACTTGGCTGAACTTACCGATAAAGTAAAGTCCGCAAAGTCAATCGTTATGTCCGAATATCGTGGTACCACGGTTAAGGATATAGACAAATTCCGCAACGCTCTTCGCGCAGAAGCTGTATTTACGAAAGTGTATAAAATCCCTTTGGTAAACCTCGCGCTTAAGGCAAACGGTATAGACGCGACAATAGACTCTAAGACTCCGGTCATTTTGTCTATCTCAGAAGAAGATGAAGTAGCTCCTGCCCGCATTGTAAAAACAATCGGAAAAGAAGTGAAAACCATTTCCATGCTCAGCGGTGTGGTAGATGGCAAGTTTATGCAAAAGAGCCAGATTATGGCTTTAGCAGACTTACCAAGCAAGCAAGACATGCGCGCAAAGCTCGTTGGAACTATCAACGCTCCAGTATCTGGCTTTGTAAACGTACTTGCTGGCAACCTCCGGGGCCTGGTTCAGGTACTCAACGCTATAGCAACAAAGTAGTACAAGATTAATTTTTAATTTACAATTTTCAATTTTTAATGCACAGTCAATTTTCAATGCAGTATTCCTCATTGTAAATTGCAAAATTAAAAATTGAAAATTACGAGAATATATTATGTCCGAAGAGAACAAAGTAGAAGTACCAGAGAAGTTTAAGTCTTTGGTAGACCAGATTGAAAAACTTTCCGTGCTCGACCTTTCTGAGCTCGTAAAGGTTCTTGAAGAAAAGTTTGGTGTAAGCGCAGCAGCTCCTATGATGATGGGTGCTATGCCAGCCGCTGGCGCAGGTGCAGCAGCTGCAGAAGAAAAGACTGACTTCACTGTAGAACTTACCGATGCTGGCGCTAACAAGATTAACGTTATCAAAGTAGTTCGCGAAGTAACTGGTCTTGGTCTTAAGGAAGCTAAGGACCTTGTAGACGGCGCTCCAAAGGCTGTTAAGGAAAATGCTCCTAAGGCAGAAGCAGAAGAACTCAAGAAGAAGCTCGAAGAAGCTGGTGCAAAAGTAGTTTTGAAGTAATTTTACTTTACACTGTTAAAACAGCCCCCTATGGGGCTGTTTTAATTTTGAGACTGTAGTATTTACAGGAAAACTGTTTTATGGTATAGTGCGTAAACGTTATATATTTTTGGATGACTGCTCGAGCAGGTGTATTGCCTGTTGTAGCAGCTATCCAAGGCGGATGGTGATGTCGCTGACCCACGGCGATATGGTGTTCGGATTCAATCGAAAGATTGGAGGATTTGGATGAAAGAAGTATTTTTCTTGTTTGACTGCTTGTTAGCAGCCGGGTTGTTTTTAGTCGCTTATTTTGTTAAGCGAGCTGAAGCGCAAAAGCTTCGGAACAGGCATATAGCCATTCGGCTTGAAGGGACCTGCTTCGTTTCTGAAGTAGAAGTTCAACAAAGCAGTGGTGCATATGTCAGCCTGAAAAACAACTTGGTTAAGTACCGTATTTGGCTTCCTTCTACCCATGCTGGGTACGAAGTGGTAGCAAAAAGCGGTCACTCATTTGTCGCAGTTAAGCTTGTGGAGGCTCCTGGGCAGAGCGTGGCAGATAATTTGGCGTTTGAGTTTCTTTATGAACACAACGACGCCTTAGAAATTTTGCTACGAGCTGTAGAGAAAGCCTTACACACCGCTCAAGAGAGCTGGCCTCGGGCTGGCGGCAATCCGTTCGCGGAGCTGCTTGGTCGTTTGAACGACATCTCTTTGCCACTCGACAGAGAGCGAACACTGCGGGCGCTTGCATACTGGGTGACTGCGTTCGGGCGTAGTCCGCAAGGTGCACTCACGGAAATCGGGAAAGCCATTGAGGCAACTCGAATGTATCTTCGTGCTCAGAAGTACGAAGAGCGTGAGTCGAAAGCGCGGCTGCGGCAGAAAGCGGCATAGGCCAAACAAGAACGAGAATAACAAAGCGGCTGGACTTCGTGTGCCAGCCGCTTTTACTATTGTCTTTTTATAAAGAGAAATCTACTTTGAGCAAACTACCAGAACGGAGAATGTACATTGCTTTTGTTGCTTCGTCTACGGTGAAGTCGCTTGCTCCTTTGAGGTTGTCGCTTTGGAGGATTTTTGTAAGCTTGCCGGTTTTGTCGGTAATTATTATTCGGCCGTTGCTATCGAGCACGTATAGGTTTTTAGATTTTGCATCTGTGTATAGCTTGCCTTTGCCCGAGAAGGCTTCGGCGAGTACAGGGAAAGTAAATGCAACTGGTTTGCCAGCGGTATATTTGTGTATTCCTGTGGTGGTGAGGACGTAGACGCTGCCATCTACTGCCAGGTCCTGTGCATCTTTTATGGCGCTATCTTTTACTGATACGAGTGGTTTACTAATGGTGCTGCCAGTTATGAGATAGCTAATAACCTGGCCCAAGGTTTTATCTGCCGTATAGGCCCGATTGTTCGTGGGATAACGAACAAAGCCTATAAAGTCAGCTGCTTTTGGGACATTGAGGAAAAATTCCGGACCGTTAGTACCTTTACTATAGTTCCACATATTGAGCCCTTGTCCGTCGAATACCAAGACTTGGGTATCGGATACGTAGGCGCTGTCTACTATATCCGTATTCGTTCGCAGAGTACCGTCTTCCGTGGTTTTAGTGTTCGTGTTATAGCTTACTACTACTTTACCTGTAGCAGTTGCAAGAACATTTGGAAGTGCAATAAGGTTACCAGCACTGCTAAGTGTGGCAAGAGCCGTTATGGCTGGAGTTTCTATTTTGTTAATGCGCTGGGTGAGCTCCGCAACTTGTTTTTCTAAGTCCGCCTTTGCACCTTCTTGCGTTGTGTTTGCGGGCGCGAGTCCCTGGGTTTTTTCGCGCGCTTCGTTTACTAAGGTGCTTGCGGCGAGCTCATCTTTAAATACCAGTTTGCTGTCTGCGTCGCTGAGTATTTTTACAATTGCAGTTTTATTTTGTTCAAAAGTTGTGGCGGAGCTGCTGTCGTTTCGCTTACCCCGAGCAACAAAAAGATTTATAACCAGAGCGAGTAGTAGTACGAGTACGGAAATAGCGAAAAACTTTTTAGACTTACTGAACCCACGAAACATGGAGACCGGGGCTTTAAAGTCTATATTTTTATAATTTTGGGCTTGTTCTTTAATGCGTGAAAGTCCCGATGCCCCGCCGGCAAGGGCCATGCCCGAAAGTTTTTTCATACTCAGGTTGGGACGGCGCTTGGTAGCGGTCCGGACCGCTTGCCATATTTTTAGTGCCGACTCGCGACTCATGACCTGCTTTGCTTTGTCCGAAAGACCGTCTAGTAATTTATTTTTACCAGGCTGGGCTGTAAAGTCGCTGGTTTGAATGCCTTCACTGCTTGCAATAAGCGGTTCGGTTTCCTGGAGCAGTAGAGTGCCGAAAGCCACTTCAGGACCCGCAGTGTCTTCTATGATGCGCACCATTTCCTGTGCAGCAATTTCCAAAGTATTTTGACTGAGAATATTCTTTATGCGATCTATAGATACGTGGTTAAACAACTCAGCAGTAGTGATAATAAGCACGTCACCAACCTTTATTTTTCCTGCGGAAAAAGTGTCAAAGGTTTTTAGGACGTGCTTGGGATTTGAGGTTTCTGTGATTTCGTTAAATTCACCCGCGCGCATGAGCAGGGCGCTTGCCTTACCAGTTGCAGCAGCATAAAAACGGCTGCCCAGACGTACGCCAATAACAGCAGAAATTTTGCCGGTCCAGTTATGCTGGCCAAGGCTTGCAAGTTTGCCTATTTCATCGTTTATTTCACCCAACGCGACTTCGAACGTATTCTCGTTTGCGCTTCGCTTAAAACAACGACGCAGTGCTCCTAGTATGCCGCTGCCTATGCGTTCGCAATCATCGGCTGCTGCGGGGTTTAAAAGGGGGAGTGCGACTACGGCAAAGAGCTCGCAGTCTTCATGAACCGTGCGCTCTGCAAGAGTGGTAACGTAGGTATTTGTTTGTTTACTGTTGCCTATTTGAATTTTGGCAACATTTGTTTCAAGTGTTTCCATGGAAAGTGTTATCCAATCGTTCTGTACTCGTTGGTGTTTCTTTCAAGGCGGATACCCAGATAACTACTATATAGTATACAATATTTTTCCGGAAAAGATAGTAACAGGTATATTTTTCATATAATTTTAGTATAGTTATGTATAGAAATACTAAAAAGGAGAAGAAAAACATGAAATTACAGTTCCCTCGGTGGAAACCTACCGTAAGTCCCAGAGACGATTTAATTATTCGGGATTATTTAGCCCTAGACCGAACACGGCTTTCAAATGAACGTTCCCTTTTGGCGTATTACCGTACCGGCTTAACTACATTGGTCTCTGGGGTGACTGGTTTTAACCTCTTCCACGATGTACTTTTGAGAAGTACGGGTATGATGTTAGTAATACTTGGTGTAGGCATAATGGCCATGGGGGCTGTGCGGTATCTGCGATTTAGGCGCCGTATTCAGGTGTTGGGTGAAACAGATTATACCAAAGGTAAGCCATAAGCTTCTGGACATGAGGAGGGGATTGTGGTACAGTTCTTGTGCGTGTCTAGCCAGTGGGTACGCACATTTGGCCGTCCGCCAGCTGGCGGATATCCGGTAACTGCCTCGCAGTAACGGTACACATGGTTTCAAATAGCGTGTAATACATTTGGCCGGCTTAGCTCATCCGGTAGAGCAACGGTTTTGTAAACCGTAGGTGGTCGGTTCGAGTCCGACAGCCGGCTCCACCACGCTTAGCGTGGTGACAGACCCGCTTAGCGGGTCCAGCTTCCGCTTAGCGGAGCGAGTATTGAGTTCATTAAGTTTTTAAAGTTTATAAAGTTAGACATTTGTTTTACTTTACTAACTTTTCACTTTACGAACTTTATAAACTAAGTAATGCCTGGAGTGTTATATATAGTGTAGCGAAACATATATGGCACTGTAAGGCGAAGTAAAACAATTAACCACTTACATTTGGTCATTAGCTTGCTATTGTATATAGTGGCTAGATGTCATTTGTTAAGCGTCAAAGGTCATTAAGATATGTCCCAAGAACGTCTCATACACCTCGAGTGTACCGTGTGCAAGCACTTGAACTACCAGTCTCGCCGCAACAAGAAAAGTGCTACTGCAAACAACCGCAAGCGCTTAGAATTCCAAAAGTTTTGTAAGCACTGCAAGAAGAAAACTTTGCACAGAGAAACGAAATAAGAAAATATCCAATTTCCAATTCCTAATGTCTAATGAAATTGGACGTTAGGAATTTGGTCATTCCGCCCCCGGGCGGCTTGGGGGGTTCGTATAGTGGTAGTACGGCGGTCTCCAAAACCGCTCGCGTGGGTTCGATTCCTACACCCCCTGCCACGTAAAACTCGCTCGAAGACTCACTCGTCACGTGGCAAGCCCCACAAAAGCTTGCTACAATGATGGGTAAGTTCTCGAGCGAGTTTTACGTGAGCCCCGTGGCGAAGCCGTTAGGCAAGCTTTACGGGGCCAAAAAATATGCACTACGTATATCTCCTGGAATGCCAGCAAGACAAAAGTTGGTATATTGGACAAACAGGCGATCTTCGCGCCCGGGTTGCCAGGCACAATAACGGAACTGGTGCCCGCACTACAGCAAGAAAACTGGAGTGGAGGCTTATTTACTACGAAGCATATTGGCTCAAAGCCGACGCTCTCGGGCGTGAGAAGTTTTTGAAGAGCGGCTCCGGCAGAGTTTATTTACACAAGCAGCTTAGAAATTATTTGGCACTTTAGTACTTGCGCAAAATCACCGCACATGTGTGCGATTATTTTGTATGGGGGGTAAAGTAGAGTCACATTAAGTAAATTTGCTATTGTACCTATATGAGTAAGCTCATTATAGTCTCCGGACCTACTGGGTCGGGAAAAACATATTTAGCCAAGTTTATATCTGAAGCTACTAGAATTCCCTATTTTTGTAAGGATGAAATAAAAGAGCAGCTGTTTGATAGTTTGGGTTGGTCAGATAAGGAGTGGTCAAAGAAGCTTGGTGTTGCTGCCATTAGATTATTATTTTTCTCTATAGAGAAAGAGCTCAGGGCTGGTAGAAGTGTCATTGCCGAAGCAAATTTCAAACCGCAATTGGATACTGCACATGTGCAAAAATTGGTTGATGCATATCAAGCCGAAGTCTTAGAGCTGCACTGCCATGCCCCAGAAGAAATTTTGCTCAATCGTGCAAAGTGTAGGGTCACTTCGGGCGAGCGGCACCCTGGACACGTAGATACTTTTTTAGAGGGTAGGTATGTTGACTTGGGCCAACATGAGGCGGTGGGTATTGGGACAGTGTGCGAAGTAGATACTACCAGTTTTGAGGCTGTTAACTACCAGTCATTGGCTGCGCAGGTAACTAAGTTTGTCGGGTAGGTGGGTCTGTAGCTACGGTATAGAATGTGAGACCCCGGAGGGGTTTGTGCTTGCTAATAGTACCACTTATCTGTATAATACATAGAGAGGTATGCAAATAAGAGTCAATGTTTTTAGATAAACTTTGCTTCTTATTTGTTTATCCTTCGCCAATACTAACAGGTATATTCTATAGAGCGGCCCTGGCGGCTGCTTGTTGTTGCGTAGAAGGCGAGTTTCATTTGAGGATATAAAATTATTTATGAATAAACCCAATTCTTCAGCGCCACGCTCCGGCAGTGTTGGCGGTCGTTCCAGGCCGTTTCCTAAAAAACCTTCTACGAGTGTTCTTCCCACTGTTAGGTCTGGACGTACTCCTGCCGTACAAACAGCAGGCGCGACTACTCGGCCAAACACTTCTCGTAACCTTCGCATAATTCCACTCGGCGGTCTCGAGCAAGTCGGTGCGAACATGATGGTCTATGAATACGGCGACGATATTATAATTGTTGACGTAGGGTTTGCGTTTCCCGACGAAACCACTCCCGGCATAGATTACATAATTCCCGATGTTACTTACTTAGAAGAGCGCAAGCAAAACATTCGCGGTATTTTTATTACCCATGGGCATATGGACCACATGGGTGCAGTGCCGTACATTTTGCCAAAAATTGGTAATCCGCCTATCTATACCTTGCCGCTTACTGCAGGTCTTATCCAAAAACGTTTGGAAGAGTTCAACATGGCCGAACAGGTGCGCATTAATACAGTGTCAAAAGACGACATGGTACCGCTTGGTAGTTTCAAGGTGCGCTTCTACGGGGTAAATCACAACATTCCAGATTCGGTAGGACTATCTATTACCACGCCTATTGGCCAAGTGGTACACAGTGGTGACTGGAAAATAGACCATACTCCTGTTGGTGAGGCTCCGGCTGAGTTTTCTAAAATAGCAAAATACGGCGCAGAAGGTGTGCTCGCGTTTATGAGCGATTCCACCAACGCAGCTAAGCCTGGCTATACTGCATCGGAGTCGGAAATAGGCGGTACCATAGACCGTATCTTCGATGAAGCTCCAGGGCGCATTATTTTTGCATCGTTCTCTTCGCTTTTTGCTCGCATGCAGCAAGTGCTAAACATCGCTGCAAAATACAACCGCAAAGTTGCTGTGGTAGGTCGCTCTATGATAAACAACGTGGAGCTTGGTATATCGCTTGGGTACTTAAAGTTTCAACCAAAAACCATTATCAAGCCAGAGCAAATTAGCAAGCTACCCGACAACCAGGTCATCATTATGACTACCGGTGCGCAGGGTGAAGAGTCTGCTGGTCTTGCGCGTATGGCCCGCGGCGACCACCGTTCCATACAGATTAAGCCAGGGGATACTGCGGTTATTTCGGCTTCACCTATTCCGGGTAATGAACGGTCCATTGTAGAGGTTATAGACAACCTCACTCGTGAAGGCGCCAGAGTGATATACAATAAGATGCTCGACATTCACACTTCCGGGCATGCGCAGCAAGAAGAACACAAAATTATTCTGAGCTTGCTTCGTCCAAAGTATTTGGTGCCTATTCATGGCGAACATCACATGCTTATTGCTCATTCGAAAATAGGACTGGGCATAGGTATGCCTGCAGAACGAATTCCTATTTTGGACAACGGCGATGTACTAGAAATAGACGCAGCTGGTGTGGCGAAAAAAGCGGGCAAGGTCTTTTCTGGGTATGTGTATGTAGACGGTCTGGGTATAGGGGACATAGGCGAAGTAGTGCTGCGAGACCGCAAGGTTATGGCGCAGGATGGTATGTTTGTAATTATAGTGTCCATAGACCGTAAGACTGGTAAGCTGGTAAACCAGCCAGACATAATTTCCCGTGGGTTTATTTACATGAAGGGTAACGAAGACATTATTCGTGAGGTAAAACACGAAGTGCGGAAAATGGTTGAGAGCCAGGGTCGTTCAAATGTAGAAATGAGCCAATCCACCCTCCAGCAACGCATTCGCGACGATGTGGGTGAGTATTTATTCAAGAAAACCGAACGCCGGCCTATGATAATGCCTATTATTATAGATTTATAGCGCTCACAAAATCGCCCTCTGGGCGATTTTTTGATATGATGAAAGCACTTTCTCCCTTGTATGATTTCTCTATATCGCTTCGTTGGTGTACTCGCGCTCCTTCTCTTTCTGGGTCAGCCGCTTACTGCGGCTGCATGCACACCAGACTGGTGCATGACGCATAATCATTTACAGTATGCGCTTGTGCTCGGTACGGTGCTGCGCATAGATGGCACAGTGGCAGACATTGCCGTAAGTGAAGTACTCACGGGCGCACCTATGTACGGCACCATTCGAGTACACGAAACGCATATTCACCCAGAGTGGAATAAGCTTAAGCCGTTCGACTATGTGTATGTTTCCGTAAACAAAGAAGGTATAGAGTACAACCTTGCGTACGATATACGCAGAGTAACATCGCTCGATACGCCGCGTTTAAAACTTATCCCTGCACCACGGTTTCCAGAAGAAGCAGCGCTGCAGTGGTGGATTAACTATGGCGGCGATTATGGAAATATTGGCTTTGTAGGAAATACTGCATACGTTATAGATACGCACATGCGGTGCGTGCAAATATATCCTACCAACGCGTTTGCCGTGTCCTTGAAAAGACTGCAAAAAGAAAGAACAGGGTGTTTGAGTCTTGCTCTGGTAAGCGATATACAGCTTCCGTTAGATAGAGAAAAAACTCCTGTACCACCTACTGACGCACAGTGGTTCTACCAAAACCATCAAGATTTTGTAACCGATGTTGCATGGCTGGCAGCGTTATTTAGTGTGCTGCTTATACTCTTGTTCTCTTTGCGCAAGCGAAGGGAGCATACAGGATACATTGTATGAAGTTACTACTCACATCTGCAGGACTCACAAATCCTACCATAATAAGTTCTTTGCAGCGGCTACTGGGAAGGCCTTTTTCTGAAACCAATTTAGTATTCGTGCCCACTGCCGCAAACATGGAAGAGGGAGATAAATCTTGGCTTATAGATGATTTTTCTCGTTGTGGTGCACTAGGGTTTAACATGGTAGACATAGTAGATATTGCAGCACTACCGAAGGAAGTCTGGTTACCTCGTTTAGAAATGGCGCATGTATTACTGTTTGGTGGGGGCAATACCTACTATTTAGCTTCCCAATTACATAAGTCCGGATTAGCCGAATTGCTGAGCGGTTTACTACAAACCAGGGTGTATGTGGGTATTAGTGCAGGAAGTATGGTGGCTTCTCGTGAGATTCTAGTGAGTCAGTCTAAAATATATGAGGAAGAAAATGGCCAACCAGCCAGTAATAAAGGTTTGGGCTTTGTTGACTTCCAATTTCGTCCACACTTAAATTCTCCCTACTTCACTAAGGTTCGTAAAGACTATGTAGAGCAAGTGGCGCGCGAGATTGGCCAGCCATTATATGCGCTCGATGACCAATCTGCGCTTGAGGTGGTGGATAACGCTGTAAGCATTGTAGGCGAGGGTGAATATATTACTTGTAACATCTAAATATATGCAACATACAGAAGAATATTTGCCACATTTATACGATCCGATTCGCCGAGAAGTTGCGGTGGGATATGTGCAGCATGAGCTAAGAAAATTATTTCCGCATGTGCGCGATGTTGCTCTGTGGGAGACTATAGATAGCGACGTCACTCAGTGGTTTGACGAAAGCAAACTCCTTGCGCCAGTGAGAGACTTTTGGAATGGCGTAGATGCAATTTCTGGGGGCTTTAAATTAAAACACATTGTCCCTTGGCTTACGTCACGTAACATGAGCATTGAAAAAGTAGACCAAAGCGTAGAAGAGCTGTGGTTCGGCACCACTTTCCAAGAATTTGCAACCCTTGGCAAGAGGCCCTCAGCCAAAGCAGTGTCTGATTTTTTACACACCCCTGCAGGCAGTAACGTACGTAGTCAGGCAGAACAATATCTACACTCTGCAGAAGCCGAAACCGTAGAGCGTAACCATTTTCCTATTTTGGTTGTAGAGACAGAGTCTAAGCTAAGAGTTATAGATGGCAATAGGAGATTGTTTAAAGCTTTGTTAAGCGGCACTCCTACTGTGCTAGCCATTGTTGCTCGCCAAATACATGCTCCACAGTTTTTTGAGCATTGGGTGCCTACTCAGCTTTTATTGCGTCTGGTATTTAACCATAGATATATCTCATTGCCATCAAGAGAAACAACGGAAGCATATGCAAGGGTTGTGGTAGAGTTGGTGCGTAACTCAACGGCAGGGCGGTACGAATTCTACAACCGCACGCTCAATGTGGAGTATGAGCAAGATCGCATGCTTTTGGAGGCCGTACAAGCATTGCTTGCAAGTAGTATCTAAAGCGCTGCCGCACTTTTATACATAACAATACTGTCATATGGCCGCACGCTCATTTAGAGAAAGACTGGCACAGATACGAAAAGTTTTTGACGTTGAGAAAATTCTCCGCACAGAAGCAGGCGTAGAGTACATACAACATTATTACAAAATAAATAAATGGATGTACTCGCTCTTTCATACTCGCTCAGGGTTTCTGCATATGGGTATAAGCCGAAGCGGGGTGTATAGCGAGGATGATTTGCGTGAACATTCTCGAATAGTAGCGCGATATATACCGTGGGTGCCAGGCGCACAGGTGCTGGAACTTGCAACCGGGAGGGGTGCTAATTCGGCGTACATTGCCGGACAGAGACCGGATGCGAAATTTTACGGAATAGATATTTCGAGCGCGCAGTTAAGTCTGGCCCAAAAGAAGGCGCGGTTGCTTGAAAATTTTTTTCCAAGCAAGGGGGACTACCATGATCTAAGTCAGTTTAAGGATGCTTCTTTCGACGTGGTATTTGTCATAGAAGCTCTCTGTCACAGTATCCGTAAACAGCTGGTCCTTACGGAAGTGTACCGGGTGCTAAAACCCGGCGGTGTGTGTATAGTGGTGGATGGGTATGCAAAGAAAGTAGATAGCGACTTATCTACCGATGAGCGCGAAGTGAAGGGGCTGGTAGAAAAAGGTATGAGCGTGGAGCGGTTTGAGCCGTTCCTTTCGTTTCGCTCTACTGCAAAAGAAGTAGGGTTTACCGTAGCCGATGAACAAGATGTATCGTTGTTTGTTATCCCCAGTATGGAGCGCTTTGAAAAATTGGCCGCTTTATTTTTCAATCATCCGCTCCTTGCAAAGCTCGTACGGCTAGTGCTACCGTCAGCGGTTGTCTATAATGCGCCTGCCGGATACCTTATGCCTGAAAGCATGCGTCAAGGACTGTTTTGCTACATGGTCACTGTGTTGCAAAAAAATGTCTGAATAAGATGCAGGCCCACAGTAAGTAATTTTTTCAATATATATTAGGTTTTTTGCAGTGAGCGCTAAAGGAGCTATACTAATTTTATGCAAACTTCAGAACGCAAATTAGAAGATCAAGTTTCCGAAATAGCACAGCTGGCTAAAGAAAATAAGAATGTAGATGTAGCCGCGCTTATGGCAAATGTGCTGCAGAACCACCAAAGCAATTTGGTGCCTACTAACCAGAAACGGCTGGCTTTTGCCATTGCGCTTGGTGCCCCACCGTTTGGTCTTATTTTTGCTATCAAGTTTTATTTTTCGGACTATGATGATGGTCACCATGCTGCGTACATGTGCATCATCCTCACAGTAGTGTCACTTGTACTCATTAGCTTATTTACCAAGTCACTCTTTTCCACCGCGCACGTAACACCTCAGCAGATAGAGCAAATAAAGCCAAGTGATATCTTGCAGTTAAGCCAGTAACTGGGACATTGTATGAATAGAAGAGAGTTCATGGTTGGTGCGGGTATGGCAACAGGAATGTTTGCCGTTGAGCATACGGCGTTTGGGCAAAATGTGAAACAGGAGAAAAAAGAGCGGTCAGCTGAGTTTGATCGGACGCAGAGTCAGGAAAAAGGTGAAGCGCAGCTCTTGGAGTTTGCTGGGCACGCACGTCCGGAAATTAATACTGCCTTGTACATTCATAATAAAAAAGAGGCATGGGCAGTGGATAGCTACGATGGCCATAAGGAAAAAAGCGACGGTGAAGATAAAGACGTTGTACACTTTAGTCGTTTGCTCACAGTTATAAATAAAGAAGCAAATAGCTCTGATGCTGTAATTGACTTATACAGAGTCGGATCTGCTGTCTTACCTAAAATAACAGAAGCAAAAGCGGAGGAAGAAAAGATTCGTAAGGATATTGAAAGTAAACGCTTGCTTTCACACGAGACGTGGATGGCGTACTTGCCCTATTTTAACGATTCCCGGTGGGCACATTCTGACGTAATGATGAACGCGTACGCTGCGTATAAATATAAGAATGCAGAGAGTCACGTGGTAACTCCATATGGAACTATTTCTTTCCATGTCCAAGAAGGTCGTGAGCCTTGGGCTGCGTATAATGAGTTGTATAATGAATCTGAAGATGTGATGCGGGCAATGAAAGATTATGGAGGTGATATGGAAGTAGCGGCCAACAGCATTTCCGTAACGGGTACAAGTAATCCGGTTATTACGGTGCGGGAGACGCTGAATGAATTGTGGGAAAGGTCTAAGCCAGCCAGTGGCGTGCCGCTGGAAGAGAGTAGCCCCGAATATACAATGAAGAAGTTCGTAGAGTTGCAAAACAAAAGGCTTGGGCGGGCACTAAAGAATTTTTTTAGCGCACATAATCCTACTGTTGCGGAATTTGATATCGAGATGGACGAAGTGGTGGCTAGAATAAAAGAAGGTGGCTACAAAGATTTTGAAGCGCTATCGGTTGCGGTAGAGAAGGCATATGTGCTAATGAGTATAGATTTGAAGTTTACGCCGAGTAAGGAAATGGAAAGTAAGAAGAAATTTTAGATATATGTATAATCATGCACCGGAAAACTATAATTGTCCTATTTGTTTAGGCGTAGACGGCGTCGAGAGCGAAGCGACCATGCTTAAGATAGAAGATTTGATATACCGAGATTCCATGGTGAGTGTTTTTGTAAATTCTAAATTTGTAAAGAACAACCCTGGGCACTTAATTATTGTCCCGAATGAACATTTTGAGAACGTGTACACATTGCCCGATGGGCTCGCCGCGCGCATTATGAGTGTTGCACGACAATTGGCAGTTGCACTTAAAGAAGTGAGAAAGTGCGACGGTGTTACTCTGTTACAAAACAATGAGCCAGCAAGTAACCAGCATGCATTTCATTATCATCTCCACGTATATCCCCGTTTTGAGAACGATGATTGGACAAACTTTGTCTATAATACCGAAGTGTCTACTCCGGAGCAGCGCAAGCCGTACATTCATGGGCTGCTGCAATACTTTACTACAAACCCAATAAAGTAATAGCTATGATAAAAGCAATTACATTTGATTTAGATGGTGTGTATTTTGTGAAGGGTAAATCAAACTTTATAAAGAGTTTGGGCGAGTTGGGGGTAAGCGAGGAAGAGGCAAGGCGGGTGTTTTTGTCGAGTGATGAAATGAATTTCCAGTATAAGACTGGTGCCATGACGGACGAAGAGTTCTGGTCATGGGCTCTTGCTGAGTGGAAACTTTCCATGTCAGCACAAGAAATTATTGACCTGCTTATACAGGGATACGAAGTAGATAACGATGTGGTTGCTGTAGTAAAAAAAGTGCGGGGCCGTGGGTATAAAACACTCATCTGTACCAATAATTTCCCTGCGCGTATTAACGGTCTGCACAAGCGCTTTGGTTTTCTCGATAACTTTGATGTTTCGGTCATATCGAGCGAGGTAGGAGCTATAAAACCACAAAAAGAATTATTTGAAGCGCTTATTGAAAAATCGGGGGTGTCTGCAGGCGAAATATTTTATGCGGATGACTACGATGCTGCCATAGAAACCGCGACAAAGCTTGGCATTGAAACATTACATTACACAACGTTCGATGCATTTATGTCTCGCTTGGGCGAATTGGGTGTAAAGGTGCATTAGGCACTTCTGATCTCTGACTTTACAAACAGTAAGAACTTTATACACTTTTAACTAAACCGTATGGCAGTCATATCTATAATTGGTTGCGCGGGGGTGGGGAAATCTACCTTGGTGCGGCAGCTTGCAGCACTAAACAGGGCGCCGGCTTTTTTTGAAGGTGAGGAGGGCGTGTTCCCAGAAGTGGTAACGAGTAACTTAATTACCGAAGACCCGGTAGGGCGCGAGCGCTGGTTTGTGGGGCAGTACATGGCATCGCTTCAGTGCGCCCATGCCATCTCTACTTTGGGAACAAATAGTTTTGTAGACAATGCCAGCCCTATAACCATTCGTAGTTATGCAGCCATATCTCCAAATGCGCATACTCAAGAGCTTCAGGATCTTATTGTGCAGCTTGAAGTAACGCCTGCAGACCTAACTGTGGTGCTAGTGGCAAAGCCAGAAATTCTTGCAGCGTACATTGCGCAGCGGGGGAGGGTGTCGGAGGAAGTAGTTTCCATTGCCGAACAAGCAGTGCGTGTGCAGGAAAATTTTATTCAGTTGGCGGCAGAGTATGGAGCATTGGTCATTGACCGCACTGGGATGGATTTCCATAGCGAACATGATTTACAGCAAATAGACGCTCGCATTAAGGCTGCTTTGTCCCCGGCGCCGGTGGGTATACAGTCTGTAGAAAATACATTACTATAATATTTCATTACTTATATAATATATATGGCTCTTACCTGGAAAACTCCACCTATTATTAAACTCTACGAAGCGTTGGGGGCATTGGGGGATGGTCGCATAGAGATAGATGGTAATACCGCGAAAGTGTACTCTTCGAGTCGTGGTAAATTTTATACTGTAACGTATGACCCAGAAACCTCTGCAATTATGTGCAATGATAATGGCTCTTACTGGCAGGGGTATCTTGGCTATCCAGCCATAACGTTCTTGTGCGCACAAGGGACTATCTCGTACCAAGAAACATGGGCCAAGGCACTCTCGGGCATTGCGTGGAAAGATGTAAATACAAAATTTAAAAACGATTTTGATAAAACGGAAACCTACGTACTGGAAAAAGTGGCTGAACAAGGTCTAAATACCGAAGAGCTAAAAAAAGATTTAGCCGTCATGCTACAAAGCATAGAAGCACTGCATTTAGTGCACCTAGGTCCAAAGACAAAACCACCTACTGGATATTAATACACCACTCTAAGATGAAAAATTTTGCCGAGCATTTTTTACCAGGAGTTGTTACTCCAATTCTATTACCTCAAGAGTATAATCTTGTACGAGGTGTTGGTGATGTGCTTGTGTACACAAGCACGGAGGGTGAAACGGTAGAGCACTATGCATACATGGACCATGCAGGGAGCGCTGTTATAGTAGACGAGTTTAGAAAATTATTTCCTCACGATTCTATCTTGGTAATGCTGTACGATGCTCAGCGGAATATATTTTTGCAAAAGCGAAGTAGCGCCATGCGCTGGGAGCCAAATAAATTAGACCTGGCAAGTGTGGCTGCGCAGCGAAGAGCTGTGCTTTCTGGTGACCACTATGAGGCGGTGCCGCTAGATGAATTGGCTCTTGCCAAGGTTGCTGAGGAAACTGCTGTGCCTCATGCACGCATATACGCAGAGCAGTTGCACCAGCTCGGAACACACGAGAATTCTACAACCAATGAATTCCAGACCGTATACGCCTATCACTTAGAAGCCAGTGCGGCGGAGCTCAATGCTTTGCTCGCTAGTGTTGATGATGTCTACAAAGCACAGAGCTGGGAAAAGCGTCCATACGAGGAAGTTATGCAGCAGTATTTTGGAGAGGGTGTAGACGAGTATGCTGGTGGGGCCACTCTTAGACCGCATAATTTTATCTCGAATGCTAGCATACGCGAGCAATTAGACAAGGTATTGGCTTAAAACAATCAAGTCGTCAAAATGACGACTTTTTGATATGCTATGTAAGCAATATGTTGGAAATTCCTTATATACAACCGCCAGATGATTATAGTTGTGCCCTTGCTTCACATGCTATGGTTGCGAGCTATTTTAACCTACATGTCAGCATTGATGAAGTTGCTATAATTGTAGATTGGCATCCTGGCAAGGCGGTGTGGGGGTTCAAATTTTGGGATTTTCTTTTACAGGAGGGTATTACCATAACCGACTATGACCTTATAGACTATGAGGCGTGGGCTTTGCGTGGTTTGACTGGGCTTAAAGAATCGGTTCCTAAAGAAGAATATGATTTTTATCTCAATGCCACGCATGATATCCACGCTTTGAGTGCTCTCATTCCGCAGATTTTTGATAAGCCAGGCTTTGTGTATGTAAGAAGAAAGCCCACATTTGCTGACTTGCAACATGCGATTGCGCAAGGGGCTGTGTGCGAAGTGGTGCTAGATGCTCGGGCTCTAGATGGAAAAACAGGCTTCTCCCTACATCGTGTAGTTGTGTTAGAGGTAACCGATTCGTCTGTAGTTTTTCACGATCCTCGCCCTGTCACACCTCGAGCAGCGCGGGTGGAAACCGTCGAGCACTTCTGCCGGGCTTGGCTTTCTGCTGTTAACGCACCGGAACTTTGTGTCTATGCAAAAAGATAATATACGCATGTAGTTTACTTTAATACTGTCTAGTATTTTTTATAATATATATGGCAATAAAGAAAATATCCCAGGTAGGGGAGGCGGTTATTCGCGCGAAGGCGAAACCCGTGAACCTACAAGACAAAGCAGGAATAAAAAAGCTTATCAAAGATTTGCGTGACTCTATGGTGGCTACAGATTTAGTCGGCATAGCAGCGCCGCAAATTGGGGTAGGTTTGCAAATGTTTGTGAGTGAGGTGCGGAAAACTAAAAGCCGCAAGTCCAAGGATTTAGATGGCTTCCGGGTATTCATAAACGCGAAGATCACTAAAAAGTCATCCAAGCAAACTATATTAGAAGAAGGCTGTGGGAGTGTGGCCCGAGCAACACTGTTTGGCCCAGTTAAGCGTCCAGCAGAAGTGGAGGTGAGGGCGTTCGATGAAAACTTACAACCATTCACTCTTAAGGCTACCGGACTTCTGGCAAAGATTATTCAACACGAATACGACCATACCCAAGGAATTGTGATTTTAGATAAATTTACCGACACCCGCAAATGTTGGGTACGATAGAATTAACACCATAAATTATATGAACACGCGGAGCCAATTAGATACTACCAAAAACCCAAAAGAAGATTTTTACGATTATGCTGTGGGCGGGTGGCTCGCTGCAAATCCCATGCCAGCATCTGAAAGTCGCTGGGGCACTTTTTTACGTGTAAGGGAAGATAACTGGTTACGTCTTAATGATATTTTAGAAGAACTGTCCAAGCGTACAGATTTGGCTGAAGGGTCGCATGAGCGAATGCTTGCGTCGTTTTATATATCTGCCATAGATCCAAGCAGGCCCGAGGAAGTTACTGTACCGTACCTTCAATCGTGGATTGATGAACTTGATCGCGTGGAGGATGCAGCTGGCCTCATTGCGTACATGGCAAAAATGCAGAAATATGGGTGGTCAGTGCCTTGGGAGCATTTTATTGATGTAGATGATAAAAACAGCGAGCAGTATATTTTTAGATTTCGACAGAGCGGTTTAGGGCTGCCCGACCGTGACTATTATTTCCGTGAGGGTGCGGATATGGAAACCATACGTTCGGAGTACCGTATTCACATACCACGCATGGCTGCGCTCATGGGCTGGGAAAATACCGAAAAGCTAGTCGAAGACGTCTTGTCCATTGAAACTGTGTTGGCTGAGGCGTCCATGACCAGAACAGAGGCGCACGATCTAGAAGCGATATACAACAAGTTCAGTCTGGAGGCATTGAAAGAGTTAACGCCTAATATAGCGTGGGATGCTTTTTTTGCAGCGCAAAACCTATCATTGCCTCATGAATACATAGTAGACCAGCCGAAGTTTTTTGCAGCGGTGAATGAACTTCTCGCAAGTAAATCGCTCGACACATGGAAAAATTACCTTCGTTGGCACGTACTACGCGTAGCATCGGCGTGCATGGGCGAACGATTTGAAGAAGCTCGGTTTTTGTTCTATGGAAAAGTTTTGAGCGGCGCCGAGGTTATCCAGCCTCGCTGGAAGCGGGTTGTTATTATGATGCATTTAAGCGTGGGTGAGCCGCTTGGTAAATTATTTGTTGATAAACATTTTCCACCCGCAGCAAAGGAACGTATGGAAGTGTTGGTAAATGACTTGCGTGTAGCCTTTGAACAGCGAATCAATAAAACCGAGTGGATGGAGGCGGAGACAAGGCAAAAGGCAATTGCCAAGCTGCATGCCTCACGGGTTAAAATTGGCTACCCAAATAAGTGGCGCGACTATTCGTCCCTTACAGTTACTCCTGATAACTATCTCCTGAATGTATTGGAGGCAAGGCGTTTTGAGGTTGAAAAGAATTTCCGTAAGCTTGGCTCTCCCGTAGATAAAGAAGAATGGCTAATGGAGCCTCAAGATGTAAATGCTTACAACTGGTACAATTTAAATGAAATTGTATTTCCTGCTGGCATTCTTCAGCCCCCATTTTTTGACATGCAGGCAGGGGACGCGGAAAACTACGGAGCGATTGGTTCGGTGATTGGTCACGAAATGACCCACGGGTTTGATGATCATGGTGGTCAGTTCGATATAAACGGCAATATGATTTCGTGGCGTTCCGAACGTGACATAGAAAACTTTAAGGCCCGTTGTGCTGTGCTTGTTGACCAGGCAAATAATTTTCACGTGTTTCCGGACTTAACACTCAACGGAACTACTACGCTCGGTGAAAACACTTCCGATATTGGTGGGGTAGAGATTGCCTTAGACGCATTAGAGCGACGTGCTTTGTCCGAAGGCGCAGCGGAAGGTGAGTCTGAAAAGTTCACCCCAATACAAAGATTTTTCTTGAGCATGGCCTTGTACAATGCGGAGAATCAACGAGAACAAAAACTTCGTGAACAAGTGCTTACAGATCCCCATGCTCCTGCTAAGTTTAGAGTAAATGGAGTACTAAAAAATGTAGACAGGTTCTACGATGCCTTTGGTATAACTCCTGAAGACCCTATGTACATTGCTCCCGAGAAGCGCGCTAAGATTTGGTAAAGCATATGGATAGACCACAATCAAAACAACCTATGCCAGATAGCGCGGAGCTCGTGTTTAAGGGGCAGATTTTCGATGTGTATCAGTGGCAGCAAGAAGGGTTCGATGGTAAGACGCGGACGTTTGAAAAAATAAAACGGCCAGACACAGTACATATATTTGCGGTTACTCCACAAAAAACTATTCTCATCTCGCGTGAGCAGCAACCGGGTACGGAAGTATATATAACCCCGCCGGGTGGTAGGGTAGACGAGGGTGAAGATGCGCTGGAGGCAGCAAAGAGGGAACTATTAGAAGAGACAGGGTATGTATCGGACGGCTGGAGTTTGCTGGATGCATGGCATATGCACCCAAAACTCGAATGGGTCATATACGCATTCGTTGCTCGTAATGCGCAGAGGAGAGAGAACTGGGTCCAGCAGGCAGACGAACGAGTAGAAACCGCGGAAGTTACATTTGATGAATTGGTAGAAATAGTCTCCGCCCCAAACTTCTACGACCGCGAACTCAGGTGCCAGTTCCTCGAGGCAAAACTCGACCCCGCCAAAATGTCTGAGCTGAAAAATAAGATTTTAGGACAGTAACAAAATACCACGTTTTCTGCGGCCGCAGAAAACGTGGTATTTTAGAAAGGGTTAGTATGCATGCAGAGACTGCGCAGCTTGCGCACAAAATACTGACTGCCGTGCATGATACGCGGTGTTTAGTATTTGGAATGAAAGGCAGAAGCATCCAGCAAGTTTATCACGAAGGGCTTACTACGAGTGGGCACCTAAAGCGGACTGTGTACTATTTATACCAAAAAGGCTATATTCGCTGGCGAGATAAAGATGGTAAGCGCTTTATAACTTTAACCAGACAAGGAAAAGTAAGGATCCTGCTTTCCACGTTTGGTGTGGTGCAAGTTGGGCAGTGGGACAAAAAATGGAGGGTGCTCGTGTTTGATATTCCAGAGTCCGCAGCGCACCTGCGTTCGCTTTTGGTTTATCACTTGCGTGAACTATCGTTTGTAAAACTACAAGCTAGTGTTTATATAGGTCCGTATGCGTTTAATGCAGCTGCCATGGAGTATCTAAAGACCTCTGGTTTACTCCAGTACATAAGGCTTTTGACCGTTGAGCGGCTCGACGATGATGCAGATTTGCGCCACCGTTTTGATCTCTAAATACAACGTTTTTCGTGGCCACGAAAAACGTTGTATTTTCGTTTGAGCGTAGGTGTTTGGTCGCTAGAAAAGTGGATAACTTTTTTGTTTTTTCTTCATCTGCTTGATATTGTGAGGAAAAGTTTGAGCGCCCAAGTGCTATGTTATGAAGTCATTGCAAGAAATTTTTGAAGATACACAAAACTTCTCTGTCACAGAAGGCATTGATGCGCTATTGCACCAGGCCATGAGTATGCGTGCCTCAGATGTGCATGTGGATCCTACTGCTGATGACGTTCGCATCCGGTTCCGCATAGATGGTGAGTTGGAAGATGTCGTACACATGACCGTGCATCACCTTCCTGCCCTCATTAGCAAAATAAAAGTATTGTCTGAACTACGCACAGACGAACACCAAGCGGCCCAAGATGGCCGCTTTCGCATTTCTATTGCACATCATCCTGTTGATGTACGTGTTGCCATAAGTCCTACGTATTATGGTGAACGAGCCGTGTTAAGACTGCTCAGCCAAGAGTTTGGATTTAAGACGCTCACGGCTCTTGGGATGAGTGAGGCAGATAGACTTCGCTTGGAACTGGTGCTGCATAAACCCCATGGCATGATCTTGGCTAGTGGACCAACGGGGAGCGGTAAGACCACAACACTATATGCGCTGTTGCAACTGGTGCACCGTGCCACTGTGTCCGTTATTACAGTTGAGGATCCAATAGAGTATGCCATTGCTGGGACTTGCCAGATTCAAGTGAACCCTCGAACAAACCTTACGTTTACCACTGGTCTGCGGAGTATTTTAAGACAAGATCCTAACATTATTATGGTGGGGGAAATTCGCGATGGCGAAACTGCTCGTCTTTCCACTAACACAGCGCTAACCGGACACTTACTACTTTCGACCATTCATACCAACGATGCCGCAACTACTTTGTTGCGTTTGCTCGATCTGGGGGTTGAGCCATATCTCGTGAGTTCTACCGTGAGCGTAATTATTGCCCAGCGACTAGTTCGTACCGTGTGTAGTGCGTGCAAAGAACTTTGTTCGTATGCAGTCCGTGATTTACCACCCATTGTACGGTCGTGTATACCGGAAAAAGAAGTTGTTACAGGGGTTAAAGCAGTTGGCTGCGTAGAGTGTCGGGGTAGCGGCTACAAAGGGAGGGTGGCGCTTTTTGAAATTTTACATGTTACGCCTAGTATTCGAGGGCTCATTCTTCGGAGAGTGCCTGCCTCTGAAATTACTCGTCAGGCTATAGGAGAGGGTATGCGAGCCATGGCAATAGACGGAGCAGAAAAGATGTGTGCGCAAATTACTACCCCTGAGGAAATAATACGTGTACTGTCCGATTGAAACATTATTAAGCAATGAGGTGTTTTCCATGCGCATTTCCGTTACAGAGCAACTCTTACTCATAAAAAGACTTTCAACACTCGTCACTGCTGGAGTGCCCTTGCTCGAATCTTTGCGTTTACTTTCGGTGCAGGCCAAGGGTGGTGTTGCGGAAGTGATAGGTAGTTTGGTGGGGGCGGTGAGTAGTGGTAGAAGTCTTGCTGCAGGGCTCGCAGATTGTGGAAACGTCGTGAGTCCTCTCACACTCCATCTTATAGAGGTGGGGGAGCAAACTGGCATGCTTCCTGAACATTTACGATATGTAACAGAACAGTTGGGCCAGCAGCAAACAATGCGAAGAAAAATATGGTCTGCCTTAGTCTACCCGCTCTTTGTGTTCGTGATTGCGTGCGCCGTGGCACTGCTTCTTCTCCTCTATGTGTTTCCAAAACTAATGCCCATATTTAGTAGTCTTCATTTTAAGCTACCACTCACAACACGCATCTTGCTTGGTATATACACAACGGTGACTAAAGATTTCATAGCACTTCTGCTCTGCTTGGGTTTGGCTTTGGTAGCTGTGTATATGGTAGCCCATGCTCAAAAAACCCGTACTCTGTGGTATCGCGCTATTTTGCGAGTACCCATTATTCGGTCGTATCTTGTCCAATATCAGAATTGGCACATATGCCGAACTTTGGCGGTTTTACTCAAGGCAGAAGTACCGCTCGCTCGCGCCTTAGAGAAGACTGCGCAGAGCATGCAGCATATGGTATATCGTACTGCACTGAGTAAGGTGCATGAACGGGTACTTGATGGTGCGTCGCTGGCCGCAAGCTTGCAATGGTATCCGGCTTTATTTCCTTTGCACGTAACCCAATTACTTCAGGTAGGAGAACAGGCGGGCACGCTCACAGAAAGTCTTGCGTACTGCGCTCTTATGCTGCAAGAAGAAACAGAAGAATTGACCAAAAAAGTAACCGTGCTGTTTGAGCCTGCATTGTTGCTGGTGGTGGGGCTTGTAGTGGGCTTTGTTGCCATTGCCATTATCACACCTATATATGGGATTACGCAGGCGATTCATTTTTGAAAAAACACAGGGCTTTACCTATGCAGAAATATTATTGGCCATAGGGCTCTTGGCGGTGCTTCTTGCTGCTACCGTACCCATGGGCATAGGCTATGTGCGCACTGAGGGTTTGATTTCGCAGCGAGACATGCTTACAGAACTTCTGCTTGCGGCACGGAGCCGTGCGTACGCGCACATTGGTCAGGGCGGGTATGGCGTGTACATAGATGATACAAAATATGTACTCTTCCAAGGAGAAACTTTTACAGAAGGGTTACCAACAAATGAAACAACAACGCTCTCCGGTACCGTTAACCATGTGCCAGAGCCTCTAGTGGTGATATTTGCGCCCTTGTCTGCTCGGAGCACCGATACAACCGTTACTATGGAAAGCAATGGCCACACTACATCCATTCATATAAATTCTGAAGGAGCAATAGAATAGTGAAACACATGGGGTCACAATATGGTAGTTTAAGCATTGAATTTCTGGTGGCCTTAGCTGTTATGGCAACAGTGCTTGCGGCATCTGCGCGAATGGTGTTTGGTTTGCAAGATGCAGTGGCGGCGAGACATTTGGCTACTGAAGCACGAGATATATTGAGCGGTGATGCAGCGCGGGTTCGCGCGTATACTGGTCCGCTCCAAGGGGTTCCGCCAGCGGTATTGGCACATGCGCCATTTACCATGGAGAGGGCACTCCATGTGTCCACGTTATGCACGGCTACAGCGGTATCCCGTGTGGGCTGGAGCATGCCGCATCCTGCTTCTGCCGAGATAGCAACTACAGTAACGAGTACGCAGTCGGTGGAGGAGAGCGGCTACGATTGTCCAGTGGTGGGGTTGGTAGGAGGCTGGAGTAGCGCACACATTGTGGGCACAGTTCCACTCGGTCCCACGAGACTTCAAATACATGGTGTTGATGTGGTGGAAAGAAATTCCGCACGACTGGCAGTTGCGGTGGGGACAAGTTCTCAAGCTGCGGACGCAGATTTATTTGTCATTGACACAACCATTCCATCTTCTTTGCAGGTACTCTCTAGTTTACATACAGGCAGTGGTTTATTTGCAGTTGATGTTGCCGGGTCCTATGCGTATGCAGTCCAGAATAGTAGTACATTACAATTTCAAGTTGTTGATGTATCCACTCCGGCCCATCCAGTGCTGGTTGCTTCACGCAGTTTGCCGAGCGCATCTGGCTCCTTTCCGGAAGGGAGAAGTATTTTTGTATTTCGAAACCGCGCCTATATTGGCACGTATGAAACTGCTGGCTCAGAGTTTTATATATTTGATGTAAGCAATCCTTTGAGCCCAGTTTTTTTAGGTAGTAGGGCCGTAAACCATAGCGTACGTACCATAGTTGTGCGGGAAGAGGTTGTGGGCGGCAGTCTAAAGCTTCTGGCGTACATTGCATCTTCGGCAAACAATTCAGAACTGCAAGTGTTGAATGTTACCGATGCAACACACATTACAGATTTTTCTTTGTTCGACGCCCAGGGGAGTGGTAGCGCAACCGCGCTATTTGCCGCGGGAAACATTATGTGGATTGCAAGACAGCAAGTAACAGGGGAGCCTACAGTGATTGCGTTGTCCGTAACTGACCCCCAGCACCCAGTGTTTCTCTCTTCGTATAACGCAAAGCTTAAGTCTGGCAGTGTAGTAAATGGTTTTGTAGTTAGTAACGCCACACTCATTATGACTACTTCCGATACTACTGCGCCACTTTTGGTATGTTCGGTTACGGAAATAGCTACTGTTACCTCGTGTAGTACGTCAAACATCATTGCAAATAGCGGAAGAGTGGACTATCAGGACAATGTGGTTTTTGCGCCCCATGGCAGCGGCATATCTTTGATAAGTAACTAAGTATATATCCATGATTCATAAGAGGTCTCCCTGTGCGACCGGGTTTACGCTCCTAGAAATAATTGTATATGTTGGACTGTTGTCGGTTCTGTGTGTGGGCTCGTGGGCAGCACTATTTGGCCTTATGGGAAACATGGATAAGACGAGCGCAGATATTCGTACGCAAGAGGATGTGGATTTTGTAATAGCAAAATTACGCTGGCTCGGCACGGGGGCACAGTCTATTGTAACCACTCCTGACGGCGTTGTATTTACAAATGTGCATATAGGAATTGGCTCTCCGGTGAATATTCGCATAGAGCATACTATGCTGACCCTTTCGTATGCAGGCAGTGGTGCGGTAGACTTGCTTCCCACACACCTAACTCAGTTAACGCAAGGAATGCCAGCGTTTACGTACAGTGAACCGAATAGAGAATTAATAGTTACTATTGGAGTTGATAATGAAAATATACATAGGCACATCTTTTTCCCTTAAGCCAAATAGCACTCACTTTGACGAAGGGTATATTGCACTCATCTGTGTAATACTTATGTCGGCCATAGTGAGCATGCTTATATCCAGCCATGCGCTCGTTGTGTGGAATAGCGGACAAAGCTCGCTGCAGGCCTGGGCAAAAGAACAAAGCTATACTCTTGCCGATAGTTGTGTTCGTCTGGCTGTCCTACAGTTGAAAGCTTCTGTGTACCCAAGTGCACGCTCGATAGCGGTAGAAGATAATTCATGCGACATAGTAAGTGTGCAAAATACAGGCGGCACGTGGGAAGTTCGCACTCATGCTGCGGTGGTAGGCGCGGAGACAAATCTTCTCGCGAACTTGGATCAAGCAAATTTTACCGTAACCATGGAGTCAGAACCTCCCTAAATACAGAATCTTCCCGTAACGCATCCTCATGTTCGCAATTTAAGCGGCCGCTTAAATTGCGAACATAAAACTAATTAAAATTAAAAAACGAAGTATATGCAAAGTTCTCACGTTTCTACTCAAAATGGTTTTACGCTCATTGAAATTTTGGTCTCTATAGGTTTGCTTGCGGCGCTTGCCGCGATAGTACTTATAGCTGTTAACCCGGCGCGGCAATTTGCAAATATGCGCAATACGCAGCGGTCGAGCGATTTGAACGCACTGCTCAATAGTGTAGGCCAGCGCATAGCAGAGAATAAAGGGCAGTTTAATTGTGCTGGGATTACCTTTCCAACCGGCACAGTGGCTACCGGGACAGCGGGAAGTATTATTGGTAACGGCACCGGCGAGCTAGACCTGCGTTCGTGTTTGGTACCGTCATACATTTCTGAACTACCAGTAGACCCGAGCAACGGAACGAGTTGGAACGGCACCACCTATACCACCGGCTACCGTCTATTCCAAGACGCCAATGGCCGCATTACGGTGTTTGCTCCTACGGCCGAGCCTATAATTGGTAACAGTATCCTTGCCCTTACACGATAATTCGAAAATCGGCACATGTATCTGTGGGTAAAAGTCTCACCACGCTAATTTACAATTATTACGATTCCACTCACAAATGTGAGTGGAATCGTAAATTGAGCAACAATATAAAAAGATAACGTCTTATGGTTCGGATGCCTATAACAAAGCAGGTGCGAAAAGCCCCCGGAGATTCACTGCAAAATCTTGAGGCCCTGCTTACTTCTGAGCGCGTTAAAACTGTGGCAATGAATGTTTTGATCATTGCAGGAATGGCGGGTGCTGTGGGGATGCTGTTAACAGCTCCGAATACACTTAAGGTTTTAGCGCCTTTTTTGCGACGTAGATACAAGAGACCGTTACGACATTCAGAGCAGGCACAAAAGTTAGTAAGGGCGGTATATTACTTAAAACAGTCAGGACAAATTATTATTGAAGAAAAAGGAGGCAAGTTACTTGCACGTTTGACCGAGAAGGGGCAAGGTCGTCTCCGCGATTTGAACAAGGGAATTTATCAAATTACTAAACCCGCGCATTGGGCTGGCACCTGGTGGTTGGTGGCTGCAGACATACCTACGAGGGAATATCGAGCTGGCGCAGATATGCTTCGAGCCAAACTGCGTGAATTGCAATTCTATTCTTTGCAACGTACATTATGGATCCATCCGTTCGATCCCAGAAAAGAGTTGGGGCACATTGCTATCCAGTATCATGTAGCACACTTCGTCACTGTAATGGAAATTATAAGATTAGACGTTCAGGATAAAGAAAGACTTCTTCGATTTTTTAAACAAAAGAAGTTATTATAGAAATTACGGTTTCACTCACATTTGTGAGTGAAACCGTAATTTGGAGAGAGGTGGAGGGGTTAGAAATGGACGAATCTCATAAGTGGCAAGAGTTTAGAAAATTCGGCCTTTTGTAGTTGCTGAGTAAGCAGCATATATTGAAAATGAGAAAGCCCACGCAGAGAATGCTGCGTGGGCTTTGCTTTTCTTATTGTCCGCCATATATGGCGGCAATGAAAACTGCACTAAGGCCGGCTAGTAGCAGGCACATATACGCTACCCAACCAACGCATGCTCGCAAGTAACTACGCTCACGTGGTTTGCGTACGAGCCCATAGGCTACGTATGCAATAGCGCTCGTAGACAGAATGTTTGATAGCAGTAGAAGCGGAAATCTGACCCGCTGTTTTTTTCTATCAGTTTCCCACCCAGATAGCTCGTAGGTAGGATCGTGTTCTATGTGTATGTCGTTTAGTACGACCTCGATCTTCTGCGCGTAGGTACCCGGCGAGTGGATGAGTAGCTCTTGGCGAGCGACAAACCATACTCCTGAAAGTACAAGTGCCAAGAGGAGTGCCCGTAAACGCTTATGGACAAGCCGTTGTGCTTTCGTGATGTTCTCTACGTCATTTTTTATGTATTGAGTAAATACAAAAACGACGAGCGCGAATATGACGAACACTCCCTGGAAAAGCAGTTGATTGTTATCTGCTATCTCCGCGTTGAGCTTGCGGAGAGTTTCTTCAAGTACTTCGTTTGGTAGCGTAAAAAGTAGCAATAAGAATTTCATGGGCCCTCCTTCGGCTTAGAAATGGTTAAATTACGTTTTGATAATTGCGAGTTGCGCCGTGGCAACTAAGGATTATGCATTAAAAAAGGGGAGCGGTCAATCATACAATATAAAAAAGATAAACCCCGCGGACAGATATGTAGCGTATGCTAGTGATATCTGAGGCGGGGCGGTTTCGACTTTAGACTGGCGCGTTGTAATCAACGAGCCAGAATCCGTTCTTGAAAACCAGCTTATACACTTGTTGCTGGTTTTCTTTGTGGTCTCGAACCCGTATGTTCGATTCCCAATAAAATGTTTCGCTCGTTGTTACCGTGGCAGTCGCACCCTCGATCTCTACTTTGAGAATCTTTACTTGGTGCCACGAGTTTGCATTCAGGGCTGTTTCGGCGGTATTGTACCGCTGCTCCATGCCCAGGGTGGATTTTCTTGCCTGTCCGTCTGTGGAGGTTAGTAGAAAAGCGTCCAGCAGATGTTTGTCGGCTGTGTTGTGCAGCCAACGAAACGATAACTCATCGTATTGGAACACGGCTGCAAGCACACCTGTAATAGGCAAGGGGACCTGTTTTGGGATACGGTTGCGCAGTTGTTCGCTGACATGGTCGGGTAAGTTTTCGAACAACGCATCGCAGTCCTTCTGGACTGAGCTGGATTGTTTGTTCTGAATTGACCATACTGGCGGGTTGCCGCTAGCGCTCACAATACAACTTCCAATTGCATATGTGGCGTGCTCTTTACCGTTCGTGGTTTCGAATTTTGCGGTGATCCCATCCTGCGCCAGGACGGATTGGCCACAAATTAAAAAGTAGCAAAAGCCGAGCGCGAGCATTACTAGTGTAGAAAGTCGTTTCATCGGTGTTGCCTCCATTGGCTGCTCCTTTTTAGGGAGCGGATGTGCGGCGGGGCCGCGGTTGGTTTTTATGGGGGTGGTTTTGTTTGCGACTGGTTACTTTAGCAGGTTTAGCGGGGAATTTCAAGGTTTGTGGTATAATTAATACAGTTATTTCTGAGAAGATTGATTTAGGTATTCCTCAATTGCAGTTGCGAAGGTCCGTATTTATTATAAATTCTACATTTCACCTCCCCTAACCCCTCCCTAGAAAGGAGGGGGAGAAAAAGAGAATATATGACAGATTTGGTACTGACAAAGATATTTTCACTTACTTCTATTTCGTTCATCTTAGCGCTTGGCACAACGCCGCTGCTAACGTATTTCCTCTATAAATATAAGCTGGGTAAAAACATTCGCGATTCCAAAGAAACTCCGCTCTTTACCAAAATGCATGCTGCAAAAAAGGGGACTCCGACCATGGGCGGCCTCCTCGTGTGGGGTATTACCTGCGTTATTATTTCTGCGTTTTGGTTTTTAGATAGAGTAGTCGGGCTTGATGTTTTTCATAACCTCAACATTCTTACCCGTCGCGAAACTTTGCTCCCTTTGGGCGCCTTTGTGGGTGCTGCAGTGGTAGGCCTTGCCGATGACCTCCTTGATATAAACCGCATGGGTCACCAGGGGCGCGGGTTTCCGTTTCGCTTCAAAGTTATTTTGTACGCCATTGTTGCTGCTATAGGTGCATGGTGGTTTTATTTTAAACTGGGTTTCGAGGCAGTACACATACCATTTGCAGGTTCGCTACACCTTGGCTGGGTGTTTATCCCATTTTTCATACTGGTTGTTATAGCCACAAGCTTTGCCGTAAACCAAACAGACGGACTGGACGGGCTTGCCGGTGGTACGCTACTTATAGCGTTTTTTGCCTTTGGGCTTATAGCGTATGTGCGCGGGCAAGAGAATTTAGCTGCACTCATTGGCGTGGTGGCAGGAAGTTTGCTTGCATTTTTGTGGTTCAATGTATACCCGGCGCGGTTTTTTATGGGGGATACAGGGTCCATGGGGCTGGGGGTACTCCTTGCCATAGTCGCATTCCTTACTAACTCCATAGCACTGCTTCCTATAATTGGTTTTGTCTTTGTCTTGGAAGCAGTTACAACCGTGCTCCAAATATTTTCCAAAAAAGTATTTAAGAAAAAAATATTTCTCTCTGCTCCCATTCACCATCACTTTGAAGCGCTGGGCTGGCCTGAAACAAAAGTGACTATGCGCGCTTGGATATTTGCCTCCGTGTTGGCCATAATTGGTATAATTGTATATTTCTTAGGGTAATAAAGAGAATGTTGACGAATCTGCGGATGAACGAATGATAACGAATTGCTACGAATGCGCGACGTTATCTAGGTCCCAGATTCGTAGCCATTTGCAATATTTGTTCATTCGTAGATTCGTCAAAAAATATATATGTACGATCTTTTAATAAAACGAGCAACAGTAATAGATGGCACAGGGCAGGAAAGCTTTGTGGCCGATATTGGCATTACCGATGGCATTATTATAGACATAGCCCTAGACATACCGGTTAAAGCAAAAGAGGTAATAGAAGCAGAAGGGTTAGTGCTCGCTCCTGGGTTTATAGATGTACAAAACCATAGCGATAGCTACTGGTCTTTATTTGATTCTCCCAATCTCGACAGCCTTGTCCTTCAGGGTATAACTTCTGTTTTGGTAGGTAATTGCGGTACCAGCCTTGCGCCACTGCTGTCTCGCAACGCGCTTAAGTCCTCACAAAAATGGCACGACCTTACCAGTAGCAATTTTAACTGGTCTAGTTTTGCAGAGTTTGCAGATACACTCAGTAGCCAGAATTTTGGTACCAATGTGGGAAGCTTGGTTGGATTAAGCACGCTTCGTCGCGGGCTGGTAGGGGACCAGCAACGGAGTTTAAGTTCTGAGGAAGTAGAAATACTTGGCCGCGCATTGGAGGAAAGTTTACAGGCGGGGGCGTTTGGGCTTTCTACTGGGCTGTCGTACGCGCATGAATTTGCAGTAAGTGAACTTGAACTGTACGAACTTGCAAAAGTTGTTACTGCGTACAATGCTCTGCTTTCGGTGCATTTGCGTAATGAAGCAGAAGGCTTGCCCGAAAGCGTAGAAGAGGCGCTAGAGGTGGCGCAAAAGTCTGGCTCTCGGCTTAAACTTTCACACTTCAAAGTTCGGGGCAAAACAAACTGGAGCCAGCTTTCCGAAGTGCTAGCGCGCATAGAAAATGTAGTACATATGGGCGCGGACGTAAGTTTTGATGTCTACCCCTATACATCTACGTGGCAGCCACTCTACACCTATTTACCAAAATGGGCCACAGGTGGCGGACGCAGCGCCATGCTTACAATATTGAACGACCCTGCGCAGTATAAAAAAGTTTTAGCGCATTTACACGCAAGCCAAAACCCTGTTGCTGACTTAATTGTGGCGTCTACGAGCTTCAATATGCGCGTAGTCAGTAAAACCATGGGACAAATTGCCCAAAACCTTGGCGTGTCTAGTGAAGAAGCGCTGCTCGAGGTGCTAAAAAACGGTGGCACAGAAGTGCTTGTGTTTGACCACTGCCTGCATGCAGACCAGGTAGAGGAGCTACTCGCACATCCGCTGTCTGTGGTCGCTACGGATGGTGGCGGCTTCCCGCTACTCCACCAGGGCCAACACGTAAGCAAGCTAGTACATCCTCGCTGCTTTGGCACTACCAGTAACTTTATTTCGCTTATGAAACGTTCCAAGCGAATTTCATTAGAAACCGCAATCGCTAAGCTTACTAGCTTGCCGGCGCGTATTTGGGGTTTGCCAGATCGCGGGCAGGTGAGTGTGGGCTCGGTTGCAGATTTAGTCTTGTTCGACCCGCTCCATACCCATGACCGCGCAACCATCCAAAACCCATACCGTTCGCCGCAAGGTATTCACAAAGTCTGGGTAAATGGTGCACTCGCAGCCTCCGAAGGTCAGCTCACCGGCATCCGCAGCGGCACATTTTTGAGGAAGGTGTAATATTGCTTTCGGTTTTTCTGAATTAGTTATAGGACAACTATGCTTACTGTTGAAGATTTAAAAAAGGCCCGGGTGGGTATTGTAGGATTTGGTAAAGAGGGCCAGGCTGTTGCTCGATTTTTAAAGCAGCATGGGCTTGCTGCGCGAGTATACGATGAGCAAGCCCGCAGTGCATTCACAGAAGCAGAGTTGGTTTCGCTTGAGGCGGATGGCTTTGTATTCAGCTTTGGTGAGGTTTTATCGTCCTTTGATGACTGCACGGTGCTATTTCGAAGTCCAGGCGTGCGGAGGTTGCACCCTGCGTTAGTTGCAGCAGAGATGCACGGTATTGTTATAACTAGTCAAACAAAATTCTTTTTCGACCATTGCCCCGCGCCCATTATCGGTATTACCGGAACTAAAGGGAAGGGTACAACTGCCACGCTTATTGCGGGCATTTTAGAAGCTGCGTGCTCCGCCCGTGCCGAAAATAATCTTATACAAACAAGCACTCGCATATTCGTTACTGGCAACATTGGCAAGCAAGATCCTTTGGATATATTACCGCTGCTCACTGCTGTAGATATCGTTGTTTTTGAACTTTCTAGTTTTCAATTGCAAGACCTTACTCGTAGTCCACATATAGGTGTGTGCCTCATGGTCACGCAGGAGCACTTAGATCACCATGCAGACTTGGCCGAGTATCATAGGGCGAAGAGCGCTATTGTTGCGTATCAGGGAACAAGTGATTTCGCTATTTATTCAGATGATTACCCGGCAAGTCAGGCTATAGGGGCGCAGGGTAAAGGTCTAAAATTTTCATTTAGCAGATATCATACAGTGGAGCGTGGAGCGTATGCTGAGGATGAATCGGTGCACATACTGGGACTACCAGAGAATGGTGTATTTAGTGTAAGAGAAAGGTTGCTTCCTGGCGCACATAATTTAGAGAACATATGCGCAGCTAGCCTTGCGGCAGAGATTGCCGGCGCGCCTTTGTCAATTATTGAAAAGACGGTAGTGGCATTTACTGGGCTCGAGCATAGGCTTGAGTATGTAGGAGAGTATGGCAAAGTGCAATTTTACAATGACTCTATATCCACTGTGCCAGAGAGTGCCATAGCTGCGCTGGAATCGTTTAGTGCTCCTACCGTTCTAATTTTGGGCGGGTCTGAAAAGAACTCAGATTTCACTGCCCTTGCAGAGCGCATTGCATCTGGTGGGCACGTGCGAGGGGTAATACTCATTGGTGTTACCGCTCAGCGCATTGCTCGCGCACTTGAGACGGCTGGCTATGGTGGCGCATTAAAACGAGGTGCTACAAATATGGTAGAAATATTTGCCCAAGTTCACGAGCTGGCACAGCCCGGCGATGTAGTGCTCTTGAGTCCTGCTTGTGCTTCGTTTGGTATGTTTAAAAACTACAAAGAACGAGGGGAGTTGTTTAGGGATGCTGCTAAAAAATACGTATAACCATGGTTCACGAATATAATAAACAAAAACGAATAGTAAAAAAGGGCGGGAGTGCAGATGTATGGCTCGCAGCTTCGGCGGGTCTGCTTTTGGTTATTGGGCTTATAATGCTGTACTCAGTTTCTACGGTTGAATCCCTGGAACGGTTTGGCAATACTACTCATTTTTTACGTAGCCAAGTATTGCAAGGTGCAGGTCTTGGCCTCCTTTCTCTATACATTTGTTACAAGATTGACTATCACTGGTGGCAAAAGTTAGTGCCGTATATTATTGGCGGGTCACTCATACTGCTGGTTATGGTGAAACTCCCAGGCATTGGTTTTTCTGCTGGCGGGGCAAGCAGGTGGATTCATGTGGGTCCTTTGTTTTTTCAGCCTGCTGAACTTGCCAAGCTAGCCATTATTGTCTACTGCGCTGCCTGGGCTGCAAGTCGGAAGGAGCATTTGCATGACTTTATGTCCGGGGTATTTCCAATGCTTGCGATTATAGGTTTATTTGCGTTACTCATTTTATGGCAACCAGACTTTGGTACTATGATTGCTCTTTTGGGTACAGCGCTCGTAATGATAATAGCTGCTGGGGTGCCGTGGAGATGGATTGTTGGTCTTATAGTGGCTGGGGCAGGTTTGCTGTTGTTGCTTATTAAACTTGAGCCATACCGCGCTGCTCGCTTGTTTACTTTTTTAAACCCTGAGCTAGACCCAAAGGGTGCGGGGTATCAAATAAGCCAAGCGCTTATGGCTGTTGGTTCTGGTGGTGTCTGGGGCCTTGGCTATGGCCAGTCAAGACAAAAACACAACTATCTTCCCGAAGTATTGGGTGACTCGGTGTTTGCGGTAGTGGCGGAAGAGCTTGGACTTGTTCGCGTGCTGGGTATATTCGCAGTATTCACTTTTTTCTTTATTCGTGGTTTTCAAGTGGCAGCCAATGCGCCTGACTTGTTTGGTCGGCTCCTTGCCGCAGGCCTCACTGCCATGATTACGCTGCAGGTGATTATAAACATAGGTGCTACCATTGGCCTCTTGCCACTAACTGGTATACCCCTCCCATTCTTTAGCTATGGCAGTAGCGCGCTCATAGTAAACCTTACTGCAGTTGGCATACTTCTGAATGTAAGCAAGCAGGTGAAAGGGTAATATCGCGTTTGTTATTCTTGCGCATGCGGGAATCCAGCCCATCCATAAGCGAGCATTGATTGATTTCTACATATCCTCGTGTCGGCTGGTAGGCCGACTGGATTCCCGCCCGCTTCGCCATAGCTCCAGCGAGGCGAGTCTGCACGGGAATGACAGAAAATAAAAACAATCCGCCAGGGCTTGTGGGAGCTTCTGGCGGATTTTGATAATTGGGAATAGGGCATGCTGGTTTTTTCTCAATATGTGGTGAAATACATAGCAGTTGAAGCAGGAAAGCGTGGTATAATTTTAGTAATTACATGCACTCTAGGTTTAGGTGTGATTATAAATAGCGCAGTGCATTTTCCATGCATCTTTTAGCCAAAAAAAATAGAGAAATTCAGATACGGCTGCAAAGTACTGCTCCTAAACAGCAGCGCAGTTTTTTTGTGCGTATGGTGCATGCAGTGCTCTGGTTGCCGTATGCTATTGGCCTTGCATTGCTGAGCATTGGCGGCGGGCTTGTGTGGCTCGTGAGTACCGTGTGCCACGCAGCAGGACTTGCTGTGCTTTGGCCCCCAAAAACAATTGCCCGCGCTTTGGTATATGTGTGGCATTTATTTTTGCGTGACATTGCGCAAACATTTGGACATATTCCGCGCATGCGCGCACGGGCAGGGCAGGCACAATTTGCCTATGGCCTGGCGCTCTTTTTTGCAGTATCGGTGTCGTGCTTCGCGCTTGTCTCCGTGGGTACCTTGCTTGCTGAAGGCCTTCACATAAAAGGCCGGGTGCTAGGGCAAGCAACCAATGCAGTGAGTAAGCTTGAGCAAGGGAAAGATAAACTGGCGAGCGAAAATTTGGAAGAAGCGCAAAGTAAATTCGAGCTTGCACTTCGTTCGTTTCAAGACAGCCAAAAGCTAGTAGGGGATACGAATGTGCTTATACAGGCAACCGCAAGCGTGCTTCCTGCGGGGAAAGACGCGCAAAATTTATTGCGTGCGGGTAGCGCGGGAAGCGAAGCGGCAGTACACTTAACAAAATTATTTGCAGCGCTTAAGGCGCTGCACATGGACGCCACTGGTTTTCATGCAGACAATGGGGGTGAAAGCATTGTAGGCGTGCAGGCGGAGTTCGCCGCAGTTCGCCAAGCTATTCACGAAGCAGCAACGAGCAGCAGCAAAGTAAATAGCGCACACGTGCCCGAAGGGGCGAGGCAAAAATTTGAGCAAGCTCGTACTGAGTTGTTGCTCCTCGATGGCTCACTAGAAACGGTGGGAAGCGCGCTCGACGTAATAGTTGCGTTGTCGAGCGGTCATAAGCACATTCTGGTGCTGCTTCAGAATAGCAATGAGCTTAGGCCCTCGGGTGGGTTCCCTGGAACCTATGGGGCGTTTGATGTAGAAAACGGCACCATAGTAAAGCAAACTATTAGTAGCATATACGATTTAGACGGGCAGCTTGTATCTAAATATACTCCACCCCTCCCACTGTTTGCGGTAAATAACCGGTGGTATATGCGTGATAGCAACTGGTTCGCGTCTTTTCCTGAGTCTGCGGAAGTCTTGAGCACGTTCTACGAAGAAGAGGCGCATGTAACGCCCGATGTGGTCGTAGCCATTACTCCGCAACTCGCAACAAACTTGCTCAAGTTAACTGGCCCTATAAGCGTGCCTGGGTATACCACGCCTCTGGATGCAGATAATTTCATAGAAGTAACCCAAGTAGAAACATCGCTCCAGTACGACAAGGAAGAGAATAAACCCAAAAAAATGTTGTCGGAGTTCTTTCCTATCTTTCTAAATAAGCTCGCGTCTTTTCCCAAAGAAGACATGCCTTCGGTGTTACTGAGTTTGCAGAAATCTTTTGCCTCTAAAGATATACAAATGTACGCGCGTGACGGCGTGCTTGCAGAAAAGCTCCGCAGTCTTTCCTGGGATGGTCGTTTGGTGGATACAGCTCGCGACTACCTAAGCATTGTTTCTACCAATTTGGGTGGTACAAAAACCGACCTTGCCATGAGCCAAAGCGTGCAGCTTAAGACCGCTGTTTCCAGTACTGGCGTGCTCACGAACACTCTGACCATAGTAAGAAGTAACCCCCTGCCACACGTGAAAGGTTTGGAAAATAAAGACTTCATGCGTATTTACGTGCCAGAGGGCAGCAAGCTCATAAGTAGCAAGGGTTTCTCTTACATGGATTTAGATGTAAAATATGGGACTACTGCAGAGCCGCATCCAAAAGTAGCAGAGTGGGAATCGCACACAGTTAAAGAAGTAGCAAGTGGTATGCTTGTGGGGCAAGAAGCCGGTAAAACGTTTTTTGGTAATTGGGTGAACTTAGAGGGGGGTCAGCGTCAGACACTAGAAATTGTCTACGAACTGCCATTTACCATTGAGGCTCTTGACCGGGTAAGCCTTGCAGTACAAAAGCAAGCAGGAGCAAACCCGTATGTGCTCAGCTATGGAGTAGACGCACCAGGTCGAACTATTGTCTGGGCAACCGACAGTACTGCGGCGGGTCATTCGCTGACTAAAGAGTTAGACATAGATAGAGATAGGTTTTTTGGAACAGTGATGCAAGCCCAGTAGAATTTTCAATTTTTAATTTTACAATTTTCAAAATCGGCCCAGTGCTTACTTGAGTGTATTGTAATTAAAAATTGAAAATTAAAAATTAGAAATTTATTTGTGCAACCATCCAGCGCTGGTAACAACAAAATAAAAGCCTCTGCAACATCTGCCGTCTACGCAACAGTTGGGTGGTCTTCCTTTATTGTTGCGGTGCTTACGCTTGCCTCACGGGTGGTGGGGCTTTTGCGCATCCGCATATTTGCGAGTCACTTCGGCGCAGGCCAGCTGCTCGATACCTACTATGCGGCGTTTCGCATCCCAGACTTTCTTATGGGGGTGCTTATAGTGGGTACCTTGTCCATTGCGGCGTTGCCCATTATATCCCAGTATTTACTTGAAGATGAAACCCAAGGTCGGAGACTCGTGGCAAACTTGCTGAACATTACGTTCGTGTGTATGGCAGTGCTTTGCGGTTTGGCTGCGTTACTTGCGCCATGGCTCGTACACATTGTGGTTCCCGGGTTTAGTCCAGAAGCAAGCAGGGAAGTGGCAAGTCTTACGCGGATTATTCTTATAGCGCAAGTGTTGCTTTCCGTAGGAAACGTTGCTGCAACCGCACTCAATGCAGTGAAGAGGTTTTTTTGGGCGGGCTTTGCGCCCATTACTTACAATCTTGGTCTCATAGTAGGTGTGGTCTGGCTCTACCCCCACTTTGGCCTGGCCGGCCTAGGCTACGGGGTCATTTTAGGTGCTACTGCGCATGTAATAACCCAACTTGTGGATTTGTATTTGGCAGGGTTTCGCTTTATGCCCGTATTTAGTTTTGATACTGGCATGGTGGCAATTCTTAAGTTGTACGTTCCTCGGTTGTTTACGTTGGATCTCTCTCAGGTAAGTTTATTACTTGCATCCATTTTTGGTTCTTTACTTACCGCGGGTAGTATTGCCGTGTTTTCTCTTGGGTTCGATATACAAGCCGTGCCCGTGGGGGTATTTGCAATAGCCGTAGCAACAGCAACATTCCCGCATCTATCTGACCACTATTCTAAAAAAGATTTAGCTGCGTTCACATTACTATTAAGGCAGGCAATTGTACGCATATTGTTTTTTATGTTGCCCATAGCGGTATCCCTGCTGCTGCTTCGCGCTCATGCAGTCCGTATACTGTATGGTGCAGGTCAGTTTAGCTGGGAAGATACCAGAGCAACGTTTGCAGTGCTTGGAGTACTTACGTTTTCTTTGGTAGGGCAATCACTCGTGCCATTATTCGCTCGGGCCCTCCTGGCGCGCCATAATACGTGGGCGCCTGTGGTTGGTAATATTCTTTCTATTCTGGTGACTGTTGTGGTGGCGCTTTTGTGTGTGCCCACCTATGGCATTAGTGGTGTTGCTGCTGGGTATGCTGCGGGCATGACCTTTAATGCGATAGTGCTATATGCCTGGCTCAGGCCCGAGCTTTTGGGCGACGGTGCGGACAAAGGTGTTGTACTCGCGCGTGAAGAGTATATGTTGGTTCGCGAGGTCTGGAAAATTTTAAGCGCCACACTGGCATGCGCGTTCACCATATACGGCGCCTTGTATGCAGTGGAGCCTTTGGTAGATACGCACACATGGCTTGGGCTTGTGGTGCAGGCGGGTGTGTCTGGCGGCGCGGGGGTGCTCGTGTACGTGGGGGTGGCTAAAGCAGTGAAACTTTCCGATGCGGAATTGTTTGAACGCATTATCAGAAAAGTCTTAAGAGCTTGCGGAAAAGCCTTAAAATTGGTAGAATAGCAGCGCTATCCGAATCTTCCGACGTCGCTAGAGCTATGTCGGACAAGACGAATGAGACGAATCTACGAATGTCTACGAATCTAATTCGTAATGTTCGTACGTTTTTTTATATATTTACCACCACATGTCTTCTTTAGAAAATATTCGCAACTTTTGCATTATCGCTCACATAGATCACGGTAAGTCTACATTGGCTGACCGGCTTTTAGAGTTGACCCATACCGTGAGCAAGCGCGAAATGAAAGACCAGCTACTCGACCAAATGGACCTAGAGCGAGAGCGCGGTATTACCATCAAGCTTCAACCAGCGCGCATGAGCTATGAATACCGAAATCCGAAATCCGAAATCCGAAACGAATCCCACTTACAAAATAATAAAACACTCAGCTCAGAGCCTTTAGAATTTAAAGATTCGAATTTGAAATTTGCAAATTCAGAATATATTCTGAATTTGATAGACACTCCGGGTCACGTGGACTTTGCGTATGAAGTTTCGAGAAGTCTTGCCTGCTGCGAAGGGGCAATTTTAGTAGTAGACAGCACACAGGGCATAGAAGCGCAGACATTAGCCAACGCGTATCTTGCGCTGGAACATAATTTAAAAATTATTCCCGTTGTTAATAAAATAGACTTACCAAATAGCGACAGGGAAAAAACCGCTCGAGAACTGCAAGATGCGTTTGGGTTTAGTGACGATGAAATTTTGTATGCATCGGGTAAGACCGGCGAGGGTGTTCTGGGCATACTCGACGCCATAGTAGAGCGAGTACCTGCTCCACAAGGAAACCCAACGGGCGACCTGCGCGGGCTTATTTTTGATTCCGCATACGACATTCATCGCGGTGTAATTTGTTTTGTTCGTATTTTTGATGGCAAACTGTTGCCCCGACAAAAAATATTTACCCTGGGGAGCAAAACCGAAGCGGAAAGTTTAGAAGTGGGATACTTCCACCCAAAGATGGAAAAGTCAGATGCCATTCAGTGCGGTGAGGTGGGATATATAGTCACTGGTCTCCGCGATGTTTCTAAGGCTCGTGTGGGTGACACTATAACTCTACTGAGCGAGCGTGCTAAGACCGAAGCATTGCCTGGGTACAAACATGTAAAGCCCATGGTGTATGCGACCATTTTTCCGGTTTCAGGTGATGATTACCCAAACCTTCGCGATGCCATGGACAAACTTCGCTTGAGTGACGCCTCGCTCGAGTTTGAGCCTGAGCATATTCCAAGCATAGGGTTTGGTTTCCGCACTGGCTTTTTAGGACTGCTCCACATGGATATAGTGCAGGAGCGTCTTACCCGCGAGTACGATCTTGACCTTATTTTAACCGCACCAAGTGTGGCGTTTAAAGTTATAAAAACTTCGGGTGAAGAAGTTACCGTGCAGTCCGCAGCGCAGTTTCCCGATCCATCGAGTATAGCCCAGGTTATGGAGCCATGGATGAAAGTAAATATTCTTACTCCATCTGACTACATAGGGCCTATATTAGATATTGTTACCAAACGTCGTGGCATATCGGGTGACATACAATATTTGGGTGAAGACCGCGTGGATATGCATTTTGAAATGCCCCTCGGCAACATTATTATAGATTTTTACGATAAGCTAAAAAGCGTATCTAGTGGCTATGCCTCGCTCAACTACGATTTTCTAGAACTGCGCACTGGAGATTTGGTTAAAGTAGATGTTTTGGTGGCGAATGAAAAAGTGGAAGCGCTTTCCACCATGATGCACCGCTCTGTGGCAGATGTAGAAGGTAGGGAGCTGGTAACGAAGCTTAAAGAGCTTATTCCAAGACAACAGTTTGAAATAGCCATTCAAGCAGCCATTGGCGGCCGCGTTATAGCACGCGAAACTATTTCCGCGCTGCGTAAAGACGTAACTGGTTACCTGTATGGCGGTGACGTTACCCGTAAAATGAAGCTCCTACAGAAACAGAAAAAAGGTAAAAAACGCATGAAGAAAATTGGGAAAGTGGAAATACCACAAGAAGCATTCTTAGCAATTTTGAAGAAATAAAAATTTATATTCGTATATTAGGCGAAAAGCTTGTGGTTTGGTGTATGAGTTCCACATTTCAAATAACAAATCACAAATAAGCACGAAGCTAAAATCATCAAGACCTAAACTCAGGATTTCTTGCTATTTTGGGCGTTGCGATGTATTTGTTCTTTTGGAATGTCTCATGTGGCGTTTTCGATGGACGGGTGGCGCACGTCTTGCCCATACGCTAGGAATAGAGGCGTTTATGGTATAATAGTTTGAGTATGATTCGAAACCAGAAAACAGTTAAAAAAGTATTCAGTGTGCTCGCCATCGTTATGGTGCTGGCCATGCTTGTGCTGACCTTGGGAACAGCAGTTATTAAGTAACTGTCCAAATCTACATATAGAACAAATCTACAAATGCCTACGGATAATCCAGATTAATATTTGTAGTCATTTGTAGATTTGTATATTTGAATATATGCGGAGTATTATTTTACAGCCAGGCGAAGAAGTGGTGACCGTGTTCAGGCAGAGCCCGGCTATTCTTGCGTTCCCCGCGTTCGTTGCGGTAGTACTGCTTGTGGTGCCGTTCTGGTACGCAACTAAATATGCTTTAGTCGGTAGTTTAAAATTCTGGCTGTGCATATGGGTACTGTTGGTCCTTGGTTGGTTTTCTGAGAAGTTCATTTTGTGGCGCCGAGAAAAATATATAGTAACCACAGCACGGTTTGTAAAAACCTCACATGAGAATGTATTTAAACAAGAGGTAAGCGAAACCGCGCTTGACCGCATTCTCAATGTAAGCTTCCGAACGACTGGTCCATGGTCCATGCTTACTGGCTACGGCAATATAGATTTGCAGGTAGTGGGCAGGGTGGATCCTATTATTGTTAAATCTGTCCAGCGCCCTGCAATTGTTAAAGAGTTTCTCTGGCGCCTGCACGAACAGTCACTGGCTGGCCGCCCCACTGCTCATAACATGCAAGAATATGGCATGCCGAACCAGAGGGTGCCATAACGTTCTAGAAATGAAAAAAATGAGCAAAAATAAATAAAAATGACAAAAATGAATAATGTCCGCATTCGATATTTTTGTCACTTTTGTAACTTTTGTCACCATACACATGTCTACCCGTAAAACCATTACATTTATATCGAACCGATTTGTTGTAGTGCTGCTTGTGGGGAGCTTGGTCCTTTTGTCCGTTTCGCAGTATCACCAGTGGAAGTCGCGGCAAAAAGTGCAGCGACAAATAGATTCGCTGAAGAGCGAAGCAAAGCTTGTTGAAGAAAAAAATGGCCAACTGGAAGACTCCCTGAAATACCTTTCTAGTACTTCTGCCACCGAGCGACTCGCGCGACAGCAAATGAATTTAAAAAAGCCAGGGGAGATTGCTGTAGTATTTATGCCTTCTAAGGATGCTGCAGTTACTACCACTGAAACTAAAAAACAAAGTAATGTGCGGGCGTGGTGGGATTATTTTTTTGGCGAGCAGTAGCGCCTGGCTGTGTCCTCAAGTTTTATAACTCAAATTGTGATTTTACCTATATAACCTTATGGAAAAGAAAAAGCGAACACCCTTACAAATATTTCTTACTGGCTTAGTGGCATTCTTGATTGTCTTAGCTGTAGGCTTGGCCGTGGGCATTTGGCTCTATAGTGGCAGTGCTACTCCAGCCAAACTTTCGGTGTTCAAGGCTTTCCACCTTCCGCTCGGTACGGTGGGCGATGTTCACATATCTCCAAGTGATTTGGCTTTGTATGACCATGTGGCGCCTCTCCTGGGTAAGACGTCCACGGCAGCGCTCACAGACTCCCTCAAGCTTGAAGTAGTGGCGAAAGGTAAAGTGAGCGTATCTGGCGCCGATATAGCTGCTGCAGCTAAGGCTCTAGAAAAAGACGAAGTATATACTAAAGCGGTCTCTTCTGCAGGGAAGAGCAACGCCCAAGACACCCTTGCAAAAAGCTTCGCGCTAGATGCAAAACTGAGAGCCTGGTATGCAAGCCAGCCAGGTTTGGAGCCGGCATTGGCAACGAGGCTCGCAACAGTGCAGCGTGCGCTTGCAAACGGGAGCACTTATGAACAATTGGCAAAAGACTATAGCGATGATAGCGCCACAAAATGGTTTGCGGGCGACACTGGCTTTGTGGATCTAGACCAAGCTATTCCAGAGTACCGGGATGCGGTAAAAAATTTGCCGAAGAACAAACCAACTGCTGTGTATACGCGCTATGGCATACACCTAGTTGAGGTAGTGGGGGAGACCACAGACGACAGTGGCAAGCGCCTGGTAAATCTTCACGAAGTAGTGCTAGTGCCAAAAGGCTACGATACATGGCTTGCTAAGGAAGAAGATAAAGTGCCAGTGCGATGGTACATACAGTAATCATATAAACAAAGAATCATCTAAACATCTAAACATGTAAGGCTTACTTGCTTAGGTGTTTTATCTTTACATGTTTAAATACTGCTCAAATTCTTGGGCTACTAGTCAAACGAGCAAAATTTTATTAATATACTCTAGCTACGTGCGGGATTAGTACAATGGTAGTATGAGACCTTCCCAAGGTTTAGACACGGGTTCGATTCCCGTATCCCGCTCCAGACTTCGCAAGAGCTTTGAAAAAGGTCTTGCGAAGTCTGCGCGCCGAAGCTTTAGCGAAGGCGGGCCTATTAGTATACGGCTTCGTCTGGCTTACGCCAGCACAGAACGATGTATTACGTATATATACTTCAGAGTGTCAATTATCCTAAAGAGCACTACGTAGGCTACTCTGAGGATTTGCGTTCGCGTATTCAAACCCACAACTGGGGAGGGTCTAAATACACAAGTAAGTTTTCTCCTTGGAAGCTGGTAACCTACCTAGGTTTTACCACTGAACGTTCCGCAAAAGAATTCGAGTATTATCTCAAAACAGGTTCAGGTAGAGCATTTCTAAGAAAACATTTCTTACCAATATAACTTATGGAAGTAACATTATATATAGCAACCAGTGCAGATGGGTTTATTGCCACCAACGAAGGCGGTTCCGGTTGGGTTTCCGAAGTTGACGCTGTGTCGTTTGAGAATGCTGCGAAAGAACGGGGTGCTATCATTTTAGGACGTAAAACCTTTGAGCAGTTCCAAGGTGAGATTTATCCAATGCGCGACGTTGTTAATTATGTTGTAACTTCGGATACGGCAAAAGAGTCTGTTGGTGAATCTGTTAAATTTCTGAGCGGTGATCCTAAAGCCATGGTTCAGAAAATGGAGGATGATGGAATAGCGCGAGCGTTATTGGTTGGTGGCAGTCATACAAACGCTACATTTATTCAAGCTGGTCTTATTGATAAGGTGATAATAAGTGTTCACCCTTTGTTCTTGGGAAGCGGTATGCCGATATTTGCAGGTACTGAGCTGCTACAGAAGTTGCATTTTGATATGGTTGAACAAATGGACGGCGGATTGATTAAACTATATTATACTGTCAATAAATAGATTTGCGCTGGCTTAGCTCATCTGGTAGACCTGCCCGCCAGTCGCCTAGCGCCGAAATAGCTCAGTTGGTAGAGCGACGCACTCGTAACGCGTAGGTCTCGGGTTCGATTCCCGATTTCGGCTCCAGGCGATAGGCAGGCGGAGCGGTCCGGCGTATACCGGACAGGTGATCAGTTCAAATCCGGCAGCTGCCCATACAATACACCCGCAAGGGTGTTTTACTGTTGCCCACCCAAAAAATGAAGGTATTGCCAAAATGGCCGATTTTTGTTAAGATAAGGACGTAAAACTCCTCATAAACAAGGCAAATTTGTGGAAAAAGTGAGCGAAAATATAGAAAATTCCAGGCCCTATGCTTTTACCATGCAACGCATGATAGGGTTTGCAACTGAATTTGGCTTTGTTATTGCGCTACCAGTAGTAGTATTTGGTTTAGGCGGTCGCTGGCTCGATGGTCGTACGCACCATGAGCACCTATATACATTGCTCGGGATTTTACTTGCACTCATAACCAGCACTATCTTTCTTGGTAGAAGGATAAATCAAATCCGTAAGGAGCTTACCAAGTCTTCCACCCCTCCTAGCCTCCCCTTGGAAAGGGGAGGAACCGGACCGGATCAATCTGGATCCTAATTCATAATTCTACATTCATCATTCCGCATCTCCATGACTCTTCCGCCTCTCGCAGCAGAACCAATTTTCCATATCGGCAGTTTTCCAGTCACAAACAGCTACATCAATTCTTTGTTGACCGTAGTTGGTTTTGCTATTTTTGCATGGTGCATTAAGCGGGCAGTGGAAAAATACTCAAACAAATCACCAAAAGGTTTGTTAAACTTTTTTGAATCCATTTTAGAAATACTTCTAGGCTATTTTGACGGCGTTACCAGAGACCGAAAAAAAACTCTTCGCTTCTTGCCAATTGTGGGAACTCTCTTTTTCTTCATTGTCGTTTCCAACTGGATTGGACTTTTGCCAGGCATAGGCTCTATTGGTATGTGGCAAATGCATCATGGCGAGCTAGAGCTTATCCCACTGTTTAGGCCAGCAAATACCGACCTTAACATGACCTTGTCCATGGCTGTACTAGTGGTGGTGTCTTCCCACATCATTGGTATTTTCGCTATAGGGTTTTTTAAGTACGCGAACAAGTTCATCAAGATTGGCGATATTTATAAAGCGGTCCGGAGCATGAATCCAACAAAAATTCTTATCTCGCTCATAGAGTTTGTGGTAGGAATAATTGAAGTGTTTTCCGAAGTGGCGAAAATGGCCTCCCTTTCTTTGCGTTTATTTGGAAACGTATTTGCTGGCGAGGTTCTATTGACCGTACTTGCGTCCCTTATTGCATATGTAGCTCCGCTTCCGTTCATGGCTTTAGAGCTTTTGGTAGGTGTGGTGCAGGCGACTGTATTTTCCTTGCTTACGTTGGTGTACTTGACCATAGCAACTACAGAAGTGCACGAGCATGATGCAGTGAGCCATAAGGAAGATGCGGAGTTGCTAGAGCCCACCCCTTCCGTTTAGAATTATGAAGTGAGAATTATGAAGTATGCGTCAGCTTAATTCATAATTCTTTATTCTTAATGAATTAACGAATATTATATGCTCGATCCAGAATCCGTTAAGTTCGCAGCGAAAGCTATTACTATTGGCGTTGGTGGTGCATTGCCAGCTTTGGCCATTGGTAAAATTGGTGCTAGCGCCATGGAAGGTATAGCACGAAACCCAGAAGCAGCCGACAAATTGTTTGTGCCTATGCTTCTTGGTATGGCTTTTGCCGAAGCTATCGCTATTTATGCGTTGGTAGTTACCTTTATTCTGTAAGACAGAATAAAATTCCTAATGCCTAATATCTAATTTCTAATGTCAGAATCGTATTGCATTAGAAATTAGGAATTAGTAATTAGAAATTTCCCTGTTATGGTTTTGGATTTTTTTATACATATAGCTCACGCAGCTGAAGAAGTAGCCACTGCCGCCACTACTGCTGAACCTTCTCAGGATTTGGCAGGTATGTTTGGTATAAGCTGGAAACTCTTTTTAGCGCAGCTTGTTAACTTCTCTATTGTATTGTTCATCTTGTGGAAGTGGGTGTTCACACCAGTCACAAAAGCATTGCAGAAGCGAACTCAGAAAATAGAAGACTCGCTCAAAACTGCCGAGAGCATTACTAAAGACAAGCTTGAATTTGAAAAGTGGAAAGCAGTGGAAATGGGCAAAGCGCGTTCCGAAGCAGCAGATATAGTTACACAGGCAAAAACAGAAGCGGAAGCAGTGCGCAGTGAACTCCTGGCTAAAGCCAAGCAAGAACAAGCAGCAGTGGTGCTAGATGGAAAAGAAAAGCTGGAGCAGGAACAGGTGCGCATGATTCAGGAAGCAAAGGGGCAACTTGCAGACATTGTTATACAAGCCACAGAAAAGATATTGCGAGAGAAATTGGATGATACAAAGGATAAGCAGATGGCAGAAGAAGCGCTGGCCGCGCTCAAGCGCTAATGTCTAAGCTCTAATTCCTAATTTCTAAGTTAGGAATTCAGAAATTAGATATTAGAAATTAGGAATTAGGCATTCTTTTTAAAAGTTTTATGGCAACTACCATACAAGAATACGCACAAGCGTTACAACTAGCCCTGCAAGAATCTAAACCAGAAGATGTAGATGTGATTATAGAAAATCTGGTTGGGGTTTTAAAGGATAATAACGAACTCGATAAGTACGAAGCTATAGTTGCAGAGTTCGAAAAACTGTCACTCATTGCTGGAGAAGTTACCGAGGTCGAGGCAGTATTCGCCAAAGAGGCAACGGCAAATAAAGGCATACTCGATGAGCTAAACTCTGTAGCTGGACCCCAAATGGAAATACGGAGTAGAGTGGACAACGAACTTGTGGGCGGTATGGTACTCAGAGTTGACGACACGCTCATAGACGCCAGCGTCAAAGGGAACCTCGAACGATTAAAGAAAGATTTAAGTGAGTAATATAATTGCAGATTGCAAATTGTAGATTGCAGATTTAATTCTGAAATCAATTTGCAATTTGAAATCTACAATTTGCAATAAGGCATATGACTACATCAGAAAAAATTATTGATCAGTTAAAGAATAAACTTACCAGTTTTAGTGCAGACCCTAAGGTAGACCAGGTTGGTACAGTGCTTGAGGTGGGTGATGGTGTTGCGCGCATTTCTGGTCTTCGCCAAGTGGCCAGCATGGAAATGCTCGACTTTGGCCAAGGTATAACCGGCGTGGCGCTAAACTTGGAAGAACGCACGGTAGGTGCCATTATTTTAAGCGACTACCAAAAAGTAAAACAGGGTGACCTGGTTAAAGCCACAGGGAAGATTTTATCTGTGCCGGTTGGCGAAGCAAACATTGGTCGCGTGCTTTCTGCGCTTGGTGAACCAAAAGACGGGAAAGGTCCTATTAAAGCAGAAAAGTTTTACCCGGTAGAAAAAATTGCTCCTGGTGTTATTACCCGTGAAGGTGTACGAAAACCAGTGCAGACAGGTATAAAAGCTATAGACGCCCTTATTCCTATTGGCCGCGGGCAACGCGAGCTTATAATTGGTGACCGCCAAACTGGTAAAACTGCTGTTGCTATAGACGCCATTCTGAACCAGCACGACCAGAACATGATTTGTATTTATGTTGCCATAGGTCAAAAGGAAAGTAAGGTTGCAAAAATAGTTGCCGAGCTTGAAGAGCGAGGCGCTATGAAGTACACCATAGTTGTTTCTGCTGCTGCATCGGAATCTGCTGCATTGCAATATCTTGCTCCGTACGCGGGGTGTGCCATGGGTGAGTTCTTTATGGACCAAGGTAAAGACGTGCTTATTGTGTACGATGATTTATCTAAGCAAGCTGTTGCCTACCGTGAAATATCATTGCTCCTTCGCCGTCCACCAGGACGTGAAGCGTACCCCGGTGATGTGTTCTATCTCCACTCTCGTTTGCTTGAACGTTCTGCAAGCTTGAACGCAGATTTTGGTGGTGGGTCCATTACCGCTCTGCCAATCATTGAAACCCAAGCAGGGGATGTGTCTGCGTACATTCCAACAAACGTTATTTCCATTACTGATGGGCAAATTTTCCTTGAAAGCGAACTGTTTTACAAAGGTATTCGTCCTGCGCTAAACGTTGGTATCTCTGTGTCCCGTGTAGGTAGTGCTGCGCAAACCAAAGCCATGAAAAAAGTGGCAGGCAAGCTGAAGTTTGCACTGGCCCAGTTCCGCGAGCTTGAGTCATTTGCGCAGTTTGGTTCAGATTTAGATGAAGCGACTCGCAAGTCTCTAGAACTTGGTCGCCGCATGACAGAAATTCTGAAACAGCCCCAGTACGCTCCAGTACCAATGGAGTACCAAGTGGCAGTCTTGTATGCTGCAAACAATGGCTATGCCGATGACGTACCAGTAGAAAAGATAGGCGAGTGGCAGCAAAAGTTTAATGAGTTCATGGCAACCCAAGGCCGCGAAGTCATCAAAACCATCCGCGACACCAAACAGCTCGACGAAGAAACCGAAGCAAAGCTTAAGGAAGCGATTGAGAATTTTAAGCAAACTATGTAGTTAAAAGTTTATAATGCTTTTAAAGTTCATAAAGTAATTTCTGACTTTATAAACTTTCAGCTTTATAAACTTTACGAACTGTTTATGCCAAGTACGCAAGAACTCACACGCCGAATAAAATCTATCAAGAGCACGCGCAAGGTTACGCGGGCTATGCAGATGATTAGTGCTGCCAAAATGCGCAAGAGTCAGGCTGCAACTGTTGCCAGCCGCACGTATAGCGAGCTTGCGCTTAGTTTGGTGCGGTCTTTGGGGGGTACGGTATCGGCGTCAGAGAATCCTACCGCCCTTAACCCCTCCTATTCTAGGAGGGGAATAAATGCCGAGGGTGGTTCCTACGTCACGGATGTTTCTTCCGGTTCTCCCCCTAGAGTAGGGGGAGTTAGAGAGGGTACGAACTACGCAGCTCTTATGCAACCAAACACTTCTGCGACAAAAGCACTAGTCGTTGTTATATCCACAAATAAAGGACTTGTTGGCGGTTTTAACTCGAACTTGTTTGTTCAGATTAAAAAACTCGAGGAACAGCACGGTCGTGATAACCTTGAGTACGTTATTATGGGTCGCAAAGCCATGGACATGGCTGTACGCATGCGTCGCCGAGTACTGGCAGATTTTGCAAAGTCCGAAAGTACCCCGTCCATTGACCAAATAGCTCCCGTTGCGCGTCTCATAAGTGACTCATTTATATCTGGGGAATACAATTCCGTTTATATAGTCTATAACCATTTTATTTCTACACTATCTCAACAAGCACGCACAGTGCAGCTGTTGCCGCTGAGCCTCGAAAATGATACCCCACCTAGCCTCCCCTATGTTAGGGGAGGAAAAAATGCCGATAGTGGTTCCTCAATCGCAGATGTATCCTCCGGTTCCCCTCCTAAGGTAGGAGGGGCGAGGGGTGGTATGAACCAAGCAGGCTACCTCATAGAACCATCTCCAGAAAAAGTACTCAGCCACCTGCTTCCGAAAGTTCTTGAAAGCCAGCTCTATCAGACTCTGCTAGAAAGCGATGCCTCCGAACACAGTGCCCGCATGATCATGATGAAGAACGCAACAGAAAGTGCTGGAGACTTAATTGCAGACTTAACCCTTACGTTTAACCAACTGCGGCAAAATAAGATTACAACCGAGTTGAGTGAAATAACGGCAGGGAAGATAGCGTTGGAAGGGCAGTAGGGAAATGTCTAATATCTAATTCCTAATTTCTAATTTAGGAGTTGGGAATTCATTAGACATTAGATATTAGAAATTAGACATTATCACATATATTTATGGCAACGAAAGTAACAAAGCAGCATATGGAGAACCCAACGGGTACCATTACCCAAATTATTGGTCCGGTCGTGGACGTGCATTTTGAAACAGGTGTTCCTGAAATATTTAACGCACTTACCATAGATACGGGCGAAGGAAAGAGTCTTACACTTGAAGTGCAGCAGCAACTTAAGGGCGGAACAGTGCGCGCTATTGCTATGTCTAGTACCGATGGTCTGAAGCGCGGTATGACTGTAGTGAATACAGGCAAAGGCATTTCTGTGCCCGTTGGTACAGTTACCCTTGGCCGCATGTTCAACGTGCTCGGCGATCCTATAGACGGCATAGAAGCTCCAGTGGCAGAAGCGAAGTACGAAATTCATCGCCCTTCCCCAAAGCTCGTAGACCAGTCTACTAAGAGCGAAGTACTGGAAACTGGTATTAAAGTTATTGACCTCATTTGTCCCATTCTTAAAGGTGGTAAAGTAGGTTTGTTTGGCGGTGCTGGTGTAGGTAAAACAGTGGTTATTCAGGAACTTATCAACAACATTGCAAAAGCACACGGTGGTGTGTCCATGTTTGCCGGTGTAGGGGAGCGTACCCGTGAAGGAAATGACTTGTATCACGAAATGAAAGATGCAAAAGTACTCGATAAGCTCGCTATGGTGTTCGGTCAGATGAATGAGCCACCAGGAGCCCGTGCTCGTGTAGCGCTGACTGCACTTTCCATGGCAGAGTACTTCCGCGACGAACAAAAACAAGATGTGCTCTTGTTCGTAGATAACATTTTCCGCTTTACCCAAGCAGGCAGTGAAGTATCTGCGCTTCTTGGTCGTATTCCAAGTGCGGTAGGATACCAACCAACACTGGCTACAGAAATGGGTGAGCTCCAAGAACGCATTACCAGTACCACAGAAGGTTCTATAACCTCTGTACAGGCTGTATACGTGCCTGCAGACGACTTAACTGACCCAGCACCTGCAACGACCTTTGCCCACCTAGACTCCACTGTGGTGCTATCTCGTGCTTTGTCTGAACTTGCTATATACCCAGCTGTAGACCCGCTGGATTCTAGCTCTACTATTCTTGACGCCAACATTGTTGGCCAAGAGCACTACGATGTTGCTCGTGGGGTGCAGAAAATATTACAACGCTACCGCGACTTGCAAGATATAATTGCTATTCTTGGTATGGAAGAACTTCCAGAAGAAGATAAAATTGTAGTTGCTCGTGCCCGTAAGATACAGCGCTTCCTTTCGCAGCCGTTCTTTGTTGCGGAAGTATTCACTGGGGCTCCGGGGCAGTATGTGTCTTTAGCAGATACCATTTCTGGTTTTAAGAAAATTCTTTCCGGTGAGATGGACGAATTCCCAGAGCAAGCGTTTTATATGAAAGGGGATATTTCACAAGTGAAATAGTATCGATACGAATATACCAATGTACTAATTATACGAATTAATACATTGGGCATTATTTGTATCATTAGTATGTATTCGTATATTAGCATCGATACTTTATGGCCACTTTTAAATTCCAATTAGTAACTCCTGAGCGCACTATTGTAGATGCAGAGGTAGAGAGTGTAGTGTGTCCTACTACGACAGGGCAAATTACCATCTTGCCGCACCATGCTCCCATGCTGACCGAACTCTCTGCCGGTGAGCTTATTGCCCATACCGAGGCAGGGCAACAGGTGGTAAGTGTTGTGGGCGGTTTTTTGCAAATTCAACCAAGTAACACGGTAGTTGTGCTGGCGGATACTGCGCAGCACATAGATGAGCTAGATGAGCGTGCAGTTGCGGAGGCGGTTGCTCGGGCACAGGAACGTCTCACGCAGCAGACACTGTCTGCCGAAGAATACGCAGTAGTTTCTGCTTCGCTTGAAAGAAATCTTTCTCATTTACAGGTAGTGCGAAAGCACGCACATAGACGGAGAACTTCCATAACCGGTGAAGGGGTGCGAGAAGATTAGAGGAGTGCAAAGCATGTAACAGGTGGCATGTAACATATAACATGTTGAAACCGGACTTCGTCCGGTTTTTTGTTACTCGTTACATGCCATATGTTACATGGTATCGTATCTTGCCATATTATTCTCACAAATTACTTTTATACTGTGTGCGAGTGAAAAAATATTTTGCAAAATATATTTTTGTATATTTTTATTAAGTAGAAAATATTTTTTATAAAAAAGTTATCAACAGTAGTATCTTGACACAATAAACTTTTTTCGCGATAATTTTTAATGTAAGCACATTGACACCTACAAAAAATAAAGAGCGAGAAAAAATTTGAAAAATATTTTTCAAAAATAACTTACCACTCTTTATAACATGTAGAAGTATAGAAATAGAAATCCTACCTTTGATTGAAATAAAATATCGAAGGTTGGTGTGAGCAACACGCCACACCAAAGAATATCTTGTACTAGAAAGAAACACCGAAAGAAATTATCTGTTGCTACTAGCGCATTTTTACGCGCAGTAGAAAATTAAAGAGCATGGACCAAAATCAGTCTATGCCTCGGGAGACTAGCAAAATGGCAAAGAAAGCCACCAAAAAAGCAGCCAAGAAAAAGGTTGCAAAGAAGGCAACAAAGAAGGCTTCGAAGAAGCGCCTTTAATCCTTCCTTACTCGCAAGAGTTACCTAAAACCGTCCTACTTGTTAGGCGGTTTTTGGTTTTTGTAAACATTAAAACATATAAGCATTTAAACATGTAAACAAACAGAATTTAGACGTTCTGTGGGGTCCCTCTTTTGTTTAAATGCTTATATGCTTATATGTTTACATGGATTTACCATGGGGCCCTTGCTTTTTTCTGTAAAACTCAGTATAATACTCGGTCATTCATTTTAATGCTGATTTTATGAACATTCTTATAGCTGGGGGTGCAGGTTTCTTAGGCTCAAATTTTGCTGCCTATTTTTTAAACCAGGGTCACACAGTTGTCGCAATAGACAACCTAATTACGGGAGAAATTGAAAATATCCAGGCGCTAGAACAGAACGCGTCCTTCACATTTATAGAAGGGGATATTTGTAATACAGAACTTGTTGCATTCTTAGGTAAAACATATACCTTTGACCGCATATACGACTTTGCCTGTCCTACTGGTGTACCAAACATTGCACCAGATAAACTTGGCGAACTTATGCTCGACACATGCACGCTTGGTGTGCGCAATCTGCTTAACCTCGCTCGCATGCACAAGGCAAAGTTTTTCCACGCAAGTTCTGCCGAAGTCTACGGCGAACCAGAGGTGAGTCCGCAAAACGAAACGTACACTGGCAACGTAGACCCGCTTGGGTTTCGTGCTCCGTACGAAGAAGGAAAACGTGTTGCAGAAAGCTATGTTCGTCTCTACGTGCAAAAGTACGGCGTAGACGGAAAAATAGTGCGTTTCTTTAATGCGTATGGTCCTAACTACGTGCTCCGTGATACTCGCGTTATTTCTACATTCATTCGCCAAGCATTGCTCGGTGAGTCTTTAACCATACAAGGTGAAGGGTCTCAGAACCGAACCTTTTGCTATGTAGACGATGTTATTAGCGGCGTAGAACTGGTAATGGAGCATGGTGTTGCTGGTGAAGCTTATAATGTTGGTGGTACTGACCAAGTTACCATAAAAACATTCGCTGAGCAGGTACTTGCACTTACTGGTTCACAAAGTACTATAGTGTCAGTTCCGCGACCGGCGCACGACCATTCTGGCCGCTTGCCCGATACAACCAAAGTGCGTAACCTTGGCTGGAAACCAAGCGTAGGTTTGGAAGAAGGTTTGGCACGCACCATTGCACATTTTAAAATTCGACTGGTAAATGCCTAGTTTAGATTTTTTCGTAAAACTTGTACCGTTTCATTCAAGCTCATTTATATATGAGCTTATTACGCTTGTCGGTTTTAACCTGCTCATTTGGGGAAGTATAGGTGTTGTGCGATTTTTTGTAGAAATAGTTGCGCGCATTCCTGGCCTGCGAATTACCGTGAAAGGTTTGGTCCCTCAGCGTTCTACTACGCGCACCCTCACCAAACATGATGTTGCTATTATCATGGCCGCCTACAACGAAGAATTGGTTATAGCCAAGTCTATACGGTCTCTCCTCGTGCTAGTGCCGCCGCAAAATATCTACATCATCTCCGATGGGTCTAAAGACAAGACCGCAGACATAGCCCGAAGTTTTGGCGTGAATGTGCTAGAGCCAGAAAACTCTGGTAAAGCAGGTGCGCTTAAAAAAGGCATAGACCATTTTGAGCTTGCTCAGCGCTATGCAGGGGTACTGTTTGTAGATGCCGATACTATCATTAGTCCCACCTATCTAGACTATGCCTTGCCCTATCTGGAAGATGATCGCGTAGCCGCAGTGGCGGGTTTTGCTAAAACACTATGGGAGCCAGCAACCACTGGTTTTTGGAACATGTTTGTGCTGGCCCACAGAGAACGTGTGTACATTCTGGTGCAGTATCTTATTAAATATGCGCAGGCTTGGCTTGGCGTGTCTGTAACACCTATTATTCCTGGGTTTTGTAGTTTATACCGAGCAAGCATTTTACCGCGCATAGATATAGCTGCGAGGGGACTCGTGATAGAAGATTACAACATGACCTTTGAGGTGCACCGTAAGCGCTTAGGTAAAATTATTATGGACCCTCGTGTCTATGGAAATACACAAGATCCAGATAACCTCAGAGATTACTACAAGCAGGTACGCCGCTGGCACCTAGGGTACTGGCAAACACTTAAGCGTCACGGGTTTTGGCCGAGCTTATTTTCTGCAGCACTACTCTTGTATTCTGCTGAAGTACTCCTTTCTACCATCAGCCTTATACTACTTCCCGCAATACTCGTATTCATTGGAGTGGTTGCGGCCCTTGGTGCTGGTCACGTAAGCCCGTGGGTATACGACTTGTACACCATGTTTACGCAAGAATACAACATACTCAAAGGGCTGTTGTTGCTTTTTGCCATAGACTACGCAGTGTCGGTTATTATAGCCATACTATTTAGAAGGCCCCAGTACTTGTGGTACGGATTTGGGTTTCTCTTTATGAAATACATAGATGCCTGGACCTTCCTTATGGCGTTTCCGCGAACCTTTTTGGTCCAATCCACAGGTGCCTGGGTGTCTCCCACGCGGCGAACTATTACTACTAGTGCCTAGGTTTTCGCCCAAACTTCCATTTGCCACTACATGCCTTTTATCCTATAATAGTCTGTTATATAACAATTTATGAGCTCTAAAAACATGATAAAGAAATTGCAGGTTTTGCTCGTTGTAGCCCTTCTGGTGCTGTCGCTTGCTTCGTTTTCACGCACAGCCCAGGCTGCTATGCTTGACCCCTTAAACGATGGCGGATTTGAGCAGGTTGGCAACGGTGCTGACAAGGCATATGACTGGCAGGATTTTGGCGGAGGCTATACTCGTGTTGCGGGTGGCCACACTGGTCAGTTTAGTATGCGGCTCCAGAACGCTACCCAGAATGCCATGGCTGGTGGATACCAGCGCGTAGACTTTCACCAGTCTGTACAGAAACCAGTGTTCATTGGCGCCTACGTAAAGGGCAGCAATGTGAACATGGTAAATGGTTCATATTTTGGCGCGTCCATCTACGCAGAAATTCACATGATGGATGGCCGTACGCTGTACTGGAACACCATCGCAAACTCTGGTACGTTTGATTGGCGCTGGGTTGGGTTTAACACGGGAAGCGTTTCTTTTATAAACGGACCTATAGATTATATTTTTGTAGTACCTGCACTTATCAACGCCAGCGGTACTGCTTGGTTTGACGATGTTACTGTAGCGGATTTTGAGCCAACACAAGCAGCAGTAACGCTTATGTTCGACGATGGTCCAGCGAACACATTCACCGCTGCAAAACCAGCTATGGATGTGTATGGCTTCAAGGGTGTGAGCGGTATTATTACCAGCTACACTGACCAAGACACCACCTACATGACGAGTACTCAAATACAAGCACTCTACACCAGTGGTTGGGAAATTGCGTCTCACAGTGTAAACCACACAGACATGACCACTATTACTCCTGCTCAAGCTGTAACCGAGCTAGAAGCTTCCAAAGCTGCGCTAGCAAAGTGGAGCCCAAAACTGTTTGCTACTCCGTATGGTGCGTATAACGCATACATTTTGGGTGAGGGTGCGAAGTATTACACGACCATGCGTAACTTTGAACAGGGGAGTAACCCACAAGGAACATTCCCATACGACGTAAAGGTACGTGGTATAACTACCCAGACTACCATGGCAGACATTCAGAACTGGCTCGCTGAGGCGCAGGCACAAAAGCGCTGGGAAGTGTTTGTATTCCACGATATAGCAAATACTGGTGACGATATTTATCACACTCCAGTGGCACAGTTTAAGCAAATTCTTCAGTCCATTTCTGCAAGTGGTGTACCAGTAAAAACCTACAGCGACGCCCTTCAGCAGTTTGGTGTTGCCCGATAGTGTTGGCCTTCATTCATAATTCGTAATTCATACTTCTTAATTCTGCGCTTCGCTTATATGTCCGACCTTCCACGCAATCTGGTCCCTCCCCAAGAGAATCCAGGTAATATGTCCATAGAGGAAATAGTCAGCCCGGTTCAACCGAGCAAGGATTCTGGCGTGCGCAGTAGCATTGTGACTGTGTGTATTTTGCTGGTGGCTACATTTGCACTTGGCTACGTGGTATATGGACACTGGCCGCAGCTGGGTACTGGTATAAAGGTTGCTAAGGCCCCCGTAGAGCCCCAGTTAAGCTCTCCAGTGGCAGTGGCGCCATCTATAGCTCCAAGCGCTACAGAACCTGCTCCACGTACATCTAGCACCAGCACAGACTCTCCAAACGTAGTTACTGAGCCTGCAAAGCCCGTGGCTACTAAGCCTGCTCCAACTCCAGCTCCTACTGTACTCGGCGCTACCACTACAATCGCAAGTCGTGTGTATACCGATGCTTCTGGTTTTAGCATAACGTTGCCTGCGCGCACTACCGTAAACTCTGGTGCAGAAGGCAACCGAGTGGTTGAGTTCCGCAGCAGCGCAAATGCATTGCTCGCACGGGTAGAGGTTGCAGATTTATTACTGGACGATCCTTCTGACTTAGGCAAGCAGCTCGCTTTGAGCCCAAACATTACTAAGCTTGAAAACATTACCTTCCAAGGCTACTTTGCCTTCCGCTATATGCTCGATGGTGCACCCGCCCTAGCCGTTGTGCGCGGCAACCGCGTGTACTACATTACCGACTACTCAGGTAAGCTCCTCGCAAGCTTTGGTTTGAAATAGTCCATCATAGAAAAAAGATTTCCAGACTTAAAAACACTCCTATCCCGGAGTGTTTTTTGTATGCAGTGTGTAAATTTGGTCTGTCTGGTGCCCCAGCAATCGCAGGATGCCAATCTTAGCGGGTTACATATCACCCTTTACAAAAGTAAGTATATATGTTATAGTATTGCTAATTGGAAATAAAAACAATTTTAACTCCTGTCGGCAATGCTCTACAAAGTTGCCGATTTTATTAACATCAAACTAAACTTTTTTGGAGGTAATTATAGTGGCGACTAACCGACCAGCGGCTCAAGGTGGGACTTGCAAATATGTGTACGAGGACGGGTCGGGCACCTGTCCTAATGATTTTCATTCAATTTGCGATCAGTGCGGGCTGAAATGTTGTATTGGCCACTCCTGGAATCATGCTTGTCCAGGGGCAGCTAAGCCGACATCGCGTGTTCTGGTGATAGTGGTACTGGTCGCCGTATATTTGGTCGTCGCCTTCTTTGCTAGGTGGTGGCCATTCGCGCAGTAGCGCAATATCGCTGCAGCGTTGATTTTCACATACAGATATGTGGAATCTTCGTTGCAGCGAGGTTTTTTTTATAGACTTGCCAAAAAGGGGATTTATCATTACAATGCAGGGTCGCTTACATTAATCAATACATACTGTCATTGCGAGCGAGTCTGCGAAGTAAAGCAATCTAGAGATATTTCAGATAGCTATGTCGCTAACTTCCTAGCAAAGGCAGAATACAGATACATTATGTTTAAGAAGATTTTAGTACTTGTTACCGCGTTTACGCTGGTATGGGCAGTTATGCCAATTGGGCAGACAGATGCCGCTGGTAACCAACTTTCTGCTGCTGGTTTCGAGCAGGAAGGTATATATTGGGACGAGAATGGCTCTGAGCAGGGTATGCCAGACAAAGCCTATAACTGGCAGAATTTTGGCACTGGATACACTCGTGTAGTGTATGCTGGTCGCCCAAATACCGGTTGGTATGGCGCTAAAATGGTAAGCACATCTACTGCCAGCATGGCAGGTGCTTTCCAGCGCGTAGATTTTAACCAAACAACTATTGAGCCAGTATTTCTTGGCGCGTACGTAAAAGGTGAGAACGTTACCATGGCTCCTGGTTCATACTTTGGCGCTTCCTTGTATGCAGAAATTCACCTGCGCAATGGCCAGGTAGTATACTGGAACACCACTGCAAACTCCGGTACCTTTGACTGGAAGTGGATAGGGTTCAACACTGCTCAGCTTGGCAGCCTTATTTCCGCTCCCATAGATTATGTATTTGTAGTACCATCTATTATTCGCGCAAGTGGTACCGCTTACTTTGATGACCTCAACGTAAAAGAAGTAGCTACCACCGATGCAACCGAAGCCATGATGTCTGACTACGTAGCTCCAGCACCAACGCCAACACCTACTCCAATCCCACCTCGCGGCTGCATAATCCCATTCCGCTGGCTCTGCCCTCGCTAGCTCTATCTAAACAACTCTCAAAAGCACCCTCACCGGGTGCTTTTTTGTTTATCTATTGGCAATATTTTTACTAGAATACTGTCTAGTATTCCGGAAGAGAGCTGATGGTCAAGTAAAAATGAAGCTAAACACCCCTTAAGAATGGGGAATAATATATATGCTGGGTATTCCCAAAAATGGCATTTTATGTTATAGTTATTGGTCTTTTCAGGAATGATCAAAATTTTCTGAAGTCAGATCAGGGTTACCGTAACTCCCTGGCATTTCCGCTTACAGCATGCAAATCTCGATTCGAATCGAGCGGAAAATGCAGAATTGTTACATCAATGTTTACGCAGGAGGACAATTATGTCTCGTAGAAAGTTAGTAGGCTTTGCCACGCTGGCATTGCTTTTTCTCGCATGTATGGTCGCGCCCAGCATGCAACACAAGGTAGCAGCGCAGCAACAGCCGACACCAGGCTATTTACCTGGCGTCGAGCGGATCATTAACGGCAACTTTTCCCAGGCAGGCGCAAGCAGTGCCGAGGCGCAGAATTGGCAACACGGCTTCCCAACGTGGGGTGGCTGGGGCGGCTACACAAGAATAGCTAAGCCGGGCGGCGGAAGTGTTCTCTCGATTAAGGCTGATAGTCAGTTGTATATCGCCGGAACATATGAGACCCTGGTGCTCAACCAGCCTATCGGCGTCCCAACGACTTTTACTGCCTCGGTTCGATCAATTGGACCGGTCAAAGACACGCCGGCTGACGCTCCAAATGGGCCAAACAGTCCGCACTTGGGTCTGACCATGCAGGTCAAACTAGATTTGGCCGATGGTACGACTGCATGGATTGTTGATTATCCAAACTATCCGACTCAGAGCACAGACTGGCACGAGATCAGTGTGCATCTGGAAGCATTTCAGGTGCCGCAGCCAGTCGTGCAGGCCCACATCTTTATTGGTCTTATCCGCGCAGTGGGAACGGTTGAAGTTCAATCTGTTAGTGTAAAGGAGTATCAACGCGTGCGCGGAAGTGTCGCCATTCATTTCGATGATGGTTATGCTTCACAGCCCGTCATGTACCGGAAGTACATGAAGCCTCGTAAATGGCGTGCGAATGTTTTCCCCCGGATTGATTGGGTTAGCAACCCAAACGAACCCGGTGGAATTTCGTGGGCGGACTTGGCCGAGATCTATAATGACGGCGGGAATATTGGAAGCCACACGGTTACCCACCCCGATATGTCTAAGATTTTGAATGGATCTGAAACGCAGGCCGAATATGCGGAGTGGCTCGCAGCAGCCACATGGGTGTCGCACAAGTATGACATCCCGCTGCCAGATCTCAAAGATCCTATAGCACGGATCAATTGGGAGTTCGATACCTCGGACAAAATCCTGAACTGTAATCTGCCAGATGGGCCGCCAATCTATCATATGGCGTTTCCTTTTGGGTCGGGTAATTTGAACGCGTTTTTGCACTATCTTGCTGGTTGCTTCTTTGACACTCAAAGAGATGCCAGCGATGGGGGAAATGGCCGCGGTACACATCCGTGGCGCATCAAAGTTCGTGCATTGACACGTGATATGACTCCGGACAAAATCCACATGATGAATATGTGGAGCGCGCAGGACAAGGTGTGTACTGCGTGGCTCATACACAATATTTGTGACGACCCAAGTGACCCCTATAGCACATCAGAACAGAATTTCGAGTTCCTGATGCGCGATATCGAATTTTGGGGTTTGCCGGTCTTAAACAATGACGAGTTCATGTCAGAGTATGGAGACAGGCCAGATATGTTTCAGGGCTTCCAACATCCGGTTCCGGGGCGGCAGGTAAATCCTGGGAGGCCTCCTATCGGTGATCGGGGCGGTCCTCCGCGCCGTACGGGCAACTAACTTTTTGCGATAAGCAGCGGGCCTACCGTGTAGTATGGGACTATATCACTTACAACGATATAGACTCAGACTGCATGTGTAGGCCCGTGTTTTTTTATATTTAAGAGAATACATCTCTTTTCTTCTACTAGAATACTGTCTAGTATTACGGTAAGGAATGGGCGGTATAAAATGCTTCACGGTTTATTTAATTATGATATTTGATGGTTGTGCGGGAGGGGAAATTTGGGTATAGTTATGGCTATGAAAGAAGAAGTTATTGGAATTTTTAATACAGAGTGGCAGCTGCTGGGGTATGTTGTTTTGGGTGAGCTGGGGCTATCCATTGTTCCTATTCATGAAGTGCCAGATGTAGCTGAGTGGGTTATGAAGCAGCTTCAGGAGCGCGATGCGCAGTTACAGAAACCTTTACTAGATGAGCACGGGTGCGCTATGGGTTTGCAAACTGTTGTAAGGGGTGAGGCGCGCTATATGGAAGCTGTGCGGGATGAGCTCCGCCGGGTAAGTATTCGAGCGCATGTTATAGACAAGGCCATTGTTGAACATCTTAAAAAAGTCAGCGCTGAAAGTTTTGATGCAAATATTCGCACCCAGGTTGTATCACAAATTATAGGCCTAGACGCAGACCACGCGTTGGTGGCGCTAGAGGCGGTGCTAAATACAGGCGTGAGGGATGAGTAATGAGGCGTGAGTAAGGCCATTAAACCCATAAACCATGGGCACCATTGTAGCGGCTACAATGGTGCCCATGGTTAGTTGCTGTAGTGGTATTTAATAGCTATACTTACATCAAACAAAAGCCGGAACGCATGCGCAATCCGGCTTTTGGTTATCAAAGTGTAGCATAACAATTGGGAGGTGGCTTGTATGCGAATTTGGAAGGACGTCGCATATTGAGGAGCTGCTACCTCCTAATGCGGCGATGTATGAGATTGTCCGATGGCCAGCAAATTGCGCTATGTGCGAGTTTGCTAGTCGTGGCATTCTTATTCGTTCAACTTGTAGTGATCTTTGCGGTCGCTACTTTCAAAAGATGAGAGGGGGAAGAATGGGTTACCATAACAACAATAATGACGAAGTGTCCCTCTGGCAAAGTGGTACTGGGGGTAAGATGATAGTGCTGCTGGGAGTTGGTGCCGCTGTCACGGCACTTGTCCTAACAGCACTGGCCATATGCGGGTCATTGTAGTTCAATATGCGGTAGGACTGCCAACTACCGTTTTCATTTTGCCCAAATAAAAAAGTTCGGCGTGGGGGAGTTAGTTGCCGAACCATAGAAGTTTGATGATTAGGAGTATAAATAATATACAAACTAATCTTACAAAGAAATTGTCAGGGCTTTTCATGTAAGGCCCTCCTTTCGTATTTTGATTTTTGAGCTTATGCAGTTTACGGTTTCTAGCCATGCGAGTCAACGCATTTATTTCTAATATCAATTTTTTGTCTGTCATTCCCGCGAAGGCGGGAATTCACCCCCGCACCGGGGGCAACGAAACAACAATCCTGTTATCGGCTAATGGGCCGATATGGATCCCCGCATACGCGAGGATGACAGAGGGTTAACATTGGTATTCTCAACAGAAACAACGTGCATGTTTCTATAATAAAAAAGCCCCTTGCGGGGCTTTATGCTAGAAGCTAATAACTAGCAGTTAGCAACTTCTTTTCTATTGTATGCTCTTGCCAGTGCGGTAGGAGTAGAACTCTGTTTCGTTTACGGTGACTACTTTTGCAGGGTCTATGTTTAGGCGCTGCGCTGCAGCAGGGGAGACGTAGCGTTTTACTGCGCCGTCTATTTTGTATACCCGTGCGTTGCCTTTGAGTTTAATATACTCTACATCGTCTATATCATCGAGCGCTTCCTGGGATATAATTTGCACTTGTTCCCACTTACTGCCGTATGAGTAAAATACTTCCGCAGATAGAATTGGCATTTTAGCATTCCATGGGGTAACCCAGTATACAGTTGGGTCGCCTGCTACACGTACGTATCGGTCGCCAGTGGTGGTAGTACAACCAGCTTGGCGTGTACCAATTATAGTTTGAGTAGTACCAACTTGCTGGCTACCTGCAAACAAGCTGTAGCTCTTTGTAGTGCCAACAGAAATGGTATCTTGCACGCTGCCAGAGCCAGTTATGGTAGCAAAGGTTTCGTTGTTGCGGCGAATGGTATAGAGTGTGCCATTTGTACCGGTAACTGTTATAGATACCGTGCTGGTGGTAGCGGTACATGCTACCGGACTAGTAGAAACTAGTATTTGACCAGAGACCGGGACTGGGGTAGGGGTTGGAGCCGCTACAATGGGCACTACAGGGCCGTAGATAGGCAAGGCTGGGGTTATGGTAGGTGCTGTGCCGCTGAACTGCATGCTGCCTATGCCCAGACGAACCTGGCCAGTTGCTTGGTCATTGGTTATAGCGCTTATTTCCAAAGTGACGGTGCTATTTGCTGGTATGGTGAGCGCAGCGGAAAGTGGTATATCGGAATTGGTAAGGGTGGCAACACTAGAGGTAATTGCATTTCCATCTTTAGAAACTATAATGTTTCGGATCTGGTTGGTACTGCTTGTTTCAGAAACTACACGAATGGAAGTGATGGTTACGGGAGCGCTACCTGTTTGCAGTTTGAACGCAGCGAAAATGTAACGCGGCGCGCCAGCGGGGATAGCGCCAGTAACTAGTGTTGTGTCTGGACTTATGGCAAGTGTGCTGGTTGTGGTAGAGATAGCAGTGCCAACGCCTATGCTCTTGCTGTTTGAAACTACGCCGTTAGCGCGTATGGCAAACGTAGCAATACCAGTACCACTCGAAAGTTTTACGTTTATTTGGGAAGTGCTTTCAAAGTCTATGGTACCACTTACGGTGCCAGTAGAAACAAGCTGGTTCCCGCTGCTCGCAAATGCGCCATAGAGCACTACATAGGTATCTGGCGTGGCAACGGTATTGTTGTATTGCTGAGTGTTCTGGTTGTATCCCTGTATACCATCTATGCGGATGGTGCCAGTGGTAGTGCTGGTGCTAACTACTTTCCAAGGAAGTATTTTGTATACACCAAGACCGGTCCCATCGGTAACGCGAATACCCAGTTCCCATGTGCCTGCCTGAGTTGGGGTACCAGAAAAAGTCCCATCGGCCTTTAGTGTCATTTCAGTGCCAGGGTACGTGTTGTACCACTTTTCGAATTCATAGGGCTGGCTTCCGCCGCTTGCTTGTATTTTAAATGAGTAGGCTTGGCCTGCAGTACCGTCGGGCAATGCAGTAGTGTCTACTGTAGCGCGAGCGCTGGTCCAGTAGAACGTAGCGCCGCTTATAGCTGCTATGCTCACTATGAGCGTAAGGAGCTTGTATGAACGAATAATGGTTTTGAGTGACATAAATCTTTACTTCGAATTATTGTTAAATCTTATATTCTCACATATGCCTGATGGTTATATGCGGCCAGATCCTGCCACTGATATGGCTAAAATAAGACTCTATATTATACATATTATTTATAGGTTTGTCAATATTAACAGTGATAAATATTGACTTAGCTAATGAAATATGTTATTCTGCATAGAGTTTTATCATATTTCGGGGAGGAAATCCTATGACAATGCCAGTTACGGGTGAAGTTGAAATCCGCTGGTTGCTTACCAGATGGTACTTCTGGGTGCTAGTGGCCCTCGCTATTTACTCATTAACTCAGCCCCCCACATATATTGGGGCTCGTTGGAGCAATATGGTCATTGGCCCAGTCACAAGCCTTTCGGCCTTGGCCGCTCTGCTTTTGGGCATAATTAAATGGCTCTGGGTACTGGTCGGAGAAATTAGACGAGAATTAGATAGTCTTTTTCCAACCCAAGTGAGCTTTTGGAAACGGTGGTTTGAAGGCCGGTGGTCACCGGTCTTTATGGCCACAGATAGTGCTGCGACATTCGCATTGATTATCTGGGTTACTATCCAAGGATCAATGGGAATCGGGTGGGTCTTTGAAAATTTCTTCTGATTGCGGCCAGGGTAAGGCATTTCAAATGCGTCGAGCAAAGGTTCGCCGCATTTTTTTTATTATAATTAATAAGACTGTAGATTTCTTTAAAACAAATCTACAGTCTTATTTTGATATTGTATTACTGCACTTCGTATTTCGTCACCACAATCCAGGTGCCAACGTACGGTCTGACTTCAGCAAAACCTGCTTCGTCCAGCTGTTTCCAGTTCGCTGGCACGGTTGGTTTATTCGAGCCAAAGGCATTGGTCCATACTAGCCAGGCTGTCTCTCCCGTTTTGGCATTGTCCTCGAAATGGGGGAGTAGGTCTTCGTCCGTTAAAATTGCAGTGCCGGCAAAGTGAGGGAGGTCGTGTACGGAAGTTGAGCCGCCTGTGAACAGTACGGGTTTTGGCCAGTACTGAATTGTTTGCGGGGCGTCCGGCGCGGGGCGGGACGCGTCATCGCTTAAGTCTTCAAGTGAGAACCCCTTAGAGGCCATAGTGAGCGGGGCTGCAGTTTGTCCTGTGGGCGCAGGAACTTGCGTAAGGTAATATTTTAAATTAAAGAATTCAAAACTTGTTCCGGCAATAAGGTAGTCGGTTGGTCGGGCGTGGCTTTGCAAATAGTGCACTGCTGCATTCATACCTGGCTTTTCGGTTACCTTAAGATCTTGCCAGTAGTGTACAAACGCACCTAGGTTACAAAGTACATATATGGCCAAGAGGGTATATGCAACTGCGCTGCGGCGTATGTTCGCGAGCCACACAGCTAAAGCAATGGTATAAAAGGTAGACGCATAGAGAAAATAGCGAATAAGGTAGACCGAGCTTGTTTCACCTTTTAATTTTGCAAGCAGCGCGAACGCGACAGATCCGGCAAACGGCGCAATGAAGGCTAAGGCTACCAGCCACTTATGTTCGCTTTCGGTTTTGCGAAGGAACTGCACAAAAAAGTAGATAGAGAAAAGCGTTGCCGCTACTACCAGGAGCTTGGTTGGTGTATGAGAAATGTCCACGCCTATGCCAAGCAGCATCTGCCATAACGTAGTTGGTATACTCCATTTGTCCATGGGCGGGATCCAGTACCCTGCGCCTACTTGTTTAAACTGGAAGAAGAACCATTTGAGCCAGGGGGCGAAGACCAGAGCAGTAAGCACGTAAGCAGTAAGCAGTAAGTAATACTTGCGGAAGTTTGTGCGGTAGTGGTAGATGTGCCAGCAAAGCGCGTAGAAGCAAAGCGCAGCTACAGTAAAAAGAAGATAGTAATGAGTAAGCGCTGCGAGCCCAGATGTTAATCCGAATAGTACATAGTAGCCGGTAATTTCCAATTTCTCCGCCCTAGGCGGACCCGCCTCGGGCAGGCAATTTCCAATTTCCAATGACGGAGAGGCTTGTTGTTTGCTAAGAGCTTTCACAAGGAAATAGGCCGCAAGTACTGCAAGGAATGCGCCAAATGTGTACATACGTGCTTCTGTTGCATATTGGATTTGGAACGGGCTTACTGCAACGAGTAGTGCCGCGATGATTGCAGCTTTTTCTGATTTAAAAGCTGTTTTTACAAACCCATAGCTCGCCACTGCTGTTGCGAGGCCAAAGAATACAGAAAACCCACGCAGCGCAAACAGGCTATCGGTAAATACATAACTCCAAAGTCGCAACGCAATGTAGTATATGGGCGGATGTACATCCAGCCCTATGCGGTGAATCATCTCACCCCAAGGGTACTTTATAAGCAGGGCGCTAAACGCCTCATCGTGCCAGAGGGAAATGTCCAAGTTATGGTAGAAACGAAGAAAAGTGCCAAGTAATACTATCCCCAGCAATGAAAGTGCTATTCTAAATTTTGTCATAGTGATTCGAATTATGAATTATGATCCAATACTTAATTCGTAATTCTTGATTCTTAATTCTGCCCTATGCGGTATACCGCAAGTACCGTCTGTCCAAACTTGTTGCGGACTTCTGTTTCTAGGTGGGCATTCGGGTGGTTTTGTTTAAATTTTGTTATGTCAAAAATGCTCGACTGGGCAAATACTACTAGCATGTCTGGCTGCAAACCTTTTTCCCAAATAAAGTGGTTGTCTTTCCGGTCGTTCACGCTGCGCCAGGAATCTTCTGGGTCCACTTGCATGTATGGTTTGTTTTTTGGATTGTCCGTGCAGTTTGCTGGTTTATATGCGGGGTCACTGTCGCATGAGTGCGGCCCATCTACAGTAGTTAAGTAATCCACTGTTTGCAAGGAGAATTTATCCAGCACTAAGTAGGTGTTGTCTCTGCTGCCGTGCTGCTTTAAATAGTCGCTTACTACAGTAAGGTCAGAACGGAATGCATAAAAGTTTTCTGGGCTATTGGCTGCGTATATAAAGTAATTTGCGTATGCCTGCACTGGCAATGCTATGGCAAAGCAAACCACTAGTACTTGCAGGGCACGCTGTAAGGTAAGTTCCAGCCGGGGACTGCCGTGCGGGTAGTTTTTTATCATGCGCCACACAAAGTGGCCCGTTACATACAAGCCATAGGCAGTAATAATAAACACTGCTGGTATGGTTCCTATGCTGCGAAGGCCGTGTGGTATACCTTCTGCAGTAGTAACCACTGGAATAAGGAAACTAAAAAACCATCCTGCAAGGAAGTACTGTGGGTACCGGCGCGCCTGTTTAACGGGAGCAAATAAATACCGCACAGCGCCGTAGAGCACTAGCAAAAGCCCTAAGGCAAAAAATGGGGAGACAATAGGGGAGAGGAATGGTAATCCAGAAATGTTGTGTCGCCAGTTCAAATCGCCTTCCGTAAAGTATGCAAGCATGCTGAGCCTGGAAACTTCTAGTACAGTGCCGGTAAGGTCGCCGTGATTGAGTTCTACATTGAACACGCTCACTTGGCCACTTCTGCCTACGAAGGAGCCGGGGTGCGTATAAAAATAGTGGGCAATGGGAGTTATGCATACGGCAAAACTGATAATGCTGGCCATGAGCAGGGGAGCATATGTACGAATAACAACTTTAAGTCCCTGGGTTTTCACAGCGGCAAAAAATGGCCACAGCACGAGCAGCACGAGCAGCGGGGCCATAATGCGGTAAGCAATGTACGTGTAGAACCCAAGAGCAAAACTTGCGCCAAACGCTATGCTCAGCAGGTACTGACGCGCCCGAGATTTTGCGAACGGTATAGTAATGAGCGCCAAAAAAGTGAGCGAAGTAAATAACGGAATGAGATTTGCCCGAAATGCAGTGCGCGAAAGCACTATGTGCCAGGTGGATACTCCCATGAGAAACAGCGCCAGTAGGGCAAGGATATCTTTTGGCATAGCTTTGTCGGGTAGTATTTCTACCAATGCTTTTCTGCCAGCGCGGAGCAGGGTAGTCTCAGGCTGTTCTGCTTTGTCTTCGCCATAGCCTCGAAATAGGTTTTTGGTAACCAAGTAGCAGAGGAGTACTGCAACTATACCTACGAGCGCTACTACAAAATGATGGGCAAAGGGGCTTCGGCCAAACGCTTTTACTCCAGCCCAGAGCATGTAAAAGAACAGCGCTTCTCTGCCATTGCCGCGTTCATAAAAAGGCTGCAAGTGACCTTGCTCCATGAGGTTAATGTCGAGACCGTTTGCAGCTTCATCGGGGAAGAGGCCGCCAGGCATGGCGCCAATTTGATACAACCGAAAGAATGCTGCTACCACTAACGTAAGACAGGCTAGAACGAGGAGTGTTTTTTTGCTCATTGTATTATTTGCTTTTTAGTCTAGTTTTTTGTATAATATAAAATATTTATGGGCGGGACGCGGGTAGTTACTTTATGCCTCTTTTGCAAAAATATTTTGTAAGTCTCCTATTTGCTGGAGCAGCTATTGTTAATATAATAACATGCTTAGTTGTGTGGCACCTAGTCCATAGGGCTACTGGAACATTGCCTATTCACTACAATGTTGTAAGTGGTTTTGACCAGCTCGGGAGTAGCTCAGTACTGTATGGCCTTGCATCCTTTGGCGTTATAATTCTGCTCATGAACGGCGTGCTCGTACATTTTCTCGGTGGTCTGGGCAGGTTCGTAAAATTAGTATGCGCTAGTACTTCTTTGTTTGTAGCAGTGGTGCTATTGCTCGCGGTTGTGTTGCTTAAGATGCAAATCTCCTAGTCCTGCCAAGTACGAATGAGTACTAATATACTAATCCTATTTGAATACCAATGCCCTCTGGCATATGTGGGGATTAGTACATTAGTACATATTAGTAATTAGTAGGGAATTTGTGTTTCGAAAAAGAACGTTACAAGAACGATTTTGGGAAGTGTTGCCGGGCCTGCAGTTTTGGCTGGCAATAACCGGCGCTATTTGTCTCGCAGCATTTCGGCCGCTCTGGGCTTCTATCTTTATTATTTGTTTTGATTTGTACTGGGTGCTCAAGGCCTGCAATGTAGGTCTGCACCTGTTTTCTAGTTACCGTATTTTTAGAGTAGTAGTAACCTTTGATTGGCTTGCTCGGGTTAAGGCGCTCACTGCTAACTTAGATGAGTTCATACTGCAAATAGACAAAGAAGCTGCGGCAGATAAGCGTACAGTCGTGAAACGGTTTTTTACCAACGAAGCTGCCCGGCTCCGTGCGTTTAAGGCGCAAGGGAAAACCATAGCTCCGTATGAGCAGTTCTATCATATTGTGCTCTTTCCGTTTGTGGATGAATCGGTAGAGGTCTTGGAAACTACGTTTGATGCGTTACTTGCGCTGAATTATCCAAAAGAGCGTGTTTTTGTGGTGCTTGCCGGAGAAGAGCGTGCAGGGGACGCAGCACTTGAGACTGCGCGAATTATAAAAGAAAAGTACCAGCACCATTTTGGTAGGTTTTTTACCACTGTGCATCCCGATGGTCTTGAAGGGGAGATAAAAGGGAAGAGTGCTAATGCGAGTTACGCAGTGCAGGCGGTTATGCCTGAACTAGCCAAACTTGGCATTGACATAGAGCAGGTTATAGTATCGAATTTTGATAGCGACACAGTAGTGCACCCGCAATACTTGGCCCGTGTTATGTATGAGTTTCTCACTGCTGAAAAACCGTACCAGTCCAGCTACCAGCCTATTGCTATTTACAACAACAACATTTGGGATGCGCCTGCGTTTATTCGCGTAGTCAGTGTTTCTAACTCGTTTTGGCAGTTTACCGAGAGCAGTAGGCCAGACCGACTGCGCACCTTTAGCTCGCACTCTATGACCTTAAAGGCTTTGGTTGATGTTGGGTTTTGGAAAAAAGATTTGATTAACGAAGACGGCTTTATATACTGGCAGTGCTATTTGCATTACAAAGGTGATTACAAGGTTATACCGCTGTTTGTACCTATTAGTTTGGATACTTGTCTTGCCGATACCACCTGGCAAACATTTAAAAACCAGTACAAGCAAAAGAAGCGCTGGGCCTACAACGTTGAGTACTACCCTCACTTAGTGCCTAAGTTGTTATTTGGTGATGCGCCATTCTGGGACCGCTTGTATAAGTTGTACCAGTACGTAGAAGGTAACTTTAACTGGGCTACGGCGAGCATACTTATATCTACCCTCGGGCTCTTGCCTTTGTTCCTGGGCGGACCAGACTTTTTGGATAGCGTGGTTGCCTATAACTTGCCGCGCGTAACGCAGGTATTGCTTCGGGTGGCGTTTGTGTTTATCTTCTTTAGCATTTACGTAAATCTGGTATTGCTCCCACCGCGTCCGGCAAAGTACACCAAGTTTCGTAGTGTGATGATGTACCTCCAGTGGCTCCTGGTGCCTATTGTTTCAATGATTTTTGGAAGTATTCCTGCTATAGAAGCGCAAACCCGCCTCATGCTTGGTCGCTATATGGAGTTTTGGGTTACACCGAAAGTTCGTAAAGGCGAAAGCACTGGCCTCCACATGAAAGAAATGTCCTCGCCAGAGGCGAGGAATTCCTAATTTCCAATTCCTAATTTCTAATGTCCGGAATTTTCTTGTGTCTTTTATTAGACATTAGATATTAGTAATTAGACATTTCCCATGACCTATCTACTCTACTTCCTCGCTGCTGCCATACTCTCACTGGCCATAACGCCAGTTGTTAAGCGTGTTGCTAATTGGCTTGGCTTGGTAGATGCGCCAGGTGCAGCACGGAAAATACATACACGAATTATGCCCCGGTTTGGCGGCGCTGCAATTTTCGTATCTGTGGTGTTGGTTGCGCTACTCTACGCGCTCCTTGGTCGGTGGAGTTTTGACGTGGTGCCTGTACGGTTTGCTGTGGGCATTCTACTTGCGAGCATAGTACTTATTGTGGGCGGCTCTTTTGATGACAAGTACGACCTACCAGCAAAGCTTACGTGGCTGTTTCCGGCTACGGCTGCTGCCATAGTTATTTATTTTGGTGTAGGTGTAGGAATTACCTTTTTGAGCAATCCGTTTGGCGGCCAAATTTCTTTGTCCCACCATATACTGGGCGTGCCCCTATCAATTATATTTTTGTGGGTATGGATTATGGGCATGACCTATACCACTAAACTGCTTGATGGACTTGATGGTCTCGCCTCCGGGGTGTCACTCATTGGCGGCTTAGTCATGTTTGCACTGTCACTGACCGATAAGATAAACCAACCCGTTACTGCCACGCTCGCCATAATATTTGTGGGCGCGCTTGCGGGGTACTTAGTATATGCATTTAACCCTGCTTCCATTTTTCTTGGGGAAGGGGGGAGTACGTTCCTTGGGTTCTTCCTGGCCGTGCTTTCGGTACTTACCGGAGCTAAAATTGCCACAGCTGTATTGGTCATGGGCATACCAATTTTAGATGTTGGCTGGGCTATACTGCGCCGCCTGCTCCGCCACCAAAGTCCCTTTAAAGCTGACCGGGAGCACCTCCACTTTTTGCTGCTGGATGCAGGCCTCGGCCAAAAAAAGGCTGTGCTGGTGTACTATGCTCTTGCCGCGCTGTTTGGGTTTGTGGCTGTGTTCCTCCAGAGCATGGGGAAACTCCTGGCCCTATTTGTGCTTTTGGCTGTAATGATTGGAATTATTGGTAGTTTGGCCACTGCATACCGCCGCAAAAAGCAGGTATCTGCCAATGGAACAGCGTAATGAGGGCTCGCCCGGGGTAGCGGCCAGTTTTGACAAAATCCCGGTTTATCAGTAAACTATACGTATTATTGTTGTATTAGTTATCCCTTTAAGAAGCTAAGCAGCTACAAGCTAATAAGCTATTTTTTATGATCGCAGTAATCCAGACCGGCGGAAAACAGTACCTGGTTTCCAAGGGTGATAAAGTTAAAATTGAAAAAATTGAAGGCGTAGCAGGCGATAAAGTTACTTTTGATCAAGTGCTTTTTACTGCAGAAGGAACTGACTATAAAGTTGGTAAACCCCTCCTTGCTGGTGCCACTGTTGAAGCAACTATTGTGAAACAGGGTCGTGGTAAGAAAATTGAGATTTTGAAATACAAGGCAAAATCCAAGTACCGCCGTAAGGCTGGTCACAGGCAAGCATATACCGAAATAGAAGTTACTAAGGTATAACAAAAAGAGACTCCATTTTGGAGTCTCTTTTTGTTATACAAATTTCTAATGTCTAATTCCTAATTTCTAATGTAAATACGGATAAAACAAATGTATGTTAGAACAAAAGAAATTTGATCTAGAAGATCGCACTGGCATTTTCGGCGAGAGCGTAATTGATTTTGCCAAACTTATTCCTAGGAATGTCATTACTTTCCCACTAATTTCGCAATTTGTAAGAGCAGGCACTAGCGTTGGGGCGAATTATATGGAAGCTGACTGCGCTGAATCTCGCAAGGATTTTGAGCACAAGATCGGCATTTGCAAAAAAGAGGCAAAAGAAACCCGCTATTGGATTCGCATGATTGGCCGCGCAGTACCAGAAACTAGAACACAGTCCGAACCTTTATGGCAAGAAGCCAATGAGCTTCAGCTGATCTTTGTAGCTATAGTGAAAAAATCAAAGTCTAACTCTAACCCGAATTAGTCTTCCCATTAGGCATTAGAAATTAGGAATTAGACATTTCTTCTCTAGTATTCCCGCCGGCCTTCCATTGCCCTGCTCAGTGTACTCTCGTCCGCATATTCCAAGTCGCCGCCCATTGGTAATCCACGCGCAATTCTCGTAAGTTTCAAATCGGGGAATTGAGTGCGGAGCAGTTTAGATAAATGTAGTGCAGTAGTCTCTCCCTCAAGTGTTGGGTTTGTCGCTATTATAACTTCTCGTATACTGGATTCGTAATTCTTAATTCTGGATTCCAGGCTTCGTACATGCAACTTATCTGGCCCTATTCCTTCCATAGGGTTTAGCACACCGCCTAGTACATGGTATACGCCTCTGTACGTACCCGAGTTGTCCAAGGCTATGGCGTCCATGGACTCTTCAACTACACAGATAAGGTTTTGGTCGCGTGTGGAATCACTGCAGGTGGCGCAAGGATTTTTGTCTGCCATTATGTGGCAGACATCGCAAAAAATAACGCCCTCTTTAAGCTTATTGATAGCTTCTGAGAATTGGTCTAACTCAACTATATCTCGTTTGAGTAAGTAAAAGACGAGCCGCTGGGCAGACTTAGGCCCAACGCCCGGTAGTTTACTAAATTCATTTATTGCGCGCTGGAGTGAAGAGGGGAGGCTGGTCATAGAAAATGTCTAATTTCTAATACCTAATTCCTAATGTCTGAGCCTTCTTCTATCTTCTATTAGACATTAGAAATTAGGAATTAGATATTTTTTTAAGCACTAGGAACTTCTTCTGTTGTGGAAACAGATTGCATAACTGCTTGTGGGCTCGTATCAAAGGTACGGTCAAGGTTGCGGAAGGTGGCGTGCTGGCCGTCAAAGTACATATCCACTTGTCCTACCGGGCCATTACGATGTTTGCGCACATGAATTTCAGCAACATTCGGTCGTCTTGAATCCTTGCCTTTGTACATGTCTTCACGGTAAATGAACATAACCACGTCAGCATCTTGCTCTATACTACCAGACTCACGAAGGTCGGAGAGCTGCGGCACTTTGTCTGGTCTGTTCTCTACGCCACGGGAGAGCTGAGAAAGAGCTATGACCGGTATGTTGAGTTCTCGTGCTAGTATTTTCAGGTTACGAGAAATTTCACTCACTTCCTGCACGCGGTTGTCCGAGTTGCCGCCTCTATTGCCTTGCATAAGTTGCAAGTAGTCTATCACCAGAAGGCCAATGTTGTGTTCGGTTTGGAGGCGGCGCGCCTTGGTGCGTACTTCCATAATGTTTGCGCCAGAAGCATCGTCAATATAAATAGGAGCTTCAGAGAGAGCGCCCATGGCTTCGCCAATAAGACTAAAGTCGTCGTCCGTGAGGTGCCCGCTGCGAATTTTAAATAAATCTACTCCCGACTGAGAGGAAAGCATGCGGTCTACTAGTTCGTCTTTGCTCATTTCAAGAGAAAAGATTCCTACTGGTCTATGTTCTTCTACCGCGGCGTGGCGAATAATTTCCAAAGCTAGGGAGGTTTTACCCATGGAAGGACGTGCCGCAAGAATAATGAGGTTCGACTTTTGCATACCGCCGAGGAGTCTATCCAAATCTATAAAACCAGTTGGTACACCGCGCAGTTTATTGCCGTCGCGGTGTAGCTCGTCTATGCGCTCAAAGGTTTCGTGCAGAATGGTATTGATGGGCACGAAATTCTGCTTCAGATGTTTTTGCGACACGCTAAACAGACGTTGTTCAGCGCTGTCGAGTATTTCTTCTACTTCACCTTCTTCTTTGTACGCGAGCCGAGTTATGTCTGTGGCGCTATCTATGAGCCTTCGCAGGGTTCCTTTTTTGCGGACAATACTTGCGTAGTGCACAACATGCGCTGCAGTCGGTACGGCATTGACCAAGCTGGTAATATACCCAGCGCCGCCTGCTTTTTCCAGCAATCCTTGTTCAAGTAGCAGGTTAGAAACCGTGAGTACATCTATGGAAGTATTTTTTTCAAAGAGCTGAAGTATGGCCGCGTACACCACCTTGTGGCGGCTGTCGTAAAAATCTTCAGTAATGACTAAATCGGCAATTTTGATAATGGCATCTTTATCGAGCATTAAACACCCAAGTACCGAGCTTTCGGCTTCCAGGTTTTGTGGTGGCAGTTTGTCGAGTGCGGAAATGGTTACTTGGTTCATAGACTTCTCTTTTTCTCACTAAATAGGGGCGTCGGGATGAGTTATTGATTTCAGAATTTGTAAGGTGTCATTATCGTACCTAATAAGCGGCGACTCAGCAATGCCCCTGTTTTATTCGAATTTAATGCACTGCCGGGATTGTGTGTGTATAGCGTGTGGACGCTGGTTATTGATAACTTGCAAATACTGCTACAAATGTGGCATAATGTATTGTCCGTGGTTCTGCACCTCGGCCAATTGTGGCAGAACACTACAACTTTCGTCAGTACGGACCAACTGATGAACGCTCCCCGGGGGTTTTAAATGTTAAAAAAGCTTAGGCCATTAGGCTTGTGTGGTATTCTCGGCTTGACGATGATTGTCATAGCCTGCGGCGGTAGTCCGTTCAAACGATTCTTGTTGAACGTAGTGACGCCTCAGGCGGACCGGAACACCCCGTTGTCCGGTGTTTCGGTGGTTGTGAATGGGCATAGCTATGTAAGCGATCGAGCTGGCATAGTTGATGTGACTACTGAGGCAAATTCGTCGGAAGTACTAAATGTTGTTATTGATCATCCCGAATATGAAAAGATAACAACTACAATAAATGTTGAGCATCCGTTCTCACAAATGCTCACATTGCGAAGAGCGCCACCACCAGGCGCCGATGGAGAATAAATAATGGCTAGCGAACGATCCCTGAGATAAGATATGCATGTAAATGCAGTCTTGCCTCAGGGATTTAAATTTGGATTAATGTATTTGGAAGTTATCGCGACTTTATCTGAGTGCCGTCTTTTGTATCCAGAACTTCAAATCCAGCGGCTTCAATGTGTGCGCGGAGTTCATCGGATTTGGCAAAGTCTTTGTTTGCCCGGGCTTCATCTCGTTGCTTGGCTAGCTTTTGTATTTCCTCAGGAATAGTAGTTGGAGCAACGAGTGGGTGCTCTAAGTCGAGTCCGAGTACGGTGTCGAAGTTGTAGAGTAAGTTGAGCTTGCTTTGCGGAGAAAGTTTGCTTGCGAGCACTTCCCACACAACTGCCAGCGCCTTGGGTGCATTTATATCTTCGCTGAGCGCGGCTCGAAACTTTTCGTGATACTCTTCCACATTATCTACTGTATCGGTGTCTGGTTTGGCAGTTTTTTGTAGTTCGGTTACTGCATTGTAGAGTCTGGTAAGCGCGGTGTGAGAGGCGTCCATGGCTTCCCAGGTAAAGTTTACTTGGCTTCTGTAGTGTCCTTGCAAGAGAAAATATCTATAATCCAGCGGCCGGTAACCTTTATCTACAATAGTTTTCAGCACATAGGCGTTGCCTTCACTCTTGCCCATACGGCCAGCATTTATGAGTAAGAATTCGCCATGCATCCAGTAATTGGCAAGCGGTACGCCAAACGCTGCTTCGCTTTGTGCTATTTCATTGCTATGGTGCGTGCCAATGTGGTCTACACCGCCGCAGTGAATGTCGAACGGTTGCCCAAGCAATGCGCGCGAAATGGCCGAACATTCTATATGCCATCCTGGAAATCCTTCGCCCCACGGTGATGGCCAGCGAAGAATGTGGTGTTCATACTTACCTTTGGTAAAGAACCACAGCACAAAGTCTTGCGGATTCCGTTTGAGAATGTCCACCACTACTTCTTCTCGGGCGCCGGTTTTTTTATCGTCCAAGTTTTGCCCGGAAAGTTTGCCGTAGTCAGGAAGTTTAGATGTATCAAAATATACCGCGAAGTCGTCGCTGTACGTGTATCCTTTTTCTTCTAGTAGTTTGATAATCTCTATTTGCTCGGCAATGGTATCGGTAGCCCTCCGTACTTCGTGAGCGCGAAGAATATTGAGCGCTGCTTCATCTTTAAAAAACTGCTCCTCGTACATGCGCGCTATTTCCAGCGGGTGTTTACCTTCCCGCTTGGCGCCTTTATCCATTTTGTCTTCACCTTCATCACCATCGCCAACTAAGTGACCTACGTCGGTAATGTTCATGGCATGCTTCACCGTATATCCAAGATAGGTGAGTGAGCGGCGGACAAGATCTTCAAATATATACGTTCGCAAATTTCCAATATGAGCAAAGTCGTACACGGTTGGGCCGCAGGTATACATGCGCACCTCGTTTGCATCCACCGGTGTAAACTCTTCAACTTTTCGAGAAAGGGTATTGTACAGTTTCATATACAGATACTATCACACGCCACCCCCTCTCTCAAGCATTGTTTTCCCCGTGTTCTAGATTTAAGCGGCCGCTTAAATTGCGAACAGGGAGCTTAAACAGTTTTCGTAAGTCTGTATCGTCATCGAAATCTGCTCGGGCCATGCGAATGTAGCGTATGAGCTTTGATTTCCGTAATGCGGCAATGGCTGCGCCGGACAGCGCATATGGATATATGTACACACTCGCTTGTAGGCATTTAAAACCAAAAGCGAGTAACAGCAGCCTTAACTTTTGTCGAACCTCGCGTGCGCCCTCGGGTATATCAAACATTACTATTCGCCATTGTTCGTCCCACTGTCCAGGTTTTTGAATTTTCGCTTGGTGAAACAGTGCTTCCAGCTCGCCCTTATTAGTTAATGAAATAAACTTCTTTGCTTCTTTGTATTCAGTCTTTATCCACCCCTGTTTAATGAGGCGACGGAGAGTCTGTTCCATGCGTCTATCTTTGTGATACTGGTAATAATCTCGGTAAAACGCTTTTTGAATTGAGGGATAGGAAAATATGTCCTCCGCCACTGTTTTTACATTAAGGAGATGCAATAAAATCTTCGCACTCGTAGTGAGTGTCTCTTGGTCACGAATCATAATCGTTGAGTATATTAGATTATAAATTCACAAGAAAAGTGTGTTCGTAATTTAAGCGGCCGCTTACATTACGAACAGAGGATTGGCGATCTACAAATGGGCGTGGGGGTTAGGTGCCGAGGGCTTTGAGGTGCTGGCGGCGGAGGGAGGTGAGGTGCTGGTGAGGGTGCGGGTGTTTGAGTATTTTGGAAAGATGTATTCCATTTATGTAGTGGGGGAGCAGTACGTAGTCTACTTTGTGTTTATAGAGGGATCTTGCATCTGTTTCGTTTTGCGCCATGATTATCAGTTTGGCTTTGAGCTTTTGATTGCGAATGCTTTCTACCACGCCGAGGTTGTCGTGCAGTTCCGGAAGAGTAGAAACTATAAGCCGGGCATGCCTAAAGCCAGCAAGGTCCTGAATGTATGGGTCAGACGCATCGCCGCATATAACTTCTACCCCGAGGTGCGAGTAGTGTTCTGCTACGTCTGGGTTGAAATCGAGTATGACAAATTTTTCGCGCGCCTTAAGAAAACTTTGCGCCAGTTCGCCGCCCGTGCGATGAGCGCCGAGAAGTACAATATGGTTTTTGAGCGGGCTTCCGTGTTGGTGCTTTTCCGCTGTGCCGCCCGTAAAGTCAAACCAATCCAGCAGTCCTGCGAGCCATGTGTATATGCGTTCGGCTTGCATAATGCCATACGATGAAAGTGCTATGGTGATAATTGCTATAAGGGTTATGAGACTGCTCACTTCACTGCTTACGTGCCCGAGTTTCGCGCCAAGTGCAAAGAGAATGAGGCTAAACTCGGAAATTTGTCCCACGGTCATGGCCGTGCTAAAAGACGTGCGTGGTTTATACCCGAGCATACCTAGGGTGGTAAGTACTACCAGCGGCTTACCAATGAGTACAAACAACGAGAGGAACAGCGCTGGTAGTAAGTAGGTGCCAATGCCAGTAAAGGTTATTTGGCTGCCCAGCACTATAAAGAAGATCATTATAAAAAAGTCGCGCAAGGATCGGATACGCGCAGATATTTCGTGGTGGACGCTGCTTTGTGACAGGGCAATACCTGCAAGAAACCCGCCAATTTCCAGTGAGAAGCCTATAAACGGCAGCTGTACGAATACGGCAAAGCCCAGTGCCCAGGCAAGAGAAAAGATGAGCAGGAGTTCGTCTGACTTGCCAATTATTTTAAGGAGTTTAGGAAAGATAAAACTACTCAGCGCAGCAATGCCGAGCCCAAGCAATATTCCTTTAAGCAGCGTAAACAAAATCTGTCCCCACACCGGCAGACCCAAACTGCTAGCCTCGCCACTGCTGGACAGTACCATGAGTATAATAAGTGCGACTAAATCCTGTACCACAAATATGCCAATGGAGAGTCTTCCGTACAAGCTTTGTAGGTCGCGTTTTTCGCTCAGCAACTTTACCACGACTATTGTGGAAGAGAAGGTGAGCGCAAGTGCTATGTATGTAGCGGTGAGTACAGAAAAATGTAGCACCAAACCAAGGAGTAGTCCTATGGCAGCGGTTATACCTATTTGTGCTACGCCGGCAATGATGGCGCGGCGGCCAATTTTTTTAAGCTGCGTCACATCGAGCTCTAGTCCCACCATGAACAAGAGGAGGGTAATGCCTATTTGCGAAAGTGCGTGCAGCGCCTCTCCTTCGTGGAGGTGGTGATAGCCAAACGGACCTAAAATGAGTCCGGCCAGAATATATCCAATAATGCTCGGTTGCTTAAAAAAGCTTACAAAAAAACTGCAGGCTCCGGCCAGCACAAGAACTATCGCCAGTTCTATAAATAGGTTGTTCATTTACTCTGTTTGTTTCGAGTTTTTATGCGACACTGTTTACTATAAGTATACCAGTAATACCCAGTTGCACACAGTGGAAAAACCTGATATTCTGAAGCCAATGAACAAACCAGACGTTATCTTTTTTATAGGGCGCTCCGGCGCGGGCAAAGGCACACAAGCCAAGCTTCTTTCACAACGGCTTGACTTTTTTTATTGGGAAATGGGCGCTGTGCTTCGCGGCGAAACAGCAAAGAAGACTCCTATTGGACTCGAAATAGCTGAACTGATGAACCAGGGTCTCTTTCTCGATGACCACCACATTATGCAGGTTATAGACAGTCATTTTAATGAAATCCCTAAAGATAGAGGCATTGTGTTCGATGGCATACCAAGACGACTAAGTCAGGCGCACTACATGTTGGGGCTGCTCCACGGTTTAGGGCGAAGAGATATGGTAACTCTGTTTTTAGATGTGCCGCGTGAAGATTCTGTAGATCGTTTACATCATAGAGCGGAAATAGAACACAGAGTAGATGATACCGATGAAATTATTGCAAAACGGCTAGATCAGTTCGAACTAGAAACAGCACCAGTACTCGACTACCTCGAAGAAATGACTAAATTCTACCGTCTTGACGGCCGCCCGCCCATTCCTGAAGTCACTACTGCAATTAATTCTATTTTGGAGAATTAATCCCTATGACGACGCGCGCTTCAAAAACCCTCTCAGGTCCGATACGACATCGGACCATCTCCCCCCAAGGAGAGAAGAAGACGAAGCGCGCAAAACCGCTCAATATTTTTTTGCTCGGTGATTTGGGGGCTGGTAAAGCTACTCAGTCCGCATTGTTGGCGAAAAAATATAAATTGCACGTCATTGATATGGGAGTTGAACAAGAGGTGCAGCGCCACCGTGACCCAAAAATTGACGCTATTTTCCGCAAGACAGTTGATATTGGCGTGATGAACCCTACAAAGATATATCGCATGTTAGTTATCAATGCGATTAACCGGGTACCGGCCACTGAAGGCATTATATTTGCAGGTCATCCTAAAATGCCAGACGAAGTACGGTATGTGACAAAGTACATGGCGCGCATTGGAAGAACCAAGAACATTAGTCTATACATTACTATTCCTTGGAAAGAAACAGTCAAGAGAAATTCTCAGCGTAAAGGATATTTTGGCAATAAAAAGAGAGCTGATGATTCACTTGAAGCTATTAAAAAAAGACGTCATTTTTCTCAAGCAAATTTAGTAAAATCGCAACCCATTTACAAATCACTCTATCCGTTTGCCAAAGTGAGCGGTATGGGTACTGTCGCAGAGGTGAAGGGACGAGTCATGAAAACCGTAGATCGCCTCATCCGAAAATTGGAAATTGAAAATTAGAAATTAGACATTCCCACGCAGTGGGACACGTATGCCCGGACAAATTAAAACAACCGCAGAGATAGAAGCAATACACGAAGGTGGTAAGCACCTGCGTGATATTTTGCTGCGGACTGCTCGGCTTGCTAAACCAGGTGTATCCACTAAGGATCTGAGCGACTATGCAGATGCAGAAATTCGCAAAGTCGGTGGCGTGCCGAGCTTTATTGGCTATGGCGAACGAGACAACCCATTTCCTGCAGCGCTTTGTACTTCGGTGAACGATGTTGTAGTGCATGGCATTCCTTCGGCTAAAGAAATTTTAAAAAGCGGTGACATTGTAGGCCTCGACATAGGCATGGTCTACAAAAAATATTTTACTGACACTGCCATAACAGTACCGGTTGGCACGGTAGCGCCTGAAGCGCAAAACTTAATAGACGTAACCAAGCGCGCACTAGAACTGGGTATTCAGCAAGCCGTGGTTGGTAATAGAGCAGGGGATATAGGGCATGCTGTACAAAAGTACGCGGAGAGCAATGGGTATTCAGTAGTCCGCGATCTGGTTGGTCATGGAGTGGGCTATGAAGTGCACGAAGACCCGCAAATTCCGAACTATGGCAAAGCTGGGACTGGCGCAAAGTTGGTGGAAAATATGGTTATAGCCATAGAACCAATGCTCTGCATGGGCGCATACCATATATTTTTTGATGATGATGGTTGGACCATACGCACGGAAGATGGCAGTCTTTCTGCTCACTTTGAACACACTGTAGCCATTACAAAAAAAGGTCCACGTATTCTCACCTAACACGGACTAGGCTAGATGGGTGCCATCTAACGGAATGCTCAGTAGAACTGCTCTGCGTTCCACCGTTTAATTACGAAACACATAATAATCTATACTTTTCCCTAACGAGAAAGTAACTCGTGTTGTATTTATATGTCTGAAAATAAGAAATTCCTTACCCGCCAAACCCTAAAAATATTTTGGCAGCATAGCAGGCGATACCCATGGGCCATGATTGCCATAGTCGTTGGCCTGCTGGTTACAAACATAGGTGAAGTCTATAAGCCGTTGCTCTATAAACGGTTTTTCGACCTGCTCGGCGGTAGTGCCCCGGGTACGCTTCACGCGCTTTTGGTAGTGGTGGCCTATGTGCTCATCATTAACTGCATCTTGTGGGTTTTCTACCGCATACTCGAATTCAGCAATAACTTTTACCAACCCCGGGTCATGACCGACCTGCTCAATACATGCTACGAGTATTTACAAAAACACTCCGTAGGGTTCTTTGAAAACAGTTTTGTTGGCTCGCTCGTGCGGCGGGTTACGCGATATTCGTCTGCGTTCGAGACCATTGCCGACCGCCTTACCTGGGACTTTAGTCGCATACTCATTCGCATGAGCATTATTTTATTTGTATTGCTCGCGTACCACTGGCAAATAGGGGTGGGGGTACTTGCGTGGATTGTGGTGTATGTACTCCTCATGTATAAATTCACCATGTACAAGCTGCCCTATGACCTGCAAAAGTCAGAAGCAGATACAGAAGTTACGCGCCACGCTGCAGATACCATTACAAACCATCTGAACATACAATTATTCAATGGTTTTAACCTTGAAGTAAACACCTTTCGTACCGTTACTGAAAAACTCTTTAAGCTGAGGAAATTCACTTGGGACTTAGGCGCTACTGTAAGTGCGGTGCAAAGCGGCCTCATTCTTATTCTGGAAATAGCCATTATGTATTACGGGGTAACGCTGTGGCAGAAAGGGCAGTTTACCATAGGTGACTTCGCGCTCATCCAGGCGTACCTTACTCAAATATTTGAACTACTGTGGGGTATAGGCAATAGTATTCGCTATGCCTATGAAGCAATAGCCGATGCCAACGAAATGACGGAAATACTCACTACACCTATTGGCGTGGTAGATGCACCTCATGCAAAAGTGTTGCCAGCCCCACAGGGTGCCATAGAGTTTCGAAAAGTCGGGTTTGCCTATCAAAACAACAGAAAGATATTTACAGATTTTTCGTTGACCATTGAGGCTGGTCAGCGCGTGGCTATTGTGGGCCCTTCCGGCGGGGGCAAGTCAACCATCGTTAAGTTATTGTTTCGGTATTACGATGCGCAAAAAGGTAGCATTGCCATAGATGGGCTGGATATAGCCACGGTAACTCAAAATAGTTTGCACGCAGCTTTGTCCCTCGTGCCGCAAGACCCTATTTTGTTTCACCGAAGCTTGCTGGAAAATATTCGCTATGCGCGTCCCGATGCAAGCGACGATGAAGTAGTGGCAGCGGCCAAAGCGGCCCATGCCCATGAGTTCATTTCTGGTTTTTCCGAGGGCTATAACACTCTGGTGGGCGAGCGGGGGGTAAAACTTTCTGGTGGTGAGCGGCAGCGAGTGGCCATTGCGCGCGCGGTGCTAAAAAATGCACCCATTCTGGTGCTAGACGAAGCAACGTCGAGCTTGGATTCAGAATCTGAAATGCTTATTCAAGATGCGCTCAAAAAGCTTATGAAACATAAAACGGTAATTGTTATTGCGCACCGGCTTTCTACCATTATGCAAATGGATCGCATAGTAGTAATTGAAAACGGAAAAATACTGGAAGATGGAAAGCATGAAGAGCTGCTTAAAGCAAAACAGGGAACATACCAGAAGCTGTGGGGGATACAAGCAGGTAGTTTTAACTAAGCTCCTAGACGAATCTGCGAACGTAACGAATAGTGCGAATAACTGCGAATTACATACAGGTAGTTCCTGTCTTGGTTCGTAGTAATACGCAATATTCGGCCATATTCGTAGATTCGTCAAAATCCTTGCTTATATGGCCCATACGTGCTATAGTAAGCCTATCATCTTAAGTCTTGTTTCTTACGTTTGTTCGGGCTTCTGGAAACCTTGGTATGTGCTTATATGCACTCGATAGTCGACAGTGAAACGGCCATAGGGCAGTAGGATCAAACACTTGTATTTATTTTATCGTTAGAGTGAAAGATGAGCTCTAACCAAGGAAGCCAAACAAATGGCAACGAAACTCTATGTCGGTAACCTCTCTTATGGAGCTACTGACGATGCATTACAACAGGCTTTTTCACAAGCTGGTAATGTAGTATCTGCTCAGGTAGTCATCGACAAAATGACCGGCCGCTCTCGCGGTTTCGGTTTCGTCGAAATGGACACTGAGGAAGCTGCACAAGCTGCAATCGAACTCTGGAATGGTAAAGAGCTCGATGGTCGCACAATCACTGTAAACGAAGCTCGTCCTCGTGAAGAACGCCCAGCAGGCGGTCGCGGTGGATTCGGCG
>CAZBAS010000001.1:0-357935 GCA_964490395.1 uncultured Candidatus Saccharibacteria bacterium | reverse complement strand
ACCCCATCAAAAACGCGACCTTCTCGGTCGTGTTTTTGATTCTACCCACACAGCAGCACCATGGGATAGCCACCTTGAGGTATAAAGATGCTTAGCATCTTTTCTATTTTAAGATAGACTAACTAAGTTTATATAGACTTGACAATATGAATATATTGTTGTATTATGTTATCCTCAAAAACTATACATAATTTTAGGCAAAAAGCCCGTAATAATTGCAGGTTTTTTGCCTACTGTTAGCTACCTGTTTTGGTAGTTTGAACGCTCAGGCACGCGCACGACTACAACTCGGTTTGAAAAATCTCAGGAGGACTTTCAATGAAACTTCGACTACTAAGCGCAGCGGCTCTTATGCTTCTGCTCTATTCCCTGCCTTTGAGCGCCAACGCCCAAGTTGAAATTCTGGGAAATTACGCCGCAATTCAAGCATCAAAGGATGGCCGGCTTACAAGCGTGGGCGACGACTACTACCTGGATATACGGAAGAAAGACCATGCCGTACTATACTGGTGCTACAATACTTTCCTCGAACCAAAAAGCCGTTGCAGCCCTGAAGCATTTGCTTCGCGGGGTGAGACAGGGTCGTACATACTTGCCACTTTCCAAGTGAGCTGGGTGTACATTGGCGCAAGTCGGCACGAGTCTTTCAGGCTCGCTCCGATCAAGGCACAACAACCAAGGGACAACGGTGACAAAGGGTTTGTTTTAGACAGACCCGACTCCAAAACGGTTAAATGGTCCCATGCGGCAAATTCCGACCACCTCATTGCACGGTATGCAAACCAGATGTTGGCACCAGACTTTCGGAACGCGGCAGTAATCAAGCAGTGGCTTATAGATTCGGAAGAAATGCTGAAGCTGGCGTACAAGTCGGCCCAAGCCGATCCTGTCCGAGAAGAATGGCTATTGCCCGACATTCTCATGCCACTCACCAATGGCGAACTGATTCACCGTACGGTCTACGATACCGGAAGGTTTTATACATTGTACGATGGTAGCGTCTGGCAAATGATGGACACCGTCAATCGCCAGGAGCTGCTCATCTACGAGAACGTGAGCGGACATAAGGAGAATCGGCGCTTTAAACTGGCCTTCTTGATCCGACGAAGCCTTGTCGGCGACGAATGGCTTTACGATTATACACTTGCCAGCAACAACAAAGCATTCATGTGTAAGCGGCTTGATGCGCTTGCAGGTAAATACTTTGAAGAATACTGGAAGTGGAACCAAGGCCTCGGTGCAGCTACACTCGGCGATAGCCCCACCGCTCTTTACGAGTTTATTCGAGGGCTGCCTGAGCAAGCGGCAAAGACTTGCCAGTAAGGTTCACTGCCCATAAGTCGAAACAACGAAGAGACAGCGCGTTCTATAATAACCTTATAGAGTTCGCTGTCTTTTTCATTTGGCATATATGAGAAATCGAAAATGTTTGTTAAATACTGCCAGCAGCAAGATCTTAAAAGGGGAATTCCTACCCATGTAAGTCTGGAATATATGTTTCCATTTGATGATTCCGCAACACAGTTGCAACTTCCTTCACTATGTAACCCCAGCAAAAGACCGTCTTGAATAAGGCGGTTTTTTGTTTGACCCACACAGAAATTAAAACTAGAATGAGACTAAAGCACATACAGTAAAGTTGTGCCCATAAAAAGCCCAGGATACCGACACCACTTAAAACAACCATGGTTAAAAACTCAAAACAATATCGTTGCGAATGGCCTCGAAGTAACCCACTTCTAGTCTCATACCACGATACAGAATGGGGCGTGCCTGTACACGAAGACAGAACGCTTTTTGAGTTTTTAATTCTTGAAGGTGCGCAGGCGGGACTCGGGTGGCTTACGGTACTGAGTAAGCGGGATAATTACCGCAAGGCATTCAGTGGGTTCGATGCTAAAAAAATAGCCCGCTATGGGGCAAAAGATACAAAGCGGCTTTTGGCCAACCCTGGCATCATCCGCAACCGCCTTAAAGTGGCAGCCGCAATTGGAAATGCCAAAGCCTTTCTTGCTGTGCAAAAAGAGTTTGGCTCATTTAATACATACATCTGGCAATTCGTTGGTGGTAAACCTATTACTCACCACGTCAAAGCAATAAAAGATATCGCGGCTACGAGTAAAGAGTCGGACGCTATGAGTAAAGACTTAAAGAAGCGCGGTTTTAAATTTGTCGGTTCCACAATTTGCTACGCCTACATGCAAGCGGTTGGTATGGTAAATGACCATGAGACTAAGTGTTATAGATATAAGAAATAGATAGTTACTTCGTCATTAAATAACACGACTATGAAAGCAAAGATTGGACACATAGGTATGAACCTCTCCAGCGTAGACAATCTTCAATTTTGGAAAGAACTATTGCAGTACCTGGCATTTTCCATAAAAGATGACGGAGCACATTTTGACGCCATTAGTGACGGTTGTTACCTCTGTGTGAGTGTTACCGAGCAGAAGTACCAGCGGGACGGTTTCCACCGAAAACGCACAGGCTTAAATCATATCGCGTTACAGGTCCAAGCTGCCGAACAGGTAAATGCATTTGTGTCTGAGTTTCTTAAACCCAAAGGCATTACCCCTCTCTACGGCGGAGCAAAACCTTACCCTGAATACGCCCCGGGCTATTACGCTGTCTTCTTTGAAGACTTGGATAGAGTAAAGGTTGAAGTGGTTTACGAACCGCAGAAAAACGAAAGTTAATAGAAAATAAGATGAATAACACCATGGAACAATACGCTGCATTTGCCAAAAGGCTTGCGCACGATGCAGAAACAATAGCTTTAAAGTACTTCGGCTTTGAAACTGAAACTACTTGGAAAGAAGATAATACACCGCTTACGAAAGCTGATACGGAGATAAACGACCTGGTTATAAAAAGAATCAGTGAAACGTTCCCGACCCATAGTATTTATGGCGAAGAAAAGAGTTTGACAAAAGCAGGTTCGGAATATATTTGGGTGTGCGACCCGATAGACGGAACCATGGCGTTTTCTTGTGGTCTACCCATGTTCGTTTTTTCGCTGGCTCTCGTAGACCAGTCCAACGGACAGCCAATGTTGGGCGTAATAAACGATCCTGTCATGCATAATATGTATTGGGCGCAAAAGGGTGGCGGAGCATACAGGAACGGTAAAACAATAATCGTATCCACAAACACCAGCCTTGAAAATACATACTTACTTACTGGCGCTTCCGGGAAAGACGTTGGTTTTTCAAATCTGCCATTTCATAAGCTAATGAGCGATAAAAAAGCCAGAGTAATGAAATTTCCTTCATTTGTATATGGCGGCATTCAGGTAGCAAACGGCAAATTCGCTGGCGGTGCTTTTTACGGAAAGTATGGCCACGATGTGGCTGCATTAAAAATCATTACAGAAGAAGCTGGCGGAAAAGTAACCGACTTGAACGGCGAGCCAAGAAGATACGACCAAAACGGGATAGGCTGTGTAGTCTCGAATGGAGTTCTACATGAGGAAATTTTAGAGTGTGTTCAAGCCGGTAAATTATAATTCGAATATCCCTCACTTGTATATGCTACATACACCTATTCCCCTGATACCTTACACTCAGTTAATAACCAAGGAGCCAGCTATACAAATACTGCACCCCGAACCACTGGACGGCAACACCACCCTGTTCGAGCTTGTGGTTATGTGTAAACTGGTAAAAACATTACGCGTAAAACGAGTGTTTGAAATTGGTACATTTAATGGCAGAACTACCATAAACATTGCTGCCAACATGCCTGTTAGCGGTAAAATTTCGACACTCGACTTACCAAAGAAGAAATCTATAAAGACTAAGCTGGCCATAAACCCAAAGGACAAGTCTGGCTGGAGCGACATGGCATACATTACACAAAATGTTACAGGAGTGTTTTTCAAGAACAAACCAGAAGCGAAAAAGATAACTCAACTACTGGGCGACTCTGCTACATTTGACTTCTCGCCTTACTATGGAAAAATGGATTTAGTATTTGTAGACGGCTCTCACACAGCGGCGTATGTAAAAAATGATACAGAACAAGCGTATAAACTGATTCGCAAAGGTGGCACCATTGTCTGGCACGACTACGGAGTGTGGCATGATGTCACCCAGGTGCTGAACAACTACTACGTAAAAGACAAAAGATTCAAACGCATGAAGCACATAACCGGTACTACAATGGTTATTCAAAAGATGTAAGTAAAGACGAAATACATACACACTCTTCCCTACTCTACAATAAAGTTGCCACTTCCTTCACTACGCGACCCCAGCAAAAGATCGTCTTAAGTAAGGCGGTTTTTTGTTTGACCCACAGAGAAATTGAAACTACAATTAACATGAAGTATCATGATTTGAAACAGCTTTACCATGAAACCAAGGCAACACATTGAAACACTTTTGGAAACCAAATTTGGAACGTTCTTTGTTCGCGTCTACGCGGATGCATTCGGAAAAGAGACTGTTGTTCTGCGGACACAGCAGCTAAAGCCTTCACTTCCTGTACTCGTACGCATCCACAGCGAGTGTATGACTGGCGACACATTTGGAAGCTTAAGATGCGACTGCGGAGAACAACTCAATCGGTCACTTGAGCAAATAGCGGAAAGTGAGAATGGTGTTTTAATTTACCTACGCCAAGAAGGTCGCGGTATAGGGCTGTTTGAAAAGATACGCAGCTACGAATTACAACGACAAGGTTTTGATACTTTTGAAGCCAATGTAATTTTAGGACACAAACCAGATGAACGAAATTACGCATGGGCACAAATAGCCTTGAACGATTTAGGGATAACACGAATCAAACTTTTAACGAATAACCCATCAAAAGTATCGGAAATAGCGAAACTTGGTATTTTAGTTATAGAACGAGTTCCGATTATAGTTAAGAGCAACGAGTACAATCAGAAATATTTTCAAGTTAAGCGAGATAAATTCAAACATTTCTTTAATCAAGAAGTGAGTTACTACTTCTATCAATTTCATGCCGATACACCAGAACACGTACAAGAAATTGGAGAGTTCTTGCGCGACAACAAACGCGACCCCCTGCTCAAGATATGCGTGGGCGTAAGTGCAAATCACAAAACACTTCAAAATGATACTCAGATTGAAAAGGTGCATTCCATCTTCCAAGCCTGTGCTTTCTACGAAGGCTTCGTGCCAATTTTACATTTTTCGTTTACAGGGTCCCCCAATCCAATAGAAGATGTAAAAACTATACATCAAAAGATGCCGTTTGTTGCATATTTACAGACTAACGATGTACCTCCTGGTGATTTAGGAACAATTACTACAGCATGCAAGCTGTTTTTAGCAGATATACCGCTCTTCGATGAAAACTTTAACTTAGTTCACGACACAGAATTTCGAAATACTATTACCAAACATAAAGCATTTATACTACTTGATAACAGTAAAGGAACAGGCATACGAGAATTAAAAGAAAGTCTCATGAAAAAGATAGACACTTTACTCAGCTATGGGCTCAATGATATCGCTATCTTTGGGGGTTTTGGTCCTGACGACCTAGATACGTATTTTGAACTTAGAAGACATTACCGGATTAATTTTTCTATTGACGCAGAAACAAAGCTTGCAACAAACGGTGAAATAGATATTGAGAAAACCAAAACATACCTAAAGCAATTACTTCGCTTTGACGACCCAAAAGAAGCGAGCATAGAACAATCGAGAACATTTTTACGACAGAATCAAGCTGAGGACTGGACAACTGTAAATATTGAAAAACATGACTTTATTGTCCACCCTGCTGTATTTAACCCTGGCCCATTTCCTTCAACCCGCTGGTTTGCGGAATATGTTCGTGAATATGTAAAAAACCAAAATTACTTTTGCGAAGTCGGTTGTGGGGCTGGGATTATTAGTTGTCTTGCCGCTATTGCAAATCCAAAGCTTAAAATCATCGCTACGGATATTAACCCATTTGCAAGCGAAACAACAAAAATAAACGTGGACAAATTACACCTGGCTCAACAAATTACAGTTGTAGAAGGTGATGTTTTCGAAGCAGTAGACAAAACACACAAATTCGACACCATTTTTTGGGCTCTCCCCTTTGGTTTTTTGGACCCAGGAGCAAAAGTGGATTTACTCGACATGCAATTATTTGACCCAGGCTATAGAGCCACACGTAAGTTCCTTAAGGAAGCAAAAGCGTACTTGAAGCCAAATGGCGTTATCCTTTTAGGCTTTTCGGATGACTTAGGCAACACTGATTTACTGGAGGACATAGCTCGCGAAGCAGGGGTAGCTTTTGAAAAGGTAGCCGAAAAGGAAATGCAAGAAAAAGAAAACATATCATTTCAAATACTAAAGGGAACATATAACGAGTGAACCCCTAGGGTAACTAGTGAAATTTTGGAATGTAAATATATCCTTCCCCGCTCTGTAACATAGTTGCAACTTCCTTCACTACGTGACCCCAGCAAGGGACGTTAGCATTAGCTAGCGTTTTTTGTTATCATGTCCCCATGCTATATATCAAAGAAAACTACGAACTGCTTTATGGAAAAACTCCAGATGCATCTTCCTATGGAAAGCCCGCGGACTTAGCCGCAAAGATTGTAGATATATTACCCCGTGGCAGTAAAGTTTTAGATTTAGGGGCGGGCGATGGAAGGCAGGCGTTGTATTTAGCTGCCCAAGGTTTTGAAGTTACTGCGGTAGACTTGTCTGAAGCAGGTCTTGAAAAATTACAGCGACTCGCGGCAAAGCAAAGCCTCGAAATAAAAACGGAGGTGGCAGACCTAAACTCCTGGTCTATTCATGGTGTGCACGACGCTATTATTGCAATAGCAGTTTTACAGCACTTAAAACATTACTCGGCGCTACGAATACTAAACGAAATGAAGGCGCATACTAATCCAGGCGGTATAAATGTAATTACAGTATTTACAAAAACTGGAGACCGCTATCTTATAGACAGAGAGGAAGACCCGGAAGCTTTCTATCCGGAAGACAACTGGCTACAAGAGTTCTATAGCGACTGGCATATAAGTGAACACAGCTTCATTACGACCAATGAAAAGAGAAAGCTTGAATCCACTGGAATGCCAATGCAAAGCATAATTGAGAGAATATTCGCCCAAAAATTGTAGACACAGTTTTAAACCGATATGCGCTAGCGGTTGGTATTGCGAATAACAGTTGCCACTTCCTTCACTACGTGACCCCATCAAAAACACGACCTAACAGGCCGTGTTTTTGATTTACTCCACCCAAATTTTCCCCATGAAATGATCATCTTGGTGTATACACCAAGTGGAAGCTAGGACCAATTTTTGATATGATTGGATTATGAATCCTGAGACAAGAGAACGACTATCAATAACAACTTCGGAAGTAAACGAATCCAACGAGGGGGTTTTGGCAAATTTGAGAGTTATTATAGACGGAGTCAGACCTGAACGGATAGAGAAAGAAATAAAGAACTTTTCATCTACTAGTGATCGAAGAGCATTCATTGCTCAAGGAAGCCACAGCCCTGTAGGCTATGTGGAAACCAAGATCGGAGAAATCCCGGAAATAGAAGTTAAAGATACCGACATCCAGGAACTCGGTCATTTAGCTAGAATCGGAGTGGTGCCTGAGGCAAGAGGACAAGGTGTCGGCAAGCAACTGTTACAAGTCGCTGAAGAATGGTTAAAGCTAAAAGGCAAGAAAGGAGTATGGCTGGATTATCGTGCCGACAACGAAGATGCAAAACAATTGTATTCAACTAATGGATACGTAGATTTAACTGAATTCACTGACAAGAAGAATTTGTTAAGGAGAATTGCAATAAAGGAATTTGATAGGAATTAGAATGCGGGTATGTAAAATATCGCCTTCTTTGTTTGGGAATACATCCGAACCCCGTTCATGTACCAGCCCATCAAAACACCCTGGTTTAAACCAGGGTGTTTTGATATGCTAATTACGTCCATACAAAGATAGCCCTGGACAGGTAGCACTCGCAGGGTTTTAACACTGCCAGATATGTACAATAACCCTTTTTTGAACAACTTATCTATTTTTGGAGCTAAATACCTATTCATTATCATACTCGGCATCGCTTTTATATATTTTATTGCACAGCCACGAGCTAAACAAAAAGAAATGATAGCATTTGGCATTATGGCTTTGCCAATTATGTACGTGGCTCTAAAACTGCTTGCCATGTTGTACTTTGACCCACGGCCATTTGTGGTAGACCATTTCACGCCGCTCATCCCCCACGACCCAGACAATGGCTTTCCCTCTGACCATACACTCTTGAGCGCAGCCACGGCTTCAGTGGTATATCCTTACAGTAAAAAGATAAGCATGGTGTTGTGGGTACTAACTGTGCTTGTAGGAGCCTCCCGAGTGTACACAGGTATTCACCACCCAGTAGATGTGTTGGGCAGTATCTGTATTGCTTTAGTGGTTGCGGCACTTACGTATTTTCTTCTACTACCAAAAGTTAAAGCCAGTAAATTTTATATAAATCTATGGCCTGGCTTAAAAAAATCTTAGTTGAGAAAAACTGGCATAGAGTATTTGAACTTGGGGTTCTGTTTAAAGGTATAAATGGAGTTTTTGAACTTGTCAGTGGCAGCGTTATTCTATTTGTAAGTAAGCAGTCGTTTCTGAGTGCTTTTTTACACTTATCCCGCGGCGAGCTACTTGAAGACCCGAATGATAAAGTTGTTGGGTTTGCAATGGTTTGGCTGCAACATCTTTCAACCAATACCAAGGTATTTGCCGCAATCTATATTCTTGCTCATGGCTTGCTAAATATATTTCTTGCTATTCAGCTATACGAAGAAAAACTATGGGCCTACTGGGTAGCGATAATTGCATCGGTATTATTTATGAGCTACCAGCTCTACCGCATTAGCCTATATCACTCTTTAGTTCTTACAGTCATTACAATTTGGGACGCGATATTTATTGCGGTACTATGGCATGAATATACGTACCGCAAAAAGCTTCTGGAACCTGCTCAGTGATTTATCTAACTCACAATTATTTTGACGTTAACAATTGCAGCACTACAACCCCGCACAATCGCTATACGAACCCTGTTCACATAGCGACCCCATCAAAAACACGACCTAAATGGTCGTGTTTTTGATTTACGCCACACAACCCCCTATACAATGGTCGCTTTGATATACTTAGCGTACACTACTATATATAAATCCATGAACACACGTTGGAAAGAAGTATGTAAATTTTTATCGGGGGCGTTTTTTGTCAGTGGAGGGGTTATTGCCTATCTTACTGCGACCCATGTACAAGTCCCACTGTTTGGGCATGTATACGCTTCTCTTGTTTCATATCCCCGCAGCGCCGTTCACTTACTTGCCTCGCTCGTGTGTTTTTATATAGGATACATACGAAAGTAGAAAATTCACAACAACCTTCTACAATTCCAAAATTCCATCCTAAGTAATACGTATAAGTAGCAAATAACTATGATAGATATTATTTTTATAGTAATTGCAATAATTATTATATCGCGGAAAAACTTATCGCTCTCGCAGAATCTTGAATTACGACGACCGCGTACGTACCTGTATGGAGCCGTTATAATCGGCATAATTATAGTAAGGACGGTCATACTGAGCACGAGGAATAGTGACGTATATACTGCTACCGATTTATTAATAGATGTAGGCACTATTGCTGCGCTCCTTGCTCCCCTGCTCTTTATAAAGCAGCGCAAAGCCAATCTCGCACCGCAAGCTCCGCGCGATCCCAAACACACCAGTAAAACCGTAGCAGTTGTTGGCTGGGTAATTATCCTCGGGTTTGTTGGTGTATTGATTTATGCCATATTAGGACAATAAGTGCTTCTAATCCCATATACCGATCTCACCAAACAAACTGGCCCACACTGGCATCTTTTGTATTCTAATATTGGTATTACCCCTTACAGATATAACCCTACCTGTATTTATAGAGTTGTGGTATATACCCAGTTGTTAAAAACGTGTACACTATAGTATAGACGGCAACGGCAAGAGCCCACGTCTTTGTATAACGAAAACTCTAATTAATAATAATATAACGTAGTATGGGTGATTTTAAGAGACCAGGTGGCGGTTTTAGCGGCAATAAAGGCAGAGGTGGCTTTGGCGACAGGCATGGCAGCGGCCGGCCAAGCTTTGGCGGTAGGCCTTCTTTTGGCGGCCCGGGCCGTGATGAACGCCGTTCAGAAATGTTTACCGCAACCTGCGACGAGTGCGGTAACCAGTGTCAGGTGCCATTTAAACCAAACGGCAGCAAGCCAGTATACTGCGACAACTGCTTTAGCGCTAAGCGCGACGGCTACGCTCCAAGCGATGCCCCAGCGCGCCGCTCCGAAAGAAGTGATAGCTTTTCTTTTGGTGCCCCAGCCCCGCAGAAACACACCGCTGCTCCTGCAGTAGAAGACAAACGCATAGACGACCTTAAAAAAGGCTTGGACCTACTCAACTCAAAAGTAGATAAGCTTTTGAATATGATCCAGCATGGACCGCAAACAAAAGTAGCCACCCCAGCTCCGGTAGCAACAAAACCAGTGGCCACACCAAAAGATTCCAGTACTGAAGTAAAAGCAGCTCCTGCAGCTTCAACCAAAGCAACTAAGAAAGCTACATCGCCAGCGGCCCCTGCTTCAAAAAAAGAAGCAGCTAAGCCAGTAGCCAAGAAAAAAGCCGCCCCTAAGAAAAAGTAAGAGCTGAACCTGCTGCTACTTTTTCACTAATACGAGCATGTCGAAAGCGTAGCAGTACGCTTTCGACTTTTTTATTACCATGGCCAGGTCTTTGCTGCCACGCAGTGGCCCCGCTCACTTGGCAGACACAAGCGGTGTATACTATGTATATGTTTATTTTCTACACAGTGCTTCTCATAATTGCATGTTACTTTTTGCTCGTATTTGTTATTTTGCGACTCATTACGCCATTTCTCGGGTTTGGAAGATTCCATTTGCCAGAACACATACCGCACGAGATCGCCGAGAAAATTGCCGAGCTCGAGCAGAATGCCGCCTCCCCCGATGACTATGCACAATCCGCATACGACTTTGTTATATCTCGGTGGCACGCAGGCAGATTTGGAACCATCCAACACGCGCCACTCGCCTTTCGCAGCAATATTGTACAAATTTGGGATAGCCCTGGATATGCACACTGCAATACTCAAAACTATCTTTTATTTGTACTTCTCGCAGGGAGTAGATTGTTTACACCAAAAGATATAAAACCAACATGTACTATGTTTAACCTGTTCATACACCAGTATCTAAAAGTTACGTTACCGAGTGGTACTATATCGGTAGACCCGGCAGGCGCGAGCATTCGAGGCATGCCCTACGGTAGTCATATTAAATTTTTTGGATAAGATTCATATGGTTTTCATTTGCTCATCATAGTATATGTGTGAAGGTCATTAATACTATCCCCATGCTTGGAACACTCGCTCTTATACTCTTTATTTTGTGGATCGCTGGATTTTCTTTCCACGTCCTTGGTGGTTTTGTCCACATTGCTTTGGTTATTGCCATTATTTTAGCCATTGCGCATTTCCTTACAGGCAAAAAAGTGTAGACTATATCCAACCCAAACAACACCCGCTTTTACGGCTGGTGTTTTGTGTATACGCCCCTACTCCGACTCCTGTAAGGAATATAAAATTGGAGTATAATGCATGTATGTATCATCATAGAGTATTTATACCCCTGACCCACATTCTTACCGGCTGCGTGCTGGGCGGGCTTATAGTGCTCGGCTTTACCCACCACCATGGGCGGCCCCGGAGCAATACTACTCCAACGCGAAAAAACAATTTAGCAAATATTCGCCAGAACAATACTGCCTATACGTTCATAAAACCGCTGCTCAATAGCGAATACGACACCAAAGAAGAAAGCGCTCAGCTCTACCCTTACTTAAACGACATACAAAGCACCATAACTGACGCGCTCCGCAAACACCCGCAAATAGTAACTGGGGTTTATTATCGCGATCTTACCAATTCCGCTTGGACTGGTGTCCACGAAGATGACAAGTTTGTGCCTGCAAGCTTGCTTAAGGTACCAATGATTATTTCCTATTATAAACTACAGGAGACCGAACCTACATTGTTTGATGAAAAAATAATATTCAATGGACAAGACCTAAACAATGTTAAGAACCTCGGAGAGCCAGGCAATATACGACCAGGTAATACGTATACGGTAAAAGAGCTGCTCCATGAAATGATAGTTAACTCAGATAATAATGCCCTAGAGTTACTATATCAGTTCCGCAAAGATGCCCTTCCTAGCATTTTTCAAGATCTTGATACTCCCCTCCCTAGCAACAGAAAAGATATAGCCCTAACCGATTATTTATCGCCACAGGAAGATAGTAAATTTTTCGTTGTGTTGTACAATGCTTCCTACCTAGACCGAAAGAGTTCAGAAGAAGTGTTACACACCTTATCTGAAACAAACTTTAAAGATGGCATTGTCGCAGGGAGCCCGCCCAACACCCTGGTGAGCCACAAATTTGGAGAACGTGTGGTGGAGGAAAACGGCATAGCAACCGGCCAAGAATTTCACGATTGTGGCATTATCTACTACCCCGGTAAACCCTATTTCCTGTGCGTTATGACCAAAGGCAACAATCTAGCAGACCAAGAAGCAGTAGCGCGAGATGTATCTTCGGAAGTATTTAAGGTGGTTTCAGCCATAACCACTAGCGGAAAATAAAATAATAAAAACACTCGGATGTCCCGAGTGTTTTTTGTAGAGCCTAAAATGAGAGCTTAGAGACATCCGTTGCGAGTTGCCCGGAAATGTAATATGTATACGCATTTCTTACAAATACAACCATGGTCCCCTGCGCTGTATCGTACTGTAGAGCAGCACAACCTGCAACAGTAATTTTGCGCAGGTTGGTTACGGATGGACTTGCGGAGAGTTGCTGCTCTATAAGGTCCAGCGTATTGCCGCTGTTTTCATATGCCTCCACTGAAGCGACTACTTCATTTCGGGTGTTATAGAATGCTGCGTAGGTTACCCCGCTCCGATATTCTTCCTGTGGGTGCCACGAGGTAGGAATACTCACACGGAGTCCAGTAGTGCTTTTAAAAACACGTGGTCCTGTGACTACGGGCTTTGGGCTTGGAGTAGTAGGTGTCATGGCTACTGGAGCGGGCTCCGACTCTGCAGGCGCTACGGGTACTGCTACCGGCGCTGCTGGTGCTGGAGTAGCGTTAGTGTTTCCCCCGCTTTGAGTAGGTTGGCCTGTAACCGGATCCTGCACAATGACTGGTACTTGCTCTGTAGTCTTGTTGTCTTTGTCTTTCTGCTTTTGCACAATTACTGCTACAGCAAACGCTGCTGCGCCAAGCAGCACGAGTATAAGCAGAACACGAATAATTCGTTTCATAGAAATAATATACTACTTAATGGGACTAGCTTTCGAGTTCCTTAGGTTTTTTCACTCGCGTAAACCAAGAGTACAGAATAGGCGTAGTGAACAAACTCAGAACACCGGAGCTTAAAATACCTGCTATAACCACCACAGCAAGACCGCGCCAAAACGGTGCGAAGATTGCAAGTGGTAGCAGCCCTGCCAAAGCCGTTAATTTGGTCAACACTACAGGACGGAGCCGTATACCCGAGCTCAATGCAATGGCTTCGTTTTTATCCATACCCTCAGCCACTTTACGGTTCGCAAAGTCTATAAGGAATATACCAACATTCTCCACTATACCTATAACCATAATTACCCCAAGCACTTCAAGAAACCCGAGTTGCCCTTGCGCAAACGCATAGAGCGCTGGGAATGCTCCCACAAACAATAGTGGTATGGAGAAAAGAATAATGAGCGGCTGGACGAACGAGCGGAAGAACAGCACAAACACTATGTACGTTATAAGGATGGACAGCGCAATGGCAAGAAACAACTGCTGGAACGATTTTTCAAATTCATCCTGCGATGCCGGATTGTCGAACGCCTTTTGGGGTACACCGAGCTTGTCTGCGTTGTCTTTTGACCACTGATCTATTTTACGCTGCACTGCTATGGCATTGCGCGGGTCTGTAATGCGCGCAGATACGGTCGCATACCGCTGGCCATTAATCTTATTTATGCTGGTAGCGCTCGTTACTTCTTGAACATTCGCAACAGAGCTTACGAGCACGGGGCCCCTGTTTCCAAACACTACTATTTTGCCAATGTCATCTACGGTATGAGGCTTAGTGTTTTCTGGACTGCGCAAAACCACGTCTTGGTCGCCAAGAACAAATAACGTGCGCTCACCTAAAATACCTGCAAGCTGTCCGTAGAGGCTCGGCGCAGTAAGGCCAACCCCGGCTGCCTCACTTGGTTTTATGGTAATGGTTATATCTTTGGTAGTCTCTTCACCGTAATAGCTCACTGCAGAGACTTCCGAATACCCGCGAAGTTCATCCGCAATTTTCTTGCTCGCCGCAAGGAGCTTTGCATTGTCCGCGTCAAAGATTTCTACAGATACTGGGTATGCTGCTTCCGGAGGACCCGTGCCCAGCTCGCCAACAAGCGCCTTCTTTCCATAATACTGCTGCAGCTCAGCTTCTAGCTTATCTGCAATTTCACCACTACTCAGATCTCGGTCAGTGCGAGGCAGAAGCGTGACTATGAGTGATAGAGAATCACCACCAGTACCGCCATCTACAGACCCATAGTAATACGATTGTATGTATTGCGCATAATGGCTCAGCGCAGTTTCCAGAGGCTTGTTTTGCTCGAGCCGCTGTGCCTCACTAGGCATACCTTTCAGCGGCGCGGTAACAGTCAAAAAGTCCACATCGTTCGGCTTCGCGAATTGCACTTGCTGCACTTTACCAGAGCTAAACAAGAACGCAGATGTGCCTATAGGAATAACGAGCCCAAGTACAATAATAGTAATTTTAAGCCACCAATGACGCAGTACATATCGGTTTACTCGAATAAACCACTGCGCTGATTTCCACAGCGAATGGGGGTCGTTTTCGTCTTTTGTTTCTGCAATGTGCCCCGCCTTAAGAAACCGTGCGGCAAACCAGGTGAGGAACAAGAGTGGCACGAAATACGAAGCAATGAGCGCTGGAACTACCGTAAGCGGAATATACTTTATTATTTGTCCAAACGTACCAGAGACTACACCAAAAGGCACAAACACAACAAAAGAAGTGAACACCGCCATAAATAGTCCGCCCCCTACCGTTTCAATAGAACGAAGCACTGCAGAAACGCCCGTGTATCCTACTTCCAAATATCGCTTAATGGATTCAAGTACTACAATTGCCGGATCTACAATAAGCCCCAGCACTAATATCATGGAAAATAGTACTATAGTGTTTAGTTGTATCCCCGCAAAATACAGGAATGTAAACGTAAAGAAAAACGACAAGGGAATAGCTACAGCCGAAATAATAGCGCTTCGCCAATCGAGGAAGAAGAACATTGCAATAACCAAAAGCCAAATACCACCAAATACATAACCCAATGCCCCTGCCTTACCTAAGGAATCCCAGGCACTCCCAATAGCAGCTCCGACTATTTCATCTACTTGCTGCTTAGCATTGCTGGCCTCGTCCATAACAACCACATATTTTGTAGATGCGTTCTGGTTTTGCAGTTCAGTAAGCGCAGCTTTTATGTTTTCATCTGCCTTCAGTAAGTCCGTGTCTGAAGTAAGGCGGATCTCGTACAAAAGCGCGGATTGAATTTTAAAGGTATCGCCATCCTTAAATCCTATACGATGGATTTGGGAATCGTAATCCACAGCACTATAGACATTTGCTATTTCATGCAAACGAAATACCGTTACTGTACCATTCGCCCCAGTAACGCTAATAGGAATATTTTTTATATCGTCGAGGGTAGTAGCGGACTTTGTTGCTACTACCTGAGCCTCTGTACCAGCAAGGTCTACATTGCCAAGCGGAAAGCCAATGTTACTTGCGTTTATTTGATCGGTCACCGAAGGAGACACAAACTGAGGCTGTACTTCTATGTACACATTCTCCGCCGCCTTAGAAACGAGCTCCACACTCTTAACTCCATCTACACTGCGCAGTTTTTCTGTGAGTGCGTTTTTCTCTGCGAGCAACTCAGCCACTGTCTTGTTACCCGTCGCAGCTATAACAAACGGCGCACCACTTGTTTCGGGCACTATAATTTCTGGAGTTCGCACACCCGCGGGCAATGTTACAGAAGAAAGTTTCGTCCGGACCTCCTGGAGGCCTGTGTTTATATCTACCCCGCTATCAAACTGAACCACCACTGAACTAAACCCACTCTGAGAATGAGAGCTGGTTTCTTTGACACCTTTGACGTCGCGCGCAGCGCTTTCAATGGGTCCGGTTACCGTGGTAGCAACTGTTTCAGGGCCAGCGCCCGGAGCAACAGTGCTCACAATGGCTATGGGAACGGTGACTTTGGGAAATCCTTCTACCCGGAGCTGAGTAAAAGAAAAAACACCTGAAACAATTATAAGAATAAGGCACAAAACCGACAGCTGCCGATTCCGTAAAAAATAGTTAACTAAGCGATAATTCCACCCCTGTTGTGTAGTTTCTTCCATAAAATGTGTTAATAAGACTTCATATTCTAACACATTTACAGCAAGCTTGCTCAAAAGTCAGGATAAAAAAACACCGAGGTTTTCTCGGTATTTTTCATAGATATTATTGTTTCAAAGTTCCTATAAGGAGACTCGCCAGCTCTTGTGCGGGCTTCCGCTGTGTCCCATGCTGCGCTTTAAACTCTTTTGCGCCGTCAATTCCACACAATTTTAAGATATTGGCTCTACCCCCTGGGTGCTGGTTTGCCCATGCAGTTAGATCGTACACATTGCCATCTATGGTAGTCCAGCATTTCTGCGCAGTATTTGCCGCAGCCACTTCGGCCATGGTATATGACGTAGGAGAATTTGTAGTAGTGGGGGTAGTAGTGGTTGTAGTTGTAGTGGTAGCAGGTGGAGTAACTACCGGTGCCGTACTTGATGTACTAGTTTGACTGCTGCACCCCGCAGCAATAAATGCTATGCCCAATGCTACTACTCCAATCTTTATTTTTTGCATTATAATATTACGTTCTAATGATAAAATGCCTATATATATAATAGTATATCTGAATATATGAAGAAAGTATGTACCACACCATTTAGCCATACATGCTAGACTATATATACTAGAGGTACGCAGCATTATGGACACAGAAACAAAAGAATATATAGACAGCAAGTTTGCAGAAGCCGATAAAAGCAAGCGCAAAAGCCAAGAAGAGGCCACCCTACGCCTGAAGCAACGCGAAGTGCAGACAAAGAAGTTCGTATACATATGCGCAGGCATACTCTGCGTACTACTACTATTGATGATAGGACTCTTAGCCTGGGCGCAATTTATACCGCACTCACGTTAACTTATACACGACACAGTAAACTATAACCCCTTGGAAACAAGTTCCACGGGGTTTTATTATAATGCACTAAAGCTCCGAAAATGCTTAGGTGAATTGTGGTAATACTCGCCCAAGCGATCAGAGTCTTGTCTGGTGACTGCATGGCTTGTATTGAGCCTTGTCATCACCTTAGCACCAGTTGCTTTTGTTATATAAGCCTTGCGTATAGCGCCCTCAATATCATTTTCTGCGCGAGGCATAGTCCTGTAGTCGGAAATTGCATATGAAAACAACGGTATCAATACTTGTATAAGTCTGGTACAATGAGTGTACTCATAAGTATTTGCCGAACATTCATTTCTCCAATGCACTCCGTTGCAGACTTACTTCTCCCTTACGTTTTTTCATATAAATATATAGCTATATTTATAATTACGTACGCCGGAGCGCTTCTCCTCCCCCTTCCTTCCGGGACTATTATTGCCGCAGCCACGGCATTTGGCACGCAAGGGTATTTAAATCCCTGGATGGTCTTTTTTGTAGGAGTACTGGGGAACGTAGCAGGAGACAATACAGGATACTGGCTTGCTCGAAAGTACGGCATTCAAACTTTGGAGCACCTAGGCTTTCGAAAGCTTATTCACTCCGAGCGGTTTAAGGTAGTGGAAAAACAAATAGACGACCACCCGCTCCTCACTGTTTTCTGGAGTCGCTACCTCACAGCAATTGCACCTACCGTAAACATTATTGCAGGCCTTGGTAAAGTAAGTTTTAAAAAATATTTTTTCTTTGAAGCGACTGGAGAAATTGCTGAGGTGGGCACCAATTTTGCTATAGGCTATGCCTTTGGCGAAAACTGGGAATACTTCAACCAGTACATGGACAACCTCTGGATTGTTATGGTTGGTGGGGCACTATTCAGCTACATGATTTATAAGATTATGGCGAAGCGGCACAGACGCACATTTGGCACACACAACTAAAGAAGCATGAGAACGCAATATAAAATCCCGCGCTGCGGGATTTTATATCGCTCCTAAACCTCTATAATAAAATATTCGTACCTTAGTAAATGTTCGCCGAGGTCCTGGCCAAACACGCGGAACGGGTCTAGACCTGGAAACTGCGAAGTGTGGCAACGCAGTACTTCCATCTTATGAATAGGATCAGCCTCTATTACTAGCGTGTGTAATTGTGGGGCAAATTCATCTTGGTACACGCCATGTTTGCGTTTACCCCGGAGTATGGTGAGCAGCTCAGTACGAGTAGGCTCCGGCGGAAGGGTAAAGGCAACATACGATACGCCTACCTGTTCTGCAATCTCTACGGCGACATCGTGTATAGCTATATGATCGGCATGCCCCGTATACCCATCCGCCCCGTAGCCCATTATGACATCTGGAGCAAAATCATTTAGCACGTCGCGCACCTGCTCGGCGCACTCGACTTTATATTTCATAAGTTCACTATCGGCAAAACCGCCAATGTGTACACTACTAATGCCAATTGTATTGGCAGCTGTATGCAGCTCTGCGCCCCTAATGGCTTTTATTGCTTCAGGGGTATGCTCTTCCGATAAATACGATTTCCCGCGCTCCCCCAGCGTTGCACAGAATAAGCGTACCTCGCCCCCACTGTCTACTACTTGTTTGAGAGCGCCGGAAAAAAACGTTTCATCATCGGGATGGGCCGTAATTACCAAAATCTTTTTTTGGAGGAATGGATTAGACATGCTGTAAAATAAAAAATAAAATAAAAACCGCCTACTCAAAATAGACGGTGAAACGATTCGGTGCAATATCTCCTAACACCAACTCAAAACAGCCGTCCGGGACAGATGGCTACAACAAACAACAGTATTTCGGAACTGCATACTATATGTATTCATGCGTATTATAATTATACCAAAATAAAGCCCATTTGCCTAGTTTATATTTAGCACATCTTAGGTTACTATAAATATAGACTAACAATATATACATTTCAAATGAATATCCTTGTGACTGGCGGAGCTGGATTTATAGGTTCAAATTTCGTTCATTATATTTTGCAACGGCGCCCTGACTGGGCTATAACTGTTATAGACGCACTCACCTATGCAGGCAATAGGGAAAATTTAGCAACTGTTCAAAACCGCATTCGCTTTATAGAAGGCACCATAAATAATGCCGCGCTCATGGATATGTTGGTATCCAAAGCTGATACAGTCGTACACTTTGCCGCTGATAGCCACAATGACAATTCTCTGCAAGACCCCTGGCCTTTTATAGAAAACAATCTACTGGGTACCTATCATGTCTTAGAGGCTGTACGTAAACACGGCAAACGACTTCACCACATATCTACCGATGAGGTGTTCGGTGACCTACCCCTAGGCGACCCCAGTGCCGTGTTTAGGCTCGACACCCCATATAATCCGTCGAGCCCCTACTCCGCATGTAAGGCAGGGAGCGACCATCTCGTAAGAGCCTGGATACGGTCGTTTAAGATCCGCGCAACCATTAGCAACTGTGCAAACAACTACGGGCCATACCAACACATTGAAAAATTTATCCCTCGGCAAATTACCAATATTATTTCGGGCATCAAACCAAAGGTCTACGGCACTGGCCAAGCAGTACGCGAATGGACGCATGTAGACGACCACAATGAGGCGGTCTTGCAAATTTTAGAACACGGAACTCTCGGTGAAACATACCTCATTGGTACGGGCGACGAACGAAATGCAAAGCAAGTAGTAGCGCTTATCTTGGAGCTCATGGGCAAACCAGCCGATTGGTACGAACATGTGGCCGACCGCCCAGGGCACGACATGCGCTACGCCATGGACTCTAGTAAAATACGCACAGAGCTGGCGTGGAAACCGAGTTATACGAATTTTAGAGAAGGCCTCCTCGCAACCATCAACTGGTACAAAGAAAATGAAGCATGGTGGAAACCAGTTAAAGAGCAAGTTGAAGCTAACTACAAAGCGAAAGGACAATAACAAAGTATGGAAATAGGTAAACTCAAAAAACAGCAAGAAGATATGCGCGGTTGGCTCTGCGGCCAGTTTTTTCCGAAAGACAGTCCGTTCCACGATGACGCCGTAGAAATATATTGCAAAGAATTGCCCGTGGGAGATATTGGGGATAAACTGCACGTCCACCCCCATGGCAATGAATATATGATAGTAATGAAAGGCAGGCTACGTATACAACTTGGCAACGAAATCGTAGAACTCGCAAGCGGCGACTACATTGCAACACCACAGGGTACTCCTGAGTGTATTCTTAATGTGCTAGAGCCTACGACCATAGTTGGCTGTCATTACCCAAGCGTACCAAACAATAAAGAATTTATTTCGTAAATATATGAACATACTTGTTTTAGGGAAAGGTCAGTTTGCCGAGTGGTATAGCCAAGTGCTACCCACCAAAGGACACGCAGTTACCATTGCGAATACAGTGGACATTCGTAAACTTGCAGACATTCAAAACGCTATTGCTGAGCACAAACCAGAGGTTATTATAAATACCGCCGCTAAAACAAATTTAGACTGGTGCGAACAAAATCGCCTTGAGTGTTTCGACACCAACGTATTGGGGGCAGACACGGTGGGCCAGGCCGCACAAGAGGCAGGCCTGTATTTGGTCCACATTTCTACGGGCTGCATTCAAGCAAGCAAAACTCCAGCCGAAGCTCACAAGGAAGACGACCCGCCAACTCCGACATCATTTTACTCCTGGTCTAAATACTGGGCCGATCAAATGCTACTGAACCGCATGAACCAACGCGGACTGCGGCTACTTATTTTAAGGCCCAGACAACCGGTCAGCGGCAAGGCTTCAAATAGAAACACCTTAGTAAAAATGCTTACTTTCAATAAGTTTATAGACACGCCCAACTCTATCACAATTATTGAAGACTTTATTGACGTAACTGAAAAACTCATTTCCCAAGGCACAACAGGCCTCTACAACGTAGCGAACGGCGGAGTAACTAGCCCCTATAAAATTGCCCAGTTACTTAAAGAGTATATAAATCCGGAACTCCAAATTAATCTCATAGAAAAAGCCGAGCTGAATAAAATGACCTTAGCCGAACGCATTGACTCGGTGCTCGATTGCAGTAAGCTCGCCTCCGTAGGCATAACCCTCAAAACTGCTGAGGAACGCCTTCGAGAAATATTACCACAACTCAAACTAGACCTAGACGCCCACCCCGAAATGTTCACCAGAACCAAAGATGAGACTGTAGCAAAATTATCATTGCGCACAAACTAATCTACTTACGGATATGCGAAACCCTTGGAAAAAACTAACATCTAAATCCGTTTACAAAAATAACTGGATTGAGGTAATAGAAGATAAGGTATTAAGACCCGACGGTAAACCCGGCATATACGGCTATATGAAAGTCTTACCGGGAGTTGCGGTACTGCCTATCGATGAAGAGGGATTCGTGTATCTACAGCAAGAATTTCATTACCCCACAAAGACAACACTACTAAAGCCGGCTAGTGGCGGTGTCAACCCCCAGGAGACACCACTCGCGGCGGCGAAACGAGAGCTAAAAGAAGAGCTCGGTATTATAGCCAGCAAGTGGACAAGTCTCGGTAAGACCAATGCGTTCTCGGCGACAGTGGATGCAGAAGCTCATTTATTTCTCGCACAAAAACTAAAATTTACAAACGCGAATCCAGACGCAGACGAACACATCATACCTGTTAAAATAAAGTTCAAACAGGCTATGCAAATGGTGGAGAAAGGAAAAATCACAAACGGCAATACCTGCATCATTTTACTAAAAGCCCAACATGTACTCAGGCTCACATAAGTAACTTGCTCAATACCCATTTATCAATGACTAACTACTTGGCACTAAGCACTATTTTATGAAAGGCATAATTCTCTCCGGCGGTATGGGCACGCGCATGCGCCCCCTCACGTACGTCACCAGTAAACAATTACTGCCCGTGTACGACAAACCCATGATTTTTTACCCGCTGAATACTCTCTTAAAAGCGGGTATCAAAGAAATACTAATTATCCTGGATAAAGACCACTGTGGCGACTACCTGAAAGTACTTGGTAGTGGTAAAGAGTTCGGTCCAGGGGTTAAATTCACCTATGAGTTACAAGATAACCCGAAGGGCGGTATAGGAGAAGCGTTTATTATTGCCGAAAACTTTTTAGACGACGGGGACAGTGCGACCCTTATTTTGGGCGATAATATTTTTGAGCAAGACTTTACCGAAGACATTGCGAGCTTTAAGTCCGGCGCTCGGGCTTTCGCGCTCAAAGTTCCAGACCCGGAGCGACTCGGCCAAATTAAATTTGATGAGTCCGGCAAGGCACTACAGATAGAAGAAAAGGCCAATCCCCCAATTTCTGAATATGCCATTCCTGGTATTTATATATTGGATAATCGCTGTGTAGAAATAGCCAAGAACTGCCCTCCGTCGGCGCGTGGAGAAATTGAAATATCGTCCGGCATACTCAAATGGTACTTGGAGCACGGTGAACTCGACGTGCGAACCATTACCGGCGAGTGGATAGACGCAGGGACGTTTGAGTCTCTGTACCGGGCCAACACCTGGGCCAGGGAACAGGCCTCAAAAATACAATAAAAAAAATCCCCGATATGTGTCGGGGATTTTTATACAACTTAGAACCCAGCAAAACGGGTGACCAGGAAAATAAATACGGAGCCCAGCAGAGTAAGGCCCAACATTTTGTAAGAACTATGTTTACTATGCGCTTCGGGTAGTAAATCACTCGCACCAATATACAAAAGGAAACCGGCAAAAAACCCTAAGTAACCGACTAGCCATGCTTGGGGAATATGGAAGATATACGCAGCAGCCACACCAAGTACCGGGACTACTGCATCAAGTACTAAAAATAAAATGGACTTCTTTATATTGTGCTTGTTAATGAGCATAATACTTACAGTATTAAGACCGTCGGAAAAATCATGCGCTATAACTGCAAAGGCAACCAAAAAACCAATGTGAGTATTTACCTGAAAAGCGAGCCCAATGCCTAAACCGTCGAGAAAACTATGAAATGCCAACCCTAATGCACCTATGTAGCCCACGGCTGGATGACGATGATCCGCATATTCTTCTTCATGAGATGAATGAATAACTGCAATCTTTTCCAACAAATGTATAACGAAAAAGCCAGCCACTAGGGCTACCATGGCGTAGGTAATATCTGCGCCGCCCTCCTTAACCATTTCAAAAATTTCAGGAAGGATGTCAAAAAACGCCACCCCTATAAGAACGCCAGCGGTAAAACTTATGACTAAATGTAGCCTGTCTTTATTTTTCAGGCCAAATAGCCCGCCGAGCAGGGTAGAAATAAATGTTGCAATAGAAAAAAGGATTGCTTCCATAAGTATACAGTTACATTACTAAGCTATTTTTGCGTATCAATGTACGCTTTGGCATTCTGCGCAATAGTATTTGCGTGTGGTATATCTAAAATTTCCAAGACGCGTGCAAGCCGGTCCGCAGTCATTTTATTTAATTCTTTTTCAGACTGCCCAGTGAGCGCTGCGGGTTTATATTTTATTACCACGGTGCCCTGCTTTGCCAAGTCTGCCGCAAGTTTTCCAGCCCAATCGTGTACCTCTCCGCCCTGGTACATGAATACATCGCTGTTACGAATAGCTTTGAGCTGTTTCTCTGTAGGCTCCTGCGACATGCTTTGTGCTCCGCTAAATAAAGTTTGTGTTTCCGCATACTCACCACCCACGTGCGTAGCTATAGAGGCAAGCTCTGAAGACGTGGTAACAATGTGAACCTTACTTTCCGAAGCACGCGATGCAAAAGGGGGCTTTGCCCAAAACACCCACGCCAAAGAAATTGCCAACACAATAAGTAATAGAAAGATATATTTTTTCATACTCTAAGTGTATCATACGCATTACAGCGTGCTGCAAGTCTTGCGTGCTACTGCATACTGTATTAACGCAACGTATTCGCAATTACTCCTACAGTATATGGTAAACGCAATATACTTGCAATAGCCAAAAAAGCCTGTATACTGAGTGCATGAGCATAGTATTCTCCCCAGAAACAATTCTAAAAGATAACGGCTTTAGGGTAACGCCCGGAAGAGTGTCGGTATTGGTACTACTGGCTGAGTCCCCTACTCCGTTAACTACTAAGGATATTTTGCACAAGGTTAAGCACTCACACTTGGACCAAGCCACTATATACCGCATGCTCACTGCGCTTCGAGAAAAAGGCATAGTGCAAATGGTAAACATGGAGCATGACCACGCGCACTGGGAGCTTGCGGGGCACCACCACCATGCAGTGTGCGAAAACTGCGGCAGCGTTGTAGATATATCTAAGTGCGACCTGCACAAACTAGAAGAAGACATAAAAAAAATAAGTGGCTTTAGTAGTATACGTCGTCACTCACTTGAATTTTTTGGCCTCTGCGCTAAATGCACAAAAAAATCCCGCTAACCCGGGATTTTATATTATCTGAATTATTTTGCACGAAAGATACTGTCATGTGGCAGTTAATGTTGAAGTGGCACTTCAACATTGCAAGCGGCACCTTAGGAACTGAGATCCTTCACGGACGATTTCATACACTACCATTACCATCCACGATGTTCTGCAAATTTTATACATTGCTCCAACCGACTTGGCATATTATGTTCAAAAACCAAAGATTCTGCAATATTTTTAGCACTTTGCCAATGAGCACGAGCTTCTTCCTCCCGCCCCATCTGCACCAGAACTTTGGCGACGCGAAGATGGATACCTGACTCAATAACCATTTTATGAAATGGGCGCATATCACTTGACGCCTGCACCTCTGCAAGTGCTTGTTCCAAGTGCGTAATGCCTTCTATCCTACCTGCGTTCCCTTCTGCTTCGCCCAGATATCCTAAAAATTCTGCGCGAGTTCCAGCCTGCTCGTTCTCAGGTAAGGCTGCACATGCCTTCTGGAACCAATCGACCGCAGCCTCATAGTTTTTGCGGAACATATCATACGTACCGCGCCGTAACAACATAACTGCGCGCGGATGACTTTGAATATTATAGGCCTCGGCAATATACAGACCAGCCTCGGCATCGCCCTTTAATAGTTCCCAAAATACACTCTGCTGTGTTTTAGCATGAAAGGACTTCCATATTTCTAGCTTATGCGCTATTGCTTCCAGCAGCTCAATATAATTTGCCTCTTCCCCGGCCAGAGCAATAGCATTATCGATAGAAGCCAAAGCATCAGACAGCGCACCCTGTTCGCGCTGCTTTTCCGATTGGTCAATTAGTTCTCGTATAGTTGGCATTGGGTTGAAAATTAAATAAAACTATACAACATCCAAAACAGTAATGCTAGGTCATTTTTGAAATAGGGAATGTCAACGAGACCATGGACTACCAGCGCAATGCAGGCAAGCAGGAGGCCAAGCTTGTACACGTTATCACGGTCTTTAAGACTCCGAACTGCGGCGAGCACGAGCAGGCAAAAAAAGGATATGAGACCAAGGAGTCCTGTGTCTATCCAAAAATTTAAAACAATATTGTGCGGCGCTGGGTAATGTTGTAGGCCTGAATCGGTATTGTACGCATACCAGTTATTACTAAACCCCAAGAGACCCTTACCCAATACCGGACTATCTGTAACCATTTTCCATCCGGTATTCCACAGAGAGAACCGTGCGACGGTCGATTTTTCCCCGCGGAATGGCAGCAGTATCCTATAACGAAAGTTCGGCACCGCGAGTACCACAATGAGTGAAATAGCAAAAAGCGCGGCCGCGCGTTTTAATAGTGTGCGATTTCCAGTAATGAGAATATAGGCGCCAATCGCAGCAGCAAGGCCCAGCCAGCCGCCACGGGACAAAGACAGCAAAAGGCCAACTGCACCGAGAAGCAAGGCGGAAGTAGTGAGTAGGCCCTGTCCTCCTCCTCGTGATGAGGAGTTGGAGGAGGTCTTAGAAACCCCTGGTGCATCACAATGCTTTTCTGTGATCTCACGTAACCTCTGCTCGCGAGGAGAGGGACCGGAGTGCACCTGTCTTGCCTGTTTCAGCCACTGGCCACTAACTATGGGTAGCAAGAACGCCAAAAGCGGCGTGATGAACAGCGCATAAAAATTTGGATGCATGAAAAACGCCACTGCTCGTTTTGGCTCTTCGCTGTTACCCCACCACGCGACAGGCACACCAATGAGGGTAAAATATTGGACTATGGCATAGAGACCAGCAACTGATACAAATAGCAACGCTGTGTGTGTCAGCACATTTCCAACCAGCCTCTTTGGCTGGTCCGCCGAAGAGGCGGATTTCCAATTTTCAATAGAAGACAAATAGCGCAATAGTATAAAAGTGCCGACCGGCTGGAAGAAGAGGACGAGAAATTGGCCGAGCTTTTCCTCTGAGAATCCACCAACAAAAAGAGAAATTACCCCTACAAGAAAAAATACAGCGGCAAGTATACCATGCCAAGTAACAAGCTCAGAACGAAGCCAGTGAAAAAGATTAGCAAATTTATGACGAGCGAAAAGCCATAGAGCAAATACAAACCAAGCAACGAACACCCACACCATAAGGACGTTCGTCGGTAAACCAAACAACTCAAAACGAATGGCGTAAGTAGGGGCAACCAATAACGTTATTACGAGTAGATACTGCATATATATAGCCTATCACACAAGGGCATCTTCTGCAGCTCCTGCAGAAGATGCCCTTGTAGCACTCAAATATTTAAACGACACCTGTTCGCAATTTAAGCGGCCGCTTAAATTGCGAACAGTGGAAATTAGAAAAGCTTTTTTCCGGATTTGGACCACTCAGTCAGCTCGCCGGCTTTTATTTCTATGGGTTCGGCTTTGCGTAAGATTTTTTCTTGTTTTTTATTTAAAAGAAAATAATGCTTGGAATTATCGAGCGCATCAACAATGTCCCACAAATCTACGTCTGCTGTCTCCCACTGTATACGGTTAAACTTTTCTAAATTAAAAGCAGCTGAATACTCTCGTAAATTTTTACTACCGGAAGCATTGTCAAAGTATTCGTGGAAATAGGACAGTGCCAGCTCGCGCAATGTTTTATAGATTGGCTCGCGATATCTAAGCACTGCATGATTTGTTTTACTTATAGCACCCCAGTATCCATTATTTTTAAATAATGTTACCACATGGTCCTGGTCTGGCTTTTGTGCTCGCAAGTCCATAATGAGCGGCTTGTGTCCATGGTATTTTAATATGGACGCTGCTAAAAGCGCGCCCTCCATACAATGAGCTTTTTGTTCCTTCAGTGTCCGAAGCGGCGACATATAGGTTTCACCCTTTAGTTCAAAATTCGCCGGAAGTGTATTTATAAAAGTCTGAATCTTATCAGGTGTATTCAGTCGTATGTACACATGCTGCATTATTTTTGGCAGTTCACTCATATGTAGATAATACCATATTGCATTGCCAGCTTCGCATCGTCCCCACCCAATTAGCAACCTGCATCGATCCCGAGGTCAATAATCTTATTGCTCGCTGTATGGCGAGCTGGATTCCCGCATGCGCGAGAATGACAAAGCTGTATACACATCGTGGTAAAATACACCTATGAAATTATTCGAGAAAAAATTGTTTTGGTTGTGGGTTTCGTTTGCCACTGGCGCAGCTGGACTGGGATTAGAAATTTCTGCCTCAAGGCTGCTCGCCCCTCATTTTGGTTCTTCTACTATTGTCTGGAGCAGCATTATTGGCGTAGTACTCCTCGCACTTTCCGCAGGTTATTTTATTGGTGGCAAACTCGCAGAACGAAACCTTTCAGAGGTATTGTTACTGCGGATCATTCTCGCAAGCGGCATTCTTACGTTGTGCATACCACTCTTTGCTCCTAGTTTTTTGAACATACTTTCCCAAGAGCTCACTACGAGACACATTGGATTTTTTCTTATTGTTGGTTCAATCCTTGCAAGCCTCTTCTTGTTTGGGTTGCCCGTATTTTTACTCGGGTGTGTAAGCCCGTACTTACTAGCGCTTCTTACAAAAAAGCTGGGGCATGTAGGCTCCACTTCTGGTCAGCTCCTTGCCATTTCTACCCTAGGGGCACTCCTGGGCACATTCCTACCCACTCTGGTACTTATTCCTGGCATGGGCACCCAATACACCGTACTCGCTTTTGGGGGCCTGCTGGTTCTCACTGGACTACCTGGGCTCCTCAGCGCAAAACAAACACTAAGCCTACTCACGCTCATGCTATGTATAGTTCTCAGCCCAGTCCTTATGGCTAACAAGGCTATGAAACCTCTAGCCAAAGCAGAATCTCCTTACCAATACATATCGGTAAGCGAACAAACACCAGGCGTCCGATACATGCAATTCGACGCCGGGTTTGGAGTCCAGTCAGTCTATGACAAACATACCCTAGCCACCGGGCTTTACTACGACTATGCCAGTATAGTACCCGCACTCCTCCATCCCACACCCGAGCACCCTGCCCGAGTGCTCATAATAGGTCTTGCTGGTGGAACTATCCCAAGGCAGCTTCACGCTCTGTTTGGCAATGCCGTCCTCATGGAGGCAGTGGAGATAGACAAAACTTCAACACAGCTTGCAAAACAATACATGGGCCTTACCGACATTCCCCTAACCATACACACAGCAGATGGTCGCCTTTTTCTGAGTAAAACTACGAACGCATACGATTTTATATATGTAGATGCGTACCAAAACGAGCTGCAAATCCCCTGGACCATGACCACGAAAGAATTTTGGCAGCTTGTGCAAGGGCACCTCACCAGCCGCGGCATTGCGGCCATGAACATAGCAGCACTGGGCGCCACCAAAAGTTCACTTGTAACCAACATTACAAACACACAAAGTATAGTATTTGCCTATGTGTACGAGGCGCCGCTAGAAAACAGAAGAAATGCAAGCCATCTCGTTCTCATGAGCCAGAACGAAATAGCATTTTCAAGCATCTCTACCACACCAATTCTTCCCGCAGAATTTTTATCAGCAGCGAGCTTTGTCTCTACTGCATTACGCAGAAGGACAGTAGACCCTAGCCTCGCAACTCTTACAGATGACCAAGCCCCGCTCGAGTGGTTTCTTGTTACCGATGCAATTAAAAACTAATATAAAAAAATATGCGCTGAAACATATGTAGTTTCAGCGCATAGTAATTTTGCAGTTATTTGAATCGAACCGGTAAGCGAGCACTCCCATCTAGGTCCGGATTGCCCGAAGGATTATCTTTTTGTACTTCTATGAATCCGGTTGCCGTGGTTGGTTTAGTAAAGCTTATAGTACCTTTAAATGGCACTGGGCCAGTAGACATCCAATCACTGGTTGCCTCTGCGTGACCCTTGGCCACTTCTTTGCCATTGGCATCGAGCACACGGAGGCCTATGTTCGCTTCAAAAAACCATGAGCCAAGTGCAGTACCCCGTACTTCAAGCGGGCTTTCTACACGCTGGCTTGCTCGTAAGTTCTGAAACACCACTGGCTCCACAGTTTGTTCTTCCTGGAGAGTTTCTTCAAATGTTATTTTCCCCACTGTACACGTTCGAGGGTATGTTTCTGTAACGGGCTTGCCAGCCGCTGCACAGTCTTCAAAGGAATATATGCCTCTACCTTCAGCACCTGCGCTCTGCTCTTTTATGGAAGAGCCGAACTGCCACTTATAGAAAAGGGCTGCGGCAACAAGGACTACGATTATTAAAATACTGACGAGAGCTTTATTTTTCATATACACTACGCTTTTAATGTCAAAAATATTACGCGTCTAAATAATTTTGAAAATCTTTTCTATACATATCTATCATAGCTATAAATATAGCCATAAGAATAGGGCCGAGCAAAAAACCGAGGAACCCAAATGTAGTAACACCGCCCAAGACTGCTATAAGCATAAGGAGCGGGTGGACCTTGGTAGTATGGCCAAGCACGCGCGGGCCAATAACGTTATCTATGAGCCCCACAGCAACACCACCCCATATAGCAAGACCAATTGCCTGGCCCACATGACCGGTTATAAGCAAATACAGTACTGCTGGAATTATAGCAAGCGAAGTCCCTACAGTAGGAACTAAGGCTGCAAACATGGTAAAAATTCCCCAGATGAACGGGTTTGGGACACTAAACATAAGGAAGCCAATAGTCGCAACCACACCTTGCACGAGTGCAGTTAAAAACTGCCCCTTCACCACACCATTAACCGCTCTGGCAATCTTCGTAAAAAGAATTTTTTCTTGATTATCGTCTATAGGTGAGATATCCATGAGTACCTGCTGAAAATGGTAACCGTCTTTGAGAAAATAGTAAGTAGTAAACAGGGTAAGAAAGAAAGACAAAATAAATGCTGCTAAGTTTGAAACCAGACTAGAAAATGTTTGAAAGGCATTTACGGTAAACTTGGATGCGAGCGCGTTTAAGTCTTGCGTGGCGCTGAGTATGAAGTTCTGCACTTGCGTGGGCAAACCACTAACGAGCTGGGCTTTGTCTATCACTAATTGCCCTTGCTTAAAGTTGTTGTACAAGTTTACTGCTTCGGTAAATAGCACCTGACCAAGGAACAAAGCTGGAATAATAATAATGAGCAAAATTACCCCTACGGTCGCAAGCGCAGCCATGCTCTTGGATGCAAACTTTTTTTCGAACCACGCATGTATGGGATAAAACAATACGGATAAAATAAAGCCCACCACCAATATACTCAGGAACGGTCTTACCACAGCAAACACTAAACCAGCCATGACAAGCAGGATAAATAAGAAACTCACAATTTGCAGACGTTTTTGGGTAGGCATGATTTTAGAGGAAATGTCTAATTTCTAATTTTCAATTTTTAATGCATGGCAATGACTTAGTGGCTACAGCTTGGAAGAAATTAACTATTTCATTAAGTATATCAGAATATCGCCCATTGTTCAGAAACAATAATCGCAGGCATCAGATCTACAGACGATTCAATTCGGACATGTTGACATTAATGCCTTTTTTCGGTATAGTAACGCGGCCGAATCTAAAGCCTGGCACAGAATAGTCCGTGACAAGGTCACATAGATTCTACTTTTTTCACCTTAGTTCGGAGGACGCCAATGAAACAGTCAAGATCAACTCTGCTAACAATGCTTTTTGTGACAATTTCGCTATCGTTGCCAATTGCAAGTACGGCCCAAGAAAATGCGACCACACACAACTTGGTCTCTTTTTTGAGCGGCGAAGGCCCCGAGTGTGAGTGCGCTTGCGGACCATATGGGTACGTGAAAGTGTCCGGCAACAGTGTATGGGCTATCTACTACAGGGCAAACAATCGAAAAATCGTAAGATTCGATAGAACCAATACTGCCATCAGCTATAAGTCCAAGGGGGTGCCAACGATTACAATACAAGACGGACAAATAACAAAGATGGAAGCTACGGATGACCTGAGAAGCTGCCTTGAGACTAAACGTCGCTAGGCGCAGACAGGCACTATTGGAGGGGCACAGGCAATATGCACCTCTAAGTCCCCTCAGTCTTGAGGGTAAACCTAAAACTGACCGTTAGTCGATGGGTCGTATAAAATGCGGTTCACAACATATGTGTTGGGTCTTGCTGCAGTTCTTGCGATTATTGGAGTACTGTGGAGACTGGCCCAACTCCTAGCTTATCTGTGGTCACTTTTTAGTGGCCACCAGTAATACACTAAAAACGGCTTGTTCGCGAAAAGCCGGTAAACGAAATAAGGAGACCATTCGAGCGAACACGGATGAGGTAAGTGAATTGAGTTTCTTTAACATAGAAAACTTTCCCCGCAACACTATAGGCTTGGGCCTAGTCACAATTTTCGCAGCACTCCTCATCAGATGCTGAAAACCAGTGGCGCGTCTGCAGTATCGCCAAAAACGGAGCTCGCGAATGGACGCTCGCGAGTTTAAAAATATGAAATGGTTAGCACTAGGAGTAATGCTGGCCTTCGTGTTCCTAATCATCTTCGGAGGACTTATGCTCGCATGCATAGTGTCCCCCTAAAAACTGGCCAGACGCACCATCTGATAAATCAGAATCTGGCAATAACAACAGGCCAATCTCGCTGGTGCGCGAGAAGGTCAATTCAACAGGGGGGACAATGGCCGAGAAGCTGAGCATCGGGTACCGCCTCATAAGGATAGCGGTGCTAATGGTCACGGTTGAAGAAATCATACGATTTCTTCTCGCGCCATGGGCGGATTAACGATATTTCGAAATGTTTCGAAAAATCGGTAATTACGCCTTTTTTATTTGCCAAAATAAGCGGAATAGGTTATAATTATTGAGGTTTTTTGAAGGGCCCACTTGGGTCTTATTTTTATAACGCAAGGCGTTAGTATCGATGCTAATCTACGAATGCATGCTAATGATACTAATTAAAGACGCTCTGTATTTGTATAATTAGTACATTCGTATATTGGTATCGAGACTTTTATGAAGAGAGATAACATTCGTAACATTGCTATTATTGCTCACGTTGACCACGGCAAGACTACCCTGGTAGACGCCATGCTCAAGCAAACCCACACCGTTAAAGACGATGGCGGGAGTTTAATTATGGACTCTGGGGACCTAGAGCGCGAGCGCGGTATAACCATTCGGGCAAAAAATGCGTCTTTGGTCTACAACGATGTAAAGATAAACATTGTAGATACTCCTGGTCACGCAGACTTCGGTGGTGAAGTAGAGCGCACCCTTCGCATGGCCGATGGTGTTTTGCTTTTGGTAGATGCCAAAGAGGGCCCTATGCCACAAACCAAGTTCGTGCTTAAAAAAGCATTGGAACTGGGTCACAAAGCAATTGTAGTTATAAACAAAGTAGACAAGCCAGACGCACAGATAGACCACACCATAAACAAGACTTTTGATTTGTTTGTGCACCTTGGCGCCAATGACGAACAGCTTGAATTCCCTATTATCTACGCTAGCGGTATTCGCGGACTTACGAGCACTGACCCAGAAAAGCTTAAAGCCCTCATAGCAGACCCTGCCACCCCCCCAGACATTACCGATCTTTTTGATGCAGTAATAAAATATATTCCCGCTCCAGAAGTAGAAAGCGAGAAGCCTTTTGGCATGCTCGTACTAGCCCTTTCATACGATAACTACATTGGTAAAATCGGTGTAGGTAAAATTACTTCCGGTAAAGTAGTTAAGGGCCAACAGCTAGCAAAAATAAAGCACGACGGCAGCAAAACTGTAGGCAAAGTTACAGCGCTCCAGATGTACGAAGGCATGAAGCCAATAGACGCAAGTGAAGCAGAAGCTGGCGACATTGTTGCCATTGCTGGTTTTGACGATATACAAATTGGTGAGACCTTAGCAGATGCGCAGAACCCAGTGCAGATTCCTCCAGTGCACGTAGAACCACCAACCGTAAAAATGACATTTGGTGTAAACTCCTCCCCTTTTGCAGGTAAGGAAGGTAAGCTTGTTACCTCTCGCAACATTCGTGACCGCCTTTACAAAGAACTCGAAACAAACGTGGCGCTCAACGTAGAAGACACAGACCAGGGAGATACATTCCTTGTTTCTGGTCGCGGCGAACTTCACCTTGCTGTGCTCATAGAAACCATGCGCCGTGAAGGATTTGAACTGCAAGTGTCTCAGCCACAGGTTATTTTCCACGAAGAAAACGGACAAAAAATGGAACCGTACGAGCAGGTCACCATAGACGTACCAAGCGAATACCAAGGAACCATCATAGAAGAAATTGGTCGCCGCGCAGGAACTATGATTTCCATGGACACCACCCCAAATGGCGATGTGCATCTTGAATACACCATGCCTACCCGCGGACTCATTGGTCTTAAAAACTTACTTCTTACTCGTACTCGCGGTACAGCCATCATCAACAACCTCTTTGATAGCTACAAACCAGTGCACGATATAGACAGCCACGCAAACGACCACGGCTCGCTCATTGCGTCTGAACCTGGCGTGTCGAACGCATATGGACTTAACAACGCTCAAGAACGTGGTGTGATGTTTATAGGTCCTGCAGTAGATGTCTATGAAGGCATGGTTGTAGGTCAAAACGCACTCGACAACGACATTGAACTAAACGTCTGTAAGACTAAGAAACTTACAAACATGCGCAGCAGTGGTGCAGACGATGCTATTATCTTGGTACCACCTCGTCCTGTTGAACTCGACTTTGCCATGGAATACATTGGCCCTGATGAGCTGGTGGAAGTAACGCCAAAATCTATCAGAATTAGAAAAAGAATACTGAACGCAGGCGATAGAAAACGCGCAAGCAGATAAGCACTACGCGCTGCTCCAAATACGTTCTCACCCAATAAAAAGAGTCATCTGCCTAGTGCAGATGACTCTTTTGTAATACCTACAGCAAATGCTTATTTTGTCGTTGTGGTGGTAGTATTTGCCGGAGGGGTGGCAGGTTTGTTTGCATCGGTGCATGCTTTCAATGCTTTTGCGCGGGTATCTTGAGCAGTCTTCAGCGCTGCCTTACGAGCATCTTCTGCTGTCTTGCGCGCTGCTTTAAACGCGTCCTGAGCAGCCTTTTTTGCAACATCATCGGTTGCAGACTTCAAAGCAGCCTCGTATGTTGTTTTGGCTGTAGTTGTAGCAGTCTTAAATGCCTCATCCGCTGTTCTGCGAGCAGCTAACCCAGCTTCATCGGCAGTTTTTTTACAATCTCGCAGAGCCTGATTTGCTTGGGCTGCTTTCTCCTTCTTTGCTGCGTGCTCTTCTTTTGCCAATTCTTGTTTTTGCAGTTTTTGCTCTCGAGACTCGCCTGCTTCAATTTTTCTTGCAACTGCATCTGCCAAAAGCTGGGGCTTTGGCTTACCTTCAAACGCAACAGTATAGGCGCCGAGCACACGGGGGCTACCGCTGACGTCTATGAACGCGCCAAGAACACATGGTTCATGGGCCATTTTAAGACTTGTGTCACGTTTTACTTCTGCTGCAGTAAGCGCCGCTCCTTTGTCGGTTTTCAGCTTTGCAACTGCCTTAGTGTAAGCCTCGCGTGCAGCTTTTATGGCTGCATCTCGCGTAGTGCGGGCCGTTTTTAAGCTTGTGGCAAACGCTTCGCGAGCGGCCTTGAGCTTAGCCGTATCTGTTCCTGCTGCTGCTTTGTCTGTTTTCTGTTTTTCAGTAGCAGTAGCAACAGCGGTTTTATAGGCATCTCTGGCAGCTTTAATGGCTGCTTCGCGCGCGTCCAGTGCTGCCTTGAGCGCAGTCTTGTTCGCATCGGTAGCGGTCTTTACGTCTGTTTTGTAAGTGCTCCGAGCTGCTTGCCCAAGCTCCTTACATTTTTCCAGATCCTGAATGCGCTGTTCGCGCTTTGGTTTATTTTTCTCAAACGTTGTCTGGGCAGGAGTGTTAGCGCCTTCCGCAGGTGTAGCAGCACGTGCTACGTTTGGCAACATTACACTGGCAAAGAGTGCAACGGTACTTACCCAACCAATAATTCTTTTGTTCATTTTATTTCTTACTTTTTGCCCACAGGGGCATAATGACTATATTAGAATTGTAACACAATTCTAAATGACAAAAATGAGCAAAAATAAATAAAAATGACAAAAACATTTAATTCTTGTCATTTTTGTCACTTTTTTAACTTTTGTCATTATGTTACACCATCTGCGCTAAAATAAGCTCTAGTACAACGCGCGGAGGGGTATTCGTAGACTTAAGCTCTACGTCTAAATTTTCAAGCTTACCAAGCACATCACGAAGCTGCTGCACAGTAAAACTCCCAGCAAGGCGTTTCATAACAAATAACTTCCCCGACTTCCACCCGGTCTGCGACAACACTTCTGCTTCAGTGAGCCGTTGCTCTAGGCTATCTTTTACAATCAACTGTGATCGAAACTGTTCGGAAAGTAATCCTACCAGGGCCAAAGTTTTCCCTGTTTCATCTCCCCCATCCGCATCTTTATAGTATCCTTCTAGCAACGTGAACAGTTCTGTTCTATTTTTTTTACTCAGACTGTCGGTAATTGAAAGAGCAACAGCCTGCCGATCGTCCGGAACAAGAAGTAGTACCATATCGCTTGTAATGGGCTGCTCATGCGCATAGGTCAGTAGCTTGTTAAGCTCTTGCTCTAAACGAAGCAAGGACGGCTGCTTTACAGCCAATGCAAAACCGCCCAAGGGGTCACTGTAACCGAGACGCTTAAGCAGCTCCCTCACTGCCGCATCCATAATAGAACCACTGCGTTTAGCAATGTATTCTGATATCCACAAAGGCAACGCTTCAAGACTTGGGGCCGCAAATTCTTTTGCATGAATTTCTTTATTTGCCAGTAAATCTTTTGCAAATTTGGTACGGCGATCTAACTCGCCTTCTACAAAAATAAGGTAATTTGCGCTCTGAATAAACTCCTTAATGCTCCCTTCCAGTAAAAAACGTTGCGCCAAGTTGTGCAGCACTATAACCTGCCCACCAGAAAATAGGTCCTGGCTTAGTAACACATCTACTGCCTGGGGAGCATTGTCCGATGTATATTCTACCCGCGGCAACCCTGCTCTGCTGGCAAGTTGTTTTATATATTGTTCCTGGGAATAGTCATCTGACCCGTATAGCACGTACAGCATATGTAGTAGTATACCATTTGGAAATAAGGGAAAGTAAACCTTTCCAAATAGTTAAAATACCCTTATAATATAGCGGAAACTTATACATGCACCCGTAGCTCATTTGGATAGAGTGCTTGGCTTCGAACCAAGAGGTAGCAGGTTCAAATCCTGCCGGGTGCACCAGACTTCGCCAAGGCTTCGTCTGGCTTACGCCACATACAATATTTGCGAAAAATGACCAAAGAAGAACTAATATCGTACATAAGTGCTCGACAATTTACCGTCATATCTACAATAGGCGATGAGTATCCAGAATCAGCTTGCATTGAATTCGGCAATGATGGCTTAACTCTTATTTTTGATACCAACCGAGAAAGTCGGAAATTTAAAAATCTCCAAAAATCATCAAAGGTGTCGCTCGTTATAGGCTGGGAGGATGAACGAACGGTGCAATACGAAGGCAATGCAACACTACTAGAAAAAGGCCCGGAGCTTGATCAACTTAAACGAGCATACTTTAAGAAAGCACCTGGGGCGCAAAAGTGGGAAGCCACAGATGGAAATGTATACTTTAAAGTTGAACCTGTCTGGATACGATTTACGGATCTTAATACTACCCCGTGGGATATTACGGTATTTGACTTGACCCAAAAATAAACACAAGAACTATCCCAATCATGCAAGCAGTTATACTCGCAGCTGGGTACGGCCTAAGGCTTCGCCCTTTTACAGAACATGCGCCAAAAGGTTTGGTGCCTATTTTAGGCAAGCCATTACTTGAGTGGACTCTGGAAAGTCTACCAGCAAATATTGATGAGATAATTATTGTCACTGGTTGGCTGGGAAAACAAATTGAATCCACATTTGGCTCCGCGTACAATGGCCTACCTATGCAATACGTGCAGCAAGAGCCGATAAACGGAACGGGTAGCGCTCTGCATTTTGCCAGAAGTTTTTTACGTAACACGTTTTTAGTCATAAACGGAGACGACGTATATACAAAAGCAGACTTAGAAGCGCTGGCTGCCTCGCCCACGTGGGGCATACTTGCCACAGCAACCACCAAACCCCTCCCAGGAGCCTTGCGTACTAATGCCAATGATAAAGTTCTTAGTCTTGGTGAGGATTTGAGCACCAACGAGAAATGGGTTAACTGCGGAGCATACGTAACCGACATAGATATTTTTAACTTTCCCCTGGCTGAAATTATGGTCCGTGGCAAGGTTGAATACAGTCTCCCCCATACACTCCTCCAAAGCCCAGAAACACACCCTGTAGGGCTTTTTAGGGCCTCACAGTGGCTCCCCATTGGCACTCCCGAAGAACTTGCCAAAGCTGAAAAAATCCTGCAAAATGTATAGGAAACCAATTTCACACTTGGGCCGAGGATTTGGCTCTGCAAATATGAGGTTAAGCGTGAAATTGAGAGGAAGCCTTTACGTAAGTAGCGAGTCTTTGCCTTCTAGGCAAAGCGAACAACTGGAGTAAAGACTGACGAGCGCCCATAGCTCAGCTGGTAGAGCAGTTGCCTCTTAAGCAAACGGTCACAGGTTCGATCCCTGTTGGGCGCACCAATAAAAACACTCGTTGTGGAGTGTTTTTTGTTTGCTTGGGTGGTAATCCCGCTGAGCGGGACCATTAAGCAAACGGTCACAAGTTCACACCCTCGCGAGCGCATACATAAAAAAACACCCAACGGGTGTTTTTTGTATTTCTTATTTAGTTGTATCACTACTTCGGGTAACGGACCGAAACGGACTAGGAATTACATCGCGGGGCGGCTTATACGTTGCCGCCGTGTCTATGCGATCTAGAGCCTTTTTGTACCCATCAAAATTTATCCGTGTGCTCTGAATTTGGCGCGCGCCTACATCGGTAAATTTATATTGATAGAGCGCCTTAATGGCTGGCTGGGCAAACCACGCATCCATAAGCAACACTACAATAGTGGCAATAGTCAGGGCCACCACAGGAGTTGCACCCGCATGTTGAAATGGCTTTATACCACTACTTTTTGTTGGGGATAGTTTTTTAAAAATGCTTTGTATATCCATATTATTTTCGTAAGTAAAAACTGCCTCCCAAATTTGCGGTTACCTTTTCTCCTTCACCACCACCAAGGTTTATAGTCTGTACGGTAAAGACGGTACCGGAGTGTTCCAGAAAATCGAAATACGATACAACGTCGGCATAGGCACCACTAATCTGAATAGTAAACGGCACCAAAAATAGCTCGCTCGTAGTCTTCGCTTTAGCTGCAACCGGCACAGTACCAGACACGCTCAAATTAAAATCAATGTGCAAATCCCGAGCTGTACCCTCCAAATTGCCTAGGTCGGTTACGAGGGTGGTATCTTTACTGAAAAAATTCTCAGGCAGCCGCTGCTTATTTTCTATTTCTACTAAATCTTGTTTTGCGAGTTCAATATTGTGCTGCTCTTGGCGAAGCTCAAGCACAGTCTTCTTTTGTTCAAGTATTCCTCCAAGGCTTGTTTGCAACTTATTGCTAAGCCACGGCAAAGCCAAGCCAAATACTAGCAAGGCAACCAAAACAAACCCTACAATACTTGAGATAATTTTTACCTGATACTTTTGCTGTTTTACTTTCATATATAGAAGTTGCTCGTATTTTGACCGCTATTAGGGGGCTTTGCTCGAAAGCACTTCGGGCTTAACAATAAAACTATACTTAAACCCAACATTCTTTGGCTTGGCAATATTCTCTAAGGGATAATCTATATTGGTAAAATGTGCGTTATCTGCGGCTATATTATCGTGAAGTTGTATAGCGTCTTCTCTGGTAGAAGCAAACCCGCTTATGATAATCTGACGCTTCGTACTATCGACCCCAAAATTCTGGATTTGTGCCCCCCTAGGTACAAGGGTAGCAAACTGACGGAGCAACACTGACCACCGAGGGAGCGCAGCAGTAAGAGTATTGTAGTCTTCAATTTGGTTATTGATTATCTTAATCTGCTTTTTAAGGTCTGTAGTTTCTTGCGTAGTGGACTTGGTGCGTAAATTTTCTGCCTCATGGGCGAGGTTTTGTTCTGCCAATCGTAAATACCACCACGTACCCGCAAATAACAATGCCACGAGAACAAAAGTGGTAAGCGCTAAGACATAGAAACGCACCAACGCTCTATACCAACTTCTCAGTCCAAGTTCGCGTTGCTGTTCTCTCGGAAGTAAATTTATAACTTTTGCGCTCATAGCGATAGCCCCCTCATAGCCAAACCAAGCGCTGCAGCGTATGGCAATATTGCCGTACCAGTGAGAGCACTCGGCAAGGTCACTTTTACATTGATTGTTGGGTCCCCAAGTTCAACCAGCAAGCTCCGGCCAGGGTCTAAGCTTTCTTGCAAAAACTCAGGCAAAGACTTCAAACCTGCCGAACCCCCAACCAACACAAGCTTAGCTATTTTCTCCTGTGAATGCTGGTCATGAAACGCCATAACTTGTTTTATTTCGGTGACAAAAGAATTCATAACAGGTACCAGGAGGGTCTTTAAGTTTGGATAGGCTTCGGTACTACCTAGTCCAGCTTCTGCCTTAATTTCTTCTGCTCGCTTTGCAGGAACATCTAAGCCGTGCGCTATGGCATCAGTTATGGCAACACCGCCCACAGGTATGGTAGAGGTAAACTGAATATTGCCATGCTCTATCATAATTAAATCTGTTCCCGAAGCTTTCATGTCGGCAATGAGCACACTCTCTTTTTCTCCATCCGACACCAATGCTCTAGCAAGACCTTGCGACTCCACCTCTACCGCTACCGGAGTAAGCCCTGCACCCCGAACCGCAGTGAGCACTTGGTCCACATAGTCTTTTGGCGACGCCACGAGTAGCAGAGCAACTTTGCCATTTGCTTCATGAAGTCGCTGCCAGTCTAGATACACTTGATCAATGGGCACAGGAATATAGCTCTCTGCTTCAAAAGGCACCGCAGCTTCTATTTCGCTATCTGTCATGGGCGCTACGTGGATAACCCGAACAAAACACTTTGCTTCTGGCAAGTTCACTGCCACATCTTTTGTCGTGAACTTTCCTTGCGCGGGCTTGAGAAAAAGATTTTCCAGTAAATGCGCCAGACTTTCTACATCTATTTTACCTGCTGCATCGAATATAGTTTTCGGTAACACTGCTTCGGCGTAGCTTTCAACAGTTGCAGCCGCAAGGCTACCCTTGAGTTGCAGTGCCCGCACATGCGCATCGCCTATGGCTATACCAACAACATCGGAATGATTTTTAAAAAAATTAAAGTGGAATTTCATATCAGGCGTAGACGAATCTACAAATTATCGAATATTACGAATAACTGCGAATCCATAAATAAAACGGTCAATATTATATTCGTAGACATTCGTTTTATTCGTTCTTATTTGTATATTCGTCAACATTATTATTTTATATTTGTACCAATATTGTAAATAGGGATAATGAGGGCATATGCCAGCGCTCCTACTGCGCCACCAATTATAAGCAGGAGCAGAGGTTCAATAATAGAAGACATATTCTTAAGTGTAGCATCTATTTGCGCTTCAAAGTGCGTAGCTATCTGTTCCAAAATACTTTCCAAACTTCCTGTCTCTTCCCCTACTTCAAGCATTTGCACAACTAAAAACGGAAAGAGTCGCTCGTGCACAGCCAATACTTCAGTTAAACTTTTTCCCACTTTTACTCGTTCCGACGCTTCAGTAATTGCCTGTTTATACAGACTGTTCGGTATAGACTGCCCTGCCACATTTAACGCTTCTACAATGGGAATACCGCTTTTGAGCAGCGAAGAAAGCACGCGCGTAAACCGAGCAATATTTATCTTAACGGCGAGGGGGCCTATACCCGGAACAACGAGTGACACTCTATTAAGTCCTTCTTTTCCCATTGGGGTCTTAAGGCCGTACGAAGCACCCCCCACCAGAAGTATAAACCCAATGATAACCAAAATAGCATGACCCGCCATAAAATCGCTAAACGCCACTACTATCTTTGTTGCAGTTGGGAGTTCTGAACCAAAATCTTTAAACACTGAAGTGAGCTTTGGCAAAACAAAGATAGACATGACAATGGCTATAATAACCATCGCGCTCACAATGACCGATGGGTAAATCATGGCCCCCCGAACCCTACTGCGCAGGTCCGCTTCACGCTCCAGTTGTATGCCGAGCTGACTCAAGCTGGTTTCCAAATTACCAGAAAGCTCACCCACCTTAATCATGTTTACAAAAATTGCAGAAAAGACCTGAGGGTACGCATTCATGGCCTCGTACAACTGGCTTCCATTTTCTACAGCCTGTTCCAAGCTTTCTAGAATTTTGGAAAATCTGCGGTTGCGCGTTTGCTTCGCCAAAATGCGCATACTCCGCGATACAGGAATACCGCTCTTGAGCATGAGCTCCAAATTTTCCACGAACGTCAACTTCTCTGCAAGTGGGACCGACCTAAAATTGGCCAAAAACGCCAGTGGATCACTTGCGGCCGTTACCTCTTTTAAGTCTATAGGCGTCAGCCCTCGTTCGTGCAGCTCGTGGCCTGCAGCCATGCTTGAGCTAGCCGAGAGAGATCCTTTCTCGCGACTACCGTCGGGTTTTAATGCTGTGTAGGTAAATTTAGCCATTCGTCAGTTCGTAAGGTTTCTAAAGTAGAAAGTTTATAAAGTATTACTTTACGAACTTTATGGACTTTATAAACTTGTTACTCTTTAGATACTCTCAATACTTCATCAAGGGTCGTGGTGCCAAGAAGTGACTTAATAAATCCATCTTGCCACATAAGAATCATGCCGGACTTTTCCGCAACCTCCTGAATTTCTTGTGCTGTTTTTTTCTGCACAATCAAATCAGAAATTTCCGGAGTCACTTCTAAAAGCTCGTGTATACCAATGCGCCCTTTATAGCCTGAGGACCCGCACTTGTCGCAGCCCACTGGTTTTCGAAATTCCAAATCTTCAAAACGCTCTGCGCCCGCTTTGAGCATACCCCGCTTCTTATACAACGCCATTATGGACTCTAAGTTAAATGTTTTCGCGAGCATTTCAATGTACGCGGCATCTGGCTTAAACGCTTGGTTGCACTCTGGGCAGAGAACACGAACTAGACGCTGTGCCATAACTGCATTCGTTGTTGATGCAATTAAGTATGCCTCAACTCCAATATCAAGCAAACGAGGCATGGCGCCAGCAGCACTGTTTGTGTGCAGGGTAGAAAGCACGACGTGACCAGTCATGGCAGCATGGACAGCTTCTTCGGCTGTTTCAGAGTCACGAATTTCACCAATCATAATAATGTTTGGATCTTGTCTCAGCAATGCGCGCAGCCCCATGGCAAAAGTGAGACCAATTTTAGGATTCACCTGCATTTGGTTTGCCCGCTCTATCCGATATTCAACAGGATCTTCTATGGTGGAAATATTTACGCTGGCACTATTAAGCAGCGTAATAACTGCATACAAAGTCGTGGATTTACCACTTCCGGTAGGCCCCGTAACCAAGAACATACCGTGCGGTTTATGAATATTGCGGTGCACAATTTCAAGCTGCTCGGAAAGAAAACCCAGCTGCTCAAGACTCATGGCCTTAGTAGACTCATCAAGTAAACGCATAACCACTTTTTCACCATCAAAGACCGGGATAGTAGAAACGCGCAAAGAAAACTTGTAGCCGTCTTTTTCAACTTTAAATCGTCCATCTTGCGGCAAACGATGTTCGTCTATCTTAAGATCGGAAAGCACTTTAATACGAGCAACCAGCGCTGGCTGTATCATCTTAGGAAGCGTCATAACATCGTGCAAAATACCATCAATACGGTATCTAACCGTAAGCGATGTTTCTTGTGGCTCTACATGGATATCTGAAGCTTTCTCAAAGATTGCGTACTCAAGAAGAGTCTCAACAACACGAATAACTGGAATTTCTCCAGCCATCTTTTTCAGACCCTCTACTTCATCGGGCTTATCTGAGTCGGTTTTGATGGTAGACTCACCACTTACCAAATGCTTTATCTCACCCTCAAGGTTACTGTGATATTTGGAAAGACCAAAATCTAGACTGGTTTTGCCGATTAAAAATACAACAATCGGTAGCCCAGTTTTCTTTTGTATAAACTCTTTAGTCTGCAGATCGAGCGGATCTACCATGGCCAGATGCAAACCGTCCTTGCCTTTGCCAAAACTTATAACCTTATGGCGATGGGCTATGGGCTCAGGTACTAACTGTAAAATATCTTGATCTATGCGCTCATTACGCAAATCAGCAATAGGGATTTTTAGCAGTTCGCTTTTTACCGCAAGCAGCTGTTCCTCTTTCACTCCCCCTTTTTCCAATAACAAATCTTCCCAGTTACCAGCAGTGGTAGCAGGGTCTTTTTGCAAAAGTGCAATAGTGTCGGCACTTACAATCTTTTTTTGTTTCAGCAGAGTAACAAGGGCGGGCGTATCCATAGGACAACAGACCTGCATACTGCAGGCCTACTAGTTCTTTTATATTATACCATAAAATACAGAATTAAGAATATTGAATTATGAATACAGTCGGACGAGAAAAAACCGCAAGGCACCTCACATGCATTCTCATAATTCATAATTCTGACTTCATAATTCTGCATTGCGCCTACCTGCCTTTCCACGACAGCACGTAATAGATGGTTTTGAGAATTATTTCCAAATCAAACAAAAACGATCGATGTTTAATATAATACAAATCATACTGGAGTTTATCTTCTGTTTCAGCCACTGTTGCTGCATAGGCATTATTAATCTGAGCCCAGCCCGTAATGCCCGGCCTCACCAAATGACGCTCATCATAAAACGGCACAACTGCACGCAGTTCCTCCACCAAGTGCGTTTGCTCAGGCCGCGGACCAACAAGGCTCATATTTCCCAAAAGTAAGTTGATGCACTGAGGCAATTCATCTATGCGACTCGCTCTGAGGAACCTACCAATGGGCGTAATCCGCGGATCGTGAAGCGCTGTCCACGTGTTCGTAACCGGCCCGGACATAGTGCGATATTTGTACACTTTAAACAAGGCACCACCCTCCCCTACTCGTTCTTGCACAAACAAAATTGGTCCAGGCGAGCTCAGGCGCACCAACACCGCGAACACTGGAAAAGTAACACAAAATATAATAAGTCCAATGCAGCCCGCCAGTGCATCTATGCACCTTTTAGTAATGGCATAAAGCCGCTTTTGTTTATAAGACACATTCTCTAAAAACCACAGCTCGCTCACCCGTGACAGATAGACCTTGCGCAGTAGTTGCTCGTAAAAGAATGCGTGACTGTAAAATGCAACGCCCTTCTTCCGCAGCTCGTATAAACGAGCAAGCACTGCAGGCGTTGCAGCAATGTTGTCTGGCACAATAATACCTGAGTTTCTTAAAATTTCCGTGGTGGCAAGGGTGCTTTCTGTAAGACTTGCAACGACCTTATATCCTAAAAAGTCATGGCTAGCAATTTCTTTGAGTAGCTCTGTGGGCTCGTCGGTAAACGCAAACACGTACACATGTTCAATTAATCTATTTTTTAAAAAGTATTTTACTAAAAGGTGCCAGCCTAAAATGAGTACATACGTGACGAGCACCGCAATTAAGAGCAGTCGCCTCGGAGTTAAAATAAGATTTGGTTGTATGTAAAAATAGAGAACTGCAATAAGTCCATTGATAACCATGGCCGCAAATAAATTGCGGAGTAGTATTGTATACCGGCGAAACGTAGCTACATCGAACAGGCTATAGATAAAAAACACCAGCAGCCATATGGCAAATATTATGGTAAAGGCTTTCAGATGCGCAGGCCAATCCACCAATGTAGTATTTGCCCCATAGCGGAGCACTACCGCGACCCACAAGCTTACGTACAAGAGGAGTATGTCGGGTAGAATAATAAACCAAAAAATTACTGTTTTTCTAGACATAGTAAAAGTGAATCAAATCAGATACTGACCTACTTTACCCAATATTCTTCGGGCCGTAAACGCAAATGGAGGTCGCATATTATTTACTACCCAGGCCCTGCGCAACTCTTTCCAGCCCTGCATCCTAGCCCGAAGACTGCGCCCACTCGCCCCACCCGGAGCCATTACCACTAATGTCTCGGGTAGGTACACGGGTTCTACCCCTGCAGTTACCAACCAGCGTACCATAATTTCATAGTCACCAGCAATGCGAAATGTTTCATTAAACAGCCCCAGTTCAGCATAGAGAGCACGACGAACAAACACTGCTGGATGAGGCATAGCCCACCCATTATATATTTTTTTCAAGGAAAAGCTTCCCGCGCGCCATTTTCGTACCACAGCCCCAGAAGCAAAATCTTTATATACTATATCACCGTACAGAATAGAGGCATGAGGGTTTTGCATGAAAGCCTCTTCTACTTGAGCTAAGACATTGGCATTAAAAAAATAGTCATCACCATTGAGTATGCACACAATATCGCCAACAGCCATGCGGATACCAGTGTTCATGGCAGCATATACGCCAGCAGGTTTTTGTTCAACAACTCGTATGGGTAGGTTTTTTGAATATTCATGAACAACACTCACGGTAGCGTCAGTCGAGTACCCATCAACAACAATGTATTCCTGAACGGGATGTGTCTGCCTTACCACAGATTCCACGGTCTTGCGAATACTAACCGCCATATTGAGAGTTGGAGTAATAACAGAAATGGTCATAGGGTCCTATTTGTAGAAAAAGACAATGCGTATAAAAACGCGCTTTGCAATATCTTTGAGCTTATTGAGCAAAGGGTACTCCTCGTGGAGGCCATACGAAAATGCTGGACTTACGGTTTGTACTTTTTCAATTTGTCGCTGCAAAGATGCACTGTAAGGGGCATATATGAGCCGCTCGGCACTTGCCGATATAGAATAAAAAAACGAATAATGCACAAAACGGTGAGCAGACAACATTTTCAAAGAGTGAAAATGGTAAAACAGCAGCGGTTGTCCAGGCGCCACATACACCCGCCCACCCTCCTCTCCTACGGTGAATTGGTCCACATTCCAGGGGGCAACTCCCCCACCCGGGTGCGCTAATACCCGTACGCCCTTGTACCGCGCGGGCCATGAGTCTAAGTACATTTGATCGCCAAACTTTCCTTGTTCAGAACGATTATAACACCACGCAAGACAATTACTGCGCCAGTCCCCGAGACACTTAAGACCCACAGCATCGCATTTGAATATTACCACCCCCACATTGTATATCCCTGAGCGAGCTTCCAGGTATGCAAGCCTTGGAGGATAGTTATGTTTTATTATGAGTACCGAGCTCTCCCCCAGCTCTTCGTACAATGTGGCCGGTGAAGCAAAAAAGTAAATATCACTATCTATGTAAGCAACGCTACTGGCTTTACTTGCCTCTGCCACATAGTACGTAAATACAGAGGCCAGCGTCCAATAGTATTCCACTTTATTGCGATTGCCTTTGGCGCGTAGCACTGCTTCGGTCTCAACTGACTGCAGGCGGACCAAGACCACCTTTGGCAGCTGGAGACGAGAAAGTGTGTCATATGTCTCGTCGTCTAAGCAAAGGATATGCAAAGTAAAATTACCTGCTTCTCGCTCTAAAGACTCGTACAGCGCAAGCCCGCGGTACACATAATTTTTATCAAACAATGTACAAAACGTATACACCATATTATTGCTTTTTCGCTAGAGCAACGACGTCCAAAGACACACCGGAATAGCGGCACGCCTTATCGCAGAACAAGCCTACCAGCTGTACTGGAAAACATACTACAAGGGTCACGAGCCCCCTAACCCACACACGAGAGCCAATCCGCTCAAATACATATGCCGATAGCAATTGAGCCAAAGTACCAAAAATACCCGTAGTAAACTGAACGTCTACAGATGCAAAACCAGCATTCGCGCAGAGTGCACGGATGCCAAAACTAGTATATCGCCGAAAGTCAAAGGGCTGTTCATGCTCGCTCCAGACAAACGGCACGGTAATGTAGAGCACCCCCTGCGGAGCTAAGACCCTGTACATTTCTTTGAGCAATATCTCCGGTTCCGTACTGTGTTCTAACACCTGCGTACAGATAACTACATCAAACTGCCCATTGGTAAACGGTATGGACTTGCCGTCAAAATATGCATCCACCTGTTTGGCCTCATCTTTATGGCCCCCGCCAGCTATATCAATGCCAATGTATTCCTGCGTAGCAAATAAATCCCGATACGGTTTATTGCCGCAGCCAACATCGAGCACCTTCTTTTCCTGCGCATACACACGGGCAAACTTTTGTATGGCCACATATAAATGACGCCTTGCAATAAAATAAGGGTTAAACGCTACGGCATACCACGAAGGTTGAAATAAATTTTTGCTCAGAAACAATCTTAACTTTTTTCGCATACAAACAGAGCGACTTTAGAGAGGAGGTTGGGAGAAATTCTGGACCATGACCGCGCCCCGCCCAAATACTCAGCGCGAGCTACAGACAGGTTATTTTGCTTACACCACTCGCGAAAGTCTTTTACACTCAGCTGGTGGATATGGCCCGTGTTGTACCACGCGTATCCGTACAGCATGGGACGAGGCATTACTCCATGCATCAGCAAATCGAAACGGTTTCCCACATACGCAAAATTTGGGAAAGAAATAATAATGCGTTTTGCAATTCGCTTCATTTGCTGGAGCAGTATTTCTGGGTACATAACCATCTGCAGGGTAACATTGCAGATTGCATAATCGAATTGCTCATCATGGTACTGCGCGTAGCTTTCGAGCGTATCTATTTCACCAGCGACCACCGACAGTCCGCGCTGCACACCCGCAGCAACTCCTGAAGGAGAAATTTCCATTCCCAGAGCAGTGACATGGTTGTGCTGAATTAAGTATTCCATTAGTGCCCCATTTCCACAACCAAGGTCAATGACCGATGCAGCTTCTGGCACCCATTGCGCGATAACAGTAAACTCTGCCCGAGTGTATAAATCGGTCGTGTATACATATTTCCTATTATCATGCATCTGTGGATTGTCTATGGTATTCATATGCTCACCTTAATCCGCTTTACTACATATCTGCACCGTGTAATAAGCATAAAGAGTTTCATTTTCCAAGAAGAAAAATAAACTTGAAATGCCCGCAGGGCCGCTGCACTTGCCACTACAGGCACGGGGGTAACATGTATGGGCCCCGTACTTAGCTCGCCCATGAAATAGTCAGTGGCACCAGTATGTGTGCCGCTTTTATCAAAGCCAATATTTCTCACCAGTGAGCGACCAGGGTATAAGGTTAGTTTACCGGATAAAAACGCTGATGCATACCAGAGTATAGCCCAGGAGCGATTAAAGCCTCGAATTTGGGATTTGAGCATGTAGGTATATGGATATACGCCGCCAAGATCAAACGCTTTAGTGAGTTTTTTCGCTTCAAGTTCAGCGAGCAATTTTGTGCCATCGGATTGGAATATATCCCAGCCGCGCTTCCAGGTCGCCCACCCCCAGCAATCCGCCCCGCGCATAAAAAAGGTTTCCGGTAGTTGTGCTTTGGTTGGATATACATAGCCATGCACACTCACCACTCGTTCGTCGTGCTCATATAATTCCAGCGCTTCATTCATGTATTGCAAAAAATACGGAGAGGTTACTAAATCATCCTCAAGCACTATAATGCGACCGTGTTTTGCCACCAATTCCCCCACTCCTTGGGTAATGGATCGAGCAAGACCGTAGTTACTATCCCTTGCGATAACGCGCACAAATTTAAACCCCGCAATGGACGCGAGCACACTCCGTACTGCAGCGATAGCGTTTGCATCCACAGGCCTTTTTGGGCCATCAGAAAAAACATACAGCTCGCTCATAGGTGCAAGGTCGTTTTTGGCCAATGCTTCAAGAACTTTTTTGGTATGCTCAGGACGGTTATATACAAACAGCGCAATGGGTGCTGGAGTCATAGGCTATACTTTTAACAACGCTGCATAATTGGCATATTGAAAATTTTCCAATCCAGGATTGTATTGAGCGAGGGGTACTATCTGCTCAGGAAAAATTTTATACAGCTGGTAAGGAGTATGCGCAAAAAAATCAAATATATCTCTTAAGAGTATGTGTGCGTCTATGTACGTGCCACCATATTCAAATTGAATTACCTTAATTTTTCCTTGGGCAATCATGTCGTATGCCCCCTGGAGCACTGCGAGCTCTGCGCCTTCTACGTCTATCTTTAAAAAGTCTATGCTGTGTATAGTATGCTCTGTGCAGAACAGGTCTAGAGTTGTTACGTTCACCGACACGCTACTAGTCTCTATGCCCAGCTGACGAGGATAGAGAGAGTTAAACGCCGACGATTCTGCATACGTAAATAAATTTTTCTTCTCAGGAGCATTGCCCAGGGCTATATTGTAGTAATGAACGCTGCCGGGCAACTGCATAGTAGACAACTCTCTGTATGCTTGAGTAAATGGCTCAAATGCGTATATCTGAGCCTGGGGACTATGCGCATGTGCAAGCCTGGTCCATGTACCCACATTCGCACCTACATCAAATATAACATTCGCACTACGCGCATAGTTTTTTAGAAAAACGCTTTCGCCATTACTCGCAAAGTTTGGGTTATTTTCATTATTATGAAAAGATACTATCTTTTGCGAGGCCTTATACACATAATAATTTTTTGAAATTAAGGAGAGGATTTTTTCCGCAATTGTACGCATACAAGTTATTCTTTTATAAACCAAAAACACCCACAGCCAAAGGACTCAGCAGCAATATCGCTATCTGTTGCGTTCTCCACTGGTGCACCACTAGCATCGGGTATAAGCGTGCACTCGTGTAACGTAAGGCCAGGAAATAAATCGAGTATCATCTGTTTTGAATAGACCCGATGAGCATTAAACCTGAGCTTGGGGCTCCCGACAGGAGCAACAATAAGCAAACTACCACCGGGTGCGAGTACGCGGGCCAATTCGCGTGCAGCCTTGCGATCCCCTTCAGGGTCTACGCTATCGCCGTACCGCCCGAGACCAATATGTTCTATAACATGGAGACACGAAAGACTTTTAAGCTCTGCGTCCGCAAAAGGCAAATGGAGCAAATCTGCTTGGCCAACTTGTACATTGGACAATGTCAACTCTGGCGGACGAAAATCATAAAAATGTATGGGGACAAATGCCGAAGCAACCCCAATAAAGTATAGGCTCGAGGCAATGTCAGTATGCACTACTGGTTTAATTTGTGCGAGCTTACGCGCAGCCCACGCAGTATGGTAAATATAATGCCTATCGAATTTGGTGTCTGGAGTTTTATCGGTAACACACGGATACACGTCGCCAATCTTGAGCGGAAACCGGGGAGCAGCGTCAAGTCTTTTATACGTTCTCCAGTCCATCCATACGAAAAGAAACAACACACCTTTACCAATAGTCTTAACGATTGTATACAGAAAATTCATGAGTGATTAAAAATGTACGGTTGTTAAATATGTATTGTTAAAAAATGTAGTGCGTCCCTTGTAATATTCCCAGTCCACGCCCGTCTTGGTCATCACAATGAGTGGCTTGTTAGCATAATACGCTGCAAATGCCCCGAACGTACTATTTGAACCAAGCAAGGCATCGGTCTGGGCCAATATGCATAAGTCTACAATTTCGTCATGCTCGGACACCACAACGTGAAGTCCTGTAACTTTTTTCGTATCTACTGAGCCATCTGAACAGATAATAAAACAGGTTTCAGCTGCGGATAGATTATACTCTGTAAGAAACTCCTGCATGGCCTTTACCGCTGTTTCTATGGGTATGTACAGATCACCATGTTGATAGCTTGTTCTGTAGTCTCCCTGACGAATATGCACACCAATAACATGCGTATACGCTGCTCGCTGCGCCGCAACGTATTGCCGTGCTTGTTCCCACAATTCTTTTCGCGGTTGTATATACTCTGCTATTTCTTTACGATAGCGCTCTAGCCCTACTGGGTTGCGAAAGAGCCACCCCGTTACGTATAGCCGTGAACTTTGGCTTTGCTCAAACTCTGCAAATACCTGGTCAGCCGGCGAAGTCGGAGGCATATAGCGCACTGCGCTGCGCGCTACCCCATCCCGGTCAGACCTCACTATAGTACCTGGTAGAAAAGATGAACGCAATTGAGCGAACACAGCATACACCTTACGAAAACAGAACCTCAGAACCGCCTCAAACCCCAGAGGCTTGCACACTCGGCAAAGCCAATAATACAACGTATAAAAAAATGAAGTAACAGAACCTCCCGCAACCGTAGGAGAAAAGTATGCGCCGTACTCAAAAAAGGATGGATTTTGTAACCCATATCCCCTTTCGAGACAATATGCGTACACACTCACCAGTAGCCACAATTGGTTTGCAAGCCGGCCGCCATTATGCTGAAGGATGATAATATTTTTTTTATTCATACATTATACGACCTGCGTAGGAACAGCCGCTTCCGTCCAGCGAAGATGCGTCCGAGTCTTTTTAAAAAGAAGCAGCGAAAGGGGTACGAGCGAGTAAGAAATTAAAGTGGTAATAGCAGCGCCAACAGCTCCAAAGCGAGGTATGAGTGCAAGGTTTAGCACAGTGTTACTCAGCGCGCCAATTGCGCTACTGTATAAATATATAGTGGTGTAGTCTTCAGCAATAAGATATTGGGTGACAGCAGTAATAAGAAACATGGGCACCACAGACCATATGTATATTTGAAAAATTGGCACAGACAGTCCATACTCCGCGCCAAACAAAAAAGGAATAATATACCGCGCGCCAAATGAGAGCGGAGCTGCTATAAGCACTGCCAGGACAAATAAAGCCCCATATAACCACATAAGCCGTTTCTGATACACCAATGCGTTCGTACTTTTTGCATTCACAATGGCAGGAAATAGCGAAGCACAGAGCAGGGTGGGAACCATATACAACACTTCGGAAATTTTCACTGCTACCGAATACAAACCTAACACCTGCTCGCCAGCAATGTTCTTCAAAATCACCTGGTCAATCTTCAAATACACCATAATCATAACGTACGTAAGCGTCAGAGGCACGGCTGCACTGCACATATTCTTTGCGAGTAGCGTGTCAAATTTCCACGCCCGAGGCGTTTCCAAGTCAGCTCTGTACTCGTAGTAAAGCCCACAGGCAAGGACTATCCCATCGGCAAGGTACACTGCTACGAATGCCGGAGCGCCAAAGCCAAGATATATAAACATGAGTTTAAGAATGGTTGAAACAAATGCCGCGCCCATTTGTGCCAGTATGACTTTTTTCGCTTGGACGCGCGCCTGAAAATAGGTGCTTAGTACGTTGAAACTAGTAAGTATAAACGTGAAAGAAAATATAAAAATAAGCAGGCGCGACACTGCGTCATGATTCACACCCAGCGATACAAGATTAACCAAACACAGCGTAGCAAATCCCGCACCCAGCTTGAGCCAAAACGCGGTACCAAGCAATTCCGCCTGTCGCTCTGGATACGTAAGCAAGTCCCGCTTCAAAATGGTGTCTATGCCAAACCCCGCTAAAAAAGCCAGTATACTAGAAAATCCGATAGCGTAGTTTATAGCACCAAATTTTTCAGGCCCGAGGTAGCGGGCAATATACGCCCCTACAAAAAAAGCTACAACGAGTGAGACCATTTGACCCGCAAAAAGCCAGCCGGTATTTGCTGAATACCGCCTCACGCCGCTATGATCAAATACCCACCGCCACTGGGCTGGCACCAAGCCTTTTAGTTTTTGCAGAAACATTTCAAGCATTTCTATATTGTAATATAAAATCCTGCTCACAACGAGCAGGATTTTACCTCAAAACAATCTATCCAAGCACAGGCCAAAAGCAGCTCCTGCCTTAGAAACTAGATATTGGATATTGGAAATTTTACTCCTCTATTTCTTCGTTTCAATGAAAGTCACAATTGTCTGACCCTCAGACAAGCCTGAAACAACTTCAACCACGCCGCCATCTGCTTCAAGTCCTGTAGTAACTTCAGTTTCTGTATACGTCTGCTTTTTTGCGTCTGTAATAACTCGCACAAACTTCTTTCCATTCTTCTCTACAATTGAACGCTGAGGCACAGAAATAACTGCGGTTTTTTTAGCAACAAGAATACTCATGTTTGCAGTCATACCGGGGCGCACATTCGTAGGGTCGCCAACCGAAGCAGTAACCTTATAGTTAACTACCCCAGACACAACTGTTGAAGCCGGGTCTATGGCCGTCACTGTGCCGGAAAATGTTTTGTCCGGACCTAACGCATCAAAAGTGTAGGTAACAGCCTGGCCGCTTTGGACTTGAGCAATATTGGCTTCACTGATGTTTGCTTCTACATATAAATTACCCACATCCTGCAAAGTTACAATGGCTTTTAAGCTGGTTGCTTGTTCGCCCACTTTCACGTCTATCTTAGTAACCGTGCCTTCGCTTGGCGCTCGGATAATTGTATTCTCAAGTTGAGCGACCGCAGCCTGTAGCTGACCACGCGCAGAAAGTAGGCCAGCCTCTGCGGCCGCTACGTCTGCGGGCCGTGCCTGAATTTTTTTAAGATTTAAGGTTGCATTGGCCGAGTCAAGCTGGCTCTGCGCTGCAGAAATTGCAGCTGCCTGATTTTGCACTGCGGCATTATACGCATTTACATTAGCAACGTAGGTGGTCGCCTGAGTGTTTGGCAAACTAACCGTCCAACGATCGTAGCTAGAGGTGACAGAGCCCGATATGGTCATGTATAACCCCGCGGTATTAAGTGGCAAAGGAACCCCCACAGTAACAGGGCCCGTTGCACCGTTCGGACCGTCCACGGCATAATACTGGCCATTTCCAGTTCCATAGAAACGAATGCTGTATTGAACATCAACCGTACCTGTGTAATTTCCAGATATAGAGATAGTGGCCGAGCTCACGTTGTTTGGGGCAGGAATTGCAGCCAATAAGGAATTGAGCAATGCCTGACGAGCATTGGCGACTGCCACTGCCTGCTGTGCTTTTACATCTTTTACGTTTTGCTCAGCGTTGACAACAGCGACTTGCGCCACTGCTACTTCTTCATTACTTGCTCCTGACAACACTTTATCTAAATTCGCCTGTGCCTGAGCAACTGAACCACGCGCCTGAGTCACCGCTGCATTTTGGTCGCGAGCATCAAGCTGCGCCAATACGTCCCCCTCTTTTACTTTTTGACCAACCTTCACTGGAATTCGCTGAACAACCCCAGATCCTTTAAATGCAAGGTCTAGATCTATTGAGCTCGTGACCGTACCAGTCGCCAATACCGTGCGCTCAACACCCTTAACCTGTAGCAGCTCAGTTTGCAAAGATTCTACAGTACCTCCGCGAGTCAAGACTACCCCACCCACAATAGCGATGCCGACGACACTCGCAATAATTATCTTGGTACGTTTTTGCATACATCAACTTAAAATCAATAAGTAACTAAAAAATACCCCGACCTTCCAACCGGGATATTTTATTATACCAGATTTTCAACAAAAAATAAAACTACTGCGGCTTAGTCTGTAAAGTTTTTATTTCCTCATCATATACTCCAGTATTGCTAGGGTCGACCACTTTCAACCTCTTCCAAACATCAATGGCCGCGCCAACTTTGTTCACACTCTCGTAATAGCGCGCTTGCATGGCTAGTATTTCCACGTTTTCATTTGTCTTCGACAGTGCCTGAGCATACAGGTCTTCCACTATTGCCGGGGCTGGGCTAAAGTGATCTTTTTCAATATCTATTCTCCATCGCCAATACTGCGCGCTTGCGGGGTTAAGTTCAATGGCCTTTAGAATATGGGTCCTGGCACTTACATAATCACCCATAACATTCTCAACAACATACAGCTCTGACCATACTGTCGGGTTATCGGGCAAAATTTTGCTAGCTGCATTATACCGTTCTTGAGCCAACGCGTATTCACCCAATGCGTAATGCTGAATACCAATCTGCATGATGAGCTTAAACTTAGAATTGTCGTCTTTTGCGTCTTTGAGCTGCCCCTCCAGTTCGGCCAGCTTCTTCTGAAACCCTGCCTTTTCTTCAGTCGTCAGCCCAGGATCTTTATAGGAAACAAACTGTTGTTTAGGAGCACCTGCTTTTTTATTAAAAACCATAAACACCCCGCCCGCCACAATGGCAAGCAGCACTAAGCCAATAATAATATGTTTTTTATTCATACACTTGTCCCTACTGGTTAATCCCATATATTATAGCCGGTTCATAAAATCTGACAATACGAAAACCGCCTACACTTTTCAGCGTAGGCGGCCTCTTATTCACAGAGATTACTCTCTGTCTATCTGATTAAGTCAGATACTTAGTTCATGTTCCAGCTAATAGGCAGGTTCTTGACCAAGTAATCCTTTTGCCAGGTAGATACACCAGTGTCGTTGGTTGCCGAAGCAGACTCATCGCTCCAGGTGAATGATGTGTTGTTTGCAGCAGCAGAGTTCTTGTTGGTCTGGAATGCTGCAGAAGCAGCGTGAGAAGTGATGTTGTTATCCAACTTCACAGATACGCTGTCGGTAGCAGCAATGCTGCCGCCGATTGTTGCACGTACTTCGTAGTTGCGAGCGCCGCTTACAGTTTCTACGGTATCATCGTCAGCGTTTGTGCCAACAGTGATAAGGAGTTCACAAGAGGTGTTGTCGCCTACACAAGTAGTTGCCACACCAGCAGAACCGTTCTGGAATGCAGTAGCTGCAGTAATCTGCGTGTTGCTATCAGCATTGTACAAAGCGATGCTGGACAAAGTTGGGGTAGCAGTCTTGCTGATTTCCAGCATGATTTGCTTCCAAGCAATTGTACCAGTGCCGTTGGTGTTTACGCTGAACTTCGCGATGGTAACGTTTGTACCAGCAGCCAAGTCAGAGTTTGGCAAGGCAATCTGAGACACGGTTGGTACAGCCTTGTAGATGTACATGTTGTTACCAGCCGGGTTTGACTCAGTACCTGCAGCTGAAGTACCACCAGAGTTGCGGGCAGTAAAGTCAGTCAAGGTAGTGAGTAAAGAAGAGTCAGTTGTACCAGCACCAACACCAACTGGGCTCAAGGTAAGTTCTACAGTGAGTATTTTATTGGTGTTAGAAGCAACTGGAACATTCAGACCATTGAAGGTAACAGAGGTAGAACCAGGCTTTGTTGCCAAAGTGGTAGAACCATCCTTCAGAGCTACGCTAGATACGGCAGACGCATTACCCAAGGTAAAGGTGAAGTCGGTCAAGGAGTAGCTATCGGTGACTGCAGCAAATTTGAAGGCTGCAGTGGTTACCGTACCAGAGTCATCAACCAAACGAGCGTCTGGAGAAGAAGCATCTTTAGTAGCGGTTATAGAGCCAGAGCCAGCAGTGATGGTCTGACCAGCAAGAACAGCATTGCTGTTCGTGTTTACAGCCGAACCAGACTGTGCAGCGGTACCAGAAACAAGCAAGCTTGCTTGTACAGTGTCGGTTGCCTGAATATCAGAGCCGAGAGTACCGTACACGTCTACCTGCATGGTTTCGTTCTTGGCCAAAGTAAAGCTTGGGGACCAGGTGTTGCCAGAAGCAGCAATAGTCGGCTTTACAGAGGTTTGATTGGAACCATACTTGAGGTATACGTCAGTAACATCAGCAACAGTTGCAGCAGGGGCACCAGTGTTGTCAGTTACAGTCATGCTCAAAGTGAAAGTGTTCACATTGACAGCTTCAGAAGAGTTGCCGCTCAAAGTGAAAGAACCAATCTTGTAAGCAGTCTGTGGGGTAACAACGCTTTGATCTGGGTAAGTAGAGGTCTTGGCAAGGGAAACGCTACCGCTTGCAATGGTGAGGCTGTTAGCCGCAACAGATGCAGTTGGAACATTGATCATGCTCAAGGAAACCTGAGGAGTTGCGTTAGAGGAACCAGCTACCAATGCAAATTGTGCAGAAGTGGTGGTGCCATTCGCAATCAAGTCAGTTGCAGTATCGTCTACCATATCAGAGCGTACTTCTACTACGCGAGGCGTACCAGGAGTAACAGTGAAGTTGGTGGTAAAGGAAGTACCAGAGGCATAGCTGTCTACAGCTGCGACGCTGGTTGTGCTACCAACCTGGGAACCATCAACCATAATGCGAACATTGCGGAAGCTGTTGTTTGCATCGGTACCATTGGTGTTAACACCAACAGTCAAGGTTTCTACTTTAATCGGTTCACCGTATGCAGTGAAGGTCCACTTACCAACGGAAACGTCGGAAGCACCAGCCACTACGTTCGCAGATGGAGAGTCAGTTGCCTTAGCAACAGTCAATGCACCAGCGTTCACAGTGAAGGAAGAAGGACCAAATGGGAAGGATCCGGTTGCGGCAATCATGGCGCCGTAAGAGCTGTCAGTTGTAGCGAAATCATATGCGCCACGGAGAGACAACTGAACGGTGCGACCAGAACCACCGACAACATCGGCCATAACCTTTACGGCGCGAGCACCAGTCTTGATAACGGTGTTCGGGGTGAAGGTTACGTAGCCATTCGTATCGAGGTTTTGGGCCTGTGCGACCTGCACACCGTCAACGAACAAGCGGAAGTTGTTGATATCAGATGGAATGATAGAACCTACCTGGCGAAGAGCCATGCGGTTCAAGGTTACATCGCGAGTAGACACAGTTACTGTACCCTGCCATACGTTGATGTCTTTGCCTGGGTCTGTGTTACCAGAACCAGTTGCAGAAGACAAAGCAACGCCAGCCAAAGTTGCAGTAGCAATGCTGTGGATGTTACCAGAAACGGATACAGTAGAAGCTGTGCTACCAGAAGTGATAGAAGTCAGCTTAACACCAACCGTTTGGCCTGATGTACTAGAAGCAATATCAGACTTAACTGCGATTGTGCGAGTACCGCTTACGTTCCAGTTCAGACCAGCAAAAGTTACTTTGTTGTCAGAACCAAAGGAAGCAGAATCGGTCAAACGAGTTGATCCTTCAAACAAATATACGTTTGAAGGAGTTGTGTTTGCAGAAACGCCAATACGTTCAAAGGTTAAAGCGGTAACAGTGCCGCTGCCAGTGAGGTTGATATGTGCGAGATCTGCCAAAGCCTGACCAGCAACTAGAGTACCAGTAGCTGGATTATCAGAAGAAAGTGACGCAGATACAGATCCGGTTGGAGTAACTACTACAGTGCTGGTTGGGGAGAGCTGACCCGCTACGCGAGTTGGCATAACACCAGTTTGAGTCTTTGCTTTATCGTTTGCGTTAGCAGGAACGACTTTAGCAAAGCTGTAACCCCAGCTGTTGAAGGTAGCAAGGTCAGGGATACCCATAAGACCAGTGTTACCAACAAGCTGTACAGTACCGCCGTTGTTTACCAAAGTACCAGGAAGATGAGCTGCATCGCCGGCGTTGATTGTGCCGCCCATGCTTACCCAAGAGATATCTGCCCACATTGCTGTGGAGTAGCTATAGCCCTGTGCTTTGAAAACTGCTTCAGTTGGGAAGCCATATTTCATGCCACCGCTGAGAATGTAACCAGTCCCCTTGTCAGCACCGCGATCCGAGAAGATAACGCTACCGTCTTGAGGAGCAATGAAGGAACCCATTGGCAAAGCGAGGTCATCGCTGTTGGCTGCTACTACCTGGCTCCAAGAGTTGAAACCATAGGAAAGGAAAGCGCCAGCAGAGGTGTAGCACTGTAGCTGGCCCATGCGAACCATACATACAGAACCATCTGGCTTGCTAACGTTTGTACCTTCTGCGTGAGCCGCAGCCAAAGCTGGGGCAGCAAAAGCAAACATAGAAGCAACAGATACTGCTGCAACGAGTTTCTTTGAGAAACTAGAAGTCATTTACTTACTCCATTTTCCAAATTCTGCTCACCGCAGTGCAATACCGCAGTGGAGGGATTGATTGTTCAATTGATTCAATCAATATACTTGGAAAATAATTAATTTATACACGCACCTGCGCGCTTATACGTAGGCTCTAGAGTTCCTAAATATACCGCTTGCATATACGCGACTATTAAACACCCTTGGAAGACTTTATTTCGTTGATACTAAAAGTTCGACCACGGAGCCTTGAGTATTTGTCAGTTTCGGCACAGACGCTAATCTGCCCAAGCTAACCGATGCTCGTTTAGAGGCACCTTTTAGTAGACGGCCTGCCAAGAGGCTTATAGCTAAGAAGAAGGTTTGATAGGACCCATCTGAACGGACTGCTGCGACTGGGTAATAATTCAGCAAAAGTATTTCGTCGCTGAATTACATAAAAATCTTGATCGTTGTGTATCTGTTCGTTCCTATCAAAAAGCTAGACGATTCGTATGTGCTATATGTTACACATAAAATCTTTTGCGCTTTTATTGTTTGTCACACAATAAAAGCCAAAATCTAATCCCAAGTTTCTCTATATTTAAGAGAAACTTAGCAAGAATTAGATTTTGGCTTTCAAGTAGGGTGTGTACACGGTATGTGTTTCGTTTCGCGGAATTACCTTAACGTATATAAATTATAAGATGTTTCGCTTTATATGTCAAAGAAATAGTCCTTGCTATATTTTGAAATTTATGGTGTAAAATATCTTGTATTTGTGCAGTTTTAGCACTCTATATATGAGGTTCGTGCCCCCCGTGCTCCGCGAGAAACGCGTATACATCTGGAGCCGCTTGTAACGCCTTCAAATACTCTGCGCTCATTGAGCAGTTGTTTTTCTGATAGTTCGTAACCGACATATATGCCTGCTGCAGGGGTTTACCGGTGCGCAGCGCAATGATTGCATTGCGAACATGGACTTCCATGCCATAAATAGTATCGAAATTGTATACGTCCTCTGGCAATATCCACTCTGCGTGCTCGTAGCTTTCAGTATCTAAAGTGTACAAATCACTTACTGCACGCAGGAGAAACACCTCCCCTACCGTTGAGGACGCATCTTCTTCTCTATAAAACATGTAGGAAGAAAGTAATTGTATTTCTGGATGCAATTCTATATTGGTCTCTTCTCGTATCTCTCTGAGCAATGCTTGAATGGCGTCTTCACCGGCTTCAACTTTCCCACCGGGGAAAACCCATTTTCCAGAGAAATTTTCATCCTTAGTTAGCCTTTGAATGAAAAAGATTCTCCCCTGGTATTCAATTATTGCGGTCACTGCAAGGGTGTGCTTTGTGCTCATACTATGGATGGCGTATCTGGTCACTATCGCACTTTTTACCTATGGTCGGGGTGCAGGGAATCGAACCCTGTCTATCTGCTCCCAAAGCAGACGTACTACCGGTATACTACACCCCGCTCAGAGGTAAAAAGACGAAATACAATTGAGCCTACACAGTATACAAAACTTTGCTAATTTACGCCAGTTACCCCTTCCCTACTCCTCAGATATTGGATATAATGGTTAAGTTCTGTTTATATACTGCATTTTAGCGGGATTCGTATAGTGGTAGTACGCTAGCCTTCCAAGCTGGTGGGACGGGTTCGATTCCCGTATCCCGCTCCAAAGAAAACACCTGATCTAAGTCAGGTGTTTTCTTTGGTAAGGGAACGGAGAACTTTCCCGCTGTGCCCCGTAAAGTTCGTTTCGAACTTCTACCGAGGTATCCCGCACCAGACTTCGCTGAAGCTTCGTCTGGCTTACGCCATAAGAAGATTGAGGGATGCCTGAATAAAGTTGACCAGATATTTGATGCGAAGTCTGCGCGCCATAGCCTTGCGGCGGCGGTCAAAATCAAAAACTCTCCTTCAGGAGAGTTTTTGATTTGCTTAGATAAATTAAGTTTATATATACCTAGAAAGATGATGGAGCAGTTGGTGCTGCAGTCATGTCTGGCGCAGGGCTAGCTGCTGATTTACGCAGCTTAACTGCTGCTTTAAATGCTTCGCCAGCTTTAAACTTAGGGGTGTTTAGTTCTGGAATTTGGATTTTCTGGGTTGGCTGACGAGGATTCACTCCAATACGAGGAGCACGATGCGACACACTAAACTGACCAAAGCCAGAAATATTTACTTTTTCACCACTACGAAGCTGCTCGTACACTATGTTAATAAGTGTGTTAAGCATTCGCTCTGCTTCGCTATGAGTAATGGAAAGCCGAGCGGCTAAAATTTCAGTAAGTTCAAGTTTGTTCATAGACATAGAGTCCTTTCCTAGTAAGCCACATAAGTGGACTTAAGGTTAGTTATAGCATAGCACAAATAAGCGGAGTTTTAAACGCTGTGGAAAAGTTTTTGGCTAAAATAAAAGCACCGCGCTTTTGCGTTGGTGCTTTTATTTACTGCTGCGTTTCTACAGAATCGGTAGGATATAATTTTTTGTACAGTGTTCCCAGTACCCCATTCACAAACTTGCCGCTTGTTTCGCCGCCGAATGTTTTAGCAAGTTCAACTGCTTCGTTTATAGCAACCTTAGGAGGAACTTCTTTTAAGAACTCGAGTTCATATATGCCAAGCCTGAGAACACTTCTATCAACGCTACTAATTTGCTCTATAGGCCATTCAGGCGCCGTTGCGGTAATAATGCCATCAATTTCAGCAAGATGTTGCACAACGCCACTAACCAAACTTTTCACAAAAGCATGGTCGTCCATTCCGGGCGCAAACTGTTCAAGATTAAGTTGGACTAGGTCATCTAAAGACTGCTCTTGGGCGTTAAAGTCCCACTCAAAGAGAGTTTGCATTGCAACTGTTCTAGATAGATGACGATTGGCCATTTTTTAGCTTTTTAGCTTTTTAGCTTTTTAGCTTTTTAGCTTTTTAGCTCGGAATGGTTATTCCTAATAAGCTAACTAGCTACAAGCTAAGAAGCTTTTATTTAGTGACCTTACGGCCTTTATAATAACCACAGTTTGGGCATGGAAGATGTGGCTTCGTTGGCTGACCACAGTTCTTACATGTTGCAGCCTGAACAGGCTTAAGCGCGTGATGGCTGCGACGTTGGTTGCGACCAGATTTGGTCTTATGTTTCTTAGGAACACCCATTGGAAAAATGTAGAATTAAGAATGTAGAATTACGAATTAAGTGCAAATATCAATCCGGTAAATTCAATGGAATTATAAGGAAATTCACTCATTTGGTCAAATAATACCTGGCCCACCCCGGGCCTTTGTATTATTTGTAGCCATTTGTAGATTTGTCATATTTGTAAATTTGGACTGTATATACAAAAAAGCCACGAAGAGAGTCCATAGGGCCATGTAATATTACCCTGACTTCTCGTGACTTTTATAGCGCCCCCAATCCGTGCGATACGGAATCAGGAGCATAAACACCGCTGTTACCAGTTATTTGGTAGCCCGGAGAAACAAAAAACGCGCAACTTGGCAGGCGTGTTTTGTGAATTGGTACTGTTTTTGATGTTGAAATAAGAGTATACGCTATTGTTGCGTTTTAGTCAATAGTCTGTCCTAAAATTATTTACTTTAAATATGCCGAATTTTGATAATTCCCTCATTTTTTGCTAAGGTATCTCTACACGAGACCGATTTCAAAGGAGGAATTCATTTTGTCTCAACAAAGTGAGCTTATTCACAAAGCTCCCCCACCCAATGAGGACAATAGCCTGTTCTTGGTCTATGCTTCGGCGCAACAGCAGGATTGGCTCTATACCATAATGCAATGGAGTAAAACTCGCCCAATTGACGTATCGTGCCTGGAGCCCTACAGCACTATATCGTTATGGACTCACAAAACAAGTCCGGGCGGAATTATTTACTGTTGCAAAAGATGGTCAGAAGAAGAGGGTTTAATCATTGCCCAACTACGATCCTCTTTCCCCAACATGGCCATCGTAGTCGTGCTTGAACAAAATTATTATGCAAAGATAGCAGAACGCGCACTCTGCAGGCTGCGTTGTAAGTCCATCTTTAAAAATAATATCGAGTGCAAAGCAAATATTATTGCCGCATTCGAACAAGCAAAAAGTGTTCTTGCAACCTAAAAAACAAGTAACTAAAAAGACTGTCGTGCGTACCTGTTGGTACACGACAGTCTTATTGTTTTAACTTATTACTTGCAACTGACTACTAGTTACTTTTTCTAGTATCCCATGCCGCCCATGCCCATGCCGCCCATGCCTCCGGCTTCTGGACCTGCGGTCTTCGGTTCTGGCTTGTCTACAACAATGGCTTCTGTGGTCACCAAGGTAGAGGCTACGGAAACCGCGTTCTCAAGCGCTAAGCGAGTTACCTTAACCGGGTCAACAATACCCGCCTGCATCATATCTGCAACCTTACCACCTTCCCAGCTTTCGTCCTGGTACTTTGAGAAGTCATATCCGCAATAGTTTTCGTTAGAAGACTGAACGTACGAAATAATTCCGGTTGGCTCTATACCGGCATTGGCAGCTATTTGGCGGAGCGGAGCTTCCAGTGCACTGCGCACTACTTTCACACCAGCACGCTCTATAAAGGACATGTCTTTACCAAAGCCATCGAGCTTTGGGGCAATACGCGCCAGCGCTGCGCCACCACCAGCAACAATCCCCTCTTCTACTGCAGCCTTAGTAGCGTTTAAGGCGTCTTCAATCTTAAACTTTTTAGCCTTCATTTCTGTTTCGGTAAAGGCGCCAACTTTTATAACACCTACGCCACCGGAAAGGCGTGCAATACGCTCTTGGAGTTTTTCTTTATCGTAATCACTTGTTGCGTTAGTATGCTCACCTTTAATTTGATTTACGCGAGCTTCTATAGCAGCTTTGTCACCATGGCCATCTACTATGGTAGTAAATTCTTTAGTAGCAATTACTTTGCGGGCACGGCCGAGCTGCTCCAACTCTGTTTTATCCAGCTTAAAGCCAAGGTCTTCGGTTATAACTTGTCCACCGGTAAGAACTGCTATGTCCATTAACATTTCTTTGCGGCGGTCGCCAAAACCAGGAGCCTTAACTGCGAGCACGTTAAAGGTGCCGCGAAGCTTGTTCAAAATAAAGGTGGTAAGCGCCTCGCCCTCTACATCCTCAGCAATAATAACCAAGTCTTTTTTACCACTCTGCGCTACTTTTTCGAGCACCGGCAACACGTCCTGAATGCTGGAAACCTTCTTGTCGGTAATTAAAATGTATGGGTCTTCCCACACTGCTTCCATGCGCGTGGTGTCTGACATCATGTATGGAGAGACAAAACCTTTGTCAAAGCGCATGCCTTTTACTACTTCTTTTTCAAGACCAATGGTCTGCCCTTCTTCTACAGTTATAACCCCGTCTTTGCCGACCTCGTCCATTATCTCGGCAATGAGCTTACCCACAACCGGATCAAGGGAAGATATAGTAGCCACCTGTTCTATTTCTTCTTTGGTGCTAATTTTCTTGCTCACGCTGGTAAGCTGTTCTACCACAAACCGTACTGCAGAATCCATACCACGCTTAATGGAGTTAGCATGTGCAGGCGCAATGGCCGCTGCTTCAAAACCTTGCTCAATCATCTTTTGAGCTAGTACGGTTGCAGTGGTAGTACCATCACCGGCGAGCTCGTTTGTCTTGTTCGCCACTTCCTGAATAAGGCTAGCGCCAATGTTTTCAAACTTATCTTCTAAATCTATTTCTTTGGCTACCGTTACGCCGTCATCGGAAATAACCGGGCTACCAAAACCTTTGTCCAAAATAACTGCTTTACCGGTTGGACCGAGGGTTACTTTAATTGCATCTGCTGCAATGTTAACACCGTTCATTATGGCCATCTTGGCCGCAAAACCTTTTTTTACAATCTTTGACATAAATTCCTTTCAAAATCCGAATTTCGAATATCGAAACTCGAAACAAATCCCAAATCTTAAATTCTAAATGTATAAAACGTTTAAAATTTTAGATTTTCTATTTTGAGATTGTTTCGGATTTCGAACTTCGTGCTTCGAGTTTACTCGATTATTGCTAATACATCTGACTCATCTTTTTCATGCCCAACGTACAAAACTTTATATTCAACCTTAGTGCCATTTTCATCCACTTCTACCTCATCGCCACTATATTTTCCAAATACTACTTCGTCACCAATCTTCAGGCCGAGTTTGGTTATTTCTTCGCCAGTGCCTACAGCAACTATTTTACCGCGAGCCTTTTTCTCTTTTTCTGCGGTAGCGGCCAGTACAATACCACTCTTTGTAACCTCTTCTTCTTTTATAGGGGCCACAAGAATGCGATTCCCAATAGGTTTGACTTGCATATCTGTTTATGATGTATTAATTACTTATTTTTCAATTAGATAAGCGGAAAAGTAATATAAATCTATCACTCAACCACTTCGACTGATAATAGTTTAGCAAAACAACGATGGGTGTCAAGAATGTTCACCCTTGTTTTTTATATAAATAAGAGTATGCTGTTTTGTCCTGCCATTTCTATTGGCAAGATACATCTCCCCGACCAAAGTCGGGGGACGTATTATTCAAGAGCACGAAGACGTACTGACCACGATATGACCAGAGCAAAACCGGATCATTGTCTAAGGCAAATAAATCGAGTATAAAAGAAAGGAGGCAGCATGGAAGGCGAAGGCTTTTTCTCCAGCACGCTGCTGTTTTTCATGATAATTGGCGCCACATTTGGCGCAATCATTGGGAAACAAACAAAACTTGAATCCAAAGAGTGGGACAGCCGACTGCTCGAACGAGCCCTATGGCTATTTGTAGGCGTAGTCCTCGGTCTAGCGATCCCCATCATATTAAAACTGTTAATTTGGGGGCCGAAATAAGCAGCGCGCGCACCGACCAAGCCCGGCAACAGAGTCTCTCTGCTGTCTGGGTTTTTATTTTGCCCTACTTTTCGATACACTATTCATATGGACCACTCATACAATAGCGGCGCAGCGAGTACTGCATATCAACATTTTTTGGATTCTGAAGACGGAAAGATTTTTCGAGAAGTATTGGGTAAAACGTTTTTGCAAAAAATAGCTGGGAGCTCGCAACAACCAATGCGGATATTAGACGCGGGATGCGGCGATGGCTGGCTGGCAGGGCTTTTATCTAATTTTTTCCGTCATTCTGAGGGAGGCCTGGCGACCGACTTGTCCGCCATAGCTTTAGCGGCGGTGGAAGAATCTCGCAATACAGATTCTTCGCCCAGGGCGGCTCAGAATGACACTATTACTGTTTTTGCCTGCGATGCAGGAGCGCCGCTTATAGAACTTGCGAAAACAAAATATCCAGAAGTGCATTTTACAGTGTGCGACTTAAATAGGCCCCTCCCCTACGAAAAAGACAGTTTCGATGTAGTCACAGCGAGCATGGTTATACATGATGTTGAAGACGAGCTCGCTACCTTAACCCACATTACAGAAGTTTTAAAACCAGGCGGCACACTACTTGCCAGCATTGTAAACCCCTACTATGGGTACCCCATTGGTGAATGGAAACGTGGGATTGTTGGGCGCTTGCTTATGAAAAAACCGCACCTGCGACTTGCACGGTTCTACAATGAAATGATGCGGCAAAACCGACCAAACTTCGAATGGCGCCCAAATCTTGGATCACATTTTACTCCCCTCTCCACGCACATAAGAAACGCGGCACAGGCTGGGCTTACCCTTACAGGTCTAGAGGACATCCAAAGCCCTACCGACAGTAACAGCTACAACCTCACCTACCAGCTCCACAGGTTTCCCATAATTCTAGTGTTAGAGTTTACAAAGGCATAGACGGCTGGTGTGTTGACGAATCCTACGAATAGACGAATACAACGAATAACTGCGAATATCGACAGACCGCATTTATACGGTCTCTAGATTCGCAGTTATTCGTAACATTCGTTCCATTCGCAGATTCGTCAATGTAATTACTTAAACGCTTCAAGCAGCGCATCTTGCTTACTCTGGGGATGAAATGAAAGTTCGTCTTCTGACACAATTATATGTGGCTCATTTTTATGAATGCGCCTGCTCTGCCAACGACCAAAAACGCGCTCAAGCAAAGTACCACCAAGCAGATCAAAACACATCTCGACAAATTTCTGTATTTTACTAACAGATGCCTGTCCTTGTAACGCTGCGTCAACATTTGGAAAAAACACTTTAATCCAATCGCGGTTGGCGTCTTGAAACTGAGCAACTGTATGTGCTCCGTACAATGGGCGCAATTTAGCGTACTCTATTGCGGTATACCAATTTCTGCCGTGCGTCATTTGTTTTGCGCCGGAAACATAGTGGTTCAAACAGACTCGGTTCGCCACAAAACTGCCATGCCGGCGCATGCCAAGTACTTGGAAGAATCCTGTTATAAGTGTGCGCGGTAGCCACAGCCACCCTGGAGCAGTAATAATAAATAAATCTATATCGCTCTCGGCTCGTTCTAAACCAAGAGCCTGGCTACCAGCCAAACCAACCCCTCGGACAAATGGAATGCAGGCAAGCGCTTTGGAAAACCTTCGTATGCGTTTTTCGCGCCATACACCATGCGTGTAGCCATGCCACCGCTTTTCTAGCAGGCCTTCATGTGCTCGCATCGTATAGTACCCATACTGCTCAGCTACTTCCCCACTGGCAACCAGTAGCGTAAGTGCTTTAAGAACTTGTGCTATGGTTGCTGTACGATTTTCCAACACAGGCACATCTACGAGCTCGCCATGTGCGCTCACGGAAGACTCAAACTCTGCGGCATCGCGTACCAAAAAATGCCACAGCTCAAGCAGTGTGAGCGCCGTAGATTGCAAAGCGAAAAGCGTTAAGGTTTTAGTTATCCGATCTTCTAGATTCATATATATCCCCTGCATTACCCCTTAGGTAAATGACAAAAGTGAACAAAAATAAGTAAAAATGATCCACCGTCGCCAAGGCTATGGCGGACAGGCAAAAATTTATTGCTGCGCCCGCCGTAGCTTTAGCGTAGGAGGGTCACTTTTTTAATTTTTGTCACTTCCCTAGAATCCCATACTGCTTGCATCCATTTCTTCCCACTCACCACCTACTTCTCGGTAGACTTTTACTTTGTGCGCCATTTCGCTGTCTGAGTATTTGTATTCCGTACTAGCAGTCGCCCCCTGACGATGCGAATAGTGGTGCTCCACGCCTGTTACCGCTGGCTTGCTCGTACGCACTACACGCATTGGCCCAGCCGGCCCTTCAAACTCTAGCACCTCTTGCACGCCCCCATGCTCCCCTTCTAAATTTTCTCTATATCGCTCAAGGTCAGGGTATTTGTCCTCAAGCATTTCACACATCTGATCCCATTTTTCTTCGGTCATAGGTAGATAGTATTACGAATAAAGAACCATGCCTCATCGGCATGTCCGCCGAAGAGGCGGGTTATGAATTAGGTGAAAAGAATATAAGACCTATTTGTCCTATAGGGCCTATATGGCATATAAGTCCTATGTTATTGAATCCCCTCTAATATCCCGCCACTGCCATAAACCGACCCCAGGGACTTCAGCGCAATAGGCAAAATTACACCCATAGCAAGCAAAGGCACAACAACCAACGCAACCGTAATAATAAGTTGCCACTTTATGTAGTTTTTTGTTTTGCGAGAATGTTCTAAAATTTCCAGCAACATCTCACGATCAGAAAATTCAACACTATTTTCTTGATTCATAATTCGTAATTCATAATTCTATACCTGGCACTTCGGGCAGAAGCTTGCGGTGCGGCCGCCGAGCTTTGTGCTTTCTATTATAGTACCACAACGTTTGCAGTCTTCTCCTTTACGGCCATACACAAAATGATATTTTCCCATCTGGCCCCAGGTGCCGTCGGTACGTACAAAGTCTCCTACACTTGAGCCTTTAGCCTCTATCCCTTTCTTTAGGATGGGCCGTATGGCTTCATAGATTTTGCTTAATTCTTGATTCTTAATTCTTGATACGAGCCGCTCTGGCCGTACGCCTGCATGAAATAAAATTTCATCGCTATATATATTCCCTATTCCCGCCACGACTTTAGGGTCCATGAGCACAAGCTTAATAGGTGACTTAATCCTCTTTTTTACTGCAGCCTTAAACTTTTCGCACGTGAACTCTTTTGAGAAAGGTTCAGGACCAAATTCTTTCAGTTCGCGGACTCGGCCAATCTCATCATCGCGCACTATTTTTAGATAGCCGAACTGGCGCATGTCATTAAAGTAAAGCGTTGACTCATCTGAAAAATGGAAAATTACATGCGTAAACTTACAGGGCAGCTGTACGAGTGGCGCTGTTGGCCTGTTTAGAATTCTATATTTGCCATTTGTTTTTTTACGAAGCGCCTTGTTTTCGCATATAAACTGTCCGGTCATTTTCAAATGCACGAGCATTGATAATGAACCAGTTTCTTTCACCACACCCAGCCTCTCCTTAGAAAGGAGAGGGGCAGGACCAAAGGTATTTTCTCTTGTTCTCCCCTTTTCTAAGGGGGAGTTAGAGGGGGTGAGACTACGGTCCAAATCAAATATCAACAACTTCGCCCTCCGTTTCACCGAAACAACTTTCTGCCCAGCTAATAATTCCTGAAATATTTTTACTTTGCTCTTACTCACTTTACGAATGTTCGAAACAGTCTTTGGCCCAACACTAATAAGCTTTGGTTTTCGCACTTCAACCGAAGCAATGGTTTTCCCTTTCAGCTTTTTATGCAATTCCGAAACAACAGTCTCAACTTCAGGTAGTTCTGGCATAAATGCAGTGTAAAGTTGAATGAGAAAAGTGTAAAGAATATACCATTGCCAAACCTTGAAAAAAGAATATACTTACCCTGTAATTTGTCAGGCCACGATTGGTCTGGCTTTTATTTCTTCGCAAAAGCTACAGGAGAGATTATGGAAGAGCAGAATTTAGGCCCAAGCAATGTCGTGCTAGCAAAATCCTCAGACGGCCCCACCTTGAAGATGAATATTCAACTTCCCGGCGATATATTGCTAACAATTTGCGTGATAAAAGGCTCTGTTTACACTATGCGTTGGGCGAGCCCTAGGCAGCTGGCATTTGGACAAATGCTAGCGATATCAGAAATCAAGGAATCAAGGCAAATTAAGGCGACAGAAAATGGGATGGTTTTTATACATAACACCATCATCACTTCAAACGAGACGCAAAAAGAACTTGCCTTACAAGCAAAACTGCTCATAGCAAAGCACACAAGACCCGAAGACACTTCGAAAGCAGAGTGGGGCGAGACTGTAAGACGGAGCCTCAACTTGCTCAATGATGCTGAGTCATACTTCGCACAAAACTAATAGTGTTACAGTGCGGTTTTGCATATCTACGGCCAGCTAAAACCTGGCCTTGTTTTTTTAGAAATGAATTATGAATTAGCCCTTTTCACTTTTCTCTTTTCACTCTACACTACCCATATGCCTTTTGAGCAATTTTTAAAATCCATACCGCACAAGTTTGCTCCTGAAGAACAGGAGCTTCTTAAGCGCGCTTTGGAATTTGCTACAAAGGCACATGAGGGCCAAAAGCGAAAAAGCGGCGAGCCCTATATAAACCACCCAATTGAAGCGGCCATTATAATGGGCCAAATTTTTCCCGATGCTACTAGTCTTGCAGCTGAGTTCATGCATGATGCACCCGAGAACACTGCTGTTACCATAGCTGACATAACCAAAGAATTTGGGGAAACCATAGCACACTTAGTTGATGGAGTAACCAAGCTCGGACAAGTGCGCCTGCGTAACAGCAAAGACCCGCAGTACGTAGAAACATTACGCAAGATGTTTATTGCTACAAGCAAAGACATTCGCGTTATGCTTATTAAACTTGCGGATCGCATGCACAACATGCGCACTCTGGAGCACCTCCCGCCAGAAAAACAACTTAAAATAGCCACGGAGACTTTGGAGGTATACGCCCCCATTGCCGCTCGGCTTGGTATAAACGCTTGGAAAGATGAACTCGAGGACAGGGCCTTTGCCATTGTTGACCCAAAAATATTCGCTGAAACCCGCACGCACCTAGCAGAGCTTCTCGCTGAACGCCAGCATACGGTTAAACAAATTGAAAAGAAAATTACTCAAGTACTTAAAATGGAAGGAGTAAAATTCTTAGAAGTGTACGGTCGCACAAAACGTGTATATTCTTTGCATAAAAAGCTCCTAAAATACAAAGGCGAAAATACCAAAATTTATGACATTATTGCTGTGCGTATAATTACCAAGTCTACCGCAGACTGCTACGCCGCATTGGGAATAATTCACAAACATTTTCAACCACTCCCGGGCCGTATAAAAGATTATATTGGCATGCCAAAGCCAAACGGGTACCAAAGTTTGCATACTACCGTACTCGATGAAGACGGCAGTATATTTGAAATTCAATTTCGCACCGACTTAATGCACGAAGCTGCGGAGCGAGGAGTTGCCGCTCACTGGTTCTACAACGAAAGTGGCAAACCAACCATCAGCCAGGAAAAAGCAACCAGCTGGGTACAAGAATTACAGCGGTGGCAAGAAGAAGCAGTACAAAGCGAAGACTTTATTGAGAGTCTTAAGATTGATTATTTTAAAGATCGCATTTTTGTACTTACCCCTAAAGGCGACGCAAAAGATTTGCCAGCCGGAGCAACTGCTATAGATTTCGCATTTAGCATACACTCAGACCTGGGTTTCTATATGATGGGTGCAAAAATAAATGGGAAAATGAGTAAAATTACTGACACTCTTGAACAGGGTAATGTAGTAGAAATTTTGAAAAGCAAACAGCCAGTTAAAATATCTCGCGATTGGCTGAGGGCCGCCAAAACAAGCAATGCTCGCAACCGCATTCGCGCGTACCTTAACGAGCACGACAAAGGCATTATGCAACGCGTCCGCGAACTCAAACTACAAGACTTCAACCTTCCTACTTTCTTTAGAAAAAAATAAGCCGACAGGAATGGGTTCGCCCACGCCTGCCGACTGTAACACATGTATACCAAAACTACTTTTTGAAAAGTCTGTCAAAGGCATTACGGACGTCATCATCCATTGGAACCCTGTCCAACTCTTCTTTGAGAGCCTTCACATCATCCGACGTGGCGTGCATAAACCCCGCATCTTCAAGGGCCCGCAATAGGGCCACATCTCCCCAGGTATTGCGCCGCGCACGTATAATGTCCCTGGCCATATTTCGCTCCTCGACTGGTATCATACCTTTCCTCCGTATACTATACTGATCATCCTCTTACACTCTGCGATATACTCTACGTACTACGCAAACATTTATACGCCACATTATTTGTATGTGACCAGGCAGTATAGCATAAAAATACACCCTTACAAGATTGCATAAATAAAGAAACGCTCGTAAGAGCGTTTCTTTATTTTCAAAGTATCAATGGTTTTGACTTTATAACCCGAGTGTTGTTGCGACCTGCTTAATTAACGAAAGCGCAACAGCCGATGGCATGAGGCTATATGACTCTACCCCTGCATCATCTTTTACAGTCCACGGCTTTTCAAGAGTTTTAATTTCGCCGGTTTCTGGGTTTCGCTGGTAGTGGTATTCAGGAGTAAGCTCATATTCGTCTACACTCGTTGCGGCCTGGTCTACAGGTACTGAGTTACGGAGATATACCTGAGGCACACCCTTAAGCTGCAAGAGTTGCTTGAATATCTGGTTGTCCGTTTCTATGCGCTCGCGAATTGGCTCTATACCAAGCTCGTCCCCTTCTTTTCCAACCATGCGTGTGCCCTGGGCAGAGCAATTCGAGTTATCGCACCTCAAGAAGAATTGATCAAGCTCTTCGTCATACCCTACGTCTCGTGTAGCAAGTAACTTCATGTTACGAGGCGTTTTGCATACAGGGCAAATAACACGGTACTTAATGCGTTCATCAATTATTGCATTTGGTACGCTTATGAACACGAAGAAGTCTGGATCGTTACGATATCCAATAATTTCCTTCATGAACAGCGAATACCCAATCTGGTCAAAAGCGCGAGGGAAACCGTCTACAAAAATAGCCTGCTTTGGTCGCTTGCTTATTTCGTACTTTATAAGAGCAAGAATAAGCTCAGAAGACAATAGTGTAGCCTGGTTTTTCCCGAGAATAATATCCTCTACCATTTCTACCCCGTGGAAACCGCGGTATTCTTTCTCAAGAAAGGCAACGAGCTCATCGCGGCCAGCACCAGTTTCGAATATAGTATGCGCATCACGAACCAAGTCACCTACAGAAATATGGGCAACGTGCTCAGCACCAACTGCTTCCATAAATAGTTTTGTGTAGGTACCCTTTCCCGAGTTTTTCTTACCCAACAGGAAAGCCACAAATGACTTTTCGGCCAAATACGCTTTTAGTTTTTCTATTTCTGGACCTGCCTTGGCTTTAAAGTACTCCTGTCTTCCGCTTGGGTGGTTTAAGTCAAAGCCCTGCGTTACCCCTTCGGTCTTAGTTTTAAAAACTGGGAAATCTGTTAGTTCCATAAAAATATGTTATCTGTAGTCAGTAGTCTGTAGTCAGTTACACATTAAGAAACTGATTACTGACAACTATTTTCTAATTACTTATTAGTTATTGTTACTTTTTCAATTATTACTTGCTCTTTAGGCGGTCCATCGCTGGTGCCGAGTATGGGTACGCCACCAATCTTTTCTACTATGTCCATGCCTTCCGTAACTTGTCCAAACACGGTATATCCTCCATCGAGCATAGGGAGTGGCTGGAGCGCAATGTAAAACTGACTACCAGACGAATCACGTTTCGGGTTTACTTCATCACCGGTACGAGCCATGGCTACTGCACCTTTTGTGTGAAGTAATTTAATTTCTGCAGGAATGGTGTATCCAGGCCCGCCAGTACCATTGCCGCTTGGGTCTCCCCCCTGAATCACAAAGTCTTTTGCTATGCGGTGGAAGGTAAGACAGTCGTAGAACCCACTCTCAGAGAGTTTTACAAAATTCTCCACGGTCTTAGGTGCAGCAGTATCGTTCAGCGCTATCTTGATAGTACCAAAGTTGCGCACTACCAATGAAGCAACTTTATCCTGATAATCAACTTTCATATTTGCAAATTTGTTAGGATCGTATGCCCTAGTACAGTTAGGAGTAGCCGACGGTGTCGGGGTTTGGTCTGTGGCAGCAGTGTTTGTAGCACTCGCAGTATCTTGCGTAGTCTGACTCTGTGCGACATTTTCGTCATCCGATCCCGACTTTCGCGTAACCGCAAAAGCAATTCCAGCAATAACCAACACTCCAATCACTATCCATAGTATGGTGTTTTTAGACATATTTTGGTGTATCTAGTGTTATTAGTTTTAAAAATAAACGCTTATTATTGGCGTTTGTATTTTTCCATATCGTGACCATTGTACCATAGCAATTATGTTTAGCCAACCCCACAATTATGAAACAGCTGCAGCAAACATAGCGTTAGCAACAACCACAAACACTTCTAACTAAGTTTCCTCTGGACCAGACCGTACCCTACTCTGCATTAGTTTTCGCACACTCACATATACCAGGCCCAAACACACATACGAAAGCAGCACTTGCGCACCAGATATATGCAACTCGCTGGTAACCCAATGTGGCCTAGCTAACACTTGTTGTAAATTTAGCATCCACCCAAGCAAATACCCATTGATCCAGGCAAACCCATTGCCCACCCAAGGTATAAAAGAAAGAAAACCAAGGCCCATGACAATTTCAACAGGCGGCACAAGTAGCAGGTTTGCCAAAGGGGCAACAATGCTGAGCTCGCCAAAATGCCACAAACTAATGGGCAAAGTGAAAACAATTGCGCACATAGTTATAGCAAGTAATTCGAATATTTTATAAAACCCGCGCGTTCGCTCTTTGAGAGTTTCCAAAAAAGGAACCCCGAGCAAAATGCCAAAGGTTGCTGCAGCACTAAGCTGAAAACCAATATCCCAATATAGAATCCGCGGATTTACATAGACCATACCAGCAGCAACAAATAACAACCCTATGAGTGGATAGTACAACCTTCCGCTCAGCATGCCTACCATAAACACACCACCCATACATGCCGCCCGGACCACAGAGCTACTGGGACCAGCAATAATAACAAACGCAATAATGCACAGTGCGGACAAGACAATTTGCGCACGCCTCCCTACTGCATACGCTGCGTAAGCGAGCCACGTAATAAAGATAGATATATTGAATCCTGACACTGCCAGTATATGACTCGTGCCAGTTCGAATAAAATTTTGCGTAACTTCCGGCGGCAAACCCCGCTTTGCACCAATGAGAATACCGAGAAGAAAGTTCCCTCGCACGTTGTCGTACAGACTCAACAAATAGACTACCAACACACCTTTAAGGTGGAGCAATAGGCTTACCATAGCGTTCCCTTTGCCATGGGCAATTACTATCACTTTTGGAAATCGTGCTAAGGCATACGTATTAAAACGGGCAAGAAAGCCTGGATAGTCGAAATCGTCGAATGCTTTTGCTTCTACTACTTTACCTCGAACCCACACCAGGTCGCCATATTGTATGCGTGTGGTTAGGGTCATTGTTACCAATACTCGTTGTGAGTACCCAGTAGGTTGCAAGGTAATAAGTTGTTTATCGGGTCGCACATCGGGCTCGGTAACCACTACACCTTCAAAATCCTGTTTAGTCCCAAGCCACTGCTGAAACTCATTCGGTTGTTGAAACACTGCATCAACACGCAACAAACCAATACCAATACCGAGCAAAAACAACAGAGCCGTAAGTGCCGAGAACTTAGATGTGAGCAATGAACGAAGTGCTCCTAACTTGTTATTCGTCACTTGGTCCTCGTAACTACTATTCGGCCACACCACCCCCACTATCCCCACTACCACCATCCCTATCCCCGTATACACCCAGCGCATATCTAAAAACACCACGGACCCTACGCCGACCCCAAAAAGGAATCCCACACAAATGATAATTAAAATCTTGTGCTTGGTCATAACTCATAAAACAAAACACCCTAACGCGATAATGTGTTAGGGTGTTTTACGTTATGTATTTTTCACTGCTGCGAGTAAATCACTTTCTGAAACCTCTATTTGTTCTCGGGTCTGCAAATTTTTGACCTGATACATGTTTGATTCGACTTCTTTATCGCCAACGCATATTATATACGGCACACTTTGTTTATCGGCAGTCTTCACTTGTGCAGCAAGCTTACGTTCGGTGTAATCCACCACGACTTTGACTCCACTGCTCCTCAGACGCCCAGCAAGTTCGTCTGCTTTTTTGAAGTATTCAGCACTCATGGGACACAGATACACATTCGCCGTTGCTTTATAGGCAGGCATAAGCTCGTATACTTCCAAAAAGTCCTTTATAGTAACATCGCCCATACCGAAGCCAACACCGCTGACTTTCTCTTCGCCGAAGAGCCCTACCAAATCGTCGTACCTCCCACCCCCGAACAACGAGCGATTGTTTATTGGGTTAGTATCAAATACTTCAAACACTGTACCAGTGTAGTAATCAAAACCTCGCATAAGTGATGGGTCAAACACAATATTCGTTATGCGTTTGGTTTTCAATACTTCAAATAGCACCAGCAGGTCTTCGATGCCATCATTTGGTGGGACAAGCGAAGCCAACTCTTGCAAACTCTGAGCGTTGAGCAATGCAATGCATGTATCTGTTTGGTCACCTAGCACTGCCTCTACCTGTGCTTTAAAGTCCGGCTTTGATAATTTATCTTTTCTATCTATAACTTTAGATAGCCTGTATGCATCATCTGCCGTCAAACCCAGCACGTCGTTCAAGATAAAGTTAACCAATTTACGACTATTTATTTTAATCGTAAAATTCTCGTCCTTTGCTCCGAACGCCTTCATAATATCGTAACTGACGGATATTATTTCTGCGTCGGCTTCCATATTTGCTATACCGAACACATCAACATTCAGCTGCCAATGCTCACGGAGGCGCCCGCGCTGTGGACGTTCGTAGCGGAATAAGTTAGGGATAGAATACCAACGCAAAGGAAACACGAGCTCTCGCCGTTTACGCGCAACCATTCTTGCAACCGTTGGTGTCATTTCTGGTCGTATAGTTACGTCACGTCCGCCACGATCGGTAAACGAGTATGTCTGCTCATTCACAATTTCCTCACCGGACTTTGCTTTGTATAGAGCGGTCTCTTCAAGGATGGAAGCAGTATACTCGGTATAGCCGTAACTTTCGACCACTCTTCTCATGGTGTCGAAAATATATTTTTGTACATACATGTCTTCGGGATAGAAATCCCGCGTACCCTTGTATGGTTCTTTTGATAATTCCATATAGATAGTTTAACGTATAACAAAATAATAAAAAAGCCTCTGTATTAGAGGCTTAGAGTGCATACTAGTAAACATGCAAAACTAGCCCCGGTGCAGAGGTGTGTGTGCATGATGTGCAGTTGTATAGAATATGCGCTGCATAAGGCTAGTGTACTCGAAAGTGGCACAGCGGTCAATCGTGAATTTATCGTTGGAAATTATAACTGACTACTGACAACTATATTCTGGCTATTACCTTACAATGGGCGTAAGTACGAAATTGTCTACCAAATCTCCCTGATTGTTCTCGTCCCCTTTTCCAACTACTTCGAGCGTATCGGCTTTACCAGTAACCTGGACAGTATAGCGATGATTTTTCCATACTGGTTTATTCTCGTTAGCACCATCAGCGGTTACCGTGCCCAGGCTTTTACCATTCCACTTAACTTCCACCTGGTTATCTTTTGCACCAGTCTTTGGCTGAGCTGCAAAGTCGAAAGATAGATAGTAAGTTCCGGCTTTTGCTTTTACAGTTTGGCCAATGCTGACCAAGCTCTGAGTACGAGCGGAACGCGCGCCTAAGTCTGCGGTATCAAGCCGGGCAAACTGCGAGCCATCGGAGGCTTGCCACCCCATGTATCCAGAAAGAATTTCCAAACCTGGTTGCCGCGTTAAGCTCATTTGACGTGGCTTATCGTTTGTCCAGGAAACCTTCCAACCAAACAACGGGGTACCATCAGTTACAACCTTAGACTGAGAACGAATAACATTTTCAAAGCTGCCATTTACAAGAACATTGTCTGAATCGGAAGTAGAGCCAGGCAAACGGGCAATAGAGCTGGACTGCCCCGCCCCTGGAGCGCTGACACTGTTTACAGTCTGGGACTGGCCATCGTCGAACGCTGCTTGTGACTGGTTATAGGTAACACCACCTTTCATAGCAGAAAGGTTTGTCATGGTGGCTATAGCACCTACCATGAGCATACCAACCAAATACGCGCCAGCAATCCCCCACACAACAGGGTCTTGGTGAAACGGCTGTGGCTGAGCTGTTTTTTTAATAGTACTCCGTGGCATACATTTGTTTCAATAAATTGGTAAACGTAAATGTATTATACCATATAAAAGGCAAACACTATGCAACATGAAGCACATAACATGGAACAAAAGACACCCAGCAAAAAGCTGAGCGTCTTTCATGCTATATGTTTTATGTTACTTGGTTCGTGTAATTACCCCTACCACTGCAACGCACCCCCAGTTTGATATTCTATAACGCGAGTTTCAAAGAAGTTCTTTTCTTTGTTAAGGTCAGCAGCTTCGCTCATCCAGGGGAATGGATTTTCAACGTTCCACTGCGGCGGCAAACCAACACTCTGCAATCGACGGTCTGCTATGTAATGAATATACTGCTCAAAGCCAGCCGCATTCATGCCAAATATGCCCTTAGGAAATACTGTTTGTGCAAAGGTAATTTCCAACGCTGCTGCTTCTTTTACAAGCTTAATAACCCGTTCCTGAAATTCAGGTGTCCACAACTCTGGCTGTTCCTCGCAAATAGTTTTGATAAGGTAGACACCAAAGTTCAAGTGCATGGATTCATCGCGCATAATGTACTGAATCTGTTCTGCGCTCCCTATCATCTTGTGCTGTCGCTGGAACCCGAACATAACTGCAAAACTTGAGTAAAAATATATGCCTTCCATGATAAGGCTGAATACTACAATGTTCTCTAGGAACTTTTGATCGTTCTCAAACGTACCAGTTTTGAAGCTTGGGTCAAAAATCCCTTCGTTAAACGACAGCACAAAACTTGCCTTGTTATATATGGCATCTATCTCGCGGTACATGTTGAAGATTTTGCTTTCATCCATACCCAAACTCTCTACAATGTACTGATATGCATGGGTATGAATAGCCTCTTCGTACGCCTGGCGGAGAAGATACATGCGCACCTCGGGACTGGTCACGTGCTTGTACGCTGCCATAACAATGTTGTTGGCGGCTATGGAATCAGCAGTCGTAAAAAACCCAAGTACTGTTTCAAACGCTCGTCGTTCATCTTCTGTAAGCACAGTCGCAGATTTCCACTGTTCTATGTCGAGCTGCATGGAAATTTCTGTGGGGAGCCAGTGGTTTGCATTTGCAGCATTGTAGGTTTGCCAAGCAGCCGCGTGCTTCATTGGATACAGCTGAATAACATCCGCGTCTTTACCGTTAATAATGCGGCGGGCATTTATATCTACTCGTTGGTTTGTTCGTGTAATGGGCATAGGGGGAAGTTCAAAGTTCTTAAAGTTCTTAAAGTTTATAAAGTGTGGGGCCGTTTTACTTTCGACTTTATGGACTTTATAAACTTTCTACTAAACTACTGGCAGGCCTCGCAATCCGGGTCATTTATTTTACATGCTTTCCACACTTTACCGTCTATAACCACAGTCTCGTTTGTATATTCGCCACTGGCAGGTTTAGCTGTAGGTGCACTGTGCGAAGCAGGTGCAGCAACCGATGCCGCAGGAGCTGGCCCAGCCTGAGCTTCAGACCTCGCTGGCGTTACCACTGCAGCCTGCATAACGGGAAGGGGGTCCGGTCTGCTCTCAGCAGCAAGCGCCTGCAATATAGGGGCCACTTCTGGCACTGGCTGCTTCTGGGGCGTTGGCGCAGGAGTAGCCTGCGTCACGGGCGTGGAATTGTCTCTCGTATGAGTGGCACCAAACTCAGTAGTGTTTACTGTAGATTTTTCTACCTGTGAGGCTGCAAGTGTTCGGAGGTAGTAGGTAGTCTTCAGGCCCATCTCCCACGCATACATGTATATATCATTTATTTCTTTACCCGACGTACCAGAATAGAAGATGTTCATGCTCTGGCTTTGGTCTATCCACTTCCCTCTATACGCAGCAGCACGAATAAGCCACTTCGGATCTACTTCAAATACTTCTTTGTACTTATTTTTCAGATCTTGCGGAATACTCTCAATGTTTGCAAGCTTACCATCGTTGAATTTCAATTGAGTCAGCAAGGCAGTGCTCCACAAACCAGCTTTTTTCAAATCTTTGATTAAGTATTCATTTACCACTACGAAGTCCCCAGAAATGTTTGCCTTCACATAAATATTTTTATAGATGGGCTCAATGGACGGTATAGCGCCAGAAATGTTAGAAATGGTAGCAGTCGGCGCTATGGCTAAGCAGTTCGAGTTGCGCATACCCCACTCCGCTATATGCCGACGTACTGGCCCCCAGTCCAGCTTTCCGCCAGCGGATACATCTATCTTTTGTCCACGTTCCACCTCAAGCAACGCAATGGTGTCCTGCGGTAACAAGCCGCGGTCCCACTTTGAACCTCTATAGCTCGAATAGGCGCCGCGCTCGCGTGCAAGCTTTGAAGAAGCAAGGATGGCATTGTAGCTTACTGCTTCCATGCTGCTATCCGCGAATTCAACCATAGCATCGGAGTCAAAGTTTATGCCAAGTTGGTACAGGGCATCATGGAAGCCCATAATACCTAGCCCCACCGGACGGTGGCGAAGGTTACTGCGCTTCGCGTCTTCAGTAGGATAAAAGTTAATGTCTATAACATTATCCAGCATACGCATACCCACTGCCACTGTCTCCGCTATTGCGGCAAGGTCAAGCTGGCCACCGGTAATGTGGCGCGCCAAGTTTACTGAGCCAAGGTTACATACTGCGGTTTCATCGGCAGAGGTGTTGAGAGTGATTTCAGTGCAAAGGTTAGAGCTGTGCACTACGCCTGCGTGGTCTTGGGGACTGCGCACGTTGGATGGGTCTTTAAAGGTAATCCACGCGTGACCAGTTTCAAACAACATAGACAGCATTTTCTTCCACAAGTCCTTTGCTTTTACCTGACGGAAAAGTTGCAGCTCCCCGGCAAGACCCTTGGCCTCATATTGTTCATATCGCTTTTTAAACGCTGCGCCATACAAATCGTGCAAATCTGGAACTTCGTTTGGACTAAACAAGCTCCACATACCATCTTGCTGTATGCGCTGCATGAGCAAGTCGGGAATCCAATTGGCAGTGTTTATATCGTGCGTACGTCGGCGCTCGTCACCAGTATTTTTTCGTAGTTCCAAAAACTCTTCTATGTCCCAGTGCCAGCTCTCAAGATAGACACACGCAGCACCACGCCTACGACCACTTCGGTTGATGGAAATTGTTGTATCGTTAGCAATTTTTAAGAACGGAATAACACCCTGGCTTTCAACAGCAGTAGTCTTAATGACCGCACCGGTGCCGCGAACAGGGGTCCAATCCGTACCACAGCCTCCGGTGTACTTCAGAAGCTGCGCATTATCACTATACGATTTAAATATAAGATGGAGGTCATCGGGAACAGTGTTGAGGAAGCACGAAGAAAGCTGAGAGTGTATCATGCCCGAATTAAACAGGGTTGGGCTCGAAGGCACATACCGCAGTGTGGACATCATGCGATAAAACTCAATTGCTCGCTCTTCTTTTTTGTCCTCTTTTAACGCTACACCCATGGCAACCCGCATCCAGAAAAACTGTGGCGTTTCTAGAATATCTTTCGACTGAATATCTTTTACCAAATATCTATCCGCGAGTGTCTGTGCTGCAAGATAATGGAATAAATGGTCGTTTTCAACCACGAGCTCCCCTGCAAGACGGTTCAAATCAAACGTAAGCAAGCGGGAGTCCAAGCGACCCAAAGAGACACCTCGCTGAATAGACTTAGGGAATACGCTCTGCAGCTGCTCAGCAAGCTGATCATACTTCACCTGCTCTTTGCCAAGAATGCCTTTGTACAGACGCATTAACAAAGCCCGCGCCGCGCCATATGAGTAAGCAGGATCACGTTCTATAAACGAACGAAGCACCATAATGATAGCGCGCTCTATATCGCTCGTAGACATGTCTTCATGCACTTCTAGTTGGACCTGGGCCACAACCATGGCAACGTCTATATCTACAGCTAGCTCGCCCAAGAGCAGCTTAAGACTACTCGCCAATTTTTCTGCAGAAAATGCCTCTTTCTGACCGGAGCGCTTCACAATGGTCAATCCTTGCTTTTCAATTTTTTTAAGTACTTCTGCTTTTTGCTCTTCGCGTTTTTTTGTATGCTCGTATCGGTAAATTATGTACGCCTTAGCAACATCAAATTGCTCTGCCGCCATAAGCTCGCGCTCCACAGCATTCTGCACATCCTCCACCCCGGGCATACGTCCGCTAAAAGTAGCGTCCAACCCTTGGATCACTTTTTCAACAACAGACTGAACGAGGACATCGTTTGGACCGCCGTATACTTGCAAATACGCAGCGCGTACAGCTTGCATTATTTTCTGGGGATCAAATGCGACTATATCACCACTGCGTTTTTTTACTTGAGTTAATGCTGTGTACATAAAAAAGGAATTTCCAATATCCAATTACTAATTTCTAATGAAAGGTCCAATAGGGCCACGTTTGGGCATTTCATTAGAAATTAGGCATTAGGAATTGGTAATTAATTACTAAGTAAATACATTATTAATGAAAACTAGTAAACATATTCTGCGGTACAGAAGTGTTACAGCTTATTTATTTCTGCCTTAAAATCTTCTATATCCTCAAACACTCTATACACTGCCGCAAAGCGGATATAGGCTGCCTTGCTCACCCGCTTCAGCCGCTTCATAACAATATCACCCACATCACCACTACTAATTTCCGAGTTAACAGATTTTTTTTGAATATCTTGCTCTATACCCGATATTATCTTGCGTAAGGTTTCGTCGGTATGAGGAAGCTTCCAAAACGCTTGGCGCACCCCCCGCTCTACTTTCTCTCGAGTATACAACTCTCTTCGACCATCTCGTTTTAGTATGGTTAAGTCCAGAATTTCAATCTGCTCATACGTAGAGAAGCGGAAACCGCATGCTTCGCATTCTCGCCTGCGGCGGATAGCGTCTTCTTCCTCAACCGGCCTCGAGTCAACTACTTTGGTCTCGTCTTTTAAGCATTTCGGGCATTTCATAGGGTTTGTTTCTGAGTACAAGCATCCCGCCTAACGCGGGATGTGCACATTGGCTTTATTTTACAAACTTTACGCTTTTATCTTGCCGCTCGGATGCCTTAATACACTATATATTGTGTTTCAATGATGTTCCTAACCACTACATCTAGTAAATTTAGTATAGCGTACTCTACTCACCCAGTGCGCAAAAAAAATTGGCGTGTATGTGCGGAGCTGATTCCGTTATCCACAATGCCAAAATAAAAACCTACCAGGGTTGGTAGGTTATGTATACAAAAGTGAAAAATGGTCCGAGAATACTATTTCATTTTCCGTCGTATAAATGCAGGAATATCTATTTCATCGTCAGTATCGCTATTTACCGCAGGAGCTTCGCTAATGGGGGTAAATTGGGGGCGGCGCACCTCAGGGCGCTGTTCCACTACTGGTGCTGGAGCTGGGGGCACGTATGCACGTCGCTCCTCTACTGCAGCAGGGACAGACACTGGCTCTGGCCTGCGAGCATGTTCGTCAAAACCCGTTGCAATAACCGTAATGCGGATTTCATCGCCCATTTCTTCGTCAATAACCGCACCAAATTTAACCCGCGCCTCAGGATCTATGCTCTTCGTAATGGTCTTGGCTGCTTCATCTATCTCAAACATACCCAAAGACGGACCACCGGTAATGTTAAACAGCACTCCCTTAGCTCCATCGATAGACAGTTCAAGCAATGGGGAGTTTACGGCCATGCGAGCAGCGTCTTGAGCGCGGTTTTCGCCACTGGCACGACCTATACCCATAAGCGCAGTCCCCGCGTCTTGCATAATACTCCGCACATCTGCAAAGTCTGCGTTTACCACACCATGGCTGGTTATGAGGTCGGAAATACCAGCAATACCTTGGCGCAAAATATCATCAACAGTGCGGAAGGAGTCTATAAGCGATGTCTTTTTATCTATAATTTGCAGTATGCGGTCGTTATGAATAGAGATGATGGCATCTACTTTATCCTTCAAATTAGCATAAGCCATTTCAGCAACTTCTTTTCGTTTCAAGCCTTCAAAGGTAAATGGCTTCGTAACCACCGCCACGGTCAATATACCCCTGCTCTTGGCCAACTCTGCGACTATAGGAGCAGCACCACTGCCTGTTCCGCCTCCCAGACCACAGGTAATGAAGACCATGTCGGCATTGGCAATCACTTCTTCAATTTCTTCCTGAGATTCCTCTGCTGCCTGGCGACCAACCTCTGGGTTCATGCCACTGCCAAGACCCTTGGTAATGCTTTTACCAATATGGACTTTTTTATCCGCGGCATTGTTGTGAAGTGCTTGCGCGTCAGTATTGATTGAGATAAATTCAACACCCCGAATGCCAAGTTCGGTCATTCGATTTACGGCGTTTCCACCACCACCACCAACACCCAGTACTTTAATTCGTGCAAAGGTTTCAATTTTTGGCTTAACTTCCATTGTTTTCTTCATGTAACGCGATCATAATAACCTGTACAGGCTCGCGGTTCGTCGGCACAGGCTGGCGAATGTATGCGAATATACAAATCATAACAAATTATACCAATAATACAACCATTGCTTCGTATATTCGTTGAATCGCCCTACAAAACTAGGGCAAAAACGATTTAAACCACCGCTTCAGTTTAAGCACATTTGCGTGCTCCATTAGCTTGTTTGCTCCACCACTTCCGCCCGCGCCACCTGTTGCATAGGCCCGCGACCACATGATAAGACCGCAGACCGCAGCAAATGAAGGGTCTTCCACTTTATCAATAATAGTTTTAAGGCCTTGCAAACTCCCCAAACTCGCAGGAAGTCGTAACGCGACCTTGGCGTACTCAACTATGCCTGGCAGATTACTGGTGCCACCCACAAGCACTACACCTGCCGGAAGCTTCCCATCTCTGTTTATTGCTTTTAACTCTTTGCTTACGTATTCAAATATTTCAGCCAGACGAGCTTCAATTATGTCCACAATGTCCATTCTCGCTATCTGTTCGGTTTCTGACTCGTCTATTTTTCCTAAATCAATTTGCTGGTGCGCGTCTACGGCATCTTTGTTTGCATGCCCATAGAGAATTTTTACACGCTCAGCTGTTTCTATGCTTGTCCGTAGTCCTATAGCCAAATCATTGGTTATATGCAGCCCGCCAATGGGCAATATTGCCGTATGCAGCAGGGTATTCTCTTCGTATACTGCAACGCTCGTTGTACCCGCGCCAATGTCTACCACTACCACGCCAAGCTCTTTTTGCTTACGACTCAAGACCGCCTGAGCAGATGCCAAAGGCGCCACCACAAGTTCCTCCACTGCAAGTCCTGCTTGGCTCGCCACACGATGCAGATTTTTTATGAGCGGACTGGATCCGTGCACAATGGTCGTATCTACCTCAAGGCGCACACCTGTCATACCGAGAGGATCCTTTATGCCTTCTTGCCCATCCAGGACAAAGGCCTTAGGAATAACATGTATCACTTCTCTATTTGGCGGTATAGACACGGCCTGAGCCGCATCAATAACCCTGACTATGTCTGCTTCGCTTACTTCTCCATCTGCTTTGGACACGGCAATTACTCCCTTTGACGTAAGGGATGCAATATGACTCCCCCCAACTGCAACCAAACAAGAATCCACGGGGACCGCGGTCATGCGTTCAACTTTTTCTAAAACCGTTGAAATAGACGAGACAGCCTCGTCTAGGTCTACTATGACTCCACGACGGAGCCCCGCTGAAGGTACGGACACCGCACCAATTACTGCCGGTTCCCCGCCCTCTGGATCAAGCTTCACCTGAACCACACGAACGGCGTGAGTGCCAATATCAATTCCAGCAATGTAACGGTCTTTAGCCATGATAAGTTAAAAGTTTATAAGGTTCATAAAGTTTTTAAAGTTACACGACTTTATACACTTTATAACTAGATGGACTTTATAAACTAATTTAGTTTTTCTTTAAGTACTTGAGCAAGAACACTTCCGTCTGCAGAAGCTCCAAAACGATCTTTTAAAGACTTCATTGCTACTCCGAAGTCTTTCGAAGTCCATCCGTGCGTGCTTACAAGTTCATCTACCACTGTAGCAATATCTGCTGCACTCACCTGAGCTGGCAAGAAGCGAGCAAGGACATCGGCCTCTTCTAGTTCTGTTTGAGCAAGTTCTTGGCGATTGCCTTTTTCAAATTCCGCCGCTGCTTCTTTTCGGCGTTTATATTCGGACTGTATAATGTGCTCTATTTCTCCGGTTTCAAGTTCGTGGCCCGCAGATATGCGTTCATTTTTTAGCCGAGCCAAAAGCATGCGCAACGTTCGAGAAGTGACGCTGTCGCGCGCCTTCATAGCAACAATAGAGGCTTGTTCTAATTCAGTTAAAGTCATGTATATAAGCTTATAAAGTTCATAAAGTAAAAAGTTCTTAAAGTCAGACTTTGTAAACTTTATGAACCTTATAAACTTTCAACTAAGAGTTTAGCGTCTACCCGGACGTTTTACGGGCTTACCCATTTTCTTTAGTTCTTCACGGAGTTCGCGAAGTTCAGAGCGGCGTCGTGCTGCGACGCGCAATAAATTGCGGCTCTTACCTGGTTCAAAAAAACGAGTTTTTCGAGCACGCACTAAAATACCGCTTTGTTGAATTTTACGGTTGAAACGCCTGAGCAAACTTTCAAATGTTTCGTTATCTTTACGTTTAACTTCTACCAAAGTACTCACCTCTCTCTCTAAAATATTGACCGGAGTTATAGTAACAATTGGAAGTACAATCCGAAAAGCACTATATTTAGGCACATAATTGTTACCGGCCTTTATAAACTGTACCACAATTGGCCGAAACTGGTCAATAAAGTGGCAAAGCCCAGCCATAATTTCAGCATGACATTGGGTAAAATGACAAAAATGATCAAAAACGAACAAAAATGACAAAAGTGCAATGCGTTAAAGCATTGGATTTTTGTCATTTGTTCACTTTTTTAACACTTGTTATTTGCAAAACTATTCCGGCAACTGTTTCCCACCCATAACATGCAAATGCACATGGGGAACTATTTGCCCGCCTTCTCTCCCCACATTGAAAGAGAGCCTATACCCTGTTTGGCCAGCACCCCTTTCATCTGCAACACGCTTTCCGGTTAGGATCATTTTACCAAGCAAGCTTTGATGAGCGTCCGTCATGTCATTTACGGAAGGGATATGCTCTTGGCTAATAACGAGCACGTGCACAGGTGCCTTGGGGAGGATATCTTGGATAACCAACAGATCCTTGTCCTCGTAGAAAATTTTAGCAGGAACTTTGTGCTGAGCTATGTTACAAAATACGCAATCGTCTGTTTCCATAGGGGTTCGTAAAGTTCATAAAGTAGAAAGTTCTTAAAGTCCGACTTTATAAACTTTACGAACTTTATAAACTTTCAACTAATTAGTGCCCAAGGCGCTTCTTTACTTCATCTACAATTTTATCATAACTAAACACCTCTTGCATGCCGCTCTTTACATCGCGCAATATAACCACTTCATCCACTGCTTCCTTTTGTCCAAGAATAAGCGCTATAGGACTGCTCGCCTCCTGAGCAGCTTTAAGTTGGTTCTTCACTCCAGCATATCCAAAATAATCGAACACCGTGACTCCTGCTTCTACTAAATCTCGGAACAATCGGAGGCTTCTTTTTGCTGCAAGCTCACCAAGAGGTACTAAATATACTTCAGCAGGTCTTCGTACCGGTGCTGGCGCGGGTGCAGATTGCCGCTCAACGAGAGCGCGGTGAAGCAGTCTTAAACTTCCATGCAGTCCAAACGCGTGAATATTTTTACCGCCCAATCGTTGAAGCAGGCCCGTATGCCCTTCAGCTTCAGCAACCACATGCGCATGATTATCTATTTTCAGTTTCAAACAAGCAACGGTCCCCACCGCACCTTCCGCTCCAGCCAATAAAGGATTGAGCTGATACGGAATTTGAAGCTCCTCAAGGGCCTCGAGGAGGTTAGTAAACGCCTTTCTAGACGCCTCATCTAAATGGTCCAGTATGGTAGGAGCATCTGACAAAACCGACTGACAGTCCAATTTACCACACCTCAATACCTCCAAAGGCCGGTCAGCAATTTTATCGGCACACGCGTCACAGAGTTCGTACCGTTTGCTCTTTAAAAAGTCGCGGAGTACTGACTGGTAGCTTTCCTGGCTTATGCTATTGCCGCAGGTATTAACCTCGAACACCACATCGGTTAAGCCAAGCGCGGCAAACAGTTGCCACGCAGCCCCCAAGACCTGGGCTTCAGTGAGATGATTAAACGTCCCCCAGACTTCCAGGCCAAACTCATAATCTGTCTCTAACTGTTTAGGAGCGGCCCAGGTGCACGAACCACTATAGCCCCATTTTGTTAGCTGGGGTTCTCCCTGTTTCGTTTGAGCCAAAACTCTGAGCAACGACGGCAAGAGGCTGGAACGAAGCGCAATGTTTCTTCCCGCGGCTTCTGTAACTACCAGCTGAGTCACCCGTTCAGATGCAGTCCCGTGTACAAGAGCGTATAGTGACGGGTCTTCAATAATAGGTAATTCTACTCGAGTAAACCCGTACTGATGTGTATACCTATCAAAGGCAGACAATAACGATTGCCATACCACGTCCTGACTCGTCACGATATCAAAATTGCCAGGAAGGCTCGCGGCTTTTTTAACGGCAGGGGTAGTAGCTATTTTTTTCTCCATGGTAATGAGTAGTGATTGCACTATTCTAATGACAAGTTTTACAGCACAGCTGTGGGGGCAAAGGCCCTATGCAATCTTTCTTTTGCTAATCTGTTGCATATTCTATTTCGCAGAATATGAATAATGCGGGATAATTCCAAACAATCGAAGCGGCAGCACTCTGAGCCAAACCTTACCAACAATATCTGACTTAGGCAATGCTCCCCATACACGCGAATCACTGCTTTGCAAACGATTGTCGCCTAAGACAAAATACTGGTTTTGCCCAAGTTCTACAATGTCAGGCCTCCCAAGCGTAACATTTTGATTTGGCAGATACGGTTCATCTAAGACAAAACCGCTTGGATGTTCAGCATTTATAATTACGACCCTGCCTTGTTGTACACTCACACGCTCCCCAGGCAGACCAATAATACGTTTAATAAAGTACTGGTCAGGGTCAACCGGATATTTAAACACTATAACGTCACCCCTCTCCGGTTCGTGGAATCTGTAGGACAACTTCTGAATTATCAAATATTCACGATTGTGAAAATTGGGCACCATAGAAGACCCGGACACAACAAACGGCTCCGCTATAAAAGGGCGGATAATAAGCCATACCAGTACAAACGCAGTAAAGAATACCTTTACCAAGTCCCAAATAAACACAGCAATGGACTTTACCGTCGTAGTTACCTCGGCCTCTTCCTCAGTTGGTGTTTTATTTTCTTCAGGCAATGTGTTTTGAGTATTCACTGTATGTAATGAAAGGAAATTATAAATTGAGTGAAAATGCCCATACCAGTTCTTAACGTTGCATATAATGGACGGGCCAAGTGCGCTCATCGCCACGCTGAGCGCGGTGGACGCTATGGGATTCGAACTCGCCTTAACCCGGCACTGACTGGTGGATGATAGTGGACTCGGACCACTGACCTCTGCAATGTGAATGCAGCGCTCTAACCAGCTGAGCTAATCATCCTCCACCACTCAGTGCGGGCAAGTACTCACTGCACTTCTCTCACAATAACCCACTATAAAAGGTAGGATTTCAGCACATAATAGGTTACACCCACTATATCATTCGCATTAGAACAATGCAAGACAAAAACCCGCACAAAAAGCGCAATATTTGCTATACTGTACAAAGGTTCGCAATTTTCTGATAAAAACTAGCGCCCATAGATTAGTGCTAAATTACCTGGCCCTGCGTGTCTCCGTCTGCGCCTTTGAGGAGCAATAGAATGGTGCAACACTGAGAGATTTGCAAAAGGCTTATTTTATTGCCCCCGGTGCATATGAATGAACCCCATATAGAGCATTCGCTGGATAGTGCTTACAAAGCCCCACAAATATCGGTATATCATGGTAAGCCAAAACACGCACCGCGTAAAAGACGCTGGCTGCTTTGGACTGCAATAATTATCCTTGGCCTCCTCCTTGGTGTTACCACCGCCGCATTTATCGCAGCTCGCAAATGGTCAAAGCTCAGTTTTGTAGGCAACCAAGGTGGTTTTTTTGGAGGCGCTAAAGATCTTATTCAGGGGTCTACCGGCCAAGTGCCAATTGAGGGAGAAAAATCTGGCGTCGTACGCATACTCCTGCTGGGGATTGGCGGCGAAGGACACGATGGTCCTTACTTGTCAGATACTATTATTGTGGCACAAATTAAATTAGATACTAATGAAGTTTCGCTTACGAGCATCCCCCGCGATTACCAAGTAAAGCTACAAAGTGGCGAGTACAGGAAAATTAACGCGGCGTTTGCGGAAGGATACTATCAGCACAAAGATTGGGACGAAGCAGGACGATGGGCACGCGATGCAGTAAGTAAATTGTCTGGCCTGGATCTCCCCTACTTTGCCGTAGTGGATTTTAGCGGCTTCGAGCAAGCAGTGGACCAAGTGGGCGGAGTAGACGTGGTTGTGGATCGCACTTTTACAGACTATCAATACCCAAATAGCACCAATGGCTATTTGCCACCCCAGACGTTTACCGCGGGACCACAGCATTTCAACGGCAATCAGGCTCTCATTTTTGCACGGTCAAGACACGCGGCTGGACCCGAAGGCTCAGATTTTTCCCGAAGCCAACGCCAGCAAAAAATTATCCAGGCGTTCCGAGAAAAAGTGCAAAAACTTAACCTCGTCACGGACAGTGGACAGCTTGCTACGCTCTTGCAAACGTTCGCCTCACACTTTCATACGAACTTCACCCCTGGCCAAATATTGCGACTAGCGCGGATTGGCCAAAAAATGGATGCAAGTAGTGTTGTCGCAACCAGTCTCGACCCCATCACTGGCCTGGTATGTCCGCAGATTACCGAGGAAACCAAAGCTTACATTCTTGCTCCCTGCGCTGGTAAGTCTACGGATGACATTCAAAGTTATTTCAAAAATGCTCTTGCCATTGGTAAACTCGCTAAAGAAAAAAGCGTAGTATGGATTGCAACGGCAAACCCCAAGTCGTCTGTTTACAAACGTGTCGAAAGTGACCTCCAGCAGGCAGGGCTTACTGTTTGGCCTATTGCCTATAACGATGTGGAGCCCGACCAAAGCGTCATTTATGAAATAAATGCAAAACCCGCGACCAGCGAATACATTAAGGCCACTTTGGGAGCGCGCGAGGTCACTGTACCACCACCTAACATAAAAATAGACGCAACTAGAAGCGACATCATACTCATTCTCGGAAATAACATACCCGAGCGCTTCACCAAGCCTATCCCTGCAACAACCCAAAAAGTAACTCCCCCAATAACCCCACCTTCCCCTGAAGCAATTCAATAGTCCGTCAAGTTTATAAAGTTATACAGTTCATAAAGTCAGGAACTACTTTACAAACTAAAAGAACTTTATAAACTTTTAACTTGTACCCATATGTCTCTACCAATAGTCGCCATAGTCGGACTACCCAACGCGGGCAAATCCACATTCTTTAATAAAATAGTAGGCGGTCAAGTCGCTGTTACCTCCGAAGTTGCTGGTACTACTCGCGACCGACAATATGCGGAAGTACCTTGGAATGGCAGTGTCTTTAACATGACCGACACCGCAGGGCTCGCATTTTTTGGAGATGAAAACGAGCTGGAGCGCTCGGTCAAAAAACAGATAGACATAGCTACCAAGGAAGCAGACGTGCTTGTATTGTTGGTAGATGGTAAAGCTGGTGTGGATACCATGGACCGTTCTGTACTGCTCGCATTTCGTAAAATAAAGAAACCGGTCATACTCGCAGTAAATAAACTTGACTCACCTAAAGACTTGGAAAGCATTACTGCTCCTTTTTACAAACTAGGTATTAAGGCGGTCTTCCCCATCTCCAGCGTTACTGGCCGCGGTATTGGCGACCTCCTTGACCACGTTGTCTCCCTCCTTCCCCCAGCCGCATCCAATACTGACAACCGACAACTGACTACTGACAACGGTATTCATGTTGCAATAGTGGGCAAACCAAACGTGGGCAAATCCAGCATCTTCAATCAAATTGTAGATGATGAACGCGTGGTAGTATCAGACGTGCCCGGTACCACCAGAACTGCCATAGATAGCAAGGTTGTCATAGACGGAGACGAGTACACCTTTATAGATACTGCTGGTCTTAAGAAGAAAGAACATCGTCAGGCACGGCCCGACATATACTCTGGTTTTCAAACATATAAATCCATTCGCCGAAGCGACGTCTGTTTGTTTGTTATAGATGCGAGCCAACCGGTAACTAGCCAGGACCAAGCCATTGCAGCAGAAATTATAGACCAAGAAAAAGGCTGCATTATTCTTGCCACCAAGATAGATGCCTATCTCAAAGACTCAAAAAGAAAAGGTACCGCTGGAGCTGGAAAGAAAAGCAAAGATTCTACCATTACCGAGTCAGAGGTAGGCAGCCTGCAAGCGTACATTAGCCATAACTTCCCTTTTCTCTGGATGTGTCCCGTGTATTTCGTATCAGGACTTACAGGAGAAGGCATTACTGACGCTCTTAAAAATATAAAACCTATTTACCAGCGACGGCATAAAGAAGTAAGCCAGGAAGAATTGGATGCGCTCTTTAAGAAGTGGATGAAGATTGCCCCACCCAAGCGCTTACTCGACCAAAAAGAACCAAAGGCCTACGGTCTTAAGCAAATAGCCACTGACCCACCAAAATTTGAAATCCTCGTAAACCATACTCCAGCCATACAAGAAACTTTCCGCAAAACTATAGAAAACGCCATCATCAAAGACCTAGACTTTTGGGGGACCCCCATTAAAGTGCACAAAGTAAAAAAGCTTTAAAAAGTTACCCCGAGAACTATTGTTCCCGGGGTTTTAATACTACTGGCCCAAAAGAGTAGCAAGGCCAATACTGCTACGATCAGCACCCAAAGCCATATCATACGGGTCTTCCGCTTTGGCACTCTGCCAGCCCCTGTACAGTCATAACAAGTCTCCCACCCCCAATCATAAGGAGTTGGGTTTACCTGGCATGCACCATTGCACGTCGGACAAGTGATAGTAGTTTTAAGATATTTTTCTTCGCAATTCATCGCACCCTCCTTCAGGAACTTAAGTCTGTATCTTGTATACCACTATACTCCACACACCTGAAATATAAACTCCTGCTATAATAAAAACATGAAGTTAATAGTTGGCCTTGGAAATCCAGGAAAAAAATATGAGCACACCAGGCATAATGCCGGGTTTATGGCCATTGATTATTGTTTAAAAGATATAGAAACTATTTCTTGCAGCTCACGCTTCCAGGGACAGGTGTGCGAAGTGCACTTTACCGCACAGAATGGCAAGGGTGGGCCCGTAAAGACTTTTTTTGTAAAGCCACAAACGTACATGAATCGCTCTGGTGATGCGGTAGCAGAAATTGTGAAATTTTATAAAGTAGACCCCACCAAAGATTTGCTTGTAATACACGATGAGATAGATTTGAAATTTGGGTTTTGGAAACTTGCCTTTGACTCGAGGCCAGCAGGACACAACGGTGTTAAAAGTATTATTGAGCAGCTTGGCACCCAACAGTTTCATCGCGTTCGCATAGGTGCTGAATCAAGAAAGTCTAAGCTTGAAAGCCCAACTGATGAATATGTGTTGAGCCCATTCTCCAGTGCTGAGCTAAGTTCGTTGCAAGAGACCATATTCCCAGAGGTCAAAAAGACCATGGAGCAGTTCATCATGGGCTAAAATTTCTAATGTCTAATTTCTAATGTCTAATGCAAATAGCAATTCAGTATTATTACAGCGCTGCACCCGCAGCGCATATCTGGTCTTTAGAAATTGGAAATTAGGAATTGGACATTAAAAAAATCCGCTTTCGCGGATTTTTGCTTGTTTCTACTACCCCACCTGCAAGTGAAAGATCACAGACAATCGCCTATAAATCTTTACTTGATGCTAGTAGCAGAAGGTAGGAGGGATGACTTCTACGTTCGCACTTGCAAGCAGGATGCTAGAAACAAAGCTTTCTCAAGCAAATCTAACTCTTACTTCTACATTATACCCCTTTCAGCCAATCTTGTCAATAGCTAGCAAGAATATAGAATTATGAATAAAGAATTATGAAAATTGGCTTTTTAAGGCCTGCAGCCTTAACAAGTATTATTCTTAATTCATAATTCTAGATTCGTTATTCACTCATATGAATGACACCATCTATCTCCACTGCCTCAACCTGTTTCCAAAATTTGGCCCGAAAAGACTGCTCGTATTGAGCCAATTTTTTGAAACATTTGAGCAAGCATTCAATGCTTCCATTGGTGAACTATGCAGCGCAGGCATAAGCTTGGACATTGCCGAGCAGTTTAGCGCTTTCCGCACGCCCATTTCTCCGGCGAACGAGCAAGAAACATTGCACACCTTGGGCATACATGTGCTCGCACTCGGCGACCGACGCTACCCGCAACTTCTTACAGAGATAGCCGACCCTCCGGTTATTTTATATTACCGCGGAGCACTGCCAGCCGCAGACGCAATTATGCTTGCTGCAATTGGCACGCGCAAAATTACTACCTATGGCCGGAGTGTCGTCCCCCACATCATCTCTCCCTTAGTCAGTGCAGGAATTACGATTGTGTCTGGTATGGCGTATGGCGTAGATGCGCTGGTGCACACACAAGCAATTGAACAAGGGCTACCTACCATTGCAGTACTGGGCTCGGGACTGGATGAAAAATCACTCTACCCCAAAGAGCACGTACTCCTTGCGGACGCGATCCTCAATGCGGGTGGCTGTCTCATGAGCGAATACGCGCCAGGAACACCAGGGTATAAACAAAACTTCATTGCTCGAAACAGAATCATTTCTGGGCTTTCCATGGGCACACTTGTTATAGAATGCAGTCTTAAAAGTGGCTCGCTCATAACTGCCCAGTACGCACTGGAGCAAAACCGACGTGTATACGCGGTGCCTGGGCAAATTTATGCGCATGAGTCACAAGGGCCAAATAATTTACTCAAGATGGGAGCACAGCCTGTTACCGACGCAGCAGATATTTTGCAAGACTTAAACATTAGCCCCGAACTTACCATAGACGCAGAGTTAGCGGCCACCACCCCCACAGAAGCACTACTTCTTGGTATACTAACAAGTAGCCCCCTCTCAAGCGATGCGCTAGTAAAACAAACCGGACTCGAAACAGCAGCTGTGTCTACTGCACTCAGTTTTTTGGAAATGAAAGGCGTTATTAAAAATGTTGGCGCACAGCAGTATATTCGTGTGCGGTAGCACGCGAATACAATTCCTAATGTCTAATTTCCAATATCTCCGCCCAAGGCGGACCCGCCTTGGGCGGGTAATTACTAATGCCCGGACCAGAATTGGCTATTTGTTTTTTATTAGACATTTCTTACCAAGCCATGACTCGTAAAGTCCTTGTCTTCACTCCCATACTAATAGTCGTCATAGCCGCCACTATACTTGGTGTTTTTCAACTTAACCACGGCTCACCGCTTACCCACAATTCTGCTGCTAACCAAGATAAGTCATTTCAAGATTTTTATACGCAAGGCCAGAACGCAGCAGCAACCAATCTTACGCAGCAACAACCAAGCACCGTAACCTTTTTAGCATTTGGCGATATCTCTCTTTCTCGAAGCGTTGCCGCAACCATACAAGCAAAAAAAGACCCTCTGTACCCTTTCCATAATATAGTGGGCTTGCTCAAGTCTTCTGACTTTAACTTTGCCAATCTTGAGTCGCCCTTCTCAAAAACCGATGCGTTTACTGCAAAAAACACACTTGTGTTTAACGCGCCCAAAACAAATGTCGCTGGCCTGAAAGAATACAATTTTGCTGTACTGAACCTTGCAAACAATCATGCGTTTGACCAAGGACTAGACGGCATTACTACTACTGAAAAAGTGCTCAATGATAATGGACTACTGCACATGGGTACTGGCAAAACACTCGACGAAGCATGGACTCCGGCCATTATAGAAAAGAATGGCATTAAAATAGGATTCATTGGTGCTTCGTATTCTTCTGTAAACGATGGCGGTAAAACTATAAATAGTTATGTAGCTCGAATTGAAGATGTCGAGCGTCTTAAATCTGCAATCTACAATCTGAAATCTAAAATCGACTTCCTAGTCGTGACTATGCACGCCGGAACAGAATACACCCCCAAAGCAAACCAAGATCAAATAGACTTTGCCCATGCAGCCATAGACGCTGGTGCAGATATAGTCATAGGCGCTCACCCGCACTGGGTCCAAAATAAAGAAATATATTGCCCAAGAACTAGTACGATTTCCGAGTATAACGGCTCGGCTCCGGCCCTCTCCCCAGGCCTGGGGAGAGATGGAGAGAGGTCGAACGAATCTACACCACAAGAGATAAACCGAAATCCCAATTGCAAACCCATCTATTATTCTCTAGGAAATTTTATCTTTGACCAAGACTGGAGCGCGGAAACTAAAAAAGGCCTTGCCCTTAAAATTACCCTTACCAAACCAACCGCCGCAATACCGAAAACTTCGTCTATTAATAACAGCGCAACCATTTCCGACCTCCAGCCGTCAGGCGGCGTTCAGCTACCCATCACTACAATCCAAAGCATAGAAGAACTCCCGCTTTATATAAAAGAAAACTGTTGTCCATCCGCATCCAAATAAAAAAAGCATACCATCGGGATTACAATTTAAAAGTAATCCTGACAGTATGCCAACCACTTAGCCTATGCCGCTTTTTTTAGCTGAGTCTGTACGGGCCTTGGCTCCTCGGGATGGCCGCATCCATTGTGAGTTGTGCAATTATTTTTTCTATCTCTCCTGCAGAAAAAACATTGCGCAGTTTTCTCTTCAGGCTTTATGTCCTCTCCACAATGGCAGCACTTAAGCGAAATATTGTTTGCCATACAATTTCTCCTCGTCTACGTTTTATTGGAAAATTACGCACCATTTATGGGCTGAATGATTCTACAATATCCCCCACTATTTGACAAGACCAACACTTCATGGTTAAAATTGCCATTGTCACTTACTATAGTTGTATCTAGTGTCTCTGGTTTTTGCTTACAACTTTACAACTTACTGCTTACAGCTAGCTTATGTCCAAACCTTTAATAATAGTAGAGTCGCCGACCAAGGCGAAAACCATTAGCAAATTCCTCGCCGGAAAGTACGATGTTGAGGCGTCTTTTGGTCATATTCGCGACTTACCAAAGTCAAAAATATCCATAGACACCGAACACGACTTCGAGCCTAAATATGTCATTCCCCCAAAGGCACAGGAAACAGTAGATAAACTCAAGGCACTGGCAAAACATGCGCCGGAAATTATATTGGCTAGTGATGAAGACCGCGAAGGTGAATCCATTGCCTGGCACTTAGTACAAGCCCTCGACTTGGACGAAAGCAAACCCAAGAAGAAGGCAAAAGCAGATGACTCGAAAACGGATGAGGTAAAGGTAGATACGGACAGGGTGAAGCGCATTGTATTTCATGAAATTACCAAAACAGCCATAGAAGAAGCGCTCGCCCACCCTCGCTCTATCGATCAAAACCTTGTAGACGCGCAGCAGGCGCGCCGGGTTTTAGACAGACTCGTTGGTTATGAACTATCCCCATTTTTGTGGCGCAAAATTCGCTACGGTCTTTCTGCCGGCCGAGTTCAGAGTGTTGCTGTACGACTCGTTGTAGAGCGTGAACGAGAAATACAAGCTTTCAAAAGTGAAGAATACTGGAGCATAGAAGCAGCACTTTCGAAATTGGATAGCGAACAAACATTTACAGGCAAGCTCTCAAAAATAAATGATAAGTCTGTGAGCAAGATGGACATAGGTTCAGAAAAAGATGCCAAGACTATTGTCACAGACCTTGAGGGCGCATCGTACGTTGTTAAAGATATTCAAAAAAAGGAAGTTAAACGAAACCCTTCAGCGCCTTTCACCACCTCTACTCTCCAGCAAGAAGCAGCGCGAAAATTAGGCTTCTCTGCCAAACAGACCATGATGATTGCCCAACAGCTCTACGAGCATGGGCACATCACCTACATGCGTACTGACAGCTTAAATTTGGCCGCTAGCGCCCTCACGCAGGCCCAAGAGGTTATTGCATCCGAGTTTGGAAAACAATACGGCCTTTCAGCTCCCCGCACGTTTACAAACAAATCCAAAGGCGCGCAAGAAGCACACGAAGCTATCCGTCCGACCAACTTGGCCATGCTACCCCAAGACTTCAAAGCAGGCACCGCAGATAAAGGCCATGGCAAACTATACGATCTCATTTGGAAACGTACCATTGCCTCTCAAATGCAGCAGGCAGTATTCGACCAAACTTCAGTAGACATCTCAGCTAGCAGCTTGAAGCTAGAAGCTAGAAGCTATGTTTTCCGAGCAAACGGACAAGTAGTAAAATTCGACGGATTTATTCGTGCCTACACCGAAGGACTCGATGAAAAAGCAGAGGACGAAATAGAAGGTGTACTCCCTGAGCTATCTATAGAAGAGAAACTCAAATTGCGCGAGCTACTCCCTCTCCAGCATTTTACCGAACCACCTGCGCGGTATACCGATGCTACGCTAGTCAAAGCACTTGAAGCCCACGGCATTGGTCGTCCTTCCACCTATGCGCCTACCTTAGCAACCATCCAGGAACGCGATTACGTTACCAAGGAAGATAAAAAGTACGCGCCGACTGAGGTTGGCTACTTAGTGAACGACATGCTCGTGGAAAACTTCCCGGAAATAGTAGACATAAACTTCACCGCCAAAGTAGAAGCCGACTTTGACAAAATTGCTGAAGGCGAAGAAGAATGGGTGCCGGTTATTCGAAATTTTTATACTCCATTTAAAAAACATTTAGCAGAAAAAGAAGAGACTGTAGAAAAACAGGTAGAGACTTCCACTACCCCCTGCCCTCATTGCGGTAAGATGATGCTTATTAAGTTTGGCCGCATGGGTAAGTTTCTTGCCTGTCCCGACCCAGAAAGCAAAGTTACTATGCCGCTTCCAGAAGAAGCTGCAAAGATTGCCGAACTTACCGAAAAGACCAAAGGTGAAATATGCCCCATTTGCGGTAAAGCAATGGAAGTTAAACGCGGACGTTTCGGCTACTTCTTAGGCTGTGTAGACTACCCAAAATGCAAAGGTATAGCAAAAATTTGGAACAAAACCGGGTTCAAGTGTCCATCGTGCCTCGCATCCGATAGCCGAAAAGACAAACCGGGTGATGTGGTTGAAAAGAAATCCCGTGGCCGCGGTAAACCGTTCTTTGCCTGCACCCGCTGGCCTGACTGTGAATTCATAATAAACCTAAAGCCAGAATCTGAAGAGCAACTTCAAGAGCAATACAAACTCTGGCTCGAAAATAAGGACAAGCCTAAAACGAGTAAAAGATTTACACGCAAAGCTATCACAAAAAAATCCTCTACAAAGAAATCAGCAACCAAAAAATCTGCAGAACCAGAAACCGCCGAGCTCTAGCTCCGCGGTTTTTTATTTGTCCCATTCATTCTATCTATTTTATGCGTCCTATCTGTCCTATATAACTGTATTAGAGCGCAGCGAATGCTTTTTCAATTAACTTATCCAAGCCCTCTACCGTATCATATTTTTTTATTTCGTCTTCCGTGACCCAGGCATAGTCTGTATGTTCCCAGTCCAACGTAATAATAGGCTGCTCCTTAAGCACCACTACGGCAGGTTGAATAAGCCAGGTGCGGCCGATAACTGAATCCACAACTTCAATTGGATCAACATAGGCAATTCGTTCTACCAATGTGGGCAGTACCGACAGCTCTTCTCGAAGCTCCTCATGTATTTTATCCTCTATAGTACCCACTTCATCCAGAAATCCTCCCAAGCAATTCCACTTACCTTTGTACGCCATAACTTTATCACTCCTTTTCAGCAGTAGCGCCCGTTGCTTGTACACCACAATTACGTTTATCACCGGGCACTTAGGGGCCGTAGTATAATCTATTCTCCCACCGGAAAAGTGCGGAAGAGTTACATCGCATTCCTTTATGAAGTCTAAAATATCTTTAGTGGTCATACAAATACATTAAAAAAGGCAAGACTCAAAGCCCTGCCCATACAGTATACTACTTGATCTATAATGCTATCGAATACCCTTTGGTGTTAGGTAATGGATACCTGCGGACAAATCTCCTGTTTTTGAACCCAGACAGAAATAGTAGCTATAGTCTGAATATACGTTTACATTTGATCCATTAATAACCGCCGTAGATACAGTACCAGTAGGAACATAATAATACTGGTTTCCAGGCTGGCCAGTTGTCGGGTTTGTAGTGGCGCAGTCCCCATCTGCTGGAAGCGAAGTTACTGGAAGACTGGCTACATACGTGGGCGACATATAGTCAGGAAGACCGGTCCCGGTTGCAGGTGGATATCCTTTGTTAGTTGAGTTGAACAGCTCAAACGCAGTAGGCATACGACTCATATCCCCCACACGCTTTGCATCGCGGCTTTTAGCGCGGGCATTGTAAACCGCCACCAAAATAACGGAGCTCAGTAAACCAATAATTGCAATAACTACCAATAGTTCTATAAGGGTAAAACCTTTATTCTTTTGTCTCATTTTATTTCACATCAAGTACTTATGTTATTAGCATTATAGCATACTGGAAATTAAATAAAAACGCCCTAGGGGGCGTTTTGGTGGGTCCGGCGGGAGTCGAACCCGCGACCGTTGGCTTAAAAGGCCACTGCTCTACCAACTGAGCTACAGACCCATATTTGTATGAATGCCTCGATATTATATAGTAATAAGGCTTTCTTTTCAAGGATAAGGTTGGTACAATACTGACATGCTTTTAGAGACTGTAAAAAACTTTCCTGACTTCGAGCTCCTTGACTCTGGCCGCGGGTACCGCCTGGAACGCTGGGGCACATACCGACTCGCCCGCCCAGACCCTCAAGCCATCTGGAAACGCCACCTCCCAGAAGAGGAATGGACGAAAGCGGATGCAATATTCGATGGCCGGTGGCACATTCGCACCGTTGTTGAGCAGCCATGGACCATTCGTTTCCCCCTTCCTTTACAGAGGGGCGAAACTAAGACTGGTGATTGGGATGTTAAACTCAACGCTCGCCTCTCTGCTTTTAAACATACTGGTATTTTTGCCGAGCAAGCAGCAAACTGGGAATGGCTGTGCGGACAAGTGCAGAGTGGCAAGTTACAAGTGACAAATGACAGGCCGAAAATTCTGAACTTGTTTGGGTATACCGGAGGGGCGAGTATTTTGCTTGCCAAACTCGGGTGCTTTGTTACGCATGTAGATGCCAGCAAGCCTGCTATAGGGTGGGCCAAAGAAAACCAAGCCCTAAATAACTTACCCGAAGATTCTATTCGTTGGATCCTAGACGATGCAGTGAAGTTTGTTAGGCGCGAGCTCAAGCGCGGCGCTCAGTATGACGGCATCCTCATGGACCCGCCAGCATTTGGCCACTCCCCCGATGGCAAAACATGGAAATTTGCGGATGACCTGCCAAAGCTCTTAGAAGACATAGCGCAACTTCTTTCACCATCTGCACAATTTTTACTAATAAACGCCTACGCCACCAACTCCTCTGCTCTGGCACTGCAAAATATGGTAGAGGATGCTATTGTCTCCCCTGTATTACCATCGAATCTAAAACTAAAAAAGGGTGGTTCCATTGAAGCGGGCGAACTTTGCCTTAAACAAACCGATGGCCGCCTCGTGTCTACGGGCATAGCAGCACGGTGGCACGCTCAAAAATAAAGCCCCAAGCATCAAGCACCATACCATACATAATTACCAATATCCAATTGCCAATTTTTTGATAATACAGTCTCATATGAGTTTGGGGGTTGGAATTTATGTGGAACTTGTTATGTGTGATTTGGAATTTCTCTTACTCTTTGCACACTCCATATCCATTATCAACCAGTATGAAGTCGAACCGTAAACAAATTTACCTAGACTACGCTGCTACGACCCCAGTACGACCTGAGGTGCTTAAAGCAATGGCGCCTTTTTGGACTAAGCAATTTGGCAACCCTTCCGCATTGTATAAGCTCGGCCTAGGCGCTGCGGAAGCTCTCAGAAGCTGTCGCAGCTCCATTGCGGCTGTGCTGAACTGCCGCCCAGATGAAATAGTATTTACTGCAGGAGGCAGCGAAAGCATTAATCTTGCTATTGTAGGTGCTGCGAATAGCTATCGGAATAATCACAAGTCTGGCGGGCATATTATTACTTCTACCATGGAGCACCACGCCGTGCTACATGCACTAGACGCACTGGAAAAACAAGGCTTTGCGGTAACCAAAATTGGCGTGGACTCCGAAGGTTTTTTTAGGCTCGACGAGCTTAAGAAGGCCATACGCCCCGATACTTTTCTGGTAAGTCTCATGTATGCCAACAACGAAATTGGTACCATAGAACCCATTGCCGAGATTGGCAAAATTATCCGCACGGAGAACGCGAAGCGATCGAAGCAACCGATTACCGGCAACCGACAACCGACTACCAATATTCTATTCCACACTGACGCCTGCCAAGCAGGAGGCTATTTGGATGTTGATGTACAAAAGCTTCACGTTGACCTACTTACGCTCAACGGCAGCAAACTCTATGGTCCTAAGCAGACCGGATGTTTATTTGTACGAAAAGGAGTGCATCTTGAACCCATCATATATGGTGGTGGGCAAGAGAAAAACTTACGGAGCGGCACTGAAAATGTTCCAGGCGTAGTTGGTTTCGCCAAAGCACTCACACTTGCCCATACAGAACAAAAAAAAGAAGTAGCGCGACTAGAAGTATTGCGCGATTATTTCATTTCCCGTGTACAAAAGGTAATCCCCCACACCGTACTCAATGGCCCAGCCGTTCAGCTTGGCGATAGCAAAGCCCTTAAACAACACCCCCACCGCTTGGCTAACAACATCAATGTCTCGTTTGCGGGCATAGACGGAGAAGCGCTCGTTATTTATCTGGACGCATGCAACATAGCTGTGGCCACGGGTAGTGCTTGCACCTCGCAGAGTACAGACCCATCCCACGTGCTCCAGGCAATCGGGCTTTCAGACGCATATATGCGCGGAAGTATTCGTTTTACCCTAGGAAAATACACGACTAAAGCGGAGCTCAATTACACCCTTCAGCAGCTCACCAATCTGGTAAAACAATTGCGTAGCACAACTCAACAACTAGTATAGGTATATAAAAAAATCCCGCACATTCGTGCGGGATTTTTTTATATATACGTGACCGGGTGGGGGCTATGTGCGCGACGACTATACATTGTCATAGGCACTCCACAGCCTGTGCAAAAACGGTATCGCGCAGAAGCTGCTCCACACGAGTCACAAATAAATTTATATGCGTGAGTGTTCATGGGCGTGTACCGATTAATTACTTCTACCATACCACACCACACTTAAAAAAATATGAATATCGGCTAACGCAAACCCTACAAACTTCTCTGTGCCTTTGTTATTTGCAGAGCTCTATACAATACTGCTGCATAGACTATATACCAGGGGGCAAGAAAAATGTTTATCAGGGAAACCGGGTTAAAATTATCGGGGGCAGACACCCCATTCATGTTTGCTACATGCCAGACATAGCCTGCAATCCCTGCCAAAATAATATAGATAAATATATACACCAAGAAGCGCACGAACAACGCTCGCAAATGGCCTTTTGTGAGCACTACGCTGCGCTTCAAAGCTTCTCGTGCGCCAACATTTTCATCCACCACAATAAAAAACGCCATACTATACCGCAAAGCAAGCCAAATACCAGGAAACACTAAAAACATAAACCCTACAGCAACACCAATGCTATATATAAAACTTACTACGAACAAACTCCCTGCATGTTTCCGGCCACCCGAGAGTAGCTCGATAAAGGTTTTACTATGAGCAGGGACCAAAGCAGCTGCCACGCTACCCGCTTGTGCACAAAGTCCCACAACCAGCAACGTGACAAACGCTACAATACCAAATACCGTAACTACCGCGGTTGACTTGGTTGACCAAAAAAGCAGCGCACCCACAAAAATCGCCACAATCACTGCTGTCGTTGGCAATGCGCTCAAACCGAGCATGGAGGCATATCGTGACTTGGTTTCATGCAGTGAGATACTCAGAAGCTCGCCCACTCCTGGTAATTGAGGGGTGGCAGTGGTGGGAACTGAAGACGCTTGATCCATATATGTTCAATAAATAAAACATTAGGCATCGCTACGATGCGACACAAATCTTCCGAAAACAATTAAATATATGACCGGTGCAATAAGCCATACAAAATTGGCACCGGGCTGCAAAAAGATAAATCGAACAAGCGGGTGGAGCGAGTCTTGGACTGGTACAGGTAGAAAACTCAGGACAATGTTTATAAGTAGCCCTATCTGCAAAATTGAAAACGGCACCCCAAAAACCAAATGCGCCCCGCTTTTTCCCTCAGCAGCTGTTCGAAATCCATACTTAGATAGAAAGAAGAATAACACCAGAAAAAGACCGCCGAACAACGCTAGGTGTTGGAGCGATACGGTCACAATGCTCAGTTTCGCATTGACTATCTTCTGCAAGAAGGGCGCCTCTATAACTAATAGCTTGGCCATGTATACCGATACAAGGATGGAGAGTATTCTCCCCCGACCCGACGCAAAGGCATACAACACTGCGGCCACCAGCCAAAACAAAACTATAAACAAGTCCCAACTTGGGGAATACCAGTTAAAACTGCGTATTAAGTGCTGTAATTCTATATATTTATCCATGTTTGTTTTCTTGCTGCTCGCTTGGTAGTTATTAGTATTTTACCACAAAAAACCACGAACTCGTAAAGTTCGTAGTTTTTTGTGTACGCAGATAACTACACTTTTAGTAATACATACACACCAAAACCCCCAACAGCATTCACTGGGCCAATAGTTTGAACACTCGCTACCTTAAAACCATATTGCTCAACTTTTTTTGCAAATTCTGCATGGCATACTTTGTAGTCACCCCGTGACAGAGAAATGGTTGCATCTACTTCAACATCTTCACTGACACAAGCGTGCAACCGCTGGAGTAATCCATTGGCCATATCATTTACCATGGACCAGTGCTGGGCTTTTACCGCCTCGTCAATATCTATAGCCGAACTCAACACAGCCTCTATTTGTTTTGCGTTCTTCCTGTCTGTAATATTTCCGTAGGCCAAATCATCTAGTAATGTCTTTGCCTCTTCTTGCGCCAAATATGCATGGTGGTGATACGTGGCATGACTAATTACATGCGCATACCACACTACGGCGCGCTTTTTACGCTCTTCATTGGTCTCATAGTAAGGCAAAAACTCATCGCCCACTACATACACACCGCCCGTCTGTAAATTTGAGTGTACCCGTGACAAATATTCCGGCGCAATATGGTGGTCTAACCCATGGCTAACTATTACTGGCACCTGGTAAGGGTGTTTGTACGTTAGCGCATCTGCTTCTATAAACATGGTATCGGGCATATCTCCCCTGGCATAGCTTAAAAAAGTGCCATCAATATCTATTCCACACACACCGATATCTCTCTGCTGCCACAGTAATTTGGTAATGCGCCCAGGCCCACAACCCATATCAAGCATACTCGTTGCAGCAGCGCCCGAAAACCTGCGCGCCCACCACACTGCAGTAGCTGCAACTAGCTCGTCTGCCTGTTGCATGTACACATGCTGGCTCATAATACGTACATAGTCTTCAGCGGAAATTATTTCGGAATACATAGTCACAATTATTAATAAGGGGGATTACTCCCCCAGGGTTTACAGGCCAACGGTATTTTTACCGCCACCCATTTTGGTGCCGTGACGATACGCGTATATATACGCCAGGGCCACGCATAGTGCCACTCCAATCAAAACGATTTTCATATCACACCTCCGGAAAAACTATAATATAAAATGCTAGGAATATTAATTGTATGACTCTTTATATATCTTATATAAGCGTTATATTGACCAATATACATATTTCTGTTTATACTACGGACAACATGAATGCATATAGTACCACTCTACAACAACTAGGACTTGAGGAAAAAGAGAGTGCGTTGTATTTAGCACTCTTAATATTAGGCCAGGCGGAAGTATCGGACATTGCAAAAGAGGCAGGTATCCACCGTTCCACTGCCTACTTTGTGTTAGCCGAACTTGAACAGAAAGGTTTTGTATCAGCTGCCTCAGGTAAGAAAAAGCTCTACAACCCACTCTCTCCTCAGAAGCTACTGGCACTCGAAAAAGCCAAAATAGCAAATTTGGAATTTGCCCTTCCGGGACTACTAGGGCTTGCGAGCAACGCCGCTGCCAAACCTTCAGTACGCTTCTTCACAGGCAAACCTGGAATTACTGCTGTATACGAGGAATCACTGCTTCTTGAAACAGGATCAGAAATACTTGCCCTTGGACATGCACAAGCTGTAGAAACGACAATCCCTCGATTTAGAGACTGGTACATTAAGCGTAGGGTAAAACTGGGTATACATATGCGTGCCATCACCCCTGCCACACCTGGTGGGTTAGCTGTAGCGGGCCGAGATAAAATTGAACTCCGAGAAACGCGCACTCTTACCCCTTATCGATTCACGGAACAGGTAGAAATAAACATCTATAAAAACAAGGTCGCAATGGTTTCCTTAGTCGACAAAGAACTCATTGGCATGATTATTGAAAGCCAAGTATTTGCAAACACCCATCGTCAAATATTTGAACTACTCTGGCCCATTGCCAAGGCCGGAAAAAAATAAAAGCCCTAGTCCAGGGCTTTAAAAAAAACGAAAATACGGGAGCACCACATCTTTTTTGGGCCAGTGCTTTTTTATAAACCAAATCAAAATTGGTAGGGCAACTATAGTAAACACCCACCCTACAACATATGACTGCTGGAGATCTGCAGTACGAAGTGCACCATCGGATGAACCGTGGGTAGGCCAGCTCGAAAATACGTTATTTACAAAATGAAGCAGCACCGAAGGCCAAATGCTTTTTGTGTGCAAATATACGACGCAGAGTACCATGGAAAATGCCGCCGCCCCAAAGAAATTTATATGCAGCACGCCGAATATAACAGAAACCACTAGTATTGCCTTTACGACCCCCCACTTCTCAGCAAAACGGTGCAAGAGGAAACCGCGAAAAATAAACTCCTCCGCTATGGGGGCGAGGATAAGGGCCCCGAGGAGCTCCAGCAGGGTGGCCCACAAGGGATAGGTAACTGCAGCCTGAACCTCAGAAACAGGTTTAGAAAGCAGACTCTCTACAGTTTGGGGGTCTATACGCGCTATGAGACTGTATATGACTATTATGGACCCAATAGATAACATAAAAATGGGCACATTGAGCAACACATAGGTAAGCCATTTCTTACTCTCGGGAAGATGACCTGCAAAGGCGCGCAGCCGCACACCCCGAGGACGAACCCGCACAAAATACCACAGCGCAGGCACGCCGTATACCCATACATATACGCCAACTGACTGCCACAATGCAGCAGTAACATATATGGTATATATGATTAATATAGGAAAGGTCGCCAGGAGCCAACCTATTAAATGTCGAGCTTTAACTTTTTGGAATACCGACGGAACAGGACCGGTCTCGGTGACCGGAGAGGATTCTGTTGATTCATTCATAGTAAAAACAGTATATCATGACTAGCACGGTAGAATCTTTCGGTAATACGGTATACTACAAATACTATGAACACAGGTATTGCACTGGCGTTTGTCGCCTTGGTGGCGTGGGCGTTTGATGACTTTTTTATTGGGCGCAGTACAAAAAAATTGGGAGATGCGGGTGCTCTGTTTTGCCTTTCTGTTTTTGGCACTATTGTTTTATTCCCCTTTGCCTACCCTGCCCTATCCAGCACTCAGCTCTGGTCAGGGGCGAGCAGTCTCTTATGGGTGCTCTGTGGTACGGTCGTAGTAACACTCATTGCTGCATTGGCAGACTTTGAAGCGCTCCGCATTGGCAAACTCTCAACCATAGATCCCCTCTACGCCCTCGAAGTCCCGCTCACTCTTTTTCTTTCATACATAGTCATTCACGAAACCCTGGGAACAGCACAGTTGCTATTGATAGCAGTCATTGTTTGCGGCATGTTTCTTGTTGCTGCACAATCGTTCAGGGGATTAAAAAATATTCGCTGGGAGCGAGGCGTGCGCATGGCACTCGTTTCCATATTCTTTATGGCCGGGGTTAACTTTCTGAGTGCGTATGGCGGCAGAATTGGCAGCCCAGTTCTAGCAAATTGGTTTTCCTACATGGGACTTGCGGTGTGTACGGGCATATATTTGCTCGTGGCCGGCAAAATGAAGCATGTTATACAAGCCATACGCACTAACCCCAAACTCGCACTTGCGCTGTCTGTAGCGGATGTTATAGCCTGGAGCAGCTTTATAAAAAGCGCGAGCCTTATACCCATTGGCCTCACAACAGCTATAAGCGAAGCCTATATAGCTTTTGCGGTGCTACTCGGTATGTATGCCAATAGAGAAAAGGTTCGTGCCCATCAAATGGTAGGCATCTGCGTGGTAGTCGCCGCCGTAGTAACTCTTTCAGTTATTTCCAGATAATAACTATTTTTCGAAATATATAGCTATGTATCCGGTAGTGTTCTATACCGGCATGGTGGAGTATATCTCGAAGCTCGGCATTTGAGTACGCACGCAGTACCGACAGCGGCCCATCATTTCTGTTTATACGGTCTGCGCATGTCATATACATAAACAACTTAACAAACCCATATACTAACCAACTTCGTTCTAAATCTGATATAACCAGCCCTATCTTTGCGTGAGCATATGCCGTACGCAGAAACTCCCCGGCCTCAGTTGGTGTTATATGGTGCAACATCTGAGAAGCAATAATAATGTCGTAGTTATCGGCAAAACTTCCAGCACTCTCCTGCTTAAAACTCACCCCCCGTGGCAACTGTTGTTGCCGCGCCAATTCCAGGACTTCTGGGTTTGCATCAATGCCCGTAATGGAAGCAGTTATACCATCGCGGCTTAGTTTACGTGCAATATACACGGGTATATCCCCCAAACCAGTTCCTACATCTGCCACAGTTACGTTCGTACTGTGAGCAATGAGTTTGCGGACATACCTATATATTAAAAAATTATTCCCCGTTACTCTGTTCTGCCATGCCAAGCGTTTCATCACCTTCAAAAACTCCCCCTGCTCAGGGATTTCTATATCCAAAATTTCTTTGTTCTGGCTTCGTTGCGTCATAGAAAACAAAGCAAAACTTATATTTCTTCTGCTGACTCCCAAGCCATATCAAACAAGGCCTTATATGTTTTAGCTACTTGTTCGGATTCAATGACCGTCGCAAACAAATCTTCCTTTTTTAAGGATATAATAGCTACTTTATTTTTATAGATATAATTATCACCCTGTCCTAATATATCTGCCTTGGTTTGACGCAGGGTATAATTTGGATTACCCAAAGCTCGTATACTCTCTGCATATTCAAGTGTACCAATCCCTTTATTTAGTAACTCATGAACCTTGTTACGTTTATCTTTTGCAGCTTTCTGCCACGGAGCAACTAAGTAATCAAAGTCTCTCCGCACAGCGGCGATGTTTGTAATAAGTCGAATATAATCACCTTTTGTGCCCCGAACACCTATCATTTCATTATAGACCGCGTCTACGCCAATTCTGCCTTCAAATGTTTGTACAAATGGCTTCTCTGTTCCAGTCCTATAAAGTGCATTTAAATCCGGAACAGTTGCTTCAAGTACAGCTAATCGACCTCGCCACATTTCAATTAGACGAGCAGGTGGGATTGGTGCGTACCACGTTTTGTTCTTTTCTTCCTGGCTAGTCATTAAGCCCTTCGAAACCAAACCACTCGCCACTGCATATCCTGTTGGTCGCTTTATACCTGCTTTTTTTGCGATTTCATACGCTGTACCACGCCCCACCTGCAAGCTGGCCAGGTAGACACCGACTTCAACTTTAGACAGAGCAAAATATTCTAAAATTTCTGACAATTGTTCCATGTACGCATGGTACAAAAAGTCTGATAATTAGTCAATATTAATGACTAATTATTATTATAACCTTTATATAAAGGATATATATATAAAACTCTTAGTTCCATATATATGAATATTTCTAATAATTATATAGAATGGGTAGTCGAAAATAATTTCGACCAACACCATGGACTGGAGGAAAAATGAAACGCTTATTTCTATTCACAATAGCCCTAATACTCTTGGCGCTAATGGCATCTGGATGCTCCCATGTACCGCCCAAAGAGGCCGAAGCCGCAATTAAACAGTTCGACGGTCAAATTATGACCCTCACGTCCCTCAACCCTCCCACCTACACTGCGACAAACGGTCTGGTTTTGCAGTACGATACTCCCGCCACCCGCGGAAAGTTCGTGGGTCAAAAATTTAGAGCAACATACGTTGAGGGAGGTTTGTCATTTTGGGGTAGCGATGATGACCCGCGGACCTATATCGAGCTAAAGCCTGAGAACTAAAAGGTAAGCAGCAAAAGGAGATGCATGAAAGACCGCGCATTTTACATACTTGCGATAACAATTTTATTTGCTATCGTTGCCCTAGTAATTCTCGGGTATATGGAAAAGCACCATCCTGGTTTAATAGATCGGGTATTGGGCTTGAACTAAAGGAAACTCAAGCAGAACAAGAAGACAGCTTCACTAGAAGCTGTCTTTTATGTTTTCCCAGAAGCTTTTGTTCACTTCTACGGATTCGCCATTCAGAGCGGCAAGTTGTTCTATAAGTTCTTTTTCTTGCTTGGAAAGCTTGTGAGGGATAATCACTCTCACTGTGAGGAGTAAGTCGCCATGCCGACCAGAATTTACAATTGGCACGCCCTTGCCAGTCACTTTAAGTATAGTTCCGGGCTGCGTACCAGCTGGCACTTTTACCTCTATGTTCCCGTCTATTGTTTTTACGTCTAGCTTTGTTCCGAGAGAAGCTTGGATGAAACTTATGGGCACTTCTTTGTGAAGGTTGTGGCCGTCCCGAACAAATTCTTTTGAGGGAGTTACGCGAATGGTTATGTATAGGTCACCTGGATTTGACCCCCTGTACCCCACTTCCCCCTCGCCTTGCATACGCACTCGCTGTCCGTTATCTATGCCGGCAGGAATCTTCACTTCTAAAGTCTTTGGCCGTCGCAGTATTCCACCCCCATGACATACACTGCATGGAGTTTCGGGTATTTTACCATCTCCATCACACCGGTCACACGTACTTGCAGACTGCATATTACCAAACACGGTGCGACGTTGTGTAATAATTTGCCCCTGCCCATGACACTGAGGACACGTTACTACTTTTGCGCCGGGTGCAGCACCACTACCTTGGCAGACATGGCACTTATCTTGTTTTTCTATAGTCACAGATTTAGTCACACCATGCACCGCCTCTTCAAAACTAATGGTAAGTGGCATTTCTAAATCCACCCCACGAGTTCTGCGAGTCTGGCGTTGTTCGCGCCCGCCAAAAATATCGGAAAAAATATCACCTAAATCAAACTCAACTCCGCCCTGGCCACCAAACCCGCCGAAACCTTCAAATGGGTTAAACCCAGCGCCGCCCGCTTGCCCGCCCCATCCGCCCTGGGCGGATTGGGCGGACTGATAGTTATCGCCGAACCGATCATACTGGCTGCGCTTGCCCTGGTCGGACAGCACCTGGTACGCCTCGTTCACCTCTTTAAACTTGGCTTCATTACCACTACCCTTGTCTGGATGAAACTCGTGCGCCTTTTTTCTGTAGGCACGCTTAATTTCATCTGCAGAAGCAGATTTTGAAACCCCTAAAATGTCGTAATAGTTAGCCATGGAGCATATATCATGTAACACAAAGCACAATCTCATGCTCTATGTTACATGCTTTATGTTATATATTTATTCCGTCCTAAAACCAATATGCGGTGCAACATCGCTACCACCTTTTATTTCACCAAACTGTTCTTCGTAGCGTTTAACATTTTCCTGAAGCGCTGCAACTATGCGTTTCATGTGGGCAGGACTCAGTATAACGCGTGCGGTTACTACACCAGTTGGTGGAAAAAGGTTCATAAAGTCTACCACAAACTCTTCGGGAGTGTGCGCCACCTGCGCCATGTTAGCGTAGCTGCCCTTAAGCATATCATCACTCACTTTTACCTGCATTTGCTGGCCCTGGGGCTGATTTTCGTTCATAAGTTTTATATCTTTCTATTTATTGTATACTGATAACAATTACTCCATCTTTAGGGAGGATATCAACGCAGCTTTCCATAAGGAGTTCCCTATTTCGCCGTTAACGCGGCAACCCGCAGGCTAATAACCTGCCCCTTACTTCCGGGGAGAGGAAAATTTGGGAAACTACAAAAGCGATGCGGCCTAACAAGCCAGCGCTGCAAGGCGGCCCGCAAGAACTCTTTCTTGCGCGCCGCCTCTGTTTTTTATTCCTTCTCTTTAAACTCTGCGTCTACAGTTGGATTGCCATCACCGGATGACGCGCCCGCACCACCTTCAGCCTGTCCAGCTCCTGTCTGTTCACTGTCACCTGTACCCTGTCCACTCTCTGGCTTTGCTTCAGCATACATAGCAGCACCAACTTTCTGAATAGCATCGGAAAGTGCCTGCATAGCAGTTTGTATAGCGGTAGTGTCTTCCTTATCCTTTACCTCCTTTAAGGCCTTTACCTTTTCTTCTACTTCGGCTTTATCTTCCGCCTTGGCTTTGTCGCCAGCGTCCTTCAGAGTCTTCTCGGAAACGCTTATGAGCTGGTCAGCCTGGTTGCGGAGGTCTATCACTTCGCGACGCTTTTTATCGTCTGAGGCATGAGTTTCAGCTTCTTTCTTCATGCGCTCTACCTCATCTTTAGAAAGATTTGAAGAGCCCTGAATGGTAATGTGCTGCTCTTTGCCACTTGCTTTATCTTTTGCTTTCACAGTCAAAATACCATTTGCGTCTATATCGAACGTAACTTCTACCTGTGGCACACCGCGAGGAGCTGGTGGCATACCATCGAGTATGAATTTACCAAGGGATTTATTGTCTGCTGCAAACTCGCGTTCGCCCTGAAGTACGTTTATCTCTACAGAGGTCTGGTTATCTGCTGCAGTAGAAAACACTTGAGACTTAGATGTCGGCACAGTGGTGTTTCGGTCTATCAAAGGAGTACGAATACCGCCCATGGTTTCAAGACCAAGTGTAAGCGGTGTAACGTCCAAAAGCAAAATTTCTTTACCTTGCACGTCACCACTCAAAATACCAGCCTGGATAGCAGCACCTTTCGCCACAGCTTCCATAGGGTCTACACCACGCTCTACCTGCTTGCCAATGAAGTCTTCTACGAACTTCTGCACTATGGGCATGCGAGTTGGACCGCCAATAAGAATAATCTTATCTATTTGTGGAGGAGTAAGTTTTGCGTCACCCAAAGCCTGGGTTACTGGCTGGCGCATGCGCTCGACTATAGGCTTAATAAGGTCTTCGAGTTTCGCGCGTGTAATTTTCATCTGCAAGTGTTTTGGTCCGCTTGCGTCTGCTGTAATGAACGGTAAATTAATCTCAGTTTCTAAGGTAGTAGAAAGCTCTATCTTAGTCTTTTCAGCTGCTTCACGTACACGGTTCATAGCCATGCGGTCTGCAGTGATGTCTATGCCATTTTCCTGCTTAAAGGTATCGGTTATGTAGCCAATGAGTGCAGCGTCCATATCTTTACCACCAAGCTGCGTGTCACCGGAAGTAGAGAGCACCTCAAAGGTTGCCTGGTTATCTACTTCGGAGAAATCCATTATGGTTACATCCAACGTACCACCACCAAGGTCAAACACTAAAATCTTCTGATCTTTTGCGGAGGTTTTATCCAAGCCATATGCAAATGCAGCAGCAGTAGGCTCGTTTATAACACGAACAACTTCAAGACCGGCGATTTCACCCGCGTTCTTAGTAGCTTGGCGCTGAGCATCATCAAAATACGCTGGCACAGTAATAACAGCCTTATCTACTTTATCGCCGGTGTAGGCTTCCGCATCGCGCTTTATCTTTTGTAAGATGAATGCGCTAATCTGCTCTGGCGCATAGTCCTTACCGTTCACACTATATTTGAACGAAGTACCCATCTTGCGCTTTGCTTCAAAAATTGTACCATCTGGATTCGTAACTGCCTGCCGACGTGCTGGTTCACCCACAAGAAGCTCGCCTTCTTTAGTAAACGCAACGTAGGAAGGAAATGCCTTACCGCCAAGGCTTGCGCCTTCTGCAGCAGGGATAATAACTGCCTTGCCACCTTCCATAACAGAAGCAGCACTGTTTGAAGTTCCTAAATCTATACCTATAATTTTACTCATATATTGTTCTCCTTATAGTGATATATATTAAACGTATGTAATTACTCTCTGCGTGTGAGGTTAAGAATTACGAAGTAAATACTAAGCACCATGAATACTATCTACTTCGTAATTCTTGTCCCGCACATCACAGCAGACCAATAATAACTCCGGCTAACGCTGCAAAGATTGCAATAATTGCAGCAAGTTTAAAATTTTTACTCTGCCACAACCGGCCAGGCTCTTGGCCAACCGAACCTCCCAAAACTTCTTTTGGAATATTCACCCCACGTTCTGTAAATGGATCGGGCAACGGCATGTGTAGTTCTCCGTAGTCTAGAGCTCATCAATATCTAACTTTGAGAATTGATTAAGCGAAAGACCAATAATTTTTTTACTGCCTAGCAACTTCCGTGAAGTAGTAAACTGGTCATGAAATTCATCGCGCAATTTCACAAAGACATTTCCTTCTGAGTCGTCGCTTTCGCGCTTCATGTGCAAGATAATCTTGTTCTTGTTTAGTATCTTCCCAGTTATCACGCAGTCATCGGCACTCAGCGTTTTAATGTCTTTTGCTTTATCTTCCCACTCCATTATCTCCCCCACTTCAAACATATCCTTAATCTGCATACCGGTTATTTCTTTCTGCTACTTCTACAATATAGCGCTTATATACTTATTGCTTTTTAGAGATTGCCACCTGGCTTGGACGAATAACTTTACCATTGAGTTCAAAGCCGGTTTGATATTCTTCCACTACCACTCCATCTTCCTCGCCTGGAACCTCGCGAACTGCTTCATGAAAATTCGGGTCGAACTTTTTGCCAATGGCTTCAATTTTCTTTACACCCAATTCTTCCAGCGCCTTATCCAATTGCTTAACCAAGCCATCTAAACCGCCTTGCCACTTCTCATACTCTTCTGTTAACTGCGGGCTATCTACCTGCGGCCGATGCACCAGCGCCTGCGATAAGGTATCTAGGCTGGGCAGCAGCTTCGCAACTGCAACCTCGCGGGCAAAATCTACCAAATCTTTATTCTCAGCTTCTTTCCGAGTCTGATAGTTCCGAAAGTCAGCTTCGCTCCGCCTCCAACCGTTTAGATTTTTTTCCGCCTCAGCCTTTGCCTCTTCAAGCTGTTGCTCTAGAGGCAGACTGATATGGGAAGCTTCCTCTGAGGATTCGGTTTCGTCTAATATCTGATCATCCATAATTTTCAATTTTTAATTTTATAATTTTTAATGAATTCTCAATTGTATTATTTTGAAAATTGGAAATTAAAAATTAAAAATTTTACTTAATTAGCATTAATATCATTACTGCTGCGCCGCCGCCTATAAGCTTAGCTATATACTCCATCAGGCCCATATTCTTCTCGTACTTCATGTTCTTTGGTCCTATAAGACCAATAACACCTTTTTTGCCCGATGGAAGCTGGAGACCGGAAACTATCATAGAGTAGTCTGACTTTTCCGAGAGCTGAATTTCTTTACCAATGACCGCTTTAGGGCTACCATCGGCGTAGTCTTTAATCATCTGGTCTGCATGCTCGTCTATGTTGTCAAAGAAACGGGCTATCTCTTTTGCGTCTTCTGGAGGAAGGGCGGGGTTATCTAAAATATTTGCCATACCCACTGCAGAGGACTGCCCTGGCAGGAGCGTAAAGCTTGCTTGCTCACTGCTTTCTGCAAGGAGCTTTGCAAGCCTGCGGCCTATCTCAACATTTACAGCCTGCAGCTTTAGCACTTCCTTACGCAAATGGTCCTGCTCTTTCATGGACAGCTTTACCCGTTCCATGAGTTCGCTCACAAAATAGCGAAAGCCCATGTCAGTTGGTACTCGCCCAGCTGAAGTATGCGGCTGCTGAATGTACCCAAGCTTTTCTAACACCTGCATTTCATTGCGAATGCTAGCACCAGAAAGGTCAAAGTAGTCTTTATCTACTAAGTCTTTACTTGCCACAGGCACACCAGTGTCGCAGTTTTCTTTGACTATAGCCGCGAGTATCTTAGCTTGGCGGGACGTAATTTCAGGATAATCTGCCATATGTATTTAGAGTATAAAAAAACTAGCACTCTGTCAAGTAGAGTGATAACTGGTATACTATACATACTAAGGCAAACGGGCTTTCTTGAACGCATAAAGAACCGACCATATGAAAAACAACTATAAATTACTAATAATCTGCATTGCCACCACCCTCCTTAGCGCAGGATGTACTGCCAAAACCCCACCACAAACAGAAACGAAAGATATGGGAACCATGGTAATGCCAGACGGCTCTACCATGCTCAGTAAGGACATGCCCAACCAAAATAACGCAGGCTCCTCCCCTACCAACCTTGGACCACCACCAGAGCAACAGCAAAACGAAACTGCGCCCATAAGTCAGGCAGGAGCTTACGCCGATTATTCACAAGAAGCAGTAACAGCTGCGCACAAAAATGGAAGAAAAGTGGTTTTGTTTTTTTATGCAGATTGGTGTCCGTTCTGTGTAGAAGCAGATAAGCAATTTAAAGCAAAACTTGATCAAATTCCCCAAGGCGTAACAGTTCTTAAGACCAACTACGATACCGAGTCAGCACTCAAGAAAAAATATATAATCACATACCAACACACTTTCGTGCAGATAGACGCAAACGGAAACCTGGTTAGTAAATGGGCCGGCGGCGATGTAGAGAATTTAAAAAAATACCTTAAGTAGGTTTGAGCAAGAGAGGTTACAGGTTAGAGTAATGAAATACTTATGCAATCATTTAAAGATTTGATAGTGTGGCAGAAATCTATAAATTTAGTTGATGAAATTTATAAAATCTCTGACCAACTCCCCAAGCATGAGTTATATATTTTGGTAAGCCAAATGCTGCGCGCCGCTATTTCAATTCCTTCAAATATCGCCGAAGGCAGCAGACGAGGCCATAAGCCAGAGTATATCCAATTTCTCTCCATTGCGATTGCCTCAGCAGCCGAACTCGAAACCCAGATCATTATTAGTAAGAATCGATACACTAATATTGACTGCACTAACGCAGAGAAAACATTAGATGAAATCCAAAGAATGCTGTATTCCATGATTAGTAAATTAAAAAATCATTAAAGTCTTTCACTCTACCCTCTAACCTGTAACCTCTAACCTATGATTGAGATCCTTCTCGCCCTAGTCGCCGGCATACTCACTATTGCCGCACCATGCATACTCCTTCCCCTTCCTATCCTCTTAGGGTCTTCGGTGGGACAAAAAAGTAAAACACGACCATTGTTTATAACAGCGGGTTTCGTGGTTACGTTTGCCGTCCTCGGCATTGGAATTAACTACATTGTGCAACACTTGGGAGTATCGGCCACAACTATACATAATGCAGGGGCAGTGCTACTCGCATTGTTTGCGGTATTCATGATTTGGCCGACTCCTTTTGAAAAGCTTACAGCCCATATGACTGGGCTCATTAATAAAGCTGCACAAACAAGCAAAGAGGCAGGTACAGGAAACTTTGGCGGCTTCATTACAGGAGTAGTTATAGGCATTGTCTGGGCACCGTGTGCTGGACCTATTTTGGCGTCTATTTTAACGCTCATAGCTCAACAAGCAAATTTTGGGAAAGCTGCACTTCTCCTCCTTGCATACGCGGTAGGCGCAGGCCTGCCCATGCTTGCCATTGCCTATGGTGGTCAGGCTGTAACTACACGCGTACGGGGCATAGCAAAATATGCGACCAGACTTCAGCAAGTGTTTGGAGTAATTCTTATACTGCTCGCGGTAGCTATCTATTTTCAATACGACACCAAACTACAAAGCGCTCTGCTCGACAAAATCCCTGGAATTGGTACCAAACTTGAACAATCCATACAGGACAAGCTGAACAATACCCAACAAGCAGAAGACGCAGATCTAAAAAATTTAGGTCCCGCACCCGAATTTTCCGGTATTACGAATTGGCTCAACACAGACAAGCCTCTGACCTTGCAAGACTTAAAAGGCAAAGTCGTACTTATAGATTTTTGGACCTACTCCTGCATTAACTGTATACGCACACTCCCCTATGTAACTAAGTGGTACGACACCTACAAAGACCAAGGCTTTGTAGTGATAGGCGTGCATACCCCAGAATTTGCCTTTGAAAAAGAAACGGACAATGTAGCCAAGGCCATAAAACAATTCGGCATTCACTACCCAGTAGCGCAGGACAATAACTACGGCACGTGGACCGCTTATAACAACCACTACTGGCCCGCCCACTATTTACTAAATAAAGATGGCGCCATAGTAGAAACCCATTTTGGTGAAGGCAATTACGACAAAACCGAAGAAGCAATTCAGCAGCTCCTTGGCATGCACGGCCCACTCACAGAGGTGAAAACGGACGGGCCAGGAAAAGCCAAAACACCGGAAACATATTTTGGCTATTCCCGCCAAGAGTTCCTCAGCAATGGTCGTAAAGACCAAGCTGGCGTACAAGATTTTGTTATTCCCAACTACTTAGCCCCAAACAAATTCGCACTTGGCGGCACCTGGGACATTCAGCCAGAAAAAATAGTGCTCGCTAAAAATAACGGCACCATAAAACTTCATTTCAATGCTGGCAAAGTACATTTAGTCGCAGCAAGCCCAAAAGCGCAAAGTATAACCGTGCGTGTAGATAACTACCCTGCTCGCGTTATAAATATTCAAGATGCAAGTCTCTACACACTCTTCGACACAGAAGATTATGGTGACCATGTGCTTGAAATAACTATTCCCGAAGCTGGGTTCGAAGGTTATACGTTTACGTTTGGATAGAGACTATTCATATAAACACTTCGTCATCTAAGCATGCAAACATAGGAAATCTCTACTGTTCGCGCGCTTATCCATATCATAAAAAATAAAAACTACTCCTGTAGTTTTTATTTTTTATGATTTAGTTATAAAGTTCTGCAGACCGACCCGTTGGATCATCAGGCCTATCTTTATGCAATTGTGCAGGCGCATTTCTACGCTGATCAGTGCCTTTATCACTGCTTCGATATATCAAACCAGCACCTTGACCGACCGATAGGTCAAGCCGCTCGGGCTTACCAAATCTTTGAGTCAGTGATGTCGCTTCCGGTCCATTATTTATCACCTCCCTAGCTTGCGCCAACGCTTCATCAGTCTTGACTGACTCTGCTCCCTGTTGAGCCCTCTCTGCCTGCAGCTTGTCCCTCGCCGCCCAAACCGCCTTTCGAGCCTCATTTCTATCTTCACCATCAAACTTGCCAATGAATTCAGAATGCTTAAGCTGTGACCCCTTGGCGATTTCAGCAGCTTCCGCCTCTCGACTCGCGTCCCATACTTCTGCCATATATTTGTAGAGTTAATTTTTTGTTTCTGTAAGCTTGGTAACTTTTATGCATTATAGCATACTACAGCATCTTTTTCAAGTACTGACCGGTGTAGCTACCTTTTACTTTCGCCACATCTTCTGGGGTGCCAACTGCAACAATTTGTCCGCCTTTGTCTCCCCCTTCAGGACCAAGGTCTATGAGCCAGTCAGCAGTTTTTATCATGTCGAGGTTATGTTCAATCACTACTACCGTGTTTCCTTTTTCAACCAGTTTATTCAGTACATGAATTAAACGCTTTACATCTGCAAAGTGGAGACCGGTGGTAGGCTCGTCGAGTATATAGAGCGTCTGTCCGGTAGAGGCACGTGAAAGCTCTGTGGCGAGTTTTATACGCTGCGCCTCACCACCAGAAAGCGTTGTAGCATTCTGTCCTAAGTGCATATACCCAAGACCCACTTCGGAAAGAGTTTCGAGTTTCTTTTTAATAGATGGAATGTGCGCAAAGAACGCAGCTCCTTCGTCTACCGTCATTTCCAATATATCGGAAATGGTTTTCTCTTTGTAGTGAATTTCCAGTGCCTCGCGATTATAGCGCTTGCCTTTACACTCTTCACACGTAATGTACACGTCGGGTAAGAAGTTCATTTCTACTTTTATAACACCATCGCCAGCACACTTTTCGCAGCGGCCGCCTTTGACGTTAAAGCTAAAACGACCAGCAGAATAGCCTTTCATTTTTGCTTCCCGAGTCTCTGCAAACAAGTCGCGAATAGGCGTAAACAGGCCCGTGTACGTAGCAGGGTTGCTGCGTGGAGTACGACCAATGGGACTCTGGTCTATGTTTATGAACTTATCTATGTTGTCTATGCCCAGTATTTTTTTAAACTTGCCTGGTTCGTCTTTGCTGTCGTAGAAATAGTTACCAAGGTGTTTTGCTAAAATGTCGTTCAGGAGCGTTGATTTACCGCTGCCAGATACACCGGTAATACATATGAATTTACCAAGCGGTATATCTATGTTTACATCTTTTAAGTTAAATTCGGACGCGCCTATGATGGACAACTTGCGACCGTTGCCAGCACGCCTCCGCCTAGGAACGTCTATAAATTCTTTACCCGAGAGGTACTGTCCAGTTACAGACTTTGGATTCTTCTCTACTTCCTTTGGCGTACCTTCTGCGATTAACTCTCCCCCGTGCTTCCCGGCCCCAGGACCTATGTCTACTAACCAGTCTGCTTCGCGCATGGTCTCTTCATCGTGCTCTACTACTATTACGGTATTACCAAGGTCACGCAGGTTTTTGAGGGTAGAAAGCAAGCGAGTATTGTCTCGCTGGTGCAGACCAATGGATGGTTCATCGAGAATATACAACACACCCGTAAGCCCGCTACCAATCTGGGTGGCCAAGCGAATGCGCTGCGCCTCACCACCGCTCAATGTGTCTGCGGTACGGTCCAGCGTGAGGTACGACAAACCCACATTCAGCAAAAACGACAAGCGAGCGCTTATTTCTTTAAGAATAAGCTTTGCTATAGCCAGTTCTTTAGCAGAAAGTTCTTTGGGAAGTTTTTCAAAGTACTCCGCGCTGTTTTCTATGCTAAGTGCAGATACGTCTACTATGCCTTTACCACCGACTGTCACCGCAAGCACCTCGGGCTTCAAACGTTTACCACCACAGGTAGGACACACCCGCACGCGCATATAGTTTTCTATTTCGCCGCGCATAAAGTCGGAGTCTGTTTCGCGGTAGCGACGCTCAAGGTTTGGAATAACTCCTTCGAATACTGCTTCGTATGAGTTCTGCCCATAGTCCATAGGCATTTTTATTTTCTTTTCACCAGTTCCGTAGAGTACTATATCCAAATATTTTTTCGGTAAGTCCTTTACTTTCACCTCAATAGAAAAACCATACTCTTTGCTCAAGGCTTGAAGCACGCGCATGTACCAGGTTTGCCTGCCTACGGTTTTACTCCAGGGGCGTATGGCCCCTTCTGCTAAAGTCAGTTTGGTATTTGGAATAACTAACTCCGGTTCTACTATGAGCTTGTTACCCAAACCCTTACACTCTTCACAGGCACCGTGGGGGCTATTAAAACTAAAGTTGCGTGGGTCAAGTTCGGTCATTTGTATGTGACCTTCCGGACACGCAAAATTCTGCGACATGAGCGACTCACCAAGCGTTTTCCCTTTTTCGTCTACGGTAAGCACCACTACCAAGCCATCGCCAAGGTCGGCTGCTTTCTCCAAACTTTCAGCCAAACGGCCCCTATCTTCGGGGGTAATGGCAATACGGTCCACCACTACTTCTATAGTATGCTTTTTTTGCTTATCTAAATTCAGTGTAAGCGCTTCGTTTAGGTCCATGACTGCACCATCAACACGCACGCGAGCAAAACCAGCCTTGCGGACATTTTCAAAGACCAACTTGTGCTCCCCTTTTTGGTCACGCACAAAAGGCGCAAGCAGCATAATGCGCGTACCAGTGGACAGGCCCAAAAGCTGGTCTGTCATGGATGTTATAGTTTGCCCAGTTATTTTCTTTCCACACACTGGACAATGCGGCGTACCCACGCGGGCCCACAGCAGTCTCATGTAGTCGTATATTTCAGTAACCGTACCCACGGTAGAACGAGGATTGTGTGAGGCAGATTTCTGATCTATGGATATTGCCGGTGATAACCCCTCAATCTTGTCCACATCCGGCTTATCCATCAGCCCAATAAACTGGCGGGCATATGCGGAAAGCGACTCTACGTAGCGTCGCTGGCCTTCGGCATATATAGTGTCGAACGCCAAACTAGACTTACCGCTTCCGGAAAGTCCCGTTATAACCACCAGCTTATTGCGCGGCAGATCTATGTCTATACCCTTTAAGTTGTGCTGCCGTGCGCCACGTATACAAATGAATTTGGATGAATCTTTGGTTTCTTTACTCATAAAGCGACCCCAATATACGAATCGCACACGAATGATACGAATAATTCCCAATCACGCTGTATTTATTCGCGTCATTAGGGTGGTATATTCGTAGATTCGTGTCGCCATTAATTGAACTAATGTACACCTTAGCACAAATTTGGCAAACTATCAAGAGTCCTGTGTACAATCATAAATTACTCAGGAATATATCATCTGGAGAAACAAAAAAGTGGAACGCCATCGTTCCACTGCCCCTCTTACGTGCAAAGATCTTTTGTCGCATCAGGGACTACCTGAGCGCACTGGTCACTCAGACCTCCTTTCTAAACCGCTTAAAGCGGCCGCAATAGGTTTCCCAAAATCATCGCCGTTGCTGGCCCAGATAGGCCAACCAACATTGTGACGGGGCCCCAGTACATAGAGTTCTCTCGCATTTTGGGAAAAATCATAGACCCCAAAAAACCCACTGCGCCGCCAAGCACAATTAGGTACAACTGCTGCGGTCCTGACCACGCCTGAGGCAACTGATACCATAACGGCTCGCCAAAGAACACTCCGGCATCCAATGACAGTTTACCTGTACCCACGACTACAATGCCGAGAAAGTAAGCCCAAAGGGTTAACACTAAGGCAATTACTCTAAATGCAATCATCTTTATCCTCCAGAGACAAAAAGAACTTTAAAAGTTCCCCCTTTACCAATAAAATCGACCACCGCGTAGTGGTCTTTATTTGCTATAATTATGGCACAAATGCCAGAACTTAAGCAACAAATTACTCATTTTCCCCATAGCCCTGGGTGCTATCTATTTAAAGATGCAGCTGGGTTAGTTTTATATGTGGGCAAAGCCAAAGACTTGCGCAAACGCGTAAGCCAGTATTTTGGGCAGGATAAACGACCACAGTTGCCGTTTTTAATAGAGGATGCACGAGACATAGACTACATAGTTGCGCGTACCGAGCTAGAGGCGCTGTTCCTGGAAAACACACTCATAAAAAAACACTCGCCAAAGTACAACATTAAACTCAAAGACGACAAAAACTATGCATTCATAGTTATAGACTACGGCACGCAAATCCCTCAAATAGGCTATGCGCGAAAAATTGAAGAAGATAGAGAGCTACAAGTCTTTTTAAACCCTTCTGCTGCCTGGGGAAGTGGCAAGCACCAACGGAAAATAATAAAGTCGAAAGTCAAGAGCAAAATCGTAACCGCAGCAGGGACCAGAAGGGCAGCTGCTGCAGAAGATGCCCTTCTGCACACGCCCACTAAAAATAACCAGTACTTTGGGCCATACTCTTCAGTTCGCAAAATTCGTGAGACGCTCGATTTTGTGCGCCGCATATTCCCCTACTGCGCCAACACGGAAATTAGCAATCGTCCCTGTTTCTATTATCATCTACATCGGTGCCCTGGCATATGCGTGGGAGCTATAAGCATTGAAGAGTATCAAAAAAACTTGCAGCGCATACAACTCTTTTTAAATGGCAAGACTCGTGAAGTAAAACAAGAGGTCCAGCGCGCCATGGAAGAAGCATCTGAACAAACCCGGTTCGAGCTTGCAGCCAGGCTCCGCGACCAGCTCCGTGCTTTGGAGCTGCTAGACGAGCGGCAAATAGCTCAGTTCCCCACCAAAGTAAATTACGATCTTATTTCACTTGGTATTCAAAGTGGGCTGTATTGCATAAACCTTTTCAAAGTACGGGACGGTAGGCTCACCGACAAAGAAAACTTTGTGTATGGCGCACCAGCGATCTTGTCTGGTTCCTCTCCTCTTGAGGAGAGGCTAGGTGAGGTCGTAGCAGAGCATAATAATACATCAAAAGTTTCTATGACCTCCTCCAACTCCTCCTCAAGAGGAGGAGAGCAAGACACGGAATCTCGTATTATTCAAACGTTCTCGGAAACGTATTACGCTGATACCACAGACCTGCCTGATAAAATTTTCACCCAGTTCCCACTTTCCGAACTTTCACTTATTACTGAATTACTTGCACAAAGAAAAGGAAAGAGTATCCCCATTAGTATTCCCCACCGTGGAAAATTATTGCAACTCATAAAACTGGGACAATTAAACGCTGAGGAATGCGTGCGCAAGCAGCTCGAAAGCGACGCCACAGATATAGACAAACTACACGAAGCCTTACTAAAGCTTCAAAAGCTTCTGGGCCTGCCCGAGCTTCCCAGACGCATTGAATGCTACGACATGTCCAATACCCAAGGAACAAACCCGGTCGGCAGCATGGTCGTGTTTATAGATGGCAAACCAGCAAAGTCAGAATATCGTAAGTTCAAAATCCGCAGCAAAGACACTCCGGACGATTTTGCCATGATGCGGGAAACACTGACTCGCAGACTCGCGCACCTGAGCCCTCCCCCTCTTGAGGGGGCGCTCGAGGGGGTCACAGCAGATGATAAAAATAGTAAACGGATCAAAAAAGTAAACAGCTCTACGACCTCCCCTAGCCCCTCCTCAAGAGGAGGGGGGCAAAACCTCTGGCCGCGGCCGGACTTAATAGTTATAGATGGTGGCAAAGGACAGCTTAGCGCTGCGCTGGAAGCGCAGGCAGAAGTGATAGCTGCGAAAGAAAAAGCAGAAAGCAATAACGGCTCTGAACTAGAAGCTAACAGCTCTAAGCTAGCAGCTATTCCCATGATTGGCCTCGCAAAACGCATTGAGGAAATATTTTTACCTAACAACCCTGAACCAATCATTCTTAGTCACGATGAACTTGCCTTGCAGATACTCCAGCGCCTACGCGATGAAGCCCACCGCTTTGGTATAACCTTCCACCGCCAGCTTCGCAGTAAACAAGCGACCAAATCTGCGCTCGACACCATCCCCGGCATAGGCCCGAAAACTAAAAAACTCCTCAAACTAAAGTTTGGCTCAGTAGCAAGAATAAAGGAAGTAGAGTTAGAAGAATTAGAAAAGTTAGTTGGTAAAGCCAAAGCAGAAATAATTAAAAAAAGCCTGTAGTCTTTCACTATTGCCTCTAGCAAAATACAACGTTTTTCGTGGCCACGAAAAACGTTGTATTTTCAAATACTGGTGGGTATAAGTTAAGCAGGGTTAGTGTTTTACAATTTCAATGGATGCGTTATCTTCTGAAGCACGAATCCGAACAGCGCCGCCTATGGGAAAAGTAATTTTAGGTTCGGTGTGACCAAAGTCCACATTGGCTATAACCGGCATGCGCTGCAGCTCTGGACGTCTTCGAATCATTTCCGCTAAAAGGTCCGAACTCATACCTGTCCCCGGCTGGAACCGTCCAAGCACCAACCCTTTTACTTGGTTAAAATCGGGAAGATGCAGCAAAGACTGAAAGTCGCGATCTACTGTTTTGTAAGTAGACTCGCTATCTTCCTCCAAAAACAATATGCTGTCTACCAAACGTGGCATGTAGCGGGTACCATGCAAAAGATTCAACGTGCACAAATTACCTCCTACAATGCGCCCCTCTGCAGCACCTTCCGAAAATACTTTCCAACCAGGGTTGGGCACCAACACATCTGCATCAAAATATTCCTTACTTGGCGCTACAGTAAAAACCTCGTTTTCAAATAAACACCTTTGTACATACTCGAGTGTATACTCCAGCAAACCCGGTCGCCCAAATGAGGCAAAATTCGGCCCCGAATAGCTCACTACACCCGCTTGAGATAGCATGGTGTTTTGTAAAATGGTTATGTCTGAAAAACCACAGAAAATTTTTGGATTCGCGCGTACCAAACTCCAGTCAATGTACTGCAAAAGTTGGTTTGCGTTCCACCCTCCGCGCACTGCAAACACCCCCTTAACACTTGGGTCGGTGAAAGCATCGTGTAAGTCAGCTACACGTGCAGCAATTGGCGCGCACTCAAAGATATCTGTCTCGCCAATGCTTGCTCCCCACGTTACGTGCAGGCCAAGTTTTTCAAACTGCCCCTCTGCTTTTTGTATTACCTGCGGATCAATAGTAGACCTGGCACACGAGGGCGCAATAACTCGAATAACATCTCCCTTATTTAGTTTTCTAGGATATATGAGTTCCATAATAGTAGTATAGGTATAGCATGCACAAACGTTCTTGGAAATAAGGCAGTGGGCAGTTGATACTACATCCTGTATCAACTGCCCCTGTTTCGTTCTACCGAGTTTTACTCGGTTTTAGAGTTAGTCGTGCATAACTCCTCCTTTCCGACTTGCCGCCAACATAATCTTTCGCATTCGCCCAAAGGCACAAAAGATGTTGGGCAGGGTCGCCGGATACTAGCTTCAAAACATTGAAATCAGTATCCGAAAACTCTAAAAAAATAAAAACCTCTTCTTTTGAGAAGAGGTTAAGCTATTAGTACATATGCACTACTAAACTAACCCTTTCTCAAAAGTGAAGGGGTATGATGGTGCTTGTTTAAGCGGTCCAGCATAAGGCGGTAGCCGTTTTTGCCGGATTTGAGCCACTTGGATATACGGGCAATGGTGGCAGAGCTCAGGCCTGTTTTTTCTACGATGGCAGTGTAGGGAATGTTTTGGTCTAACATTTGCGCAGCTTTCCAACGATTGCCGAACTCTATAAGCTCTGCTTCCGTAAGTAAGTCACGGAAAAACCGCTTGGCTTCATCTGCATTCCGCAAAGCCAGCACCGCCTGGAACAACTCTTCAGTTTTTTCACTTTCCCATTTCATAAAAATGTATTATCTGTCATTGCGAGGAGTCCTCGACGTGGCAATCTATAATATTATGCTTACCTACGTGTGAGATTGCCGCGCCCCAAAGCCGGCTCGCAATGACAGAGGAATATTGTTACTTTATCTAAGTAAAGCACTTTAGTAAGATAAAGTATAAACTATTTAAAATATTTGTCAACAGAAATAAAAACAGACTGGTTATATTGCCGCAGGCACATTGTAACCAGTCCATTGCTCACGGGCCACACCCGTTTGCATTTCCCCTCTCTGCTTGATTATTATTTGTCGATGATGCCCGACTGGGACCCTAACAGGATCTAGGGCTTGCGGATCTTTTCAGCTTTTTCTTTCGCTTTGACAGCCCCTTCTTTGGTTTTATCTAGCGCCTTTTTGAAGAAACTGGGCTTCTTCTGGAAAGGAAGGGCTTGGTAAGTGTATGCATTCCCCTGCTGGAAGATCCGCGTTTGGGCTACACCCCCTGATTTTCGAAACGCCACAACGCGGATTTCGGGAACCGCACCGAGGGTAGCGTCTTCATTATTTTCATAGGAGACAACGTACACTTCGGTATTGGGGTCTTTCGCATCAGAGGAAAGAAAGGGAACCAGATCTGGCAAGTCTGGATTCGCCATCTTACTAATTTTTAACCCCTGTTTCTTATCGTTAACAATCTTCCACCGGGCCATACGATCGGTCGCTGCGTTGCTAACAAAAACTTTGGTTTGCTGACCTACCCCAACAAAAGCTGTTTGGGAGGGATTGAGTTCCTGCTGTGCAATACCCAAAAGATCCCATGGATTGGTAGCTTGCGCGAAAGCGCTGTTTGCTGTGAGCGCGATCAGCGCAATGCCAAGCACGAAGATTGTAGAACGGATGTACGGACAGTTAGATTTCATCTGGTTTCTCCTATATTTGGTTGTTGTTTTAGTGAAAGCTAGAGTTAAGGCCTACCACCACCTTTTTCTAGCCTGCTTGAAGATTTTGGGGGTAGGAAATAAGGAAGAATTTCCACCTCATTTCCCACGCTCAAACATCATTTTACATTCCAATTATTATACAATATCTATTGTTATATGTCAATATATATCATTTTGATATGTGGCTTACATAAAGCATAAATATAGTATTTTGCTACAATAAAAGTGCACCAGACTCCCAAACTACAAATCCGTGGGCAACAGCTAAGCTTTCTAAGTTGACCAATGACCCTATTTTTCGTATTCTTAAGAGGCAATTTATAATCCTGATATACAAATTTATCCGAATCTACGGATACCTACAGATACAGGACTATAACATCAATACATTTTCTATTTCACACTTATGAAACTCCTTCCTCAAATACTCCAACTTGCCAACATTATAGTAATGGTTCTCATTATTATCTTTATTACTCTTCAAAACCGCTCCCAGGGTCTTTCTACTGTATTCGGTGGTAGCGGTGGTGTAGTAGCAACTCGCCGCGGGTTTGAAAAGTGGTTGTTCTATGCAACCATTGCCGCCTCTATCATTTTTGCTGGCCTCAGCATAACAAGTCTTATTCTCGCAACTCGATAGCACTATTATTCGCTCCTCCACTCGTACTTCTCACGGAGCACCAATTTTGTGACTACAGATAGCATAAAAACTAAACCGAGCCTAAACCTTTCCGCTTTGCGGAAAGTTTTTTCATTACTAGCTGCCTGGGAAAAATGGCTGGTAGCAGTGTTGGTAGTGGTAACGGTCATAGGCATTTACTGGGACTGGAATATTTTTTACGTTCACCACACTACTGAAGTACCCGCAGACGGCGGCCAACTCGTGGAAGGTCTGGTAGGACAGCCACATTTTATCAATCCCATACTTGCCACCACGCAAACCGATGAAACCATAGTGCATGCTGTATTCAGTGGTTTGTATCGCTATGACACTGCAGGGAATATAGAACCCGAGCTTGCTACAGCAATGCCAGAAGTAGGCAATGACGAAAAACACTATACCGTCCACTTGCGACCAAACCTTACCTGGCACGATGGCAAGCCCCTTACGGCAGACGATGTTCTGTTCACTATTTCAAAAATTCAAGACGAGAATGTCCAAAGCCCACTCAGAAACCTTTGGCTCTCAACGAGCGTGCAAAAACTAGACCCGCTTACCGTGGTATTTGTAACTAAAGATGTAAGCGGACCATTTATTCAAAATCTTACGGTCCCACTCCTTCCTGAACACGCGTGGAAAAACGTGTCTTCGGAAAGTTACGCCAGTAGCCCGCTCAACCTGCAACCCTTGGGCAGCGGCCCCTTTGCTATACGGCAGATAGAAAAAAACCCAGACGGCAGTACCAAGCGCATGGCCCTTGCGAGCTACGCCGGCCACCCGCTGCGTTCACGACTTGACGGTATTACGTTGGTGTTTTATACAAATGTAGACGATATGCGCCAAGGATATGCAGCGCAGGAAATATCCAGCATGGGCCTTGCAACAAACGATGTTGCATCTGAGCCTACCGGGCCCAATGTCCGCACGTTCCGCGTTGCTCTGCCTCAGTACCAAGCGGTGTTTCTCAACACCAAGAGCCCAGGACTGAGCGAAGTTGAAGTGCGAAAAGCGCTCGCGCTGGTGGTAGACAGCAAGGCCCTCACCGATGCTGCATGGGGAAAACGCGCACGAGCCATTACTGCTCCCCCGCTCGGCCTCGTAACCAGTGAGCCAATCCTTTCTTCTATAAACAGCTCAGAAGCAAATGCGCTTTTGGATAAGGCGGGATGGGTCAAACAAGCAAACGGTATTCGAAGCAAAGGCGCAGTCACCTTAAGCATAAAGCTACTTACCAGCGACACCGCAAGCTTTGTAGTAGCAAGCCAGCTCCTTGCACAGACCTGGCAAGGCCTGGGTGTTGCAGTACAGGTTCAATCCGTTCCCACAACAGCGCTTATAAGCGATTACGTACGACCCCGCAAATACGACGCGCTCCTATTCTCTCAGCGCACTGGTGCGGACCCCGACCCATTTGCGTTCTGGCACTCTAGCCAAACCAAAGACCCTGGTCTAAATGTATCCAACTTCACTTCCGGCGAAGTAGATAGCCTTATTACAAACGCGCGTAGTTCAACCAACACAGCAGAGCGTCAAGGTCAGTACACAAAACTCGCGGACATACTAAATACTACCGTCCCCGCTATTTACATAAACCAGTCGCTATATACCTACATTTTAAGCAGCGATATACAAAGCAATGAACTTACTGCCCTGGTGGACCCCAGCTGGCGTCTTGCAGAAGCCTCGCGGTTTTACATCCGTACTACGAGGAAGTGGAAGTAAGCGCAGCGCAGAATCAAGAAGTAAGAATCAAGAGTCAAGCAATCAAAAGGCTAAAACACTTGGCAGGATGTTATGGCTCCGGTATAATTGCTTAATCAAGAGCCGGACTGCAAGATTCGTAATTCATAATTCTTGATTCACATCCTGTGCCCCAGTGGTGGCCCCACATACCACGCAGGGCAAGCTGGCACGTAGCGTATAAATGATGGGCGTATGGTGGAATTGGTATACACGTACGCTTCAGGTGCGTATGGGAGCAATCCCGTGAGAGTTCGAGTCTCTCTACGCCCACCATTTATACACAACACGTTCCGATACAATATCGGGGTGGGAGCAATCCCGTGGAGGCTCGAGTCCTCTCCTAGGCACCAGAAATAGAATTAAGAATATAGAATAATGAATCATGCACAAGATAAAATCGAGTGTTTGATTCCGATTCATAATTCTTAATTCGTAATTCATTATTCCCTATACATAAGCCATTTTTAGCCATCTTTGTTTGACAAATAAGTTGGGGTGCGCTATAATGCTTGTACGTTGAATTCGTGAGAAATCAAAACAACTTCTAACAGTTGGCAAATCAGTTCTAAAAAAGTCTTTTTTATTTTTGATTTGTTAATTGTGCCCGGCCTCTTTTTAGAGACAGGACATTACCTATCGCGGCGGCCGAATACGCCACGCACAGATAGATCTACATAAAAAGCAAACCTTTGGTTTGTAATGCACGATAACAATAGAGCCTACAGATTACAGATACATACAGATATACGCATACTGTATTGGTAAGTCTTCCTGTCGTTACGATACACACGATTACTTATAGGCATCAACGAAATACAGACTTTACTACAGTACTGTTTGTATATCTGTAATCATTCGTAATTTGTAGGAACCATAAGTAATAGGTACGTCGGTTTCTTGCGTCTGCTGAAACTCGTGAACATGTATTTTTGACGAAGCAGTCAGAACTAGATACAAGAACCGACCACTACCCTACCTTCACATGATGAGAAAGAATATTCCGTCCGGATCTATGCCACGACGTCCCATGGGGGCGCCAGGCAGCCAAAACGGCCCTCGCAGAAATTTTAACCGCAACACCCCTAGTTCAGCACAAAGCCGACCCAGTACCAACCCAAGTCGCCCTGGGATTGCTCAGAGCAGGCCCATGGATCGCACAACCTTAACAAAACCTAGCCTTGCACCGGCCACAAGCCAGTACACGCAAAGCCGCACTACCCTTCGCGTTATTCCTTTAGGAGGCGTAGAAGAAGTGGGCATAAACTGTACGGTCTTTGAATATGGCGACGATATTATTATCGTTGACATGGGCTTGGCATTTCCAGATGAAACCATGCCGGGAGTAGACTATATTATTCCCGATATTAATTATCTAGAAGAAAACAAGAAAAAAATTCGCGGGCTCTTTGTAACCCATGCTCACCTGGATCACATAGGGGCAATCCCCTACGTGCTCACCAAGCTTGGTGACCCGCCTATTTATACCATGCCGCTTTCGGCTGGTCTTATAAAGAAACGACTTGAGGAGTTTAACTTAGCTTCTCGCACACGACTGCATGCAATAGACAAAGACGCCAGCATACAACTCGGCTGTTTTACAGTTGATTTTTTCCGTTTAAACCACAACATTCCGGACTGTATTGGTCTTCGCATCAAAACTCCTGTTGGTAACGTTATGTACGCTACTGATTGGAAATTTGATCATACTCCTATGGATGGCCTTCCAACGGAATTCGAAAAAATTGCTCGGTTTGGTGGTGAGGGCGTACTGCTCCTTATGAGCGACTCTACCAATGCTCTCAAACCAGGATACTGCGTTTCAGAACAAGAGCTTTCTAAAAAAATCGATCACATATTTCAAGAAGCAAAAGGCAGAATACTCTTTGCCACATTCTCCCAGCTTATTTCACGTATCCAATCGGTGTGCGATGCTGCAGCAAAGCACAATCGAAAAATAGTGGTTACCGGCCGCTCCATGGTAAATGCCATAGAAATAGCATTGTCTATGGGCTATTTACATATTCAACCAAAAATTTTCATCAAATCGGAAGACATGGCTAAGTTCTCCGAGAACCAAGTAGTTGTTTTGACTACAGGCTCTCAGGGAGAAGAATCCTCTGCGCTTGCACGCATATCTCGCGGTGAGCACAAAACTATTCACATAAAACTTGGCGACACCGTAGTTGTGTCTGCTTCCCCTATTCCTGGAAACGAACGGTCGGTTGTAGAAGTACTCGACAATCTTACCCGCCAAGGCGCTGAGGTAATTTACAATAAGACACTGGACATTCACGCATCTGGCCACGCCCAACAAGAAGAACTAAAAATGATGTTTGGTCTTACCAAACCTCGGTATTTTGTTCCGATACACGGCGAACACCATATGTTAGTCGCGCACAACAAAATTGCCCAAAGCGTAGGTATACCCGAAGACAATACATTTGCCTTAGACAATGGTGCAGTTCTTGAGTTTAACTCTGCTGGTCAGGCAAAGCGCCTCGACACCAAAGTGCAAGCTGGCTACATTTATGTAGATGGTCTTGGAGTTGGCGATGTCGGAGAGGTAGTGCTTCGCGACCGCCAAGTCATGTCTCAAGACGGTATGTTTGTGGTCATAGTCTCGCTCGACCGCAAAACAAGCAAGCTCATAAGCGAACCAGATATAATTTCTCGTGGTTTTATTTACATGAAGGGCAACGAAGACATCCTCAGGGAAGTAAAGCACGAGGTGCGCAAAATTTGCGAAAGCAAATCTGGCGAAAAAGTAGAGCCAAACTATGCCTACCTTCGCCAAGCCGTTCGAGACCAAATTGGCGAATACTTATTTGAAAAGACAAACAGACGTCCCATGGTCTTGCCAGTGGTTATAGAAGTGTAAACATACGCACCAAGGGTGCCTCCTGTAAGTGACAAAAGTGAACAAAAATAAATAAAAATGACAAAAATATTCCGGAGCTATCTCTTTACTTTTGTCATTTTTGTCACTTTTTTAACTTTTGTCACTTACACCCAAAACATGTTGCTATCAGTCAAATATTAGGGACCCAATGTTGTTACTATTTGATTGCTAGCACGCATATACAGTGTTATCAAACATACTTTTCGCAGGCCCACATGCCGTGCGACACCGCTCTCAGTGGTCGACTGCACAAGTCACTACTACAGCAACCCTTCCTAATAACTAATTCGATTGCGTTCCAAGTTATGCAAAGCTTTTTTGCATGCGTAGCTTAGGTGCGTCTGCATATATGAAAGAAACCCCATTACGCATTATTACCATTGGCGGCGTAGAAGAAATTGGCATTAACATGACTGTATACGAATATGGCGAGGACCTTATTGTGGTCGATGCTGGCTTTGGTTTTCCCGGCCCAAGCATGCCATCTGTACATTACATGTTACCGAACTACACTTGGCTCACCCAGCACAAAGAACGCATACGCGCTATCCTGGTGACCCATGCCCACTTAGACCACATTGGTGCTTTAGGGTATATACTTCCTCACATTGGGAACCCACCCATCTACACCATGCCGCTTACTGCAGGCCTGCTTACGAGACGCTTAGAAGAGTTCGGACTTGAACACACGGCACGCATTCACACCATTCATCCAGATGACGTTCTGAAGTTCGGAAAATGTACGGTGGAATTTTACCGAGTCAATCACAACATACCCGACGCCATTGGTGTATCCATCTCTACGCCACTAGGCCGCGTTATTCACACAGGCGATTGGAAGTTTGACTGGACGCCCGTAAACGAAGCACCAGCAGAAATAGATAAATTAGCACTCTGGGGAGGAGTAGGAAACGTACTCGCATTGCTTTCCGATTCTACCAATGCAGGAAGTAGCGGGTACACTGCGTCCGAACAAACACTGAGCGCAACCATAGATACGGTATTCCAAGGGGCCGCAGGGAGAATAATATTTACCTGTAACTCGCAGCTCTTTCCGCGCATTCAAAGAGTATTCGACACGGCGAAAAAGTACCACCGCAAAGTTATAACCGCTGGCAGATCTATATCGCAAAATGTTGAAACTGCTATGCAACTTGGTTACCTGCAAGTAGATGCAGATGTACTTATAGACAGTAGAATGCGAAGTAAAATCCCAGACCACAGACTGGTCATTCTCACCACAGGTGCACAGGGCGAGGAGCGCTCAGGCCTCCCCCGTATGGCACGTGGGGACTTTCCCCGCATTAGTCTAAAGCCCGGCGATACTGCAGTCGTATCCGCGAACCCCATCCCCGGAAATGAACCAGCTCTTTACGGTATGGTGTCGAACCTGCAACGGCAAGGCGTAGAGGTTGTGTACAATGGCACACTCGACATACACGTTTCTGGCCACGCAAAAAGGGAGGAGCATAAAACCATGATGGGACTGGTGAAGCCAAAGCACCTCATTCCCATACATGGCGAGCGACACATGATTGCTGCTCATGCAAAAATTGCGAACAGTTTAGGCATACCCGCACTCCTTCCGTACAATGGAGATGCCGTGGTGTTCCACCCAAACGGAAACGCAACAGTAGAGAAAGGCGTGGCACCCGCTGAGCGTATGTATGTAGATGACATAGGCCATGCAGTACTTGAGCAGAACACGATTCACGACCAAGAACAGATGCGCACAGGAGGCATGGTGACCATTATCGCCAGCCTTAATACAGCAACGGGAAAACTCGTAACCGAACCAACCATAGTATCTCGCGGTTTCATGTACGTAAAAGGTAACGAGCACATTATTCGTGAAGTACAACACGAAGTAAAGAAACTATGCAGCGACCCACAGTTAGACAAGCACACCATGCGCGAACACATAACCACCCACATAGGCGATTATCTTTTTCAAAAAACCAATCGGAGGCCACTGGTCTTGCCGGTAATTGTTGAAGTATAGACTACATATTAAAAGCACCCTTACAGGTGCTTTTGTGTAAGATAGTCGTCTAATGCTTCTACACTACGCTGCATACGAGCTGCATACTTGCCTAGGTCTTCATTTGCGCAACACTCTGCATATGACTTTTTCATGTTCTGCCGAAACCATGTTTTGATGGCCTCCACCGCATGAGTGGGGGCATGATGCGCCGCACCGGCAATGACTGCTATTTGCTTTGGACTCGACTCTAGCATCGTTTCCAATTTCTGCAGGAGCTCTGCTGCGTCCCGTGGCTCGACGCGAAGACTTTTTACGAGTAAACAAAAATCTTCTACTAAATTTAGTATGGCAACTTTATGATGCTCTACCCCACTCAGTGTTCGGAGGTCTTCGGTTACCCGTGCGTCCTCACGTACATATGGGTTTATCACAGAAGCACCAACCTTCTGCCCTCGCCTCTCGCCTAGGGCGTACGGTGTAAATTGATATGGGCCAAATGAAAGCTGGGTATCGTATATGGCCGGTATTCTATATACAAATTCTTTACCAGCATGCTGCAAAAGCAGCTCCATGGCTTGCACATTTGTCTCTGCATTTTTTGAAGGCATAAGTTCGGTAATAGAAAGCGCCATTAGGTCTTGGCCGCTCACAGCCTCTGCCAGTCTGCGCACCAGCAATGTATCGGACTCGCCCAACCCCTGCCCTTCCCCAAGCGCTTCCCAATCTATCTGTTTTGTTATTTCATTACTACCGGCTTCAGCGATAAACTCTTCTATGCTCGAAGGCGCAGACTCGTACTTGCTATACTCTTCCACGTGCCGCTCGCCCAACTCTTTTATGACTGGATTATTTTTTGCCCATTTATTTTTAGCCGCATCCAACTGTGCAAGTTGAAAAACAAAATTCACCTTAAATTTTTCCGGTATTGTTTTACCCTCCAGCCCAAAATACAACCGAAATAATTCATGATCGCACGGTTTACCAGCGAGCTCTCCCGCATCAATTACTTGTTCGCGTGTTCTTCTTTCTGGCTTTGAAATTCGCTCAATGGTTCCATTCCCCAGACCGAGTTCAGCCGTCGTAACAGCCCCTGCAATTGCCACACCTTTTAGGAAGGAACGCCGGGAGACTAATTTATTAGTATTGTTTACTGGTTCTTGGTCTGTGCCGCGTCTCATTTCTGACATAATACCATTACTATACCACGCCGTAGTTGATTGCAACCACTTGCCTGCAGCTCAATAGTCAACTATACTCAAACCACATGAAACACCTGAAAACGCATTCTAACATTTGGTGGCGCAGCCTACTCTGGCGGTAGGCGTGTTTTGGCGTTATGCAAAAACACCCCCGCCCTGGGGGTGTTTTGCTTTTTATAAAGTAACTAATATACTACTTATATGGAAGAAAAAAAGAGAATTCTCACCGGGGACAGACCTACCGGTAAATTACACCTTGGCCACTATGTTGGCTCGCTCCGCAACCGGGTAAAGCTGCAAGATGAATACAATCAGTTTGTAATGCTTGCCGACGTACAAGCTCTGACCGATAATGCCGACAACCCTCAAAAAGTTCGCGACAATATTTTTGAAGTCGCCCTGGACTATTTAGCTGTTGGCATAGACCCAGAAAAGACTACTATATTTATACAATCTCTCGTACCGGAAATAGCCGAGCTCACTATATTCTTTTTGAATTTAGTTACTGTTGCACGCCTAGAACGGAACCCAACAGTAAAAGCCGAAATACAACAAAAAGGATACGAACGGGATATACCAGCAGGATTCCTCTGCTATCCGGTGAGTCAAGCTGCAGATATATTATTCTGTAAAGCAGACCTAGTGCCCGTAGGTGCAGATCAAGCGCCTATGATAGAACAAACAAATGAAATAGCTCACAAATTTAATTCGTACTACGGACCAGTATTTAAAACGGTAGAGCACCTCATTCCGCAGAATCCTCTAGAGAGTCGCTTACCAGGACTTGATGGCACAGCAAAGATGAGCAAGTCACTAGGCAATGCTATTTTCCTCAGTGACCCAACAGAGGTAGTAAAACAGAAAGTAATGTCTGCGTATACAGATCCTGGACATGTACGTGTTGAAGACCCAGGCAAAGTAGAAGGCAACGTAGTGTTTAGTTATTTGGACATGTTCCATGCAGACAAGACAGAAGTTGCTGAACTTAAAGCCGCATACACGAAGGGCGGACTTGGCGACGTTGCGGTAAAAAATAAGTTATTTGAAACACTCGAAACCATACTCACCCCTATTCGACAACGAAGAGAAGAGTGGGCAGCAAAACCCGAAGAAGTCGTACACATTCTCGCGGAAGGCACAAAGAAAGCACGTGCCGAAGCCGAGAAAACTATGCATGAAGTCCGCACTGCCATGAAGATAGGATATTTCTAGTCTTTAAGACCGGCCACAAAGGCCGGTCTTATGTATTCCCCTCTCCTGCCTGGAGAGGGCTGGGAGAGGTGTATGTACAGTAAGCACCATATATATCTAGAAAATGCTAAAAAGCTACGAACTGCTCAAACACCCTGGGAGACCAAACTATGGTACTACCTACGCGGCAATCGTTTCTATGGTTTCAAGTTTAAACGCCAAGTTCCGATCGGGCCTTACATAGCTGACTTCTGCTGCAACGAGAAAAAGCTAATTATAGAACTAGACGGTGGCCAACATAGCGAGATGATAGAGAAACAGAAAGATGCAGATAAGCAAACATACTTAGAAAAGAATGGATACGCAGTATTACACTTCTGGAATAATGATGTAGATAGCAACATTGCGGGAGTACTAGAAGTAATCAAACAGCAAGCATTTCGACCTCTCTCCTAGCCTCTCCCCAGGCCTGGGGAGAGGAACAGGATTATCCCTAACGGGATAAACAAACCGCCGGGTGGCGGTTTTTTTGGTTATAGTATTCGGCTGTCACTCAACTGCAGTACTGGTAGGTTTGGATTCTTGGCCCACACAGCATCATCCGCAGCATTCATGGGAACTATAAGGTCTGCGCGACCGCCATTGTTTATAAACACGTCCCAGCTTGGCACGGGGATGGCGCCACTGGGATGGCTATAATAAATGGTATTATCTTTCCACTTCATCCAGCTGCACCATGGGTGTTCTTGAGTAGCGCTGCTTAGGTAATAGCTGCCGGAAGATTTATAGCTGGACACATCCATGGTTTTTACATTTTTTAGATCATACCCCAAACCCGTAAATGCCGCCATGGATGTAAACGGAATTTTTACTTTATCTTTACCCGTAAGAAAAAATATACCTGACCCAGACTTTGCCAGAGTACCGCACGGGGCACTAAGAGGCAAAGTACCAGTTTGCCCCGTTGTGGTAAATTTGAGCCCGGCTATAAAGCCTATGTCACCTTGGGGGGTTTGGGTATTTACTTCGTAGGTATACTCAGTGCCGGGCTGCAGGTCTGTGAGCGTTACGCTATGCGCCTGCACCGAAAGTACAGTCACTTTAGACTGCTGGTTTGTTGAGCCTGCAGCAGTATACCCCACCCAGGAGTCCCCTGCCTTGCTGCTATCCCAGGTAATAGTAACGCTTGTATTACTTACAGGCCGCACTGTTACATTTGAGATAGAAATAGCGGCATGCGCCGTGCGCGCTGGCATACTGGCCACGCACAAACAGGCAAATGCCGCGATGTATATTATACGAGCGTACTTCATAACCCTCACACTTTCATGTCTTACATAATGCGATCGTCGTTCGATTCAAGCGGATATGCGACAGGATAGTTTTGAAGCACTTCTTCATCGGCGCTATTCATGCGCACTATCATGGCCGATGTAAAACCATTGGCGTTAAACACATTCATAGAAGGAATAGGAATCATTCCAGATATGTGGCTGTAGTAAAGCGTGCCATTCTTTTCAACAATAGAACCCCAAGGGTGCTGTTGCACGCTATTTTCTATGAAATACGTAACTGGCAAACGAAAAGATGATAGGTCTAAATCTCGCACATTGCTTAGCTTATAGCCGAGCCCAGTAAATGCACCCATAGTGGTAAAAGGTACTTTTACCCCATCCTTACCCATTATAAAATAGATGGTACCATTTTCTCTGGCTAGAGTGGCCGTTGGGTAGACCGGAGTAACTACTACTGGGGGCTGATACTGGAGACCAGTTGGTACCGTAAGGCCCGTACCCTGTCCTGGGTTTGCAGGAGGCACAGGAGTTGGGGTAGGAGTTGGAACTGGAACCGGGGTAGGGGTAGGTGGTGGCGTACCGCCTCCAACACCAAGTGTAGTAAAGTCAGTGCCGTTTAGCGCTGCGTTATCCCCTTGCGCGTCAGCAGAGTTAACTGCAAACGAATACACGGTATTTGCCTTGAGTCCTGTGAGGGTTACGCTATGACTCGTAACCAAGGTGTCATTTGTTGCAAGCTGAGCATCTGTGTCGTCTGCGCCTACATAGGAAACATAAGAGTCAGAAGCAACGTCTGTCTGCCACGAGATAACGGCGCTGGACGCTGTTATCTGTGAAGCTTGCACGCTAGATATTGCAGGCTGGGCAAGTACCAAACTTGGCCCCACCAACCCAGCGGCGGCTACCAGAACGCCAAGAAAACTTAGAGAACGTTTCATAGAGGCCTGCCATCCCTTTTGCATGGTTCGAGTTTTCATATAATTATGTGCGCCACAAGTCTCTTTTTATACTAGAGGCGAGTGATTTTACTAAATAATCTTGAAATCTGAGCTGCTTTTTACACAACTGTACCAAGATTACCTGAAAAAATGATGTAAATTTTATTTTTGTTTCTCTCCGCAGTGCGGAATTTGAAAACGTTAAATATATTATAGCACAGCCTTCAGCTTTTTGCAAGCAAAAAAGTATGAATTAAGAATTATAGAATTATGAACTAAGAAATAACTACCCCTTTCCATAGGGAAAGGGGTAGTGTGAATCGTTATTCCTAATTCTATAATTCTTAATTCATAATTCTGCGCTTCGCACACTACGCCGATCCCCACTCTGAGGAAACTTCTGGAAACTGAGCAAGCTTCTCTTTAAATGCGGATTTTATTTTCTCCAGATCCTCTTGCGTCTTCGCTTCAAAACGTACCTCAACAGCGGGCAAATTAGAAGTAGCACGAATAAGGCCCCACCCTGTGTGCATATAGACGCGACCACCATTTATATCTATAACTCTATATCCTTCGCTCTTAAACTGTTTAGTTATTTCTTCCACTATTTCATACTTGCGCGCATCGGTTGCCATGGCATACATAGCATGGGTAGAAATATAGTATGGGGTACTCTCCATAATTCTAGACAAAGGCTCCGAGAGACTAGAAATATATTCGAGCAATTTCAACCCCGCAAAGTTGCCATCGTCAAAGCCGTAAAAATTATCGGTAAAAAATATATGCCCGGACTGCTCTCCTCCAAATGGTGCGCCTATTTCTTTTATCTTGCGTTTTATGTACGGGTTGCCTGTAGTACACATAACTGGCACTCCCCCATGCGCCGCTATATCCTCTGGCAAACTTTCAGAAACCTTTACGTCAAACACTATATTCGCACCAGGATGATCCTTCAGCACTAAGCGCGAGAGTAAAATCATGTACCTATCTGGCCAAATTACACTCCCCTGCTCATCGGTTACACCAAGCCTGTCGCCATCGGCATCTATACCTATCCCTACGTCCGCGCCAACTTCGTGAGTCTTTTTGCCTGTGTCAGTAATCATGTCTATGTTAGCAGGGTTCGGTGGATAGTGCGGGTAACTCGGATCTGGGTTTGTATTGTACTCCACAACTTCGCACCCAAACCGACGAAATAGTTCGGGCGAAAAAAAACTTGAAGTAGCATTTGCAGTGTTGAGAAGTATTTTAAGCGGCCTGTGCAATGTAACGCGGCTGAGTAAATCCTTCATCCACGCTTCAATTATATTTTCTTCTCTGAAACTTCCTTCCCCGCTCGCGAATTGACCAGACTCAGCAATGGTGTAGAGGCCAGCAATCTGTTCTTGGTCTAATGTGGCAGAATAACCAAGCGCCATCTTCATGCCATTCCAACCAACGGGGTTATGACTTGCTGTAATTGCGAGACCGCCCTCGGTTTTAAAGTAATACTGCGCCCAGTACATTTGCGGTGTTAGCGACATACCTATGCCAATAACATGTATACCGGTGCTTTGTAGCGCAGTAATTGCTGTACGGTAAAATACCTCCGACATCTGTCTATTATCGTGACCCACGACCGCATTTGTTATTCCCCTGCCCTGCAGGAAGGTACCATAGGCCTTAGCAATGAGGGTGACCGAGTCAACGTTGAGTTCATCATCTGTTTCATGTCCGCGCACATCATATTCACGAAACATGTATTTGTTGAGTGTTGTCATATACTCTATTCTACACCACCCCCTTAGAGGTAGCCAGAACCCCCTGACTCCGCTACAATATGGAAAGCTTTCTCATATCTTTCTTACATTAGATATTATCCGCCCCAGGCGGACACGCCGTGGGCGGGGAAATTAGATATTAGAAATTTCTTACTATATATGTCTTTTCAAATTGGAATTGTTGGCCTCCCAAATGTAGGTAAATCCACCCTGTTTAACGCTATTACCAAAAGCAAAGTAGAGGCAGCGAACTACCCCTTTGCCACCATAGACCCAAACGTGGGCGTTGTTGCCGTACCCGATGAGCGGTTAGAAAAACTAGCCCAGCTAGAACACAGCGAAAAGGTAGTTCCAACTACTATAGAATTTGTAGACATTGCGGGTTTGGTTTCTGGTGCACACAAAGGTGAGGGCCTAGGCAACCAGTTCCTTTCGCACATTCGAGAAGTCGACGCCATTATGGAAGTGGTGCGCGTGTTTAAAAACGATGACATTATTCACGTTAATGGAAATGTAGACCCGGTGCGTGACATGGAAACCATTGCCATTGAACTCCAACTGGCAGACTTGCAAACCGTGGACAAACGCATAGAGTCGGTAGCCAAACAAGCAAAAAGTGGTGACCGCGAGTTTGTAATAAAAAAGGCTGTTCTAGAAAAATACAAAGCAGCGCTTGAAGCAGGACACATGGCCAACACCGTAGAGTTAAGTGATGAAGAAAAAGCGAATAGTAAGGATATACAGCTGCTTACTCTAAAGCCATTCATGTACATTGCGAACAGCTCGTACGATATGGATAAAAAACAGTTTGGAATTTCCAATATCTCCGCCCAAGGCGGACCCGCCTCGGGGGGGCAATTTTCAATTTCTGATGCCATACCCATAGATGCCCAACTCGAATCTGAGCTATCTGAGTTGTCCGATGAAGAGCGCGGCGAATACTTAAAAGAGCTTGGACTACCGGAAAGCGGGCTGGATAAAATTATTCACGCGGCGTATAAAACACTCGGACTTATAACCTTCATTACTGCAGGACCAAAAGAAAGCAAAGCATGGACCTGTACAGCGGGAAGCAAAGCACCACAAGCAGCAGGAAAGATTCACACTGACTTTGAAAAAGGATTCATTCGCGCAGAAGTTATTCAGTGGGATAAACTCCTTGAAGCAAATGGCTACGTAGGTGCCAAAGAAAAAGGCTGGCTTCGCGTAGAAGGAAAAGAGTACATTGTCCAAGACGGCGATGTAGTACATTTTAGATTCGCGCCATAAAACTAATTGCAGCGCGTAGCACTAGACTCTACACTAGTGCTACGCTTTTTTATTATGGGTAGTTCATATCCCTGAGCATATCGTATAATCTTGCATATATACACTGGGAGTACGCTCACTCTACTTATTTTTTCATGTACAATATATGTATGCGACAAACTCGGGACTCAGAAGGGTTCACATTAATAGAGCTACTGGTAGTGGTGGCGATTATTGGATTGCTCTCAAGTGTAGTATTGGTCTCACTTAATTCTGCAAGAAAAAAAGCCAGGAACGCGAAGCGTGTAGCCGATATTCACCAAATCCAATCCGCTCTCGAACTCTATTATTTAGACAACAATAGCTACCCAAACAACGGCCTTACCTGGGCAAATGAATGCAGCGACGGTGGTTCTCTATCACCAAGTGCAGTCATTCCAGGACTGGTTCCCAATTACATGGCCAAGTTCCCATCTGACCCACTCATGAACAAAACTGCTGCCACGAGTTGTTACACATACGCTTCCAATGGCACCGATTATAAGTTCTTGGTGCACAACGCCACTGAAAATTCTGCAGCGGAATATCTCGCACAAAGAGGCCTAGTCGATCCCAGACGTGACGGCGGTAGCATTGACTGCACCCTAGATGGAGCCTCCCCCTGGGCATGGGCCGTATACTCCCCTAGCGCATGTTCATGGTAATGGGCAGTACGCACACGCGCGCAGTAGGCTAGAAGCTGCTTTATAAATTACATCGTATGGACCAAAATATAAATAATAATCAAATACCAGACTTTAGGAATTTTGCAGAACATTCTCAGCAGCCGTTACCAGAAGCAGTGCAACCAAGCGAAGCCGATGCATCCACCAGAAGTCAAATTGCCTCCCCCGTTAAGAACACTCGCGTGGCAATTGCAATAGCCGCAACGTGCCTAGTTGGTAGTATGGTTCTTTTACAGCTCATCCTTTCGTCTCGTACTCGGGCGACACGACAAGTACCCCCCTTAGTCGCACCAATAGTTGCGCCTACAAAACCAGCAAAATAATTAGTCCCGGCACCTTACAGGGATGATCCGGATAATTAAACCACAGAAGACTTACCAGAGCGCCTATAGTTTGCTAATAATTTTATGAGCTTAATTCCAAAACTCTCCTTCCCGGAGAAACTACTCCCCCACACGTGGCTACAGCTATTTACCACGGACCTTCGCGAAAAGAAATTACTTACAACACTCAAGGCAAAAGCGAACGCAGAAAGAACATTCACCGAGCGTGTTGCGGATTTCATTACCACCATATCTGGTAGTTTTACATTCCTTGCTTTTAACACAGCATTCTTTGCGGTATGGATTTTAATTAACACGGGTAAACTTTCCATAGTTGGCCCATTCGATCCATTCCCTTTTAGTCTGCTTACTACTATTGTTTCTTTAGAAGCAATTATTCTCGCAATTATAGTCTTGGTCTCCCAAAATCGCGCAGGGAAAATAGACGATCTACGTGAAGAAATGCACTTACAAATAAACCTGATTGCAGAAAAAGAAATTACCAAACTTATTCAGCTGCAAATAATGCTTATGGAGAAGAATGGCATAGATATTTCCAAAGATGCAGAACTGCAAGAAATGCTTAAGCCCATTATGGAAGAAAAGCTTGAGACACAGTTGAGGAATGAAATAGAAAAATAGAGTGTAAAAATGGCGCCAACGCCATTTTTTGTTAGCGAAATACAACACTATAGCAGCAATAAAAAATAGTGACAAAACCAAAATACTATGGTAAAATTACAACAACTTGCCAGAAATAAGGCAAATTCTGGCGAAGATTTACAATTTAACTCGATTTTCTAGTGTGAGCGGCTGGTGCGCCAAAAGCCATCAAAAGCAAGAACAGTAGAAATGGAAGGACACCTTTCATGCCACGATACGAGCTGTGTTACATCCTGGCCGCCCAAGTGAGCGACGACCAGGTACCTGGTGTTGCGTCCCAAATCCGTCAGTTTGTGACAGATTTCGGCGGAACCGAAGTACAAGAAGAACAGTTGGGTAAAAAGAAACTCGCATACCCAATCAAGAAGACCCGCAACGGTTTTTACGTTGTGGTGCAGTTTACTATGGATAGCCGCAAAGTAAACGAGCTAGATGCAAAGATTCGTACCCAAACCGGTACTATCATTCGCCACCTACTTGTGAACTTGGACGAGCACATTCGTCGTACGGAAATAGATACTGTTGCCCAGAGCAAACTTTCCAAGCGTCCTGAAGATGGGAGCGAAGCTGAGTCCCCTGCTCCAGTGGCAACCCCGGTTGCTCCAGCTCCAGTAGAGGAAGCACCCGTAGCTGCTGTAGAAGAAGCACCTGCAATAGAAATAGAACCAGCGCCAAAGAAGGAACCGGTCGCTATTTCTTCCGAAGACCTGGACAAACAAATTGAAGCCGCTCTTTCTGAAGATATTATAAAATAAGTAAAAAGTTCATAAAGTTTATAAAGTCCGTAAAGTATTACTTTATAAACTTTCTACTTTATGAACTTTACAAACTAACTTATATGGACTTAAACAAAGTTATGATCATTGGTCGCCTTACCCGCGACCCTGAGCTACGCGCCACTCCTTCCGGAGTAAACGTATGCCAGCTAAGCATAGCGACTGGGTATGCATACACCAACCAGCAAACAGGCCAAAAGGTTGAGCAGACTGAGTTCCATAACGTAGTCCTCTGGCGCAAACTTGCAGATATTGCAGCACAGTACTTGAAAAAAGGTACGCAAGTATATTTGGAAGGACGCCTGCAAACCAGAAGCTGGGATGCACAGGACGGACAAAAGAAATACCGCACCGAAATTATTGCTGATAACATGATTATGCTTGGCAAGCCAAGTGGTAGCAGTGGAAATGCGGGAGAAGGTTTCTCTCAGCAAGCACCAGCTGCATCACAGGGCCCAAGCAAAGGCGGCGAAGCTCTGGACAATAACGACGAGCTCCCCACCATCCAAGCCGACGACATTCAAGTAGAAGATATACCATTTTAAACAGTAGTCAGAATATAGTGGTCAGTAGTCGGTTTTGTACTGACAACTGACTACTGACAACTAAGTACTTACATTTATGAGACCTCAACAGAGAGATAAAGACATCCCAGTTGTGAAGAAGAATTGTTACTTCTGCACAAACAAGATTACGACAGTAGACTATAAAGACGGGCAGACTCTGCGCCGCTTTATGTCCCCGCACGCTAAAATAATGAACCGGAAGAAAACCGGCAGCTGCTCAAAGCACCAGCGCATGATAACCTTGGCTCTCAAGCGCGCTCGCCACATGGCCTTCCTCCCGTTTGTAGCTGCATAAAATACGTAGTCAGAATATAGTAGTCAGTGGTCAGTTTCACACTGACAACTGACTACTGACAACTAATTACTAGACCCATGGATTTAAACGATATGAAAGTCGGGACCATTATCCTGTACAACGGCGATCCGTTTCAGGTAATTTGGTCCAACCGCATGCGCACTGCTCAGCGCAAGCCAGTTATGCAAACTAAGTTGCGTAACGTTATTACCGGCAAGGTAATGGAATATTCGTTCAAGTTTGGTGAAAAAATAGACGAAGCAGATGTATCACGCGAGAAAGCAAACTTCCTCTACACAGACAGCGACGGTACTCACTTTATGAGCAACGAAACGTTTGAGCCAATAGACTTTAACAAAGAAGTTACCGAGGAGCAGGAACCATTGCTCAAAGAAGGCATAGAAGTCTCTGTGCTGCGCTTCAACGGCCAGCCTGTATCCATTGAACTTCCTATAAAGGTTGTGTACAAAGTTACCGATGCCCCTCCAGGCATTCGCGGTGACTCTGGCGGTTCTGTTACCAAAAAGATCACGCTCGAAACCGGCCTTGTAGTAGACGCTCCTCTCTTTATAAAAGAAGGTGAATCCATTGTTGTAGACACCCGCACCCGGGAATACATAGAACGCGCGAACTAGCATACATAGCTAGTAGCTTCTTAGCTGATTAGCTTTTTAGCTTTCAGTACCCAATACAAAAGGCTGCCTTATGGCAGTCTTTTGTATTCCCCTCTCCTACGTGGAGAGGGTTGGGAGAGGCACCTTTAACCGCCCCTTCCAAAACCCTCATCAATCATCTATAATGGGACGTCAAACCAAAACTGTCCCAATTTGTGAGTAGTTGCTGCGCATCTCCAGAGGTACGCACTACCCTACTCAGAAACTCGTGACCAAATTAAAACTCCCCGTCTCAAAATAGCCACGAGACGACCAACAGCCATAAGGAGGGAAGCTCATGGCAGACAACTCTCAGCCTCGCTGGCGAGTAGCCAGATGTACGAACTGCCTTTTTGCAGACTTCATGCCGCATGCATATGTATTTATTACATGTGAGCATGGGGTCGAACGAGTGCTCTTCAAATTCTTCTCCATGCGATCATGCAAGGGAATACTCGTAGACCTCATGGCAAATAAGGCCATTGAGGACGATGAGGCAGTACAAATTTATTTGGCAGCGGAAACTCTCGGCATGCCCGAGGCCGAAGCAAACCGTATAAAAAGACCATAATCTCCCGACCGACACCACTTCAGCACCAACGAAGCGGCTGCCGGTTTTATTATCTATACAAAATATATTAATTATTAGAATTCTACTCACAATTGTGAGTAGAATTCTAATAATTAAAAATATAAAAATACAAAGGGCGTGGATTGCTAGTGTTACGAAGTGTTTAACTCCATAAAGATAGCTATCCACGCCCTAGGGTGAGGGAAGGTTATTCAGGCGGCCAGACTAGCGAGTCTGACCAATGACGGTTACGTCCGGCGCAAACAAAACCTGCGCCGTATTACGGTTAGTAAGCACGATTGAGACAGCCATGAAATCGGCGTAAAGACGGTCGGGCCGAATGTTGACCTTTATACCAATACCGTCTGGTCCGCTAACCATGGCCGCGTCGCCCGAATCAATTACGTCACCATTACTCGTAATGACCGCATAGCGCCACGCTGTGTTGGGAGTAAAGCGCCCAGCAAAGCTCACAGACAAACCTTTCACGCTATAGTCCGTAAAAAAATCTCCGGCCATGGTGTAAGTTTGCCTGTGATACTGATAAATTATAGCGGCGTCAAGAATACCACCCTCCTCAGCACTGAGAAAGAAAACGGACATTATCGGCGTTCCCCCGTTTGTACGAGGGTTCATGAACGCCTGCGCGATGTCTTCGATTTTGCGCTCTTTGAGCCCGCCGCTCAAATCTGCTTTGATATTCAACTGACCAAGGGGAATGAATCTGCCATCGTAGTCCAGCTTGTACTGAACGATTTGCAAACGTGCCGGCTTTGCGTAGGACTTCAAAAAACGAACCCCATAACTGTTGAGCCCATCGTTCAACCACGTACTGAATGTCGGTGCCATGTAGACACCAAACTCGTCATTTCCACTCACTGCATGAACCAGACTCAGGGCAGTGGTCGGGTCCGCGTTCAGTTGACCAATAATGGTTTCGACAGGTTTACGGGTTTGGGCTGTGGTGGCTGAACAGAGCGTGATCACGGCCATGGCGATTGCGCAGCAGAGTGCTGCAAGCTTGGGAAATGTCGGATACTTTTTCATTGTCTGCATACTCCTTGTCCGGGCTTTCCACCGCGGACGGGTTGGACTGCTAAGTTTGTTACCTACCACTACACGAACGCACCAATTGCGCCGTAAGTGGTATACGAGAGGTAGAAATAAAGCGGGTAATATTATCCGCGCTCTTCCTACTTCTCGTAGTACCATAAAACCAAAAACAATGAAACAATTAAAAATAACCTTCTCTAAAATAAATCCCCCTAAATATTGAAAAGAACAAATAAAAAAACTTGAGAGGTTTCCCAACAAGTTTTTGTTTCTGTTGCTATTTACGCAACTTTACTATTATACAATATAATGAGTATATTGTAAATAGCTAGACATGGCTTAAACATGATAAAAGTGCGAATTCATTATCAAAAGTACCCAAACGAAAAGACGCGGCAAACTGTAGTAAGTACCAGCCTGCCGCGTCTTAGGAAGAGAAGTTTATTGTATGCCAAACGGCATACTGGTGACAACGAAAACTGTTGCCACCGTGTTTAAGCGACGGCCCCGCACAACGGGCACAACGCGAATTCTGCTGACTTGCCCGGGCGCTATAAATGCGGACCGACTATCACCATGCCCAGGGTAAATAATATCTATGATGTAACTTCCATAGTTATTATCTACCCAGACCTCGGCGTAGTCAGCATCTCGTAAGCCGCCAGCAAACACATACGCCACCGGAGTGGTAGAGTTGCTGGAGGGTAGATGGGCGCTGACGTACGCCGTTGGCTGGTGTGCGAGAATAAACCCGCCGTCAAACTTGGCGTATAACTCGCGCGCACGCGAGTCGCTTATTTGCTGCTGCACTGGAAAGTCTCCGGTGCCCAGCACAAAGACACCACCCTTTTTCTTTGTCTGAAAGACCAGACTTACGGGCTCAACATAACCCGTCGGAAAAGTTGGCAAGCCAAGAAACGCACAGGCAACGCCCACAACACCAAGCCGTGCAGAATTAAAATTACAGCTCAAATTCTGCGTGTTATTGCTCGCTTTTACAAATTCCAATTCAGTGGAATCATAAGAAACGCTTAATCCATACCCGGCCACCTGGCCCGAGGACTGCAGGCCCACGGCAACGGTCGCGTTACCATTGCCATCAGCCACGGCAACGCCAAGCTGAATAGCTGGGTTTTGCTGTTGCGCCAGCGCGCAAGAAAACACGCACGCAAACAACGCGAGAACAGCAACGGCCGTTCTCAGACAACAAAGAGCAAATGCCATCACACCCTCCGAGTTACAGCGCCTTACGAGCGCTCAATGGAAATGCAAAACGCGTATTTATTGATGCACTGCTCGCAGCACATTTTTTATTACGCACAAACCAACAACGCAAAAAATATTCCACAAACTTTTGTAATACTTTTCGCGTTGCTGGTAAGTCCAAAATTCATACACTAACCTCTCTAAAATAACTCCCCCGTTTATATGTAAAAGTACAAACTAAAAACTTGCAGTGGTGCAAGTTTTGTTTTTGGTCCATTTGGGACCGCTTATAATACCATGTTTTAGCCAACTTGTAAAGGCTATAAGGCTGCCCGAGAGGGGTTTGAGGATGAGGGATCATATATAAAATTCCCGGTTTAAAACGCCAGTTGAGCCAGCGTGGATGCTGAATTCTATGGGCGGTGCGGGAGGCCCGTCTTTAAGTGGAGGCACTTTTACCGTTACGGTATATGAGCCTCGGCCAATGCGGATAAAAAACTTACCATCTGTTACGGTTACTGCTTTGGCTATTATAACTCCGGGGAGTTTTGCATGAGACACTTCTACACTTGCGCCCACAACAGGTAGCCCGCCTTTTTTAACGCGCACCCTCCCCCACAAGCGCACACGAGGAGTAATAAGCGCGAGCAAAATAACCAAAACATACGCACCGAGCACATACACCCATAGGTCAGCCCTTGTTGCGAGGAATGTTATAACAGTGAGTAGCAATGCAGACCAAAACAATATTCGCAGTATTACACTAATGGCATATTGGAGCACTGGATGCACAGGCATGGTGGCTTTTTTGGCTTCTTGGTTCCAGTCAGCCGCAATGGGGTCCAGCGGTATACTCATGGAAATAACGTCCTTACCACCGACGAACTCAAAATTTTCTCCATGGTACACGGGGTAGTACACGCCATCACGTAAACTTTGTATGCGCGTAGAGGGAAATGCATAGTGCGGGCGCTGCACATATATTTGGTACAAACCCGGGTCTGCCATGAACCCATACTCGCCTTGCATGTTGGCAATATTCGAAGCAATAACTTTGGATGTATGCACATCTATAAGTTTCACCACAACTGGGTCTATGGGCTGCTTGGTAACACTATCGTAAATAACCCCAAGCTGCCGCTGTCGTCTTAAACCAAGCAGCTGGAGGAACCGATCTATCCAAAAAATTATGGTAAGAAAGAAATTGTGCATGAGGAAAAAGTAAAAATATGAGAAAACTTTTATCTTTATCAGATTGGCCTTGCATCCGACGCGGCAATCCAACGTGTCCTATATACAAACTTTAGGTTGCCTCTTCGCAAAGCCTTGTCGCGATGAAAAATTGAAGCTTTTGGCTATACAATTACTCGCGATGCATCTGCGTCTGGCAACACCGTATGTGACACATCCGCTTCTCGTTCGTGAATAGGCAAAGGATAGTGCCCGGTAAATACGGAGGTACACAAGCTCGACTCAGGGACCCCTGTAGCAGCAATCATGCCTTCGTAAGACAAAAACCCAAGGGAAGTAGCGCCTAAAAACACACGCATATCTTCTACCGACTTTCGGAACGCCAGCATCTGCGATTGACTCGCTAAGTCTATGCCGTAAAAATCTGGAAATCGCACGGGCGGCGAACTAACCAAAAAGTGAACTTCTGTAGCACCAGCCGAGAATAACATGCGTACTATTTGCCGCGACGTAGTACCACGAACAATGGAATCATCAACCACAATCACGCGCCTACCTTTCAGCACGGACGGGAGTGGATTCAGTTTCATCTTAACGCCGAGGTCACGTATATGCTGGTCGGGCTCAATGAACGTTCGATGCACATACCTGTTTTTAATGAGACCCATTTCAAACGGCAGGCCAGACTCGCGCGCATACCCTATAGCCATGGGGTTTGCAGTTTCTGGAACAGGCACTACTATATCTGCATCAACGGGATACTCTGCTGCCAGCTGTTTACCAAACCTGCATCGCACCTCATATACAGATTGCCCCAGCAACATACTATCGGGGCGCGCAAAATAGATATATTCAAATATATCCATTTTTTGGTCGGGGGCCACGAGCTGTTTTCTGGTAAGACCGCTGGCGTTAATGGCAACGAGCTCTCCTGGCGCAACATCGTTCACATAGGTAGCACCAATGGCATCGAGCGCGCAGGTCTCAGACGAAACTACATGCGCTTCCCCTATTTGGCCAAGGCACAACGGGCGAATACCAAAGCCGTCTCGCACCGCAACCAGCGTTTGTGCGTCCATAAATAGCAGGGAAAACGCACCGGTCATGAGAGGAAATACTTTTTCAACCGCTTCTGCAAGAGCCATGCCCTGCTCAACGTAATACCCTACTGCATCCGCTATCAGTGCAGAGTCAGATTTCCCTTCGGTGTTTCTTTCCACGCTCTTCAAAAATGCGAGCAACGCAACCACGCTGGGCAAATTACCATTGTGCGCTACTGCAACTTTATTTCCAGCTGTAAGAATGGGCTGCGCATGATGCAAGCCGCTACCAGCCGAAGTAGAGTAGCGATTGTGCCCCACGCTTATATGGCCCTTCAGAGCACGAATATGTACTTCGTCGTACACGTGCGCAACAAGCCCATTGTTTTTGTAGCAATACAGTTCGCTTCCGTCACTCACTGCTATACCCGAACTTTCTTGGCCACGATGCTGCAACGAATACAACCCAAAAAAGGTAAGCCTCGCCACGTCTATATCCCTACCATATATTCCAAATACCGCGCACTTTTCGTTTAACTCCATACAGGTTTATAAAGTCATAAAGTAGAAAGTTCATAAAGTATTACTTTACGGACTTTATGTACTTTATGAACTTTCTACTTATTTGATTCCATTTACATAGTTTGCGGCGGCCAAAGCAGCTTTTGCGCCTTCGCCCGCAGCAATAATTATTTGCTCACCCCAGGCATCATTTATGTCGCCCGCAGCAAAGAGTCCAGGGATAGAGGTCTGCAAATTACCATCTACTTTTATTTCCCCTTTTTCGTTTTTATCGCTCAGGCGATCAAAACTGTTTGAGGGCGAGTATCCTATTTCTACAAATATTCCTGACACTGGCACTGTTTCTGGGGCGCCACCCGCTTTTTGCACCACCAATCCAGTTATCCCCTTTTCACCTTGCACCTCAAGTGTTTTGGTTGCAGTGTAAAAAGAAATGGCCGGATTACTTTCAATCTTTGCCTTAAGCACACTATCACCAGTAAGCTGTTCATTTACGTTTATGCTGTATATCTTTCGTGCAACCTTAGACAATGCAAGAAGCGCGTCCATGGCGCTGTTGCCACCGCCTACCACTGCAACGTCTTTGTTTTTATACAGCGGCGCGTCACAGGTAGCGCAAACGGCAACACCACGGCCGTAGAACTTTTCTTCCCCTGGTATACCCAAATGCCGAGGCTCCTTACCTGAAGCAATAATAACTGCTTTAGCATAGAATGTTTCTTCGGTCTTGGTTTGCACTTCAAAAGTGGTAATGTTGCGCTCTATATGTACCACTTCAGTACCATCCTTTACCTCTAAGTCCTCTGGAATGCTTTTGAGGTGTTCCTCAAATTTCAAAGCCAAGTCCGCACCTGAAAGCATGGAAAAACCAGTGTAGTTTTCTACGTCACTACTCCACACCATTTGCCCACCCATTTGCTTGGCAAGAAGCAATGTTTTAAGTTTTTTGCGAGCTGTATAAATTGCCGCTGTCATACCAGCGGGACCACCACCTATTATGATTACGTCGTACATGTGCTAAATGCAGAATTATGAATCAAGTAAAATAGCCTATAAAACGCCCACCGGCGTCGTCAGGCACATAGACCTAAAGCAGGCTCTGTAACAATTGTAACATGGGCCAGGTTCGGGTAATATATAGCTACCTATGAGCACAGAATTACATCCGTCTACCCAGTTAATAATACGAAATATTGAACGAATTACCGGTTCAGTTCTTTTGGTGAACCCACCAGAACTTGCCGCTGTAGCAGCCATTGCAGCAACAAATTCACTCACCGAGGTGCAAACCACAGACTACGGCCTGTACACGGAAGCGCTTACTGAAACATACCAAGCAAGTTTTGGAACACACTTCCTAGGTAAAAAAAAGTTCAATCAGATTATCCTCTTCTTACCCAAGAGTGATTTGGAAATAGAAATGACCCTCCACTGGATAAGCGAAGCCCTGGAAAAAAATCCCAGCGCTGAAGTTATTGTAGTAGGGCAAAATAATGCAGGCATTAAATCTGCCAAAAAAACGTTGGAAAAACTTATTGGCCCCGTAGTGTTTAGTGACTCTGCTCGCCACTCCTCATTTTATGCAGCCAATAAAACAGTTGCGCTCAAACCCTTTAACTTAAACGACTGGTGGCACTCTTATACAGTAGACGTATCTACTCTCTCCACTAATCTCTCGCCTCTACCCTCTCTTACTGTGTTCTCTCTCCCGGGCGTTTTCAGTCATGGTAAACTAGACGAAGGAACAGAACTCCTGCTACAAACCTTTACGGATACGGGTACCGCAAAACGCGTACTAGATTGGGGCTGCGGCGCTGGCACCATAGGCATGACGCTGGCACTGAGCGAGCCGCTGGCACACGTAGACATGGTAGACACAAACGCCCTAGCACTTGCCTCTACAGAAAAGACACTTGCAGAAAATGCTATATCGAACTGCACAGTGTTTGCTAGTAATGTATTTTCAAAAGCCGAAGGACTATACGACCTCATTGTTGCCAACCCCCCATTTCACAAAGGCCACGACACCTATTATACCGATAGCGAACTATTTATTCGCGAAGCAAAAAGCCATTTAGAGCCTCACGGCCACCTCCGTGTGGTAGCAAATATATTTTTGCGCTACGAACAACTCATAGAAGAACAGTTTGGCTACGTAAAAACAGTTTCCAGAACAAATAAATATAAAATTCTTGAAACTGTCTACACCCCTACTGTCCAAAGACCAAAAAAGAAAAAGTTCAAGAAAAAACGCACCCTCGAAGAAGCTGGGTTCATCGACGTTCGTGACATAGACAAACTTATAGTCCAAGACGTAGAAGATTTTGAAGACTAAAAAAATACGTATTACTAAAGCGCAAAAAATAAAAACCTTTCAGCAAGCTCTGAAAGGTTTTTATTTTTTGCTACTCCATATAATGCATGTGACATCCAGAGTGCGTCTACTATAAAAACGCGCGGCCGCGCGTTTTTATAGTAGACCTTGCATACGTACCATGGTGAATTAGCGGAAGCGCCGAAATTACAACTACGCAGCTATAGACATATGGCTATATGTATGGTATTATAACGCCATTATGTTAGGAAAATGCTTACAAATGAACAGCCGCTGGACTTCCCAGGTAGCCACCATCTACCAGGCGGTTTTCCGTTTGTCTGACCCAGGCGCTGTTCATGAGCATTTCCAAACTTTTTAGTTTTGAATAATTTCTCTATAAAAAGAACGCCTTGGCTAGACAAGCCGAGGTTTTTTATTGTCTAGAAAAAATCAACCCTACAACACTTTTCATCAGGAGGAAAAGATGCAACTTACGGTCAAACGGGTACGCACACTTTACGTGATCTTTACGGCAGTATCGTCTTTTGCGGGATCATTTATCATGTCTACCTATGTGCCATTTTTAAAGGCTCAAGGCATGGATGATTTCCAAAGAAGCGCAATTAACTCGTTCTTCTTTGCTACCAACTTTTTGGCAGAAGGGCCAACGGGCGCGGTGGCTGATGTGCTGGGACAAAAAAAGGCATACATCTGGTCAAGCATTATTTTTGGCAGTGGTTTTATCTACTACGCACACGCTACGACTTTTACAGCATGTGTGGCCGCGGAAATTATTTCTGCCCTAGGACGAACCCTGGCCAATGGCTGCCTTGACGGATGGATGAGCAATAAACTGTCCGAGCTTGGTGCTAGCGCTCAAACGCGTCGCGATACATTCCGTCTGGAATATATCGTGCGCAGCAGCCTCAGTATGCTTGGAGGCATTTTGGGAGCAGCCCTGGCAAACGGCAACACGCATTCTAAGCTACCCTGGCTTTTCAGTGGTAGCATTACTATCTGCAATGGACTTGCCGTATGGTTAGTACTTCCACGTACTACCCCGGCGCATAACGGCAGAACGATTGCTTTTGCGGTAATGATAGCCCGCCTCAAACGAAAAATTAGCCGATCAATCACCCTGGTACAGCAATCACCAGCTCTAAAGTACAACTTTGCGGTGTCAATTGGATTTGCCTGCTCAGTACAAGCGTTAAATATGCAATGGACACTATACTATCTCCCCACAGTAGGCGCAGGTACTAAGCTAGGCATATTAGGGAGTGGCATATCGTGTGCTATGGTTATTGGGGCAGTCATAAGCAGATCCTGGAAACATGATGCGATACGCATGCAATGGCTTCTCGCAAGCGTTGGATGCTGTATGGTATTATGCGCTGCAACCCACAACGTAGTCCTGAGTATCACTCTGTTTTTACTCCACGAGTTATTTCGTGGTGCATTTCAGACCATACAAATTGACTATATTCAGCAACATGCACCGAACCGAAAACGTTCGACCATTAAATCGATCAGCTCTATGCCGCATCATCTTGGTGGGGTCATAGGCCTGTTAATCAGTGGGGGTGCTGCGTCAATGTGGAACGTACGTTACACCTGGGTAGCCTCTGGCCTATGCCTGCTCGCCTGTACATTCGCTGCAAGAAGGCATCGACCACAGTAGCACATAGCTGCAATACAGACGGCGCATCACTAGATGCGCCGCTTTTTTTATGATAGTTAATTATTCGTGTTCAGCTAAATACTTCTCGGCATCCAGGGCCGCTTTACAACCTTCACCCGCAGCGGTTATGGCTTGACGGTAACGATGGTCATGTACGTCACCGGAAACAAACACACCAGGAATATTTGTCTCTGTAAATTCTTTTGGTACTATATAGCCTTTGTCGTTTATTTCTATACCACTATTTGCAAAGACTTTGGTAGCAGGAGTGTGGCCTATGGCAGCAAAGTACCCACCTGCGGGTATAGTCTGTTCTTCACCAGTGTCGTTATCCTTTACTCGTACACCCTCTACCGTCGTCTCCCCTAGTACGTCAACAACCGTCACATTCGTGACAAATTTAATCTTAGGATTACCCTGCGCGCGCTTGAGCATTATCTTAGATGCTTTAAAGTCGGCGCGGCGATGAATAATAGTTACGGAAGTTGCGAACTTAGTAAGAAAATTTGCCTCCTCCATAGCACTGTCGCCGCCGCCAATTACCACAACATCTTTTCCTTTAAAGAAGAAGCCATCACAGGTCGCACATGCAGACACACCCTTACCCCGAAGCCGTTGCTCGTTTGGCAAGTTCAACCAGTTTGCATCAGCACCAGTGGCTATTATGACAGCCTTCGCCTTCAGCTCTTTAGTATCCGTTTTTACTGTAAACGGTTTTTGCGTAAAATCTACGCTCGTAACGCTCTCATAGATTATTTCCGTGCCAAAACGCTCAACCTGCTTGGTCATGTTTTGCATTAAATCCGGACCTTGTACGCCTTCGGGGAAACCCGGAAAATTTTCCACTTCAGTAGTTTGGGTAAGCTGACCCCCAGGGGTAAGCCCAGCTATCACCACTGGCTTTAGTTCCGCCCGAGCAGCATACAACGCAGCAGTCAGACCAGCGGGCCCAGAACCGATTATTACTACGTTGTGGATATCAACATTTTCCATAAAATCATTCTAAATTAGTACAGCTAAGTTCAGTGTATTAAAAATATCTAATTTCCAATTTCTAATGCCTAAATAAAAAACTATAGAGTGCCCGAGACATTAGAAATTAGATATTAGGAATTAGACATTCCCCCCGCCTATTCATAATAGGCGGGGGCCTTGACACCTGTCAACTATAGCGTTATACTTGCAGGCCACCCGCCGTTCCAGCGGCCGAAAGGCCGGAACACTTGGGTGCATAAATTAACGGAGGGGTCCGGCGTTACGTCGGACTAAAGAAAGGAGCCTACCATGGCTATCTTCCTCGCCCTACTTGGGGTCGTCATAGTCGCTTTTGTAGCGGACCGGCTGCAGCATCGCAGCGCGAAAGTCAGCGCACAAACCGGCAAGCTTGGCAGAATCCACTCTGCAAGCAAGATGATTCCTCATGCAGTGACTATGCTTATCATGGTTGCGCACGCCTCGGAAATAACGAGAGTGGTGTCGCACATAAGCGTAGCGCATGTATGCACTGCCCTTGGACTGTTCGCGGTCTGGGCATTCAGTAGTACGGGGTCTGAGGAGATATAAATCTCCGCCATGAGGCCCCTTGCGTGAACAATCGGAAAGAGTTGCAGCGCCCTGCGCTCCTCTTTCCGACTTCTTATTCTATGCACCATTCTTCCGGCCCTAGTACCCTATAACTTCTGGTACTAATACAACGGTTATTCTCCCTGGCTGCACTTCTTTATTTATAATAAGCAACTTGCTTACATTGCTCCCCGTAGTACCATACGCTTTTTTCGCCCGTTCTGCTTCCAGGGGCAAGCTATGCTCATATACGCGCTTCATAGCCTCGTCTAAACTTGCTACTATTTTCTGCACACCAACAACAAACACCACATGCGCTGAACCATAACTTTCTGCAGGCAATTGACTCCCGGTATTGGAGGCAATAACAAGCTGCCCTTGCTCGGTTACAGCATGAACACTGCCAATAACATATTCCGGAGCAGCGCCGAGCTTACGCATAGCTACGTCCTGCGTGGCACGGTCCATACTATATAACTTGTCTCGTACAGGCTGATAGCGGCCTGAGGTGTTCAGTTCTGCGTCTACCCCAAGTTCGTGCAATGTTACTGAAGTCATGGTCATAACTTCACCACCTTCAGGGATAAGAGCCAAGGCTTTTGCTTTTGCGTCATCTGAATTTTCTGCGAGAAGAGCCTCTATACCATTTTCTCTCAGTGCTGCCATTGTTTTTTGCAGCACTTCGCCACTAGGGACTGTTGTCCACTTTTCTTCATTCATACAGGTGTCCTTTCAAAATTACAATTTAGTCATATGTAAATTCACTGGTTCTATACACCAGCCAAGGCGCATATATGTATAGGTAGTACTACTATTTGTCTTCTACAATTACCAGCTCTTTCCCCTCTACCAGCGCTTCTGAAACTTTTTTGTAGCTACTGGCAAGGAGACGCTGAAATGTACTTTGCGAAATGCCCATTTGTTCTGCTGCGTGTGTTTGATCCAGCTCTTCTATGTTCTTTAGCCGAAGACTTTCCACTTCCGCTTTGGTTATTTCCACCACACCTGCCCCGGAAGACTTACCACCAAATGGCTTAAAGCCTTTCCAAGAAGGACAATATCCTATTTTTTTGTCACACTGTGGTCTGGTCATGGGAATTAGGAATTAGGAATTAGGAATTAGGAATTAGGAATTAGGAATTAGGAATTTCCTCTATATTATGAATATATACCCATAACTATTTTTTGTCAAATATGTGGCCTCATACATATTTCAACCCATTAACGTATACTACATAGTATGAATACACCCTCTACATCCAATGCCGAACGCGCAAATGCCACTCGCGGAGCTTTCTCTGCACTTACTAAAGCGCTCTTAGATTCACGGACACCCTGGTACGCTAAAGCATTGCCCTTACTGGTGCTGTTATACGCTGTCTTACCATTTGACCTCATACCGGACGTTATCCCCTTTGCCGGTTGGGTAGATGACCTACTCATAGTACCCGCGGGCATTTGGCTTGCCATGCGCTACATTCCCCAGGAAGTGCTGGCGGAAACTGGCGCTGAACTTTCCGTTACTATTGCAAAATTCAAAAGGACCATTTTCTTGCTTAGTTTCGGACTAGCAACTTTATGCGTAGCCATAAGCGCACTCATAGTTGTCTTGATAATCTGGGTACTTCGAAGAGCGTAGGTGCTCATATCCAACGAATCCCCACGCACAACGTACACGAGCTATGTTAGTAGAGGCAAAGAGTAAGAAAAATATTGAAGACTGTGTCGAAGAAGAAACAGAAATGTTTCCCAAAGCAGAAAAAGTTATGAGCGAGGAGCAACTTGCCACCCTGAGCGAACAGGTCCTTCGCCAAAGAGAAGAATCGGAAATGTAGAACCCAAGTTTCCGACAGGCGCCTCAAAGGAGGCGTCTTTTCGTGTACATGCGAACCCGGTATACTGTATACAGTCAGCCCTATTAATGCCCCATATACACCCATGGATACCCAGCAAAAAGCAGTAGTTCTTAAACCAGGACGCGAAGTGCACGCACGCAATAGACACCCCTGGATATTCATGGGAGCAGTAGGCAGCACCCCGGAATTTGAAAATGGCGACATTCTTCCCGTGCACACTGCATATGGTCAGTTCATTGGGTATGCGTATTTTAACAAAGGACAGTCAATCATGGGGCGCATGGTTAGTTTTAGCGAGCAGGATCCGCTCGAAAGCATTCGGGAAAGCATTCTCAGTGCATTAACTCTGAGAAAACAGTATGCCCCCGCCGATACAACAGCGTATAGACTTATAAACGGTGAGGGCGATAACCTGCCCGGACTCATAGTAGACCAATATGGGAAAGTGCTTGTTGTTCAAATAAACACGCTGGGCATGGAAAAGTTAAAGCCCATGGTTCTTGAAATTCTTATTGCAGAAATAAAACCAAAAGCAATATACGAAAAATCTAACAGCCCCACACGGAGAAAAGAGGGGCTTGAAGATGTGTCGGCCTGGATTCACGGCAAAGCCACCGAACCTATAGAAGTACTGGAACACGGCATTGCATTCAAAGTATATTTTTCTAAGGGTCAAAAAACTGGCTTTTTTTTAGACCAAAGAGAAATGCGTCAACTGGTAAAAAATTTCTCAAAAGGTAAAACACTGCTCAACTGTTTTGGGTACACAGGGGGCTTTAGTGCGTATGCATTATCTGGTAAGGCAAAGCGAGCCGACACCCTAGACCTTGACCCAGATGCTATTGCAGCAGCACAAGAGAATATAACACTCAACGGTTTCAGCGCGAAAAACAGCGCGTTCTATTGCGAAGATGTGTTCCGCTTTTTAAGCCGTCAAACATTACCCCACACCTATGACTTTATAATTCTTGACCCCCCCGCATTTGCGAAACGCGCAAGCGACATACCTAACGCCACAAGAGGATATAGAGAAATAAACCGTATGGCTATGCAGCACCTTCCTGCGGGAGGCCTTCTTCTCACCTCTTCGTGTTCACAGCACATAGACGTACAAACATTTCAAACCATTGTATTCCAGGCAGCAAAAGACGCAAACCGAAAGATAAAAATACTTAGTAACCACCTCCTGGCAGTTGACCACCCTGTTAATCTATTTTTTCCTGAAGGTGATTATTTAAAGAGTCTTTTACTTTATGTAGAGTAGTAGAGGAAATAATTTCCAATGATCCGATATTCTGCATTGGACATTTCATTAGAAATTAGATATTGGTAATCGGAAATTATACTCCTATTATTGCTTATGCCCATGGCCGGAATAATATTTTTATGCTTACTTACGTACGCCCATACATATCTTCCTAATCTTTTTATCAGGCGCGAGCAGTATAGTACTAGTGTCTATTAAATTATTTCTCGCCCACACACGGGCCAGAAATATAGGAGATACGCATATGGCACGCGATAACAACGACAACAGCAAACAGGCCAACACAACTGGCGGACAAAACGATCGCCATGGTCGCCGTGACGATAGCACCAGCAGCACCGATGCAGCAATGGACCAGTAGATGTTCGACCTGCAAAATCTGATAGATAGCAAAGACCCCCTGCGCACACATCAGGGGGTCTTTGTGCATATAGCTATTTCTTTTGCAAAATTTTCTTACTCTTTTTAGGTTGCGCCGCACTGCCTACTTCCTCTCTTACAGAACGCGCATGTACTGCGATGGCATTTATAAAACCCAAAATTGCCCCGAGCCCAACAAAAATGTAAACAATGGTAAATATTTTAGATATATCACTCGTAGGGTGCAAGTCGCCATACCCAACAGTGGTTAGAGTGGTCACGCTAAAGTAGAGCGAGTCGAGCCAGCCCCAATGTTCTGCCGTATGATAGAAAAATGTTCCGGAAATTAAAATGAGCACTGCAAATTCCAAGAGTCCACGAAATTCTTTGTCTTTGGACCCACGCCACACGGAACGAAGAAACCTATACAACGTAATAAAAAAGGTAATCATATATGCCAATAGTATGGGTGAGCGCCGTATACAATGGCCCACACCCTCTATATACTATACTACAGAAGTCTTCATATTTGCTTCACAAAGTTCGGCATATAGTGCATGTATGGATAGTGTCTGCGATTATACGGCAAGGCGCTATCACATTAGCAATAATGCGCTTGGAACCACACACAGATAGCGCAGAACACAAAAGTATATGAGAATTCTCGTTGTAGAAGACGAACCAAAATTGAATAAAGGCCTTACCGAAGGGCTTCAATCTCGCGGGTATGCAGTTGACTCTGCGTTCGATGGCGAGGAGGGCGAAAAGCTTGCCCGCTGGAATACGTACGACCTTATTATGCTCGACATTATGATGCCGAAACGAGATGGTCTCGTTGTAGCAAAAAATCTTCGGGCTTCTGGCAAGCAAACTCCCATACTCATGCTTACTGCAAAAGACGCAACCGAAGATACCATAACTGGGCTCGATTCCGGAGCTGACGACTATTTAGTTAAACCATTTTCTTTTGATGAACTACACGCGCGCATCCGTACCCTGCTCCGCCGTCCCCCACTCGCTACTACCGACATACTAGAGCTCGACGATTTACACATAGACACCCGGTCGCAATCGGTCACCATTGCAGGGAAAGCAGTAGAGCTTACGCTTCGAGAATATGGACTCTTGGAATATCTACTCAGAAATAAAGGTGCAGTACTAACTCGAGACGACATACTTGAACACGTGTGGGATAGAGAATTTAATTCATTTAGCAACGTAGTAGATGTGCACTTGAAAAATGTACGAAAGAAACTACCGAAAGACTATGCAAAACGCATCCAAACTGTTTGGGGCAAAGGCTACCGGCTCGTTTAATCGTCGGTTCCAGCTCTCACTGGTCAAACTTACGTTAATATATGTAGCACTGCTCGCCATTATACTTTTTTTGTCGAGTAGTGTTTTGTATTCGTTTTTTTCTAACCGCCTTGACCATAGGTTTCGCAGCATGAAAGCAACTCCTCCGGAGTTTGTGCTTTCCATTCACCCGCCTTCGCAAGAAGAAGTACAGCAAGATTTAATATATTCTCTCATATTGGTCAATGGCCTATTACTTGTTGTTGCAGGAGCCGCCAGTTATCTGCTTGCGCAAATAACTCTGGAGCCACTGAATGAATCGTACCAGCGGCAACGACAATTTTTAGGCGATGCCTCGCATGAGCTACGCACTCCGCTCAGCATTTTGCGAATGGATTTGGAAACCGAAGCTCGCGATGCTACCAGTCTCCCAAAAACCAAAGAACGTGCCAGGAGCAACCTTGAAGAGGTGGAGCGCATGAGCCACTTAGTAGAAGACCTGCTCGTACTTTCCCGCATGGACGAAGATCACACCAAGCCCCACACGCTCGTACCCATAGAGCTAGGTGCATTTACGAACAATATTCTCGCTCGATTGCAGCCTCTTGCAGACAAGCAAACAGTGACACTTATCCCCGATCCAAGCCTTACGGAAAAAGAAGTACAGATACACTCTCACGAAGATCTCCTTAGCCGTGTCCTGACCAATATAATAAAGAACGCTATTGTGTACAATGTACCAAACGGCACAGTCTCCGTAGCTTTAAAAAAAGATGCAAAAGAGGCTGCCATTATCATAACGGACACAGGCATTGGCATACCAAAAGAAGAACTACATCATATTTTTGAACGGTTTTACAGGGTAGACAAAAGCAGGTCTAGGCAAAGTGGAGGAAGCGGTCTGGGACTTGCCATTGTTAAGTCTTCGGTAGACCGTTTGGGCGGCACTATAGATATAACAAGCGAACCGGGAAAAGGCACAGCTGTTACATTGCGTATACCACTAAGGTAAGTGATAAAAGTGAACAAAAATAAGTAAAAGTGACCCTCCTACGCTAAAGCTTCGGGGGGCAAAGCAAAAATTTTTGCCCGTCCGCCATAGCCTTGGCGACGGTGGATCACTTATTTATTTTTTTAACTTTTGTCATTTCTATACTGTGCTTCATGCTTCCTTCACTAGGATTGTTTTAGTGTATATGTACAATCACAGAAATGAATTGCATGTACGAGGAGCATAGAGTACGCAGTGCCTCAAAAAGTTTTACACAGCGCTTACGCTCAAAACTTCACTCTTACTTACTCACTTCTTTGATTATTCCATACTTATAAAACAACGTTGCAGTCTGGACTTATCGGCCGTAAGTCTGGATATGTAGACACATGCTGTGGGTTCATACTCCTGCCCTCTCCCCTACTGAGGGAGAGATGGAGGGGATGAATAATGGATACCGCACAACTATCTACTGTTTTACGATGCTGTTTTATTTTCTTTAGCAGTAATATATACCCTATGAAAAAACCAAACTCATCTACGCTTATTGCCACCGCAGGTGTGGCGCTTGGACTTGCCGGACTTGGCCTTGGTGTAACCCATGCCGCGTCCAATACCAGTGCCACCACCACTCAAAGCACCGGCACGGTCGCGAGCAGGCCGAACCCAATGCAGTCGCTTATTTCCGCAATTGCACAAAAATTTAATGTAAGTACGACCGATGTACAAGCTGTGTTCGATGAACAGCGTACGCACATGGAAGCGCAGCACAAAGCTGAAGAAGCAAGCAGGCTTGCAGCTGCAGTAACTAACGGCACACTCACCCAAGCGCAGGCCAATGCAATAACTGCGAAAAAAGCAGAGCTGGAAGCAGCGCGCAAGGCACAAAAGGACACGTTCCAAAACCTTACCGAGGCTGAACGCCAAGCAAAAATGACTGCCGAGCGCGACGCCTTAAAAACATGGGCCACTCAAAATAATATTCCTGAGCAATACCTTATGTTCCTTGGCGGAGGACATGGCGGGCGAGGCGGACACGGCGGCCCTGGATTTGGCGGCACCGGGGCCCCTCTAGACCAAACCACAGGAACGAAAACCAACTAATCACCCATACTACCACACAGCTGAATTCATACAGCCGTCTATTGCAGAACAATAGACGGCTGTATTTTTTGCAATCACTTTCAGACACGCGCCTAATCTGTTGCGAATCTTATAAAGGTAATGGACTGAGTAATAACGAATAGTATATATAACGCAATAAGGCCCACACCTTCTGCTCTACTTATGCTGTTCTTTGATTGTGCTGCTACATAAAACCCAATAAGACCGATTACCATGAGCACAGCAGTAAATAAAAATTCAGTACGCTCAACTACAAAGTTCCCATTGAGCCAAGGCAGAAAGGAAAAAATAAGTGTGTTGGCCACGGTTGAGCCAAGATAGTCTCCAAAGGCAATGTCCGTATGTTTTTTTAGAAGCGAGCGAGCTGCTATAACTATTTCCGGTATATTCGTACCAATTGAAAGCACCAGAAGGCCAACGATTGAGCTTGGAATACCTAGTACGTTTGAAAAATATATGGATTCATCCACAAGCAAATTCCCTGCCACGAATATACACACCGCCCCAATGCCAATCTTGGCAATGTCAACAATAGTGACTTTGCGCTTATGCACCAGGTTGGTCTCCACTGCTTTTAAGACTCTGGGGACCGTAGTAGATACTTGGCGGCGAATACGGTACACAAGCAAAGCATACAAGAGCAAGCACGCCGCCCCTTCGCTTTGTGTAACTGTTCCATCCAGCACAAGGAGTACAGGCAGCACAACCACAACAAGCGCAAGAGCCAAATTTGTTTTGTGTAAGGTATTGGAAAGGCGTATACCATTATTGGCCACTGCGAGCAAGGGAATAATGCAGAGCAAGATAACAAATGACGCCCCAATTAAGTTACCCGAAGAAATCTGGGGCGCTTTATCTATAGTGGAATTCACCATGACCGATATCTCACTTATGGACGTGAGAAACCCAAGCACAAAGAAGGCCACCGTAAAGCCACTCAAATAAAACCTCTGCGCAACTCTGTTAATAGCCTCCACAAGCATTCCTGCAAAAAACCAGATAACCGCAGCGGAGGCAATAAACAATACTATATGAACAAATAGGGCCATGAAAAATGTATGGTAAGAATATATCTAGTATATCAAACTAACCTTAATACATTGAGAATGTAGGGCATATAAAAAAACAAAAACCTGGCACTGCTGCCGGTTTTTTGTGACCCTCTAGAAGCCACTCTATAAGTATATACCACATTCTATACTGGTCAAGCCCCTAGAGCATTGACACTAAACCCCTTACAACATACGCTGGGGGTGAAAGGAGAGGCAAACGCCAAAAACCTTTCGCAGCACTTTGAAAACTTACACGGGGACAACAATGTACGTATCTATACGCGCATATTTCCTCATACTGAAACACTGAATTACAGACAAAGGAGAAACATATGGAAGTTTTGTTATGGATCATAGTTGGCATGTTCACACTGTTAGCGCTGGCACTACTGAGAGCGCGGTTCCAGAGAAGAGTGAAAGAGCGAAACAGACGAGAGTACCTCATTGCCAAAGCCGCAACACTTGAGTCCGTGCAGCAAAAAGCAGCGCTGCTGGACCTCTCGCCCATTATCGCTAAGATCAAAGCGAAACAGCGATGGGGCAAAAAGCGACTTCACAAAGCAGAGTTAGAATACCGGCAGCTTTTGGTGCTCTTTGGCAAATACCCGGACGAAACCCTTGCTCCGCTATCTGAAGACTGCGATATAGTGTGGCACTACCACATACAGCATACTGCTAAGTACCAAGCAGATTGCGAATACTTGTTTGGTCGCTTTATCCATCACAACCCAGAGCTAAAGCTTACCCCGGGTGCGCAGGAAAAAGCCGACGAACGAAGCAGAGAATTGCGAAAGCAAGAATTCGGAAGCAGCGTAAGCAACAACAGTAGTTGCGGCAACCTTATTGTCATGTCAGATGCCCCGACTACACTATCTTCTGTAGCCGGCTGCACCTCGTCTGGTAGTTGTGGCGGAAGCAGTTCTGGGTCCAGCCCCAGCTGTGGCGGTGGCGGAAGTGCAAGCAGTTGCGGTGGTGGGAGTAGTTGTGGCAGTAGCTGTGGCGGTGGCGGTTGTGGTGGTGGCGGTTGTGGTGGCAGCTAAAACAGCAGAAACAATCACTAGCGAACATACAACAAAAAAGGAGAAACAAATATGAGGAACTATATGCGAATGGTATGTGTAACTCTGGTCCTAGGGTTTGCCTGTCTATATCCAAACCTTGCAGTAGCAGCACAAAGCTGCGACGCTCTGGTGGTAGATGAATCGCAGGTATTCACCGGACACGTTCAGGAAGTTGAACAAGCAGCACAAAAGCTCACGAGTCTCGGAGCAGATGTGCGAGTACGGACGTACCAAACCATGCAAGGCAGCGGCAATTTAGACACCTTCATCAAAACCGTAGAGCAGCAATGTCCTTCCTGGAAAACACCGCAAGGCCGCAAAGGCAATTTACTAGTGTTCGTACATGTACGACAAGAACGAGCAGCAGGCATCTTTTCAGGGCTTACGTTTAAGGAGCCAATAAATGCCAATTATGCCCGCATTATCGCCGATCACATGCGACCACACTTTAGGCAAAACGATTTTGCTGGAGCATTCACTGCTGGCATGGAAGAAACACATCGGGTGCTCGACATGCACTTACACCCAAAACCAAATACAACGGTTATAAATGCACAAGGCATAGGACAAGCGCTCGTACTCATCACACTCATCACTTGTACTATTCTAGTGCTTTGGGGAAGCACCATCCTACTCAGACGGAGAAGAGAACAAGAGGAAGAGCGGACAACAGCGCGGCTCGCAGCGGCCAGCAGCAAAGAACGAGCAACCCTGCGACTTACCGAAGGAAAGTACGATATATCGGAAGAAGCACCGGAGCACGTACGCAGAGCACAACAACTATTCGACGAAGCTTGGTCAACCTACCTTGCGTATGGCCCAAGCACCATTCATCAACAGCCCGAAGACCCAAACCTCTCGACACGAGAATACCGGGAGCTCGGCAGAATCTATGAAGCCATAAACAGCAAATTAGATGAAGCAGAGCGGCTAGCGAAAAATCTCTAGCCACGGTACGCACAACTTGTAGGAGGCAACAAGCGAGCGAACAAAAGATTGCACACACGTGTTGCAATAGACAACGAACCCAGATATTTGCTGGGTGATTTTATTTTTATAGGCACTATCAGACCACTTTTTGGTTCATTTTTCTATACTATACGTACAGGTTCACTTTCTGCTAAAATACCCTAGTTATGAACGAGCAAGAACCAGCAAATTTTGAGATAATCCTTTTTTATAAATACGTCCATATAGTAAACCCGGAGCAGTTTGCCGAGGAGCAACGCGAGCTACAAAATAGGCTCCAGCTCCGCGGCCGCACGCTTATTGCCAGTGAAGGCATCAATGCCACACTAGAAGGAACAAAAGAACACATTGCAGAATACTTGCAGGTGTTTTTAAGCGACCCCAGGTTTGCTACCACGCACATAAAACGAAGTCCGGGCACTGGCAATGCATTTCCCAAAACATCGGTCAAAGTTCGACCAGAAATAGTTACCCTAGGCCTCGGCAAATGTGACATAGACCCAAATGTAGTCACCGGCATACACCTCTCCCCTGCCGAGCTTCATACGTGGATCCATTCTGACAAAGAGTTCTACATTGTAGACATGCGCAATGTGTATGAGCATCAAGTAGGACACTTTAAAGATTCTATTGTTCCTCCAATGGATAATTTTCGCGACCTACCAAAATTTTTGCGGTCCGTTGCACATTTAAAAAACAAAACCGTAGTCACGGTGTGTACTGGTGGTGTGCGCTGCGAAAAGGCGTCCGGATACTTGCTTGAAAATGGGTTTACAGATGTCTATCAGCTCGATGGCGGCATAGTAAGCTACATGGCCGCATACCCAAACGAAGATTTTCTTGGAAAACTCTATGTATTCGATAACCGCATGATGATGGGTTTTTATACAGACGACCCAAAACATCAAATTGTAGGAAAGTGTGTTTCGTGCGGCAAACCAAGCGAACGCTTTAGCAACTGCAAGAATTGTTACCGGCAGCTTATAGTATGCGAGGAATGTGAACACTCTACAGAAAGAACCGCAATCTGCCCTGAAGAATGTAAAGTGAATACGCGTAAGAACAGCGCGAGCCTCCTCCACAAGATACGCAAAGGAGCAAAGAAGCACCGAGCCACCCTCCTTAGAAAAGGCCATGCGCTCTATGGTAAAACTGTAAAAAGATTCGTAGGTCGGATCAAAAAATAAATAAGTCCATGTGCTTATTGGTTATTTCACACACTATAAACGCCAGCACTGTTGTGCTGGCGTTTGTCTATTCTACGTCTTTTAAATCATCTAGAATTTGCCGGGCAGCAAACACCCAGTTTTCACTTCCGGGGTTGTTGTATACCCCGTTCATTTGTTCAAGTGTCCAGTTTTTATACCGCTTTTCTATAAGCGCATCCAAATCTTTTGCCCAGTCTGCCTTTGTTTCATATTCTCGCCAGAGTGGATGTCCCGGCTCTACGCCAATGCCACTGCAGTTATTATCTGCACAGCGCTTGCCAAGGGAGCTTTCGGAATTGGAAATAGCAATAACTACACGCCAATGCCGCAAGCTAGCAAGCGTATTGGCAATATCTGCCAGAGGCGACTTTTTACTTGCTAAGTACGTACGAATTTTTTCTGCACGGAGCCTAAGTAATTCAGCCTGACGCATTTCCGGCGTTTTATATCCTTCCTGCAAATAGTATTCCAGCTGCTCAAGGCTCATAGTATATATTGCGGTGTTCGAGGCTGGCACAGTAGAGGGCACAGTTTCGTTTTCGACACGTATAGCTATGGTTCCTGGAGGCGTTTGCCCGCCCTCTACCACCTGGGGGGTATTCTCAGCCAGAGACGCACGAGTCTGCCACATAGCAAATAAACCAGCAGCAAATGAAATTACCACCATGGCAACTACACTAAATGCTGGAAAACCTTTAAACATGCGCGGACGCACTTTTGGTAGATGGTTACTAGAGCGCAGATGAGATAGCCTGGGAGGAATTTGGGCGCTCCCCTGTTCTGTTACTACACGCACTGTTACGCTTACACCCCGTGGTTTCTGTATTCTTTTTTTAAGTACTACGCCATCAATACTCGGAACATTCATACGCTGAAGTATATAGAAAACAGATGAATTTTAACTGTTACCACGGATGTGTCTGATATAGAAAAACATTCCTACATTCTTAAGAATGTAGGAATGTTTTGTACATAATCAGCGAGAGGCCGGAATTACTTAATCTTTATCTTTATAGCGTTGAATACATGGAGTACGCCATCCCAAAGACCAAAGAGTTTCACCTTGCTATTCGTAGTAACATCGGCTGCTACGGTACCAGTAGTACCATCTTTTTTCACAACCTGGGTGTTGCTATCGGTATTTACAGTGACGGTTTTGTTATCTTTCGTCTGCACCGTTACTGTGTTTCCACTGACTGCAGTTACCGTACCTTTGGTAGTGGCGGGCTTTACGTTTGCCTTAGTGACAAACACCACACTTGCGTCTATGGTACTACCGGTCACTGTACCAGTTACGGATACAGAGTCGTTTACTGCAATGTTAGAAAGACCAATAACTGTATGAGGCAATTGCACTAACTTAGCGGAGCTAGTAGTAACTGTATAGGTAGTAGTTCCTTCTTTAAAAGTAAAGCCAGTGCTTGAAGTAGCAGTGACAGCACCCTTGTGGAATATACCACCTGGAAGCTGGATAGCGCCATCATTCCAAACGCGTACTCCAAATTCATTTACTTCAGAAGTACGGCGTTCTTGCTTCATGTTTTTACCGCGGCCCCAGCCTTTATCGTCTTTCCTGTCATTACCATGGGCAGATGCGAGGCCCGGTACGGTCAAAGCAACTACGAGCGCAGCAGCAAGCAACGCTGGAAATTTATATGTATTCGTCATAGCAATATCCTTTCGTTTAGTTTATAGTGAGTAAATCCCCCTTGCTGTATACATCGCTCGGAAAACGGGTATGTTACAGCAAATTTACTGCTTATTTAAGCGGTTATAGCCCTAACATCAGTATTCGGTGCAGGAATGTATACATAGTGAAACAATAGACTTTCGTGTACGATATATAGTATGGAAAAAGCTGACATTGAAAAATTAGTTGCCGAGGTCCAGCAAGGAAGCGAACAGGCGTTTGCAAGCTTATACGATGAATTCGCGGATAGAATATATAAATTTATATCTTTTAAAACATCGGACCCAGAGCATGCAGAGGACCTGCTTCAAGAGGTTTTTGTAAAGGCATGGCACGGTTGTAAAAAGTTAGAATTGAAAGATTTAAATTTTTCTGCTTGGCTCTACACCGTCGCTTCAAATACGGTCAATGATCATTTTCGTAAGGTATATCGCAGACCGCAAACCGTTTCCCTAGACCCCACCTTTGATACCGCCGCAGACAATGATACGAGCGATTTAGTAAATAGCTCCCTGGATGCCGTACTCCTGCATAAAGCATTAAGCCAACTTCCTATAAACTATAAACAAGTACTCGAGTTAAGATTTATTCAAGAACTCTCTATAGAAGAAACAGCGAAAGCGCTCAAGAAAAATAGTGTATCGGTCCGAGTACTCCAGCACCGCGCCATGAAAAAACTAGAACGCATATTCAAGCACCATGAAACAAGATAAGTTAATCCATCTCTATAAAAAGTATTCCGAACGCGGAACCCCTAGCCTGTCTATTTCTGCAAAAGAACAGATTAAGCAGCGGGTACTGGCTCGTATTGCAGCAGGACCTGACCAAGCTGCCCAGCACACAAGCCCACGCAGAGCATGGTCTCTTACGCTGGTCCGTGTTTCCTCGTTTGCGGTGTTAATTCTCGCTGTCCTTTCAGGGACTGCCTACGCCTCTGGTAGTTCAATGCCCGGCGACACACTCTACTCGGTTAAACGGGCAGTAGAAGGCGCTCGCCTCTCCTTTGCTTCGACCCCTGAGTCAAAAGCAAAACTACAAGTGCAATTTACAGAGGAACGTATTCGTGAGCTAGACACCCTTGAAACAAAAGCACCAGAAGCTAAACAGACACCAAAGAAAACTATCGCCGCGCCTACAGCAGCTACGTTAACGGCACCCGAAGCAGCTACCACCACTGTTCGAACAACTATAGCGCCAGACGACGAAGAAAAACCTACTGCCCACTCCGAAGCAGAAGTGCGAGCCAGGCGGGAAGTACTGAAAGCCATAGGCACCCTAGAGCAGACCAAAAAAAACCTTAACCACGAAGGCAAACGAGGTGAAGCAGAAGACCTGGACGCTACTATTACCAAGCTCAAAAACAAAGTAAATGTAAGAAGCTGGCGAGAAGACCGCCGGAGCAACTTTGATCCTACACAGAAGCAAGACAACAAGAACACAAAGCAAGAGGGCGCAAGCTCGGAAGACGCGAACAGTGAGCAGATCAATAAGCAAGACCAGAAGAATTTCTTCTTACAAAAACGACAAAAGTAAATTATAAAAAAACACGGCTATGCAGCCGTGTTTTTTCATTACCTACTTCGCCCGCAATAATTGCCGGTAGAGCTTCTCGTAATTTACTGCTGTGTGATCCCAGGAAAAATCGCAGGCCATGGCATTTTTTACGAGTACATTCCATACATCGGGTATAGCATAGAGCTGCAATGCGGAAACAAGCTGCACAAACAAACCCCACATATCACCAGGATCATGCAAAAATCCATTGCCAGTGCCAAGCTTAGGATTGAATTGCACTACTGTCTCCGATAACCCTCCCGTATCTGACGCTATAGGCACCGCACCATAGCGCAATCCCTCCATGGCGACTATACCACCAGGCTCAAACCGACTCGGCATAAGCAGCATATCGCACCCTGCAAACATTTTACGAGGCAAGATAAAATCTCCATGCAAAATGGCAGCCACTTGCGTTGGATGAGCAGCGCATATACGCGTGAGCTCGCTTATAAGAGCATCCTCTCCCCCACCTAAAAATACAAATTGAACGGGCGGCAAGGAGTCTATGCGTTCGAGAACCTTAAATATCAGTTCCACACCTTTTTGAGCAGCCAACCTGCCCACAAACCCGACTACCGGGGTGCTGTGCGATACGGGCAAATTGAACAGTTTTTGCAGGGCTGGTTTGTTTGGCCTCCGTGCCGCAATATTTTTAAAATTATAATTGGATACAATATGCACATCGGTCGCAGGATCCATCTCTTGCGTGTCTATGCCATTTGCAACACCCGAGAGTTTGTAGGCAATTCGTTTTGTATATTTCTCCAGTCGCTCCCCCCTTCTGGACGTCTGCACTTCCAGGGCATGCTTCTGGGAAACGGTATTTACGTGGTCAGCATAGAGCATACCGCGGAGCAACGGGTTTTGCATGCGCTGGTGCGGGTCAAACAGCGGCAAGAGCGGAGACTTCCCTGTGTCGGGGTTCGGCGTATACAAAAAGTCATAGTTCCCCTGGTACCTAAAGTTGTGTATGGTGTATAGTATTTTAATTTTTCTCAGCAGTTTATAGCGCGGATTCTTTTTTATGAGTTCAACTATATACCCCGTATGCCAATCGTGGGCATGAATTACATCCGGTACAAAACCACCCGTAGCTTTCTGCTTAAGCAACCACTCCAAACACCCTAAACTAAGCAAGTAAAACCGCACGTGCTCATCACCATAGCCATAGACATTTGCTCGCTGCTCAAAGTATTCTTTGTTTTCTAAAAAATAGGCAGGGGGAAACAATGGGTCTGCATCCCGATATTTTACACTGCACACAAGCTCCGAAGGAGTGTGAGCGCTTTTTTTATGACCGGTCGGTACAATAAGCTCTTTTGTATCTACAGCAAGTCTGTATTTTCGAGTATTGATAATCCCGTACTTCGGTGTGAATGCTCGCACATCATGTCCCTGCTTACGAAGTGCCCGCGCCAGGAATGACACCACTTGAGAAAGACCCCCAACCTGTGTATATGGTGCATTTTCCGCGGCTATAAATAGTATTTTCATAAAATTTCGGGGACTGCATTACGGGTCGTACAATTTGGCCAAGCTACTATACCACTGCGCAGCGACCCTATTTGCGCATACTAAAAGGGGGCACGTCGCCCCCTGTGTGTACTATACGCCATAACGCCAGACTTAGCCATTGCCCATAGTTGGAACGTATAGCTTTTCTATATATTCTTGTAACATGCGTTCTGAAGAAAAGCCCTGAGTTACTACGTGTACGGTTTGACGCATACGCGAAACCCATTCTGTTGGTATGCCCTGCGTTACTTGTCCACTATAGTAGAGCGGGGCTATGGTTTGCTCTAAGCTATTGTATAAACTGGTAGCTGAGTCTACGGGACTCACGAGAAACCCTAGATCTTGTAGAGAAATTTCATCTGTCCAGCCATCGGAAATAGCGCACTGCAAACCACCATTCATGGCAGATTTCATACCCGACGTGCCGCACGCCTCCTGACCGCGAATAGGCGTATTGAGCCAGACATCACTCCCCGCGACCAAGAGACGTGCAAGCTGCAAATTATAGTTTGGCACAAATACAATGCTGTCATGTAAATCGTGTGATTTAAGCAGGTTCAAGAGTTCGGTAATCATGCCTTTTGCCGCAGCATCTCCTGGATGGGCTTTACCTGCTATAACAATTTGTACAGGGCGTTCACTGTTATAGATAATGGCCTTAAGGCGGGCAATATCAGAAAACAACAATAGCGGCTGTTTGTACGCAGCAATGCGCCGTGCCCACGTAATAGTCAGCGCTTCTGGACTAAACGAAGATGAGGTTACCCGCTCGAGGTGAGCAAGTAATTCAGCTTTGTACTGAAGATGCGTGCGCCATATTTCCGCATCGGTTACATCGAACCCTCGGGCAAGCTGATCTGCTATATGTTGCCACCCCGGAGCTTGCCAAAATGGTGCATGCACACCGTTGGTAATGGGCATAAGTTCTCGGTCTGGCCAGGTGATTTTCGCAAACTCAGCATGGGTCTTACTCACTGCACTTACCCTATTGCTCGCAGAAAGAGCCAAGTGCGTCATGGAAAATAAATTAGTCTGACCAGGAACCGCACCCATGCGCACAATATCATCTACCGGCAGCTCAAGATGGTCTGCGTATTCTTTCAACAGCCTCGCTACTGTTTCGCTGCTAAACACATCATTCCCAGAGGAAATAAGAGTATGATTGGTAAACACAGTCCTACTGCGGGCATAGGTCAGGGCCTCAGAAAAACTAACTGGGTGGTTCTTTAAATACTTATGCGCAATTTCCAATATAGCAAACGCGGAATGACCCTCGTTTAAGTGGTACACGCCAGGCGTAATGCCCAAGTGGTGTAGCAGCTTTACACCGCCTATGCCTAAGATTATTTCTTGCTGTATACGCCACTCATTATCGGTTGGATAGAGGCTTAAGGTCAGGCGACGATCAAGCTCCATATTTTCAGGAAGATCGGTATCGAGCAAATACACTGGAATATTTCCTTCCATGTATTTCCATGTGCGTACTACTATAATGCGGTTGCCAATATACATTTTAATGCGAACTTCATTACCCACAGCATCTGTAACAACAGCAATGGGTAGATGCGCAAGCTCGTGATAGGCGGGCAATTCATCTTGGAGCCCCGCCTCCGTAATCACTTGCCTAAAGTAGCCCTCTTTATAAAACAACCCCACGCCAACTAACGGCATGTTGGCAACATTTGCTTCACGAATCACATCTCCGGCCAGTACGCCAAGGCCGCCCGAGTATATGGGCAATTCATCTGAAAGCGCAAATTCAGCACAAAAATATGCTACGGGATGGGCTTTGAGCTCGGCCACTGCAGGCCATTTGTTTTGTATGTCTTTGAAGTTCATAAAGTGTATTGTTCTGTATAAGTAAGCATACCAAAGATGGCCCTAGGCGCCTAATGAAGCAGGATATACAAACATGCAAGCATGTAAGCATTTAAACAAAAGGCAGAGCCTCTTCGGGAGCCATGTTTATATGTTTACATGCTTTTTGTTTACATGTTTGTATGCTTATATGTTTTCATGACTGCCAATAGCCAACTCCAATAATACCTTGTAGAATACCTATATACGTATGAATATAGAAGTAAGAACCACTACGGACCAGCGGGAAATAGCACGCTTCCTTGCGGGGCAAATTATGAAGCAGCTCTCCGCGGGGAAACATGTGACATGGTTAGTCGCAGGTGGCTCCTGTATCCCCATCATTGTAGAGGCGGCGAAACTCATACACATAGAGGAGCAGCAAAAGCTCGTCATAACCCTTACCGACGAACGTTATGGCCCCATAGCCCATACAGATTCAAACTGGGAACAATTACTACACGCGGGATTTAGCCTTCCTCATGCAACACTTGCGCCTGTACTACGCGGCCACGATCGAGCAACCACCACAGAGCAGTTTAATGCGTTTCTGAAAACTGAGCTGGCGCAAACAAATTACGCTATAGGTTTTTTCGGAATAGGCGCAGATGGCCACACATCTGGCATACTCCCCCACAGCCCTGCCGTAGATGCTCACGAGTATGCGGTTACTTATGACGGTGGCGGCTATGAACGCATTACCACAACTCCTTCGACAATTCTCAAACTTTCCGAAGCAATAGCCTTTGCTGCGGGGGAAGCAAAATGGCCAACACTTGCAACTTTACTTACCAGCAATACACCTGTTACCGAGCAGCCAGCGCAATTGTTAAAGCAGATTCCAACGTTCACACTCTTTACCGATTTTCAATCTTAAAAAATAGAGCCATCTTTCTCTGCTCTGTCATTGCGAGATTCGATGCCTGGATCGGATCGTGACAATCTAACATTTGTACATAATTATTATTAGATTGCTTCGTCGATGACTTCAGGCAATGATAAGACCTTAATGCCATAACCATTTAAATATAAACTTTTATGAAAATAGCAATATCAGGCCTCGGACGAATGGGCATGCAAATTGCCCGCAAGCTACAAGAAGGCGGACATACCGTTATCGCGCACAACAGAAGTAAAGAGCCAATAGATGAAATGAAGGCCATAGGGGCAACCCCTGCCTACAGCAAAGAAGAAGTGGTTGCGGCATTTGGCGGCGACCAAATAGTGCTGTGGCTCATGGTTCCTGCGGATGTAGTAGACGCGGAGCTGGCTGCCTGGCTGGCGCTCGTCCCAGCCAAGAGTATTATTATAGACGGCGGCAATTCGGACTTTCGCCAAACTAAAATTCGCGCAGAGCGAGTCGCAGAACATGGCTCCCTCCTCCTCGACGTAGGAACAAGTGGGGGCATATGGGGGTACGCACATGGTTTTTCCATGATGGCCGGCGGTGACGCAGAGAGTTTTAGAACAGTGGAACCAGTCTTACAAACGCTTGCACTACCCGAGGGCGCCTACCACCACTTTGGAGACAGCGGTAGCGGCCATTTTGTAAAGATGACCCACAACGCCATTGAGTATGGCATGATGCAAAGCCTTGCTGAGGGCTATCGCTTTTTGAAAGAAGGTCCATATAAAAACTTAGACCTCGCTGCTGCTGGAGAAGTCTGGCAACACCATAGCGTTATTACCTCCTGGCTCAACGAACTGAGCCGGGACGCACTCAAAGAAAACCCAGAGCTTGCGGGTATAGACGGGTATGTAGCTGAGTCTGGGGAAGCACGATGGACGCTTGAAGTAGCAAAAGACATGAATATAGACATGCCTTCCATACAAGCCTCGTTTGACGTACGACTGGCGTCACAACAAGGCCGCACTAACTTTGCCACTAAACTTCTTGCGGCCATGCGCAACGCCTTTGGCGGCCATAAGATAAATAAGTAAGTGTTAAAGACACAATGTCTAATTTCCAATTCCTAATATCTAATGTCCGGAATATTCTCCCGTCTTTCATCACACATTAGAAATTAGGTATTAGGCATTTCTATTATTACTCATTCTATGAATTCAGCCTCCCCTACCATCCTCATAATCATTGGTATAACCGGTGACTTAGCGCAGCGAAAGCTGTTGCCTGCTATTGGTAAAATGGCACTTGCCGGAGCACTACCAGAGGAGTTTCGCATTGTAGGTATTACCCGAAAAAGCGATGTAACTGTTGAGTCATTGCTAAGTAAAACAGAACATGCCGCATATATTACCGAACACACTGAATTGTTTCAAATGGACTTAACAAGTGAGGAAGATTATGGAAAGCTAACGAACTATTTGCAAACCCTCGGAGATACTTTTAGTCAACAGCCGCAGCGACTCTTTTACCTCTCAGTACCGCCACAGGTTTCAAAACCAATTATAGAGCACTTGGGCACCTCCGGTTTAGCAAAGAAACCTCAGACAAAACTTTTACTTGAAAAGCCATTTGGCACAGATTTGGAAAGTGCCAAGGATCTTATAGAACACATAGATCGCTATTTCACTTCAGAACAAATATACCGCATAGACCACTATCTTGCGCGGGACACCGCTCAGAACCTAGTTATATTTCGGGAATACAACCCACTGTTTAAACGAACCTGGAACAAAGAGTTCATAGAGCGCATTGAAATTACCGCTAGTGAGGCCATAGGCATAGAAGGCCGAGCGCTTTTTTACGAACAGACCGGTGCCCTCCGAGACTTTATGCAAAGCCACCTACTCCAGCTGGCGGCCCTCGCACTCATGGACACCCCCCCAAAAGGCAACATGCAACAAGTGCCAGAGCTACGGCTTAAAGCGCTACAGCAACTACGCTTCCCCACCGGCGCGAATGCAATTACGGACTTCGCATACCGCGGGCAATATACAGGTTACAGAGAAGAAGTACAAAACCCTCAAAGCATGGTTGAGACATTTGCATCTGTTCGTTTAGAATCGCAAGATGAAAAATGGACAGGCGTGCCCATTGTGCTCACGACTGGTAAAGCTCTTAAAAGTAGATACACTGAGATCCGAATTTTTTATAAAAAAGATGCAGGTGAAGAGCCAGAGGAGCTAACACTCCGTTTGCAGCCAGACGAAGGCGTTGAGTTATGCATTTGGGCAAAGCGGCCCGGGTACGAACATGAGCTTACCCAACATAAAGTAAAGTTTGTATTCGGCGACCGCGAACTAGGACTCCCAGAACCATATGGACAAGTACTCTTCAGTGCCATAAAGTCCGACCACGCTCTATTTACCTCTGGCGAAGAAGTCCTTGAGTCGTGGAAAATTCTCGACCCTATCCAACGCTCCTGGGAAATGTCTGGTAACGACCTTGCTTCTTACTCACCGGGTAGTACGCCGGATGAAGTACTCGCGCAAAGTATATAACAAACTAATTTTTTGTTATGAGAAAAACGAAAACAAATCTTAAGGCAGAAAAACGAGAAGTAAAAAATCGGAAACGCATGCACCTCTCTGGCGCATCCCTGCGCAAACCAAGCAAGTACGGCGGTATGTCTATAATAAAACGAAAATAAAAGGTGCCTAGCACCTTTTATTTTGTTACTAATCTATGACTGCATCGTATATACCCATATAAGACTTTTCACGACAAGATATATAGAACAATGCAAAAATACATATTAGGAGCTGTTATCATTATTGGCCTCAGCATAGGCGGATATTTGTTTCTGGAACGCGATGCATCCTCAAAGCCCATTACCCAGGGCATTTCCGGAAAAATTACTCTGCGCACCGGGAATTGCATGCCCAGAACCCTCACGGAACAGCCTACACCAGACGAAAACCCATGCCTGAATACTCCTGCGTCCAGAACTGTGTATATACGAGAACTTACAAAACAACGATTTCCAGATAAGGGCGCACAGCGCGAACTCGCACCTCTAGTCAAAACAGTAAAATCGGATAGTGCAGGTTTTTACAAGACCGAACTCGCCCCGGGCACCTACAGTATATTTGTAAAAGAAAAAGGAGAGGAATACTGCACTACATTTGATGGATCATACAACCTCTGCACAGCAACAGTGCAGCAGAATAAAATTACAAACTACGATATAGAAATTAACTACGGACTAGACTAAATAGCCAACACTCTAAACCAGGTGTTTGTATGCCTAAAGCGCACTGATGTTATATACTACCTATATGACACAGCCCCATACAGTACCCGCACTACTTCTTAATGCATGCAATGCCTTTGGTACCGAAGTAGCATTTATACAACACCGAAAATTTCGAAGAATTGTTTGGACATATACCGAGCTAAAACAAAAAGTTGATAGCACAATCAGTTTTCTTGCCGAGCAACAGCTACGCAAGGGAGATACAGTTATACTGCGCACACCCAACTCCCCTGAGTGGTCTTGCATCTTTTTTGCGTGTGCAAGTCTCGGCGTGGTAGTAGTGCCCCTGGACAGTAACTCAACTCCGGAGTTCATAGATACAATTGCGCGTACGACACGTGCAAAAATTATTTTTACTTCGCACACGCTTTCCCCGCTCACACCAAGCCCTTATACACCCATTGTATATATTGAGGATATTCCTTTTGATAGCTTGCCCAGTGCGGCCATTGCTAGCGTGCCCACCATTGAGCCAAACGATACACTAGAAATTGTCTTCAGCTCGGGAAGTACGGGTGAGCCAAAAGGAGTCGTGCTCACCCATGCAAACGTCTGCTCCGATGTATATATGCTTTCACAGGTGGCGCCACTGAGCAGTACTCACCAATTCCTTTCCTTGGTACCGTTGAGCCACATGCTGGAACAAACCGGTGGTCTTTTTAGTCCCTTATTCTGGGGAGCAAGCATTGTGTACCCCTACACCATAAAACCAAAGTATATGGTTGCAGCACTGCAAAACGAACGCATAACTTCCATAGTGTGCGTTCCTGCAGTGCTGCAATTGCTTAAAAACTCAATCATGCGAACTGTGGAGGCCGCCCACAAAACAACGCAATTTTCGCAGGCACTCAGCAGGGCAGAACGTTTTCCCGTAGCCATACGTAGGCTACTTTTCCACCGAATAAGAACCAAGCTCGGTCTATCTCTGAAAGAATTTTACGTGGGCGGCGCACCCCTCGATGTAAGCCTTGAGCTGTTTTGGACCAGGCTAGGCATTGTCCCCCTTCAGGGATACGGCCTCACCGAAGCATCGCCCCTCATTACTGCAAGTTCGCTCCAGGCTCATAAGCCTCGTTCTGTTGGCCGGGTACTACCCGGTATATCTGTACAGGTCGCGGACGATGGAGAGTTGTTGCTCCAGGGACCAAACCTTACCCGTGAATATTTTCAAAATGAGCAGGCCACTGCAAACGCGTTCGCCAATGGCTGGTTTCACTCTGGCGATGTAGGCGCCATAGATGCAGACGGGTATGTATATATACAAGGAAGAAAAAAGAACACCATTATAAGCGACTCGGGTATGAACATATACCCTGAAGACATAGAACAAGCACTAAGAGAATTTGGAGGAGTAAAAGAAGCCGTAGTGTGCGGTATAAAAAAAGACACATCCACTTTACTCGTTGCGGCAGTGTTAACAGATACAGACACCCCGTCCCCTGAAGAAATCATGCAGCGCGCAAACAACCACCTAGCATCTCACCAGCAAATTCAAAAACTAGTATTGTGGCCGCTCGCAGACTTTCCCCGGACCACAACAAAAAAAATCCTTAGGCCTGAAGTAGCAGCATTTCTTATTGCAGAAGAACACTCTCCCACGCCAATATCTGCGCAGCAAAAACCCGTCAGCACCGACCCGCTCACCCACATTATAAGCGAAATAACTGGTATGGAGAGCGCGGCCATAGCACCAAATGCAAATTTTGTTACAGATCTGCATTTAGACTCTATTAAGCGACTAGAGCTAGTCTCCAGAATAGAAGATGAGTTAGGCATAGAAATAGCAGAAACGAGCATATCCCAAACCAGCACAGTTGGCGATCTTATGCAGCTCCTACAGCACTCCGAACAAAGAAGCAAAGCCATTCACATAGCTTCCTGGCCACGATGGCACATAGTAAAACCAATTCGCGCAGTTATGCAATGGTTTTTGTTTTTAGCCATCCAGTCATTCCAAACCTTACAAGGAACGCAGGGAGCGGCCACAAACTTACCGCGAGGTCCATTTCTGCTTGTGGCAAACCACGAGAGCCACTTAGACACTCCCACCATATTCCGTTTGCTCCCGCAGCACATACGAGCTAACCTCTGTGTGGCAGCTGCTAAAGATTATTTTTTTAAAAACCCATTTACAGCCTTCTGGGCGCAGCTACTTTTTAACGCATTCCCCCTCGACAGAGACGGAAACGTGCGAGAGAGCTTGGGCCATGTGGGCAGTTTACTCAATGCCGGGCATTCTGTGCTCATATACCCAGAGGGCACAAGGAGTCAAGCTGGGCAGCTAGGCGAATTTAAAAAAGGCATTGGTATAATTGCCCAGGAAATGGGAGTGCCTGTGGTGCCCATTAAAATATCGGGAAACTTCCACATTTTACCACGAGGCGCTACCCTACCCACGAAAGGCACGGCGCATATTACATTTGGAAAACCAGTGCACATACCAGCAGATGCTTCGTATATTGAAATTACCAAACTTATTCAGCGTGCTGTAGCCACTTTATGAGATCGTACACTCCGGCTGAATATATACAAGTCATAGCCAGGGCGGTACTACACGCTCCGTGGTTTTATCATGGGCCTTGGCGAAGCTCAGCAGCAACGAAAGCCTATCAAGAAAAGCAAATAAAAAAATTGCTCGCGCATGCGTATTCCACCACAGAACTCTATCGAAGGAAATACCAGGATGCTGGAGTAAGTCCGGAAGACTTTGCCAGTCTCAGCGATCTTGAAAAATTCCCTACGGTAACCAAACAGGAAATTATTGACGCATTCCCTGAAGGGGCCATCTCAGACACCGTTAACCAAAGTGAATGCATACCATCGGTAAGTTCTGGGTCATCGGGCAAAGTTATAACCATTGTGCATAACCCCAAAGATACCTGGAGCTACGCGCTAGGAAGGTTTCGCATACTTAACTCGCTCGGTACGTATAAACCATGGGACACATGTCTCTATATTTATACTTCGCCTTACCCAGCAGCGTCGTTCCTTGGACTGTATAAGTCGTACTTTATTCCAACACTAAACGAACTCGCAAATACTGCAAGGAGCATACTGTCGCTAAAACCTTCTATTATCTGCTCATACCCCTCTCACCTGCTCGCCCTCATGCAGCACCTCAGCGCAGATGAAGCACAAAGCTTGCGACTTAAACTCATAAGCGTTGGCTCCGAACTTTCAACCAAAGCGCAGCGCGCTACCCTGGCGAAGTTTTTTAATTGTCCGGTACTTGATGAATATTCTTCAGAAGAACTAGGCTGGATAGCAGCGGAGTGTGAACAAGGGAGCTACCACCTCTGGGAAGATATTAGTTATATAGAAACAGTAACCGCAGGAACTGCGAGCAACCTGGTTGGCACAAACTTGCATAATTTTGCCATGCCATTTATCCGCTACGAACAAGGTGACCTGGGAATAATTGATGCAAACAACACCTGCGCATGTGGCCGCACCGGCCGCGTGTTAAACACGTTCCTCGGAAGAAAGAATGATGCATTTACATTCACCCATGGCCGTACACTAACATCTGCATACCTCCTTGATACGGTATACGACTTACTACTTACCGGCCACATAGACATTCTCGATTTCTGCCTTATACAGGAGTCGGCAGATGTAGTCCGCATGCAAGTAGTAAGCAAGCACGCCCTTTCGAAAGACGGTGTCACTGACATAAAAAGCCGCCTTGAGCGACTCTTGGGAACAACAGTACACATAGATCAAGTAACAGAAGAGCAACTTCTCAAAACAGCGTCGGGAAAACGCAATCCAATAATTTCTAGAATTACTGCCCAAGCGAATAATAGTACTGTATATAGATAAGCGCCCATACCAACAAAAAACCGAGTATCCAGTAGGTAGTATACTTCTTTATATTTTTTTGGAACACATACCCGAGCACGAGTGCGACCAGGGTTACTGGTAGCATGCGCTCAAGCCGCGCTGGAATAGACCACAGCAAGAACGAGCCAATGGGAAGGTGCTGGAGCGCTGCTTCTACAGAGTAAATCTTATATGGTATGCCGCTAAATGGACCCGCAATAATATTTTGGACCCCGTGCTGCGCAAGCCCGGTTGTTACAGTACGAAGCATGGCCTCAGAAATACCAGGTATGGCCAGCAGTATTCTATGGTACATGCCGCCCATAAAGGGCGCGAGCGCGTAAACAATCACCGCGCTACACAGTGAGCCAAGCAACGCGTACGCCACACTTACCAGCCCTCCGGCCACACTAAACAAAGCGATAAAACTCAAATATACATCCGGGACTACAAAAAAGAGCAACCCTTCTGCCAGCCCCCACACAAAGGCCAGGCCCTTTCCAAATTTAGATTTTCCAAACTGCGCAAGCGCTGTATAATGCATACACTAAGTATATCGCAAGAGCAGCTTGTATGAAATTGGCCGAGCCAAAGATTGTCTATAACCAAACCTGGGAAGATTTTTCTGTAGACAAAGAACTCTTAGAACTAACGGAAGCAGACACATTGGTTGCGCTCACGTCTGGTGGGTGCAATATTTTACATGCCGCTCTTGCCGGCCCCAAAAGCATTATCGCTGTAGATGCCAACCCCGCGCAAAATCACTTGCTCAGACTTAAACTCGCAGCAGTACAAACCCTCCCGTATGCAGAATTTTGGCAGCTCTTTGGAGTGGGAACACATGCAGCCTACACCCAGCTGTATACCGATAGCTTGCGGCCTGCGCTACCGCCTGAAAGCCAAAAATTTTGGGATGCACATATCCACATATTTAAAAAAGGGCTCTATACAGTAGGGGCCCTAGCGCGGCTTGCCCTTCTCCGTAAGTGGATATACCGAGCAGTAGGTAGCGACACCCTACGAACTTTTGCGGACATGACTTCTACAGCAGCACAAAGAGACTTTTACACAGCACAGATAGAGCCACGCTTGTGGAATTTTGTTTACGCGCACATCCCTACCCCTACTATGTGGCCTTATGGTGTGCATCCACGGCAGATGTATTACTGCATGCGCGCAGGCAAATTTTTTCTGAAAGATCTCTATAAAACTAAGCAGCGTGAACTCTTTAGTACAGTTGCCATGAGAGATAACTTCTTCTGGCATTTCATCTTTTTTGGCTACTATAGAGACAACCAGCATTGTCCAGACTACCTAAAGGAAGAAAACTTTGCGCTCTTACAAACGCGGGCAGCTGCCATAACCATTGTAGATGGCACGCTCACCACAGCGCTCAATCGCACACCCGAGCGTTCTATAACAAAATTTTCCTTATCCGATGTAGTAGAATTTTTATCAAAGGCAAGGCAAGAAGCTCTCTGGCAGGCAGTTATACGCACTGCAGCACCAGGGGCGCTTATCTCTTACCGCAGTTTTGCCCCGCAGGTTTTTCCTTCACCCGCGCTTCGACCGCAGTTTATATATTTCCCGGAAGCATCCGCGCAGCTTACAAAGAGAGAAATGACCGCGAGCTATAGCAATGTATATAAGTTTACGATCGCTGAGTAACGGGCTTTGCACGGCCCCTTAACATGAGCCATGTCCAACACATAAAGCATAAAAGAGAAACACCTATCTGCACACTGGAAAATTGCTCTGCATGCAGGGCCGTGACTGCAAATGAAGTAAGAAATATCAGCAGCGGGAAAAGCAGCATCAGACCCAATAGCCTTTTGGGTAACTCGCTCTGTTGGCGCACAACGTGTAACAATATGCCGGCGAAACCACACCACCACGCCACTGACTGGGCAACCACGGGCACTACATACCAAAGCAGGCCAAGTATAAGGCCTAGTATGGTAATAAAACTAAACATATACATATATTTGGCCAAGCCCCTGCTGGCACCAAATTTACGCAAGGCAAACACAACCAAAAACGCATATAGGAACCAGCCAAAGAAATTATTGTAAGGCAGTCCATAGTACCCTACAGCATGGCCCCACTGCCACAGACCTACATATACGGCTACCGGCTCTAGCACTAAGTCCAAAAGCACCATGAGCACGGCCACAGAAAGAGCGTTCTTATAGATACTTTTTGAATGACGAAACTGGTCGTGTAGGCTGTAGAGCAATATTGCCCAACCGCAGATTATGGCAAGAGGAACACCTCCGAGAGTTGTAGAAAATGAGTTGCTATACGTGACTTCGTGCAGCATATGCAAAATTGCCCATTCAAAGACCCATGCATCAAATAGTAAAAAGCAAAAAAGCGCGAGTTCGCGCTTTTTATAGCTGTATACAAACATATACAGGACCGACACCAAGGCACTTAGTTCACAGAAGAATGCATAGCTCATAATTTACCGTGCGACTATACTCTTCTCCATAAGATATCCCACAAGCACGGAGGCAAACAGCCCAATAACTGCGCCGATCATTGCCCCTATGGGCATGGCGATTAGCAATATAGCACTGAAACCATAGAGTGGTACTTGTGCAACCGCACCAAGCAGTCCGCCATACCACAAACCTTTGCCCAGCATAAATGTTCGCTGCTTTTTAGAAATACTAAAGGCAAACCCTTTTGCACAAAGCCAACCCAATGCTGCGCCGAGTGCCAATGATACAGCAAAAGGAAAGAATGGATTGCCCATGTCGTTATCCATAAGATCGCCCATAGAACCGGCAAGACCACTGAACGCTGGCAGTATCGCGGCGAGCCCAAATATAGCCCCCAAAATAATTTCCCACATTTTTACACCAGAAGGCCGCACAGCAATGACCTGGCTTGTCTGGGCCTCAACTTTCTTTGGCAACAGTCGTAGCGAGAGAATTGACAGAGCAGCAATGGCAGCGCCGCTCAAAACATAAATAAACGAGACAAACCAAAACGCAGGCTGGCTCTCAAACGATGCGAGTCCAAAAATGTTTAGGAACATTAAGACCGAAGCGAAAATGATAGATAGAACATACGCATTGCGATCTTTCTTTCTGAAGAGGCCAAGCGGTATAAGCCAGAGCAGCGGCAGCGAGTTCGAAAAGGTGTTGAAATTTAAAGCGTAGGCGGAATTGAAAAAGTCGTGAGTGAGTATGAGCGAGACCAATACATACTGGAACGGGATGAGTAGCAAGCGCATGATTATCAAACACGTTATCCATGTTGTATATGTTGCTAGCTTTGAGTTGGTGGGGGCGTGCGGAGCCGGCGTAATGGAAGAAGTAGATGCGTCAATCGAAGTTTTTTGCAAAGCCGCAGCAATCTGCTCTTCCCCCCACCCTACCTGGGCTAATTGCAACGAAATATCACTAGAACTGAGTCCAGCGGCATACGCCCTTTGAACATACTCCTCCAATGGTTCTTGTGCCATAGTATTTATGTAAGTGCAAGACTATGAAAATAATCTTTTAAAAATGATGTGTGTAAATTTTGTTTCTCGAGCAGGGCAATGGTTGTCTCCAGCTGAGCAAGCATGACATGGAATCTGCGCGTTGCTTCTTCCAAACCTAAGATGCTCACGTAGGTTGGCTTGCCATTCTTTGCATCTATTTTAACATCCTTACCTGCCTGCTGCAATGTAAGTGTTGCGTCGAGTATATCATCACGAACTTGGTACGCGAGCCCGAGCTCGCTGCCCATACGCTCAAGCAGGTTAACCTGATCTGGAGTTGCCTCAGCCATGACGGCTCCGAGCTTTGCAGACAACTGGAACAGCACTGCTGTTTTTAAGTAATAACACGCATCGAGCTCTTCTACGGTTTGGACGGTATTGAAAGACTCTACATCTATAAACTGTCCCTTAATGAGACCGTTCCCCCCTATGGAGTCAGCTGCTTGGCCTACAATATCGTTTATGGCTACCGAGTGGATATCTGCAAACAATTTAAACGCAGAAGCAAACAACGCAGCGCTGGCCAATATGGTCGTAGACTCCCCAAATACCACATGGCTCGCCCCACGGCCCCGCCGGACAGTAGCATTGTCCATACAGGGAAGATCATCTAACATAAGGGAAGACGTGTGAATAAGCTCAATGGCGCAGGCAGGTTGTATAACTACGTCACTGGTAGCATGAAAGAGCTCGTATACTGCTACAGCGAGCAATGGCCGGTAACGCCTGCCCTGCCCCATAAGCGTGTACTCCATGGCGTGCACTAATTTTTCCAGACCGTATTTTTGAAGCTCTTCTCCAAAAATAGCTTGCAGACCTTGGTTTATGCTATTTCTTTTTTCGTCGAAGTAGGCTGGATTACTAACAGATAATTTTTGAGGTGTCATATGAATACTATACGTGTTTGTACTGGGTGCGATATTGTCCTAGTAGAACGGGTAGCTGCTCTGCTTTTACATACAACCGCCGTGCAAAAGATATTTCACAAGAGTGAACTACTGCGGCCGGACGCCCAACATGCAGCCGGCATATTTGCCGTAAAGGAAGCCGCAGGTAAGGCGCTTGGCCTACCAGCTGGCAGCTGGCTCGATATGGAAGTCCTCCACGAACAAACCGGCAAACCATATCTTTCTTTTGCATCTACCGAACTAACAAAAAACATTGTATCTATAGACTGTAGCATTTCTCACGACGGCGCGTATGCTTTTGCTGTGGTAACGGCATTACTTGTGAAAGAGTAGTACATAATAGTACAGAACTACTACCACCCGAGTTATGCTGTCTATGCGGTCAAGCACCCCACCATGTCCTGGGATAAGATGGCTACTATCTTTGCTGTTGTAGTACCGTTTAAAGAGAGAGTTAGTGAGCCCTCCCACCAGACCAAAGACTCCCATAACCACGGATAAAATTATCCAGTGATATGCTGGTAAATATTCGCGCACCGCAAAATATACGAGGGCTATACCCGCAGCTGCTCCTAACACGTGACCTAAAATACCTACGTAGGTCTTATTCGGACTTATATTTGACGCAATTTTATACTGGTCAAGAAAATTCAGTTTATGGAACAACTTACCAAATACATAGGCGCCAATATCGCTCAGCGATGTAGCGAAGACTATAAGCACCAGGAGCGATTTGGTTGTATCAAATTCATTGTTCAAATGCCCGAGCAACACCCCATGGCTCAAGGCAAAGATTATCCATATGGACGCAAATAAAGAAACAGCAGCGTTATACAACCCCTTAGCCGCATCGTTCGCACGGATTGCAACGCCGGTAATGACAATAAAATAAAACAACGGCAGACTATAAAAATAGCCCGAAAAGAAACTTGCTACTACTATACTCCATACCGAAAGAAACAGGAGCGTAACAAAATATACACGAGGCAATTGCGCTAAACGAACTACTTCACCAAGAGCCAGCCCAGTAAGCACAAACAGTACTACGAGCGAGGGAATACCGCCCAGAAATATACCGAGCAAGTATAGCGGCGCTAGCACAAGCCACCCAATGTATATTTTTCCTATGTTGCTCTCGAGCAACTCTTTTGCTCTGAACTTTTTTACAGACAGGAGTAGTACAAACCCAGCAATCAATACCGCAGCGGTGCGCAAAAGTATAGTAATAAATATTGGGTTGGCAAAAGGGTTTACAAAGTTTGAATCAGGCATGTGTAGCAAGTTCTCGTTTAGTTGCTCTATAGCGCTGTACCAAGGTAATGCACGTACCAATCAAGATAAACCAGGAAAAATAATACCAAAGATGTGTATTATTTGTGAAAAACACCACAAAAGACATGAGTCCTACATATATCATACGATCTGCTTTACCCATGACTCCCCCGTATTGCCGGGAGCCGCCTGCTGCTTTACTCACTATACTTAAGTAGCTATTCAGTAAAATAACTATCACGACCACACTGCCAAGTACTATGTAAGAGAATGGCGCGAGTGCCAACCCAAAGAAAATAGCCGCGTCCGAAATGCGGTCCAAAAATTCATTAAGCACTTCCCCAAACCTTGAAGCCACTCCAAGACTGCGGGAGACAAGACCATCGAGCGCATTAAAGGCGGTGCGCACAAATACCAGAACAGGCACAGCAAGCAGAAGCACTGGTCGCTCGAGCGAAAAATATAAGCAGGCTCCGGCGCACAGAGACAATAGCAGACCCCACACATTTATGGTTGTAGGGCTCACTTTGTGGCGAATAAACATGTTCGTCACGGGCGAAAGAAACTGCTGAAACTTTGGTTTTATTGTATATATACCCATAGGAAACTATGATTTATTGTATCACACAGCGCTGTGGCATTATGGAAGATACCTTCGCACGAACATAGTGCACACTACACCACAGAAAGAGCCCAAGAACATGCCTGCGAGTACATCACTCGGGTAATGCACTCCCATATATATTCTAGAAAAGCCAACCAATAGCGCGGCGCACACCACGATGTACGACTCAAGGCGATGAGGAAATACCATACAATATGCGGCTGCCATAGCAAAGGCAAGTGCTGTATGACCCGAGGGAAATGAATAGCTGCTCGGTGCATAGCCAACTGTTACAACCTCTGAAAGAACTACAAAGGGCCGCGCTCTATGAATAAAAAAGTGGAACACTCCATCGTTGAGCAACCCAGCAACCAGCATAGCCAGCGCCCCAGCTTTTGCGAGCAGCTTACGCTCCATGCTTGGCATAGCGAAGTTAAAAAGACACAGCACCATAAACGCTGCGCCCCAATACGTAGAGTAGCTCACTAGTGTGGCCAAGCCATTGAGAAAACCGTTATGCGGTAAGTGGTTGATTTTGTAAAAGAGTATGTGGTCGAATGACATAGGTGTAAACAATCGTACCATAAGTATACCCTAAAAATGCCAACCAGCTGGTTGGCATTTGTGTAGAACCAAGTTAACTAGAACCCGCCCTCGTCTGCGGAAGGGCCGTAAATGGAAGGTACCGGTAAATTATTCAGACGCATATACACGGTAAGCTGGCCGCGATGGTGCACCATGTGATTGAGCGAGGGACCTATACTTTGTTCCTTCGTGGATTCCATCATTACCTGCCCATTGGCCTTTAGTGCAAACTTCTCTTGGAGCACTTCGTCTGAAACAGTCGATAGCGACTCGCGTGCCAGTGCCATATTATCATCAAAATGTTTCACTAGCTCTGCTGTTGTTTTTGCTTGAAAGTGGTTAAAGGTTACAAAATCTATTTCGCTGGTGGTAGCCATAACGTGCGTCCATAACGGTATCTCTGCTACCAGAAGAGCCAAGTAGCCCATGGCCATAGATTTTTCATGTGGTTTGTATTCAAACAAGCTTTCGGGTATTCGCTCTAAACACTTTCGTGTCGCTGGAGCCTCTGCTTCTAGCTCTGTTAAAAACTGCTGCCCTAGTGTCATATTGGTATACATTTAATGATATGGAATTATTATCTTGCATTATAGACCTTAAGATGTGACGACCTTCGACCCTGCCTTAGCGGTATTACCAAACCTTATACATTTCCCTACTGCCAGAAACATACATATCATTCATATCTTTGAACTTGTCCATCATAGCCTTCTCTGCATCTGACATGTTTTTACCCATGTTCTTCATTACTTCGTCGTATTCCGTAAGGCTTTCGTAGCTCGTAGCCATTATGACTCTGTGGAACTGTCCGGTCAGGTCAGTCATAACCGATCCATTCTTCTTAGGCAAAATTTCTGCCCACTCCTTAAAAAGCTTAGCCAATTTAGAAGCATTGCCCGGCTTGCACACAAATATATCATGAACAACTATCATATAGTATTCCTTTCTCTAGTTATATATACAATAATACCTTACTATGCATTATAACGAAATCAGAAATTTCTTGCAGCGGGCTGCGGAATACCGACCTCCTAGATGAATAATCATATACGCGTCATGTCGCAAGAGTAAGGTTACAGTGTTAGCAACATGGTTATTCTTCCGGAGAAGAGGATATAGCTTAAACAAGGATTAAGAGTATGAACGAGGAAACGAAACCAACCGGGCCACAAACGCATTCAAACCAAACCCCGAAAACAGCGGATGTAAAAGCACCAGAAGTTAAGAAGTAAAAAGCTCCTTACATTTTACTGCTATAACACTTGCACAAACCTCACCCTCCACCACGCTCGGTGGACGGGTGATTTTGTTTGCTCATAAACTGGGGTTGTCTACTTATACAAAAACACTGTGAAATCCCCTACTTCGTACTCAGTAGAAACCACAAATTGGCAATTGAGCGTTTCGCAAAGAGCAGCTATTTCTGCGTAGGTGTACGTAAGGTACTCGTGGTCAGTTGCATAGACATCGTTGTCCAGCACATTAAATGCAACGCCCTTTTTTGCCAGAGCGTACATGTGTTTTATAATCTCAAAATACAGCTCCTTGCCGCCCTGCATATTGTAGGTCAGCGCGCCCGATGCTAAGACATAGTCGTACTGCTCGGTAAAATCTAGCACATTTGCATGCACAAAGCGCGCACCCGGGTATTTCTGTTTTGCAGCCGCAATCATACCAGGCACTACATCTAGTCCGCAGTAGTCCACGCGCCCAAATGAGTTTTGGAGATATTTGTATAAATCCCCCACCCCGCACCCTACATCGAGCACACTCTTTCCTGCAAGGTTTGCCGCCTGAGAAAGCGCGGCAAACCGTACCTGCTGGCTCTTTCGATTTTTCCACTGCAAAGCCTGGGCGCTGTCTGGGCCATACTTAAGCAAGGCCTCTTCGTAAAATCTGGTTAGTCGTATTTTGTCTGAAGTGCTTACATCCATAGTTGTACTTTCTACTGGAATAGTTCTACATACGCACCATACCCCTGTGCTTCAAGTTGCGCAGCCGGAATAAAGCGCAGAGCAGCAGAATTCATGCAGTACCGTTTGCCCGTAGGCTGTGGCCCATCATTGAACACATGTCCCAGATGCGACTTGGCTATAGCGCTCATAATTTCTGTGCGCGGCGTGCCAAGGAGCGTATCGGTCCGCGCTAGTACTGCATTCGGTTTGAGCGGTTTGGTAAACGAGGGCCAACCCGTACCTGAATCGTATTTATCTTTAGAGGAAAAGAGTGGTTCGCCGGAAACTATATCTACATATAACCCTACCTGTTCATTGTGCCAATATTCATTCTGAAACGGTGTTTCCGTCCCCTGCTCTTGAGTCACATGGTACTGGAGTGCCGTAAGTTTTGCTTTTATTTCTCCATCTGTAGGACGTGTAAACACTCCTGCTTTTGCATTTTGCACTTGCTGTTCAGCAGAAACCACTACCACTGGAGCCACGGCAGGCGTATTTGCAGCAGGTTCATTTCGGTGCCAGGCATACGCTGCACCAATAACCAATACACCGGCCACAATTATAAAAGCATAATATTTTTTCATATGGATTTTCTACCTTCTACGATAGAATTTCACATTATTGAAACTAACGCAAGAAATTGCGTTATGGCCTCACGCTGGCTTCATAAAAAGCCAACAAATCTATTATTTCTTTCACGCTATGCGCAACATACACCCACAAATGGTTGTGTAACGAATGCGTATCGTTATCAAGCAAATTTAGTTGGGTGGCAAGAATATCGCTCCAACGCGTTCCACCGGGCAACTCACAAAGAATAATAGGGCGGGCACTCCCTACATCTCTAACCAAATTCTCATGTAGCGCCAATTGCAGCTCAAGCATAGTACCATCACCACCCCGTGGAGCCACAATCATATAGTTGGAGCTTAGTACCAAACTGCGTAGTCGATCACATATATCTCTTGCAGGCTCTAGAAACACGCCACTCTTAACGCGAGCATAATCTATATCAAATCCCGATTCCGGCACTCCAATGTTGCAAGAGGCATGTAAGTTATTTTCTAGAATTGCCAAAGCCGCCCCTTCTGCTGCGGCTTCCATAATACCTCCACCATACCCCCCATGACGAATAGCATAACCGGAAGCCACTAAGTTGTATGCCAATTCTTTTATAAACTTGTACGCAGGATCCTGAACCGGCACCATTGATTTACCTACAAGAGCTATGGTCTTTGTGGGGATACTCATAAAGCGGGACCCCCTTTCCGCGCTCTAAACACAACACATGTGGGCAGCAAGACGCCAATCTCATTTGCATATGCTTGTGAATATACTTCTTGCAACGGAATATCACGATTTGGTTTTGGCTCCCAAAAGCCATCAACCACAAAACCAGCTTTAATTAATAGAGCAAACCAATCACTGGGCCTGAGCTGGTGCGTTTCAATAATCTGACCACTTCCCTTCCAATCCTCTCGTATGAGTGGCATTGGTTCATGGTAACTTTTAGTTATGCGAACACCTCCCTCACCGTACTCCGCGACTCGGCTTAGGTAATGGTCCCATGAAAAATAAAAATAACCGCCCGGATTTAAAACAGTATATATCTTACGAAAGAGCTGTTCAGGTTGTTCTGACCACCCCACACTATACACAGCAATAACAGCGTCAAACGGACCGGCTGGCAACTCTGAATCCATTGACTGTGTCCGCAGCTCAACCTTCGCCATAAGCTTTGGTGAGTTTTTAAACGAACGTGCAATGCGGCTGCTGGCCAAGGCATGCTGACCCTTGCTAAAGTCTATCCCCACAACCGAGCCCGCTCCTTGGCGGATAAGATATATAATAGAATCTCCCGAACCAAACCCTATTTCCAATACTCGCCTACCTTTTACATCTTCTAAGATTTGTTCGTATTGCAACTCACCCCTGGTACCCCACGCAGGCAGAGCAGTGCCGCCAGCATATTGGGCAGCAACAAAATCCCACGCTACCTGGTGGCTTTCGAGTGATACCCCTTGGGGTAAGTGCTTAGCATGTGCGTACTTCCGTGCCATGCCACAATAATAAACAAATCACTGGAATATGTACTTTTTTTATTGAATAAAATATATAATATTTATACATTTGTCTTATTTATAAGACATATATTTAGTATTTAGGCGTCGACTTTTCTGACGCTATTTGCTACTATGTCATATATTAGTCATCGTTATGAAAACACCTGAACTTACCGATAGTTTAATGCAGCTAGGCCTTACTCAAGCTGAAGCCCGCCTCTACGTGTGGCTAGTAGGCCACGTACAAAGTACAGGCTATGAAGCAAGTAAGGCAATGCGAGTACCTCGCGGTACTGCATACGCCACACTCGAAAACCTAGTCGAGAGGGGCCTGGTCCGCTCAAGCATACAAAATAAAAAACGGGTCTACGTACCTGCATCTTTCAGCGTTTGGAAAAAGGACCTAGAGGAGAGGCAGCGCATAACGAGCGAACTACTACCAGCACTTGAACATATTGTTCCCATAAAAAACCATGCCGTAGATGTTCGGGTATACAAAGGTATGGCTGGACTTCAGAAGGCTTGGGATGAGGTTATCGAACATTTTGAGAAGAAGTCAGTTAAAAACTGCTACGCCATTAGCCACGGCTCGCAAATATACGCAGTCATGCCCAGATATTTTAGACGGTGGATAGAACGTCGTGTTCAAAACAACACAAAAGCACATCTTATTTATCCGCTGGACGATAGAACTGCTGTAGCCAGTGGCCGTATTGCAGAGCCACTCGCCCACTATAAGTTTGCACCAGGCAGTGCACTCGCATTTAGTGGCGATGTTACATGTGGCGGAAACATCACTGCCATATTCTCCTTTGAAAACAGTAAAGACCCTCATGCTGTTATTATTGAGTCAGAGGATATAGCCAAAATAATGACTCACTGGTTCCTTACCATGTGGCACATTCTACCTGAAGGATTACCCCGATAGGTACTAAGTATAAAAAAATAAAAGGTGCCTGACACCTTTTTCACTAGATAAGGTAATCTGCTATAACTTTACGTAATTCTTCCGCATTCTCCGCTATTTTGTACGGCCCATATTCGAGAAAGTCTTGTTTTGAATGAATACCCCACGTAACTGCTATGACATTTATTCCAACTGCCTCACCCTCTAGCAAGTCACCAACAGTATCTGTTACAAATACAGCATCTTCTTTTTTAACATTGTATTTTTCTAGAGACAACAATAGTTTATCCTGCTTAGAAGGGGAAACCTCTTTGGTTGCCAAAAAAGAGAATTTCTTATCCAAACCATGAATCTGCAAAAATGGCAACACGCCGCCAAGTTTGGAATTGGAATTTAACACACAAATTGTGTCTTCTGGAATATTCATTATGCACTCTTTCAGACCGGGAAATATAGCGCACTTGCTTTTGATGGTATAAAATTCTTCCCGCTTTTGGTGCATTTGGTCGTCAGTAACCACCCTTCTCTTATGTTCGTGCGGGTGCATTTTTTGAAAATAGTTTCCGTAATTAGTCTCTTTCCACTCCTCGTCTGTAAGACCCGGATATAACCATTGGTCAAACTGTTCTATCACCTTAAGAGAGTCTATTATAACCCCATCAAAGTCAAAAATGACCATACGAGGCAGGTTTTTTGCTTCCATCATATGGCCATTATACCAAACAATAAAAAAGGTGCCAGACACCTTTTTTATTGTTTTACGTGCTTAATCCGTACCATTTCGCAGGACGTCTTCGCATATGACGCGGTCGGTTTTGAGCCAAGTACAAAAAGTATGGAGGTCTGGTTCGCTTACCGCAGAGAGTCTGGAGTAGCCAATTACTCCTTGATAGTACGCGTATTTACTGTCATGGTCTAGACCAGCCACCAGAGACTCAGTATTTTCTAGGCGATGACTACTAAAGTGCTTCATCATGGTTATACCAACACCTTTCAGGCAAAATTGCTCGTCTTTTTTCTCAAGGTTGTTTGTAGTGCATAGCGCTACCATTCCTGCGTAGTCTGCCTTGTGTGTCCGCAGGTACCCGAGGTGGGCATAGAGGAAGCACGCGGGTTTTTCTTCTAGGCCTGCATGCTTACAAGGAGCAAGCGGGTCTTCTAGAGTCCACCCAAGTGAGTTACTACCTGCATGCTCTACATTTCCCCAGAACATTTCCATCCACACCCCTTCGTAGCAGCGGTGCGCATCTTCCCTATGTGCAAGACCCTTACAGGTTGCAAGCGATGCTGGGACATCACGCTTGTTTGCAAACATAAGGCCATGACCTACCCCATGAAAACAGCTGCCGCGGTTTATGTAGGGCACACCCGCGCACACACTCCCAGGCGCATCCTTAAGCTCTGGCTGGTGCAGGAACAGCTCTTCCAGAATGCCGTGCATGTAACCGCCTGCGCAAATGTCGTCCGTGGATGTATTGCTCAGTCTATTTGGATCACCAAACGTCATGGCACCGGAAAAACCATACAGCTCATAGGCACGATGACCAAGATCGTGCGCCATGTCATGACAATCCCGCGCTAAAGCACTGTTCGCCTCTATAGCGTCCATAACAGCGTAAATAGAACTTGGATCGCCCGGTACAAACTGGCTCATATATCCATCCCGCACTGCGCGCTTCCCCTCTACGGTCTTGTCTATGCTTGGTAGCTGCGACTTGCTGAGCACTCGTACGATACCTCTATGAATTGATCGTGCGTGGTTGTGGTAGCCAAATGTACCGCTCTTGGCAAAGATAAAAGAGTACGATTCACCAGGTAGAGTATTTGCGTGGGAGTCGAACTCTGCATAATCGGTGTGAGTCGGGTGGGGATCAGATGCCGTCCACATGGGCATGGTAGAATCGTTTTGGAATACTACTGTTGCCCCAAGCGGTACTTCTAACGAACTCGGGCTGTACCCGCTGTCGGTATACGTTACTGTATATATGCGTTTTACTTGCTCACTCGCAGAAAAGCTCGGAGCATGCATACGGCGCTGCATGAGTAGGTACACCATACCAAACACGCACCCAAAAGCAATGAGTAGGATGAGTAAGGCGATGCTATATTTTTTAACTTGTTCTGATTCAGTAGACAAACGCGTTTTGTTTCTGCTTAACACATATACTCGCTCATATTCTACAGGGATATTAGCTGAGGTGCAAAATGGAAAGCGTAATTTGATATACTATAAGCACTAACACATATACACGTGCTTCATCCAAAAACAAAACGAAAAATAAAAAAAGGAACCAAGCTTGTTACCAGACTCATTGAAGCTACGGGTATACCCTATGGGTACTCGACTACCATAGCATGGTTTGCGGAACGAGCTGTGCTCGCCATGCTCTGTTTGGTTGTATTGTCTTTTGCCAGTGGTGTTATGTTTGTCCTACGACTCTCCGAGCCCATTGCCAACAGCGAGCTGTATGCTGCGGCCGAAGCAACGACTGAGGAAGGGATTCGCGTATTTTCACAACAAGTTATAGATATTACTTCTCCTGTATTCACCAGGTTTGTAAAAGAAAATAGAGAGGTTGCGGAAGTTCCAGTGGACCAAAAAACAATCCGCAAAGCAAAACTCAAAGCCTATTTAGAAAGCAAGCACTCACCCTTTGCCCAGGAAGATGCAACCCTGGATGCATTTGTCGAATCTAAAAATATGCGCATGATGGTGGCTATATCATTTGTAGAAAGCACGTATGGACAACATTGCTACTACTACAACTGCAGTGGCATTGGCGGTACGCCTCCGAACCTACGCAAATACAATAGCTACGCTGAATGGGTAAAAGATTTTGATGCGCTTCTCGAAAAACGTTATAAAGACGTACCCCCAGAAAAGTTTATTGGTCTCTATGTGCAGCCCGGTAGCCCCAATTGGATATTTGGCGTTAAGCAGGTTATAAAAGAATTTGAAGAGCAAGGTATAGATACATAAATATTTATGTATTCATTAGGTACGGATACAATCAAAAGCCACTTCACGTATATACGTGAAGTGGCTTAATTGTGTGATAGGCAACGCCCAGAGCGTTACTGCGTAGTAAATGTGCGACTTGTGCTCGTACCAGGAACTTTCGTTCCATCTGCATGAGAAATATATCCTCGAAGCGTATGGGTACCTGGTGCGACATTGGAGAATCGGTATACACTCCCCGGGGCAGCTACGCCTACGGGCGTTTGATTGTCCAACTGGAAAATAATATAGTCGCCAGAGAGCAAGTCTGCTGTGGAGTAGTACGTGGCGTCAAAACTTGAGCCAGAGAGTACACTCCCATCTACAGGAGTACTAATAACAAAGGTAGCATTTGGGTCTACTGGCCCACCTTTATATGTTGCGTCAGGTACGGGTGGAGGTGGAGTGCCAGTACCTGCAGTACAGGTAACGGTCTTTGGACTAGCAGATAGTAATTGGTCTGTAGACCCAACAGCATAGGCGTCTACCCGATAAGTCTGTCCAGCGGTAAATGTGCCGGCTGGGACAGTAAAGGTAAACCCGTGAGTGCCCGTAACTCCTTTGGCAGCGTTCACATCGTCTCGCTGCACTGTAGTAGTTACAGAACCTATGAGGTTACCAGCACGAAGCGACCCGCCTGAATAAAATTTCACAGTAACAGTGCCGGAAGGGTCTGCGCTATTTATTGCCCACCCCGAGAATTGAGTACACGAGGCACCGTCAAACGAACCACTCAGTCTTGAAACTTGGGTTGCCTGGGTACCTGCAGATGGCGGCACTACCGACCCTGCCGCAGCTGCTTGGGCTGCAGTAGGCACACCGCAAATAAACAAGGCCACACTACTACCCGCCACTATTGGTTTGCTATCTCTATATCCACCATTACAGCACTCTCCCATATTTGCCTGTGTGCTTCTATAGCGGCGGTTAAATGAGCCTGCATACGACTGGCCATCGGACCTACACACTTGTCCGTTAGCACCTATTTCATAGCCAGGTAGTAAGTTGCTGTAATCTACCTTGTACCCTGGTGGGTGGCACGACTCGCCACCACCAACATACATGCGTACAGTACCCGTTGGACACGGCACACAACGAATGGCGCCTTCACGTTCAACGCGGCCGCTTTCTACTTGCCCGTCTGGACAAACAAAGGTATGAGGGGCAGCGCTTCCGCCAGCAGAACCACCGCTTCCGCTACCGCCTGTACTTCCGCCTTGGCCAGTACCACCCGTGCCACCTGAAGGAGGTGGGGTGGGCTTTTGCGCAGGGTTGTTACCCCCGCAAATAAACAAGGCTACACTACTACCCGCCACCACTGGCTTGGTATCGCGAAATCCACCATTGCAGCATTCACCAAAATTCGGCTGCGTGCTTTTATAACGGCGGTTAAAAGAGCCTGCATATGACTGGCCGTCGGAGCGACAAATTTGACCATTCATACCAACTTCGTAGCCAGCGGGGATGTTGCTGTAGTCAACTTTAAATCCCGGCGGATGGCACGCTTCACCGCCACCAACATACATGCGCACAGTTCCCACTGGACACGGCACACAACGAATGGCGCCTTCACGTTCAACGCGACCGCTTTCTACTTGCCCGTCTGGACAAACAAATTTGTACGCAGCAGCGGCGGCTGCTGCAGTAGCATCAGCAGATGTATTTGTATTTGTAGCACGCGGCGCTACTCCTGGGTTCTGACTTGTACTGTAGCCATTGAAAGCGGCCTTAAGCACTGAAATCATATCCGCCTCTGCCACTTTTGGAGAATCTACTATTATAGGTAGCAAGCCAGCAACCATGCTTATAAGCACAGCGGCCATGAAGACTTTGCTTTTCCGCATGCGGGAGCTTAGAGCCTGCCGCAGACCCCTCTCCTGCTTTTCTATATCCGTATTCTGTTTCATAGCTATGGATCCTTTACCCTACTTAGTTATGGTTAGGCTTTGTATAATTCTGCCCACATATGGGTGAGCAATGTTACCGGTAACCTTGAGGTGTATATACTGGTTGTTCTGGTAAGGTACTGCTACACCGAGCGTGGGCTTACCCGAAGTATTTACATAGGTAGCAAATGCATAAGTTGTACCACTATCCGTCATGGTCGTGGTAACAGGGCTCATATCTTTAGAGCCTTTCATGTCGGCTGTAACTTGATCGGTAAGAGTTTTGGCAGTTAACGAAGTTACCGTAAAGTCCATAATAACGTCATCTACCCTGCTTCCATCTGCACCTTTTCGGGTGCGCAGTATGAAGTGAGTGTCGTCGTTGTCTTCATCACCAAACCAAGTAAGAGGGAAAAGTAAATTAAGCTTTACTGTCTCGCTCGGGTAAAACCGAATCCAGTTTTGGGTTGGGTCCAGTTCTTTAGCTATGTTTATTGACGCAGTAGCGCTATCCCCCGTAGCAGCGGGTGGAGGTGTTTGCGTTTCCGTTTTAGTCTTGGAGCAGCCCGCCGCCAGCAAACACACAGCAGTAGCCACCACAACTATATTTCGTATATTCATAGGTGTACTCTATTTATTTCTTTAAATGTGAATTTCTAGACTTTAATTAAACCATCTTTTTTGTTTTCTGTAAACAACAAAAACAATTTTACGTTAACCAAACTTTAGCCGCCAAACCTCAGCATCTTTACTGGAAAAGGTGTACAATGACAACCCGCCTTGAGCCTGTGCACACTACCAATAGTTATGCTACGGCTTACGTACTGTATAAAATCAAAAGCACCAAACGGTATGTTTGGTGCTTTTGATGAACATGCGTACCGATGCCGCTAGCAACAATTACTTACTGGCACTGTCTTGGTCTGCGCTCTGTACCTCGTGCGCCCGGTGTAATTTCTGTTGCCGAGAAGTGGCAAGTCTACCTAACCGAACAGAGACCAGCGCTGCAAACACAGTAATGGTCACAGCATAGGTTAACTCTTCTGGAATGCTTCCCGCATGACCGGATATTTTTTCAAAAACATGATGCAGGGCCTTGTCCCACGCCAGCGCTGCTATAAGGCCCAGCGCAGCTATAACAAGGGTAATGATTCTCTCCCATACGTCTACATGAAAATGCTGTAACTCATAGCGCTCTAGAAACTTTTCCATTTCCGCTATGTGTATTTTTTCTTCTATGTTCATGGATGGTGCAAGAATAAATATTTTTCTTGGTAGCGCTACCGGGAATCGAACCCGGATTTTGTGGATGAAAACCACATATCCTAACCATTAGATGATAGCGCCCCCAAGAAAAATATTTATGCTTTTATATACAAGGAAGTTGGAGCGAATATTCAATTTGCTTACGTATATTACAACAAATAGCTATAAAAATCAAGTGTCTCCCAATCCTAAATTTGGGTATTTTCCCGCCTTTTAGCCCGCCGCCTCGCCCAGCGAAAAGGAAACGAGAGCAAAAGACCCAGCCCCAAAGCGTCTACAAATAACGCAGGAGCAGTTACTATAAACAAAGCAAGCATTATCAGACCTGTACGCCCTCCTTTTACGAACCAGGTAATATACACAATGCCAACACCAAATAGTAAGGTTGTACACGCAGCTGCCGCTACCAGGAGTTTTAACTTTGCGTTCCACTGTATAACAATCTCGTCCGGGTACGTCTTTCCTACGAGTTCTTTATGGGCGCGTTTGAATGGTCGCCATTTGTAGTTATGCTGCTGGAGCAAGTGTACGCGTGATTCAAATTTTCGTATATATATACGCAGCATGTATTTTGGTTAAAACAAAATGCATTCATAGTGTACCACGCTAACCCAGAGAGCAGAAAAGCCGCCTGTGCGGGCGGCTTTATACGTACTTGTTATTTTCCACACTAGAGTTAATTCATGTCTTCCCACCAATAGTGCGGCTCGGGTTGTTCTTTTATGTTACCCTCCTCGCTCTTAATCCATTTCTCCCACGGTTGTTTGTGGGTAGTAGATTCTGAGCGGATATCCAGTCAAGAAAGTTGCTCTTGGCTTTGTGTATGCATATGAGTCCTTTCACATCCTACCTGGTTATTTTATAAAAAAGTGGTGAAAAATATATGAAGCATTTGCGCACATGAAGAAGCATTTGGTAAGATATTCAGGCAATATCAGTAATAACATAGCCCCATGATAACGAAGCAACAGTACGAACAGAGCCTTCTTCATGAAGTGAAGGTAATAAAACATTTAGCAACCAAGATACTCCCCGGCACATTGGACTATCGCCCTACAGAAAAACAACGTTCCCTGCTGGAACTTATGCAGTATCTGTCTCATATTGGCGGCACATTGTTAGAGCTCATTGTTACGGAGAACCGAGAAGTGCTGTCCAATTCTGGAGCATACGCTGCAGAAACTACCGCAGAGAACTTCGCCGAGCGCATGGATGCAGAGGGAAAAAAGATTCAAGATTTACTCGCATCTCTGAGTGACTCCGACATAGCAAAAGAGTTCGACATGTGGGGCAGCGGCCACGCGCAGCCAAAAGGTGTGTTGCTCATAGACAATGTTCTAAAGAATATGGCAGCATACCGCATGCAATTCTTCCTCTATATAAAAGCGTCCGGTCGCCACGACATAGGCACTGCCGAAGCCTGGCGCGGTGAAGACAGCAAACCGCAAGCATAAACCCTCCATTATAAAAAACCATTCCGCGTAACGGAATGGTTTTTTAAATTGGCATACTATCGGGTAGCAAACAAATGCACTACGGGCCACATAAGCGGAATATACGCCAGCGCAAGCATGGTACTTACGAGCACACTTACGGCAGACACGTCCGAATGTATTTCTAGTAGGTTAGCATACGTGACGGTGTTGGTGGCTATGGGAACTATGGAGAGAAGCCATATCACTTCTTGTGCCTGCGCGTTGTACCAGTGAACATAGTATCTATTCACGCACAGCACCCCTAGGGCCAACAAAGGCCAAAGCAGAAACTTTGCCACAAGAGAAAGTGCGGTAAATCTTTTATCGAACACCTCTCCCCCTATAGTCGCAACACTCAAGCCGACTATCATCATGCCAAGTACAGTATACGACCCGCGGAACCAACTCATAACTTCCAGGTAGTGAGGACCAAATGAAACAGGTACGGCATGAACGAGCAAGCCAAGGAGAAAGGCGTATATAACTGGCAAACGCAGCAGTCTATGGAAAGACTCTTTGGCAGTAAACTTACCGCGCGCAGTCAGATAAAATCCAAATGTATGGAGAAACACTATGGAACCAAGTATAGAAAGAATAACTAAATTAACCTGGTCTTTTGGAAACAGTACTAGCGCAAGGCCAAGACCAAAATAGCCTGCATTGCTACTTCCTGCGGTAGCTGCCAGTAAATACTGCCGACTGCTCCCTTTCCCAAATGCCCAAGCTCCTACTGCAAAAAACAGGGCCGAACTTATAAGCGCAATGGCAAGCATGACTACTGGCAAGGAAAGTGCACCAACGGTCAACGGTGTCGTTGCAACAGCATGAAACGTAATTATGGGAGCAAGTATATACACAACCAAGGATGCAATGGACTTGGACTCAACTGCGAGAAACCGCTTAGCCACCACCCCTAACAAAACCAAGATATACAGCGGCCACATTGCGAAAAATAGCGTAAGTAAGAGATTCATGTACACATGATGACAAAAATAGACCCACCAGGCAACAGATGCTCTAGGGGTCTATCTTTAGATGGGCACATTGCTATACGTTTGCAGTTGCCGTCTAAGTTGTTTATAGTCTGGGATAGTTTGCCCCACCAGCGCCCAAAACTTTTTTGAATGGTTCATTTCTTTTGTATGGCAGAGTTCATGCACAAGCACGTAGTCGCGCACTGCTTGTGGCAGTAGTAATAACCGATAGCTAAAACTGAGTGTACCCGTTTTAGAACAACTCCCCCAACGGGTTTTTTGGTTACGCACAGAAACGCGTGCGTATGAGAATTGATAGTACGTATTTATCTCTGCCAACCGCTGGGTAAAAACTTTTAACGCTTCTTTTTTATATTTTTTATACTCCTCCGTAGTTCCCGAGCGTTTTACTGGCTCCACCTGGACCATCTTTTCTCTGGCCTTCGCTATCCAGGCCATTTGCTTTTGTACAAACTCGTCTGCCAAATATTTTGGCGCGCGCCACGGCAGAGTAACCACCACCCTACCACCAGGTTTCACTGAAATACGCACATGCTTTGCGCGCTTATACCGTTTTACTTCATATGAAATTATTTCAGTTACTTTCATAATGGTGGTTAAATGTTTGGAGCGGCCAGTATGGTATGAAGTTTTAGGTATTAGGGCCATACAACCATCACCGTTAGACCAAACTCGCCGCCACACACCTACAACTATTTACTCCTGTTCTCCAGAGCAGCTTCTTTAACCCGCTGCCTTGCTTCGCTGTCCGCGCGTGACCAGTAGTAGTCGTTATGATCCACAAACTGCATTGCGCTACCCCGCCACGAGCTTCGTTCCGACACGAGCTTGTGCATTGCCTGCGCTGCCTTACGATAGTGCGGGTGCCCCTGCGGCGTACTTCGGAGTTCAAACATATGCATTGCTGAACGATCATTAAGACCTATGGTCCAGCGCACTAAGTGACCATGCAAGACTGCATACTGAGCAAGCTCAGGACTCTGCGTGTACATAGTTTCAAACAACGCTTCACTGCGACGTATACACTCCTCCACTTCTGCCTGTTTGCCCAATGCTATTAATTCTTCGGGCATGAGGAACCCATGCCGTACGGTATAGAGTTGCCTTTGCTGCGTAGACATGCGGTGGCGTTGTAAGTCTTTATATACCCCAAAGTCGGTGAGTAAATCAAATGTATACGGATACCCTTCTTCTAGTGCACGGCCCGGCCTATCTCTTCTGGTAGCACGCTCACCAATATACGTTTGTTGTATAGTTGTCCGAGCGTTTATATCTAATTTTAATACAACCTCTATTATATGCTCCAGTGAGCACTGCGCGTATGGGTATATCATTTGCGCGAGCGTCTGTACGTCTCGCGCTTGTTCCATAGCAACTCGAACTGGCCTACCATGATTAACGAGTAGTTCGACTGTCCCGGAAAAGTCCGCCAGTAAGTACTCTGGCTCAGCCACTCTTTCTTCTGTGGGAAGATTAAGTGTACGCACCAATTCCCGCATGCGAACATGAGTACTTGCAACGTACTCATTCCGCTTTGCCCTGCGTACATATACCGGAATAATTTGTTTCAGCGCTGCTTCTGCACCCACACCCATATTCCGATCTTCTGGCAAGCTACTCGTAAGCATGCTGGAAATCATGTTCTGAAAAAAGCGCCCATTGCCGTATACACCTACATTTGCGAATGCAGAAAGCGGAAGTAAGTAGCGCAAAATATCACAAGCCTTGGCGCGAAGGTCAAACGTATATGTACGTTTAAAATCTTTTATGTGTCGCTCTTCCGTAAGATCTGCAAGTCGCTCTTTAATACCATCGCCGTTTATATCATATTCAGCTTCTTCGATTGGTTTTTGGCTCTCCAGGTGCGCCTTGAGCGGCCCAACTAAACTCGCATAGGTTTCAAAACAAAAGTCCATGGTTTCCACATATTGCGCGCCGAATGTGGATTCCGTGAGTTCAGGACCGCGGTAATAGAGCCAATGGCCCTGTTCGTCTTTTTCGTCATAGAGCACGTAGCGCGTAGACTGAGTTATGAATGCACCCCCAATGCGGTGGTCCACCACGGACTTTTCCGCAACCCAGGAAATATTCTCAAAGCTTACATGAGCGCCTTCCAGCTCGCCCACACTATCATCACCATAGGCTATGAGAATTCGTTCAATGAGCTGCTCAGCATGTGCTGGGTCCACAGCCCCTTCCTTTATGAACTCTTTGAGCAGAGTTTCGCGGAAACCACCTTTCGCTCGTGAGTACCGAGCATATGCTGCACCGACCATCCCCTCCATACCTTTTACCGCATACACATTGCTCTCGGTTGAGGTAACATACTTCTGCAAAAGTTGTTTTTCTTCGTCAGTGAACATATGGGTTTCTGCTTAGATTAATGACTTCACTTTTTTCCAAACAAGCTCGTGGATTTGCTCAGGTGTGCAAAGCACATTTTTCTCTACACACTCTACAATAGCCACCTTCGGAAATGTCTTTGCTATTTCTAAATATGTTTCCTCTGCACGCCGTAAGTGATTTTTATCTTTTTCCGCGATATCTCGCTTTTTACCTTTTAGGTAGCCCCTCGCTTCTTTCTTTCCAATGAGCCCGTAAGCAATTTTATATGGTACATGCAATAAAATGGTCATATGGGGACGCGGCAGCCCGACAATCTTAAACTCCAACTCATCGAGCCAAGCGAAGAATTTCTTGCGCGCCCCCCTGCTTGCTATTTTCGCACCCTGATGCCCTGCGTTGGCTGTTGTGTATCTGTTAGCAATAACCACCTTTCCTTCAGCAAGGGCTTTGCGTATACCAAATGAGGCATCAAGCCTGTCTACGGCATACAGGAGAGAACTCGCATACGGGTTTAGCATTCCGTATTTTCCATTGAGCAGCTCCTCTACAGCGCCAGCAGATTTTTTTCCGTACTGAGGGAAGTCAACTAAATATGTTTTATATTTTTCTTTCTTAAGCCTTTGCAAAAGAAGAGCAACCTGCGTGCCCTTCCCACTACCATCTGTTCCATCTATAACAATGAGTTTTCCTTTTTGTTTCATATCTCTTTCTCCTAACATTAGATATTAGAAATTAGACATTGGAAATTGCTTCTGCATAGCCACCCGTACTCCCCATACCGCCACGACTCTCATTGCGAATCTGCTCTACTTCTTCCCACGCTACTTGATTTACCGGTAAAAATATTCCTTGCACGAGTCGCTCGCCTTTAGCTACCTTTACGGGTTGGTTGGTAAAATTATGCAAAATTATTTTAAACTCGTCTTCTGGCCCACTAAAGTCGCGATCTATGGTACCAACTCCATTCGCCAGGTGCAGGCCCTTCTTAGAAGAAAGACTGCTCCGACAGGTAAGCATTAAAAAATACCCCTCTGGCGCCTCTATAATTAAACCTGAACGCACCTTTACCACTTGTCCAGGCTCTATGATTACATCTTCAGCTGCCGCAATATCAAATCCTGCAGATTCTTTTGTATGATACTGTGGCAACTCTGCATCTGGAAGCACTCTAGTAATTTTCGCTTTCATACAATATGTTTTGTATTAATTGGTATATTGGTACCTAACATTAATCCGTTAGCTCAAATAAATACAACTTTGCTACGTAGGTACCATGGCGGAGTACTAGGGTATGGTCGCTCTGGTTTTTTATTTGGAGCCATGGCTGCATGTCGGTACCGGGATCTAAGTGGGCGTCTGTTAGGTGTGCCTGGAGACCGACATTTGCAGCGGTGCCGCGAGTTTCAAGCCAGCCAACATAACCTTCTGGTATGCGAATATGCTCAAGCGTTTTGGCGAGTACCATCTGGTTTGGCAGTATGTGAAGCTCGGTTGCTTCTATTTTAGTTGGCGCGGGAACGCTATGGAGCATATCTACGTCTATAGCTTTTTCCTGTGGCATTTGGTACCAAGTACCAATGTGAATTTTTATGGCGGGGCCTTTAATGTTTTCTGGCATAAATGGGTCTATGCCGAGCACGCCTTCTTGCAGAAGCTTAATTAGTTTTATTTGAGAAATCATAAGAGGAAGTAATAAAATTGAACAAAAATGGGCAACAGTGACAAAAGTAACCTGCGGCCTGAATTATATGTATGTCACTTAAACGTAATCCAATCGTTATTTTTTAAAAAATTCTTGTAGTACTGGCTTGCTTGAGGTTTTGCTGCTTTGTAATACTTACTATTTAAAGCATCTTTTCCATAAGGATGTTCGGCATGCCCAGAAAGTGGGGTGAATGATATTTGGGCGATGGGCATTTTGTAATATAGCTTTATAGGTAAGTTTGAAATGTTGTGAAGTTCCAAGGTCATCTTAAGCTGGTTGCCGGGATCTAGATATCCGGCCGTCGCATGAATTATGAGCCCCATTCGACCGAGACTAGACTTACCTTCCAAACGACCAACCATGTCATCGGCAACGCCAAGCACCTCATAAGTCATGCCCAGAGCAAATTCACCGGGGTGCAAGATAAATTGCTTTTCATCGCCAATTACTACCTCTTCCATCATTTCGTCAATGGGTTCTTTTGGATCAATGCAAAGGTGCTCACTGTTTTTGAATATCAAAAACTCTGCTGCCAAATGCACATCAACCGAAGCTGGTTGAAGGCTATTGGGAAACATTGGGTCAATTACTATACGCCCTTCTGAAATAGCTTTTTTTATGTCACGGTCGGACAGAATCATACGTTTTTGGTTTCTGCGCCCTTTGAGAAAGAGCTGCGACTTATCTTTCTAAAGGATATTGTACCATGCCTCATTTTCGTTATCCCCATAGAAAAAACCGCCACGCAGGCGGTTTGTATGAATTCGAACTAACGAAGCAGATTAAGGCCTGTTTGTTCGTCGTAGCTTCGTGCAAGCTGCCTATGCAGGCCCATCATGTGGACCTCGCAGGTAGCGGAAACCACCAACTTTTTTATATGCCCACCCACTACAGAAAGGTCGCTACGCGAGCAGGTCCCGTGTGCGTGAACAATGACTGCGCCGGCCATAGAAGCCACATTACCAGTTATGCCAGTAATTTCTAAGTCTTCGGTAAGTGTATGGTCTTCGTACGTTTTAGTTTCTAAATTATAGTACGAAAGCACTACCTCCCCCGCAGCGCCAATGGCGGTAAAGTGCGCAGCATCTATGCGCTCAGCCTGCGCAAATTTTGCCAAGCCGCTCACCATCTCTTCCCCGCGGTCAAACCGTACTATGTAATTTTGGTTGTTTTGTAAAATTATTCGCATAGGACATCTGCGCCTTATTCTCCCCCTAACATAGGGGGAGCTAGTGGGGGTACGGACTATTGCGCTTACTATTTCATACCCCTCCTGCCCCCCTATCTTAGGGGAGGGAAAATACCCTACTGATACTCCACCTTCAAAATACTTCCAAACTTCTCATGGAACTTTTTTATCTTGGGAGATATAACCAACTGACAATAGGGCTGTTGCTGGTTTTCTTGATAGTAATTCTGGTGGTACTCTTCAGCAGTGTAAAACTTATCCAGCGGCTGCACCTGAGTTACTATGGGCTCGGAATATTCTTTCTGCGTTGTAAGCGACTCAATAGTTGCTTGAGCCTGCACCTTTTGCTCTTCGCTAGTATAGAATATTGCGGATCTATACTGCTCTCCCACATCGTTCCCTTGTCTGTTTAATGTGGTAGGGTCGTGAATAGTGAAAAAGATATCCAGGACGCTTTGGTAGCTAAGTATAGTAGGATCAAATTCTACTTGCACTACTTCCGCATGCTTTGTGCGACCTCTTCCCACTTGCTCATAGGTAGGCACCTCGCCGGTACCACCACCGCATATCCGGACGTAACTTTTTCTACACCAGCAACTTGCTGGAACACCGCCTCGAGGCACCAAAAGCACCCGCCGGCCAATACTGCTGTTTCGGTCATAAGATGATGAATAACGAATTAAGAATTATGAATTAAGGATACGGCCCAACCGACCTCTCTCTAACTCTCCCCAGGCCCGGGGAGAGAACCGGAAAGACTATTCCTGCTCTGTGGTTACGCCATCAAATGGATGTTCGTTTTCTATAGCGTCTGCTTTGGTCGGCTGCACTTCACCGTCTTTGTGGTCTGGTGGTCCGTAGAGGGTATAAAGCTTCATGGGCTCGCTACCGGTGTTTATAATGTTATGCCTAGTCCCCTGCGGTACTAATACAGCAAAGCCATCGCTTATGTCGTGTTCAACACCATCCAGCACTGCCTTGCCAGAGCCTGCATCTATGCGCAAAAACTGGTCTAAGTCGTGCACTTCCTCACCTATTTCCTCCCCTGGCAAAAGGCTCATGAGTACAAGCTGTAAATGTTTTGCAGTGTAAACCACCCGGCGAAAATCTGAGTTTTGTATAGAATCTTGTTCTATATTTGTTATATATCCGTTCATACGTGTTTAGTCTTCATTAATACCCACTACTTACACTTTACCCCTTCCCCCGACCTAAGTCCAACACGTATAAAACATGCTCACATTCTTACTTATCCGACGTAGCCTTGGCGAAGGAGGAAGAATGTGAGAGTATTTATTTTTACAACAATGACCAGTCCAAGTCGCCTTTGTTGGTTTTTATTTGCAGCAGTTTCAGTGCGGGGTACGTTTGTTTAATTTTACCTGTAGCGTCTTTCCCTTCTACCTTAGTGGTCGAGCCATTGTAGCCCGCGGTTACGTTAAAATCTTTTTTGGACTTTGCCTGTTGTTCTAATTTCTTAAGTTTTGCATTCTTGTCGAACTCCCAAGCGTATGAGAACTTATTTTTTGCAAGATCTTGCAGTACACCGTTGTAAGAAAGTGACACGAGTTCGGCTTTAAGCTTTTTCTTTCTATCTTTTTCGCTCAGGCCTACCACTGTTATATTCCCTGCTTTGTCGGCCATGTATACTCTGTCACCGCTGTCTATTACCACCGGACTGGAATCTAAAGCATCATACCCAGTAGCAAGTATATCTTTGGCTTGCACCGTAAAAGTAAGCACAGCTTCTGGTGCAGTTTTATCTATGGTAAATGTAAATTCTTGTAGTGCCTCACTGTTCCCGGCTCTGTCCGTAGCGTAGAACTTCACCACGTGCATACCTTCCGAGGCCACCGTGAGCGGCGCCGTGTAAACCCCTACCACTCCGCCGTCCAAGCTATATTTTATATCGAGCACTCCAGCAGGATCCGACCCCGACTGAGCATAATCAATGGCCGAAAAAGCCAGGGCCACGTTTGATCTGTACCACCCTGGTAAGCCCTGAGTACCAGTTGCCACCAACTTTGTAACCGACGCTAACACGTCCGATAATTCTGCAGGACCAAGCACCGAAGTAGGTGCCAGAAAACTATCTGTAGTGCCATCGCCGTTTGCATCTAACTGCAAAATTTGACTATTGCTACTGTTTAGGACTACAGATGCCTTGCTCGTGGAAGCAATGGGCACACTATGATAATATGCGCTGGATGTAAGCGATCCTGTTTCTATCTTTTCTGTATAAAGGTCAAAGGTGCCTGCGCTCGTAGCTGGCAGTTCTAAGCGGTAGGTATGCCCTGGAGGAAGAAAAGCAAATTTTTCTTCGCCTAAGACATCGTACTGCACATGAGGGATTTGATAATCAAAACCGCCACTGGCAGTAGGGCCAACATGGTTGCCGTTCTCATCATAAATATGGAGATCTACCGGACTATGTACACTTACCTGCTCACCGGTAAAATGGCAGTCGGCGGCATTGGTAGTTATCTTATTCGTAACCGCACTACTGTTACCGGCTAAAATTGCCTCTATTTGCTCGCGTGTACCATCGCCCGTAAGCATAGTGCCGTGCTCCGTCTCCAATGCGTAGTATGTATGGCCAACGCCAACATTATTTGCAGAAACTATGGGCACAGTACCATCACCTGCCACATACTCTATGCGATATTTGCCATTGCTCCTGGAAAAGATTCTTCCCATGGTCGCATCTTGGCACCCCACTATGTTGTAGGTGTCTATACCTGTACCACTAAAGTCGAAGTTATCGAGTGCAGGGTCGTGAAAGGCTTGCGCACTATCTATTAACGTAGCATTCAAACCCTTGTCTTTTAGCACTTGCTTGGTTGTGTTGTAGTCGTAAATATTTATTTTTTCTATACCGGAAAGGAAACCAACTTTCTCGGTGGTGCCCAAGTAGCCAACTAAAACATGATTGAAAAATTCTTCACTAGGCATGAGCTCGTACACACTGGGCATGTTTTGGCCAATGCGCTTTATTTCTTGCGGGTCCAAACCAAGTCCGAGTAAATCCACGCCCATGGCATCACCATACAAAAGGGCCTTGGTTGCCTTAGGCGCACCCAAGTGCGGAGTTCCGACAAAAATTAATTTCCCTATTTTAGACCTATACTCGGGCTGAGAATATAACAAATACTTAATAACCAACCCGCCCTGGCTATGCGCCACCACATCTATTTTCTTCCCGCTCCCCGCCGGTACGAGTGCATCAATCTTTGCTTTTAAGTCTTGCAAAGCAATATCGCTGATATCTTTACGCCAGTCATAGGGAAAAGTAAATAACGTCTCATTATCAACGTAACCGCGCTGGTGTAGATCATTAATAATACGAGATGAGTAATCGTAAGTTATCGCAGGCTTACCCAAAATATCACCTGTGACTGCAGAGAAGTCGATTGGACCACCAGACGGTGCATAACTTAGCGGATCCATGAACCTATCATTGTTTGTATATAACATCTTCGTTGTATCTGGCCACAACTTTGTATCGCCTTTAAAAAATTCTGTGCCTAGAATTCCGGGGATGAGCAATGTTTTATCCTGAGTCGATTCTACTGCGCTAGTAAAAGTACAAGTTACTAAATCGTCAGGATACAGAGTAACGGTTACTTGGCTACCTGAAACGTTGAATGTTGAGTTGTTATTTGAGGAGGAACAGAACACCGAAGTACTTAACCCGCTTTGCTGCTCTTGGTATATTGTATAGCTGTCTGGGTGCGCAACTAAAAAAGGAATAGTATACGTTGACGTCCCGTTAACAGTATTCGTATGCCAAGTACTTACACCTACTAACCCTTGTGATAAATGATAATTAAAAACACCGTCTGAAGGGGCGGTGTTAGTAATTATGACTATATTAGCTGTAGGGATAAAAATCAGTGCCGTCGCAATATGTGGCAGGACAATAAGAGCGAGTACGATCGTCGATAATATGTATCTCTTCATGGCAATTAAAAACCAATAGATCTTAATTTTATTGATAGACCGAATAATATCAATATCACAATACTAATTATCAGGCCCGGTATTGCCATAAATAATCCAATTGTATTCTTACGGCTAAAATTTAGCATCGTGAATAGAATAGCACCCACAAACTGCACTAGTAATATCGAACTGAGCAAATTCGGATGCGCTGTATCTACTAAGAAATTGTGGCGGAATAACTGCACCGAGCCTCTTACAGTAGGCATAATGAGTGAGTAAACAAAATTACCAACTGGACTCCAAAGGATCTCAGGAATTGCGAAGAGGACGAGACCAAGCCAGAGCCAGATTTTTTTATTTTTTTCCATGGTTTGCAAGTTTAATAAATGACGCTCAAAAGAGCGTTGTTGTTTTAGCTATTTGTATGAGTGGGTAGTTTTTAAGAAAGTAAATATCATGTGCTTGTCTTTATGCGCATTCTAGCAGCTTCATGAAGATGCGCAAGAGAGTTATCCACCCTGTAAATCAAAATACCACGTTTTCTGCGGCCGCAGAAAACGTGGTATTTTGAGGAGAGTTTTGTTTGTAAGTAAGGTGGATATTTAGCATTCACACTCGCCACACCACAGAATTAAATGCTTGAGTGTACGCCAAATAAATATTTCAAAAATGTGAGGAGCGTAGTTGCCACGCCTTTTAGAATGGGCACTGAGGCAGGCAGCAGAATTATTAGCACTATAAGCCAAATAAATTCTCTACGAAGCACCTGAACTAGCGCAACTACCAAACACACCCCTACTACTAACGAAATGTACGGCCGGAGCGGCTCAGGAAATGCAACTAAAAAACCATCATAAATTTGCTGTAAGTTTCCCATAAAAAACCGCGAACTTAATGTACTTTATTATACCAATATATGCTGCACTCTGCCTACCTCCCCCGTAGTCAGCCGCACCTTTACCCCATGCGGATGGAACGAAGAGTTAGTGAGAATATCTTGTACCACACCTTTGGTTAACTTGCCCGTGCGCTGGTCTTCTTTTAATACTATTTCCACTTCCATGCCTTCTTGTACATCGCTTCTATTTTGTCCGTTCATATAATGCCCTTCGTTTGCTTATAGTGATCTACCGCAAGAGAAACAACTGTTTCCATGCCGGCTATTATGTTATGAGGCAAAGCATTCACTGGGAAATACTGTCCTGGTACCTGTATATCTAGATGTGACACATCAAGCCAGTGTATAAGCGACAACGCCGAGCCGCGAGTACAATGCCAGAGCCATGGATTTACAAATACCGGTTCATCCCATGTGTGCAACCCAAGCTCACCATCACACACACGTTTGAACGCTACGGAGAAAGAACCCGACTCATCGGTAGGCCGAACAATGGTACCGGGATTGTGCCATTCACCTGGCCAAAATGGATCATTGCTTGGCCGCTGTGTTAAGAATACTTCTACCATGCCATCACCTACCCGCAGTGGTACAACTTCTACTGCTGGCAACACTGCAAGGCGGGCAACCTGATAAAAAATCTCAAGGGGCAACAGGCCGGGCTCAAGCGCCTTAAGCGCTTCTACTACGTGGGCGTATTGTCTACCATTCTCGTCCATATACAATTCTATTCTTTTACTAATATTACTGCGCTATGGTTTTCCAAAAGCCTTCGGCAAGACCCCACAGGCGCTGCACATTACCTGCAATAAGAAATACTATGACTCCAAAGACTGCAAGGTTTATGAGTAGGTTATCTGACTTTAGTTTAAATGCGCTACCGAACGCTTTATTGGGTACAAATAGTTTACCGTGAAAATTCACTGCAGCGTATAGTTCGTCGAGAAGCAAGTGAATGAGAAAGCCTACAATCATAGCCACTGCCAAGAGAAATGCTTCCTGGTCAGTAAAGTAAAAACGCGAGGCCAGAAAAAACACGGCAAGGCCAGCAAGCAGCGCAGCGGGAAGCGAGTGGGCCATACCGCGGTGCCGAGTGAACCGCTTAAAAAAGTGGCCTACTATAACCCAGACAAATACAGCAGTACCAAGCGTAGCTGTAATTATCACTCTCCAGTTCGACGGCACGTCGCGGTAGAGTGAGAAAAAAGTCAGCGTAGTGGCCACTACGGTAAGGGAGCCAAATGCTACATAAAATGGTATGCCGGAGTCGCTATCCATGTCTGGCAATATTGAACCAAGCGCCGCCATAACAAAGAGCACTACCAAAAAACTTGGCTCTTTTGTTATGGCCAAACTCACGAGACCAATAACGCTGAGCACGCCCGCAGCTATACCAAATGAAATGTGTGTTCTAAAACTTGCCATATTAATACCTGCTGTGCAAAGTAATTTTATTGGGGGCGACTAAACAGCTCCCAATAATGCTCCGTCAACTGTTCGTCGCTTTCGGCCGCAGCTGACCACTCGCCTACTCTGGTAAGCCTCTCGTCAACTTTTGCTGTAATGGGGTTACCCATTTCCCCTTTGGACAATACAGGAATTTCTAAAGAAACTGCGCGCTCAGCAAATTTTGCGGAACTGGCAGCGCCTGGACTACCGGAAAGATCATAATTCACCGCGTAGACCATAGTGTCAGGCGCAAGTTTATGTAAGAACAAACGGAACCCGGGTTCAAATACTGGCTTTTCGGTTTTTGCTTCTTTCCCCCCCGTAGGATATAGCACGAGTAAGCCACCCGACTCCATATGATTTATAGCGCGTTTGAAATTCCCGAGTGCATCTGCTTTGGCGTTCGTAAGCAAATGCCTGTCTACTTCTTGCGCTACTGAATCTCCAAAATTCTCTGCAAATGCTGTAACCAAGGCGTCACGAACGCGAGACTGGACGTATATAAGTGTGTCGCCCCGCTGTATCATGCTTAGGGTAATGGGAACGTCTATATACCCAGCAGGATGATTGGCCACGAACAACCCAGGCTCGGTTTGTAGTGACTGGCGCATGGCGACAAAATCTTCTGAGTCCTGTTGTAAAAAATTTGTTTCTATTTTTTCTCGGTCCAGATATCGTTCCAAAATAGTAGCAAGCCCGCTCCAGCCTTCTCGGGCAACTTCACCGCCTTGATGTTTTACGAGCTCGCCCAAGGCAGCCTTTTCAAACTCCCTCCGGATTCCGGTAGAAGCTTCGTCTAGTCCTAAATGTTCTCGCATATATTACTATAATAACCCCTGTAAACAATCTACTCCTAGTTATCAAACGTCCCCGTGTATTCACCCTACCGCATGCCCGAGTCGTACTGAATAGTTACGTGGGTAAATGCATTTTGCGCAACAACTACTTCCTGAGTGGCCGCCCGTGGGAACACTTTCCCCTGCTCCGGAACAAGCAGGTATGTACCGGGCGCAAGCGAAACCTTAAACGCACCGCTCGCGTCACTCTTAAACTCGGTCACCACTGTGCTACCATCCGCAGTTTTTACCTGCACGGTCGCTTGGTATGGACGGTCGCCACAGCCCGGCTCTTGTGGGAACCTCTCCACTGGACACGTAGGCCCTAGCACTATAGTTCCTTCTATACCGCTCGTGCGCGCTGCGGGCGGAGCGGGTTTGGTAGAAGGAGGCGGTACTGGAGAAGCCGATGTTCCCGGGCACGCTGCAAACTCACACATTGGCCCTTGCCTTCCAACATAGCTACCATCGGGGCACTGCAGCGCTTCCATGGTACACGCTACAGTACCAGAACTTGGCGGCGGGACAACTGCGGACTTACTACAGCCAGCTGCAAGCAAAGCCACAGAAGCCAAAAGCACCAGCATACGTATATTTTTCATATCCATCATACTAGTAGTATATACCGTTTCTAGCCCCTTCCCATTTCTTACCCCCGAATTTTATTTCGGTGCTGTGAACAAAGCTCTGGCAGGGCCATCGGTCATATTTGTTTTGTAGGTATAGTCATGCATAGAGTTCATAACCGTGCTGTAGGCATATCTCCTCCCCTTGCCTGCTTTTTCGTCACCATCATCATTTGTAATAAACTCTTGTGCAGTATCGTCGTAGCCTATAAGCACTAACACATGGTACGAAGACCCAGTGGGTAAAAAAGGAATATTTTTATTACCCAAATCAAAACCCTTGTGCAAAGTAATGACTGGCCGTTTAGCTGCCAGTTCTTTTTTTATGTCTTCTAGCGTTGGCTTTGTGACTACTGTTGCTGTAAATAAACCAAGAGAGTTTGCCAGTTCTGCTGTGCGGGCTGCATCTGAGTTGGCATTACTACCCCACCGTTCGTCTTGCACAGCGAAAAGCCTCCGCAGTGCTGCTTTCGCATCTGCAACACTTACTGCTGCTTGCCCTTTGTAGAAACGCTCTACCATGACTATGGCCGCTTCTTCGCACGCGTTTTTCCACGGCCCTGTCCAGTTACCATCGGGGGCTTCATTTACGTAGGGCACTGCCAAAGATACCTGTGTTGGCGGCTCAGTAGAAGCACTACCCTTAGCCTCTTCTGTAGCACCTTCCTGCGATTCTTTCTGCGGGTTAGAAACTTTTTGGTCTCTCTGTTCTGGTTCAAAATCCCCAACTGTGGGAGGAGCAAATAGGTAGTACGAGACACCAACCATTAAAAAAATAAAAAGCGCTACAGTTGCATAGGAAAGTATTTTTTTCTTCATAGTTTTACTTCAGTAACTTAACCAGTGCCTTACGTAGTGTTGTTTGTATACGTGCGTAGCTTACGCCTTTACAGAATATGATGGGAAGGTGATGTTTATATGAAAGCGAATGTCCATACAACCAACCTGATCAGTCAGTGATTTTTCTTACCCATAACTACCCTCTACTAATAAGATACTTTCCACAAAGGGTACCATATCCCATTTTTCTATTGCACTCCACCATTTCGAATTCTGGAGTTGGGCTAGTTTTGTATAGGCGATAGGCTCACCGTGCTTTCCTTTTCGTCCACAATAAATAATTGTATGAGCAAGCGCCTCACGGCTCATGTCCCACTCTTGGCCTGTACACTTAGATTTTAGTACGTCAATGTCCTTAAAATTATTAGCAAGCGCAGTTGCGCCATACTGGTAAGAGATAAACCAACGAAAATTGCTTGTGTATATTTTGGTGGCTAGCTCGGGCGCACCGAGACTCTCACAAATATCTTGCAAGGCTGCCCCATGGCTGCGCAGATCGGCAATGTCATTTACGGCAAATCCCAACTTGTAAGAATGGAGTGATTGTATTTCCAAATAGGCGATTATAAAATCCTTATCCATATCCACGAGCATGTTAGGTTTTTCCCTGAGGGCCTGTTGGAGGCGCACAATAGATTCTGGCTGTAAGGAAAAATTTCGGGAAATAGTAGCGGATGCAATACAGGCTTCAACCTCGCCTTTACCATGTTTCCAATTCAAATACTGACGAATATGGCGATATTGTGTTGGAGGAAACACAACCAACAAGGCTTCTGTATCAAAATGAGCATCCTCCCCTAAACGTTCCGCCACAGCCGCTAGAGTACGCGCTTCCGACACGGATTGAATGTAGAGTTTTTCGAAACCATTTAAAGTACGCGCCATATACTCTTGAACTTCTATATCTATCGCCAGCCTCTCTTGTCGTCGAAGCCAAGCTGCTAACTTATGCGCCTCCACACCAGCAGTAGTAAAGCTTTCTTGAGCAATACTAAATTTTTCTTTTTGGCTATTTCTTTTTGGCTTTAGCGTATAAGGAGAGAAGTGTTCGGCAATGTTATTGGATTCAAAAGCGTCGGCAAGCATCTCTTGATGCAAGAAGTTGACGAGCTCCTGTGGAGAAATGCCTAGCAAATCTTTTTTGCGCGCCTCCTTACTCGATTCAGAATCTGCATTTTTGTAAGCCCACAAATGAGCACTTAGCACCTCAACGGGAGACACCACTTTTAAGGTATCTGCCCCATCCAGCTTATTATGAACCTCTTCATGACCCGTAGTTAAGTCGGGATCTTTAGCATCGTAGATAATATTAAATACGGTACCATTTATATGCGTGCCATCCAATACAACACTTTCACCCTCACGCCCTCTACCCTTCTCGTTTACAGAAGGGTAAAAATTAACACTAAATGGGGTATATCCCACAATCCCACCCCCCTCCTCGAAACACGCAAGCATAGCTTCCTTAGACCGAGGCCATAAGTTGGTCATTCGTGCTATATGGCTGGGCAATGAACCAGGGCTACTTTCATATAGGCGAATTAACTCGTTCTTTGCTTTTAATTTATTAAGTACCGCCATGGAATTGTGAAACACCTGCACGTCCGAGTCGGCGGCCAATCTATACGCCTTTTTTACCCATTCGCGATATTCATCTGTAAACCGCTTATGGTCTTCTGGAAAAATACCCAACGGGTCCTTTTGGTTTCTCTCCGCTTCTATATTCTCAGCAAGCCTAAATAACTCTCGAGCCTTTGCGCAGGCTTCCGATCCTAAAGCTGCTTCCATAAAAGAAGCCGCCTCTTCAAATTTTTCCCCTACCTGCTCTGGCGTATCTTCCAGGGTCACACTATCTATGCCATGATGTATTTCGCGAATTGCGGAAGCTTTGCGTTCAATCCCTTCCATAAAAACGCGCTCCCGATCCTCCCATGTCTCACCACGAAAGGTTAGGTTATGTATCATTCTACGTTGCTCAGTTTCCATATCCTATATTCTAACAATAAACTAAGCCTGACCTACAGTTTGCCAAAGCACAGAAAGGCACGAAGTGACAAAAAACCAGTAATACATAATTGGATCGTCGGCGTAAGGCCAGTATGTACAATTGGAATAAGCGGCATAGCTGCGGTGTATGCCCATCGGTTAGTATGAAGCGCCCATATTTCTAGCAGTACCGCTATGCTAAGCCCGCCAACACAAACTACGGCATATGCATTACGCCCCAGTAAACGCGACAAGAAATATAATCCAGAGATAATTGCCGCATCTACAAACATAGTCTGGAGCAAAATAAGGCTTGTAATGGGCCCGCCTTTATAGTGCACATAGAGTCTACTATGCAACACTTCCCACACGGCATTCAGAAAAAAACTTGCGAGAAATATTATAACTATTTGCTTTATGAGCTGTGTATGTTTGTTCATACTGGCATGCGCACAGGCGTTACAAATACAGAGTAGGCCAAGATAACCAGCATTATTTGCTGCAATAACATAAGACCAATGCCTACCAAAAAATACATTTTCTGAGTTTTATGTCGAAATAAAAACATGCCCGCCAGTACCCCTGCCGAAGCAAAGCATGAACCAAGAAAGAAAAAGTACACTTCCGGAAAACGCTCACTGCGGCGTACGCTTCGCTGCTTGTCTAAACCAACCATGACTACAGCCAGAATATTTATAAAAAACAGTGCTACGCCGAGCACTATGTATACGGGTTGCATATACATATGGTAGCACACATACCTACCATATGCGGCTGCAGCAATACCACTCGCTGCTACAGCTCACGTATATAAAAAGAAAATGAAATGGTTTTCCCAACAGTTATTTGTTCTTTTTTTCGCACTTCCGCCTTAAGTGCAAGGAGATACGTTTTGGTTTTACCATCGGGAAAAATAGAAGTGTTCCATGTAGTATTTCCTATGGTTACTGTAACGGGCAACGAACCAAAACCACGAGCCAGGCCCGCAAATAGTGCACGAATGTGGGCAGACTCTTTTTTGGAAACCGATACAAAGCACCACCCTGCCATGCCAGGGTATAGCCATACCTTTGCTTTGCTTGTGTACACAACGCGGTCCATAACCTTAGTCTTTTTACAGAGCGTTAATTTTCGCTGCTACAATGAAATCGTTCTCGGAAAGCCCGCCAATGGCATGAGTCCACAAGGTAATAGTAACAGTATTGAAGTTATGGAGGTTCATGTCTGGGTGGTGCCCTTCGCTTTCCGCAAGCGCGCCAACTTTATTTACAAAAGCTAGCGCTGCGGCAAAATCTGCAAAGCGGTATTCTTTGACTATCTTGGCATCTTCCACCACTTCCCACCCGACAGCCTCTGGAAGCAAGGGCGAAAACTGCTCGCGCGTAAGCGGCGCTACATTCCCCTCGCACGGAATACAATGTTTATCTGTTAAATTACATGCTGCGTTTGTCATATGTGTATACGTGTAAAATTATATCACCGTTATAAAAACCACCCTCTTTGGTACCTAACCCTGCCTAGGAACTATTCGCGCGCCTGTCCGCCTATGGGGGGAATAAGGATTAGACCAAGGCAAGAAAATGCTTAAGCACGGGCCGTTGAGTCTTGCTGAGGCGGTAGAGCACAACCAGTCCTTTCTGCTCTTTTTCTAACGCATCTACCCCAGACAGAATGCCTAGATGCTTAGAGGTAGCCTTATAAGCGTAAGGCGTATCTCCGTAGCTATCTCGCCCACCGAAGCCTGGTGCTGCTTTTTTAGATACTGCAATATGTGCAGCCGACGTCGGTTGGCCAGCGCTTTGTATTGTCGCTCCAACTCTTTCATATCTACATTCTACACCCATTCTCACTCTACCCCTTATTCGCGCGAATAAGGGGTAGAGTAAAACGAAGGGGTAGGGGCGGGCGGATGTACGTATTTATGGAAAAAATACTTCTAGGGCACCATCGCCGCCGTCGTGTATTTTTGCAGTACGAAACGTAATGCCGCGGTCTTTTAAATAGCCCTGCACAAAACCGCGCAGCACTGGCCCGTTGCGCAAATCACCCTTGCCGGTAATTATGCGAACATGTTTGTACGCCCGCTCCTTCAGCAACCTCCCCAGCACCTCCCCTGCCTCGCGCGTGGTATGCCCGTGCAAATCTACTATATATTCGGGTTTTTGCTCGTACTTGTTCATATCTATAAAAATAGATTGCGTATAGCCTTATGCTAAAATACTAAACCGTTTAATTCTTGTAGAAACGCCAGAAACTAAAACCACCCTCGCGCGAGGGACATGAAAGTGTGCAGCAAGCGCTTTTGCAATGGCCACATTCGCCTTGCCATCTACCGCAGGCTCTTTCACCCACACTTTAAAGACACCTCCAGATTCTACTTCTTCCACTTTTTCTACTTTCGCCCTCGCTCGAGCATGTACTACTATTTGCATATACGTATTTAAATTCCGCAACTAACGCCAGACCCGCCCTGCGCACAAAACAATTACCATCACACCACCATCCCTACCCCTTATTCGCGCGAATAAGGGTTAGAGTTTGGTTGTGCGGGTAGTTTTTGTTGTATTAGGGTTTTAAGTTGGAATTCATCAAAGCTACCCACCTCTAAGTGCAAGATGGGCAGCCCTGCCTCCGCACACACCGTGTCTATAAACACATCTCGCTCATGCTTTTTCGCGGTACCATGAACACTGCCATCAAGTTCTATGACTAACAACGGCGCAGCTGATTCAAACTCGCACAAAACAAAGTCTGCAGATTTTCTATCTATACGACTTCGCCCAGCCCTGGAAGCAACAAAGCCCCGATCCTTCGACTCCAAAAGATGACTATAGTTCACCTGAGCAAAAATACGATACTGATTCGCGTACAATCGTACCAACATCTTATACAGCTCAAACTCGCTATTTGCATCAAACAGATACTTTTTACGTTTATAACCTGACTCCCTACGGCCCACCACACCTTCCCTTGCGGCATCGAGAAAGAAACCTACAATCGCCAGCCCCACCACAACTACCAAAATAACCCAGCCCCAAAACCCAAATAAGTGTGAGAACATTTTGTTTCAAAAAATAATTGCTCTGCCGCGCCACAAAAGGGTAACCCTTTTCAGGCGCATCCTATAATTCCACATTTACACTTCCAGCGTACCCCCACTATACCCAAAACCAAACAAAAAAGCCAACATGCAATTTTGCATACCAGCTTCGAAGAAACCCCCTACTGCTATTACAAGGGTCACCCTTGTAATGAAATATTTTATTTTATATATTCCGTAAAATACGGAAGTTCGTCTAAGCCAATATAATTAAACATCCAGTAATTGGCACGCCTCGCGTGCGCAGGAAGCTGGTACTTCTTAAGATTCTTTTTCGGTATAAATGGATAAAACCGAATTTCTTGATGATCTCCAGCTTTATCTGTCCATTTAAAATTCGCAATAAGAGGTGGCGTAATATATCCAGACTTTAAAACCTTTTCCATAATCTGCCACCCGGCACCAAAAATCTCTTTCTTGGGCTTGGACTGATTCGTTTTTACCTGTGCCCGAAAAGAACAACCCGTACACTGTACATCAAACAATGGATAACTAGGTGGAAGCAACATAAGTTTCTTCCTACAATTAGGACACAGAATAAGCTCTATAACTTCTTTTTCACCAGCATCTCCTGATTGTTTGTTGGATGGCATAATTATCTATTTTAAGATTTTATCAGGTCCACAAATCTTACAGCTCTATTTTTAGTCCAATCCATAATCTTAACATACTTACCGTTGTGTTTTTTTGGATTATTATATTTACAGCCTTCGCATACTTGTTTCTTAGGAATACTTGCGATTTCCCCAAAAAGCGTTAATTGAACAGGTCCACCCTTAATTCCATCTGTACAGCTCATTGGCACAACATATTTTAGACCATCCATTTGAAAAATATTCCAGCTAATTATTTCGGCGAATTCACGCTGTATGGTAATTGACGGCTTACGACCAAATTGTTCATTGTAGTAATCAATCAAAGTATATAATAAGTTCTCGCGAGCAATAAGCAAACTATCACCCTGCCACTCATAACCGTAAGAGCTTTGATATGCTAGTTTTACCCACTTCAACCATTCTTTTTGTTTTGAACAGTACTTTGAGATAATTTGAAGTTTCCTATCAAGAAACCCCACACGATTCTCAATTTTTATTACTACACCCTGAGCGATGGGATTATAACGGCTGACGATAAATGGCGCCTCGCCGCATGCTATTTCGAGTTTGAGCTCAGCAATATATTCTTGCCAATTCAATTCATTCACAGAAACCGTATCGGTCAATCTATTCATTTGATCGACAATTTTGAGTGGCGTAAACACTTCGCCTTTATCTTTCGTGCGACGGCGCTGTTCTTCTTGGCTTTTTACTGCACGCGGCTGAATAAGCTTGCCATAGACCTTACCAGTAACTAATTCTGGTTTAACGCATCCACGAGGCGCAAACGCCTTGCCGCAAGTTTCATACGAATCGGTTGCCCAAATAATATTCTTGCCTGTAGTACGATCTAACAAAAGAATATCAAGCAGGTCATCAGCCCGCCGAAGCGTATTTTCTAAAATGTCGGCGTTTATTGTTCTTACCATGCTAGTTCATGGCTTTGACATTAGCTTCAATAAAATCTATCTCATGCTTATCAAGGCCGTACTTTTTATAAAGCTGTTTATCTATATCAGTAATAGATTTCGTCCAGTCGATATCCGATTTTTTGGTAAAATCTTGAACAGGTACATTCTTCCACACGTCTCTCGTATTGTGCTGGGTAATCTTGATAGTACCGAGCAGAGCGCGACAGAACTTGGTTTTAATATACTTCATGCAACTTTCGGCTTCTAGCCGACTATTAAACGAGCCAACTTGCAAGAAAGTATACGTACACCCTACAAGGGGTTCCCCTACAAGGGGCGTACTCAACACCTCACCGATTGCGCCACTTCCATTTGATTCTGGCAAAAATACTTTCCACTTTTTGAGCTTAGGGTCGTTAACTATATCCTGGCTAATATATCGCGAGGTTCTCTTATTCCCTTTTTCTAAACCTATTATCTTTATTTGGTGTTTGGAATCTTGTATTTTTTTAAATACATTGGGGAACCTTTCGAAATAATTCGGTGCAATACGTAAATCATTAGGGTATTTTTCATCTAGAACGATCTTTAGTTTTGTTTCCCCCCTTGGCCCTACGACAGCGTCGAATCCACCAGTTTTGGTTTTTGCCAATACCAGCTTCAACTCTTCCGACCGGATATATCGCCCCCCTAAACCACCACTTGGATTACTCTTGTCCCAAAACACTACGACAATACCGCCTTTTATGTCTACACCTGTAAAAACCTTCTCGGACTCTAACTCGTGAATCGGAATAGAAATATGCGGATCATTAAGCATCTTTTTATTCCATTCTTTTGGGGTAGCCCCTGCATTACTCAGAAAACGCGCTGGCATTATTAGAGCGACATAACTAGGACCAAGTGCTTTTGCAAATTCAAAAAACTGATTGTAAACAGGCTTTGCAAAATTAGTATCAGTATTTATCTGATACGGCGGATTTCCTACAACGGCTGCAAATTTCATACTACTATTGCTCATATCTTTCATTTTAGCAGGTTTTTCGAGGTCACTAAGGCGTATGTCGCTAAACTTTTTGTTTTGCGAGAGCAGAAGTCGCACATCCTCCTCACTCCGCGCAATAAGATCAAATGAATTAAAGTGTCTGGCAATATTATCCAGGTTTAGACCAAGCGCCTGGTACATTTTACGAGTAAATTCATACGCTGCGGGTGAAGTTGGAATAGAGTAAAAGTTATTTTTAATCTCCTCTATTTTTAATCCGTGTTTAAGGGCATTTTCCACAAAACCTTTAGCAAAAACCCCTGACTTACTGGCAATATCAAGAACTTTCACTCCTTTAGCACCACGCCAGAACTTTACATCAAATGCGTCGTACATCTTACTAACAATACGAGAGGGGGTAAACACTTCCGCTTCAGACAGCCGACCAAACTTATGAATTGCAATATCTAAATGCTGAACCGGTGTGATACTGTCGTCGCTTGAACGAAAATCTGCATTCTGAATTTTATAATCGAGCTCTGAGCGGATAAAAGGGTTGAGGTTATTTCGAAACACCTCAAGGTCAGACTTTTTCAAACCAAGGTTGCGAGCAATACGACGATTATTTTCATCGGCGTCAATATGTTGTATAACATCAGCCAAAGACTTTTCTTTGGTATTTGAAAGAAATGCAAATAGCAGAATCATTACATAGTATGTCCGGAAACGTCTTTCAAAGGAGGAAATGTCTTCGGTAACCCCGGAACTGTCTTTACCAGGGCGAGCTATTGCATCATCAAATTCCCCAACATCACCCTGCGAGGCTACGCCGTCCCATTCACCACCTTCTTCTACGTTCGGCCTTATGTTTAGCCCATTCTTACTACCCAGCTCTGCCAGCTTACTAATAACTTCAAAAATTGCCGGATTATCTTTTAGAGACACATCAACGCCAATTTCTTGTACGTCTTCTGTGATGGTACGGCTATTGGAATACTTACGGGCTTCGTCAATAACATTCGTTGCGGTTACTTCTACAAGCTTGTTACCTTCGGCGTTTAACGTAATAATGGGCGAAATGGCCAGTTCCCGCTTAATAAATTCTTCTATCCTTTCATTACCGAAGTTTTCAGTATTCGCACCGTAGGTAAAAGCCTTCAGCTCCTGCAGATGAAATAACCTCGTCGGGTCGAGATCTACTAAAAGCGTTTGCGGCTTCATATCGTATTTGATGACGTTACCGTTTTCGCCCTCGTACCTTTTTACCCATGGTGACTGGAGACGGAATATCGCTTGGTCATATTCTTGCGGACTTGCAGTACCCTTGAGGTAAATCATTGTATCCCACTGGGGCACAGTAGCGCCGGTAAGCATCTTATTAACCGTGAGGGTAATAGTTTTTTTACCTGCTGCTTCTGCTTTGGCAATTGCGGATTTTATCTGCTCAGGCGTAGCAAGGACCTTATTGAAACCACTGATGTTAAAAATTTCATATTCGGAAATATTCCTAAACAGTTTTTTATTCTTAAGTACAAGCTTCTCAAGCGAATCGCATGAAGCGCAATAGGGCAAAACAATAACTATATGCTGCGCAAGCTTTCCAGCTTTAACCGATTCATTATCTAACAAGCCAAGCATGTTAGTGTCGTTTTTTGAGCCATCCAGCACCTCCAAGAGATCGACAATCTCCTGCTCGTGCTGGAATATTTCGTAATCTCCGCTCTTTTTTTTACTAACTGGTTCAAATAACTCAGCGGGCTTACCACCCGCAATATCGACAAGTTTTTTTCGGGAGCTTTCGTTAGGATTAAAGGCAAAGCGAATCATCTGTGGGAAACCATAGTATGGATTATCCCATTCGTCTTCGTCTAAATGCTTCCTTTTCCACTGCAACTTTGCTTCGTAAATGTCGCTAAATTGTACAAATGCAATTATATCTTCCTGCTCAAATTCACTGCCCATCAAAATGCGGTATGGCGTGCCAGAAAGGTGCAAATTAACTTCGGCATTAATCGGCCCCAGCTTATTCAGCGCACCAAGATTTTCTGAATCCTCATTATCATTCTTGAGTAATTTCTTATCCTCTTCATCAACCTCTACTCCAGCCAAAATTTTACCGAGAACTGGGGCTCGCGCACCAAAATGCGTTTCGTCTATAATGAGTAGATTTATCTTTATGCTCTGCAATATCCTGTGATGGTCCTTGATAGCGTCTGTTGATCCTGCCAGATCTTGTAAGGTAAGAAAAAGAACGATATTTGTACAAATTTCTTCGTCGCCACTTCCGGTCTTAAATTTCTGGCCATAGAGAGCTGACAATCTCATCCCTTTTTTTAGATCATTTTTATCCAAAAAACGGTAGCCGGTGAAATCCTTATGACTTTCGATTGTGTGCTTCCATTCCGAATGAACATCTGCTTTAGCTGATACGACTACCGTAAATTTTGAATTTATGGTTTTTGCGCTCCACATAGAGGTAATGGATTTTCCGAAGCGCATAACCGCGTACATAAGGAGATTGGTACGCCCCTTCTTTACTGCGATACCAAAATTGTCTATAACCTCTTGTTGATTTTGGCGCGGCGCAAACTCTAGCGTACGTGGATGGTGGTACTCAACCAAACTTTTAGCATCGTCATAACTATAATACTCATAAATGTCGGCTTTTCGGTAATTGTTTACAATATCCTCTATCGCTTTAGATACATCAGATTTTTTGGCGCCCTCAAAAAACTCATTCGAGTACACATTTTTAGAAACATTGCGTGGTATTTGCGAAATGCCTTTTTGCTGCAGATATTTGTGGACAGCGTAGTCTCGAAAAAATACTTCGTCATTAATAATTGCACGGTGGCGAGAAACCTCTTCTAGATCTTTATAAAACCTGCGCCATTCATTGAGGCGTTCTTCAATCGGACGATAGGTGTCTCCAACCTTGAGGTAGTTTGGAAGTGTATTCGTGAGAAAAGAATAAATATGAGGCACTACGCGCCCTGTGATTATTTTCCGCAATTCTGATGTATCTATTTTTGATATCGCCATAAAATTACTCAACAAACCTAGAGTATAAGATAAATTTTACCCCATTTTCCATATTGTGGCGAACAAAAAAGAGCCGTGTAAGGGCTCTTTTTAGGTTAGAGGGGGCAGGTGTTTTTGCCGGTAAGCTGGTTAAACAAACACCAGGAGAATAGGGCTTCAAAGAAGCAGAAGCCGGAGGCGAAGAGGAGGAGGGGGTGCCAGGTGGTGAATATGGCTATGAGTAGCAGGGCAAGGCCTATGCCGGCACGGAGCAGGCGGTCTCGGGTGTTTATGTTTTTACCTGCTGGGCGGGTGCCTGGTTTTGCTTTTACAAGTTTTCGTACCAGCCAGCGGTAGGCAAAGCCGAACAGAAACGCGAGCACAAACATTATAACTATAAGCCCTGCACCAAAAGGTGAAAATATAAACGTTGCCGGAGAAGTGTTGAAGAATGTTTTCTTGAGCTGCGGTATGGTGCGTACAGCGTTATAACTTTCGGTAAAGTTAAACGCCTCGGTCTCCCCTATGGCGAGCGAATACTTGCTCGTGTTGCCGGGACTGGAAACCCGTACTTCGTACTGCCCGGCTCCTGCTCGCGCTTTATACTCCGGACCCATAAAGTAGTTGTCGTAGCCAAATGGTTCGTGGTACGGCTTCCAGGCATAGCCTTCTGCTTTGAGGTTGGCAACTTCTGCGCCGTCTTTGAGCACGAGCGCGGACACATTTTTCTCCTGGCCCGGGCTGTTTGGCACAAGTACATTTACATACAGGTCAAAAGGCGCGGTAGCTGTAAACGTGTACACGTCCGGTTCGCCTGTTAGTTGGCCGTAGTAGGCCTTAGACACTTCCGGCTCGCTTACCGCCGTAACCCGACTCATTACCACGCGCGGCTGATGCGCAAACACCACCGCCGGCGCTAACGCCACAACTACACCTACCACTACAGCAACTTTTTTCAAAAATATTTTCATATACTATACCCTCCTATTAAATAGGACTCCACATTTCTGAGCGACTCATGAATATAAAACGGTGGCAAAGGCACCCTTTGCCACCGCGGAATATAATTACTTAATAAAACTAAGAACTTCTTCAACTATACGCTCCCCAAATCCGGCAAAGTCGTGTTTGGCGCCTTCGTATATAACTGTCTTCTTGCGGGGCGACTGAACTAACTCTTGCTCTAGTATGCGCATAGCCTTGAGCGGCTCGCTTGAACTAGTAACGCCGGCGTCGTCCGTTCCTGTAAAGGCTAGCACAGGTACCGCAATACTCCTCAGCGTTTCGTACCCAAGTTCCGGGTTGCCAAAATTAAATATCGCATCGCCGGCACCCTCTCCAAACAAGCTTACATAGGTGTCTGCGCATACAGGAGTTTCGCCATCTACTAACTTACTCAGCATGACGCGGCCCTGACCATTGGCTTGCAACTGTTTGGCTTCGTTGAGCAAAAATGTATGATCCGCAATCATGGCCGGTGCTAAGTTCCAGCCCAGCATATCGGATGGACTTACAAGCAGTAAGCCTACTACCCCACTCTGAGCCACCTTACTTGCATAGTACGCCACTTTGGAACAACCTAAGCTGTGTCCTTGTAACCAAATTTCTGTGTAACCCAACTGTTTAGCCACATTTATCCATGCCGCAATGTCATGCACACAGTCTTCAAACTTCTCATATGCATCCCCCACTAAACGAACGCCACCAGTGGTAGTCCCAAACTGTGTCACGCTATGCGTACCTCGGTTTTCCACGGATAAAAACGCCACACCTGCAGCCGGGTAAGCTGAAAACATAGCCGGCAAAAATGCATTAGAATACGGGTCACCCGCCATACCATGAAGGTGAATAACAATTTTCTGTGAAGGCTCCGCAGGCTTAACGTATAAGCCAGAAAATTTTAAACCATCCTCCGTGGTTGCTTTCAGTATTTCCATATACATTATTAATGTTGAAAAGTGGCAAAGAGTACCTTTGCCACTGCTGTGCTATTTACCTAACTGTTTTAGTTCTAGAGTTTTTACTATGTTGGTCATTTCTGTAAGGGCTGTGGTAAGTTCAGGACTATTTTGAGCTGGAAGCGAATTTACGGTTTTAGAGTTGTAACCCATAGTTATAACCCACCCTGGAAGGCTGCCTGCATTGTAGTAGTTTATGTAGCCATTTTTAGAGTCGGTAATGTAGGAAAAATACCACACGGCGCTACTACCACTTGGTACTGCGCAATAGTCCTTTTTATCCGCACTGCTCACAAACCAGTCGTGGCGAGTCCACCCAACTTTTACTGCGCTGGTTTTTTCTGTACCACAGGGAGGACTGGGTTGTTCCACAACTACCGCGTCCGCACTAGGCGCACCCATAGCAATTTCGGCAAAGCGGCCGCCATCTACCCCGCTTGCCTGCCCTGCCTGGGGGTGAACGTATAAAATATATTTCCCTTTGGTAATATTTACAGCACCATTCTTAGTAGTCTTTGGTTCACCCACCTTTATGGTTTTACCTGTGGCCTGGTCGTACCGCTGGTCTTGCAAAGTTTCCGTTACTTCGGTAAGTGCCCAGCCTTGCGGAACTGTTACTTTCATGTAAGCGTTTTCAAACATCGTACCCGCAACTGGTGGCGCGGGAGTTGGAGCAGGCGGTTCTGCTACAGGAACAGGCCCAGGGGTGATGGTATTTGTAATTGGCTTGGGTGCTACGTCTTTTGCAGTAAGCCAGAAACCCACAAGGGCACCTATAGCTAGCACTGCAACTACAAACCCAGCAAATATGCCTTTTTTATTCATAGACAATACATTTTACATACTACTTCTGTATATATAGTAGTACTTTTTAGCTATACGCGCGATAGGTTAAAACGAGAAGTGAAATGTAGGGTTTTCCATGGCTGCCCAGTCTTCGCCGCTACTGCCGCCTAGGTCCTGCTTTTTCTCCCCGACCGAATACAAAAGCTTATCTTTTGCGTTGTAGTGAAGGGGCTGTTTGCTATATGGGTCCGTGGGCAATGCCGGCATATAGTCTGGGACTATCTTATCTAAACTTGCAGGAACCACCCCATGGTCTACTTTATAGAGCGCAAGCCCCAGTTCGGCCTTGGCAACATTTAACGCTAAATCATTTTGGCACTGCTTTGCGAAGACGCCCCCAAGCGAACTATCGTACGCGGAAAACAAAAGTTTGCCCACTACATTTTCGGTGAACACGGTCCTCCACCCTTGTACCTTGTGCGCTTTAGACCCTGTACTCGTACGCATGGTGCACTCCTGCCCCACCCGACTGAGCTCCGCAGTAAATAGTTCGGTAAATAAATCTTTGGTTTGATTTGGCTTGTAGTAATAGCCGTGCTTTGCGTATTTTGCCACAGAACGAGTAATAAACCCTTCTGTTGCCATGCGGTCTATATCCCTTTGCAACTGCGCGCTTACAGAAGCGCCTATAGACCCCACTACATATGCATACTCGAAACGAACCGCGTCTGCATACCCTTCTTGCGTAGTACTAGACTCATCTACCTTTTTAAGCGCATTAAGCAAGGCACCTTTACCAGGACTCCCAAGCTGAAGAATTTGTAACATGGTTTCCGAACCAAGCCTTTGCACCGCAATGCCCAACATGTTTCCCGGCAAGCTATTGTGCCCCACAATAATATGGTGCCCAAGGGTAGTAAGTTTTGCAGCCTCTGCCAATGCTTCGTTTGTTTTACCTTGGCGAGCGAGTGAAAGCGCTTGTATGGCCTGTATGCGAGCTAGTTTTTCGTAGGCCTCAAGCGGATACTGCTCCATACCAGAGCCTATATTCCCAGGATCTGCATATTTGGGAAACTGGAAATACTGCTTACTTGCTGCGTCAGATAACGCGGCAAGTGGTTGCGCGTTTTTCTGGAGTACTGAGTCTACCAGATTTTGATTCCAAGAAACAGGTTTTGCGTAGTTTGTGTATTCAGTATAAATATTCTTATTTGACTCCGGCACGAACACAGTTTCATTGGTCAACTTGGAAAGGCTAAAGTATCCATTGCTCCTGTCCGGGACAGTGACTTTACTAAGTGCTAACTTGGAACCGTCTTTACTTTGTTCGTCGCCAGAAAAAAACAAAGAAAGCATGCGCGGCATGGCATACCACAGACCAACACACACTACTCCAACTACAAGAACAGCCAAAACAACCGGCTTCCACTTACTCTTTTTAGGATAGATAAGTGCAGATGGCACCGTAGGAATAGGTGTTATATCGCGCAGCTCCATAAAATTTTCTCCTTTGTTTCTAATACCTCTACCATACCCCCTATCTTGTCACCCCGAAAACTGCGAGTCCTCGAACGCTATCCGTCTTGGGAATACTGGATTCCGGCCTTCCCTCCAACTTCGCCAAGGCTTCGTCGGACACGGTCTCAAAGCATCGTAATTTCCGGCCTTGTCCGCCATAGCTTTAGCGACGGCGGAAATGACAGGAGGTGGAAGTTTCAAAATGTGTATGCTGTACTCTTTTACTATACTCTTTTTTTATGACGGTACAAAAAACCATGCGAACTGCTCGCATAGTTTTCTATTTTTATATCAGATACCTTCCAAAAATCTTTTTCTGTCATTCCCGTGAAGACGGGAATCCAGTCCCGCTATAGAAGCGGGACAACTGGGCAATGACTCTGTTATCCCGACACTACATCGGGATATGGATCCCCGCATGCGCGAGGATGACAAAGAGCGGTAGAAATCTATTTTGGTACCAGCTGCTCTGACCGCTGTGACGCAAGCGTCATGAACTGCTTTACTAAGGGGTGAATAAATATATGACTCCGTCGTATGGGTGCGGTAAGCGTAAGTCCTTCTAGGCTTCTACACCGAGACAGCGCAACATAGGCCTGCCCAGAATGGTGCACCCCTTCGCTAAAATCTATCACTACTTTGTCGTACGTTTTCCCTTGGGACTTATGGATGGTCAGCGCCCAGGCAGGCTTGAGCGGAAGCTGCGTGTAGGAGCCATCGCTCACTGCAACTATTTTTCCCGTAGTAGCATCTAGCGTATGGCGAAACGCATCCCAGGTATGCAGGCCAATGTCGTCGTAGCTCCCGTCCTCAAACAACACACGCACACCGTTTCTACCAAGTCCTACTACTTTAGCTACGTCGCCGTTTACCCACTTACCACCCGGATCGTTGTTCAGCAGCATAACCTGCGCCCCTTCTTTGAGGTGAAGTTCAAACGAGGTAGGCATTTCATCTACGCCAAAACCACCTTCCACTTCGCCTACGTACACGCGACCCTTACCCGGAAGTGCTTCCATGTGCTTACTGTTTACTTCTGCCACCTGTGTTTTTTTAGGCATAAGCCAAATGCGCAGCGCTTCGCCACTGTCTTCTGTAGTTACTGTTTCATCTACCCTGCTGTTAAGGAGGTCTAGGTGCCGGTGTTCCACCTCGCCTTCGCGAACTGCATTCAGCGCTTCTATAAACTCTGCGTCTGACTGACGATAGACTTTGGTAAGTTCAATGGGCGCAAACTGATAGCTTTGGAGCGACTTGGCAGAAAAGAAAAATTCACTGTTGTAAAAGCTTTGAAAAATATGTTCTTCTTCACGCTTTACTACCGGTGGCAGCTGATACAGGTCGCCAATGAATACTAATTGCACACCACCAAACAACTGACCCGGGCGCGGTCCATGCAACTGCAGAAAGGCGTTTATGCAGTCTATCCAGTCTGGGCGAACCATGGATATTTCATCTATGACCAATACATCCAGCTTTTTGTAGAGCTGCGCCTGTTCTCGGGGCACATACTGCTTTACCGTCTCCACGGTGATGTCCGGTTTAAACTTGAAAAAGCGATGGATGGTCTGACCTTGCACATTTATAGCTGCAACGCCAGTGGGCGCTACTACTGCAACATTCTTTTTTGTAGTCGCGCGAAAATACTTAAGAAGCGTAGATTTTCCTGTACCAGCTTTCCCCGTAAGGAATACACCTTGTCTGGTGTTTTCGAGTAAGTGCAGAGCATACCGGCTTTCTGGTGTAAGATCTAACTTTGGTTTTTCCAAGACCAATACGCGCTGCGTTTTCCTGCGAAAACCCAAGCCGAACTTTGCAAGCGTGGAACGCTGCACCACTGGCTCACGCGACTGGTCGCCGCCTGAACTACGAGCTACTTTTTTACCCTTTTTAAACTCTCTAACCAATAGAGCAAAAACTACGAGAGCTAAAGCAAACAACAGAATTATCATATGTGTACTTTATTTTACCGTGTTTACGTAGTTGTGGCTATGCATATTTGCATAGTATAGAAATGAACACTATACTAGGCGTATCTCGAGACAAAACCACGCTTTTGTCTTACACCTTCCACGCGCCCTTGGCGCACAAAAAAAGGAGTGACCATGAACCATGCGGTATCGGTTTTGATTACGATTGCATCTTTTTTGAGTGCCCACCAATCCCAGGATCCACAAGCCCAAACTATGTCTAAATCAAAAATAGTAAGCTTTAGCATTCTGGTGCAACAGGGCGGAACAAACAAACCAATCTCGAGCGCACTTGTCACGATAGATAGCACGTACAAACGATATACAAATAGTGCTGGGATTGCCCAGTTTGAAAATGTGGAACTGGAGGGAGACTCATCTGCTACTGTAGAAAAGAGCGGCTACCAGTTCGGCGCACTTACGGTATTTTTAGATAGCCCACCCAATACCCAGTACCACATAGATATTGGGTACGCAGAAAAAATGCCAAAGAGAAAGAAAAAACACCGATAGCATTATAAACGCCGGCAAGATAACACTTGCCGGCTTTTGCATGTGCACTAGTTGTATACCGAAGAAACACATACTATTCTCGAATCCTAGTCAGAAACGCACTCGCCCAATTTTGATAGCCAGCATCGTTAGGGTGAAACCCATCTGCTGCGTATATGTCGTGCATGCTGGAAAATTTTTCCCAGCCAAAGTCGTGTACATTTACCACTTTTACCCGGTCAGTTTCCAATGCTAATATAGATTTATTTAAACTACTGTTCCGAAACTCGAGCAGCTGTATGTACACCCACGGCAAAAGCCAACCGCCCCTGAAGTTTGGCGCCGTGGCTACATACACTGTAGCGTTGGTTTTACTAGTTATTTCTGCAACAATTTTTTGGATGTTTATGCGTGTTGTTTTACGCGACCACAAATGGGTACTGTCGTTTGCCCCTATAGACAACGTTACTATGTCCGGGTTAAAGCTCACTATGTGAGCGAGTTGCGCATCTATAACATCTTGCGTCTTAGCCCCGGACACACCTACATTCTTATAAGTAACCGTGTGGCCTTTAGAAAGTTCAGTAAGTACTAAGCGAGGATAGGTTGCTTCCGCGCTACTCGCGCCTTCACCAACCGCAGTACTATCTCCCGCTGCTATGTACCGAAGGCCGCTTCCCGTGCCAACCACTTCATCGGTTTGCACAATTGCCGGCAAGGCAGGGCGATGGCTTACTTTATAGCCAAAGCGTGCAAGTACTACAACAACGTACAGAATGCATAGCCCTACTACTATATAGAGATATTTCATGAGCGGTTTAAATACGTAATAGTAAACTGCAGCACGGTAGCAAAACATACCCACAACACATAGGGAATATTTACATACGCAACCCACCGGGCATGAGGAAATATAGCAATGAGCGCCCACAACAGCGTACCCAGGACTAGGACAATGTCGACCGAGGCAAGCACATTACTCTTCAAACCAAACTGCAGCGGGGTGAACAGTGCGTTGAACACCACATTCAATATGAACGGCAATAAAACCATAAACGGCACCCGTTTTTGGATATATAAATACACTACGTACCCGTAGCTTACTGCGACAACAGCATACAATACTGTCCACACCGGACCGAACAGCCAACTTGGCGGCGCCCAGCTCGGCTTACTAAGTTGTGCGTACCATGAATATGTTTGCATATTTTACGTATTACTTTTTAAAAGCATCCTAGCGGGCAAGCTAAGGCGTTGTGGCTTCGCGCCTTTTTCCGTGGGCTGCAAAATAATTTCTAAAGCGAAAACGAAACACCGAGACCACTGGAAATTTACTTTGCTTGTGCGACTACATCTTTTCTATTTCTTTCAGGTCTTTGTCTGGTACATAGAGCAGCAACAGACCAACCACTATCCCCCCAATCGCTGTAACTACATGGCTGCCGCCAAATAGTGCATAGTCAATTTTGTCCAAAAGCTCCCAAATGCCGCGCCATATAAGAACAAGTGCAACAACTATGGTTATGTTTTTTGCTATATACGGGACTAGGTTTGTTTTCATAAGAGTTATACTGTTAATCTTTTCATAAATTCTACTACCCGATTGTCCAAAATAATATCCTTCTGCATAATGGGGTCTTTTAAGTATAGCCCTTCTAAGGTACGGCACCGGGACAGGGCTACATACAACTGCCCATGCGCAAACGTACCAGTGGCTAAGTCTACATAGACTTTATTAAATGTTTTGCCTTGCGCTTTGTGAATGGTAACTGCCCACGCCAGTTTAAATGGATATTGGGTAAACGACCCAGTGACTTCGCTGTCTAAACTTTGGGTTGCACCGTCCAACACAAACTTAAACATTTCCCAGGTGTGAGGTTGCACGTATACGGTGTCGCCGGTTTCCAGTTCTATTACTATGGTGTCTGTTGCGGAAAAAACTGGCGGTACTTCTTCGTCTATGTATTCATAGGAAAATGGATCGGGGTCCGTTATTTGTTCTATACTTCGCGGCCGCTCGGGCATTGTCAGACCGACCTCTCCCCTACCCCTCCCCAGAGCTTGGGGAGGGAAGGACGGGGAAGCCCCCGCCTTAAAGGGAGATGACCCACCCGCTTTTTCAATGCCAACTATTTTACCCATGGTGCCGTTTACCCAACGCTTGCGCTGGTCGTTGTTTAGCATCATAACCTGGCTGCCAATTTTTATTTGCAAGTCCAGGTCGGTAGGCAGTTCTTTATTTTCAAACGTGCCGCGAGCAGAACCCTTGTATGTTTTAAGTGGCGAAGGAATCTTTTCCAAAAAGAAATTGTTTACCTGGCGCGCTCGAGCATTTGTGGGGGTAAGGTATATAGCAAACTGTTCAAACGTAAACTTTGTACCTTGGGACTGCGCACGGCTATTCAGCACAGTTAAGTGGTTCTGCGAGACGCGATTGTTGCGCACTGCATTGAGCACATCTATAAATACAGGATCGTGCTGGCGATACATGTGCTTAAGGCTTACATGACGAAAATTGGTAGTACGAAACACCTGCGAATCAAAAAAGTACGGGCTAGCGTATGTATGCGCCGAGGCATGCGTAGGAGCTGAATCCGGGTCTTCATCTACACCGTCAAATAAACCCGCGGCCTGCGCGGATTCGCGGCGCATTACAAAATCTTTCTCCACGGGAGGAAGTTGAAACAAGTCACCTATAAACACCACTTGAATGCCGCCAAACGAAATATGCCCTGCTGGGCCGTTTAGCCGTAGGAATTTATCTACACAGTCGAGCAAGTCTGCACGCACCATAGATATTTCGTCTATGACTATGGTATGCACCTTTTGCAAAAGCTTTTTCTTTGGTGCCCACGACCCGAGGCGCTTTACTTTTGGCAACGTAATGTCCGGCCCAAAACCGCAAAATGAATGAATGGTCTGGCCACCTACATTCAGCGCAGCTACACCGGTTGGCGCCAGCACTACTACATTCTTTTTGGTAATACTTCTAAAATACTGCAGGAGGGTGGACTTACCCGTTCCCGCCTCTCCAGTAAGAAAAAGGTTTTCGTTAGTTTCATCCATTATGCGCAGCGCTTCTTCCGATTCTGGATTACCGGAAAAATCTATGTTCTCCAGCGGTTCTTCCAAGTTACTCGCCCGCTTTGCTTTTTGAGGAGCCAGGTCAGAACGCTTGTACATTTCTATGGCCCCCACAAGCTTTTCCAAACGGTGACGAATATATTTATTCTCTATACCGCCCAGTGCTTCGTTCATGCGCTTTACAAAAGCTAAGTACGTTTCTGCTTTGGTGGACACGTACTTTTCATACTCACTTTTTAGCAGCGCATCTTTTTCCGGACTAAATAAGCCCTCCACTTCTTTTTCTAAACCTTCAGCGCGGTACTTGTCCTGTTCATAATCCCAGCCGGGCACATCATCGAAATGCATAGCAAGGCGTGCCTTAAGACCGCCCGCAGCACGGCCGAAATCTTTTACCAGCTGGTCTAAGAATGGATCGAAGCTACGTCCTTGCTCCGATAGGAACTCTCTGTACGCTGCCTGAAGCCGCTCATCCTCTTCTTTGTCCCAGCGCATGCCCATGCGCGGGTGCGTTTTGCGTATTTCTTCTACAGAGTATTTTTTTGGTTCGTTTGTATCTGTCATATCAATAATGAAACACTATTAGACACAGAGTACATACCGCTGCGGAAAGAATATGGTACATACTATGGTAATTCCGATAATCTTTATGCTGAGAAAAATAAAAATATAGCGCGATGACTGCCATAAACAGGGCCGCCAAACTAACACCCACAGGTTTAAAGCTACCCCCAAAAAGCAAAATGAAATTAGAAAAAATCAACGTTAGCGCAAGAGCTAAATCCACCCTTTTATATGAACGCTCCCGTGAATGATGGTACGCAAAGGAAAAGGTGGCGCTTAACAATACAGCACCTGCATACCAACTAACAGACCAGCATATAGCAAATACGAGCGGCACCAAAAAAATAACGTTACTCCAAACTAATTTATTACTAGTCATAATGGATTATCCTCTCCAATAGCACTTTGGGCATTCCCAATATTCTACCTGCTTATAGGCGACTAGGTCTTTCTTCATAACACGCACGGCAAGAGCACCCAACTTCTCCTCAGCGTACCCAGCTTAGTCAGCTTCGCGCATTGCTATGTGCGTATAAAGCGGTATTTTACCAAAGAAATGACCGCCACGATACGTTTTGTCGGCATGCACAATAACTCTCATGAGCTTACCACAAATGGCGCAATCTTTGGTAAGTCGCTTTTGGATTTTTTTAGTCATAGGACATATTTCCCCTACGCTCAACTTCCACAATTTCTATGAGCCGAGTCGATTCATTAACTCGATAGATTATTCTGTAAGGCCATACACGAATTTTCCGTTTATCTTTCCTATCGCCACTCATTTTATCCCCTAGGTAAGGATCTAGCCCTAAACCATCAATAGTACGCTTAATACGCCCTACCCATTGTAACGGAATTTTGCGCATCGATTTTATTACGGATTTTGGTACGTATATGTAATAACTCGGTTCCATGCTATTTTTTCTTTTTAGCTTTCGCCTTCACCGTATATGTTTTCTTGGGTTTTTCCATGACATAGGACGGCTCCAATTTATACCATCCAAGTTCTTGTTTCACTTCATCCCAGGTGGAGTACTCACCTCTCTCGAGCTCCTCTTCTGCCTTTTTAATACGCGCCAAGGCTTGGGGATCGCTCATAATTTCTAAGTCTTCCATAAGCGAATCGTATTCTTCCATAGATAAAATTACAGCCTTTGGCCTGCCATTCTCGGTTAAGGTGTAATGGCGACCAGGCTTTTGGACCTCTTCGGCAATTTCAAATATTTTTTTGCGGGCCTCCGAAATGGGAAGGGTGTATTTGGGGTTCATATATTTAGCTTATTAGGGAGTAGCTGGTAGCTTCTTAGGTGTGGGAAAATCAATGCGAGTCACATGTACATAATAGTGTACATGTGTGTATAGGGTCAAGTGGAAAACTAAATATAGAGAAAATAACAATGGGCACCATTGTACTGTACAATGGTGCCCATTGTTCTAGAGCAAATTTTGTTCTTTTAAACTAATGTAGCCGATGGTGGTAACTATAACGTGATCCAGCAGTTGAATGCCGAGGAGCTTGCCTGCATCCCCCAGCCGCTTGGTTACTGCTAAATCTTCTTCGCTTGGCTCAAGGCTACCCGATGGATGATTATGCGCCACTATAATATGCGACGCTAAGAATTTAATTGCAGGCTCGAACACTTCGCGTGGATGAATAAGGCTAGCGTTAAGGGTGCCAATGGAAACAAGCTCTTTCCGTACGATTTGGTTTTGAGTATCTAAAAAGAACACAACAAAGTGTTCTTTTTTACTTATGCGCTCAGTGCTCATTTGTTCGGCCACGGCTCGGGGTGACAAAACCAGCTCGGACTGTTTGTCTTTGAGTAATCTCCTTCCGAGCTCCAAACACGCCACTATTTCTAGCGCCTTTACTTCGCCCACCCCTTTTACCTTTCGTAGACTTTCAATGGACGCGTTGGCAAGGGAAGTGCCCGGAAACTTTTTTAGAAGTTCGCGAGCAAGCACCAGGACGTTTTTGCCCTCCGTACCTGTACGTAATAAAATGGCTAGCAGCTCAGTCTCGCCGAGCTTCTCTACTCCATACTTAAGCAACTTCTCTCTTGGCTGCTCTATGCGATCTAAATTCTTAATGATGGGTTTTGGCATACATGTATTTATTTTAATTTTAGATACGATACCTAATTCCCCTTATTTTAGCACATATTAATGGGCATTATGGACTGCATGGCTATTTACAATATTGTATTTTTATGTTATAGTAAGGAGTTGCAATCATATCGTTTGGTTGCAGAGTGGTAAAACTTACAGGGGGAATACAGAAGGCTATTCTGTTTTTCGACCTGCTTTTCCGTTCCGGAGAAAAATGAGAAAGAAACGAGTCCACAGAGGAAAATTGAATCGGTATCAGTTTATAAAACTCCTTTGTATTGCCATCCTAGGAGATGGCGACGAACTTGAATTTGAGGATTTGCATGAAATTCTGAATGAAATATGTCTTGAAGACACGGTAGACGACAAGTTTGTCGTCGACCCATTATTCGTACATTCAACTTTACTACGCTGTACGAAAACCTTTGAAACTACAACCTATTACGAAGGTCGAGTGGCAAGTGTCTGGCTACGCCGGCAATAGTCTTATCTTCAACACCACTGCAGTTACCAGGTAATTTGTTACTTGGAGCGCAGTGGTGTTGCTTTTTTATACATTAATCTATGACTCTTCATAATGTATGCTAAAGAGATTTATATAGTACCTTGCATAAAAAGGTACTATAGTATATACTATATTTATACAACCGGATTATTTAGAACAACCACAAATAACACCCCTCCCACCCTCCCTATATCAGGGGAGGAAAAAGAGAAGACACATTATGGATAATGCATTTGATATAGACAACGCCAAAGCGCAAATGCGCAAGGGCATACTGGAGTTTTGTACGTTGCTGGTTATAGCCAAAGGACCCATTTACGCCAGCGACATACTAAAAGAGCTTAAGGAAGCAAATCTACTCGTAGTAGAGGGAACACTCTACCCCCTACTTTCTCGCCTTAAGACCGCAGGCCTCCTTTCCTACTCATGGGAAGAATCTAAAACTGGTCCGCCGCGCAAGTATTACGAGCTCACCCAAGAAGGCAAAGCTGCGCTGAAGACACTTAAAGCTACCTGGCAAGAATTTAGTAAGTCTATTAATACGCTTATAGCGCAATAGCTTTTTAGCTAGTTAGCTGCTTAGCTTTTTAGAAAAGAGTAATTATACCCCCTCCCCAATATGAGGAGACCGACCAAACCATATGAAGAAAACTATTAATGTAAATTTAGCGGGACGCATATTCTATGTAGAGGAAGATGCATACCCAGTACTCGACAACTACTTACGAAGTGTCAAAAACCACTTTGCGAAGTTCGCAGACAGCGAAGAAATACTGCGGGACATAGAAGCGCGCATTGCCGAGCAACTTATGCCGGAAGATAAAGAAGCCCAGCCCATAGTAAACCTGGAGTCCGTGCAAAACATAATTGTAGGTATGGGCAAACCGGAAGACTTTAGCGAAACCGAGCAAGGATTACCAGAAAAAGAGCCGGCTCCAGAAGCAAAAACAGGTAACAGTGGCAAACGACGCTTATACCGTGATGGCGACAAACCCATTTTGGGTGGTGTAGCCAGTGGCATAGCTGCATATTTTGATATAGACCCACTGTGGGTACGACTTGCTTTTATTGCTATTGCCTTCCTTGGCGGTTCTGCAGTGGCCATATATATAGTGCTATGGATTATTGTGCCGGAAGCAGAAACTGCATCACAAAAAGTAGAAATGAAAGGCGACCGCCCTACGCTTAAAGCCATAGAGCAGTCTGTTAAGGAAAAAATACTAGACAATCCAGAGGCACGCAAAGGCGCACACCGCGTTGGCGGCTTTATTCATGAAGTGGTTGGTCGCTTGGGTGTAGTAATAAAAAAACTTGTCCATGTAGCCCTCCGACTTATAGGCGCCGCTATTCTTGTAGGATCATCGGTCGCCATAGTCGGACTCATTCTAGGCATGGTTGGACTCGCTGCTTCTGGCACTTCTCCGTATGTTGAGTTTCCCCTGCGTGACCTGTTTGGCCATGGCATGTTCTACCTGACTGTACTCATAGCATTCTTTGCGGCATTTGTTCCATTGGTATTTCTCCTTCTTGCAGGCACAAGTCTTGCAACTAAAAAGAATCGCTTCCACGTAGCCACCACTGCAAGCCTTCTTGCTGTGTGGATTATAGCCGTAGCCAGTGGCGCTGCACTTGCAGCGCGCATTGCCCCACGGGTACAGGAATTTGTGGAAACAAGTCCTGAATACCGAACCGTAACAACCACTAGGACACTGGAGAGCTTTACTGGCGTTGCTCTGGAAAATGACATGCGAGTTACCTTACAACAAGGAAGCACCTACAGCGTACAAATAGACGCAGTAGAAAAAGAACAAAGCCGCATCCGCACTCAAATAGCGGGAAATGTGCTCACTGTGTCCGAGCAGAACACAACCGGAGACCACTGGTGCATATTCTGCATACATAAACGACCCCGCATAACCATCACTGCTCCAGCATACTCCAGCATTGCCGCGCAAAATGCTGTATCGGTAGATGGTGCAAAACTCACCGCGAGCGCCCTCACCCTCCACCTTGCAAATGGTAGCCGGGCTGATCTCAATCTAGAAGCAGGCTCTGTGCAAGTACTCGCAGAAAACGCTTCTCATGCAGTCCTGAGCGGGAAAACAACCATGCTTAAACTGGAAGCTCGCAATGCCGGGTGGATAGATACACAAGAACTAGTAGCTTCCACCGCTACAGCAGAAGCAATGAACGCCTCGCGTATTACTCTGCAAGCCACGGACAGCCTAAGTGCAAACGCGCACAACGGCAGCCGAATTGAGTACACGGGAAAACCTGCCCACATAGAGGGGAATGCAAAACAGCAGAACGATTATAACAATGAAGACACAGACGAACCAGATGCACTGCCCGCACCCTCCCCTGCCCCAGCTCCCGCACTACCGACTAAATAGCACCTGCAAATAAAAAAACTCCCGCGCGTAGCGGGAGTTTTTTTATTCAGCACACTCTATTACTTAGTAGTATTGGGTGTAGTGGAAGGCTTTGTAGGAACGGGTTTCGTAGCCGGAGCAGGAACAGCATTTTCTTCTACGTTAAACTGTGGGAGCACTTGCGTACGACCACCAGCGCCGTAGAACATAACATCGCCGCCGTTCATGCGCATCATACCGTGCTGCATACCAGGGCCATACATACTACCACCGTACGCACCGTCTATAAAGGAGCCCTTAAACTCACCGAGTTTAAAACCAATGGCGAACACTACCACCATAACCAGGAGACCGAGTAACCAGCGGAGCAATAAATATTTACCGCTTGTCCACTGGCCGTGGGCGCAACACATGCCTGAATTCTGACAATGAGCACAGCTCATACCTTGTTCGTTTTGCATTCTATTTGTTTCCATATATATAGTTAATGATTGCTTCTTTATTGTACCATAGGTACTTCTATAGCAAGTAGCATTGTCTGTTCACGCGCGTGCGCTGCAAACGATTCTAGCCCTTCCAACCCTAGCGCATCACGTCGCGACAGAAGCTCACCACCTACTTCCGCTTGTCCGGAGATTGTAAACACATATACCCCGGAATTTTTGTCGTGCAGTGTGTAGATAAGCGAAGTACCTGTTGCAATGTCTGCAATAGAAAACCATGCTTTCTGAAATATGTTCAAGCTCCCTGCTTCACCCTCCGGAGAGACTAGTACTTGCCACGCATTCGAGCGCGCCGCTGTATCAAATTTCTTTTCATCGTACCGAGGAGGAAGCCCTGGCCGTTCTGGGAGTATCCATATTTGCAAGAGTTCCAATGGATTTTCTTTAGAGGCATTGTACTCGCTGTGGGTTACGCCTGTACCCGCAGACATAATTTGCACTTCCCCCGCCTCCACCGTACCTTTACCACCACTACTATCTTCATGGGCGACAGAACCTTTCAGAGGAATAGTTACTATCTCCATATCACGGTGACTATGGGGCGGAAAGCCTTCACCGGGCATAATAAGGTCATCGTTCAACACCCGAAGCGCGCCAAACTGAACGCGTTCCGGATGGTACCACTCATTAAAACTAAAACTATGGCGCCCAACCAGCCACCCCGCAGAAGTAAGCCCCCGCGTTTCGCTTTTATGTAAAATGGTCTTCATGTAGGTATTGTATCTTAGAACCGCATGGTGAAACAATTGCCTATACACTAGCATTCCTATAAAATATCTACTATATGGCCTCAAAAAAACCAGTGACAATTTTAGCTATAGAAACCAGCTGCGACGAAACCGCTGCGTCTGTTGTGCGCGGAATAGTAGATGCTAAGCAACCATCGTTCAAAGCACTTTCAAATGTAGTTCGCTCGCAAATTAAAATTCATAGTAAATTTGGTGGCGTGGTTCCGGAAGTGGCAGCCCGCGCCCACGTAAAGGCCATCCGCCCCGTTGTTGAAAAAGCCTTAAGTGATGCGTTTCCCAACCTACAAGCTACCAGCTACAACCTACAAGCTTATGTTGATTATATTGCCGTGACCTCCGGCCCCGGACTTATGCCTTCTTTACTTGTGGGCGTAGAGTTTGCAAAAGCTCTGTCGTTTGCCACAGGCATTCCACTCATTGCAACAAACCACATGGAAGGACATTTATATTCCCCTTTCGGGGAATCAATGCCTAATGTCAAATATCTAATTTCTAATGAAAGAGAAGACAAAACAAAGGCAAAGATGTATACGCCGAAGGTTGCATTTCCTATACTGTCGTTAATAGTAAGCGGAAAGCACACCACCCTAGTGGTGCAAAAAAATGAAAGCCACTATAAGGCGCTCGGGGATACAGTGGACGACGCTGCAGGTGAGGCGTTCGACAAAGTAGCAAAGCTTCTTGAACTTCCCTACCCAGGTGGACCGCAAATAAGCAAGCTTGCAGAGCAGGGCGAAGCAATAGCGCAACTGCCAAGGCCAATGATCCATGACAAGAGTTACGACTTCTCTTTTTCGGGACTTAAGACAGCAGTGTTTTACTATTTGCGAGAACAACACCCTACACCAAAAGGGGCAAAGGATAATAAGAAAAACCTCCACAACCAGAGCTTTGGTCACATATCAGAAAAAGACAAGGCAAACCTTGCCAGGTCGTTCGAAGAAGCGGTAGTAGATGTACTCGTAACCAAAACCATGCGCGCAGCCAAACAATACAACTGCAAGACCATTTCCCTCTCTGGTGGAGTAGCTGCAAACAAACGCCTGCGCTCTGCATTAGCCGCTAGCAGCTTGAAGCTAGGAGCTGACTTTATCGTTCCTGACTTCCGCCTCTGTACTGACAACGCAGAAATGATAGCCCTTGCCGCCTACTTCAAACTCCGCGCCGGCTACAAACCCGTTGACTACACAAAAGTCACCGCTGACAGCAACTGGGAACTTGAATAAAATGACAATTTAAAATATGTGCTACATTTAGACGGCCGTCTAAATGTAGCACATTGTTTGTATATAATCGCTAAGAAAAAAGAGCTGGTCCAAGGCTCTTTTTGCTTTTTTAGCAAACTGTTTAAGGACCGATTTAATATCAACACGGCGATGAAATTGAAGAGGTAGTATAGCCCTACCATTCGCCCCAACTATCCTATTGTGTTTTGCGCTTCCACATAATGCTAACAGAATAGTCTTTCCAGTTAGCATGAGGTACTACATTCGCTGTTTTACACTCACGAACATTTCTCGCCTCTCGTTCTATCTCGTCCGCATGCGGACGATCCGCAGCAGAGATAGTAGCCCCCTGCTCATCACTAAAAGTTGTTCGGTTTCTATACTTTGTCATGAACTCTTCTTTGGTCATATGCATCCTCCGGTCTACTTTCTCATTCCGCCTTGTTGGTACGGAACCCTTTCGTTTAGGTAGGCGCTGTTCTAGCCTATAACCTTCACCCGAAGGTTATGAGCAGCGCTTGCGAGAAAGTGACAAGAGGCTAACCCAGTCACTCACACACAATACTTCCAATACAACTTACATGTATTTTACTTTTCGTATACATAATATAGTCATATTACAAACATGTAAAAAATCTTGGCCATAACGAGCCACAATAGCTATATAACCCATATTTAAGCATTATATTGACATGGGCAATATTGTAATATAATATTATTACATTTATACGATTATGATATCTAACACTCTCTCATCATTCTTAAAGACTCTTGGGCTCAGTGGCAATGAGGTTAAAGTATATAGCGCCACACTCATGGTCGATGACATTAGTATAGCGGAGCTGGCCGTTAAAACAGGGATCCATCGAGTTGCCTTATACCCCCTAGTGGCATCGTTGAAGAAAAAAGGGCTCATAACCGATTTACTAAAAAATAAGAAGCAACGCCTGCAAGCTCTCAACCCAAAGCATATTAAAGATTTAATTACTGACCAGAGAAGAGCTGTTCGGAAAGCTGAGATAAAGTATGAGGAACTACTGCCAGAGCTCAACCTGCTATACAAAAATTCATCCCCTACTCCTAAGGTTAGATTTTTTGAGGGTATAGACGGAATGCGGCAAATGAACAGGGACATAATAGAAACACTCGCAGATGGCGGAACAACCTATAGCTATTCGCACGTGGACAATCTTGAAAAGGCTTTTTCTGGTTACGTTTCAGAAAAAGAGGGGCATGTAGACAATAGGGTAAGCCACGGTATTTATAACAAAGCGATAGTTGCAGATTCGCCACTCATAGAAAAATTAATTCGCGAACGTCAGAAAAGACTACTTGATATTGCAGTGGTACCGCCGAGCATCTTTCCTTACGTAAACGATATAACAATATACAAAAATAAATTTTCTATAATATCACTGGCTCAAGAATACGTTGGCGTAATTATAGAAAGCAAGAGTATATACGAAGACCAACTCGCCATTTTCAGACTAGCCTGGGAAGGCGCCAAACACCTTGGTGAAGTATATTTACATGAAGACCCTACTAACGGCCAGAAGAAACCCCGCTAGCTCCTCATCGAACCCTGTGGCCACACTTATTATTGCCCACACCACAGAAAACACTTGGCATGGCACACTCTTAGGATACAGTACTATAATACGGACAAAAAACCGGTGGGCATACCACCGGTTTTTTATTTCAATTGCGCTATTCTAAGATACCGCCGAGAGGGTACAGTCCGAGCTCGGAGGTAGGGATAACCACAACTTGCTTAAAGGAGAACCCAGCCCGGTAGAATGCGCCGAGGTTGCCGAACGGATACCGAGTACCTGTGCGAATAACATAAATAGTACCATCGCCGCTCGCCCGCACTGGCGTGTTTTCTGGAAGGCGAACATAGCTAGGGGTGCAATCTGGATACTGCTCAGAGGTGGCAATGGTTACAATGTCTCGTATGTCCAACTTCCACGCACGAAGCGTGGCAAGGCTTGGGTACAGCTCTTTACACTGTGAAGCGTTTAAGTAATATACTGCGGGCTTACCTTCGTACTTAAACGTAATGCCAGCAACACGGGGCAAGGTATCTACCGAACGAATACCATCAAGCTTGCTTTGGTCCACTCGGACTACCTGGCTGAACTTATAGCCGCGACTAATAAAGTCCTGGTATGAAGTAAAGCCGTATTTGGTACAGTCAGCAGTAATAATAAATACCGTACCCACAGCACCAACCACCAGCTGGCCAGAAGTGAAAGCACACCCGGTAGTGGATTTATCAGAAATCTGGAACGGAGCACTTTCACCGCTCATACCGCTAGTTGAGTTCGTTACCACAATACTCGCAATGCCCGTTACTCCAAAATCTCCTGGGATATTCCATATGAACGCACCAGCATCTGGTGCAGCAGAAACAATGCCGACGGGTGCAGGCTGTGCCACTGCGCATACATAGGTATCGTTGTGCAAACATGCAATGTATCTACTAGCGGAAATGGAAACCGTAGAACCTGGTGTAGACGGTGTCCAGCGTATAGTGTAGAACTGCCCCCTGGTGAGTACTTCATCCTTTTGTGGAGCAGTAACGGTAAGGGACCTTCCTACAGCGGTGTTGGTAATAACCATTTTAAAGTTCTGACTACCTTTGTTTCCAACAGCATCACGAGCAGAAACGGTAAAGGTATATATACCAGCGACAGTTGGGGTACCAGTCAACATATAGAGTGCCGTAGGGCAAGTTACTCTGCTTCCGTCTGCTGGCTGAGCACACGCAGGAACTGCGGTGGTAAAGACCATCCCTGGTGGAACAATGCCGCCATCGAGTTGTAGTGTGTATGGCGCTGTACCGTTTGCACCACTAAAGCTTACCGAAAGCGCGGTACCAACCACTCCCTGCAAAGCACCATCTGCAGTAACTGTAATGGTTTTGGTTCCTGAGGTGCCAATAGCTATGGTAAACGCTTGCTCAACGGTGCGGCCAGCGGAATCGGTGACCTTTAGAGTAAATGGATAATTACCATTTGTAGTGGGAGTGCCTGAGATATAGGCCGTGTCTTTCGGGGCAATGCACGGTGCTACAAAACAATTAAACGCAGGAAATGAGAGCGCAAGACCGGAAGGCAGAACACCTGAAGTAATTTGCCATGACTGATAAGGCACGCTGCCGCCATTTACTGAAAACCCAGCGCTGAACTGCTGTCCTAGTGAACCAGTAAGGCTGCTATCGGCAGTAAGCGTGAGAGGATTTGTAGAAACAGTACCAATGGTAAAGCTTGCCTTTGCAGCATCGGACAATTGCAGAGCCACGCCCGATTGTGCAAGCGTTACTGACTGCACCATATAGGTGCCCGCGGATAAGACCGTAGAAGGATCTACAGCAAAGCCAAGTGGCTGAGAAATATTTAAGCCAGTGCCGTATGTGCTGCGAAGCCACGCTTCCGCGTCGGTACGGTTTACGCTCGGGCATACCTGCTGAGTAGGTTGGAGGTATACATCGGTCTTCGCATTTATTGTGTACAAGCGCTGATAGGAAATAGTGACGCAGGTTGGTTGTGCGGACTGGTCATATGCCCAGCCCGAGACTTTTGCGCTCGATGCCCCATCTACATAGCCTGTTTTGACCACGGTTTCGGAACCAGTGCGGGCAATGCTAAACACCGCGCTACTCCCGCTCAGTGCTCCATCGGAGGTAGAAATAATAACCCGCGCCGCTGTTTGATACCGTGAGGCCAAGTCTGTGGGTACGGTCCAGGTAAAACTACCAGTACCAGGTGCGCTGCTTGCTATAACATAAGGCGCAATCTGCATTATTGCACAAGGAGGATTCCCATAGAGACACGCAATATACGGTTCAAGAGCAATGTACACGCTGCGATTCATGCTGGAACCAGTCTCATCGGTCCACGTTATGGTATGAGTAGAGCCAAGAGCCCAGACTTCCCCACCGGTTGGAGATGAAACAGTAATGCCCCGCGAGGACGCGCCGCCAGACTGCTGCATAGTAAAGGTGAAGCTAGCAGCTGTTTTGTGTGCTGCAGAATCGGCAACAATAAACTTTACAACACTTGTCCCTGCCTGAGTTGGCGTTCCTGAAATAACAATGTTTTGACCGGAGGTATATGCACCGGGACACCGAGAGGTAGTAACGTCGGAAGTAGTATTGTTAGAAATGCAGTTCGTGTACGCATCGGGCGACACCGATAGCGACAACCCTGCGGGCAATGCTGGATCTACTTGCCAGTTGTACGTGGGGTTACCACCATTCACCTGAAAGCCAGCAGAAAAAAACTGTCCTACTGTTCCGGTTAATGTTTTTGCTTGGCTAGTTATGGTAAGCACGGACCCGTAGTACGCAGGATCCACCACTGCAATATCTGCCGCATATGCTGGCGCCACTGTAGAGAGTAGGACAAGCACAGCACAGACAATAAAAGAGAGTCGTTTCATAGAATAAGGATAATGATTGTATATATAGTATAACGCAAAATACGAAGGCAATGTTTCGTGTAGAGCGCTTTACAAAACATGGGTTGCTACGTATAATAAACCCAGTTTATAAAGCCCTTTTGCAGCTGTCACTGCAATGCCTACTACAAATAGCAGGCGGGCGCGAGAAGAACGCCGCACAGCGGCTAGTTCGTAAAGCAGAAAGTTTATAAAGTTATAAAGTAGTCATACTTTAAAAACTTTAAGAACTGCAAGAACTTTCAACTAGCCTCCTACGCCGGCCATTAGACCTCGCCGGAGAGCTACTTCGTTACCAAAGATAAACCAAGCACCTGGGCGAATAACCCGGGCAATCAAGATGGTACCGTCCTAATATATATTGGGGCTCTTGAACACTTAATTAGTAAGTGTTTTTATTTTATGGAAGAACTTCCAAAGTCTTATGACTCCGCAGCGGTAGAAGATGCAATCTACCAACAATGGCTCGACTCCGGATATTTTAATCCGGACAACTTGCCAATAGAAAAAGATGCGCCTAAGTACAACATAATCCTCCCGCCGCCGAATGTAACTGGAACACTACACATGGGTCACGCGTTCGAAGATACCGTGCAGGATGTTTTGGTACGTTTTAAGCGCATGCAAGGCCACCGGGCCCTATGGCTCCCCGGTACAGACCACGCCGGTATAGCTACGCAAGCAAAAGTGGAGAGCGAAATTTACAAAAAGGAAGAAAGGACCAGATACGACATTGGCCGCGAAGAGTTGGTTAGACGCATTGAGGAGTTTGCTGAAGCGAGCCACGACACCATAGTGGGACAGGTAAAAAAAATGGGTGCTTCAGTAGACTGGTCCAGGGAAGCTTATACAGCAGACGCTACCCGCAATCGCGCAGTGAAAACTGCATTTCGCCGCATGTACGAACTCGGGCTTATCTACCAAGGTTCGCGCATTGTGAACTGGGACCCAAAACTGCAAACAACTATTTCTGATGATGAAATAGAGTGGAAAGAAGAAACAACACCATTCTACTATCTTAAATATGGACCATTTACCATAGGTACGGCCAGACCCGAAACAAAATTTGGCGATAAGTACGTGGTTATGCATCCAGCAGACGCCCGTTACGAACAGTGGAAGCACGGCGACAAAATAGAGCTTGAGTGGATTAATGGACCAGTAACCGCAACTGTTATTAAAGACGAAGCCATAGATATGGACTTCGGCACTGGTGTTATGACCATAACGCCATGGCACGATGCCACAGACTTCGACATTGCGAAACGTCACGGTCTAGACTACGAACAAATAATTGACGATAAAGGAAAGCTCCTCCCTATTGCCGGCGACCTCGCAGGTGTACACATTAAAAAAGCCCGTCCGCTGGTAATAGAAAAGCTGCAAGCAAAGGGTCTCGTAGAAAAGATAGACGAGGCATACGCTCATCGTATAGCAACCAATTCTCGAGGCGGCGGTACTGTTGAACCACAAATAAAAAAGCAGTGGTTTGTGGATGTTAATCGCGAATTTGCGCTCCCCCACTCTGAAATTAACGGCATACAATCTGGCGATATAGTTACTTTAAAACGCCTTATGCGCCATGTGGTAGAAAGCGGTGCTATAACCATTTTACCCGAACGATTTGAAAAGATTTATTACCACTGGATAGACGGTCTGAGAGACTGGTGCATATCGCGCCAAATTTGGTTCGGTCACCGGATACCAGTTTGGTACGACCCGGAAGGCAACCATCACTTGCCAAAAGAACAACAGGTGTATTTAGCACGACATGCGCAATGTGAAGACAATGCCGCGAATATTTTGGCTCGCCCAGAATCGCGCCTAACTGAACTTGGGAAAGACCAGGCGAAGCAACTGGCAGACAACTTACGCAACAAAAACATCACAAAAATTATTGCCTCTAACCTTGGCCGATCGCAAGAAACAGCGCGCATTGTGGCGCTCGAGCTTGGCATTGCTGAAAGTGAAATAGAATATTGGGATGAAGTTAGCGAAATCCATGTAGGGAGCCTCATGGGCAAAGCAGAAGATGCGAACCTACACGGGTTTGCCCAAGCACAAAAAGAAGGTACCGGGGAAAGCCTCGCAAGCATAGAAGAACGTGTACAAAAAACTATTACCAACCTACAAACTCTTCAAACTGATGGCGCGATACTTGTAGTTGCCCACGGGGGTTTTAACGCCGTACTCATGGCAGGGCTAGAAGGTAAAAAGAAAGAGCAGTATGTAGCCTACCGTACAAAACTTGGAAATATTCCTAACGCGTCATTCACTTCACTCATTGTTACTCAAGATCCTTTCGGCGAGAACTTAGAACAAGACCCGGACACTTTTGATACGTGGTTCTCCTCCGGTCTGTGGACATTTTCCACACTCGGCTGGCCCAACGAAACAATGGACTTTAAACAGTTCCATCCAACCAACGTAGTAGTTCCAGGATACGAAATACTTTTCTTCTGGGTTGCACGCATGATTCTTATGTCGACTACCCTAACCGGGCAAATACCCTTCAAACAAGTTATGCTGCACGGTATGGTACGAGATGGCCAAGGTAGAAAGTTTAGCAAGTCGTTAAACAATGGCATTGACCCACTCGACATGATAGCCAAGTACGGAACCGATGCCCTGCGCATGGCGCTTACCTACGGAGGCGGACCGGGCAACGACGTAGCCTTTGATGAACAAAAAGTAAAAGGCATGAAGCACTTTGCCAACAAAGTGTGGAATATAGCCAGGTTTGTAATGACAAACCTAGAAGTGGAAAATGGGAAGTTGGTAGTGGAAAGCGAAGAGCCAATGCCCCTTACAGATGCAGATAGGGATATACTAAGCAAATTGCATATAGTCATAGCCGAAGCCACTGAGCACCTGGAAGAATTTAGGCTGCACGAAGCTGCCCAGGCCATGTACCAATTTGTGTGGTATGAATTTGCAGATGTCTACATAGAAGCATCAAAAGCACAGTTGGCGAATAGTGAGCAAAAAGAGAATACGCAGAAAATACTGCTGCACTCATTGCTCGCGATACTCCACATACTGCATCCGTTTATGCCATTTATAACTGAGCATATTACCAACCTCATGACAGAACGAGGACTTCGCTCCTCTGGAGACCCACTCCTCATCTCCAAATGGCCTGTCGCATAAACTAATTATTAGAAACACCTTTAACAGGGTGTTTTTAAATATATACCTGCTTAAATAGCAAATATACTCTTTAGGAGCAATAAGGCCTTGCAAAATACTTCTTCTATATCCCCCTGGGGGTTAGGGTATGACTGTACAGATTCCTCCTCAAGCGCTTTTAGAAACTGCTCAGCATGGAGAGCATCTGCTTTGCCATGAACGTTAGTATAATCATAGTTACTACTCCCAAGCCGATGAGCAAGCGATGCTAGATACGGGATAAATACTTCTGATGTATTCTCCAGAAATGCCATTAGTGCAATACACTTTATACCCGATAGCTCTCCTACTAATTTACGGATTGCGTCTACTTCGACTAATACCGTTACTACATCGTCAGGGTGCGGTAGTGCCCCACAACTAACGGCAAACGTTTTTAGCATACCCGGGTGGTTATCGCGTAATTCTACCCAGATGTTTTCAGTAGCAGCAAAACGAGCGTAGGGCGAGCGTGCAGAGATTACACCAGCAGACATCCACGAGACGAAATTCCCCTCAAAAACGGCAGCGTATCTTCGTATAATCATACGAGCGCTATTTGCGTCAAGTGAATTTTCGGGGGGTAGTGTACTTAGGACCCGCTGCTTACTCTCCCCTAACATTAATGGGACAAAATTGTTGGCCATATACTTTGTCGTTAATTACATTCACAGTTAAGAGAAATATACTACATCTGTAAACACTTAATGACACTCTTTATGAGTATTTGCTTACATTTACAGGGCTATTATATACTTAGGGCAATAGTGTTGATAATAATTTACATATGGATTCGATTGCATCATTGGTCAATTTGGGTTGCAGCGAGCAAGAGGCAATTGTGTATATGGCCTGCCTAAAGTCTGGAGCTGGCCCAGCAAGCGCTGTTGCAAAGTCTGCAAAATTAAACCGGACTACGGTATATCCAATTCTCAAGTCTCTCGCAGCCAAAGGCTTTATAAGCGTTAATTTTAAAAGTCGTCGCCGTGAGTACCGGGCGCAACGCCCGACAAAGCTTGCTCACCACTACCAACAGCAGCTGCACGCGTTTGAAGCCCTTATCCCTGAACTCAACAAGCTTGGTAACAATAGTATGCATACTTCCCCTGGCCTAAGGTTCATAGAAAGCGTCGCGGAATTGCAAAACTTTTATAATGAGATACTGCTCGACCTCAAAGGAAAAAGCTACTATACCGTTGGAAGCACTTTGGAATGGGTACGTATAGACCCCGAATTTTTCAAATCTTACTGGAAAAACCGCGCGAAAGCACAAATCAGAACACGCGTTCTTATCACTGAAGATTCGCGATCTATCAACCCTACTGACAGTGGCCTCCTCAGAACCGTAAAATACATACCACCTCAATATACTTTTAAAAGCACAATAGATATTTACCCGAGTAAGATTCTTATAGTGAGCCCCGAACTCTCTTCGCTGGCAGTAGTCATCGAAATCCCAGCCATGACTGATATATTTAAGTCTATTTTTGAGCTCCTGTGGGACAGCCTCCCTGAAAATAAGGTATAATAAGTATGAAGAAAAAATAATTTCGACACACAAATGAAAAAGTACGTTTTACTCTGTGCAATAGTGCTTATTGCCATGGGTTGTAACAAAAAACCTGCCACCACCAACACTACTCCGGTAAAAACATCCCAAAATACACAAAAGGCTCCACTCCCGGCGCCCAAGCCAACTGCGGACTGGACACCGTTTCAGAACAAAACCTATGGTTACAGCATAACTCTCCCCCCAGACTTTGTTGCTACCAAGACCAAAGGGGAAGAGGTCATTACCGTTCACCGAAAAGCGCAAAATGCTCAGCAATTAGCCAGTCATGGCACCATACAGATATCTGCCATGACCAAATTTGGCCAACCAAAAACAGTAGACGATTTTTACAAAGCAGTGGACACAGGACTTGGCGCCCAGCCTGGCCAACTGGACTATAAAAAAGCTACCATTGGCATATATCAAACCTACGGAGGGGCGGTGCCAAAGAAGACAAGCAACACTCCTAACATTACCTATTTTGTCTTTAGACCAAATAAAACCATTTTAAAATTTGAAATAACCGTACAATCCCCTACTACCGACACCGTACTGCAAAGTATTTCCGAAACATTGAAGTAACTACTACCATAAAAACCCACGCCCTGTTTCGGGCGTGGGTTTTTATTTGCTAAACTATATACAAAGGAGCTGTACCTATGGAAACAAAAATGCAATGGTATGAAAAAACGAGCGAGGCAGTACTTGCATATTTAGAAGCAAGTGCATTGGGCCTCACAGAACATGAAGCACAAAGGCGCATTGACTATTTTGGCGCAAATGAAATTCCAAAACAAAAAGCAGAATCGTATGCGGTAATTTTTGTTCGACAATTTAAAAGCCCGCTCATATATCTTTTACTCGGCGCAGCAGCAATGGTTGCAAGCATGGGAGAATATGTAGATGGAGCCATCATCGCCATAGTCCTACTACTCAATGCCATTATTGGGAGCGTACAAGAAGGCAGAGCTGTAAAAACCCTGAATAGCCTCTCAAAACTCGTCACCACAAAAGCAACAGTACTCCGGGACAACACAGAAATAATAGTCCCGGACAAAGACCTTGTCCCAGGAGACGTTGTTGTGCTTCGCGAAGGCGAAAAAGTACCTGCAGACTGCAGAATACTTGAGCAATCTTCGCTTAAGGTAAACGAGTCCGCTATAACTGGCGAATCTGTTTCTGTAGAAAAACATGCGGAAACAATAGTAAACAAAGGCCACACCTTACCACTCCCTGCTCAGAGCAACATGCTTTTTTGCGGAACGCTAATAACGTCGGGCAATACAAAAGCAGTGGTAGTTGCAACAGGCATCCACACTGTTATGGGAAAAATATCGGGCAGCATACAGCACATCCAGCGAGAAATCCCTTTGCAACGGCAAATCCGCCACCTTGCCAACATACTTATTGTGGCAGTGTTATTTTGTAGCATTGCCCTATTTCTCGCAGGACTTGCGCGAGGTATGGAAGTGCGAGAAATTTTTGGAACGGTTGTTTCTTTGGCGGTATCAATCATCCCGGAAGGCCTGCCTATAGCAGTAACCCTTATACTGGCAAGTGGTGTTTGGCGCATGGGCAAGCAAAATGCATTAGTAAAAAAACTACAAGCAATAGAAGCCCTGGGGCAAGTAGATGTAATTGCTGTAGATAAGACCGGCACGCTTACACAAAATGAAATGACTGTGGTTGGAGTAACCATAGGCGCACAAACATATACATTTAGCGGCGCGGGGTACGAAGAAAGCGGCGAAGCCCTCTACAACAACAGCCCCATTACCCCGAGTGAACACCCAGACCTACTTACGGCAGGACGTGTGTTTGCATTTTGCGGAAATGCGCGCATCACAAAAGATGCCGAGAGTGGTAGCGTTGTCATTGCCGGTGATCCTACCGACGCAGCATTGGTAATAGCGGCAAAAAAACTAGGCTTTGTTCGCGACGAACTCGTAGCCGAGCACCCGCTTATAGAGGACTTGCCTTTTGATTATAAAAGAAAGTTTCATGCCACTGTTCATGAGGTAGGAAAAAACCATTTCCTCTCTGCTGTGGGCGCTACTGAAAGTATACTCGCGCTTTGCGATACCCCCCAAAAAAAATCTATATTGCTTAAAGCAAGTGCTCAGAGTAAAAAAGGTCTCCGCGTGTTGGCCTATGCCTACAATACCAAAGTAAAACCAAGCGCCGATGGAGCACTACCAAAGCTAGTGTTTGGCGGACTTATTTTTATGATAGATCCGCTCCAAGCAGCTGTACCCGAAGCCGTAGCTGCCCTACAAGCTGCAGGAATCCGCATTACCATGCTTACCGGAGACAACGCAGTAACTGCAAAGGCTATTGCTGAGTCAGCGGGCATATACACCCCAGGCAGCAAAGTACTCACCAGCAGTGAATTGTATAAACTGTCCAAGGCGGAGTTGGCCGAACACTTACATAACACATCTGTTTTTGCGCGAGTTACCCCAGAAGATAAACTACACCTCATAGAGGGGTATAGTAAGGCGCATCTCACAGCTGGCATGACGGGGGACGGAGTAAACGACGCCCCAGCATTACTCGCTGCAGACATTGGTATGGCTATGGGCAAAAAAGGGACAGAAGTAGCCAAGGAGGCTGCAGACATCATCCTCCTCGACGATAATTTCACAACCATAGTCGCCGCCGTAGAAGAAGGCCGGACCATTTACCTGACCATAAAAAAAGTTTTACTATACATTTTCTCCACCTCCATTGGCGAACTACTCACTGTCAGCACCTCGGTTTTTCTTGGCCTCCCTCTCCCCGTTATAGCAGTGCAAATTATATGGCTTAACTTTGTTACAGATGGATTCCTTACGGTAGCATTGGGTGCAGAGCCCAAAGAAACAGGCTTACTGCATCGCGCTTTTAAGAAACCAGGGAAATTTTTACTCTCGGGCAATGACCTCGCACGCATGACCGTTATGGGTGTGGTTATGGCAGCAGCAACTTTATATGTATTTACTACACACCCGCAAGATTTGCTATACCGCCAGACTCTTGCACTTACATTACTCGCAGTGGTGCAATGGCTCAATGCCTGGAACTGCAGAACTGAGGGAAGCATATTTACCAGCAAGCCATGGAGGAACCCGTGGCTTATACTAGCCACCCTCACCGTTGCAGGACTACAACTTCTTGCGGTATACTTTGAGCCGTTTCAGCGGATACTCAAAACAACCGCGCTCTCCGCTCACGACTGGGGAACCTTACTCTTGTTTAGCCTCTCCTTAATTGCGGCCGACGAGCTCTACAAACTCATACGCTGGCTCTTAAAAAAACGATCCTAGTGATCGTTTTTTGTTTGTGCCCTTATTCGCGCGAATAGTACTTTGGGGCTGCGGCAATAAAGAAATTTGACAAGACATAGATAAGTCAGTAGAATCCCTGTTATGCGCTATACACTAAATAAAGACGCGCTACTAGAAGGCGCGCGGAAGCACCTAGCAAATGTTAGGAATATTCTAGAGCAAAAGCTTGAGAAAGCCCAAGAGAACGTGGGTATATATAAGGAAAAGGTTAAGAAACTAGCTCCCCCAGACCTGTATACCGCAGAGAGCCTCTTAAAAAAGAATGAGCAAATGGTAGAAGTTGCAAACGCACTCTATCCATCACCATATTTTATAAAATGCACAGTCCAGTTCGACAACCAAGAAAGTAGTCGGATTTTTTATTTCTCAAAATTTGCACTGGCAGAAGAGCACATTTACTCGTGGACCAGCCCCGCGGCCGTGCTCCGCTTCCAAGAACCAGGGACTTTTGGGTACACATCACCTGACGGAACTCAAAAAGGTATACTGCAAGAAAAAGAGCAATATCTTATTACAGATGGTCACATTGTGTTCATGGCTACGGAAAGCACACGCTACGCGCGCCAACTTATCTACCAAGAACATTTTTCTAAACGGAAAACAGAGTTTGCGCTACCAGAAATAGTGGAACAAATGGAAGCAGCGCAAGATAAAGCCATACGCACCCCACCCTCTCGCAGTCTTCTCATTGCCGGCCCTGCAGGATCGGGAAAAACAACCCTGGCCCTACACCGAGTAGCCTACCTACTCCAGTCCCCAGACACAGCACAGCGATTCACCGCAGAGCACACGCTCGTACTGGTAAATGACCACGGTACTCAAAAATATTTTGCAGCACTCTTGCCCGAGCTCGGGATTACCAATGTTACCATAACGACCTTTGCTGACTTTGTCCTACAAAACCTCGGCCTCCAGGCCTACAGCTATCAAGCGGTTTTTGGAGCTACCGAATACGAACAAAATACATACGCATACGAAAAAAATATTGCTCTCCAAAACCACACCCCACTAACCTACTCCGTGGACCCATGGAGTGTACTGAAAGCAGCATATGCGCACTTCCGTGCTGGTGATTCCCGTTACCTACTCCGAGACCAAGAATCAAAAAAGGTACTGGACCGTTTCGACGTAACTATTTTATTACAAGCATACCTTACTACTCATGGTGGACTTACCACGTACGAGACCGAATACACGCAGCTAAAAGGTGGCAAGGTAAAACGCACCAAAAAGCCTGTACCAAAGCAGTATTCGCTTATAATCCTCGACGAGGTCCAGAACTATTTACCTGAGCAGATAGAGCTCACAACCCGCTGTCTTTCTCCCACTGGTTCCTGCGTATACGTAGGCGACTTGGCCCAGCAAACGAAACTATTTACCATACGGAGCTGGGAACAAGTAGGGCAAGAATTTTCAGAAGAAAACACTGTACGACTAGAAAAAGTCTACCGCTCTACTAAACAAATATTGCAGTACATACAAAGCCAAGGATTTTCTATTACCGTCCCAGAGCACAGCCGCGAGGGAAAGCCCGTAGTCACAAGCACCTACAGCACTCATGACGAGCTAGAGGCATACATAGCAAAAATTATTGCGGAACACCCAGATGTGACCGTGGGAATACTCTCTCCTCACCCACCAACGCTCACTGCCTTTGCAGAACCATACAAAACAGCACCGAAAGTAAAAGTGCTGAGCATATCCGAAGCCCAAGGCGTGGAGTTTGACGTAGTCATTCTCTGTAACACACAGCTTCTCATGAGCGCGAGCCTTAGTGAATACGAGGATAGCCTGGCCATGCAAATTCGGCAAGTAAACCGCGACCTGCTCTATGTTGCACTTACCCGCGCCATGAATGAACTGTACATTATAGACACAAGGTAATGTCTAATTACCAATTTCTAATATCTAATGAAGGAGATCGGGATTATTAGTATTCAATTAGACATTAGGAATTAGAAATTGGACATTTAAAAAGCCGCCCTTGCAGGGCGGCTTTTTGAAACTACTATTCCATATCGTCAGACGAAGAGTCTGAGACAGGGGCAGGAGCGGAGGCAATACTTTCTGCCATTTCCATGCCTGAGAAACTATCCATAGTTGGCTGGAACATTTCATCTGCTTCTGGCAAGGCTTTATCTTTATTAAAACCAGTACCAGCAGGAATGAGTTTACCAATGATAACGTTTTCTTTAAGACCGCGGAGGTAATCTGTTTGCGCAGTAACCGCAGCGGAAATAAGTACACGCGTTGTTTCTTGGAACGAAGCTGCAGCAAGCCATGAATCGGTATTCAAAGATGTCTTAGTAATACCCATAAGGAGCTGCTCAAACTTAGCAGGACGGAGGCCTTGTTCGCGAATTTGCGTATTGATCTCGCGGAGTCTGGATGAATCCACTGTTTCCCCAGTTAAGAGGTTGGTATCACCAGAGTCAGTAATGCGAACTTTGGAGAACATCTGACGCACGATTATTTCAATGTGTTTCTCGTTAATGGATGCACCCTGAGAAGAATACACTTCCTGGGCTCCCTTAACTATATAATCTTGCGCTGCTTCAGTACCGCGAAGCTGTAACACCTGTTCTGGGTTCAAGCTACCTTCGGTTAGGGCCTGGCCGCGTACTACTAAGTCACCATCCTGCACTTTCAATCTAAAGGCAGCAGGAAGCACATACTCTTTAAGCTGGTCACTTTCGTGCACCACAACTATTTTACCCGCTTCTACGCGAGCAATACCGGTGTTGGTTGCTTTTACCGCAGCGCCGCTCGCATCCATATACAGCACTTCGCCATCGTTTACTTTTTCGCCATCACGAATGCTTGTGTGCACACCGTCTGGCAAAGCAAAAGTATCTTTTGCAACATCGGCAGACTGAATACGAACCAAATATTCTTTACTGTTGGTCTTCGTAATGTACACCTGACCGTCTATTTCTGCCATGGTAGCCTGCGCCTTTGGGTTACGCGCTTCAAACAATTCTTCTACACGAGGCAAACCTTGGGTAATATCTTCAGCAGAGAACGCACCACCACTGTGGAAGGTACGCATAGTAAGCTGCGTAGCAGGTTCACCAATACTCTGTGCAGCCACAATTCCCACAGCACTTCCAAGCTCAACCATGCGGTTGAAACCTAAGTCAAAACCATAGCACAAGCGGCAAATACCACGAGTAAGGCGGCACTTGAGTACTGAACGACACTTCACTTCAACAATATCTGTGTACTCTTCGGCAATCTTTTTTGCCATGAGCTCATCTATGGGCTCATTGCGCTTCAACAATACTTCACCGTTCAGCACTACGTCTTCAGCGACTATCAAACCAAAGAGGCGCTTGTCGTATGAACGGTTGGTTGGTACAGATTCCGTGCGAGCAATGATGGAATATTCCTCAGTACCACAATCCTCGGCGTTGATAACAATATCCTGGGCAACATCAACTAAGCGGCGAGTCAGATACCCGGCATCTGCAGTCTTAAGAGCGGTATCGGACATACCTTTTCGGCTACCGTGAGTAGAGATAAAGTATTCCAAAACCTGTAGACCCTCTTTAAACCCACCACGTACTGGCAGTTCAATAACCGCACCAGATGGGTTCACCACAAGACCCTTCATACCTGCCATTTGAGTAAGCTGAGATACGGAACCACGACCACCGGAGGAGAAAATGTAATCTACAGAGCTATGCTCGCGCACAGTCTTAGCCACTTCTTTACCTACAGCCTCGGACACACCAGCCCAAATTTCAATAACACGACCTGCACGCTCTTCATCGGTTAAGAGTCCTTCTCGGAACTGTTCGTACGCAGCTTCTACTTCTTTATCTGCTGCCTCGAGGAATGCCTGCTTTGTTTCTGGTACACGCAAGTCATCCATACCCCATGACACACCGGAGCGTTTCATGTAGGTAAAACCAGTACGCTTGATAGCGTCGATGAGTTCAGCCGTTCGGTCTGCGCCCAGTAAACGATAGGCCTCACGAACAAGCGCTTGCAACTTTTTCTTATCAAAAGTTTCGTTGCGATACCCGAGTTCTGCTGGAATAACCTTGTTAAAAATAAGGCGACCAACCGATGTTTCTAACATACTGCCGTCTGGCATGAGCACTTTTACTGGAGCCTGGATATGTACAAAGTTATTGTTGTACGCAAGCACAGCCTCTTGCAATGAGCTATACACCTTACCTTCGCCCTTAGCGCCTGGATGCAGTTTTGTTATGTAGTAGCACCCTACCACAACGTCTTTATCTGGAGTCATAACTGGATCACCCGATGCAGGCTTGAGCAAGTTATGAGCACTAACCATAATTTCACGAGCTTCGCGCTGAGCAGGTTCAGTGAGTGGTACGTGCACGGCCATTTGGTCACCATCGAAGTCAGCGTTAAACGCAGCACACACCATTGGGTGCAACTGAATAGCTTTACCTTCGATAAGTACTGGCTGGAATGCCTGGAACCCTAAGCGGTGCAAGGTTGGAGCGCGGTTCAAAAGAACAAAGTGGTCTTTAGTTACCTCTTCCAAAATATCATACACTTCGGTCCGGCCCTGTTCTATAAGACGGTTAGCACTGCGCACGTTGTGGGCGTATTCGCGGGCAATGAGCTTGGCAATAACAAATGGCTTAAAGAGTTCTAGAGCCATTTTCTTTGGCAAACCACACTGGTGGAGCTTCAGTTCTGGACCTACCACAATAACAGAACGACCAGAATAGTCTACGCGTTTTCCGAGCAAGTTCTGACGGAAACGACCCTGCTTACCTTTAAGCATGTCTGCGAGCGAGCGAAGCTTGCGCTTTTGACCAGTAGAAGCAGTCACTTCTTTACCATGACGCACTGAGTTGTCTATGAGCGCATCAACGGCTTCCTGAAGCATACGCTTTTCGTTGCGGGTAATAACTTCAGGAGACTTTATTTCTATCAGTTTTTTAAGACGGTTATTTCGGTTAATAACACGGCGGTACAAATCATTCAAATCTGAAGCGGCAAACCGACCACCATCGAGCTGCACCATAGGGCGAAGATCTGGTGGGATAACTGGCAGGTTACCAATGAGCATCCATTCGGGACGAAGACCTGCGGCAATGAATGACTTAGCAACTTTAAGGCGGCGGAGGGCCTTCTTTGCAGCTTGGCCTTCAAGGTTCTTTAAGGAAGCTTCAAGGTCGCTGGCAAGTGTTTCCAAGTTTACTTCTTCAAGCAAACCCTTAAGACTTTCCGCACCAATACCAGCAGTAAATACTGGACCATACTTCAAAGACAAATCGCGATACTGCAATTCGGAAATAACCTGCATGCGGCGAATGCTTTTCAGTTCAGAGCGAGCCTGGTCACGAACCGACTCAAGACTGGAAACCTCTTTTTGCCAGACATCTTTGAGACGAGTTACTTCTGCATCTATCTTGGCAGCAAGCACATCTACATCGGTACCCTTGCCATCTGCTTTCATTTGAGCACGGCCTTTTTCTATAAGCTGCTGGTACCGAGTCTCTATTTCTTTCTTTTTTGCTTTGAACTCGTGCTCTATTTGCTCCATCATGTTAGTCCGAGCTTCATCGTCTACGGATGTAATGATGTAGGCTGCAAAATACACAACCTTTTCCAGTTCCTGAACGCCGAGGTCAAGCATAAGACCAATACGGCTTGGCACACCACGAAGGAACCAGATGTGCGCAACTGGCACAGCCAATTTAATGTGGCCCATGCGCTCGCGGCGAACCGATGCTTTGGTTACCTCAACGCCACATTTATCACAGACAATACCCTTGTATCGAATGCGCTTGTACTTACCGCAATAGCATTCCCAGTCCTTTATAGGACCAAAAATCTTTTCATCGAACAGCCCTTCCTTTTCAGGACGTTGGGTACGATAGTTGATAGTTTCCGGCTTGGTCACCTCGCCATGGGACCATGACAAGATAGTTTCCGGAGAGGCAAGCTTGATGCGAACCCCTTTGAATTCTTCAGTTGCTGTTTGGGTAAACATAGATTTAGTAAAAAGTTCTTAAAGTTTCTAAAGTTCTTAAAGTGTCACGAATGACTTGCTACTTTATGAACTTTACGAACTAGCGCTCACGCGCCCCATTATCACTGAAATCAAGCGGGGGCTCGACTACGCCTGCTTGCTGGCCTTCGGCCAGTTCACCATCTATAGAGAGTTGATCTTGATGTGTGCCCAATAGCTCTACATCGAGACCCAAACTTTGCAGTTCTTTCACCAATACACGGAAGCTTTCTGGTACGTTCGGTTTCTTAATAGGCTCACCTTTTACAATAGACTCATATGTTTTGCTACGACCCATAACGTCGTCAGACTTTATAGTAAGCATTTCCTGCAATGTATGAGCAGCACCGTATCCTTCAAGTGCCCACACTTCCATTTCACCGAAACGCTGACCACCAAACTGAGCTTTACCACCAAGCGGTTGCTGGGTTATGAGGGAGTATGGCCCAATGCTTCTGGCGTGCATCTTGTCGTCTACTAAGTGGTGGAGCTTCATCATGTACGCCACACCAACCGTAGTACGTTCGTCGAACGGTTCACCAGTTTTACCATCGTAGAGCTGAATTTTACCGTCTTCAGGAAGACCAGCCTTAGCAAGCTCTTGTTTTATTTCCACTTCAGTCACACCGTCGAGCACTGGAGTTGCTACTTTATACCCTAGCTCACGAGCAGCCATACCAAGGTGGGTTTCCAAGATTTGACCGAGGTTCATACGGCTCACCACACCGAGCGGGTTCAAAATAATATCTACCGGGCGACCATCGGGCAAGAATGGCATGTCTTCTACTGGCACAATCTTAGAAATGACACCTTTGTTTCCGTGGCGACCAGCCATTTTATCTCCAACCTGGATTTTGCGGATAACTGCAACAGACACCTGGATAGAGCGAATAACACCAGATGGAAGCTTATCCCCTGCGTCACGAGACCATTCACGAATGTTAACAACTTTTCCGTACTCACCGTGTGGCAAGTTCAAGCTCGTATCTTTTACGTCGCGAGACTTTTCACCAAAGATAACGCGGAGGAGTTTTTCTTCAGGGGTTAAATCGGTTTCACCTTTTGGAGTAATTTTACCAACCAGGATATCGCCAGCCTTAACCTGCGCACCAATGCGGATAACACCGTTCTCGTCTAGGTCTTTGAGTTTTTCCTCGCCTACATTTGGAATATCGCGAGTCACAACTTCAGCACCGAGTTTAGTGTCGCGTACATCTATCTTAAAGTCTTCTATGTGGATGGAAGAATATCTGTCTTGCTGCACCAGGCGGCTGGACAAAATAATAGCATCTTCAAAGTTGTACCCATCCCAAGACAGGAAGGATACGAGCACGTTCTGACCAAGTGCGAGTTCACCCTCTTCAGTAGAAGCACCATCGGCAAGGATATCGCCTATGTCTACTCTCTGACCACGAGAAACGCGAGGTATTTGGTTTATACAAGTACCACTGTTGGTTCGAAGGAATTTAAGGAGTGGGTATTCTTTCTTTTTACCAGCATCATTGGTTACCACAACTTTATCACCAACAACCTGAGTGACTTCTCCGGCTTCCTCAGCTACCACTACAGCACCACTATCGCGTGCAGCTTTGCGCTCCATACCAGTACCAATAATAGCGGCCTGAGGCACCAAGCAGCTTACAGCCTGACGTTGCATGTTGGAACCCATGAGTGCGCGGTTCGCGTCGTCATGTTCGAGGAATGGAATAAGGGAAGTAGTAACGGAAATAATTTGCTTTGGAGAAAGGTCAACACAGTCTATGTCTACGGCCTCACCAATGGTAGGGACGCTGCGTACACGAACTGGCACGCGACCAGGAACAAAATAGCCCTGCTCGTCTACCTCAACGTTTGCCTGACCAATAGTCAAACGCTCTTCTTCGAACGCATCAAGGTACTCAATGGCGTCAGTTAAACGACCACGAATTTGAATCTGCTCAAGGTCTGGTACTTTCTGCAGTTCTTTAGCTATCTTTTCAGTAATTTTTTCTCCTGCAGCAACAATAGTTGTATCGTTATGCACAATATCGAAACGAGCAAACTCCCCTACTGCTTCTTCACCATTATTACTCGCTGTTTTGTGTACCATGCGGTACGGAGTTTCTATAAACCCAAATTCGTTTACACGCGCATAGGTAGCAAGGTGGGAAACCAAACCAATGTTTGGACCTTCTGGAGTAGTAATAGGGCAAAGACGACCGTAGTGAGAACGGTGCACATCACGAACTTCAAACCCAGCGCGCTCGCGAGAGAGACCACCAGGACCCATAGCAGACAGGCGGCGCTTGTGCTCAAGTTCAGCCAAAGGGTTGGTTTGGTCCATGAACTGGGAAAGCTGTGAGGAAGAGAAAAACTCTTGAGTAGCAGCCACAACAGGGCGAACGTGGATAAGCTGGGCTGGAGTTACTGTTTCAAGGTCGGCCAAAGACATACGGTCGCGTGCAATACGCGCCATACGGGCAAGACCAACGCGGTAGCGAGTTTGAATAAGCTCACCAACTGCACGAACACGGCGGTTGGAAAGATGGTCTATATCATCTGCCTGGTCCTGAGTGTTGTTCAAACGAATAACTTCGCGAACAGTGGACACCATATCTTCTTTCGTCAAAATAGGACTAGCGTTGTCCTGAGGGAAGCCCATGCGCTGGTTAAACTTGTAGCGACCAACCTCGGAAAGGTCATAGCGCTCAAAATTAAAGAACATAGCAGAGATAAGGCTGCGCGCGTTGTCTACAGTAGCCAAATCGCCAGGGCGAACACGCTTGTACACTTCGCGGAAACCTTCATCGGCATTGCTGCTCGCATCTTTTTCTAAAGACGCCTGAATATACTTTGTTTCAGGGTCTGTGTCTATATCTTTAAACGCTTCTAAAATTTCTTCATTGGTAGACAAACCGAATACGCGGAGCAATGCAGTCACTGGAATGCGGCGCTTGCGGTCTATTTTTACACCAATGACATTCGAGGCGTCGGTATCGAGCTCGAGCCATGCTCCACGGTTAGGAATGACTTTAGCACCATATAGGTTCTTACCACGAAAATTCTCACTGCTAAAGAATACACCAGGAGACTTAATGAGCTGACTCACCACTACACGCTCTACACCGTTGATGATGAACGTGCCGCGAGGAGTCATAATAGGAAAATCACCAAAGTACACATCTTGTGTCTTGGTCTTTCCCGTAAGCTTATTTATAAGCTTGGCAGAAACATAGAGTGGCGCCTCAAAAGTGGCGTTACGTTCCCGGGCCAATACTTCATCGAACTTTGGCTTATCAAAATAATAATCACCAAAAGACAGTTCCAGATTTTTTCCGGTAAAGTCACGAATGGGATTAATTTCGTTTAAGAGCTCTTTTAAGCCCTTCTCAAAAAACCAGCGGTATGAATTGAGCTGAACCTCGATCAAATTCGGGAGGTTAAGCATTTCGTGAGTACGTCCAAAAAAGTTCCGCTTTTGCTGGACCTCGGTACCGCCAGCCTGTGCGATTTGCACCGCTATTTTCGGCTTGCTTGGCATGACCTGTTACTTCTCGTGTCCTATTTTCTGCGACAATAGGACACCACATCCCGATACGAATCGGGATGTGTGCTAATGATCTTGTTGTTTTTGGCAAAAAGGGGGTAAATCTTCCCAAGATCGTGAGTAAGGAGGTGCCGAATTATGTACTCTGTAATTTAAGCTTTTTAAGTTTAAAAATGGACGAAATACATTTTTAAACGCAAAAATAGGCCTTTCCCGCTTGTTTAAGAGCAGAAAAGACTTCTGGGAATCCCTACCTAAGAGAGTACATACGCATATACCCTACTCTACTTTGTCAAGTGGCTTTTGTCAAGTAGTTTTCTCACTTTATCCACTCATATCCACAAGGAGTAACCACCGCCCCAATACACTTTTAATATTGGCAAATCATTTAACAAATTTTCAATAAAAACCCCTTTTTTCTTTGCAATATTTGAAAATTAAAAATTAAAAATTAAAAATTAGCCCGTTTTCTATAATATTTCTGATATACTTTCTCTATGATTGCGTATTTAGAAGGCACACTTATACACTCTTCGCTTACCTATATAATAGTAGGCGTTAATGGTATTGGATATAAAGTGTTTGCCGTACCAGAATTGCTCGGAAAACCCGTTGGACAGCCAATAAAGCTATTTACTTACCATAAGAGCACAGATGACGGGCAGTCACTCTTTGGCTTTCCCAATGCTCACACTCTCGATTTTTTCGAGCTTTTACTCACTGTTTCTGGTATAGGACCAAAAAGTGCCCTTTCCATACTCTCTTCTGGTGAGGTGCAAATGCTAAAAGAGGCCATAGCTAAGCAGGATATTTCTTTTTTTAGCCAAATGGGCGGCATAGGCAAGAAAACCGCGGAACGGATAATAGTTGAGTTAAAGGATAAAGTTGGCCAGCTCCCTGGCGTAGAAGGCACTTCTACCGGAAGCAGCGACGTATTTGATGCATTAATAGGGCTGGGGTATGGAACGAGCGAAGTACGACAAGTAGTAAGTGAAATAGACCGCTCAGCCTCAACTCAAGAACAGCTGAAACAAGCGCTGAAACTACTGTCTAGATAAACCCGAAGCACGAATTTTGAAACCCGAAATAATATCTAATTTCTAAATTTGAGATTTAGAAATTAGAATTTGGAATTTCAAATTTACTTCGGATTTCGATATTAGGATTTCGAATTTTTGTTATATCATGCACATTCAAGAAATAACCGAAAAAGACAGAGAAGAATACAATGCCTTTGTTGCAAACAACAACGGTTCTTTTTTGCAAAGTTTTGAATGGGGCGAGTGGCAGGAAAAGAACGGTAGGAAAGCAAAAAGGTATTTAGTTGCAGACGAAGCAGGCACAACACAAATTGCCGCACAGTTTTTATTGTATCCCCTACCACTAGGACAATTTTACTTGTATTGCCCGTATGGGCCCGTGATTAATTTCCAATTTCCAATTTCTCCGCCCAAGGCGGACCCGCCTGGGGCGGGCAATTTCCAAAATGCAATACAAAAATTAGTGGAGCAAATAAAAAAAGATTACCCGAGAGCGTTGTTCCTAAAATTCGAACTAACCGCATCTCTTGAACTATCCACCCAAGGCGGACCCGCCTGGGGCGGGCAGCCTAGTTCGCGCATCCAACCTGGTTCCACCCTACTCCTGGACCTCAGCAAAACCGAGGAACAGCTGCAAATGGAAATGCACCAAAAGACACGCTACAACATTAAAGTAGCAAACAAGCACGGGGTTATTGTAAAAACAGGTACCGATCTAGCAGGCCCTGAGGCAGAAGAAATATTATCGCTTATAACCAAAACGACTGAACGGCAAGCATATAAAGGTCATTCGTTTTCGTATTATAAAAACTTCTGCTCATTCTTTGCTACAGGCTTACAAAGAAAAGACAACGTAAACGAAGTTTCGAACACTAGTACTGCAAATGTAAAAGTTCGATGGTATGCTGCGTTCTACCAAGACACGCTATTGTCTGGCGGAATATTTGTTGACTTTGGCGGCACTCGGACATACCTATACGGCGGTTCTAATGACGCACAAAAAAACATAATGGCACCCTATGCACTGCACTGGCACGCTATTCGCGACGCAAAGCAGCAGGGACTAAACTCGTACGATTTTGGCGGACTCGAAACCAGCTCTGGTGCCACACCCGGTTTTGCGCGCTTCAAAATTGGCTTTGGCGGGGAGCAAACAAGTTACCCGCCGCCACAAGACATCTCTTGGAATAAGATAGCCTACCGCGCTTACAGGCTAGCCAAGCAGGTGCTCAAATAAAAATTAAAAAACCATTGCCTCTGGTAATGGTTTTTTAAAAGTTAAAGTTATGTTGAAGTGCCACTTCAACATTTTTATCTTGACGTCAAATAGGGACGCTTTGTACTTCGGGACTCTTAGTACCCACCCTCCACATGAATTCAAAATAAGCACGTTGGGTGCTGGCAAACTCCTTACTTTGGATAATGAATCCAAAGTTCTCTTTTTTTGTAGAAACCATGGCCACGTTATCGTCGTATACCATAATCATGGAAGTGTAAAACATGGGTGGAGGCAAATATCTCACATCTCGCTTCCATTCATAACTTGGCTCACCATATATACTATTGTGAATATCGCCCGAAACGGGATGCAACGCTCTTGCCGTAACCCCCCGGCCAGCGCGACGCGCTATATATTCTTTTGCATACAACGCCCCGACACAAGCCATAAAATCCTGCACCCTGACAATCTGTAAGATTTCTTTGTGTTTGACTTTCAAGGTATCCTCAAAAATGTGCTTTACCCCTTCCCTGCCGTCATAAAACTCCACATGGGGGCGGATTTGTTTTGTTGCGTACAACTCTGAAAGCGCCGGCAAAGCCCTCTCAAACTGCTGCTTTCGATTTTCTAAGATACGAACAATATCTTTAGGGTCCTGAGCGCGAAAATACTTGAGTCTTCCTTTTTGAACAAGGCTCACCACACCTAAACTAATGAGCTCATCCAAGATGCCATAGGCAGTTGTTCGCTTTAGCCCGGCTTTTTGGGCTATATCTGGGGCCTTAGCCATGCCAAATTCTAGACAAGCTACATACACTCTTGCCTGCTTTGGATTAAACCCACATTCCAATAGCTCCTTTTCGTACATATATTTCGACAATAGTAGTTAAGATTTTATGTCTTATTTAAAGCAATTGTTTGTATTACTGAATAGGCTATCCAAATTGCGTAGACACTAATTATATACTTGAGTACTATCACTGCCAAGGAGGATCATATGAATAGAAAAGATATACGCCTGGGCATGGAAGTACACACATCGAGGGACGTAGACGTGCACAATAACAAACGTTCATGGACAATCCCGAAGGGGACACAAGGACGAATCATCGCAATTGGCTCAGAAAGAGCACAGATTAACTTTAGCTCTCTGGGACTGGTCGCATGGATCTACTTCTACAACCTTTATTAAGCAGGAAGAAGAAGACCTGCCTAATCATTGGACAGATAACTACCTAGGAGGTAAAGATGAACTGGTATCAAAAACAAAGACGCTTAGAGCGAAAGCTTTTTGACGAATTAGGACCACAAGGCCAAGCTGGATGTGGCGCTACACTCTTTTTAGCGATATTGGCAATATTGGCCTTGGTGGCACTAGGAGTAGGAATTGCAAAGATGATTATCCCAGCAACGGTGGGACCATAACTTCTAGGATAAGGCAACAATCAACAAAATAGGCGCTTTTGGACGCCTATTTTTTATGCTTCTATTGTATTTATTTTGACACAAACTCCCCAGCTTCGTTTACATCGATAGTTACATCTCCACCGCGGTCAAGCTGTTTGGAGAGGAGTAGTTTGGCTATAACTGACTCAACATGGTCTTGAATGTAGCGGCGGATAGGGCGGCCACCGAGGAGTGGGTCAAAGGCTTCGGTAGCAACTTTGTTGATGGCTGCTTCGGAGAAGCCAAGTTTAATCTTTTTCTGGAGCAATTGCTTAGTGACTGCGCCCAGCTGTATACGAGTAATTTCTACTACTTCATCTGGCACCAAAGGCTTAAACAATATTACCCCATCGAAACGGTTTAAGAATTCTGGGCGGTAGTAATTTATCAGAATCTTTTCGAGCAGTTCAGATTTAATAGAGTCTATCTCTCTACCCTCTCGTATACCTGCTTGTATTTCTGGCGTACCAGCGTTAGAAGTGGCAATGATTATAGTATGAGTAAGGTCTAGCGTTTGCCCGGTAGCAGTGGTAATGCGGCCGTCTTCCAGCACCGCCAGAAATAGGTTCAGCACATCGGGACTAGCTTTTTCAAGCTCATCCAGTAAAAACAAACAGAACGGGTATGTCTTAAGATGAGTTACAAATGGCGTCACCACTTCCTGTCCTGGACTGCCAACGAGCTTACGCATACCATCATCACCTCGGTATTCAGACATATCTAACCGCAGCATATACCGTTCATCACCAAAATATACCGCAGCAAGTGTTTTGGCGAGTTCTGTTTTACCCACACCAGTAGGCCCCACAAACAAGAACGACGCCAGCGGTCGTTGGCCACTCGAGAGTCCGCTACGAGCCCGGCGCATACCTTCTGACACTGCAGTGACTGCTTCTACCTGACCTATAACTCGCTTGCCAATCGTCTCTTCCAAATGCAACAGCTTTTCCGCCTCACCCTCAGTAAAGGCGCTTGTTGGAACGTGAGTTTTTTCTGCTACCACTTCCTGTATAACTTGTGGGGTAATGAGCTTAGCTGGGCCCTTTGGTGCTGTTTTCACTTTATTGGCCGCTTCTTGTAACACTGAAATGGCTTTTTGCGGCTGGCCCATATCTTTAAAATACTCGTCAGTAAGCCGCACTGCCTCTTGCACTGCCTGATACTCAAAAAATGCGCCAGTCTGACCTTCGAGCTGACTTGCACGCATGCAGCTGGCAAGCATTATACCCTGCTCATTTAAGTCCTGCAGTTCATAGGTTACAAACCGTTCGTCAAAATTCGCGCTGTTGCGTAACGTAGTCTGATAATCCTCAGCAGTAGTAGTAGCTATAACTCGTATAGAGCTATTTTCCAAATGACTCAGCAGCACTTCTAGTACAGACAGGCCCTCACTCCCAGAAGCCTTTGCCAGTTGCTGTATATCGTCCAAGGCAAAAATGATATTGCCACTATGTTCAGCTTCGTGGAAAATATTCAGGAGCGCTTGCTCTGGGCTCACATGACTCCCCAACATGCCCGCGAGTTCCAGACGAATAAGTCTTTTGTCTTGCAGGCTGAACGGCACCTGCTCCGAAGCCATGCGATATGCTAAGTCCGCAAGAACAGTGCTCCTACCGGTGCCAATAGCACCTTTGACCAGGACATTTTTGCCGCTATTGGCCATGAGATCCATTATCTTATCCGTGTCTGCATCGCGGCCGCGCGTAAGCGGCAACCGGTGGTACTTAGCAGCAATGGTTAAGTCCACACTAAACTGATCCAAATACGGCGTTGGCACGGCAGTTAAACCTTTGTTTATACCTTTATCGCTCTTGTGCCGTGCAAGTTTGCGAAATATTTTATCTTCTTCGTAGAGTAGGTCTATGTTAAATATCCACGCAGCTATAACTTCCAGCTTGTCATAGGAAAGATCTAAGTTAAAGAACAGTTTTTGTACAGGGTGTTCATCGGGCAACTCGGTTGCCAAAGCACAGAGCAGCATGAGTGGATCCACAGAACGGTTGCGCAACTTGAGACTCTCAGAAAGCGCTACAAAAGGCACCTGAGCAACATATTCAGCCTCCTTAGCCGCGTCCAAACTAGGCAGCATTTGCTGTAGCTGTTCTGTAAGCTGATCCGGGTTTACACCGAACCGGTAAAATACTAGTTTGATAGACTCGTGCGTGAGCAGGGCAAGAAAAATATGAACGGTGGTAGGTTTTTCACCTGCAATACCAGGAACAGAATTCCATACCTGCCGCGCACCCTTGGTAAACAAATGATATACATCTACCGAACGACCAGAACTCGTCCACTTACTTACATTTGCCCATGACAGCACTCGAGTCACTTCGTACTCAGCCGCTGCTTTAATGCGCCGAGCCCACAGGTACAAGGCCCCGAGTGCACCCACCCAAACAAAAATATTGAACCAGTGAGCACGCACAAAGAACAACAGGTCCGATTCTTCCATGCCTACGGTAACGGCACCAAACACCAACGCAGCCGCGCCCACACCACACACAATATACAAGACCATATCCACTAAAGCATTGGCTGCCTCAGCCGCCTTTTCTCCTGCTATGCGTATAGTGGAAAAGCTGCCTGAGAATGAAAAAACAGCGCCATTCTTATGCGCTTCGAGCGGCCAACTACCGCTTGCCTCAGCAAATTCTAAATTTTCTTCAACTGGTTCTTCCATGATTGTATGTGCTAGGTAAAGAGACTAAACAATTGATAGATAATCATGACAATAGCGAATGGGAGCGCTACCACATGTACTAAAAAGAGCGCAAACGAAAACGCAAGGCGAGCAGCTGTCCAAAAGAAAATAAAAAAGAGCAATATGACCCGCAAAAAAATACTAATAATTCTCCCCTGCCTTGTAGTATCACCATACAAAGGTTGGGTAATATTGCGCAAAAAAATAACTAGCCCGGTTGAGCGCAAGACATACCGAAACCGAGACTGGCAATGTCGCCAAGCAAGACCCAAACCTTCGCTATACCACCAAATTGGAAAATTAAATATAGAAAGCGGCTGATTGTTCATATACATATTTTAGCACAGACGGTAAAATATAATGCCTAATTCCTAATATCTAATTTCTAATGCAAGAAAATCGGATTAACGCATTAGAAATTAGAAATTAGATATTGGGCATTCAAATTGGTATACTATCCCCATGATACGCACTGTAAAAAACATAGCTCGAAAACTCATACCAGCAAAAGTTTTTAAAGCTGCACAACCGTACTACCACGGCACTTTAGCATTGCTTGCGCACTATTATTATGGAAAGCCAAGCGACAAGCTTATTGTTATTGGAGTAACTGGCACCAAAGGTAAGACATCTACTGCACACATTATTTACCAGGTACTCAACAACCTTGGGGCATCATGTGGCTTAGTTACCACAGCAGTAATAGATGACGGTAGCGGGCAGCGCATGAACGAATTCCGCATGACCCAAATGTCCGGTCCTGTTACCCACAGTCTACTTGCCCGCATGGTAAAAGCCGGAAAAAAGTATGCAGTAGTTGAGGTGTCGAGCGAAGGCTTGGCACAGCACCGCCACTTTGGCATTAACTTTGATATAGCGGTCTTTACCAACCTCACCCCAGACCACATAGAAGCACATGGAAGTTTCCAGGCGTATAAAGAGGCAAAAGGAATACTGTTTAGGGGGCTAAACAAGTTGAAAGTGACAAGTGAAAAGTTGAAAGTAAATCAAAACCTTTCGAAAACGATAGTTTCGAATATAGACAGCGAGCACGGATTGTATTATTTGAACTTTAAGGCGGACAAGCATGTTACGTATGGGATTGATAATGCTACGGCAAATGTAGTGGCGACGAATGTACAAAGTGATAATGCAGGGTCGAAATTTTCAACTTTCAATTTTCAATTTTCAATTCTATTGCCGGGTAAATTCAATATATACAATGTACTCGCAGCGGTTGGCGTAGCTGAGTCGTTAGGGTTTGATATGAACTCTATATCTGCAGCGGCGAACAAACTCCAGCCAATACCTGGACGCATGGAGATTTTGCAAAGCGAACCATTTACCGTACTCATAGATTACGCGCACGAGAAAGCATCCATGACTGCGTTATACGAAACAGTAAAATCATGGCCCCATAACCGCATTATTCAAGTGTTCGGCGCAACTGGCGGAGTACGTGACAAATCCAGACGAACTGACTTAGGAACTCTTGCGGGTAAATTTGCAGATATAGCAGTAATTACCGATGAAGACCCGTTTGATGAGGACCCGCAAAGTATAATCCATGATATTGCAGACAAAGCAGTTGCGGAAGGTAAAGTTATTGGTCAAACGCTCTTTCGAAACCCAGACCGCCGCGGAGCAATAACAAAAGCTCTTTCACTCGCAGAGCCCGGCGACCTTGTGCTCATTACCGGCAAAGGCGCAGAACAAAAAATTGCCCGCGCGAACAATACGTACGAAGACTGGGATGACCGTACCGTAACCCGCGAAGAGCTAAAGCGGTTACAAAATGCCTAATTCCTAATACCTAACTTCTAATGAAGGACCTGAATTCGTAGAGTTAGTATTATATTAGACATTAGAAATTTGATATTAGACATTTCCTCACTTATGATCCTACATCTCAATACCACAAAACTTGAGCAAATCGAATTTAAACTACTAGACGGTAAAAAAACTATTGCCGAAGACACCATAGCCCTTGAATACCACGAAAACGGCGACATTCTCAAACATCTAGACGCATTTCTCAGTAAAGAAGGCATTCATCCCCTGCCACCAAAGCAGCAGGCTAAGCCTAAGAAAAAACTGACAACTGACAACAGACAACTGACAGCTATTTCCGTTTCCGCTGGCCAAGGCTCCTACACCGGCATACGCATTGGCACTTCCATAGCACAAGCCCTTTCGCTAGCCTGGAATGTCCCGCTTAAGATTTTAAAAAAATAGACTCCGGTATGGAGTCTATTTTTTATTCTTTCAATTTAAAGCGCCACACAGTAAGCGCGAGCATGAGAGCAAACCACCCGAACAAAATGAGTACGGGAATTGCGAGCGGCTCTATGCTAAACGGCTCAAGATATACCGCGCGCAAGCCCTGAGCTAAATACGTGATAGGCAAAACCTTTGCTACCCACTGTAGCGCCACGGGCAGTACTGACACTGAGAAAAACATATTACCAAGCACGGTGAGGGGCAAACCTATGCCCGCAGTAATAGGGGCCGCTGCCTGGTAACTACTTGCCACCGTAGAAATAAGGAGACCAAGCATAAGGAATATACTCCCTCCCAGAATAGTAAATAGCAAGATGGAAAATATGTTCCAGTAAAACGCCGTATGGAACGCAAGAACGCCGATTGCGGTGAGCAATACCACTTGTATAAGCATAACCACAAGCCGCGAGCACACAACTGCGAGTGCGAGCTCCCACTGCCTAAGTGGTGTTACCACAAACCGCTTTATAACCCCTTGCGCGCGCATGTCTACCATCCAATATCCAAGCCCGTATATACCACCTTGCATTATTACATAGCTAATAATACCCGGCAGGACAAATGCAGAGTAGTTGAAGTCGAGCTTAAAGAAGTTGCCAATGGGCAAGAGCGATAACGCAACATAAATAACCACTGGCAACGCCACCGTCCAAAACAAGCCGCCTGTATCGCGGAAAACGATTTTTAAATTAGCTTTGAGGAGCTCTAAAAATGACATATACATTATAAAATTTTAGTAATAGTACCACTACCGATTATGTGCCCGTGGTCTTGAATTTCAAATTCTTGACCCATACCAAGGTTCGATTGGGCGTTTATCCTCATAACCACCTCAGCAATCTCCCCCGGCGAAACCATTTCTCTATTGGTAAGCGTGAATATAACAGGTACCAATTCTCCTTCAGTATATATCTCCGCTGCATACCCACTAAAAAATGGTGCATGCCTCCCCTCTTCTTCTGTAGTTCTTAGAGAAATAGTTGCTTCATAGCCGCCAGGTTCTTGCGCCGCAGCATTCCGCCCACCACTTGAGTTCAAGCGGCGGAGCACTAAACTGGATAACAACACAGCCGCACCCAAGCCCATATGGCTAAAGAAAAAGAAATTACTAGCCACAACATCTTCAGGAATTTCTTTGTTTTCTAATGGTTCGTATAGTTCTGAAGGGGTACCAAAGCCCATTTTATTCGGCACGTCATAACATTTCTGAACTTTACTACTATTCAACCCTACGGATGTGCATAGTATATTTTTATGAAATATAACGCTCACCACTTGCGATGAAATAAAATAATAGGAAAGCCAGAAAATGAACGCAGCGATTGCAAAAGCCATTACAATCTTCCGCAAACCTTGGGCATTATTCTCCATACACTTTTCCGGTTAAGTCCAAATACACGTCCTCAAGGCTTGCGGTGCGTACGGTAAAACCGCTGAAACCAATATTCCACTGCTTTAGCAAATCTACCACCCGACCAACCACATCGAGTGATGTTACCTCCAATATAACCTTAGGGTTTTGATTGATTACTTTTTCAATACTATCTTGAATAGACGCCCATATACCTGCTGGCAACTCCGCGCTGGTTAGAAAAGCAATTTGAGTAGTATGTGCAAGGTCATTGATCAGCCGTTTTGGCTCGTCTATTTTTAAAAGCTGGCCATGGTCCATAATAGCTACACGATTGCACAAAAACTCCGCCTCCTCCATATAGTGTGTGGTCAACACAACAGTGGTGCCACGGGCGTTTATTTGCTTAATAAGATCCCACATATCGTGACGCGCACGGGGGTCTAGACCCGTAGTAGGTTCGTCAAGAAAAATAATTTCCGGATCGTTCACCAAACTTGTTGCTATAGTAAACCGCTGTTTCTGGCCACCAGATAAGTTTTTTACTTTCTCTGTAGCCTTCTCTTGCAGACCCACAAACCCCAACAGCTGCATGGGGTCTTTTTTGGTTCCGTAAATTGAAGCGAATAGGGCCAGTAGCTCCACGAGAGTAAGCGCTGGCAAATACTCACTGCTTTGCAATTGCACGCCTATACGCCGTTTGATAGCATGGCTACTGTCTATGTTATCTAACCCAAGCACAACAACACTGCCGGAGGTTTGCCTGCGAATACCTTCTATAATCTCAAGGGTGGTTGTTTTACCAGCACCATTTGGTCCAAGAATGCCAAAAACTTCTCCTGTGTGCACCTCAAACGATACACCGCGTAGCGCTGGAAATACTTTTTCTCCAGACTCATTTGCGCGAGACAATTCGTATTCTTTCTTTAGATTGGATACTTGTATTACATCTTCCATATAGACATGGTACCACTGTGCCGTCTATTTTGACTAGTGCTATACATTATAAAGCAGACACTACGTGGTGTCTGCTTTATAACTCGTATGTGTAGATTAGTTACCATAGACCTCTACTTCGCGCCATGCCACCCACGAAGAACTGTCTGTGGTATCTATGCTGATATAGCGAACATCCGCTGTAGCTGGCAAATTATATTCTAGCCACTGACCACTACTGGTCGTGCCAGAAAATGTATATTTCAGTTGCTGATTCGGCCACGTACCATTGCCCATATAGACCTTGTGGGTAGTTGGTCCGGCTGGTGTTTGTTCAACCAACAGGCGAATTTTGCTTACGCTCTTTACGGCCCCTAAATCCAGCTCTATCCATTGATCTGGGGAGCCTCCTGCATTCCACATAGTATTCAAATTCCCATCAACTGCATTTGCTCCGGGAGCACCTGCATATGCATTTGAAGTATGCACCTGAAGCACTGGTAATTTTTGAGGGGTAGACGCGACAGCCGAATCCGGTTGCATAAAATTTTTGAAGGCGACGCCCGCTGGGGTTATTGTTCCGTCCACTTTCATGAGACCGTACCCGCTGGTGGTTGTTGCCGGAATAACCGGCGGACCAAGGAAGTCCAAATACCAGGTCGCAAGGGTTACATACGGCCACGAATCTCGAATAAGGCTAAAAGATCGTTCTAAATACTGGGCTTTTACAGCTTCCGTAACCACATCAGCATCCCACCCAAACTCGGTAAGCCAAAGCTTCTTACTGCTCTGTCCATTCGCATCCATAACAGCCTTTATTGTTTCTACATCGCGGAACGTACTTATACCATCACCAACCGAATACTGATCTGGGGCAGCATTGGTTAACGCGTACGGGTGAAGGCTCACAATATCTGGTCGGGCACCCGCGTTATACATTGCCTGCAAAAAGTCTTTACCTTTTATATCGCCTGCGGTCATACCGGAATAACCATCTAGGACGGTTAAACCTGCATATGCCACCTGAGCGTCTGGCTGTACTGACTTTATTTCTCGTTCCATTACTTGAGCCCATCGCACATAATGTTCTGGGTTCGGTGCTGGTAACCAAAATTCGTGCCAGTTAGGCTCGTTCCAGAGTTCCCACAACTTCACCTTATCTTTATACCGCACGACCATTTCGTGCACGTAAAGACGATAGTTTTCAACCCATTGGTTAAACGCGGCCTCTTCGGTAGGAACCACCATCATATAATTAGTGGTATCGCTAGGCGTTGTCCCGTTCGCCCACGCAGCTGAACCTAAAATAGAAATAAGTGGTTTTATACCTGCATTGTTTAAGTCGTTTACCCATTTGTCGGTTAAAGTCCAGTTTTTTTGACCCCGTACCGGTTCAACCATCTGCCAAAAGACCCCACTACGAGAAACCTGCACACCAAGTTCTTTGAGCTTGTCTATGTGCTCATCTTGGGCGAAAAAAGTCTTCCACTCGAGGGCGCTGTGTACTCCATACAGATTTGTTGCCGGCGCCACAGAATTACCTGTCACGCTCACCACTACCTCATTGCTCCAGTTCCAAGTAGTTTGATTGCGGGGTCTAAACTTAGCTTTGTAAACACCCGGAGGAGTACTACCAAGAGATACTATTACTTGTCCGTTTGCATCTAACGTATAATCCCCCCAAGCGCCGGTAGTCATATTGCCGCAATTGGCGCCATTATTGTCACAAATAACTAATTGATAATCGAGCTGGCGAGGTTGCACAGTGTAGGACGCTGTTCCTTGTTTTGCTGTTAAGGCGTAGCTACTACCAGCCGGCACTGACACGGCATTACCCTGCGTAGAGGCTGCGACAGCACCAACCGTAACAGAGAGTTGATTTGCAGAGGTCGCGCCAACCACAAACTGGCCCTGAGCGGCTTGATCTATGGCGACAGCATATCCGCGGCTAGTCGCAACACTTTGAATTTTATATGTGCCTGGTGTTGATATAAATGTTGCCGGGTCTATTACAAACCCGAGAGGGTGCTCATTGGTATTGGTTACCGTAAGTGTAGGGCCGTATGTTTGGTGTAAATACCCTGCCGCATCCCCGCGCACTACGCTTGGTTGTACAGTTTTAGAAAAAGTTGTTTGAGAATTACTTGTGCTTACCACTACAATGGTAACCGGCTGTCCGGTGTTGCCGTTTGATGAATCGTACGTCCACCCGGCAATGCTTGCACTAGTCGCAGTATCTACGTAGCCATCGCGAACCACACTAGTCGGTACACCAGAATTCGCTGTGACCACTTTTCGCGTAGGCATCATACTAACTATACCGCTCGTATCGGTAACACGAAGCTGGAGCGTATGATTCCCGTTGGCAAGTGTTGTTGTGTCCCAGGTGTATCCATACCCAGCATTCGTCGGAGCGCCTGGGTAAAAAGCAATTACATCTGGGCGGGGGGCCCCGTACCATGCTTGACCAACCACAATACCGTCAACCAGGACGTCTATAGTTTGCACTCCAACATTATCAAATAACCACCCACCTACAACCACTGAGCCAGAAAGAGTTTGGTTTGGTGTGGGAGTATCCATGTTTGAATACCCATATACTCCACAGGTATCACTAGCTGGCAATTGGTTATGCAAGGCGTATATAGCTTGCCGTATTGCCGTAGAAGAACCAGTTGCAATGTAATACGAACCCGCTGCAACGCTTCCTGGTGAAAAACTAAATCCACATTCTGGGCGCAAATAATAGGTTGCATCGCCATTTGGCCCACCACTACCAACCCCGGGAAAATACAGTCCGGCCATCATATTAAACTCACCAGGAGCAAACAGCCCCACCCCAACACCGTCACTGTTTACCTGCGCAGCCCACCGCTCAGTAGCTTTGAAAAAAGGCCTATCGTTTGTAGAGGGCGGGTATGTTCGTGTGCTTGTAGCACCGTTCGTCCAGGGCTCATCCCCTGCATACGTAATTGTTTTTGAAAAATCTTTATTTACATAAAATGCGGGCAGCTCCTGAAAGCTATTGGTATGGGTATCGGTTCCGGTATGTGTAATTTTGTATTGCACTTGCGCAACTGAAGGCAAACCAGGAACGCCACGAACCCACTGCTCAATTACTACATCGCTCACCACTGGCTGACCTGCGCCACCACCAACACCCGAAGGATTCCAATGAATAGGCGCGGTCTTGGTATATATATAGTCTGCACCAAGCTCCTTAGACAGCACAGCACTCCCGTTGCCGTGGGTATCACCACCCTGAACCGGATCCCAGCCAAATGTCCCCGAGCAGCCAGCACAGCCATCATACTGGGCTTCGCCATCGTACAACGCAAATTGTGCTTCCCGTCCGGTATCATGGCGATTAACCATATCAAGGCCATTCGCTAGCACGTGAGTTATTGCACCACCCCAATGGATATCCGCGCCAACCTTTAGTGCACCTGTATCCAAAAATAGCACATTACCTTCCTGGTACGTGTGAGCACCAGCTGAAGAGGCAGCATTTACCGTAACAACTATTTCATTGCTCCATTGCCAACTTGTTTGGTTACGAGGGCGGAATTTAGCCTTATATACACCAGGTGCAGTAGTATCTAACCCTACAGTTACTTGCCCGCTTGAAAGAGTATAGTTGCCCCATGGCCCAGTAGTCATGGCAGAACACTGTGACTGGTTGCTGAGTTGGCACACCTGAAGCTGGTACTCTAGTTGGCCGTTATAATTTTGTCCACCCTGCTTAGCATAGAGCGTGTAGGTGCCTCCGTACGGTACGGTAACAGTAGTTGCCGGCGTTGAAACTGTCGAAGAACTTAGAAGTATGGAAAGGGCGTTTGCTTGGACTGGCGACACCTTTACCGTGAGAAGGTTACTCCAAGGAGTTGCACTCTGTCCAGCAGGTCGTATACGAAACTTGTACAAACCGCTCGGAGTAGCACTGGTAGTCTGGCGAATGTTTCTGCCATTACTAAAAATCCCATCTGCCAAAGGCGCCATTACTGTCGTAGCGCCGCATTGAGTATTGTTTGCATAATCACAAACAGTAACTTCAAAGTCCGTAGCCCCGCTAAAAATCTGCCCTTGAGCATCCTTTGCAGAAACCACATACACACCGCCAGCGGCAACTTCGGCCTTGTCTATAGAAACCGTTAAACCGGTATTCTGCTGGGCTCGGGCTACGTATTTCCACCATACATCTACATACCCGGAACTGGTAACTGTTACTATAGCTGCATTTCCCTGCACATAACTAGAGTCGGGATGCTCTGTACAATTCGTACACACAGAATAAAATACATCGTACCCCGTAGGCTCTGAGGTGGTTACCACCTGCTGCCCTGCCGGAACCGATGAGGTATAGGAACTGTCTGCAGAATTCGATGCATATGCCCCTGCAGTTATAACAGCATCCGGCAAAGTCTGGCCAGCTGGGGCTGTGCGATACCCTTGTATGGTCCCCGGCAATTTTATAACGGGAGCCAAGGTAGTTCGGCCGAGCACCTGCGGATGTGCTGGGGTAGTTGCGTCATAGGCAAGTGCCATGGGGGCGCCTTCGTGGGCTACTAACGCATACGTTTCATCCGGAGTGACTGGGGTGCTGTGCAACAGCACAGAAATAACGGAAAAAGCACTCGCAATTATTATTGCAAATGCGGAGAGCTGGTTAACCTTTGTTTGGGTCAAAAACCTGACAAAACCATGCGCGCGGCTTTGGTCCGGAGAAGCCTGCGCGAATGACTGCACAGAAGATGGCATGAATTGTATTTTTCTTTGTATATCACCACATCTCCTTGGCTATTTTTTGGCCAAAAAGACACGGGACATATTAAATTGTTTTTTGTTTCAGAAATGTAATTTCTTAAGTTGATTATATCAGGTTTTCATATATTAGTAAAGCTCAGTTGGATGCTACAATACAATCACTACTTATAGTTCTAAAATATTGCCATTTCGAACATGCCATCTATGACACAAACGTCCTTTCCCAAAAAATTTTTCTGGGGCGTCTCCACCGCAAGTCACCAAATAGAAGGAAACACCACCAATGACTGGTCTGTATTTGAACAAGAACATGCAACGCAGCTCGCCGCAGATGCGCCAAAGGCGTTTGAAAAGCGGTCCCCTATTTGGCAGCAGGTTAAAGCAGAGGCTATTGACCCGAAGAATTACATTTCTGGGCCGTGTGATGATAGCTATAACCGATGGGTAGAAGATGTCGCACTACTCAAAGAGCTTGGCGTAAATGCATATCGGTTTTCTGTAGAATGGTCCAGAATAGAGCCGGAATTCGGCAAAATTAACAATGAAGCGCTGGCTCACTACAAACATATCATTGCCGCCCTCAAGGCGAACAATATAGAACCATGTATCACCATTCTTCACCGGACCGTACCCGTGTGGTTTGCTCGAAAAGGCGGCTGGGCGCACCCTGAATCTGTTCGTACTTTCGTGTTCTATGCAAAATTATTGGCTGAAACTTTTGGTTCGAGCGTAACCCACTGGACTGTTTTGAATGAGCCAGTCCTTAACGTAGGCGGCGGATATATTGCCGGAAGCATCCCACCCCGCAGAAAAAACATAGTGGCGGGGCTCACCGCCTACCGCAACATGATTCGCGCGCACAATAAGGCATATGCGGCCATAAAAACGGTGAACAGCAATGCGCAAATTGGCTGTGCTCAGGCAGCTGTGTATGCAGAAGCAGAAGGCAACCACTGGTACAATCGGCTCCTAGTACATGCGGTACACTACTTTGCGAATTGGAAATTTTTAAATGGCATTCAGAACCATACGGACTTTATTGGTATTCAATACTACACCCGTGGCGTAATTGGGTTTCGTAAAAGCAAATACCTTATTCCCCTACCCAGAGAGATACTACAACCAGGACCCGCCAGTGACATGGGCCAAGAAATATATCCCGCAGGACTATACAAATATGCGTTGCTTGTATGGAAACGTTACAAAAAACCAATTATTGTTACAGAAAATGGTATAGCAGATAGAAACGACCAATATCGAGCACAGTACATTACCGACCATGTGGAACAAGTGCAAAAGCTACTTACCGCTGGGGTAGACATGCGAGGCTATTTTTACTGGTCACTGCTCGATAACTTTGAATGGGACAAGGGTTTTTGGCCCAAATTTGGCCTTGCATCGGTTAATAACAAAACGTTTGTGCGCTCTCTCCGGCCCAGCGCCGATGAGTACAAAAACATTATCCAGAATGCCCAAAACAAGCCTTAACGGCGCGGCAACATTAGGCACTACTAAAAATAAAAGAAGCCCTTTCCGGGCTTCTTTTATTTAGAACTATACTACTCGCAGAACGGACCAGGTATTCCAACAAAGTATTCCTTGCTTACCTGATGGATTGTCTTTCCTCTAAACTTAAGGAAGAAATCGTAGGTACCTTTTTGCTGCATAGGGAAAGCCAAGGTGGATATAACAAAGTAGTGAGGGTCGTTAGTGTAAGCCTGCTTAACTTCTACAGGAATTACCTGCCAGTTTTCTGGCACGTCGGCCTTACCAAAGGGTCTAAACTTCACAACTATTGCGTCTGATGCACTCAGTGGAGGCTGCGAGCTGACATTTTCAAGCGTAGCAGTAGCGTATGCGCGAGTATACTGGTTATTTAATGGGCAATATGGAGTGGTGTCCAAGAAATAGGTTAGCGTGTATTCGCCCGGATCACATGCGCCAGTTATGGGGCGCACAGTAACAGTCTTGGTCAAAAGAGTATTAGCTCCAGAATAGTAGTTTGAGGCTCTGAATGTGTACGTAATAGCAGTATTTCCTGGGCCTAACTGCGCGGTCCACATATTTGTCTGTGGGGTAGGACCGACTAACGTAGCAAACCATTTTTCTTGGTTCGTCACACTGTCTTTTACAAAGATACTGCCTCCGTTAGGGCTAATCCAACCTGCAAGAGCTACATTTTTTCGTCGCCCTATGGCACCGTCTGGCCCTGGACATATATCCATAGTGTCGCCAACGGTAACCGTGTCTTCTTTATAGGTAACAGTTGTATCATCCCGTCCGGTTGGATCGGTTATAACAACACTCGTGTCGTGCTTATCGAGAAGTGTAATTTGCTTATAGCTCACAGAAAGGCTTGCATGAGCAACCGTCGACGCCTGACAAACAAAACTTGCTGCATTGCCTATGTTTGCTTTTACAATAGCACCAGTGTTATCAACCAATTCCAGAGCGAACAAGTGTACTTTTTCGTCTGCTCGAATTGGGGTTAAGTCAAAGGAGAATCCATGACTACCGGTAACTGCATGGCCCGCATTATACTGACTTGCAAGATAGGTGTTTACGTCAGCGCGCAGGATATCTGTAGGCTGGCTTTTAATAACGGTTCCACCAACACCGCCATCGAGCAAACGAACAACTATTGAATCGGTAAGGGCATCTGGGTCCGCTGCCCAACCTTTAATAACATTTTGGTCACAGTCTGCAAGGTCCACCGAGCTAACTGGAGAACGGTTTTCTACAGCAGGAGGTGGAGTGTTTGAACATGTTGTCACCTTAAGCACCGATACGCCCGCAGGAAGCGTTTGCCCTGCAGCACGCATTTCGAGCAATCCCACTTGGGACATTGCTCTTTCTGCGCTATTTGCTTCAACCACCTGACCAAAACTAAAGCACCAAGAGTTAAATATGGCTAAAGTAGGAATGCCAATTACCCCATTATCCCCCACGAGCAATACGGTTCCATCTCTATTTATAAGTTGGCCAGTTCTGGCCTGAACATTTGCAGGAGGTGTAACACCTGCGGGACAAGTAGTAACTTTTAATACCGATACCCCAGCAGGGAGTGTTTGGCCATTTGCCCGGGTTTCAAGCACTGAAACCTGCGAGAGCGCTGCCTCTGCGGTATTCGCAGGGGTTAAATCGGAAATACTAAAGCACCAGGAGTTAAATACTGCCATGCTTGGTATACCAATGAGCCCATTGTCGCCCACCAAGTACACTACACCGTCTGCTTTTGTAATGAGCCGACCTACGCGAGGCTGTACTATTGGAGGCTGGGGAGTAATTACAGAAACTTCACAAGTTACTGCTTCTGCAGCACTTTGTGGAACAGAGCGTAAAGTAACGGTTTTAACCCCTCCTGAAGCATAAGAAACCTTCAGTATTTGAGCATTTAAGTCCCCGCCAGTTGCGCCTGGGGCTGACCACGTATAGCTACCAGTACCGCCTGCTGCCGCAAAGGATACTTCTTGGCCAGTTCCGATATTTTTAGCGTTTGGAGTACAAGTTAGAGGAAGTACCACTACTGGGCGCGTATTCACTACTAACTGGTAAGTTTTGGTAGCATTTGTACCGTATTGGTCGGTTAAGGCCATGGTAACTGCATACGTTCCTGCAGTTGTTGGAGTCCCTACCAAAGTAACCGATGCTTGACCATTTGGGCCATCAATCCCAGGAAGCACGCCAATAACCTCATTCGGATGGGATGCGCTGCCAGTAGTTATACCTGCTGGTAGACCACTAAAACTAACGTTAGTTGCATAGTTCGTGCCTGTGGTGTGGTACTGGAAGCTAATTTTTCCACTATCGTAGCCTATACCAGTATTTGCGCTTGGCAATTGTTGTGTCACAAACTCAAAAGATGCTTTCGCAGGAGCTGGATCTGGATCTACTGGTGGTGCACAATCCGTTGCCGGGCTAAGGGAAATAGTTATAGTAGAAGAGCTATCTTTAACCTGAACAGGAGTTCGCACCTGACGATTTCCAGATTTTGTTGTCTGAATTCTGGTGGTGTACGCGTCAATTCTGAACACGGTGCCCACAGAAACTGAATCTACCGTATACTTTCCAGAGCCTACCCCCTGCTTAAACGGTGTACCAGCATTATCTCTAAACAACTTATACTGTTTTGCCTGGCCTATATTCCAATAGAGCGTTGTTGAAGCAGTTGCTCCATTACAAACGGATATTGGATTTGGGTCTGCGTACAACATCTTAGCACTTGCGTCACTCCTGGCTGGGTCTGGACGACCAAAAGCCACTGGTCCTCCAATAGGAGAAGTGGTGACGACGGATGCAACCAGCGCAATGCTGCCGATCGCAAGAGATGCTACAACGGGAATGCGGTTCAAAACGACCCGACTCACCCATGAGCTCGTGTTTTCTGACATAAATATTCTTTTGTTAATTTATTTTTTGTTTCAGCTCCCTAATTTTGGGGAATTTGTAAGCAATTGAAATCATTATATCACGTTTATCATGTATATGCAAGATTGACTCATCTATATATACTGCTTGGTTTTGCACCATGACAATATCTGGTAAGCTTACCCTATGCAGTTTGACCTACAAAGTACGTATAAACCGGCAGGTGATCAACCAAGGGCCATCGCAGGAATAATCGCCTCCTTAAAATCTGGAAACAAACACCAGACGCTCTTGGGCGTAACCGGAAGCGGCAAAACATTCACCATGGCAAATGTAGTCCAAGAGCTACAACGGCCTACGCTCGTAATGTGCCACAACAAAACTCTGGCAGCTCAACTGGCCAGCGAGTTCCAAGAATTTTTCCCCAACAACGCCGTACACTACTTTGTTTCCTACTACGACTACTACCAACCGGAGGCGTATATCCCCCGCTCTGACACATTTGTAGAAAAAGAAACCCAAATAAACGAAGAAATAGACCGGCTCCGCAACGCTGCAACGCAAAGCTTGCTCACCCGAAAAGATGTATTAATAGTAGCTTCGGTGTCCTGTATTTATGGTCTTGGTAACCCAGCGAACTACATGGAGCTATCCATGGAGCTTAAAAAGGGACAGCAGCTCAAGCGCGATAAACTCCTGCGCAGACTTACGGATTTACAATTCCACAGGAACGATTTTGACTTAAAGCGCGGCACATTCAGGGCGCAAGGTGACACCTTGGAAATTGTACTTGCCAGCGAAGACACACTTATCCGTTTGGAATTTTTTGGTGATGAATTAGAAAAAATTGAGCGCCGCGACGTTCTTACTGGCGAAACACTGGACGTGCTTGATAGCATTCACATATTTCCGGCAAAACACTTTGTAGCAACCGAAGACGCCATACACACGGCCATAAAAAATATTCGCAATGAACTACTTGAGCAGCTCGCGGTATTGCGCGGGCAAGGGAAGATTCTTGAGGCAGCCCGGCTTGAACAACGAACAAACTTTGATTTGGAAATGCTTACAAATACGGGTTTTGTCGCTGGTATAGAAAACTATTCCCGCCACATGGACGGACGCCAAGCCGGCGACCCACCCTCTACTTTGATTGATTATTTTCCCGACGACTTTTTATTGTTCGTGGATGAATCCCACCAAACCATCCCCCAGGTTGGTGCCATGTACAATGGCGACCGCGCTCGCAAAACAACACTAGTGGATTATGGATTCCGCCTGCCCAGTGCCATGGACAACCGCCCATTGCAGTTTGCTGAATTTGAAAAGAAAGTTGATCAAGTGGTCTATGTGTCTGCCACACCAGGACCGTACGAGATTCGCAAGAGTGTCGAAGAAAATGAGAATATAAAAACTCATCAAAAAATTGGAAATAGGAAATTGAAAATTGGAAATTCTACTCCTACAGTAGTGGAGCAAATTATACGTCCAACAGGCTTAGTGGACCCGACCATAGAGATAAAGCCGATCAAGAATCAGGTAGACGACCTGCTTGAACAAATTCAGGACCGCATAAAAAAGCATGAGCGTGTGCTGGTAACAACCCTTACAAAGCGCATGGCAGAAGAGCTTACCGAGTATTTAAAAGAGGCAAATATTAAAGTTCAGTACATTCACTCCGAAGTAGACACCATGGAGCGCATAGAAACCCTGCGTGACTTGCGTTTGGGAATTTATGATGTCCTAGTAGGCATTAATCTTTTACGTGAAGGACTAGACCTCCCCGAAGTATCGCTCGTGGCGATACTCGATGCAGACAAAGAAGGGTTCCTGAGAAGCGAAACAGCGTTTATGCAAATTATTGGCCGTGCTGCTCGCCACTTACACGGGCACGTTATTATGTATGCAGACCGCATGACCGGTTCCATGGACCGCGCCATAAAAGAAACCACCAGACGTCGCACGCTCCAACAAAAATACAATGAAGAGCACGGTATAACTCCTAAAGGCATACAAAAAGCCATAGCAGATACGCGCATGGCCGGAAGTAAAATACCAGAAACACTTCCAGGGAGCAGTATACAAGAAGTTGATCCGGGCAAGCTCAACAAAGAAGAGTTGAAGTACTACTTGGAAGAACTAGAAAACCAAATGGAGCTCGCTGCAAAAAACTTGGAATTCGAGTTGGCCGCAACCCTACGAGACAAAATAACCGCCGCAAAGAAACTTTCAAAATTGAAAAAGAAATAGCCCCGTCGACCAGCATCGCAGGACCGGAGCGGAATACATATACCCAGTAACTCACGACCGTGAGTTACTGGGTATATTTTATGTGGTGAAATGATGCACCTAGGGCCATTTACCCAAGACTTGCTAATTCTTAAGGATTTGGCACACTATACATAAGGACATATTAAAATATTTTATGGAAGAACAAACACAAGGTCAGGCACAGCCTGGAAACACACAAGCAACAAATCAAGGACCACAAACTAGCAGCACGCATAGCGAGCCGCATAAACAGCTACCACCAAAGCTGCCTCCATACAGTGCTATACCCCAGCTTGAAGAATGGCTCGAAGAATATTTGGGACAGAAAGCACCCCAGATGCCAGAAAAGTGGCGCCAAACAATAGCAAAGATTGGCCCATGGATAACACTTGTGGTTTTGGTATTGGGCCTGCCTCTTATACTGGCAGCATTTGGTCTTGGCCTTGCCACAGTATCTACAGCTGCGGTAATTGGATACCACTATGGCACCTGGTCCATGGTAGTGGCAGTAATTTCCATTGCCTCTCTCGTACTCGAGATAATTGCCTTACCAGGATTATTCCACCGCACAAAGAAAGGTTGGGTATTTGTGTTTTACGCAGCACTCATTACTGCCGCAGTAAACATACTCAGCATAAACATTGGCGGCATTCTTGGCGACATAATTGGTCTCTACATACTTTTCCAGATTAAGAACCAGTATAAATAACAGCCCCCAAGCAAGCCCTTTGGGCTTGTTTTTTTTCGTGATATTCTGTACAATAGGTTCACCGTGTCACAAGTTTTAGTTGCTCAAACACTAATAACTACTTACTAAGTACTAGTCACTAAATTTATACATGCCAAATACGAAATCGGCCGCAAAGGCTATGCGCGGAAGCGCTCGCAAGCGGGTATACAACCTCCGCACCAAAGACAAGTTTAAAGCAGCAGTTAAGGTCGTAAAGGACGCTGTTAAGACCAGCAACGCAGATGAAGCCCTTAAGGCTCTTACCGCAGCATATGCAGCGCTCGACAAAGCAGCAAAGAAGAAAGTCATTCACAAGAACACTGCAAATCGCAAAAAGAGCCGCATGGCAAAAGCGATTAACAAGCTTAAGAAAGCTTAGTTCTAAAAGCAAATTATACCCCCTCTAGCTCCCCCTATATTAGGGGGAGAAAAAGAACGGAAGCCCCTCGCTAGTGCGAAGAGGCAAGAAAAAAGACCTCTTGCGAGGTCTTTTTTGATGCACGCGTGTTGTGCTGGATTTACTTTACTATTGAGCCGTCTTCGAGACCAGCCTCGTCACCCTCTGTACCGCCATCGGAAACATCGTCTGGGGTACCTGCAATTTTATCGTTTTCGTCCACATCGTCCGTAGCGCTTGCTGGTGTTCCTTGATCTGTATCAACACCAATCCGCTCAACATCTTTTACTGGGTACACAGCCGCTGGTTCGCCGGTATCAATTACCGGATCTGCTATTTCTTCTTCGTCAATAATATCGTCTGCCATAAAATAAGTTTAATTACTAACATACTAACACACTATACTGAAGAAAAATGTAAGGCGCCGTATATTACTCTGCGGAGTCTGCCGAAGGGCCGTAAATGGACGGTGTCTTACCACCCATAGCGCGGAAGTAGGTGGAAAGTTGGCCGCGATGATGTATCATATCGAGCAAGAAACTAAACGCAAGCTTCCCTCTCGTATTCTTCCACTCATTTTGGCCATTCATATGCATGCGACCTTCAGCATCCCACTGCTCATCACTTAAGCCTTCGGCTATTGTTTTAGACTCCTTGAGCGCGCGGACCAATTCTGCTGCTGCCTCTGCAGGAGTAGTGAAGGTAGGCCATACTACTTTTGTAAAATCCAAATCGCCTTCGGTAAGGAGCGTTTTTATGGTCCCCGCTTCACCCGCCATCATGGTTGCGAGCTCCATGGCGGTTTTAGACTTAGGATCTGGTTTGTAATCATCATGCTCTTGCGGAACCGCAGAAACAGCGCGCTCAAACCGAGGTATTTCGTCACTTACGGTATACATGTAGAATTCTCGTTCAGACATGGGGATGTAGGTAGGTAAGCAGAAATTAGTAAGTAGTAATCAGACACAAACCACTGCAGGTCTCTATTTTCTGATTACTATTTTCTATTTACTGCTCACTTCTTGTTAATTATGTTTACAATTAATTTTACCATAACCTCTTTTTGATCGGGCTTGCTTTCTGCGATTAAGAGGGCAAGGGCAGCCAAGGCGTTGTCGTTTAATTTACGCTCTCCGCGTTTATTGTATAGCGCACGATTTTCTATCAGGTACAGCAGGAATAATAGTGACCCTATGCGTTTGTTTCCATCTACGAACGGGTGATCCTTTATGGCAAAGTACAAAAGATGTGCAGCTTTTTCTTCCAGGCTTTCGTACAGTGGCTTACCATCCCAAGTTTGTTCTATGCTACCCAGCAAACCCTGGAACTTACTACCTGACTCAGTGCCAAATATATCACTCGCCTCCCCTTTGGCCATGAGCCGCTTTTTAAATTGCGCAATGGACTTAGTAACTTTTTCGTAGTCGAGTTTATAAACTGACTTTTTAGTGACGTTCTCAATTTCTAGCTCGTCGTGGTCGTACTTATTCAGCAGTACCCATGTAGCAGTGTAGTCGGTAATTATATTGAGCAACTCTTTTTCATACCCATCTAACCGATGTGTCTCAACTGCTCCCTGTAAAAGCTTTACTGCGCCTTCCAGCTCTTTTAGCTTTGCCTGCGACTGTTCCTTAAGCCGTTCCTGGTTTACCACAAAACCCTTCAGTAAATAGTCACGTAGGTGTTGTGTAGCCCAAATACGAAATTGGGTACCGCGCTTAGATTTTACTCGGTAGCCAACAGATATTATTACGTCCAAATTATAGTAAAATATCCGCTTATTTGAAGCAATTCCGGAAATACCAGAATTGGCTTTCTTAAGCAAAGTTTTTTCTGGTTCTAACTCTTTATCCTTATAAACATTGGCAATATGCTCGGAAATAGTTTTTACGTCTTTTTGGAACAATTCCGCCATTTGTGCCTGTGAAAGCCATACTGTGTCGCCTTCAAAACTGACCTGGACTTCAGGGCCTTCATTGTCTTTATAAATAGTAATTTCGCTTGTATTTTGCTCTTTTATTTCTGACATATAAACCTTTCCAACTATTCGGGATTTCCGAATAGTTCAGTAAGTTCAAAAATGGAACTTACTTACATGGTAAACTAACGTTTACCCACAGTCAAAAGTACTTTTCCACAGGATTATCCACTACTTCGCTAAAGCTACGTAGTGTAACCCTCGCCAGCGGCAGGGCAAGCCCTTACCACTATCCACCAACAACAAGGCAGTCGTCACACCAAATCCACAAACCGCAGAAACCGCTCGCCTTTTTCCGAAGTGCCGTGCAAACCATTATTAGCTACCTCGATAAGCTCATGAGATAACAGGGCACTGCAAATTGCTTCCCGCTCCAGCGCTGGGTCTGCTACAGACTCATCAAAAACCAATGAACCAATGAACAACTCTTTAGTGCTACTGCCCAAATTATATAATTTCAATAACGCTTGCTTTGTGCGCTCAACAAGGTATAGGTTGAGATATGCAAATTCATACGTTTCCTTAAGCTCCAACAATGCGCTAAAAGCCACATCTGCATCTTCAAGCTCCTTATCCTGCTCATCTATAGTTTCCAGAGCGTTATTTACTAGATCTTCTAATTCTTCTATTTTCTCTACCTCAAGCTTTTCTAACACCTTTTGCACCTTGGCATACTCATCGGTTTTAATAACATCTTTAGACTCGTCCTGCTGTGATTGCTGATTAGTAACTTCTATGTCTCCCTTTCGGAAACTAATAGTTACCTTACGGACCAAATCTCCCAACGCTTTTCTACACACAATAATAAAAACAAGCCCGAGGAAAGCTAGGACCCCGTACCAAGAGGCCAAAACCTGAACGAGCCAATTTTGCGATGCGTATTCCATACCCATATGGTATACGCACGTACACCCATTGTCAAACGCGCTTATCCACTAAGGGATATGGGGGAGTAAACTCTCGCAACGGTAAGAACTACTCTGTAAAGGCCCTAGGCAGCTTTTTTATATATTTTTTGATGAATATCTTGAGGCAATCTTTGTTGCTCTAGTTTAGTAAAAACTGTTCTATTAACAACCTCTGAAAAAATCCTATTCGATCGTTCGTCGCTCATAAATATAGGTGGTCGCTTGCGCACAGACTCTAAAGAAACTTCCCTGCCCAAGCGCAAATCGCCTTCCACTTCGGCCAGTGGCTCATATGCTTTGCCCTGGTGCAAAATGTACAGTGGCACGCCAAACGATTCTGCCTTACTGCGTATTTTTTCCGCACCACCCAGACCCTGCAGACGCTTCTTGCGGTCAAAGTCATTTGGTTCAAAATTGTACCAAATACCAGATATATTGGGATTGCGTACAGTGAACTCATTATACCTGTCTCCCCGCTCGTGGATGGCACGAGGAATAATCTCCCCAGCCAATACAGCCTTTTGCTCTAGAGTGGCATATGGTGTGCGACCCCTACTACCCTTGGTTGAACCCTGGTCAGAGGCTTTAGCGTTAGTAATTTCCCCATCATACAAGACTACACCGATTTCCCCGAACATTTGGCCTTGAGAAACAGTGTGCTCGTCAAATGTAAAACTTCCTATGTCTACTGGAACGCTTGCGACTACGTTCATCTTATCTACCCAGTCCAATATTCCATCATTCTCCAGCGCTGCGGTTGGGCTCGCGTAGTTTAAAGTACCATGTAAAAACAAGCAATTTTCTCTGTCCGCAACTTCTCGCAGGGAAGTATTTTTCTGTATTTCGGAATACTCTTTCACCTCGTCTCTGTGTGCATGCGAGAAATCCTTAAGCAAAGTAGTTATTTTACTCTTAGACATTTGAAGTGTGCGCGCCTCTTGAAACGTGCGAATTTGACCACGTTTAAACTCTGTAACACTCTCTGTGAGCCGGCTTAACTGTTGTGTTGTACCCAATTTTTTTCGAACGCTCTGTAATTCAATAAAGTGCAGCACCTTCGCTAAAAACTTTTCAGCAATCTTTTCCTGATCTGTTTCCAATTGCGCTATTTCTGCTGCGAGGTCCGATACTTGTAAGTCCCCAGCCTCCACCTCACCTTGTATACGCTCGATTAGTAAATCCAGGCTTTGTTGCTCAAGCAACTCTTGTCTGCGGATATGACGAATTTCCTGAGCGAGTGCTGTTCGCTGCTCTTGATGGTGCTCCTTAGTAAACTCGCGAAATCGTTTTCGCTCAGCACCAACTCTCATGACCACTGCTCCATTTCGCCCCAGCTATCTCCAACTTTGGCGTCAGAGGTTACGGGGACAGACAATTGTATGGCGTCTTCCATAAGAGGTTTTATAAGTTTGATATATTCTTGTACCTTATTTTCCTTTACTTCAAACACGAGTTCGTCGTGTACCTGAAGCAACATCTTTATCTCTAATCCTTTATCTTTGATCTTTGACCAGATATTAATCATGGCGACTTTTATAACATCAGCAGCTAAAGACTGGATGGGAAAATTAATGGCGGCGCGCTCTGCGGCTTGGCGAATAAAAAACTGGCTCGATTTTATTTCAGGAAACTTGCGCATACGGCCAAGTTCGTTTGTTACAAACCCATTATCTCTCACCTCGGTCTTTACTTTCTCTAAATACTCCTTCACTCGCGGATAGGTCTTAAAGTATTTATCTATATACTCTTTTGCATCCCCGTTGGCTATTTCACTTATGCGATACGACAAACCAAATGCAGACAAACCATAGAGAATACCAAAGTTAACTGTTTTTGCGTGGCGACGCATGTCTTTGGTTACCTTATCTGCTGGCACATTAAATATACCCATGGCAGTGCTCGTGTGAATATCCTTGCCCGACTTAAATACTTCGAGCATGCTCTCGTCTTTAGATAAATGCGCAACCACCCGAAGTTCAATTTGTGAATAGTCTAAACTGAGGAGCTTATATCCTTTTTGGGCCACAAAGGCTTTGCGAATCTCACTACCTACACCATCGCCCTTTACGGGTATGTTTTGCAGGTTTGGGTCTACAGAACTAAGCCGGCCCGTAGCAGCAATGGTTTGGTTATAACTGGTGTGAATGCGTTTAGTGGTAGCGTTTACCATTTCTGGTAGTGCCAGCAAGTAGGTATTTTGCAGTTTCGTAAGCTCGCGGTACTGCATTATTTTTTCAACAATGGGGTGCTGGCCAAGCAGTTTTTCAAGTTCACCAGCAGCAGTAGAAAACCCTGTTTTTGTTTTTTTAGCAAACTCTGCTTTTAAACCGAGTTTATTAAATAATATTTCTCTAAGCTGTGTAGGTGAGTTAATGTTAAACTCTTCTTCTGCCAGTTTGTGTATGTCTTTGGTAAGGCTGTAAATGGTTTTTTCTGCTTCGTCCGAAAGCTTCTTTAAAAATGGTACATCTAATAAGATGCCTTCTCGCTCCATACGTTCCAGCACGGGAACCAACGGCATTTCTATGTCGGCGAATATGGCTTCTAGATTATCTGCGGTAAGCTTGGGTGCAAATAGTTCGTACAACCGAAACGTAATATCCACGTCTTCTGCGGCATACCACGAAACTTTTTCTACCGGAACCTGGTCCATGGCAATAGCTGTTTTGCCTTTACCTATTAAATCCTCTATCGGCTGCATTTGATAGCCGAGTTCGTTGAACGCAAGTGCATCCAATCCATGCTGGCGGGTACCTGCATTGAGTAAATAAGATGCAATCATGGTATCAAAATATATACCGCCGAGAGTAACACCAGCATTCTGCAACATGTGCTGGTCAAATTTAATGTTATGACCAACTTTATGCATATTGCTTTCAAGTATTTTCACAAAAGCCTTATGTGAAAGCACGGTAGCAGCTGGAATATAGTAGGCTTCTCCAGGCGTGTAACAAATAGACACACCAACCAGCTCTGCGTCGATAATGCTCAGCGAAGTGCTTTCTGTGTCCAACGCAAATACTTTTTGCTTTTCCAGCTTCGCCACGAGCTTATCTAATTTCTGCTCAGTATCAATAAGCTGATAGTCTTGCTTGCCGATAGGTGGCACATCCTGTCCTCCCCCTCTTGAGGGGGAGCTAGTGGGGGTCATAGAAACTTTTGATGTATTATCATTCGTTACTGCGACCTCTCCCAACCTCTCCTCGCGAGGAGAGGGGCCGGACACGCCACTTTCCGTTACTCGCCCAGCGTCAGAGTCATACCCTTTCGGCAACTTATCTACCAAGCTCTTAAACTCGAATTTTTTAAAAACCTCTACTGCGGCAGCAGATTCAGCCGCACCAAAATTATAGGGTGGGATTTCAATATCTATAGGCACATTTGTTACAATGGTCGCGAGGTGGTAGGATTGCCGAGCTGACTCTTCTTGGTCTATGAGCAACTGAAGTATGCGTGGCTTTATGAGGTCATTAACTCTTGGTTCTTGATTCTTGATTGCCTCATACAACGCGTCTATGCTTCCAAATTCTTTTATTAAATCTGTGGCTCCTTTTTCGCCAATGCCTTTTACTCCTTTTATGTTATCTGACGGGTCTCCGCGCAGCGCTTTATAGTCAATCATTTGCTTTGGTGCAAAGCCATAGCGCTCCAGCACAGCTGCTTCATCGTATATGGCAGTATCGGTAATGCCTTTGCGCAAAGTATAAATTTTTACACACTTGTTAACAAGCTGTATGGCATCCATATCGCCCGTCACTATCATAACATCGCAACCATCTTTATTTTGCTTACACAACTCTACCGCCAGTGTTCCAAGAACGTCATCCGCTTCAAAGCCTTCTTTTTCAAAAATTGGTATGTTCAAAGCACGCACCACCTCTTTTACAAGCGGGAATTGCGGAACTAAATCGTCCGCCGTTTTAGCACGGGTTCCTTTATAGTCTGCGTATTGTTCGTGACGAAATGTTGGCCCGGCCAAATCAAAGGTACAGACAACGTGAGTTGGTTTTAAATCTTTAATTGCGCGAAGCAATATCATGGTAAATCCATATACCGCGCCAATGGGTTCCCCGGTTTTGGTAATAGTAAGACCGGGCACAGCGTGAAAGCCCCTATGCACGAGGGCGTTGCCATCTATAAGCATGTATCGAGCGTGTTTTGTGGTAGTAGCCATATGCGTAGTATAAACGATACTCCTTGGTAAATCGAGTGCAAAAAAAACACCATCGTTTCCGATGGTGTATATACGACTATTCCCTATTGAGTAATTATGCTTTTTGACTATTGGCAAGAACTGTCGTAATCATGACTTACTGCGGCATACCCTGGAGCCAGCTGTTCTCCCGTGGCACCATATAGTCTAAATATTGCGGCCAGCCCTTCACCAAAATCTCGTGTCCGAACTGTAATTTGACCGCTATAGCTTCCATCGCCAAGCTTGGTAAGTTTCGCTGTTCTCGCGCCACGGTACGAGCTTGCCGTAGTACCACCTTCATTTCGAATTTCAGTAAAACGAATTTCACCAGGGACGCCTGCGGTTGCTCTGAGTGTTGCTGAGGAGCGACCACAGTCACTAATAACCTCATACCCATTTATGAACGCTGGTTTTATTTGTGGCGCCCCCTGGGCAGTAACACCCACTGCATCGGCAGTACAAGGCCACTCAGTACCCGCTCGAAAATCTATACCATAGACTTGCGCATAGCCAGCGCTCACGGCTGTTACCGTAGTACCGTCTACACGAATAACACTAGGGTTAGTAGAATGGAAAGAACCCTCTTTCCAACCCGCAGGCGCACTAACCGTAGCAGACGGACCCCCTACAGTGAGAGTACCCGGCGACACTGTTACTAAGCCGCGTGGACAAATACCAGGCTTAGTTGCCGCCTCTACCGCTGGAGTAGGATCGGTTGCTGTGGGAGCTGGAGCTTTATACCCACTAATCGTTTTCGGCGCAGACCCGCCACTCCCGGAACCAAACGTATTCAGCCATGCAGCATCTGCATTTTGCGACTGCAGCGCTAAGCTCCGCGAGGTAAAGGCCGACAGCGCCGCGTACAGCGAAATACCAATCAGCAGAAAAACGGCAACGAATAAAATAACGAAGGAACCGCGATAGCCAAAGCGTTTTACGAGCGCTGCATCTTTTTCTATTTCTACTGCGAGCCTATCTGCTTCATGCGCAGGAGGCGTTACATTTTTATTTGGTTTCATTTTTTTCTTAACGACTTACAAATCATATTTATATAATACCACACCTACTCCCCTGCAACTCGAAACACTTCTTCAACATCTGTTATGCCTTGCAGTGCTTTTACCAATCCGTCTTGCGCCATGGTAAGCGTGCCATCGGCAATAGCCTGCTTTTTTAACTCAAGCATAGACGCACTTTTTAAAATAAGATCCTTCATGGCATCGTTTACATGAATAACTTCATATATACCCACTCGCCCCTTATACCCAAGACCATGACACTGGTCACACCCCACAGAATGATAAAACTGAAGCGGGTTTGGTAGAATAGTCGCAGCCGCCGGTGGAATAGCGTTTAGTATAGTTTGCACATGCTCCAATAGCGCTGGTTCAAGAACTACCGTGGTTTTGCAATGTTCACAAAGGCGTCTCACTAAACGCTGAGCAATGACAGCATTAATGGCAGGAGCAATAATAAATGGCTGCGCGCCCATAGTCATAAGTCTAGGGACGGCGCCAAACGAGTCATTGGTGTGTAGTGTAGAAAGCACAATGTGCCCGGTCAACGCTGCTTGGAGAGCAGTGTCTGCCGTTTCGCCATCACGGATTTCACCAACCATTACTATGTCGGGGTCTTGTCGCAAGATAGCACGCAAGGCTTTGGCAAAGCTAAAGTCTACATTGTGGTCTATAGGGGTTTGCTGGATGCCCTCGAGCTTATATTCTACCGGGTCTTCTATAGTTATTATTTTGACACCAGGGTCATTGAGTTCATTCAAAAAAGCATACAACGTTGTAGTCTTACCACTTCCAGTAGGTCCAGTGGTAACTATCATTCCATTTGGTTTTTGAAGTTCAGTTTCTATAATAGTGTACGACCGGCCGACCAACCCTAAATCTTTAAGCTTTAAGCGCACCGCCCCCACGCCAAGCAAGCGGAGCACTAACCCTTCGCCGTACGCCGAAGGTAAGCTAGAAACACGAACATCTATAGGATTTATGTCCCAGGAAAATGTCATACGGCCATCCTGGGGAAGGTTGGCAACGTTCAGCTTGAGTTTAGAAAGTATTTTTATGCGCGACACTAACGCCGACTGCAAGGACTTGTCTATGTGCAGCATATCTTGCAGCACCCCATCTACGCGAAGCCTCACTTTAATGAGGTGGTCCTCTGGTTCAATGTGTATATCCGAAGCCTGTAGCTGCATAGCAAGACCAAACAAACTACCAACCAGCTCTGTAATGTTTGTACCTTTTTGAATACTGGCATCTTTTAAACGCGCTATTGCTTCAATATAGTTTGTGGCAGATGCAAGGCGCACATCTTCTATAACGTGCGCATGCGGCGTGACAACATTTTTATAAAACGTAAGCGCATATGTTAAACCGGACTTAGACACGACATACGTTTTTATGGTAAAACGAGTAGATAGTTCAGCGAGTTTACTCTGGAGTAGCTCATTTCGCGGATCCACAGCAGCAACACGGAGTTCATTATGCTCCCGAGAAAATGGCACTGCCTCTGCGGCCGATGCTTCAGCTTCGGAAAAGAGACTCAGCGTATTTAAGTCTGCAGGAAAAGCATGGAGATTTACATACGGCAAACCGAGAAGTTTCGCTTTTTCTTCCGTGTTTGCTTCTTCCATTTGCCGGTTCATGCGACTCAGCGAGTCGGAAAGTGTGGTTTTATTTGATTGTAAAAAATTTTTAGACATTTATAATTATTTGTTTTAAGACATATTCTGCATTCGTAGCAATTTGCAGATTCGTGCCATTCGCGAATTCGTACATACACGCCGAAGGCGTATAATAAAATACCCTTTCGTTTATTATACACGAAAGGGTAAAAAGAACGGTATTGGATTGACCTACACCTGCGCTGGCAACGCCTGGCTAAGCCCAGCGACTAGCTGCTGCTCTATTTTCTCTACCGCAATGGGCGTTTCTATGACCACTACTTCAAGGCCTGTATCGAGCTTTGCATGCTCTACCGCACCACCTCCAAGAGCTGCTACTAGTTCATCTACATTGAGTCGTGAATTTTGCACTACTGCAACCTTACTCCCCGCAGCAAACGGCACAGCCAACGCGATAGTAGCCATACCGCTCACATTCTCGTAGAGTTCCGCCAAAACATTCTTTGCCATCTCGGGCTTTTCATCAGTTTTTTCAAAATCTGCCGTTAGCAACACAGAGTACGCCGCAGCTCTTCCTTCCAACACCTTGAGTCGTGCCAAGCTTCGTCCCCACAATTTCAAAAAACCAAGCCTTTCGGTTTTAAACAAATATTTAACTACTAAAGGATATTCTGCGCCAGCCGCTATTAAATCTGCAACAACTGCAAATGTATCTGGAGTAGTACGAATACTTTTTAAACTATCCGTGCTCGCAAGAATACCGGCCAGTAGCGCTGTAGCAGCAACAGGCAAAGACTGTTCCTGCTTTAGAGCCGATACAACATGATATACCAACTCACTTACAGAGCTGGATGTGACGCTTACTAAATTGAGCGTACCGTGATTCTCGTTGTGCGGGTTTGTGTCTATATTTATTCTTGGTAACGCATAAAAAAGTTCAGCGTTTTCTGAAAAGGTTTTTCCAAGCTGTTCCGGGTTTTCTACCCCACACAATATAAGCACCTCAAATGGCAATTCACCTGGAGCAATGCTCACGTCGCTTGGTAAAAACTGTCCTTCCTTGGAGCGAAGGTAGATATTAACTTTTCCGGGCAAAGTATCGTAGCTCAGTTCTGCCAACTGGGCTTTAGTAGTATCTAAAGATATAACTATCTGTGAATGGGAAACTTCGAGAGGGTGCACCTGACCGCTTAACTCAAGGAACGAGAGTTTTTGAGGAACCGAGCCGTCGCTTATTACTTCCACAGTTTTACCCAATGCTCGCAGCGCAGCTTGCAGACCAAGCGCAGCTGCAGCAGCGTCGATGGTAGTAGCGGTGGGCAGCACTATTCCTATTTTGTTGTGTTTTTCTAAAAATGACGCAGTAGTTTGTAATGTAATTTCGTCCATAAGCTTTAAATTAACTCAAGTTTGGAGCCCCACCGGGGTAATAAAAATAGAACACTCCAACAACCGTGTTAAAGCTCTACACTATACCGCATTTTACTTACTAGGTCAATAAAGTGTACAATGATATACAATAAGTTGTTCATTTTAACCACACGCCCCATTACGCGAAGCAGCCTACTATAATAGAGGTGCTTACCACAACAAAGGCATACACCAAAGAACCCATGCCCAAGTCTATAACTACAACGGTTGCGGAGACAGAAAAATTAGCCCAGACCATTGCAAAGTCCATTACCGGCGGTGAAATATTTGCCCTCATTGGGCCACTCGGCGCGGGAAAGACCACTTTTGCCAAACACCTTGCCAAAGCCCTTGGCTATGTGGGCAGAGTCAGCAGTCCCACATTTGTTCTCCTCCAGACATATACCGGTACAAACCCCAAGAACAAAACAAGGCTGTTTATACACCATTTAGATCTCTACCGTATTGAAAATGCTTCTGAGGCAGTTCAGAGCGGAATTACAGAACAGTGGGGTGACCCACACAGCATTACCTTAGTAGAATGGGCGGACAAAGCTCCAAGCCTCATTCCAAAAAACGCCATTACTATATACTTTACATAATCATGATATTTTCTCACTCATCCAAAACAACATACCTCGCTCTGTTACTTATTGGGGGAGCGCTTTTTGTATATAGCGGACAGAGCGCATACGGACGCACGGTACCAGTTAAAGAAATTATAAAAACAACTGACAACGCAACAGGCCTTCAGATACCCCTGGATGAGAGCGCACTGACCGAACTGAGCTCCCCCACACCCCAAACAGTTCGTATAGCCACAACCCCCCTCTTCCTCGAAGCACAATCACTGCAGCCGCACACACGAAATACAAGACAAACCAACACCGACCCGCAAAAGGCTTACGACTGGCTTACTTCGCACACAAAAGATGCAACCACAGAGCCGGAAGACGCAAAGATGGTCATGCAAAATAATCGTGTGGTTGACTTTTCACCCGGCAAAGAAGGCCTGGTGCCAGACAATCGAAAATCCACACTCGAACTTCTTCTAGCTATAGACAAAAAAGCCCCCTCTATTGCCGTTTCTGGCATTGTACGGAAAGCCCAGAACACACTTGCGAGCACCAACACCCTAGGAATAAATGAATTTCTCAGCGGTGGAATTTCAGACTTTTCCAATAGCTCCAAGAACAGACTAGCAAATATTGAAGCTGGTATGCAGCAAGTTCGAGGAGTCATTGTAAATCCAGGAGACACTTTTAGTTTTGGTGAATACCTCGGCGACGTTACTGCTGCAAAAGGCTTTAAACCGGAAATTGTTATTAAAGCAGAGGGACTCGTACCTGAACTGGGTGGGGGCATTTGCCAGGTATCATCAACTCTATTCCGCGCAGTTATGCAATCCGGTATGCAAATTACCCAGCGCCGAAATCATGCGTTTTCCGTTAGTCACTACTTCCCTCCTGGAACCGATGCCACCATTTATACTCCTGCTACAGATTTAAAATTTATCAACGACACCCCTGCTCACGTTCTTATTTGGCCATACTATATAGATAAAACCCATTTAGCTTTTGATTTGTACGGCACAAAAGACGACAGAAGCGTGATGGTAGACGAGCCAATACAGTGGGACAAAAAATCTGACGGATCCATGAAAGCTTCCTGGACCAGGCACGTCACCAAAGATGGCACCACTCGCGAAGATGTTCTTAAGTCAAACTATTTACCACCAGCAATATTTAAAAAAGAGGAGAAGTTCGTTATTGCAACACCGCCTACTCCAGCAAATACCACAACCCCAACACCAACTCAGCCACAGATAAACTCTACCAATTAAGCTGGGAACGCATAGTTCACAACACAGCATCACTACATAAACCCGCCTTGAGGCGGGTTTTAATATGCTTTCCAGCTCGAGGATAATCATTTACAATACTATTACTATGATAGAATCCTCGAATGAAAATTCTGAAAAGATTGTTGCAGGTACAGCAGAACCGGACGAAACAATACTTGAGCAAACACTGAGGCCACACGCGCTTACTGAATATATAGGACAAACTCAAATAAAAAATAACCTTGGAGTAGCCATTGCCGCAGCAAAACAACGGAGCGAGCCCGTTGAGCACGTATTATTGTATGGCCCTCCTGGACTTGGCAAAACCACTCTGGCCAGCATTATTGCAAAAGAAACCGGTAGAGCACTACGCATAACCTCTGGGGCAAGCCTGCAGCGAGCCGGCGACCTTGCGGCCATCCTCACGAACCTGGAGGAGGGTGATATTTTGTTTATTGATGAAATCCACCGCCTCCACATTACTGCGGAAGAAATTCTATACCCGGCCATAGAAGACCGAGTACTGGATATTGTAGTTGGCAAAGGACCGGGCGCACGCAGCATTCGCATGCAACTCCCTGCATTTACTCTTGTTGGCGCAACCACTCGGGTAGGCCTTATTTCTGGACCGCTCCGAGACCGGTTTGGTCATATCTATCATCTTGAATATTATACCGATGAGGACCTTCGCCACATTATTGAACGCTCAGCACATATACTAGAAATTGCACTAATTGAAGACGCGGCCGTAGAAATTGCGCGGCGCAGTCGGGGCACCCCGCGCATTGCCAACCGCCTTCTAAAACGAGTGCGAGATTTTGCTCAGCTTAAAGGCCGTGATACCATAACCACAACAGATACCGTTGAAAGTTTGGAGCAACTTGGCATAGATCCATTAGGATTAGACAATGGCGATCGGCTTATTATGGAGACTCTTATCAATAAGTTCAACGGCGGACCAGTTGGCCTGCAAACACTTGCCATAGCTACCGGAGAAGCAGAAGATACCATTACAGACATATACGAACCATACTTAATTCGTGAAGGTTTAATCCTCCGAACTCCAAAAGGGCGACAAGCAACAAAACGGGGGTACGAGCACATGGGGAAGACCCCACCAAATACACTTTTATAAAAAACTATGCCATCTATATTACCTGACAGCATATCGGGAATACTTATAGCTATTTACTTGTTACTAGTGGTGTTTTTAGGAATATTTAGCCTTGTTACCATAGGCGTATTTTTGAAAAATGCGGAGAAGCGTTCGGTCGCAACCAGCGTCTCGACTGTCTACGGAATTTTATTTTTGCTCATAGTTATTTTCTCTATTCACACGCTTGCTAACTTATAACTCAAATGCATAAACTTTTCGAATCGCAACTTGATGATGAAAAAATATATTTAGTTATACGCGAGCACCCTATACTCCTTTGGTTTAGACTGGCACTGATTGTATTTTTATTTGCCATTGGTATTACTGCACAAATTTTAGTACCGCGTATACTTCCCGATTTTTTTAGCGAACTCGCAGTAGGAATTATTGCTCTGCTCTTTTACATATACTACCTAGGCCTCCTCTTGGGCTCTTTGTTAGTATTTGTTTTTTACTATCTTTCTTTACAAATAGTAACTGACCACCGAATGGTAGACGTTGACCAAAGCGGACTATTTCGGAGAAAAGTTACTGAAATACAAATAGAAAATGTTGAAGAGGTAACCAGTAATGCTCATGGAATTCTTGCAACCGTATTTAATTTTGGCAATGTGCTAGTACAAACAAGCAGCGCACAAAATGAGTTCCAGTTTGAAAACGTTGCCCGACCGGAGCAGGTTAAAAAGTTAATATTAGACATATACGAGCAACACCGTAAAATGGCTATAAAAGTGACGGAAACCTCAACACCCAGCCCCCTTCCCCCACCACTTAATCCATAAGTGGTATACTGTGGTATAGAGAAATATAGGAAATTAGCTCAAAAACTCACGAAACTAATAGAAATTATTGTTACACCAAGTAACAATATATCTACTAGTTTCTATTAGTCTTACGCTATATAGCTTTCTTATTTCTTTATTTCAATTATTTCTACTTTTCCTATGATTCCTGTAATTCTCTGTGGTGGCGTTGGCACTAAAATGTGGCCAGAAAGCCGGCAAGATTCGCCAAAACAGTTCCTCCCTCTTTTTAATGGTAAATCGCTTTTTCAGCTTAACTGGGAAGCACTACGTTTAAAATTCGCACCAGAAGATATATATATTCAAACAAACGAACTACAAGCACAACTGGCCAGAGAGCAGGTAAGCGAAATAGTTGAGGAAAATATATTTCTTGAGCCTGAGATGCGGAACCAAGGCCCTGCAAGCGGCTTTGCTGCAGCCATGCTGTACAAACAGTTTCCCGACGAGCCGTTTATGCTCGTTCAAGCAGATGTACTGCGCCTGCCTAGTAATAAGTTCATTGAAATGATAGAGGTATGCGACAGGCTCGCTAAAGAAACTGGAAAATACATTACAGGAGGCATTGCACCAACATACGCTGTAATGGGAGTAGACTACTTAGTACCCGGCGCGCGCGTATCCGAAGAGGGTGAGGCAGGTGTATATAGCGTAGACAAATTTCTCTGGCGCGCTACAAAAGAAGAAACCAGTAAGTACATTCAAGAAGGAGCGCTGATTCATGCAAATCACACCTGCATGACACCCCGGGCTTTTCTGAACATGCTGAAACAATATCGCACGGACTGGTACGAACCACTCATGCGCATTATTGAAGGCGGCGACGCAGCCAGTGAATATGCCACTATGCCAGCGGGACCAATAGAAGAAGTTACTCAGAAAGTGCACGCGGCTGGCGAGTCCCTGGTGGTCCAACTCCCCTTTGACTGGATAGACTTTGGTACCTGGGAATCACTCATGAACTTTGCAGCACCGCAAAAAACCACTGACGCTGCGCATATAGAGGAAATAGATTCTTCTAACAACTTTGTACGAGTACAAAACGGTAAGCAAGTTGCCCTAGTTGGAGTACAAGACTTAATAGTTGTAGACACTGAAGACGCTTTGCTTATTTGCCACAAAAATAAATCGGGCAAAGTAGGAGAAATAGTGAACCGCCTTAAAAAACAAGGCAAAGACGATCTCTTATAAACGCTTAAGAAAAACTCAGGCCCCCCCTACTCATCTAAATATACCCACTAACTCCTGACCGCGAGTTGGTGGGTATATTTTAAAGCTGCCTATGATTGTTACTTAAGGGAAGAAAAATCAAAGACACTATCCGGTGTTACTGTATGCAAATAGTCTTCAGTAGCAAGAGTAATACTTGTATCTAATTTTGCAGCGTTAAATGCAATGCGGGGAAAATCCTTAAGCGCTTCGGAAACGTACAGTCTTTGTGCTTTTTCAAATATTTGATTACCGAATGGAGGCATACAACCTGGAACAACCCCGGCAATATCAAGCAGTTCTTCTTTGGTCGAGAAACGGAATTGTTTTAAATCGGGCAAGCCACTTTTTAGCTTTGTTTTATCTAACGCATGAGTACCGGGCAAGACGAATACGACAAACTCACTACGAGCAGCATTGGATTCCGACTCGGAGACCTTAACAACAGAGGGAGAAGGCTTAAAATCTACCTTGCACAATAAAGCCTTTGCCCCCACAGCATCGGGCATACCCGTCTCTTTACGAACCCGCGCAGACTCTTCGCTTGTGCGGCACTCTGGGTGCGTATAGATAGAATATTCTATACCAACACTATCAAATAATTGTTTTATTTTCTGAAATGCAATTTCATTCATGTATTTATTATATGGTAGATTAAAAATACTTTCCTTATAGTGTGGAAAGTATTTTTATTTACATATGTTAGTTTTTTATCTATGCCTTATACTCTTCTTCTTGGGCGCTCGGGGTTAACGTAACATGCTGAGCTGCCATTTCCAGCGGGTGGGTAGTGGTAATAAAGGTTTGGAATTTACCTTGTAGAAACTTAAGTAAGAATGTGCGGCGCTGTTCATCAAGTTCTGAAAGCACATCATCAAGTAGCAATACAGGCTTATCTTCTCCCTTACTCAGATACTCAAGCTCAAGAACTTTAAGGGAAAGGATCTGACTGCGTAGTTCACCGCGAGATGAAAATGGGGACAAAAATAGTCCGTCGCTCTTTAAATTAAAATCATCACGGTGCGGCCCCACCAAGCTCGTAGAAAGCATAATTTCGCGCTGAAGTTGGTCTGCGAGCAGTTTGCGTAAGGCACTCTCAACCTCTTCTACAGTAGTACCAGGAAGGGTTGCGTACTCCACTTCAACGGGGCGGTGAAAGCCTGAAATATTGCTATAAATATCTGCAAAGTGCTGGTTTAAGAAACTAATAAACCGCTTTCGGTGCATAATAATAGGAACACCCAATTTCACTATTTGTTCGTTCCAGGCAATAAGGTCATCCTGGGATGCTCCCCCACCGCGAATTTGCTGGAGCACCCTATTTTTCTGACTCAGCACTTTTTTGTAATTCCCTATATCTTCCAAGTACTGAATGTCTTTTTGAGAAAGTACCATGTTTAAATATCGGCGCCTGCTTTCTGGACTTGCGGTAAACAAACCAACATCTTCCGGTTCAAATATGACTACATTCAAAAACCCTTGTACTTCCCGGCGACGCTTCACCACACCATCGAGCTTGAAGTTTGCGTAAATCTTGTCTCGCTGCTCCAAGAATATTTCTATGGTATGATCCTGCCCTCGCCGCTCCACAGTCACGCGAACCTCGGCAGTCGTGGCGTTCTTCATGAAGATAAACTCTGAATCATCCCGAAAGGATTTAAACAAAGAGGCAAAATACACTGACTCAAGCAAATTGGTCTTCCCTACGGCATTTGGACCGGATAAAACTACTAAATCACTGGTAATATCCAGTTGTAATTCTGGATAATTTCGAAAATTCTTTATGGAAATCTGTTTTACTCTCATAGCAAAGTAGAATTATGAATAATGAATCAAGAATTATGAACTCAAGAACACACACTTCGTAATTCTTGATTCATACTTCGGACTAAATTATGTTTTTATTGGCATTACTAGATACATGTAGTTCTTATCTTCCGGACTTTGCAGTATTACGGGGGTTGTTGGGTTATTCAGCTTAATATGAACACTCTGGGAAGTCAAAAATTGCAGCATGTCGAGCAGATACTTATGGTTAAACAAAATAGTATCTTCTCCGCCGCTTACCTCAGCAGCAACTTCTACAGTCCCCTCTCCCGCATCTTGCGAGCGAGCAGAAAGAACCAGCCCACCACCCGGTACGTACGCAACAGATATGCCGCTTACCCCCTTCGCGAAAACAGAAACAGCCTTAAGCGCTGATATTAAATCGGTCCGAGAAGTGGTAATAGTGACTGTGAATTCCTTGGGGATAATTGCTTCATATTCTGGGTACTGCGCATCAACAAGGCGTGTAGTAATGATTGTTTCGTCCACAGAGAATATGGCTTGATTATCGCCAATACTTACCTTAAACTCCCCAGTTGCGTTGTGTAAAAGACGAAGAACTTCGCTCGCCGCCCTTGCTGGAACAATGATACTAAAATTGGGGAAAACTTCTGTCCCCACCTTTAACACAACCTTACTTTCAGCCAATCTGTACCTGTCGGTACCAGCGAGCACAATTTCATTTGACTGCGAATGCCCCATAAAGACCCCGCACAATTCAATCTGTGTTTCGTTGGTTGACACCGCGAACAGGACACCTTCTAACGCATGAAAAAAGTCCTGTGAGGGCAATGAGAGAGCGTTGTCGCCCAGAGCATCGGCAATAACCGGAAAGTCTTCTGCAGGGACAGTTTTAAGCACTGTACGGTACTTCCCTACTGAAAGTCGCAGGCCTTCTTCAACCGTTTCAAGCGTTACAGGCTCACCAGGTAAATTATTTACCACCTCAACAAGCAGCCTTGCTGGTAAGCAAACCACGCCCTCTTCTTCAACTTTACAGCGCACTAGCTGAGAAATCCCTATTTCTAGATTTGTAGCACTTATTTTTAATAAGCCATTTTGCGTTTTAAGCAAAACATTTCCCAACACAGCTAATGTACTACTCGTAGCAACTGCTCTACTGCATACGGCAAGTGCATTTTTCAAATTTTCCTGCACTACAACAATTCTCATAGATTATTATTAAATAAATATATAAATAAATTAGTAATAGTAATAAGGGCGGTGGATATGTGGGTAACCCGAATGCGGAATGACGAATTATGAATTAGGAATTAAGCAAAAATACATTTTGGGCTCAGCGGTTTTAGCGGATAACTTGTGCATAGGGTGGATTACTAAATGGGGAAAAGTATTGGTCTGGTCTATTGGGTCAAAGTTATCAACTAGCTATGAGGTTCTTATACGTCAGTTTTCCCCAAGATATTTCCGTGCTTAATTCGTCGTTCGTTATTCAGGTCTCTATGTCGTGTAGAGTTTATCCAAAATCAAGTCTACCTCTTGCTTGAACGACTCTTTCTCTGCGAGCATATTCTGAATTTTTTCTACAGCATGCATAACAGTTGTGTGGTCTCTCCCCCCAAAGAATTCACCAATACTAGGAAATGAGCTTGAAAGTTCTTGTCTGGCTAAAAACATGGCAATTTGCCGGGGTTTTACGAATTCTTGTCTTCTGGACTGTTTTATAAGGTCTTCTCCCGTAACGTTGTAGAATTCGGCAACAAGGGAAACTATTTTCTTTACTGTAACGCCTTTTTTCTTATTATTCATCATTCCCTGGAGCATACTCTGGGCTTGCTCCAGGCTTACAGTACGGTTTTCCATGTCTTGGAAAACCAGCAATCTATTGAGCGCGCCTTCTAGTTCACGCACATTGCTCTGTATGTTCTCTGCTATGTAATACACTATTTCTTCTGGTAGGTTCGTCCCCCTTTTCTGTAGCTTTGTGCGCAATATGGCCATGCGCGTCTCTAAGTCTGGGGCTTGAATATCTGCGACCATTCCCCATTCAAATCGGCTCACAAGCCTTGCTTCTATGGCCGGGATTTCTTTAGGAAGCCTATCAGCAGTGATTATGATCTGCTTGCCTTTGTCGCGGAGTTCGTTAAATGTGTGAAAGAATTCTTCCTGAGTTCCTTCTTTTCCAGCAATAAACTGAATATCATCTATGAGTAGCATGTCCACAGTGCGGTAATGCTGCTTAAAGTCTTCCATTTTTTTGGTTGAGATGGCGTTTATATAGTCGTTAGTGAATTTTTCGCTGGTTAGGTATAGAACTTTTGCTCGCGGGTTCTCGGAGAGGAGCTTGTTGGCAACTGCGTGCATAAGGTGGGTTTTGCCTAGTCCTACTCCCCCATAGATAAACAACGGATTGTACTGTGTTCCTGGGTTTTTTGCCACTGCAAGACTGGCGGCATGAGCGAGTTCATTATTTTTACCAATAATGAATGTGTCGAAAATATACTTCGGGTTGATATTTGACTGGGCGTTCGGGGTTGTAACTTGCGCAGGGTATGACGGGGCTGCAGAAGTTGTATCGTTTTGCTGCTGTTGCTGTGTTTGGATAGGGGCGGGCGAAGGTTTTACAATGGTTCCTACCTGGTATTTGATGGTCTTTATTTCTGGGGCAATACCTTTTAGTGCTTTCAGCATTTCGGCATTGTATTTGCTAGCAATCCAATCCCGGTGGTAGGTAGAGGGTACGGCAACGGTTATGTTGTCGTCTGTTTTCTCAATGATGTGGGTATTTTTAAGCCAAGTATTAAAATTGGCTTTGGAAAGGGAGACTTCTAGGTGTCCTAAGATGGCTTGCCAGATCTGTTGATTGTTCATAAAAACAGTATTTACGTAATTAAGGATAGTAATTATGTAAAAATACCTCTATTTATTACGTAATACTTACTTATTTGCTTTTGATTTACTTATCTTACCAAGGTAGTTATCAACATGCTAGGAGGTAATAAAACCGCTTATATAAGCGGTTAAGGCGCGTAACTGTTGATTGCCTGTGGATTACTTGTGGTATTTGGGGATATTACTAGTGAATAACCACATTGCAGGTACAAAAGATGTGAGTACTTATGGGTAATTTTGTAAATTAATAGTATGTTGATAATTAAATCTGTTAATGCGGTTGTCTGCCGAAGTCAGTACTAAAATTGGCCAACATAATTGGTTATATAAAAAACCCTTAAATAAGGGCTTTTTATATGTGCTCTATTCTGTAGGTGATGGGGTTTCTGCGGGAGGGGTCACAGGATCGCTTGTTGTTCCACCGTTATCAGGGGGGGGAGTGTTGTTATTGTTCTGGTTTGGTGCTGGTGGGGCGGCTTGGCTAACTGGTACTTGCTGAACTATTTGGGTTACTTGTTGAAAAGTGGATAAGAGCATAACGCGTATGGAACCAGTTGTGTCCGGGGTGTTGTCGAGGGAAATACCAAACACTTGCCCTGGTGTGTTGGCTGTGAGCTTTTCTGCTTTTCCTGGGATTATGGATGCGGTTAGCTTGTCTCCCAGTGAAACGCTGCCGTTCACAAAGACTTTTTTGTATGTGCCCGTAATAACAATGCTTACATATTCTCCAGGTTTTATGGTAGTTGGGTCATCGGCAACAGGGGAGTCAGGGTTTATGTTGAAGTCAGAAAGGTTGCGGTCTGCTATGCCAACAATGGTAGTGTTGGTACCCGCTACTGCTTTTGCAACGGTAAGGGTTGGCTGGTCTCCAAGCATTGGCTCTGCGGTTGCACCAGTAAGCATAAGTAGGTCGCCTTGGTGAATAGTCTCGTTGCTGGTATTTTTGGCTACTATGGCTGTAGATCCGAGGATTCTTCCAAGTACTGCAACATCTTTCTTTACAACCAATGTACCTGCGAGTGCCGCATTGCCTTGGGTGTTAATAGTAAAGAGGGAAGTGTTTGCATTGGTTATTTCAAGTACAGTACCGCTTGCGAGGTCTGTGTGAATGTGTACTGTACCGTCGTTTGCTACCAAGAAGTTGTCCATGCCATCTTTTTGGAGTTGAAGAATATTGCCACTTCCTTTTTGATTTATGACAAATCCGGTACTGGCCACGGCCTGTGTGCCTGTCCCTGTAATTTGTGCCGTATTGGCTTGGTTTTCGGGCATTTCAAACACGAACGAGTCTCGGTTTATCGTTCCGTCGGCATTTGTCTTAATGGAAACCTGGTTTAACTCTTGTAGCGCTTTGGTGAGATAGGGGACTAGCAGGTCTTTGGAGAACCGTAAGTAGCCATCGGCAGTTTCGCCCCTGTACAGCTCTGGTATGACAGCCTGTACTTCTTGGGCTATAAACCCTGACTGGTGTTGTCCGGCGCCGTTAATCCAGTCGAATACACGAGGTTTTACCTGCATGATTTTTTCTAGCGCCCCACCATCAAGGTCAACAATATTGGTTTTTAATCTGCGGTCCGAAGTACAATCACCAATTTTTCCAACACCACCAGCGAATACTCCGTTTTGGCACAAGTTGTTTCCGCCTTGGCCATTAAGAAGTGCGCTCGTTTCGCCGTCCGCCGTAACTTTAAATTTCACTGTATCAGCAGAGGTTGCGTCACTCTCTATAGCAAACACCGTTTGCGTGGTAGTTGATTCCTCGGTATCTAAGTAAATACCTTCGTCGTTCGCGGCGTCGGTTTGGGCAACAGTCAAAAGTCCTTTTGATGTGCTGGTGCCGATGTCCACGTTTCCACCACCTTCAATACGCATTTTTTCTGTCCAGTTGCTAATGGCTCCTCCGGTGCTGCCGGTTGTTGCGGTTGTGTAGAACAGGATCGCATTAAGCACGCTATTGGCGTTAACCATAGATGCGCCGTTGGCGCCGTCGAGATATCTCCAGGTGCCGTCGTAGTAGGCGTTTCCGTTTAAATACGCGCCGCTTTCACCACTAATAAATGCCCATTTTTGATTGGCGGTGGTGCTGTATGCCATTTGTAATCCGTTGGGTTGTTTTGGTGCGGTCATGCTTGCGCCAATACCAACCGCACCAGTTGCATCTATGCGCATGCGTTCTACTGCATCCGCACCGGTGTTGGTACTAAGAGATATATAACCCGAAGTGTAATTCAGATTAATTTTGGCGTAATCTCTTCCATTAATAGCGTCGCGGGCACGGAGTACTCCATCAATGCCTATGGACTGGAAGAAGGCTGCATTGTTGGCGTTATCGTATCCCATGACTGCCATTTTTGTACCGCTTGTGTTGTAGAAGTTCCACAAAGAACTGCTGTTGGCAAAGTCTGGGGACATTAACACAGTGCCTGAAGAGTTTTGGAATTGGAGTAGGTCAGCAGTCTGGCTTGTCGATGCCTTTATTACTTGACCAATGCTTGCTGCGTTTGCAGTGTTAATGAGTAGTCCCGTGTTTGTGTCTGCGCCTGTCGGGGCTAGAATATAGGCGCCATATGCAGTAGAGGTTCCGGTGGTGCTTGTGGTTCCAGAGTCTACATACAGCCCGTAACTGTTAATGGTTCCGGCAGTGGTAAGGGTGGCGGTATTGCTTACATAGGCGCCGAATACATTTACTGTAGCGCCTGTGGTAGAACCAGTACTGCTTGGGGCAAAGTTTCCACCAAACAGTTGTGTGGTTCCACCTGTGTTTGCGCCTGAAGTGGCGGGGGCGCTTCTGACACCAATGGTGTTGCGGGTTCCAGTGGAAATTGCTCCGGTTATGCTGGTGTCAAAGTTTGCGCCATAGGTTGTGTCAGCAGTGGTTGAGTTAGAGGTCACTGTGCCATAAAATGCGTATCCTGTTTTTGCGGCATTTCCTGTTAAAGCTAGGCTGGAATATAGGTTGTTGTCTGAGTTTGCCGTAGATGTTGAGTCGGTTCCGAGTATGGTTTGACCGTAGCCCGTACTCGCGGTGCCCGCGCTGTAGTCCGGAGAAAAACTGACCAATTGTCCTTGGGTGCCACCAGACCCTACGTCAGCAGTAACTTTTAAGATGCCGCTCCCCGTAACTCCGGTCGAGCTTGGTCCGGTAATGGTTAGGGCAGAGCCGGTTGTTAGGCCGGTCATAGAAATAGCCTGGCCAACCCCAACCGTAGAAGAGTTTGCTGTTAGGTTTATAAACGTTGCCGCGCCAGTTGTAGAGGTAGAGCTAAGGTTTATTAGGTTTCCTGTAAACCCTGTGGTAACGCCTGTCTGGGCAATGTCGATATATTTTGCGCTGGTTTGGCCGGAGCCATTTGCCGCTACCGACATCATGGTTCCGGATGTTAAGCTGTTACTATTAAATGCTAGAAGCCCGGTTCCGGTATATGTTCCACCATTGGCAACAATATTAAGGGCAGTACCTGCACCTGCCGTGCCAATGCTTAGACCAAGTAATTGTCCACCCGCAGCCATAGAGCTTCCTCCTGTAATTTGCATTGCTGAGCCGCTTGTAATGCCGCTGGTCGAGATGTTAACAGCCGTACCGGTAAAGCTGGCTGTGTTGTTGGTAAAGTTAACAAGTGTTCCTGCTGTAGAGGCCGCAGAGGTTACATTTAACAGTCCGCCTGTGCCTGTATACGCACCAGCTGCAGTAATTTGTACTAAGCCGTTCGCTATTGCAGCAGCCCCGCTTGGTCCGGTTACTTTGAGTCCTGCACCACTAGTTAGTGCGGTTGCGCCACCAGCGGTAATGCTTAAGGCGTTGCCCGTAGTTAATGCGGCAGCAGAAATGCTCACGCCGGTATCGGTGGTCAGCGAATCCGCCACCACCTTAAGCGCGGTAGAAGTAAAACTTGCAGTGGTTGCCGGAGCGGTAATTTGCATACCATTCCACACACAACTTGCACCACCCGCACAAGAGGTAAGAGTAGGGGAGGCTATGTTGATAGCATTTATTGTTTTCGTTCCACTTGTGCTGGTTGTTGCTGCTATGGTTGAGGCAATGTTTAATCCGTTAGTGGTGCTCGTAACCGCACCGGCGGTTGTGGTGGCGTCCGTAACAAGAATTTTAGCAATACTACCCGTTTCACCGTTGACATGGTTATATGTACCGTTTCCGATTTGTATTAGCCCACCGGTGGTCATTGCGGTACCGCCAGTCATCTTTATTCCGGTGCCCGTTGTCATACCAGTGAATGAGTATTGTGAACCGAGTCCTGTGGTGAGCGAGTTTGCTACGACGTTAATTAATCCATCAGCAGCGCCGCTACCCGTATACGTACCAGTGCTGGTAACCGTAAGGCCTGCACCAACAGTATTGGCACCAAGCACTAAATCGATCAATTCTCCGCCAGTGGTCATGGTTGCGCCAGACCCAGTTACTCTAACTGCTGATCCAGAAGTTAATCCTGTTCCGGAGATTCTATCTATTACACCAGAGGTTGCACTGTTCGCAGTTAGTTGTACGAGGCCAGCGCCCGTATATACACCAGAACTGGCAATGTTTAAACCCGCACCAACAGTAGCTGCGCCCATTTGAAGGTCTATCAGTTTACCAGAAGCAGTTAAGTTTGCGCCGCCACCGGTTATTTTTATGCCGGTACCACTGGTCATGCCAGTGAAGGAATATTGGGAACCAAATCCGCTCGAAAGTGAGTTGGCGACTATGTTAATTAGTCCATCAGCTGCACCGGTACCTGTATATGCACCCGTGCTGGTGATGGTCATTCCCGCCCCTACAGTATTGGCGCCAAGGACAAGGTCAATGAGTTCACCACCAGTAGTCATGGTTGCACCAGACCCAGTTACTCTAACTGCTGATCCAGAAGTTAATCCTGTTCCAGAAATACTATCGATTACACCACTGGTGGCTGAGTTAGCAGTGAGCTGTACTAAGCCCGCGCCAGTATATACACCCGAGCTAAGAATATTTAATCCTGCACCCACGGTGGCTGCACCCATTTGCAGGTCTATGAGTTTACCGGAAGCAGTAAGGTTGGCGCCACCACCAGTTATGGAGAGCCCGATACCACTTGTTTGACCTGTTGCAGAAATACTAGCCACTGTGTCGGTGGTTAAAGAGTTCGCAACTACTTTGAGTGCAGTAGAAGTAAAACTAGCAGTAGTCGCTGGAGCAGTAATTTGTACACCGTTCCAGACACAACTAGCACCACCAGTACAAGAAGTGAGAGTAGGGGAGGCAATGTTAATTGCGTTCACAGTTTTTGTACCACTGGTGCTGGTTGTTGCTGCTATGGTTGAGGCGATGTTTAATCCGTTGGTGGTGCTGGTTACGGCGCCGGCGGTTGTGGTTGCGTCTGAGAAGATTAGTGAAGCCATATTTCCAGTTTCACCGTTGGCGTGGTTGTAGGTTGCACTGCTCACGCCTAGTACTGTGCCAGTTGTCATTGCCGTACCACCGGCAATTGTTAGCCCTGTACCAGTAGTTAAACCGGTAGCAGAAAACTTTGCGAGTGTACCAGTTGCGGTAGAGTTGCCGGTTACACTCAATAACCCGCCAGTTGATGTATATGCACCACTTGCGGTGAATTGAATAAGTCCATTTGAAACTGCGCCAGTAGTGGCCGAGGTGACTTTTAATACAGAACCAGAGGTTATGCCAGTACCAGAGGAAGTAATGCTTAAGTTGTCGGTTGTGGTGGTGGCTCCCCAGTCTAGGGTTTGAACAGTGGTACCCATGTTTATAGCGCCATTACCAGCGGGATCTCCAATTGCGTCGAATGTAGTGGCTCCACTACCACAACCAGTACAAGATGAAACGGTTAATGCACCAGCGCTGGTGAGTTTAGCTACACTAGAACTCGCAACTTGAAAGTCGAAGAAGTTGCCAGTAAAAGCCGCAGGGTTTGCGCCTATGTACGTACCATTAGCCGAACCACTGGAAAGAGCGGTGTTTGAAAGATTAAACAGTGCGTGTGTCGCAGATGCGTTTATTGCGGTGCTAATAGAGAGTGGGTCTATTGGTGTGCCGGTACCAATACCAAAACCTGCGGAGTTCCATATTCCGGTATTAGAGTTGTTTATATTAAATGTGATGTTTCCACCAGAAGACCCGCTTGCTCCAGCCCGTAGTAATAAATTACTTGCCCCAGTGTCGCCGTTGTTTCCAATTGATACAGTAGCTCCTGATGGTTGATACCAGTAGGCTTGGGCCGCCCCAATATTAGTAACTCCTTGGCCCAAGATTGAAATGCCTCCAGCCTCATTAAGGGCAAAGGAGCTGGTTCCATTTAGTTTTACATCTATCATTCTTCCCGTAAAACCACTCGGTGCGTTTATACCAAGGCCAGTGCCGCTTGTGGACCACCCTGAAGAAGTTGCCCCACTCGCTTCTATTAAAGCCTGTGGTTTAGTCGTGGTAGAGTCGCCACCGGTAAACCATGAGCCGCTCAGCTTAAGTCCAGGGTTAGATGCTGCACCATTAGAGCCGACATGAAGAAAGGCCGTAGGCGTTGTTGTTCCTATTCCTACGTTTCCACCCGCAAACACCGCGGTGTAGTTATTATCTGCGCCAGTTTGAGATTCCACATATAAACCGTATTGAGTCGAAGTTCCAGTAGTGCTTACCGACCCATTGGCAATATAGTTGCCATAGCTGTTTATGGTGCCACCTGTTGTTAAGAGTGCTTGGTTTGTAGTATAGCTGCCGTACACGTTTACTGTAGAGCCAGTAGTAGAGTTCGATGAAGCGGGTGCTAGGAAGGCACCGTACACATTTGTAATACCACCTGTGTTAGCGCTGCTGACGTTTGGTTGCGCGTATATTCCGTAGTTGTTTCTGCTTCCGGTGGATATTGCCCCGCTTACAGAGGTGCCAAATAGGCCGCCATATGTAGTATCAGCTAGTGTACTACTCGAGCTGACATTGCCGTAGATAGCTACCCCGAGTTTACTCGTAGCATCGCCGCTCATAGCCAAATTACTGTAAAGGTTGTAATTGTTATTACTTACCGTTGTGCTATCCGTTCCATTTATTTCAAGGCCATAACTAGTTGCGGCAGAAGCGGAGCTGTAGTCTGGTGCTAAGTACGCCAGCACCCCGCCGGTTCCACCTGATCCAACGTCGCTTGTTGCCTTGATGAAGCCAGATGACAAGCCAGTGGTTACACCTGTTGTGCTAGGGCCGGTAATGTTTAATGCTGTTCCAGTAGTTACTCCAGTTGTAGACAAGGAAACGCCTACCCCAGTGGTTACTGAGTTTGCAGTGATTCTAATTGCGTTATTGCCGCTCGTAACTGTGCCAGAAGATGTAATATCGAGAACTCCGCCCGCAGCAACAGCGTTACTAGAAATTGCTACAACGTCATTGCTTGTTGCTGGTTGCAAAGTGGTGCCGCTCCTAGACCAATACCCAATGGCGCCACTTGTTGGTGCGGTAGAGGTTAAGTTTTTTGAGCCGTCGGTATAGACCGCGCTAGAAGCGGAAAGAGTAGAGAAGTTAATTGTTCCAGAAGAGGTAATTCCAGTGGCAGCAGCAATTGCACCCGATGAGTTTACTTGGAAAAGGTCGCCGTTGCCTACAGTAAGTAGGGAGGCCGGTGTTGAGTCGCCCAGCCCAAAATTAGTAGAAGTCGAAGGGGAGTATAAGCTTGTTATAGTTGTGCCGGTGCCACGTTTTGCGACAAGAAGGCTTGCGCCAGCATTGTTGGCGTCGTTTGTTGATCCAAGAGTGAGGGTGGTTGCGGAAGTGGTAAATGACCACCCACCTTCGTCTGCTGCGGCTCCTAGGTCTCTTAGTATTGTTTGTCCCGCGTATCCGTCAATTTCAAGGAGCCCTTTAGGTGTTGTTGTTCCTATCCCTACATTTCCAGCAGCAACAATTAGGCCGTAATTTGCAGTAGTCGCACCACTAGCAGAAAGATAAGCAGCAATGTTTGTGCCGCTGGTCACGTTTGTGTTTGTGACGGTAGAATAAAGTCCATACGCAGTGTGTGCGGTATTACTATTAACACCAGTGCGAGACAAGTTTAGGAGGGTAGAAGTACCAGACGCTCCACCAGCGGTGGATGAAGAAGAGAGCGCTGCTAGGTTTCCTGTTGTGAGTGAGGTAGAAGAAACATCTAGTCCATTACCGGTGGTTAAACTGTTTGCTGCAATTTGTACACCAGCAGTGGCCCCAGTGCCGGTAGTGACAGTTGGCTGGAAGATATTATTAGCTGTAAAAGTATTGGCTGCATTTTTATACGCAACATTAGTGAGTGTACCCGCGGTGTTTATGTTTGTGCCGCTGAGGAGGAAATTTCCTGCGTCAAATGATGTGTACCCACTATCATCTGCAAGTCGCGCTTGTAGGATGGTTGTGCTGCGTTTTAGGGCAGGGAAAGAAGAAGAAGTGCCGCCGAACTGCAATAAGTTAAATGCGTTTGCAGCAGCGTTGGTGAGTAGTAAGTTGCTGTCGGCAGGGGAACTAATTTTACTTCGGCTGCTAAAAGCTAAGTAGCTGCTTGATCCAGCATAAATGTCGTTGCCGCCAAAAATAGTACTGGCTGTAATTACAGTACCGTCGCTTGCTACTGAAAACTTGCTTGCATTGTTTGTTTGCAGGTCAAGTAAGTTGCCGGTAAAACCACTTGCGGCATTGGCGCCAATGCCAGTGCCTGCGCCGGACCAGGTAGTAGAGGTTGTGCCAGTTGGTTCGACTAATAATTGTGGTTTATTAGTAGTGCTTGTTCCTGCAGCGTACCAGGTACCATCAAGTCGTACGCCTGGTGTTGAAGCTGCGCCGTTTGTGGCAATTTGTAATGCAGCATTTGGTGTGGTGACGTTGGAAATACCAATACCAACGTTGCCAGTCACAAAGTTTGTGCTGATAGAGCCACCATTTATAGCGAGAATACTATTACCAGTGTTGTCTATTGTGGCTACACCACCTCCAGCATCAAGAATGCTTAGGTTTCCAGTATTGCTAGCGCTTCGGATCTTTAAAGTGCCGCGTATTTTTGCGTTGCCCGTTACGTCGAGCGTCTCAGTCGGGGCGGTGTTTCCAATGCCTACATTGCCGCCGTTAAACAAGGCTGCGTAGTTATTGGTTGCGCCAGTGGGGGCGTTTACTGAAAGACCAACACCGTTAGTAACCGCACCACCAGTGCCGTTTAGTGCAGAACCGGAAAGGATATTAAGTCCATAGGCGCTAGTAATTGTTTCTGTACCTGAAGAAGAAGATGCAATGGTTGGACCATTAATAACGGTGTTAGAAGTTTCAGTAATAGTTCTGGTGCCGTTGCCTGCTATGGTTGGCTGGTTGAAGAGTACGCTCAGTGGGGCAGTAGCACCAGTGCTGGTGGTGTTGGTGGTCCCGGTGTATGTTTGGGTGCCTGGGGTAAAAGTCGTAAGTAAATACGCGGAAGTACTAGATGAGGCAATGGTGGGTGCAGTTGTGGCGAAAGTGTGCGCGGAGGATGTGGAGTTTGTAGTTCTCGTATCGATAGTGTGGTACGAGTTTGTCCCATCTGTAAAGCGTAAAGCACTTGCGGTGTTTGAAGGTAGGGCGTACGTAGATGCGGTGCCGGATGTTAAATTAAGCGCGCTTCCAGCGCTGATATTCATATTTAGGTTGCTAATCATCCGAATACCATTACCATCTTGATAGTTTAAATCAAGGTTGTTGGAGCCAAAGTTGTTTGTAGATGCTAATAATATGCTGTAGTTGTTGTTCGCGCTTGGCTGCTGTACTGCAATTGCGGGTTGTGTAGTGTTTGCTGCTAGAATGTGCAATTTGCCTGCTGTGGGGGCAGTTGTACCAAACCCTACTGTTCCACTATCAAAAATCGCAGCATAGTTATTGGTTGCCCCAGAGGTGGTGGTATATAAACCAACATTGTTTGTTGCTGCTCCTGTGTTTGAAATATATGCTCCGTAGTCAGTACCACTTGTTGCACCAGTCTGAGAAATATTTAAAGTTTTGTTAGAGGCTTCAGTTGCAGAGGAAGTAAGTGTGGCAATATCTCCAGAGTTGCCCGTTATTGAGATTGCATCGTTGCTGGTCGTAGGTTGAAGTGTGGTGCCACTTCTAGACCAGTAGCCAATGGCGCCGCTTGTTGGTGCTGTTGAGGTGAGGTTTTTTGAGCCGTCGGTATAGACGGCACTTGAGGCGGAAAGAGTAGAGAAGTTGATGGTGCCGGAAGATGTAATCCCGGTCGCTCCGGTAATTGCCCCGCTCAGACCAAGGGTTGTGAACGAGCCGCCAGCCGTACAAGCAAATGCACCGGTTGAGTTGGTAACTGTACAACCAGTGGAACCCGAGCCTCCACCAAGGAGGATGTCACCGGTAGAGGTTGCGCCGAGGCTGACTGAGCCTGTTCCTTTGGCGTCGAGAGTAATACTTTCATTAGTTCCAGAAGAAATAGCCGACAAGGCAATACCGCTCGCTGCAGCTGCTGAGGTTATTTTAAGACCTGTCGCAGCAGAGGCAGTGCTGGTATCAACTTGGAGGCCATAGTTGCTTCCGGATTTTGCTACGGTTAAGGCCGTAGCAGAAGAATTAACTGTATTAATAGGTCCATCACCGGATACGCTGTTGGCGACTAATGCAAAGGGAGAGGCTACGAGTTGCTTGCGTGGCGACATTTCACCGTCATAGCTAACACCTGTGGGAGCAAAGTTTACACTGAGATATATTGATCCGCCGGTAAAGTCGATGCTCGCCAGGGACGCACAAGAACCAAGTTTGGCGTTGAATACCCCACTTGTTACTGCTAGTTTAGTACACGCACCACTTGGTTGGTCATATGTTTCTGTCCAGAGTAGGGTGCCACTGGTGCTCGCATCGTATAGTTTGAATTCAAAAGCATAGCTTCCGTTCGTGACGTTAGTACCATCAGAGACTTTTGTGAGCTTTCCCTGGAAGTTTATGTATTTTGGAACCGTGGCTTGGGCCGGTGGGGCAAACAACGGCATCCAATTGAGTGCTACACCCGCCAATGCCAAAAGAGCATACAGCTTTGTACGCTTTCTGAAATTTAGAATAGTTTTCAGATTGTGTTTTGCCACGTGTGGGGGGTGTTCGCCAGTAGTTCTTTATGTATGGCTTTCGTGCTATACGTGAGCCATGGCGTTATTGAATGTTTTTGTTTCTTGTTGTTTTTGGACTGCAATAAAAGCCACTATGGTTACAAAGCGGCTGATTGGGTTGCAAGAGAGGTGTAGAGCTGGGCCAGCGCTTCTTTGGTGAAGCGGCGGTCTCGGCGGCTGCCTATGCGAACTGCGGACAGTCTTCCCTCTTTTTCCCAATTTCTGAGCGTGTTTGGGTGAACGTGAAGGAGCTCGCAGGCTTCTCGCAAGGTTAGCAGCTCTGGTAACTGCATATTTTGCATGGTGTTTGTTTCCTTGTGGTTATATTTGCTCGTTTCTGCTAGACGAACACCAAATAGGCATTCAAAAAACTAAACTGAAAACGAATAACTAATACCACTTATTGAATTATTTTTTCTTTTGGTTTCTTTCCGCTATGCGGAATGAAGTAGCTTTTGGTAGGTGGTGTTAGGTTTTTTATCTACACACAACTTAACAAAACTTATGTATATTTTATCACAGTTTTATCATTAGGTCAATAGAGCGCATCTCAAAATTTTTCCTTGAATATAAAAGGGTTTTTGATATAAATCATTCCTTGGTAATACGTTTTATTCATAAATATTGCTTATATAAAACAAAAAACTACATTATACCCATGAACCAATAATAGCTGTGTGGTATGAAATCTGAGGCATATTACTATGTTTCATGGTTGAGACAACGCTTAAGCAAGTGTGGTCGTAAGTATTAGAAAGTGTATTTTTGCGATCGTATATGTTGGTGAAGCTGGGCTTGCGTGGAAAGTAACTTTTAATTTACTAACTACGTCAGTAAATAAGCATTATTGTTTTAACAGTTGCTACCAATTTTCCTATTAAAACAAAAGCGCCCCACAGAGGGCGCTTTAGATGTATGTGAGAGATTATTTTCTTCGTTTTAGTAGTTTCATGACCAGAACAACGGCGAGCGAGATGGAAATTCCGAATACTAGCACAATTGCTACAAGCCCGGCCAGCAATAAATGCCAAGGAAATATCCACACACTTGTTGTTGCTCTGGCTGCTTGGTCGCTACTGTTGCCATAGGCCAAGTTTAAGGACATGGAATATTTCCCAAAAGCGAAATTGTTCCACTCGTAGCCTACTTTTTTCCAAAAGCCTTTGGGCATTTGGCCGCTTTTATCTTTTCCGTACCATGTCGTGGTAAATTTTCTAATACTGCGGGGTAGGATGTTGCCCCGATCCTCATTTGTTGGGATAACTTTGGTTGTTTTACCAAACCAATTCCTGGCAATAATGTCTCCTATGGGTTTAACCCAGCTGTCTCCTGCGTTCTGAAAGCGGTAATAGAGCTCTATAGGAAGCGCTGTAAACCAGTGCTTTTTGCTTGTAGTTCCAAACTCTAGTATGTCTACTCCTTGTTTAAAATCTCCGTTTACCTGTAATAAAACAAGGGTTCCCACCTGTGCTTCAAGTAATACGTTTTGGTCGCTTTCAGGTGTTGGTGGAATGGTAGAGGCTAGAATGGCAGCAAAATACCCGCCGGGTTCGGCATCTTTGGGTATTGTAACAGTGAGGGGTAGTGTTTTTGACTCTTTTGGGTTTATAGTGACAGACTCCGTTGTGGACATCCATCGGGCAAGGCCGTCTGTGCCGGCAACTAGAGTTGGGCTGCCGTCTTCTCCTTTGGCTTCAAAGTTTTCGAAAATTACGTAGTAGGTCTCGCTTGTTTTGCCGTCGTTGTAAAGCTTAAACTGCGAAGTTATTGTTTTACCAGGATCTGAGTTTAGCTCTATACGTATAGGGGAGGCAGTAAGCGCGTTGGCAGTGCGGGGTAGTGTCCCAGCAATGATGGCAAAAATAAAGCTGACTACAAGTACTGAACGCAAGACTGGGTTCATGATCGGGGGGCGTGTTTAATAACCCATGTATTATAGCGGATTATTGCGAATATGAGCAGGGCTAATACAAGTATGCTCAATAATCCAAATTTTATAAGTGATTTCCATGGCAGCACCCAAAACCCTATCGTTTTTTGGGCTTCCAGTTTTGGATTTCCGAAAACAAGGGTAAGTGTGGCAGTATATTTTCCCACCATAAATTTCCCTTTATAAACACTTTCAAATTGTCTTACTGTGTCAGGAAGGCTAATTTGCGCATTTTCGTTTATATAAGCAAGGCCGACGACTTTGCCAAAGATATTTTTGATTTCTATTTTACCTTTAGGACTAAAATGCACATTTCCGGTATTACGAAAAGTGGCCACAAATGGAACAGTGCTGCTGGCGTATATGTGTTGCGGGGTGGTAAAAGTTTCAACTGTACCGCTACCGTTGGCATATCCAATTTTTGCAATGAGAATAGCGCCAATGCTTTGAATGACCGTTGTGCCGTTCTCTGCTTTTCCCTCGCTAAAAGAGAAGAGTATGCCCCCGTAGTGAGTGCCGTCATCTGCATCAGTTGGGACATGTATGCGAAATGTAGTACGCGTGCTTTGTCCGGGGTCAAGCGTGTAATCTGGCTGCTTCTGTATTTCTACCCAATTTGATAAGGAAAAATGAGAGTCTGTTTCTTGGTTGGCTGGTAGGAATCGGACTTCGCCGTGCCGGCCAGCGGGGATGAAGTCGCGAATGGCTAATGAAAGCGTGACCGGAGCTGCCGTAGTGTTCGTAAGAGTAATGTCTCCTGTGAATGATTCTCCTTTTTGCACGGATTGTTCAAATATAAAAGGGGTTATGCGCACGCCTTGCACTTCAAGTTCTGGCGCCACTTCATTTGTTTGGGCGTATCCAACAGGGGCCAGTAAAAAACTAGCCATAATAAGTATCCATACAATAAGGGCCCGCCAAGAGTAATGCATGAGTTTAAAATTGCGCAGTGGTTATGTAGGTAACTATGTTTTGATATGTTCCTGCGTCTTGTCCAGTTCCAATTTCCACTTTATATACTAATGACGTTTGTTCGTTTGTAACCGTTGTGGTAGAACAGGCAATTTCTGAAGGGGTGGTTGTGGCCGCAGCATACGTGTTATTTGAAGTGAATCTTCCCGCGGTCCCTGTACAGAGGGTGGCGTCAGTAGTGTGATATCCAAAAAACCCAGTGGTGATGCCTGTGGGCCATGCTGCGGGTGAGGCGTTGCTGCCCGATACGGGACTTATGGAATCTCCACCATTGTTGCGTAGATCGCCGTCTTGCTGCAGCGTTGTAGTATAGCCGCCTGTTGCATTTGTACTTACCGTTATGGTTTGAGCTGCTACCGCTGTTACGTTCGGGGTTAGTGAGCCATAGCTTATAGTATTACTTGCGCTCGTAATGGTAGTGGTCGCTCCAGATATGGTAGTGCCTGAGTTTACGCCCGCAAACGATACTGTGAGGGTTGGCCCGCCTGTAGTAGCGCTGGCGGTAATAGAATAAGCAGTTTCGGTATCAAAGCCATAGCGCGCTTTGACTTTAATTTTATATGTGGTGTTCGCGCTGAGCCCTGTAACTCGTTGGCCTGTGCCTGAGCCCCATGATGTATAGGATTGCCATACAGCGCTGCTGCCTACGGTGTCGTCTGCTTGAATGAAGTTGGTTGTGGTAAAGTTGTCGCTCGATATGGCAATGGCGTATGTAGTGTCAGTTTGGTTGCCTGCAGTAGCAATAATAAAATCTAGGGCGTTGTACAGTACCCCACCAGTATTCACGAGTGTTGGTTGCCCGGGAATGCCTGGGTAGGCATGTTGGACGAATCCGGGGAATGCTCGATAGTTTGTTGAACTCGCAGCGCTGTCGTTGCTTCCCCCGATGGATTCTCGCTCATTATAATTTGTTGAATTGCTATTTTCACCGCCTGAATCCACGCTGGGGTTCTCTACGGTATAATTTGTGCTTGATAACGTCTCTGCGTGCAGGCCAAAGGGGTATAAAATAAGCGTTATAAGAGAGCATAGCAGCAAGATTTTTTTTGCGAGTTCCATGTAATCATTTTATCACGGATATATAAAAAACACCCCAGCTCAGACAAGGGTGTTATTTATATAGTTACTTTGTTTTCTTGGTTGCCTTTTTTATTATCCAGCGATTGTATCTACGTATTGCGAAGCGTAGTATGAAGAATAATGTAATTGCGGCAAGTGTACTTACGAGTGTGAGGTGCCACGGGAAGACAAAAATTGTTGTGGTGGCGCTGGTTGAGTGGAATTCCGTGAAACCATATGCAAGGTTGAGCTGAATTTTGTAGCGACCCCAGGCAAAATATTTTGCTTCGTACGACACTTTTTTCCAGAAGCCCTGTTCTGGCGGGGTTGGGAATTGGGCAATATCCTCTTTGTTTGCCTTGCCCCATAGGTTAATCCATTTCGATTCAAACCTGCGTATACTTTTAGGTAGCACGTTTCCGCCCTCTGGATTGGCGGGGACTATTTTTGAGGTACGTCCAACCCAATTTTTTATGAGAATATCGCCGAGCGGTCTAACGCGATCTAGGCCGCTATTTTGAAATCGGTAGTAGAAAGTAATGGGCAGGGTGGTATGCCAAAACTTTTTATCTTTTGTACCGAATTCTAATATATCTCCGGAATCGGCGAGTGCTCCGTTTACACGCAATAACACAAGGGATCCGACCCGTTCTGTGAGCATTACCCCACCGCTACCATTTTCTTTTGGCGGTGTTGTAGAAGTAAAAATGGCCCCAAAATATCCCCCCGGTTCAGTTCCCATGGGAATTTGGATGATAAAAGGCAGGTTTTTTTGCTCTTTTTGTCCCAGGGTGATGGAATAATCAGTTTTTACCCAAGCCGCTAGGCCGTCTTTGGTTGGTACGAAATTTGGTTCACCACTTTCATCACCCTTTGGCTCAAAGTTTAATGTTGCAGTGTAGAGTACCTCGGAGCTTTGGGTTTCATTTATTACCTTGATTGACCCTTGAATTGTCTCTCCAGGGTTTGCCGCTAGCTCGAGTTTTACTGGTGAAATGGTGGTTGCCCTGGCGTGCTGCGGGTAGGTAATAAAAACTATCAGCAACAGAGTGCTGATAGTAAAAAGCTTATATATGAAGCGAATGCTAGACAAGGTGGTAAAACGTTTAGAAATTACCGGTGGCGACGTAGGTCAGGGTGGTGGTATATGTACCAGCTTGCTTCGAGCTCGCGATGTTGGCCAAATACGCTACGCTTACTACGTCGCTGCTGGCTGGGGCCGTTGCGCTGGCAAGGGTGGTAGTTGTGTTTGCGACAAAGTTGTAGTCACTGTTGGTACTGCATACATAGCCAGAGGCAACTGTTGGACTACCGGAGGTGCCCTTACCGCAGAGCCCAAATTGGTTTGAGTTTTGTGTTCCGTCGCTATCCCCAGTGATTGTAGCCGCTGCTATAGTATTTGCACCGCTTGTAAGCAAGGCTCCGTTGTAGGTAACTGTATATCCACTGGTGGCGTTTGTTCCTATAGTTAAGGTATGAGCAGTGTTGGCCGCGGTAGGGTCTGTTGCAGCTGAGGCGTTTGCGCCACCACCGGTAGTAGCCCAGCGGCCTGTAGATGAAGAAAGAGAACCGAAACTAACAGAGGTGTTGTTTATGCTAAAAGAAATAGTCGGGTCAACCGTAGCGCTAATAGTTACTTGGTCGTTGGTGATGATTGGAATAAACAGTGTACCCGTATCGGTGCTTGAGTTTATGTTCGCTACTACCGTTGCGGTTGTGGCGCCAGCTGTACCATTTGTGATTTGATGGGTACCAGAGCTGCCAGTTACAGCGTTTGTCCCTATTCTGAAGCGCATGCAGTTACCAGCCGTTGAGGTGCCTGTTCCTGAGGTGAGGGTTAACACTGAGCTTGAAAAGGTAACACCCCAAGTAGCACCAGAAGGGGAAGCTGCTAGGGTTTGCTCAGTATAGGTGGCACTCGTACAAGTACCACTGTTTCCCGTAGCAAAGTCGATATCTGCAAGAACTATTGAGCTTGTAGTAAAGGCTGCTCCAAAAGTAAGTGTCATGCTTTGGCCTGCTGCAATACCACTAGGACTGACCAAGAATATGGTGTGGTCTGCTGCCGTGCTTGCTTTGAGCCTTGTGAGCGTATCTGAGAATGAAGTAATTTGAGCTGCATTGGCTGTATTGGCACCAAAAAGAATTGTGCTGAGCACTAGTGTGGCGACAAGAGCTTTGCTGGTTGTATTTTTAAACTTCTTTTTCAAGTAGAAGGCTAGTCGGTTTGCCATAACACGTTTACTTTTTATTTCTTAACTGACAAAAAATATTTTATGAAATAATAATATCACATTTTTCTACTTTTGTACAGTGCCCGCTTGTTGTTTTTTTCTGTTGTAGACAAATATGGGTAGTACGACGGCGAGTAAGAGGAGGATAGCCAGAATTACAAGAAATCTCCAATCGGTTTGGGTAGTAATCATTTGCAAAAGGGGTGGCTTTACAATGTGATCGTGGCTAATTATGGACTGGTTTCCTGCTTTGTCTACAGCCTTAAAAAATATTTTAGTATTCTTAACTTGCTCTTGTAGGCGGTACGGGCTTGTTGCTTTTATCCACTCATTGTCAACAGGGTATGGCGTTTTTTGTGAGGTCTCTGCTATTTCATAGTGGTCGATGCCACTTTCAGTGTCGGTTGCTTGAAAGACCGCGAACCAGTCCCCGTTAAATAAATTTCCATCGTGCCCTATGAGAAGTTCTAGGTCGGTAGGGGGTGTTGTATCTTTTGCGGGTTCGGCTGGTGGTGTTGTTTCCTGGTCGGGTGTAGTGGCTTTTGTAATTTGTATGGTCGCGCCTTGTTTACTGGTGTCGAGCACGCTACCGTTGCCATCATTTGCTAGAATTTGAGTGTTTTCTCCAAACACAACCGTTGCTTTTCCTTCAGCAAGCGCTCGTGCGGTAATGTCGAAAACAGTGCCTCCCGTGCCTGTATACCCAGGGTTTGGCAATCCTCCCGTAAAACTTATGGTGCCGGTGCCCGGGTCGTTATTTGGCTCTTGTTGCCAATATTTTATAATTGATTTTCCTGTTGCGATGCCCGTTACCGAAAGAAATTCTTTTGGGTATTGTACTGTGCCCTGTGCCGCGTTAAGGCTTTGGTCGCTTGAAACTAGTACGCGTATACGAATGCTCTGACCAACGCTTGCGGTGTGGGGGCTGGAAAGGCTAATGTTGGTGTTGGCTGCCCTGGATACAGCGGGTGTTCCTGTAAAAACAAGTAGGGCGGTTGCTAAGAAAAATTTTAAATAATGTGTATTCATGTGGCTAATTTGTCCACCAATAGAGCATTACGCTGAAGTCTATTAGATTAACTATACCATCTTTGTTAATATCAGCTTTTATTCCAGCGCCTTTTTGTTGCCAATAATAGAGCAAAATACTTAGATCGGTAAGGTTGACTCGGCCGTCACAATTAAGGTCAGCGGGGATTGTACTGCATTGGTTGCGTGGTTCTTTCGTAGCGAGCACGGCTACGGGGCCAACGGTAGGTAGTTGTAGGGCGAATTGTTGGTTATTGTTCTGTGCAGAGGGGGTAGGTAATACCGTCCACACGCCTCCTATGGTGTACTGCGTTGCCACAAAAGGTGCTGCATATTGGGAGCTTTGCCCTTGTGTATACTCAATGGTTGCGGAAAGTGGAATTTTTGGGCTCGTAGACAAGGTACCGTATACATCGCGGACGGTAATCCCAAAAATAGTATCTGCTAGTGCGTCGCCCTTTGGTGCTCCGGTCTTAATGGGAAAGGTGCTCCATGCCATACAAGAAATAATTATGAACTGCTCTCCTTCGAAGGCGTGGGGTGGCACAACGAGGGTGAGTCGCGCACCATTACCACACTGAGTCGAAAGGGTACCGCCGCTGTTCCCTTGTATGGGTGTTTCACCCGGTGGTGGGGTGTACACAACTCCACCACCGCCACCTCCGCCGCCACCACCACCAGTATTTGTTTGGCCGTTGCTAATTATATAGCTCGCTGTGCCTACGGCGCTGTCAGACATTCCCGGGGCAGTAGCAATTGCATTAATAATGGTAGATGTAGTTATGGATAAAGGTCCTGTATATATTTGACTGCTTGTAGTGGGCGTTGTTGCGTCTAGGGTGTAGTAGATAGTTGTTCCTGGTGTAGAGAGTATGGAAGCGGTGATTGGGTTCGTATAGGTGCCGCTTGCAGGATTGAAAGTAGGGGTTTCTACTATGTTACTTCCCATTATCCCTACGGGGACAGAAGTGGCTAGGCCAATGCCACTTTGGTCTAGAACTGCTAGAGCTGGGGAGTAGGTGGTCAATGTAACAAGGTAAGACCCAATTGTGGAAGGGTTTATTATGTTAAATACTCCTCCGGTCTGAAAGTTTGCAATATTGCCAGTTTTAATCTCAACTGTACTGCCGCTACTTATGGCATCTGTGTCGTTGAGGGTGATGGTGATGGATCCGCTTGTCCCAGTTGTTACCACAACGCCCAAATTGCTCCCCGCGCCTAAACCTGGCGTGCTTCCGATGTTTTTATTTACGCCATTTACTAAAACATCTACATCGCTCTCGCTCATACTAGGGGGAGTGGTGAATTGTCCGGGCGTAAGCGTAAATACAATTTTACCCGAAGCAGGTATGGTTGTGGTTGTGGTGAACAGTATGTCGTGACTTGATGCAGTGTCTATGATTGAACTGCCCAACGTGTCTTTTCTGTTGAGTAGTTCCTGCGCGGCTATGGCTGTGTGCAAGGGTGTGCAGAGATGCCACAGCAAAGCGGTTAGGAGTAGTAGGGATATTTTTTTAGTGTACTTCATGTATTGATTTGTGTGACTTCCTTTTTTGTTCTGCGTATATCAAAATAGAAATTTATTAAAACTAAGCAAAATAGTATAGCAACGGCGAATTCGAGTATGTAGGTTTTATGCTGATTTGCAGCATTAAGGTATCGCTCCTTGGCGTCCAGCTCTTTGGTTCTGCTGTCGAGGACAGTTTTCTCGTTTTGCAATTCTGCATAGAGGGTGTTTGTGGGGGTTGGCTCAATAACGCCTCCAATGGCAATACCTGCAACTGTCCCTACGGGGGGAACTATCTCTGCATTGAATTTATCCAGGGCTGAAATGGTGGGCATAAGCGCAATGGACACTGCAAGTAGCAGTACGAGCGTTCCGGTTGATGTTGTTATCTTCATGGTGTTCGTAAAATATACACTCCTTATCCATTATACAACTATATAAGGCATCTCCATGGGGGAGTTGACGAAATGGGTATGTTTTCCTTATACTATGTATAGTTTTTCTACTTTCCAGCAATGCTTGGCGAAGTTTTAGGCCTGCTTTGCGGGTCCGCAATTAATATGTACTGTTTATCATGAAGCGAACCTATCAACCAAAAGTCCGAAGACGCCTACGAGTTCACGGTTTTCTCAAGCGCATGCAGACACGAGCAGGTCAAAATGTACTCGCAAGTCGTCGCGCCAAGGGTCGAAAACGGCTTACTGTAGCCTAAATAAGTATCAAGTTCTTAAAGTTTGTAAAGTTCATAAAGCTAAATCCGTTACTTTATAAACTTTCTACTTTATAAACTTTATAAACTAACGAATGTTTGCAAAGCAAAATCGCCTCGCTAAAGATAGGGATGTACAAACCGCCTATCGAGCGGGGCGGACTTTTTTTACCCCACTTTTTACTATAAAGTTTTTAAAATCTAGGCAGCAAGCTGGTGTGTCCCGTTTTACGGTGGTCGTTTCCACTAAAGTGGCTAAGCAGGCTGTTACGCGCAATCGCATTAAGCGGATAATTCGAGAGTATCTTCGGCTTCGTCTGGCTGGTCTTGTTTGTGGCGACTATATGATTATAGTTCGTCCTGGGATTGCTAAGACAACTCCGGCTGAGGTGCGAACTGCCTTGCAAGACGCGCTCGCGCGCAACAAATTCCTCCTATAGCATAGTTGCTCGGGAGTGCTGTATAATGCAATGGAACTCAAAAGTTCCATATTTTGTTATATGAAGTACTTACTCAGTGCGTTAATCAGCCTATATCAGAAAACTCTCTCTCCTGACCACGGTGTGTTCCGGGGCCGTTTTCCCTATGGGTTTTGCCCTTATTATCCTAGTTGTAGTGAATATACTCGAGTGTCCATTTTGCATCATGGTGTAATAAAGGGTGTGTATCTGGGGCTGTACCGGGTTGTTCGCTGTAATCCATTCGCCCAGCCCAAGGTTGAAATGCCGAATTAAGAATATGGAATTAAGAATTATGATTTTACACATAATTCTTGATTCTTAATTCATAATTCTATCTCCATGCTCGCACTCTATCATCAAATTATTTACCAACCACTCCTCAACTTACTCGTGTGGGGCTATAATTCTATACCTGGCCATGATGTGGGTATAGTTATTATCATCCTGACTGTGCTGGTTCGATTGGTGCTCGCGCCTACCATGCATAAGCAGATAAAGAGTCAGCACGCCATGACCTCGCTTCAGCCAAAGCTTGATGAGGTGAAGGCTAAGCATAAAGACGACAAAGAGGCGCAGGCAAAAGCGGTAATGGCTTTATATAAAGAGCATAATGTAAACCCCTTTAGCTCTTGTCTTCCGTTGCTCATCCAGTTGCCAATACTCATTGCCTTATATCAAGTGTTCCGCACTGCGCTAAACGGTAATCTGAGCGGCCTATACCACACCGTGTTTAATCCCGGCACCATAAACCCGTACTTCTTAGGTTTTATCAATCTTGCCAAGCCAAACATTGTATTAGCAGTATTGGCGGGTGGATTGCAGTTCTGGCAGGCGCGGATGATGCAAGCAAAAAACACCAGTACTTCGACTGACGCAACGGCAAAGGCCATACAAATGCAAACCACCTATTTGCTTCCACTTGTCAGCATTTTTATTGCGTGGCGCTTACCGGCGGGCCTGCCTTTGTACTGGGTGGTGACGACATTGTTTGCTATAGCACAGCAATACTATATAATGAAAAAATCTGAGAAAGCTTCTTAACCTTTACGTATGGATTCAAAAGCGTCTTCGGAATACAAAGACAGTGTAGAGCGGCTCCTCCTCGAACTCTTTTCGAGTATGGGTTTTGCTGCCACCGTACAAGCCGAAGACTCTATTCTTAAAGGTTTGGTTTTCAACATTAACCTTGGGAATGAATCCTACCTGCTTATTGGTCATCGCGGCGCTCACTTGCATGCATTAGAAATAATTACTCAGGCCATTGTGGCTCGTCGCACCATGGGGCAGTTTGTTCGGTTTAGTTTGGATGTGGATGACTATAGGCGCAAGCGAGAGTGGTACATTAAAGAAATTGTACGCGGCGCTGTAGAGCAGCTTAAGCGTACTACGCGCCCGGTTGCGCTTGAGCCCATGCCAAATTACGAGCGAAAGCTGGTGCACTCCCTCATACAAGCGCAGTATCCAGAGGTCGTATCAACTAGTAGCGGTTTAGAACCACGTAGGAAAGTAATCATAAAAATGAAGAATCAAGAAGCGAGAATTACGAATCAAGAATAGTCTTTGCGAGGTTCTAATTTTACTTTAATTCTTAATTCATTATTCTCAATTCAGTCTTGCTATGGCTCGAACTCATACACAATTTAGCGTAGAGCTTCTCGCTCAGGTTGCGAGCGTGGATGGTCCGTCTACACTTACTGCTCTCTTTAGTCAATTTTCACCAGAAAAGGGGCGCAAGGGTGTATACGATACCGTGTTCCGTCTTATCCAGCAGGGCTTTCTTATCTACAGTAATCCGGCGAAAACGCAGGTTTCTATAACCCCAGATGGCTTAGGGTTGTTAACTACAAAGCGTCCTGAACGTGATGGGGTGTGGAAACTAGTTATTTTCGATATACCAGAGCGGCAGAGAAGTGTGCGGACCTTTTTAAGAAATAAACTGAAGTCCCTTGGGTTTAGGATGTGGCAAGCAAGTATTTGGGCGTCGCCCTATAAGCTCGATAGTCAGCTTGAGTCGGAACTAAAACAACTTGCAGAAAAGTTATTTGTGAGGGTTATAAAGACTACAGACATAAACTATACTAAAGACTTGGAAGCGCTATTTCCGACAGGCGAGGCTGAGTAAGTGAGGACATAATAAAACACGGAATACAATCCGTGTTTTATTATGAGCTATTTGGCGTTGTCGCTAGTTTCCGTCGTTCACTGTAAATGGTATTTTTCCACTACTGTTTCCTCCAGCTTTTACTTGAACTTTATAGTTTCCGTTAGCTGGCGCATCCCAGACCAGGCTGTACGCATATGTTCCATCTTGTGTGTCCTCTACGGGTAGGCTCGTGCCCACTTGTGCGTCGTTGACGTAGAACGTCGCGGTACCTAAATTACTTCCGCTTACAGCTTGGAGCGTGAGAGGTCCGCTCATTACAGCATCTTTGACTGGGCTCGTGATGGCTATTGCTTGGTTCGTTGCAAAGAGCACCTGTACACTAACGTCTGAGCTGTGGCCACCTGCGTCAACCGCATGAATGGCAATAACTCGACTTCCATCCGTAAATTTCTTTTGCACAGTAAATGTGTACGGCTCGCTGCTTTTGCTCTCAATAAGCTGCCCGTCGATGAGTAGGTCTATTTTTGAAAGAGTTGTATTCGAGCTGTTCAGCACCGTAACAGTAAATGGAGAGCGGGTAATAATGGTACCGTCTCGAGGCTCGGAAATGGTTACGGTTGGTCCGCCGCTCGTATTTGCGGGGGTGGTGGGTACGCTTCCTGTAGAGATGTAGGGGAGGCCCTGCTGTTGCATCTTTTCAATCCAGGTTTGCACAGCGCTTTCCCAGTTGGCATTGTCTGGTTGTTCGCTTTGGAAAGACAGGTACGATCGGGTTTCTATGTTTTCCGGTGGTGTGAGGTTGTTTGCCGGTAGTCCAGTGGTTCTATCTACGCGTACAGATACATGAACGTTGTCGTAGTCTTTTGGTACAGAATAATCTGCAAATACTTCTTCTTTGGTTTGTGGTGTAAACTCGGTTGGAAGTTTGCCGGACACTGCGTCGACGGTTACGGTAGAGATTCCATTTGGCACGGTAAATTGTTCCACTGGCTTACCCTTGAGTGCTTCTTTCAAGAACTGGTTTGTAATGGGAGCAGCAACACGGCCACCGTCTGCATTGCTCTTCATGTTCTCATTATTGTTGTTTCCCACCCATGCTCCTACGGCAATGCTTGGGGTGTAACACATGGTCCAGCCATCTTTCCACTGGTTTGTGGTACCAGACTTACAGGCCACAGGTCTGCCTGGTAGGGTGAGTGGTCCGCCAGCGCCAAATACGTAGCTTCGTGCGGAGTCGTCCGAAAGAATGCTCGTTATTTCGTATACTGCTTGTTCATCCACTACTCGTTGTCCGTGGTCTTTGAATTCTTCCAATGTTTCACCTGTTCGGCTCTCTATTTTCAGAATAGGGGTTGCTGGGTTTTTCACTCCGCCATTGGCAAGCGTTGCATAGCTGGCTGTGTGGTCCAGTAGTTTTACTTCGCACCCACCGAGCACAAGCGAAAGTCCGCAGTCTTGTAGGGGGCTGGTTATACCAAGGTCATGAGCAGTCTGGGTGGCGTTGTTTACTCCTACGAGTGCGAGCATTTTTACCGCAGGAATGTTCAAGCTTCCTGCTAAGGCTTTGCGGATGGATACAGGTCCGTTGTTATTGCCGCTGTAGTTCTTTGGTACGTAGTCGCTGTTGCCATATTTACCAAAGTTCGTTGTAACATCCAAAAGCATGCTAGCCGGTGCATAGCCGAAATCTTTTTTAAAAGCAGTTAGGTATACAAAAGGCTTAAAACTACTGCCCGGTTGCTGCGGCGTAAGGGTGACGTTTACACTTGGGTCGAATTGGCATTTTCCAGCTTGGCACCCGGCTGGATAGCTTTTGCCGAAGAAATCCCGGCTGCCTACCATGGCGAGAATTTGACCAGTCTTTGGGTCTATTGCCACAAACCCTGCGTTGTTGGCGTTGCTGTTCTGAGCATTCTTAATTCCTTGGTCGTTTACTATCTTTTCAGCAATTTCTTGCAGTCCAAGATCGAGAGTTGTATACACCTTAAGACCACCTTCTTCAAGTGTGCTTTCTCCGTACTTGCTGGCAAGATAGTCTTGCACATACAGTACGAAGTGCGGAGCTTTAAGGCTATTTTGCGGAGGGAGAAAGGCAACTTTTTCTGCTGTTGCTGCCTCTTTTTGGTCTTTAGTGATGTACCCCTGGGCCTCCATTAGGTTTAGGATGGTTTGCTGACGGCGATCGAGCGCATCACGGTGAGGTCCAAAGGGGTTGTAATACGTAGTGGACTGTGGGAGGGCGGCCAGGTAGGCACTCTCTTGCAGTGTTAGGTCTTTTGCGGACTTATCAAAGTAGGCTTTGCTTGCTGCTTCAATGCCGTAGGCATTGCGTCCATATGGTATTTCGTTTAAATAGAGCTGGAGTATCTCATCTTTGCTGTATCGCGCTTCCAGTTCAATAGATAAAATAACTTCTTTGAGTTTTCGTATCCAGCTTTTATCTTTGGTAAGGAGGGCATTTTTTACAAACTGTTGTGTAATGGTGCTGCCACCTTGTTGTTTACTACCCGAAGTAATATCTGCCCAGACAGCGCGGAGGAGGCCGCGAATAGATATACCGCGGTGTTTGTAAAAATCTTTATCTTCAACAGCAATGGTTGCATGAGTTAGGTTTGGTGATATTTGATCGAGCTTTACTAGAGTTCGTTTTGCTTCGCCGTGAATTTCGTAGAGTAGTGCACCATTGCGGTCATAAATTTTAGTGGATTCAGGTACCGTGCGTTGCAGGAGTGTGTTTGGGTCGGGAAGGGTAAAACTAAAATACACAAAGAGTATTGCCATAAGTGCAACACCAAGTGCGAAGGCTCGGAAGAACCAAGTAATAATTAATTTTTTATTTCGCTTAATTTTTAGCCAAAGCGATTTTGCATGTTTTACCGATTTTTTAGATACCGATTCTATTGAATAAACTTTCATACACTATATAAATATATGTGCAAATATATTCCAGTACAGGTTTCCGCACATGTGTAATTAATATTTGAGTTCATTTGCGCTCAGTATAGATATGCACATTATGCGTACTACACGAGCTATAGCCTATAGTATACCGGCTTTAAGGTGAAGAGAAAACCCGCATGTTCACTTGCGCATACCAGTGCGGAAAATGCTATAATAGCCCTACAATTACAATCTTTATTATCATGAACAAACTAGAAAAAATAGATGATCTGCTGAGCCGAGGTGTGGCAGAAATAATAGATTCAGAGCACCTCCGGGCAGCGGTAAATGGCAAAAAAAAGCTTCGAGTTAAGCTGGGCATAGACCCTACCAGCCCCAATATACACATTGGTCGCGCTGTGGTGTTGTGGAAATTGCGAGCGTTCCAGGAACTTGGGCATCAGGTTGTGTTTATCTGTGGTGATTTTACCGGGCTTATTGGCGACACGTCGGACAAAGAATCTGAGCGCCCCATGCTCACGGAAAGCCAGGTGGAAGCCAATATGAAATCGTATTTCGCTCAGGCGTCTACTATTATAGATAAGACTAAGGCCGAGATGCACTATAACTCCAAGTGGCTCAAGAAACTTGGGTTTTTAGAAATTGGAAAAATGGCCGACGCTTTTGGGCTTCATGAATTTGCGAGTCGCGAGCTAATAAAAAAACGTATGGATGCCGGTAAGCGCGTGTCGCTTCGCGAGCTTATGTATCCGCTCATGCAAGGATATGATAGCGTGGCAGTAAAAGCAGATGTAGAGCTGGGCGGTACTGACCAGCGATTTAACCTGCTTGCAGGGCGCAGCATCCAGCCTCTGTATGGACAACAGCCCCAGGATATTATGACGTTTGAGCTGTTAGAAGGAACGGATGGGCGTAAGATGTCGAGCTCGTGGGGGAATGTGATAAACCTGGTAGATACTCCTACCGATATGTTTGGCAAGGTTATGTCGCTGCGCGATGAGCTCATAGAGCGCTACTTTATGCTTGCAACGCATATGTCTCTTGCCTCCGTCCGCACGTTATTACAAGACATGCAAAATCCTCGCGATCAAAAGCTTGCGCTCGCAAAAACATTGGTTGAACAGTACCATAGTGCACAGGAAGCTGCTGCGGCTCAAGAAGCCTTTATCTCCCAATTCAGTAACAAAGAATTACCCGCTGATATTGAAGAAGTAAAAATAAAGCCCGGGGTATACCAACTCATAGAATTACTCGTAGAAACGAAACTCGCATCTTCAAAGGGCGAAGCACGAAGATTGATGGAGCAGGGTGGAGTAAAAATAGATCAGAAGGTGGTAAAGACAAATGAAAAGATAGAGCTGCAGAAAAAAAATAACCTGCTCTTGCAAGTTGGTAAAAGAAAATTTATTCGGATTGTGTAAAATAAAAGACTCCCACAAGTTGTGGGAGTCTTTTAAAACTAAGCCTGTACTTCAGGGGTTGTTTCTTCTACTGGTGGTTGAGCTTGTACTGGAGCACCAGTCTCTTCTACCTGCTCGTCTGCACCTGGGGTTACTTGATTTTCCATATTATATTCTCCTCACCTTTCAAATAAGAAAGGGAAATTACTGATGAGGGGTAAAACAATTGCTTGTCTTGGACAAAGTGTAACAGCTGCGTACTATTTTGTCCAGGCCAAAATAAAGTTGAAAGTCTATAACGTCTTCACGTCCATAACGTCCCGTCATATTTTTGACTTTCGACATTATGACGTGATGACATTTGACTTACTGCTGTGCATGGCGCAGCAGAGCGCAATTGCAAGCGCGTCTGCAGCGTCATCTGGTTTGGGTAGGTTTTTCAGTTTAAATGTGTGTTTTATCATATACTGTACTTGTTTTTTATCTGCAGCGCCGTAGCCGGTAAGTGTATTTTTTACTTGCAGTGGCGTGAATTCATAAATGGGAAAGTTGTGTTTCGCAAGTGTAAGAAGAATGGCGCCGCGTGCTTGCGCAACAGTTATGGCAGTTTTTACATTTGTCTCAAAGTATAGCTTTTCCACACCTGCAGCTGCTGGTTTGTATTTTTTTATAATAGATTCTAAATCCTCTGCAAGAATACGCAAGCGCTCAGCGTCACTGAGTTTTTTATCGGTAGTAATCACGCCAAACTCAACAGCATACCACTCCTGTCCTTTCCGTTTCTCTATTATTCCAAATCCTGTCGTTGCGGTCCCAGGGTCAACACCTAAAATAATCATGAAAAATTTTCAATTTTTAATTTTCAATTTTCAAAACCTAAAGCGGGATTTTGTTTAAAAATTGAAAATTGAAAATTAGAAATTCTGCCAATTTGTCTTACAAATTGGCAGAGGTATGTACTGCAACCACGTCTTCGTTGTCCTCAAGTTCGGCAAATAGCGCATCGACTTTAACCTTTTGCTCTTCGGTTAAGTCTACGCCTTGAGATGATTCTTTGATGATTTGCGCTTGTGCAATCTTCGCTCCAGCGTCTTCAAGCGCTTTTTTAATAGTCTGCAAGTTCTCTGGCTTTGTATAGACTTCCAATCCTTCTTCTGACTCTCTCACATCCTCCGCCCCCGCATCTATGGCTACTAGCTCCAGCTCTGCCAACTGACTACTAGCAACTATATTCTGACTACTGTGTGGCCTCTCTACCAAAATCTGCCCTTTAACTTCAAACTGCCATGCCACGCTTCCCATGGCGCCAAGGCTTCCGCCGTGTTTTGTAAAGGAGTGCTTAATAAACTGTACTGCGCGGTTGGTATTGTCTGTAGCAGCCTCAACCAGAAAAGCAGTGCCAAATGGTCCGTACCCTTCGTAAATTACTTCACTAAGAGCTGTAGCACCTTTTTCAGATGCTTTTTTTATGGCGCGGTCTATATTGTCGTTCGGCATTCCCTCTGCGCGTGCTGCTTCTATTTCTGTACGCAACTGGAAGTTCAGCGTAGGGTCACTACTGCCAGACTTGGCTGCAATAGTAATTTTTTTAGATAACTTCGAAAACAGTACGCCGCGTTTAGCGTCTTTAGCTCCTTTGGTGCGTTTAATTTGTGACCACTTAGAATGTCCGGACATGTGCGAAGCGCAGAATTAGGAATAATGAATTATGAATCAAGAATAAAAGAAACGTGCAATTCACAACTATGATAAAGAAGTTTTACTTACTTGCCAAGTCTGGGCTTCCGAGATTGTTTTTTGATGCTTTTTCCCAGGTGTGCTCGGTTGCTTTCCAAAGAGCCTTAAAAAATTCTCGAAAGTTTTTTGCGAGGAGCGGCTCTTTAAGCTCTATAAGGTAATGGGGGCGTTCCTCTAGTGAAAGTAAAATTATGTAATCGCCATATACCCAGATGTCAGTAGTGAAGTCTAGGTCTGGTATAAGCTGGAACTCGGCATTTCCTGGACCTGTTTCAACGGCCCTTCTTCTTGCCGTAGATTCGTCACTAAATAGGTGTAGCTTTATTCCTTTGCTTGCAGGCTTTGTCCAGTACCATTCTATCCAGTCCGGATAGTCGGATTCGAATTTGTCAGATTCAAATCCCCAAACTGTATTGTCGTATTCTTTTACACTATTCATCCATTTTTCTGCGCGAAGGTATAGAAAATCCGTAATGTGCGCTTCTTCTATGTAGCGTAGTCTTGGCTCAGCTCTAAGCTTTTGTGGTACTAACTTGTCTAGCTCGCTCGCTGCTCGTTTCGCAAGCTCCATACGCTTAATGAGCTGTGCCTGTTCTTTGCCGAGATAGTCTAAAAGAGTGCTTGGGGGCTCGGCAATAAGCTGTACAGTTGGTTTGCCCAAGTCTTCTTTTACCAGGCCGTATTCTAGGAGTCGTTTAACCACTGCATAACAGGTGGTACGATTAATACCGGCAATCTCTGCTGCTTGGTTATAGCTCAGACTACCGTGCTTGCTAAGAGCTAGATAGGTTTTGGTTTCGTTTTGGGTTAGCCCGACTTCAGTAAGAAGGTGTTCAATCATCCTATTTGTTATACCTACTACAACAATGATATTATCCTTATCTTAGCCATAATATACCATCCAGTCAATAGAGGATATATTATATATACATTCTATTAATTATAATGGGAGTGTAAAAAAGACATAGACCTCCTTCGGTAACCCTCCTTTGAGCGCCTGATGCATAGGGTGCTCAAAACAGGGAACAGGGAGTGGGAATACTAGGGTAAGCCATGCTTGGCCAACCGCCCACACTCTGCCTGTATAACCGAAGGAGGTTTTGTAATGCGAAAGATATCGTTTGTTGCTGTGTTGGCTGCGCTCGCGGCTGTAACAGCCCTTGCCCAAGGTTCTGCTTCGCCTGCAGGGGAGTGGCAGAAATCTGCAAATGGTTTTGTGTGGACAGGGACTCGTTATTGGGAGAGCGTAGTAAATGGATCTGCTGATGAACGGGAAGTAATTCAGGGTGGTTACAACCAGGTCTTCCAAAAGAACAGCTTTAGGTTAATCGGCAAAGTCTGGTTCTCTATTTCACCCGAAAAAGATGCTCGTGGCCAGTACTGGACGGGTAATGCACAAGAGTTTGACTTGGGTCTTGAAATACAGAAAGGTCTGCCCCGAGGCTGGCAAATCCGAGCAGGATACTCGCACAATTTCCTTACGGAAAGTGCGGGTAGCGATGTTGAAATGATACTTCTTGCTGTGAGCAAAGAAGTGGTGCTAACGGAAAAGAATAAATTGGTTGGGGCGTTCGAGTTCTACCAATTTCTACCAACATCGAAAAAAGGACCAGCGGGCGGTAAGTTCTATGTATCCAGTGTTACCTTTAGCCGCACAGCGGGGAAGTGGAATACTAACATGGGTATTGCAACCGTGTTTAATTCAAAGGGCGCGTTCGGTCTTGTGTCTGAACAAGCGCTGAGAATTACAGGTCAGGTCTTGTACAAATTACCGAAAATGGCAATTGGTCCAGACTTCACCTACGGTGGCGTACCGCATAGTTCGCAGCGCCAACCGAAGACAACGTTCGGCTTTGGGTTTTACTTCTAGTGCCTAGCTACACGCAAACTATCTTTGGGTAAGCATTACTGCTTACTTAAAACCTCGGACAAATAATCCGAGGTGTTTTTTATTGCGTATTCTTTTTAATAAACCTATAAAAAGATTTTGGTGTAAATACGGTGTGGGTAAGGAACTGGCTTTTGAAATCCGAGTAGCCTTGCCAGGAACGCGGTTCACCGTTGGCTCTTACTACACCGAAATCAATATACTGTATTTGTTTTACTATTGATTCCTGGTACCAAACGTCTATGAGCCCGGTGCCGATGGATCCGTGGCGTGCGGGCGGGAGATGAAAGGCTGCTAAGTGTACCGAGGTCGCTGCTTCGGGGATATGCATAACAGCAAGTCCTGCAAGTATTTCAATGGTGCCTGGTTTTCGTGCAGCAAAGAGTTGAATATTATTTCCGTGGGCGCGTATTTTGTATTTAACGAGCTGTACCATAATTTGTGATAGTCCCATACCCATGCGCGCTTTTGCAAATGCAGCGCAAAATTCTGCGTCTGGTACTTCGACTATTTCCCATGCTCTGCCTTTTTCTTGCAACCATTTTTTTCTGTGGCGTTTGGCATGGCTACTCCAGTGTTCCCAATAGTGTTCTGGATTTGTTATATGGGCCATACCATATGAGTGCGTGCCGCCAAAGAGAAGTGAGCGGTGCCATCCACTTGGCTTTAACAACTGTGCTATGGGTTGCCAGAATACTATGCGGTTTTTATGAAATGGTTCTATATCTGGCTCTGCGCGCCCAATATATTTTTCTACATAGAAAGGTCCGCGTTTTACCCGTAAGCCTGTTGCTTTGCCAGCGTGCACGAGCACGTGTCCTTTCTGAATAATTGTTTCCCGTTCTGTAAATGCAGGGTGCGCTCTGTATCGTTCGTATCCGGCGGGGAGCTGTGGCCTGTATAGTGATAAAGAGTTTACCCGAAAACGCCAGGACTGCTGGTGAAGGAAGTACGCATGTACCATTTCTGAGCCTTTTCGGTGAAGCCAGTAGTTCACCAGAAAATAGCCGTTCGGAGCTAAGCATTTTGCTAGGGCTGCTACAAACGATTCTTCAAAAATGGCGTCTGCAATGGTATTGCCTTGGTATAAGTCGAAAAGTATTAAATCAAATGTATCTGAAAGCAAATTAACTGTACTTTGTGCATCGCCCAGTATGGTTTCGGTTTGCGATGATTCTTTTGTTCGTATGTGCTTGAACACTTCTACCATGCTTGGGTCCCACTCGAGTGCAGTTATGTGCGCATGTGGGAACTGCTTCAGTATGGCAGAAGTGGCGCTCCCGCCAGCAAGTCCTAGGAGTAACACCTGTTTAATGTGGGCACCTCTAGTAATTTTCTTAAGCGCAGACTGCCACATAGCATCGGTGTATGGTGAACTTTCCATTTTTTCATCTACGTATACAGTAAACCTGCCAAACAAACGGCGCACAACAATAGCGCCGTTTAGTTTAGAGTCAAATTGTTTTTTGCTATAGAACCAATTCATGCTTCTTCGAGTATCCGTACAAAGAACTCATTAATGCGGGCATCGTCTTTCATGTCTCTGTTGCACACTATGTAGTCGCTGCACATCCAGGTGCCACGGGATTGGTACTCCACACCTTTTGGTCGTTTCTTAGTTTCCGTAGCTACGAAAAATACACTGCTTTGTTTACGGTGTTTGTGGCAAAACTCGCAGAACCCTAAACGTAATGCCCCGGCTGGGGGCAATACCACTTCAAGCCTAAGGCCGGTTGATATGCCGTGAAAATCGTAGACCACAAATAAACACATATCTGATTGGTCGAGCCAGCTGTAGTAGGTGAGTGTAGAAAAATCAACTTCCTCAAGCTTGGGGGGAAGACGTAGGTGTTTTACCTTTTTGTATACAGTTTTTAATCCGTCTCTTGTAAGCGCCTTCATGTCTGTTGTGAAAACCCGTATCGTATCCATTAGAATTTTATTCTCAATTGTGAGTAAAATTCTAATGGATTATTTTGGGAGGTTTATTTGAATGATACACATACAACTAGTTCGCCTTTGGTTGTTTTGGGGAATTCGGTTGCTATATGTTGTGCTGTGTTGCGGTAATATGTTTGGTGGAGCTTGGTTAGCTCACGTCCCACAAATACAGTACAGTCAGGGGCGTGCTTGGCGATGGTCTGTAAAGTTTTGTGAATGCGTTGAGGCGATTCGTACGCAACTAGGGTTGCGTCTATGCTTTTTGCTACCTCTAATGCTTTTATAACTTTTGGTTCAGTTTTTGCAAAGAACCCTATAAAAATATATTTGTCTGTAGGTAGGCCTGACGCAACGAGCGCAGTAGTGGCTGCGTTTGCTCCGGGAAGGGAATCCACAACAATGGTATGTTCCCAGCAGGCGCGCACCAAACGAAACCCAGGGTCCGATATTCCAGGTGTGCCAGCATCTGTTACCAACGCTCCGTGCTCGTTTTGTAGTCGCTCTATGAGTTTGGGTAGTATGCGTTCTTCGTTGTGGTCTGCAAATTGAATAAGCTGCTTCTTTGGAACTTCAAAGTGGGCGAGTAACTTAGCACTATGACTTGGGTTTTCCGCAATAATAAAATCTGCGTTTTTTAGTGCCTCTATTGCGCGTAGTGTAGTGTCGCCAAGGTTGCCAAGTGGGGTGGGGACTATAGTAAGCATGTGGTTATTGTATAGTATTCCAGATTTTTTTAAATACCGTGCGGAGGTTTTGTGCGAGTACCGGGTCGCGCATGTCAACGAGGTAATGAGGGCGGGTGCTGGTGATTAAGTTTATAACGTAGTCTCCTGCGATCCATGTGGTTGCGGTGAACTCCTCCGAGTTGTCCCACGCGCTAATATGCCTTCGCGCGAATTGTTTTTGTTTTATTGCTTCTGCGGATTCATTGCTCAACACCTTTAATTGGATATTCTGCGGAGCTGCTTTTTCCCAAAACCAATCTATCCACGCCTCATAATGTTTTACAAAAGTTTTGTCTTGGAAGCCCCACCATGTGCTGTCGTGCTCTAGTGCGCTTTGGTTCCATGTTGCTGTTTGCTCATATAAATAATCTTCGAGCATTCGCTCGTCAACAAAGTGTATCTTCGGTGCGTTGTATTTAGCATTGTTTGCGAGAGGCTTTAACTCTGTAATTAGCTCGCGTAAGTTGCGTTTTTTAAGCTCTAGAGCTTTTTCCTCTCGGGAGATAATATATTCCAGATCTTCGGGTGGCAGTGCGGTGAGGTAGCTAGTGCTACCGCCTATGTCTTCCTTAATTAGCCCTTTAGCTATTAATTCTTTGGCCACACTATAAACCGTAGTTCTGTTAATCCTGGTTATGCGTGCGACCGCAGTGTGGGTAATTTTTCCTTGCTCAATAACTGTTAAAAAAACTGCAATTTCTTTTTTGTTCAGCCCTAACTTTTCTAGTAGAGATTCTATCATTGTGGTTGGATTTACTTATATAGTACAGTGTTGTTGGGAAATAATCAACTATAAAAGTACTCTAATATAAAAGCATTTATATGTACTTTGACCGCTACATGTCAAGAATTATCAGACAATATATCTCAAATATTGTAAAGTGTTCATATAAGTAATTTAGGTAATATGATAGATATATTAGATACATATTTTGGGTTCAGAGCGCGGGGATCAAGCGTTAAAACTGAAATATTCGCCGGTATTTCCACATTTCTCGCTTTGTCATATATATTTGTAGTTAATCCAGCAATTCTTTCAGCTGCTGGCATGGGCAAAAGCGGAGTATTTTTTGCCACCATAATTGGCTCAGTGCTCGCTACCTTGGCCATGGGTTTGTGGGCCAATAAACCATTTGCTGTGGCGCCGGGCTTAGAGATGAACGCATATATTGCCTATGTGGTAGTTGGCGCGTTGGGCTTTACCTGGCAGGGTGCGCTAGGGGCGGTTTTTTGGTCTGGTGTGCTTACGGTGTTGTTTAGCTTAACTAATATTCGGGTAAAAATATTGCATGCTATCCCAGATAAGTTAAAGTCGGGGCTCGCAGCAAGTGTGGGTGTATTCTTGATGCTTATTGCTCTAAAAGTGAGCGGTATATTGCATTACGAAGGAATTCAATTGTCAGGTCTCGGATTGCTTACATCAAAGGAGGCTATTGTGTTTTATGTTGGCCTTGTGTTGGTGGCGCTGCTCCGATATTTTAAGATCCGCGGCTCCGTGTTGCTTAGTATTATTGGTGCATCTGTCGTTGCACATTTGATCGGGTTGAGTCAGCCCGTTGATCCAGTTCGATTTTCAAAAGATATGTTTTCTAGCATTGGCGCGTTGGATTTATCGGTCATTGCAAATCCGAAAATTTGGAGTGTCGTAATAATTCTATTTATTTTAGATTTTTACGGTAGCATAGCCAAATTTATTGGTCTTACACGTAACACTTCTGTGGTTGATAAAGATGGCAGTCTGCCACAACTAAAAGAGGCACTTATAGTTGATGGTGTGGGTACTGTGCTTGGCGCGGGGCTGGGCACATCGAATCTTATTACCTATGTAGAAAGCGCAGTGGGGATAGGGGAAGGAGGTCGTACTGGTCTGGTCGCAGTTGTATGTGGGTTGCTTATGGCACTATTCTTAATTTTAGTACCATTGCTGAATCTGGTCCCAGTCATTGCAACTACAGGTGCATTACTGTTTGTTGGTTTAACTCTCGTACCATTTAGGGAATTCCGCACATATAGTTTTATTGAGGTAATAGCAGTAACAACAATGATAGTTGTAACTATTGTTACTTTTGGCCTCGACAAAGCTATGTTTGCGGGGTTTGCGAGCCTTGTTGTGTTATATGCATTTACTGGCAAGTGGCGGAACATAAACATATATCTTGCAGGTTCAACCGCGCTGCTATTATTAAGTATTCTTCTTTCTTAAATATATGACACAATCGACTAAGTTAGTTGCAAAACAAAATGAATGGGGTGCTGTAGCACAAGAACTGGAAGCGGAAAACTTAAAACTCGCATCGTACGATAATACCGTCGTTGGCTTACTGGGTCAGAAGGTCTTAGATTATGGTGCTGGTCCTGGAGTGCTTGCCCTTGGCTTACAAAAAATGGGAGCGAAAGTAAAAGTGTATGATGTGAGTACTGAGCTGCTGAATAAAGCCGCTGAAAGAATTGGAGAGGAAAATATATATCGTTCTTTGGCAGATATTCCGTATGGATATTTTGATGTAGTTATTTGTAATCTGGTGTTGTGTATTGTGCCTGAGGATGAAGCATTGGTCATTCTCAAGAATATTTATGGAAGTTTAGCGCCTGTGGGCCGTGCATATATTGGTTTTTGTAATCCTAAAATATATGATGTAGAAGAATCAAATTTAGACTTTCGTTTCCCTACTGGTGCTAAATATGAGGACAACCATGATTACAAGAAAATAAAGAAAGAAGGTGGTTATGAAATAATTGAGTCACACCGTCCTGTGGAATGGTATGAGAAAGCTTTCCAAAAAGCAGGCCTTAAACTTCTCGCCACCCATTTTACTCCGGAATATGATCTGCATGGGCAGAAGATTAAAGATTTTATTGTATTTGAGCTATCAAAATAGCCAGATTAAGCTCCGCACCGCGCGGGGTTTTCAATTTTCCAAAGCTCCCGTATAATATGTAGGCAAATCTATTTTGCGGGCGGCACGCTCAGCGTGCCTATGCCCACGCTTAGCGTGGGCGTGTAGCTCAGCTGGTTAGAGCACGAAGCTTATACCTTCGGGGTCCATGGTTCGAGTCCATGCACGCCCACCATAATAAAAACCACCTATATAGGTGGTTTTTATTATGGGACAGTTCTAGATGATTGTTGCGCTGGCAACTGAGTCGCCGCTGTCGAGCTTCATAACGCGGACACCTTGGGTGGCACGGCCGAGAGTGGAGATGGCGTTGAGGGCGGTGCGGATGGTTTGTCCTTGGCGGGAAATAATTACGAGGTCATGTTCTTCCTTGTTGTCCAGAATGTACATGGCCACTATTTTTCCTGTCTTTGGACTTATCTTTACGGTCTTTATGCCGCTACCCGAACGCTTTTGGAGTTTATAGTCTGCAAGCGGGGATTTCTTGCCCATACCGAATTCAGTAATTACGAGTACTTCTTGAGATTTAACGTCCAGGTTCTTGCGGATGACATCCATGGAAATAATATTGTCATCTTTCTTTATGCGCATGCCACCCACACCAGCTGCGGTTCTGCCCATAGGGCGGACGTCTTTTTCGTTAAAGCGAATTGCTTGTCCGTTTTCTGTAGAGAGCATTATTTGGTCATCGCCTGCCGTGGTTTCTACCCACTTGAGTTCGTCACCGTCTTTAATGCCTATGGCTATCATGCCGCTTCTGCGCACCTTTGCAAATTCTTCGCGAGCAACTTTCTTGATGAGGCCTTTTTTAGTAGCCATGACCAGGAATTTTGCCTCGTCCTTCTTGGAGAATGTAAGTACCGCAGTGGTGGTTTCGCCGTTGCCCAGCTGGAGGAAGTTTACGAGTGCTTGCCCTTTGCTGGTTCTGGAGCCTTCTGGTAGCTCATAAACCTTGGTCTGGAATACTCGACCCTTGTTGGTAAAGAAGAGTATGTCGTCGTGGGTATTGGCAGAAATAAGCTTTTCTACCACATCTTCTTCTTTAAGGGATTGTCCTATAACGCCCTTGCCGCCACGAGTCTGCTGTTTGTAGGTGTCCGGGAGCAAGCGCTTTACGTAACCAGATTTAGTTATGGTAACTATCATCTGGTTCTCCGGAATAAGATCTTCCGCCACAAATGCACCAACCGCATTCTTCATTATGGTGGTGCGGCGCTCGTCACCATACTTGTCCCGCATTTCTATGGTCTCGTCTTTGACAATACCAAGAATTTTCTTTGGGTGCGCGAGTAAGTCTTCGAGCTTGGCAATGAGTTTTCGCTTTTCTTCCAACTCATCTTCTATTTTTTTGCGCTCTAACCCTGCAAGAGTTTGCAGGCGCATTTCGAGTATCGCGGTAGCTTGCAGCTCAGAGAGCTTGAACTTCTTAATTAAGTTCGCATGCGCCTCTTCTTTGGTTGGGCTCTTTTTGATGACTGCTATTACTTCGTCTATGTGGTCAAGAGCTATGGATAGACCTTCAAGAATATGTGCCCGCTCTTTTGCTTTTCGCAAGTCGTATTCAGTACGTCTGCGAATAATGGTTTGGCGATGCTTTATAAATTCTTCCAGCACCGTTTTTATATTCAGTACGTGAGGCTCGAGGCCGTCTACGAGAGTGGTGAGGTTGAGGTGGTACGTGTCTTGTAATTGAGTGTAGCTAAATAGCTGGTTTAAGATTTTATTAGCTAAGGCTTCTTTTTTGAGGTCTACCACAATACGCACGCCATTGGACGATTCGTCGCGAACGTCTTTTATGCCCTCTAGTTTTTTGTCGCGCACCAGGTCAGCAATTTTTTCAAGCAGTGTAGCTTTGTTAACGCGATAGGGGATCTCGGTAATGATAATGCGGAAACTGCCGTTTTTGGTTTCTTCTATTTCTGCTTTCCCGCGTACTACAATGCCACCCCTGCCGGTTGCGTAAGCATTTTTGATTGCTGCGGTGTCGTACGCAATACCGCCCGTAGGGAAGTCGGGACCTTTTATAATGTCGGTTATATCCTCTACTGTTGCTGTGGGGTTTTCTATGAGGTGTATAACTCCATTTGTGACTTCTGTTAAGTTGTGTGGCGGTATATCTGTGGCCATACCCACAGCAATACCCAGTGTGCCGTTGAGCAGTAACTGAGGAAGCTTGCCTGGGAGTACAACTGGTTCTTTCTCTGTAGCGTCAAAGTTGTCGCGCCAATCAACCGTCTCTTTTTCTATGTCCACCAAGAGCTCTTCAGCAATGGGTGTTAGCTTAGCTTCTGTATAACGATATGCAGCGGCACCGTCACCATCGAGTGAACCAAAGTTTCCTTGTCCTTTTACCAGCGGATAACGCATGGCGAAATCTTGTGCCATGTGCACCATGGCGTCGTATACCGATGCGTCACCGTGGGGATGGTATTTACCAAGTACTTCACCGACAATCTTGGCGGACTTTGTGGTTTTTGCCGAAGGGCGGAGACCCATGCTCCGCATGGCATATAAAATGCGCCTATTTACAGGCTTTAGACCATCACGGACATCTGGCAGGGCACGCGAGACTATAACAGTCATTGCATAGTCAAGGTAAGACTCCTGCATTTCGGATTCTATGGTACGAGGCCGAATAAGGCCGATAGCATTGTTTGCGGGTTGGTCAGAATTTATCTTTGCCATAATAAAAATTCAGAAATGAGTAATGAGAAGTGAGCTGTGAGCTGATGGTTATCGAGGAAAATCAGCGCTGGCCTTGTTGGTTTTTTCTTGTACCATCTTAAAAAAATTGCTAGCGCTTTTAGGGCGGCCGGGAATATAGCTAGTTGCTACCCAGAGCAATAACAATATAACCAGGGTCGCACCGACCACAGCCCAGAGTATTTGCTCTCGTTTTTGCTGGGGTAATTTTTGTATGCGCTCAATTGTAGTCATGGGGGTTAGCGTTATGAATTACGAAGTATGTCGCCTCATCGGCGACCCGCGAAGGGGCGGGAATATAGTATTTCAAACCACGTTTAAGTTTGTGGATCTAGGTAGTGAGAATTATCACTTTGGTTTCCTCGGTGCCGATGAGGTCTTTCTTTTTGAGAATAATCTTTTCCAGCGTTTCGGTTTTTCCGCCCATTTCTTTGGTGAAGTGTTCTATGCCGTCCGACTTAACTTTGAGCCCAGGAGCTGCGTAGTGTGAAGGTATAACAATTTTCGCTTCTATCTGGTTTACAATCTTCGCTGCTCGGCTTGCGTCTATTACCGATTCTCCGCCAACAGGTATGATGAGCACGTCTATTTCGCCAAGGTCTTCCAGCTCATCTTCTTTTATGTTGAAGTCCTTAATGTGAGTGAGGTTAAGGATTTTTATGTCTTCACTTTCAACAAGATACACCGTTACATATCCATTTTCTTGCTTAAGGGGTATGCCAGTTACGGTAACGCCTTTTACGTCGTATTCTCCAGGGCTGTCTACCATAAATGGTTCGCCAGACAAAGAACTAAAGCTGCTATACAGTGGATTTGTTTTTTCTGCCAGCACTACAATGTCTGCGTTGCCGCGGGGTGGGGTAAGGCCGGATTCTTTTCCGTAAGGGTCGGTGACAACTACTGCGTCTTTGGTAATAAACTTGAAGCTCGAGAGACCGAGGAATTGGATATGCATAGTACTAGAAGTAATCTTTAATCTTTTCCGCCCAAAGCGGATCCGCCTTGGGCGGAAACTATAATCTTAGCCGATCTTACTATATGATTGAAGCTAATTTCTAATATAATTCTACCATTTTTGGCTTAAAGCACAAAATGAATTTGTTGTTTTTGACCACTATAGGGCCCTTTATTTCACTTGCTTTTCTTGGGCTATTTCACTATACTGTATCTAGCTTATTTGGCTTTGGTGCCTCCTGCTAAGCGGGAATATTTAATAATTAATCACCCAAGTAAGCGTGTCCAAGGCACCTTTTATTAGTAATTAACTTATGTAGTATTTTCAAATACCAAGCATGAATTAGTTCTGTGCGTGGTTTTTTTATAGCCCATAGAGGCTGCTACTCCTAAGTTACTTATTGAAAGATTCATATATGTCAGAAGAACCCCAAGTGCAAGCAGTAAACACTGCTCAGCTCAGCATTGATGAAAATGCTGCGAACAAAGCAAATACCATGGAAGACCTTATTTCGAGCGGCGCGGAAATTCGCGTGCTTAAAGTAGGGGATATGGTAGAAGGTAAGCTTCTTTCTGTTGGAAAGAACGAAGTATACATTGACCTTGAAGGGTATGGTGTTGGTGTGGTCCGTGGTCGTGAATTGTACGATGACCAGGCTACATTGGCTTCTCTTAAGGTTGGCGATACCATTTTTGCATCCGTTGTTGAACCAGAGAATAAAGATGGAAACATTGAGCTTTCTCTCCGCCAGGCTGGGCATGAACGAGTATGGCAGACCCTTAAGACAAAGCTTGAGTCTCGCGAAATTGTGAGCACTAAAATTCTTGGTGCAAACAAAGGTGGTCTTATGGTTGAGATTAATGGTGTGCTTGGCTTCTTGCCAGTATCCCAGCTTAACCTGGAACACTATCCACGTGTAGAAGATGGCGATAAGCAGAAAATCCTTTCCGCTTTGCAGAGTTATGTAGGTCAGTCATTTGCTGTACAGATTATCACCGCAGATCCAGAAGAAGAAAAGCTCATTGTGAGCGAAAAAGCTGTTTCTGAAAAAGAAACCGAAGATAGACTTGCTCGCCTTAAGATGGGTGATGTGGTGAGCGGTATGGTTACTGGTGTAGTGGATTTTGGTATCTTTGTGAAGTTTGGTGACCTTGAAGGTCTTGCGCATATCTCTGAACTTGCATGGCAGCGCGTTGAAAATCCAAAAGATCTCTTCCGTGTTGGTCAGGAAGTCCAAGCTAAGATTATTGCAATAGATAAGGGTCGCGTAAGCCTGTCTGTGAAGCAATTACAGCCAGATCCATGGCTTGAAGCTGTGAAGCAATATCAGATTGGTCAGGTTGTTGAAGGTAAGGTGACCAAAGTGATGCCATTTGGTGTCTTTGTAGAACTTTCCAAAGATATTCAAGGCTTAGCTCACTTGGCTGAATTGTCTCACGAGGCAGTAAAAGACCCAGAGGGCATACTTAAAGTAGGTGAGACCAAGAAGTTCAAGATTATATCTATTGAACCAGGTGAGCACCGTTTAGGGCTCTCCCTTAAGGCTCTAGAAGAAAAGCCAGCTAAGGCAGCTCCTGCAGATGACTCTGCTGCTCCAGCGACAGAAGAAGCAAAGGCTGAATAAAAGTCTTCCAATGGAAAGGCGCCTCCACACGAGGCGCCTTTTTGATAAACATTGCCTATTTCTTGGTTATTCTGTAAAATTAGTAAGCAAATACATGTAGAAAACTGGGTGCGATGGTGAAGTGGTAACACTGCGGTCTGCAAAACCGCCATGCGCGGGTTCGAATCCCGCTCGCACCTCCAGCCTTCGCCAAGGCTACGGCTGGCTTACGCCGCTATAGATTTTGCGAATGTGTATGAGCCATGTCAATCAGAAAGACTAGAGGGCTGCGCGCCGAATCCACCAGCTGGCGGAGAAGGTGGGCCTTCATTATACACTGTAAGTATTTATATAACTTGCCCAGGTGGCGGAACTGGTATACGCACAGGACTTAAAATCCTGGGCCCTAACGGGATTGAGGGTTCGATTCCCTCCCTGGGCACCACCGCGCTAAGCGCGGCACTTATCTTGATAAATGTGACCAAAAAACACCCCTGCAATATGCAGGGGTGTTTTTTAAATTTAGTCATTACTTAGCTAAGGCAATTTCTTTATTTGAAATGCTCGCTACCAATTGAGGTGCTGTAGCAATATTTCTATGTGCACTCTCGGCTTGCGAGACAATGGCTTTCATGTCGTTTTCTACTTTTTCGCAGCCACGAAGCCAAGTGCTAGAACCAGGTACTACGTACACACCTATTTTTTCTTTACAGGTATCGTACTTATTTTTATATAACGGCTTTTCTAGTAACTGGGTTACCGCACGAAAGCCATCAAAAGGTGTTTGAAATTTCTTCCATGCTGCATGGCCGGGTTTTACCCCAACGCTTCCACAATTGAAGTTTGCAGCTTTTGCACAGAAATTACTTTCAACATAGGTAATCCCTAACGCCTGCTCCCAGTTTGGCTCAAGAATTATCTGGCTTGCATATGGAGCGAGGGGGGACTTGCGTGCTTCAAGGTATTTCTGCACAGCTTGTACAAGTGCATCGTTTGCAGCAACCTCATCCATTTGTAGCTGGGTTGTACTTGTACTGCTTGAATTTTCTTTTAAAGCGTTTGGTTTGAGCTCAAAAACTAGACTCTGGTTACCCTCAGAAGCGTGTGCTGTCTTTCCCATTTCTGGATAGATGACAGTGCTTATTGCAGCAATCATCAGTGCAGCGAGTACACGGCTCTTGATATGGGTGGTTGGAGCTGTCATTTGGGTTCAAACTCCTTTCTTCCCAAGCAAGGATGCATACAAGTGGAACATGTATGCGCCCGGTGCGTTGTAAATAATATAAGATCTAGAAATTACTAAACGTAATCTCGGAAAAGCTTTTATGTACGCCAGAAATGGCAAACAAAAAAGCTGCTTTCGCAGCGCTTTTCTAAACACAGTATGCCAAAATAAGGGGTTTTGGTCAATGGTCAAAAGAAGAAATATGCTTTATTTATGAGCATATTTGTTTTTTTAGTCAGCTTGTAGCCCTAAAAGTGGTGTCAAGGCCTTCACGTGTTTGACTTTTCAGAAGTAATTTACCTAAATAAAAGGGTTTTCCAATATTTGGTTATGTATAAGCGGTATATTTTCTTTCAAAAATAGGATAACCAATAATTATCCCATTTTTTCAGTGGCTTAAATATAAGCTATAGAATATATGTGTTCACAGTTAATATGTACACACGACAACGTGCCCTGCGAAGGGGTGCCTGATTGTGATTGAATCTGCCCAAGGCATGGTTGTGGCATCTCTTTAGTCTGTCCAAGCTGCGTCTATTGTAAGCCCTCACTTTGTTTGTTTGCGCCAGTTGGCGGACTGTACCGTAATCATGCCGAGCTAGGGCCGTTCCCGTTCGATTCCTCCCACCACCTCTAAAAATAAAAGACACCCACTAAAGTGAGTGTCTTTTATTTGGAGCGGGTAAGGGGAGTCCGCCGTCGCTAAAGCTATGGCGGACGCAGTCGAACCCAAAGGGCTTCTCGTCTATCCTTGCTCTCTCACAAAGAAAAATACTCCACCACAAGGGTGAAGCATTTTTCTTTGGAGCGGGTAAGGGGAATCGAACCCCTATCCCCTCCTTGGCAAGGAGGAGTT